>NZ_JAQQWT010000017.1:54483-60218 GCF_028610705.1 Halalkalibacter alkalisediminis
ACTTTTCCTTGGTTCCGTTTTTTTTAGTAAGCTACTTTCTTACTTTGTCTTTCCTCTGGCCGTGGCAATGGCTTCGCACGCTGCGCGCCTTTCTGAGAAACCCGCTCAGAAAGGCTTAAAACATTGGCAGCGGCTACGCTCATTGCTCTAGAGAAGGTTTAAAAAGGTGAAGTTCGACCTTTTTAAACCTTCTCTAGTAAAATAACTGCCTGAGAGGCAATTCCTTCTCCTCTGCCTGTGAAGCCTAGTTTTTCTGTGGTTGTGGCTTTGACGTTCACCTGGCAAGCATCGGCTTCTAGAAGTTCGGCGATACGGGTGCGCATCGTTTCGATGTGCGGAGCCATTTTGGGTTGTTGTGCGATGATGGTGCAGTCAATATTCGCTAATTTAAAACCTCTTTCTTTGACAAGCTCCCATACATGTGTGAGAAGTTTGGCTGAGTCTGCATCTTTAAAGGCGCTATCTGTATCAGGAAAGTGCTTTCCAATATCTCCTTCTCCAATTGCACCTAGTGCTGCATCGGCAATCGTATGTAATAAAACATCGGCATCAGAATGTCCAAGTAACCCTTTTTCATATGGAATCGTGATTCCTCCTAATATTAGAGGTCTCCCTTCGACTAACTGATGAACATCAAAACCTTGTCCAATTCTCATTTTTTTCTCTCCCTTTCTTTCAGAATTGCTTCAGCAAAAAGCAAATCATCCGGTGTAGTCAACTTAATATTTTGGTAATCTCCTTCTACAATGGCTACTTCATGACCGAGCCATTCTACGAGGCTAGCGTCATCCGTTCCTACTTTACCTGCTTCTTTGGCCCGAGTATGAGCTTCTTTAATGAGGGACCATTTAAAAGCCTGGGGGGTTTGCACCGACCACAATTCTGCTCTATTTTGCGTATCAACAACTACTCCCTCTTTTACCCGTTTAATCGTATCCTTAACAGGAACTGCCGCAATAGCCGCTCCCGTTTCATCAGCTTTATGTACTAGTCTGCGTATAACATCGTATGTAACAAATGGACGTGCCCCATCATGAATCAAGACCACTTGCTCAGTTTTAAGAGAATCAACCCCGTTTTTACAACTATCTTGTCTTTCTTTTCCACCTTCAATGATCGCTTTCACTTTTTTAAACTGGTGAGCATCAGCAAGCTCCCTCATGATCTCACATTCTTCCCCATTTGCCACCAAGACAATAGTGTCACATAAGGAATCCTGCTCAAACAAACGAAGCGTATGAACAATTAAAGGCTCTCCCCTTAACTCAAGAAACTGTTTGTTTTTTCCTGCTTTCATGCGTTTCCCTTGACCGGCTGCCGGAATAACTACACTATATTTCATTGTTAACTCTCTCCCAATTGAAATGTGTCAACTCATTACTACAATCATATCCTTATTGCCGAAAAAAGATAGCCCACTTCAATAAAATCGTACTTATTTTAGCATGTTCTTCCGCGCAGTGACATATGTTTGTTTTAGAAAACTTGTACTTATCTTGAAATGATTAAATTATATGTACCTCTAAGAAAACCCTCTATAACAAAAGAAAAAGCGCCAATATCCACGAATGGAAGGTGGCGCTACTTAAAAAGATCTATGATCTCATCTATTTATTTAAAGAAAAGAACACTACAAAGCTTTTTCAAGAACCTTAGGTTTAGCAAAAATCATACGACCTGCACTTGTTTGTAGTACGCTTGTCACAACGACATCAATATGTTTCCCGATAAAATCACGTCCACCTTCAACGACAATCATCGTTCCATCATCGAGATAAGCCACACCTTGATGCTGTTCTTTCCCATCTTTAATGACCTGTACTTTTAGTTCTTCACCTGGCAAGACAACTGGCTTCACCGCATTTGCTAAATCATTAATATTTAAAACAGATACACCTTGTAGTTCACAAACCTTGTTTAGATTAAAGTCATTCGTTACGACCATTCCGTGGGAAATTTTCGCTAACTTCACTAACTTGCTATCGACCTCTGAAATATCTTCAAAGTCACCTTCATAAATCTCTACATTAGTCGGTAGCTCTTTTTGAATTTTGTTCAAAATATCTAGGCCACGACGTCCTCTATTTCTTTTTAATACATCTGATGAATCAGCAATATGCTGAAGTTCTTCAAGAACAAATTCAGGAATAACTAACGTGCCTTCTAGAAATCCTGTTTTACAAATATCCGCAATCCGTCCATCAATAATAACACTTGTATCAAGAATCTTTAGTTGTTTCCCGATTGCGATATCTTCTTCCTCATCCTCTTTTTTCTTGCCAAGGTTTCGAGTGAGTGTAAATAAATTAATAAGTTCATCTCTCTTTTTAAACCCAATTTGAAACCCAAAATACCCAAGAAAAATCGTTACGAAGATTGGTAAAACGGTACTTACTACAGGGATATTAATGGCATTCAATGGAATTCCAATTAAATAGGCTACAATTAGTCCAATTATTAAACCCATCGTACCGAATAACACATCGGTAACAGGCGCACGTACAATAGCCTCTTCCAAAAGTCTCATCACATTCACGATATAATCAGCAAGCCAAACTGTTGCAATAAATAAAATAATAGCACCGAACACTGCACCCGCATAAGAACTCGTAACCCAATTAGGAACTTCGCCTAAATTTATTATATGGATCAGTTCTGGAATGTAGAGAAAACCTAAAGTTCCTCCAACTAGAACGAAAAAAAGCTGCACAATTCGCTTTAGCATCCATATTCACCTCCTTCTATTATTATAGACAAGAATGCGGATTTGAAACCTATCAAACTGCATTTCACATAAAATCTCAAAATTTCTTCCTTATTTCCTTTAACGTAACAAACCTTCAATATTTTGTCAATTAAGAAAACCTATAATTATACCTTTACTTCATTAGAGCGTCAACCATCTTTACTAAATATGCCGATCTACGAACAGTTGTTCTTGTATACGATTTAACCCATCTTTAATCATCTTAGCTCTTGGTTCACCGATTCCTTCTACTTCATCTAAATCCTTCGTACTAGCAAAGAGAATACTCGTTAAGTCTCCATACTTCTCAATTAAGTTCTCAATAATCGCCGAAGGGAGTCTAGGAATTCGGTGAAGAATACGATATCCTCTTGGAGATACGGCTTGCTCCTGAATATTGATATTCTTACTATAACCGAGTACTTTGACAATCTCTTGTTCGTCGAGTAACTCTTCCGTTTGTGTTTTCGTCAATTCCCTGAGAATCTCGGTCACATTTTGCTTAGGGTTCTTAACATAATCTTTTATTAATAAAATCGCTTCTTTTTCCGTATTGGCAACTAATTCATTCAGTTGCATCGTTATTAGTCGACCTTCATTGCCAAGTTCATTGATGTAGTTCAAGATTTCTCTTTTTATTCGAAGCACCATTTGCACACGATGAATGACTTGTGTCACTTCATGAAACGTAACGAGTTGTTCAAACTCCAGTGCTCCTAAATTGGTGATTCCCTGGTCAAGCACTACTTTGTATTTTTCCAACGTTTGAATAGCTTGATTGGCTTTCGTTAAAATAACACCAATGTCCTTTAAAGAATAACGAAAATCCCCTTGATACAAAGTAATGACATTCCTTCGTTGTGAGATGGAAACAACTAAATTTCCTGTTTGCTTAGCCACACGCTCTGCTGTTCGATGACGAATTCCCGTTTCATTAGAGGGGATCCCATTATTGGGTACCAATTGAGTATTAGCATATAAAATTCGTTTTCCATCCTCACTTAAGATGATCGCTCCATCCATCTTAGCTAATTCATATAAATAAGCGGGTGAAAAATCACAATTAATAAAAAAACCACCGTCCACGACTGGAATCATCGCGTTATCATACCCTATTACAATTAAACCACCTGTTTTCGCTCGCAATACATTATCAATGCCTGCTCGCAAATCAGTTCCTGGAGCAACTAACTTTAGTACATTTTGGATAAAAGCGTGACGCTTTTTCCCTTCAGTCATTGATTACCCTCCTAATCCGACCTCTAACGCTTTCTCTAACGTTGGCACACCAACTACTTGAATTTCTTTCGGGTAAGTCCATCCTCCTAGATTTTTCTCTGGGATGATGGCCCTTTTAAAACCAAGCTTAGCTGCCTCGTTTACCCTTTGTTCAATGCGTGAGACTCGTCTAATTTCACCTGTTAATCCTACTTCACCAATTGCTACATCCGTTGGGCTTGTCACTTGATTACGGAAACTAGATGCAATGCTTAAAGCAATCGCTAAATCAATAGCAGGCTCATCTAATCTTATACCCCCTGCAACATTTAAATAAGCATCTTGATTTTGAAGCAATAAGCCTACACGTTTTTCGAGCACCGCCATTAACAGAGAGACACGGTTATGATCGACTCCTGTTGCCATGCGCCTCGGGTTTCCAAAACTAGTAGGAGATATTAATGCTTGTAATTCTACAAGGACAGGTCTTGTTCCTTCCATTGAAGCCACTACAATCGATCCTGCTGCTCCTTGTGATCGTTCTTCTAAAAAGATTTCTGAAGGGTTCAATACTTCTTCTAATCCCATTTCCTTCATTTCAAAGATTCCCATCTCATTCGTCGATCCGAATCGATTCTTAACTGCTCGTAAAATTCGATACGTATGATGTCTTTCTCCCTCAAAGTAAAGGACTGAATCCACCATATGTTCGAGTAGTTTCGGCCCAGCAATCGAACCTTGTTTTGTTACATGACCCACAATAAAAATGGCAATTCCTTTCGTTTTAGCAATCTTCATAAAAGCTGCCGTACACTCGCGTACTTGCGCGACACTACCAGGTGCCGATGTAATATCATCTTGATAAACCGTTTGTATCGAATCAATGACAACCAACGTTGGTTGTACTTCATCAATTGCACGCTCAATAAAAGAGATATCCGTTTCCGCTAATACATATAGATCCGCAGATGAAACACCTAACCGCTCAGATCGTAATTTCGTTTGTTTAACTGATTCCTCACCAGATATATATAAAACTTTATGCTTTGTTTCTGCTAATTTTGAAGAAAGTTGCAGCAACAGGGTTGATTTCCCGATTCCAGGATCTCCTCCTACAAGGACTAGAGAACCAGGAACAATCCCTCCTCCGAGTACACGATCT
Organism: Halalkalibacter alkalisediminis; assembly: GCF_028610705.1. Taxonomy (GTDB): domain Bacteria; phylum Bacillota; class Bacilli; order Bacillales; family Bacillaceae_D; genus Halalkalibacter; species Halalkalibacter alkalisediminis. Next base: position 59,610 of record NZ_JAQQWT010000017.1, read on the forward strand.
AACTCCATCATCGTTGTACTAATCCTTGGCTCGGTCTCACTTTCAACCGATACAATCGATTGAGGCTTCGATCCTGTCGCGCTCGAAGTTACATAGCTACGACTTGCTTGTTTTGCGCTTGGTTCGAATTCTTCGACCATCGTATTCCAGCCTTGGCATCCGGGACATTTTCCCATCCATTTGGCTGATTCATATCCACATTCTTGACAGACAAATTTCGTTTTTTTCTTAGCCATGCTCCACTCACTTCCTTCTTTCTCTTTGCTTCTATTGTATCAGAGTAAAGAAAAAAGGTCGCTTCTAGATATTATATGGTGAAAAGCCGAGAGATTATGACTATCTCTCGGCTTTTCTTTGTTTCCTACCTCTTTATACTGTAGCTGTTCGACCTTTTATTTTTGAGCTAATCTAACACTCAGAGGTTTGCATTGGCTCCGCACGCTGCACGCCTTTTAGGAGAAAACCCACTCCTAAAAAGCTTAAAACATGGCAGCGGCTACGCTCAATGCATCGATGAAGTCAAAAAGGTAAAGTTCGACCTTTTATTTTTGAGCTAATCTAACACTCAGAGGTTTGCATTGGCTCCGCACGCTGCACGCCTTTTAGGAG
>NZ_JAQQWT010000017.1:60318-67322 GCF_028610705.1 Halalkalibacter alkalisediminis
CTCCTAAAAAGCTTAAAACATGGCAGCGGCTACGCTCAATGCATCGATGAAGTCAAAAAGGTAAAGTTCGACCTTTTTGACTTCATCTCTTACACCTGTAAGTTCTCTTTTGTTTCTACTGTTTGGACAAATAGTTCATCGTCTTTGACGTCGATAATGGCTTTTTGTCCTTTTATGATTGTTCCTTTTAGTAATTCTTCTGACAAGCGGTCTTCGACTTGTTTTTGTAGGGCACGACGTAATGGACGTGCTCCGTATTCAGGGTCATAGCCTAAGTCAGTAATTTTATCTTTGGCTGCTTCTGTTAATTCTAAATCGATTCCTTGCTCAAATAAACGAGTTTTCAATTGATCTGCTAGTAATGTAATAATTTCACGAATGTGCTTCTTCTCTAAGGAGTGGAATACAATTAACTCGTCGATACGGTTAAGGAATTCTGGACGGAAGCTACGTTTTAATTCTTCCATCACTTTCCCTTTCATATCTTTGTATTCTTGATCTTCACCTTCTGTAGCAAATCCTAAGAATTTATTACTTTTTAACGTACTCGCACCTACATTCGATGTCATGATAATAGCCGTGTTACGGAAGTCTACAGTTCTTCCTTTAGAATCTGTTAAGCGACCATCTTCAAGCACTTGAAGTAAGATATTAAATACTTCAGGATGCGCTTTTTCAATTTCATCAAGTAAAATGACGGAGTATGGCTTGCGACGTACCTTTTCAGTTAACTGACCACCGTCCTCATGACCAACGTATCCCGGAGGTGAACCAACTAGTCGGCTCGTTGTATGCTTTTCCATGTACTCGGACATATCAATTCGAATAATGGAGTCTTCGTCGCCAAATAGTGTTTCAGCGACAGCTCTTGCAAGTTCCGTTTTACCAACCCCTGTTGGACCTAAGAAAATAAATGAACCAATCGGACGTTTCGGGTCTTTCAAGCCTGCACGTGCACGGCGAACGGCTTTAGAAATCGACTTAACTGCTTCTTCTTGACCAACCACACGCTCGTGAAGAATTTCCTCCATTTTTAATAGACGATCTGTTTCTTCCTCAGCTAGTTTCGATACTGGAATTCCAGTCCAACTTGCTACAACTTGAGCGATATCTTCTACCGTTACCTCTGTGTCTTCTTGGCCTTGTTTTTGCTTCCACTCGTTCTTCATTTCTTCTAATTCTTCACGTAAACGTTGCTCCGAATCACGTAATGAAGCAGCTTTTTCAAACTCTTGACTTTGTACGGCTGCATCTTTTTCTTTTCTTGTTTCATCAAGGCGTTGTTCTAGCTCTTTTAAGTTTGGTGGAGCTGTATAAGACTTTAAACGTACTTTTGAACCGGCTTCATCGATAAGATCAATCGCTTTATCCGGAAGGAATCGATCAGAAATATAACGATCAGATAGTTTAACGGCTCCTTCAATGGCGTCATCCGTAATTGTTACACGGTGATGAGCCTCATAGCGGTCACGGAGCCCTTTTAAAATTTGAACGGATTCTTCTAGAGTTGGTTCATTTACTTGTATTGGTTGGAATCGACGCTCTAGTGCAGCATCTTTTTCAATATATTTACGATATTCATCTAGCGTTGTAGCACCGATACATTGCAACTCTCCACGAGCAAGTGATGGCTTTAAGATATTAGAAGCATCGATCGCACCTTCTGCTCCACCAGCACCGATTAGGGTATGAAGCTCATCAATAAATAGGATGACGTTTCCTGCTTGACGAATCTCATCCATGACTTTCTTCAAGCGATCCTCAAACTCACCACGATATTTCGTTCCGGCTACAACCGTTCCCATATCTAGTGTCATTACTCGCTTATTACGAAGCGTCTCTGGAACTTCATTCGCAATAATAGCTTGAGCTAGCCCTTCTGCTATAGCTGTTTTACCTACACCCGGTTCACCAATTAAGACTGGATTGTTTTTCGTACGTCGACTTAGTACTTGAATAACTCGCTCGATCTCCTTGCTACGCCCGATAACAGGATCAAGTGATTCTTCTCTTGCTACAGCAGTTAAATCACGCGCTAAGCTATCAAGTGTTGGTGTGTTGGCATTGCTAGAACCCGCACTTTGACTAGAAGAACTACCTACCTCATTACTCCCTAATAGTTGTAATACTTGCTGACGCGCCTTGTTTAGACTCACACCAAGATTGTTAAGTACACGCGCTGCGACGCCTTCACCTTCACGGATTAAACCGAGAAGAATATGTTCTGTTCCCACATAGGAGTGACCTAATTTACGTGCTTCATCCATTGAAAGCTCAATCACTTTCTTAGCTCTAGGAGTATAATGAATCGTTTTAGAGCCTTCTGATCCTTTACCAATTAGTGTTTCCACTTCTTTTTGGATTTTCTCAGAACCAAGACCAAGTGCTTGAAGGGCTTTTGCTGCAATTCCCTCTCCTTCTCTAATAAGGCCAAGTAGAATATGCTCTGTTCCAATATTATTGTGACCAAGTCTGACTGCTTCCTCTTGCGCTAATGCTAATACCTTCTGTGCTCTCTCTGTAAAACGTCCAAACATCATAAACGTCCACCTCCAAGTTATTCGTTGGTTTCTTCCTCTAACATTAATCGTTCCCTAATAAGTGTTGCTCTTCTTTCATCCCGCAACTCAGGCGATAACACTTCCCCGGCATATTGCTGAAGAAAACCTGGTTGCGTTAAAATCATTAGTTCATTTAAGATGTTTCCTGAAAGACCTTTAATCAACCCTAAGTCTATCCCAAGTCTGACATTCGAGAGACGCTGTGTCGCCTCCTTCGATTCCATTAAGCGACTGTGTGCCAAAATACCGAAAGAGCGATGAACGCGATCTTCTAATTGCAATCTCGATTGATCGAGTAAATTTTCTCTTGCTGCTCTCTCTTGTTGAATGAGTTGTAAAACGACCCCTCGTAAATCTTCAACAATGTCCTCCTCCGATTTTCCTAACGTAAGTTGATTAGAGATTTGAAACAAGTTACCTAAAGCTTCGCTACCTTCCCCGTAAATTCCTCTAACAACTAATCCCAATTGATTAATTGCTGGTAAAATTCGGTTCAATTGCTGAGTCATTGCAAGTGCCGGTAAGTGCATCATCACCGAAGCTCTTAAACCTGTGCCAACATTTGTTGGACAACTTGTTAGGTAACCTCTCTTCTCATCAAAAGCATAGGTTAATCGTTGTTCAATCCAATCATCAATTTGTAGCGCTTTTTCTAAACCTTTTCCTAATTGAAAGCCTGGTAAAAGACATTGAATTCGGATATGATCCTCTTCATTTAACATGATGCTAACAGCCTCATCTTTATCAAGTAAAACCGCTCCATGCTTAGACTGGTCAGCTAGATGAGGACTAATTAAATGTTTTTCGACAAGGACACGCTTTTCGTTTGTTTTCATATCATCGATAGGTAACCATTCTAACGGTCCAATGGATTCAAACTCTTCCTGTGTTAAAGCTTCACCGATATGCTTACTCGTTGCATATGACTCTTCCAATGATGCTAAAAGAGGAAACTTATACTCTTTAAGGTTTCTAGCTAATCTTATTCGAGAACTTAGGACAATATCCGAATCTGGGCCATCTTTTTTCATCCACGGGCTTAATGCTTCAGAAATAAACTGCTGGAGTGACATTGTTTAGCCCTCCTTTTGTTCGTTCTTTTGTTTTTCTAATAAACGGATTTCATCTCGCAACTCAGCTGCCTGTTCAAATTCTTCTTGCTCAATCAAGCTCTTGAGTTGCTGTTTTAATGCGTCAATTTGTCTTTGAATCTGAATTCCGCCTCCGATTCGTTCAGGAAGTTTTCCAGCATGTGTGTGATTGCCGCTATGCACTCTCTTTAAAATAGGCTCTAATTTAGATTCAAAGCTTTTATAACAATGTGCACAACCAAATCGGCCTGCTTGTGTAAATTGTTCATAGGTCATCCCACACTTCTCACATTCTAGTTTAGAAACTGGCGTATGTTCATGTCCCTTTTGAATCGGCTGTTCAAAGTTTAGCAAGCCCGATAAAAGTTGATGGATTGAGAAACTATTCGTCCCCGGAAAATATTCTCCTTTTTCCTTTGCGCATTGTTCACAAATATGGAATTCAGTCTTTTCACCATTTATGATTTTGGCAAAATGTAAACTAGCTTTCCTTTTATTACATTCCTGACAAATCAACAAAACTCCTCCCGTCTACGATAATTCTTTATATTTTAATGTCTCTAGCATCGCAATTAATATATTGCTCCTTACTTCATCACGATGCGAAATGTTTGCATTGTATAATGTACGATCCATTACACTAATCATTATATTCGCTTCTCTTTTCGTAATTGCCTTCTCTTCAAATAAACGAATAATAATATTCTCAGCTGTTAGCTGGTCGATACCTCTGCCAACGATCTGAATCATTTGATCAAGTAAATCGAGATGATCATGAGGGCTAACTTTAATGATCCGAATATAACCGCCCCCACCCCTTTTACTCTCAACCTGGTAGCCCTTTTCAAGGGTAAATCTAGTTTGAATGACATAATTAATTTGTGAAGGTACACATTGAAACTTTTTTGCTATTTCGCTTCTTTTAATCTCTAGAGGATCATCTCCCCTATTCTGAATGGTTGACTTTAAGTATTCTTCAATGATGTCGGAAATATTTTTCAACCTTTGCCCTCCCTCCACTCATTTGACTTTGACTTTCTTTGACTATATTATATTCGCTTCCTTTTAAAAGTGCAATATGTATGCATTCAACTAGTATAACCACGCTTCTCTAGTTACTAACCTACTAATTAGAAATATCTATATAAAAAAAGAGGTTGTCCAGATCAATTGATAAGGCAACCTCTTTAGACTGTTTTAAGAAGCTAATACATGAGATACAATTTCTTTTGCTGAAAATCTAGTGTAATTTTTATGAATGATTGATCTATTACGAAACGTCATATGTTTTTCAAATTCACTAATTAACTCCTGTTCACCTACTAAATATATATGTTGCCAACCTTTGTCTTTCGCTTTTTTTTCTAATTCATTCGCTAACTGTTTGTACCATCTTTGCTGAATTGCCTCTAGTCTTTGATCATATTTATCTCGGTGATTTGCACTTGAGGCCATTCTTTCTCTTGCAGCTACCCCTTCATACTGCTTCCAATCCTCATTTTCTAAATCTAAATCATAACCCAGCTCGTTATTCACTTCTCCTAGACTCGTCTCAATGACAAATACACCTTCCTTTTGAATAAATATGATCCCTTCTTGTGGATATTCTTTTTGAATGGTTTCTAATTGCGCTAAGATGGGTTCTTTCTCCCAATGGAATTTATTTTCAACATGAAGTTGTAGCTTCTTCAAGACTATATCACCATTGGGAAATGCTAATAAAACTATGCTTTTCGGTAATTGTAACTGCAATTTCACAATTTCAGCAGTAGCTTTTTTCTTTAATTTTTTATACATGCTTAATTGATTTTCATCACTCTTTTGAATATATTCTTCTAACCTTTTCAATCCATTTTTTAATCGAATTTTCCATTCTCCCTTTTTCTGATCATTGCTCGTTTGATCCGTGCTTAAGTAAATGGTCAAAACACCTTCTTCACAATACTGCTTCTTTAATTGTTGGAGTTCATTTGCTAAAGCCATATAAGCCTCCTTAAGTTTGAAAATGATTTAGTGTTTCTAAGGGACTTTAACCTGTTTGGAGAAGAATTAAACATAAACGTTCATTTACTTCAAGATCAAAGGTTTTCTTCCCAAAGCAATTTCTAGGCGCTAAACTTATTAATCTATTCCTTTTTAACTATAATGATATAGATATATATTATCCGCGAACGAAGATGAGAAACGTTTTGTTGCTAATTACTAAGAGGTATAATGTAGTTGAATTTATTGTGACAGTCGCGTATTAATAAGCTAAAATGGATTTAGTGTTTATGGTCATACTTATATGGGGGGAAAGCTATATGCTCTTACTTTTATTATTAATGCTTCTGTCTGTAGGCTTCTTTATTGAACTTATACAAAAATACATTCTCAGAAAAAAAGGGCTTAATTGGGATGAACATTGGAATGAACTGATGAAACAAGAATGGTTCCAAAAGCTGTTGGAAAACAGAGAGGTAAAAGAATGGGTTGAATCAGATAAAGAACATGGTTTGTTACATGATCCATACTATATTCGAAAAATAATCGACCAAGAAATGCATAGAGAAACTTTTATCACATATGTACATGGAAAAACCAGATTAAATAAATCTGGTTAATTTTTTGTTGTTGGATTTGAAATGCTGTTTTTCTTTTTGTGAAGTTTACTTAGGCTTAAATACTTTATGCGATTGTTATGTAGATAGGTCGCATGAATCGCATTCGATTATGTTTCTGCAGTCGAGTTCTATTTAAAGCATTTCTAAAGCAAGAAGAATACACTGAAGACGTTTACCAAGTAGAACAAACGTACGAATTTGCTCATTAAAGTTACGATTTTAGTATGCTAAATGCGGTTATAGTAGGCAAACTAGCGGATCAATTACCGGTTGCGAATATATTTTAAAACTTACGAATACAAATCGAAACTCGCAATTACTTTGTAATATCTAATTTAGCTGAGGTAAAAGAGGTCCTTTTAAAAGGAACCCTGTTGTAAATAAGCTATATTTAATGGTTTATTTAGAAATAAAAACCTTTATTTTCATTTTCATGCACAAAAAAGCATTCCATAACGGAATGCTTTTTAGATGCCTGGCAACGTCCTACTCTCACAGGGGGAAGCCCCCAACTACCATCGGCGCAGAAGAGCTTAACGACCGTGTTCGGCATGGGAACGGGTGTGACCTCTTCGCTATCGCCACCAGACTATAAGGTATTTTTGTAAAAATACCATTGAAGAAATGATTCCTTCAAAACTAGATAATGCATAATAGAAACTATCAAGAATAATATTGGATAAGTCCTCGACCGATTAGTATCTGTCAGCTCCACGTGTCGCCACGCTTCCACACCAGACCTATCAACC
>NZ_JAQQWT010000018.1 GCF_028610705.1 Halalkalibacter alkalisediminis
AAAGGTCGTCCAAATTTTGTTCCTTTCTTCTTTGCTGCTTCAATTCCTTCAGCTTGTCGTACACGAATATCAGAACGTTCTTTTTCTGCAAATGCAGTAAGAATGACAAGTACAGCTTGCTGGATAGCTTTTAATATTACATCATCTGTTTCACTATTCGTGTTAATCAGATCAAGTGGGAGTTAGCTGGTGGGTATTTTTCCTCTTTTTGTTAGTACCAGATCTGTCTATGCTTGGCTATATAGTTAATAATAAAATTGGGTCAAAAATATATAATATTTTTCATACATATACTCTTCCGTTACTTTTTATCATCTTAAGTATGATTCTAGAACAAAATTTAATGCTGGCATTAAGTATCACTTGGATAGCGCATATTGGTATGGATCGAACTATAGGCTACGGATTAAAGTACCCAAGTAATTTTAAAGATACTCATCTACAGAAAGTATAGCCACCTTCACGAAAAATTCTTTTTTTATCCAATGAGTATGTGCATAATCTATTTTTATTTATTCAATTAACGGCCGCGATTGTTGAACAACATAGGTAGAAAATGATCAAACTTTTTTATAAAAACCAAACTTAAATCAGCTGAAGAAGAATCCATTTTGATCAATCTTTTTTCAAAAAGGATTCTTCTTATTTATTGTAAAAAAAGGGTTTACGAGGTATTTTTGCTTAAACTTTATTTCAAAGCTACACTAAAACAATGTTATCAAATTTAATAAGATTTATATATTAAAAATAAGAAGGAAGAGTTTTCTCCAAATATGGGAGGGAAAAAGAATGGAGGAAAAATATTGTGAGAAGTATAATTTTTTCTTACACGGTATAATTAATCTAAACTTATAGTATTATTTTTTTGTACATAACAAGAACAAGAAGAACAAAAAAATGAGCCCAACTATAATAAAGAACGGCTCCATTATACCTAAAAACGATAGAAGATCTTGAGATAACATGTTCAAAGATTTATAGTCGAATATTTGTGTAATCAAAAATAATATAATTAGTCCTAATATCAGTTTCCTCACTTTTAACCTCCTACACTTCTATGATTGAACATACTTAACATAATTATACTGCTCTATATAAATGAATGAGAAAAACCTTCAAAGCTATTCGTCTATCATTCGTAGAAATTGTTTTGTCCGATCTTCCTGTGGATTTTCAAGTACTTGAGTAGGAGGGCCTTCTTCAATAATATAACCGCCGTCCATGAATAGTACTTTGTCTGCCACTCGGCGAGCAAAATTCATTTCATGTGTAACAATGACCATCGTTTGACCTTCTTTCGCAAGATCTTCAATGACTCGAAGCACTTCGCCAATAAGCTGGGGATCGAGTGCAGACGTCGGCTCATCAAACAGCATCACTTCTGGTTTCATCATAAGAGCACGAGCAATAGCTACTCGTTGTTGTTGTCCACCTGAAAGTGAATCAGGGTACTTATCACGATGTTCAAACATCCCCACTTTTTGCAGTAATACCTCTCCTTCTTTAATAACCTCCGTTTTATTTCTTTTTTTAACCATTAATGGAGCTTCAATAATGTTTTCCATAACTGTCTTGTGTGGAAAAAGGTGAAACCCTTGAAATACCATCCCAGAATAGCTTCGCAGTTCAATCGTATCTTTTTTACTTGGTGGCTTTCCAACCAACTGTAACTTTTTATTGCCGATCATAATAGATCCACCATTAGGAGTTTCGAGTAAATTTAAACAACGCAGCAATGTTGTCTTTCCTGAACCTGATGGTCCAATCAAACACACTACTTCCCCTTTTTTTACTGAAAAATCAATCGACTCTAGTACCTTAACATTATCAAATTTCTTCATAAGGTTTTTAACATTTATCATTGATTCACCTCATTTATCGTCGGCTCAAATATCGATTATACCGTTTTTCTAATCTCTCTTGGAAATGTCCAATAACGATACAAACAACCCAATAGATAAGGGCTGCTGTTATGTACATTGTCATACTATCAAATGTTCGACCAGCAACGAGTCTCGAACTATATAATAATTCCTGTACTGTAATGACTGATGCAAGCGACGTCCCTTTAACAACATCCATGAAAATATTAAATATTGGCGGGAGCGCAATACGTGTAGCTTGTGGAATAATAATGCGACGAAGTGTTTGTACATAACCCATTTGTAACGAAGATGCCGCTTCCCATTGTCCGCGAGGTACTGACATAATTGCTGAACGGACGACTTCAGCAATATAAGCTGCAAAATTCAAGCTAATCCCGACAATACCAGCAACAATTGCACTACTAAATTGAACACCTAATACTGGGACACCATAATAAAGAATAAAAATAAAAACGAGTAAAGGTGTTCCCCGCATAAATGAAATATAGAGCCGAGTTGGCCAGCGTAAAAACCAGAATTTTGACATCCTTGTAATTCCTAGTAATGTACCAAGAACCAAGGCAAAAAACATACTAAAAAGGGCAATAATCATTGTAATCTTTAAGCCCTCAAGTAAAAACGGCAATGAATCGATTGCAAGTTGTGGATCATATAAATGTTCCCACTTAATTTCAGTAAACCATTCAAACATGCTGACACCTCTTTAGAAATAAATTGAAAAAGAAAGAGGCTAACTCAACAGCGTTAAGCCATCCTCAAATGGAAAGGTGCCTGGCACCTCAACTTATTTCCCGTCTAACCCAACGACTTCTGAACTGTCCACTGGCTGGGAAACGTCTTCACCAAGAAATTGTTCAGAAAGGCGAGCGACTGTTCCGTCTTCTAACAATTCTTGCATCACTTCATCTAATCGCTCTTTTAATGAAGTGTTTCCTTTTAACATAATGATTGCACTTTCTGTTGCATGATATTTTACCTGTTCTGCAATCGCTAAACGATCATCACCAAATTCTTCTAGTGTACGGCGAAGAACGAGACGATCATTTAAATACCCATCACGATTTCCGTTAATGATGTCACGCAGGATTGCTTCCACTCCTCCGTCATAAGCTACTCTGTCAGCTCCAATATTATCTGCAAAAATTGCATAGTTACTAGTTAATGAGCCTAGTGCTACTTTTACGCCTTCTAAATCATAAGCAGATTCAAATTTATCAACGTCTTCTGCACGTACAATGATAGATCCGTATGAATACTTATGTGGAATAACAAAGTCAAATGTCTCTTTGCGTTCTTCTGTAATAGCAAAATCGTTTGCCGCAATGTCAATTTGACCATTACGTAAAGCAGGTAAAATTCCATCAAAGTCCATCGTACTAAATTCTACTTCAAGTCCTAAACGTTCTCCGATTTCACGAATGAGTTCTACATCAAAGCCTGTTAACTCATTATTCTCATCGTAATATGTAATAGGTGAATAAGTTCCTGATGTACCAACAACGAGTTTCCCTGCTTCTTCAACGTCAGCCCAAGCTGTATCTTCTGTTTCTCCTTCTTCTGTAGTAGTTTCTCCTGTTTCAACATCTGTATCTGTATTTTCAGCTGGTGCATCTTCAGCTGTTCCGCATGCTGCTAGTGTAAACATTAACACTAAAGCAACAAGAATTGACCCAATATTTTTCATTTACTTCATCTCCTTCTTTTGATTTCCGAGTTTTCTAATCGGGATTGTATAATAATCAATTATATAATTGATTAGAAATATGTCAATGCCATTTGTTATTTTCGATTTTTTCTAATAATTCATGAGGGACATCGGGGACAGGTACCTTGTCCCTTTTTAAAGATAGTTCAATACATATATGTACAAAAAAGGGGGTAGATATCGTTGGAAAAAAGGTCTATAAAACTGTGGCTAGCTTTTATACTAGTAGTTAGTCGATTTACATTAACACCAGTAGAAAAAGTAGAAGAAGCCCAAGCATGTTATCCTGCGTATAAATGTATGTCAGAATCTTCTTGGCCGACCACATATAAACTTTATTATATTAATTAAAGATAGATCTTTGGGAATATATATGGGTTCTGTAGTAGTTGGAGCTACAGGATTAATTCCTGGAGTTGGAGCAGCCTCTTTTTTAGCAGCCTCTGGTATAGGAGCATATGAATTAGCTAAAGGACACCTTTCTTATAAAGTGTATATCAAGAGAAGTCCTGAATCACGAAAAATAGGTAGGATAAAAACGGTATATTATAAAGAAAAAAACTTTAAAGGGGCAACTAAAACACTTTATAAAGACTAAGTTTCCCCCTTCTTTTTATTCATAATTGTATAAGGACTAAACGGCTCCGTTAGCTCAACGATCCCTCACTGCCAGTAGTATAAATATTAATAAATATATAACTTAACCTATAGATAATTATACAAAAGACAAACTGGTAAACAGCCTGTCATTAACTGGTACATTCTTTGTCATTTAGTGATAAGAACTATGTCAATGGTGGTACATTTCACTGGCCGTAATCAATAGGTATTAAAATAATGGTCATTCCCGGGGAAGCAGGGAAATAGTCTGTTCACCGTTAATGATACCAGAACTGTGGATTCGTTAAAATGCAGCTAATAGATAAACGCATATCCAACGAACAACAAGTGGACAACCATCACTTTATACAGAGGTTTGTCCACATTCCTCGTATATCCACAAGTGTGAGGAAGAAGATCTCTCTCGGGTGGATTAGATATCCACATTTAATCAACATAAGGAGCATGGGGACGGAACAATAAACTCACTAGGGAAGCACGAGAACCGTCCGAGACTGGTGAAAAAGTACCGTTTATAATTAGCTAATTTTAGTTAAGCACAAAATTTTAGGTTCTAAACTTAAAATCCAATGAATTTTTTATGATTCTAACTCTGAAGGGGGAAAACCTTTGCGGTTTTCTCCTTATTATTAGGATACTAAAGCTGCTATTCTATTAAAATTGACTGCTATTGCAGCCAATTTAGATTGTTTAGACACACCTAATAGACCATACCCCCTGGCACGGGATAGGCCATGAAACCTTTTGAGCTCCGCATTTTTCCCTTCATCAATCTTAATACCTGCCTTCTTTGTTTAGGAGTTTTCTTCTTTGTATTAGCTTCAATATGAGTTGCGTCTATACTCACACTTTTCCCTTTAAGAATCCCTTTTTCAACACATTGTTTTACTATTTCTATGATGATTTCATCTAAAGTAGATTCTCCTAAGCGTTGTGTTCTAAATTTTGATAGGAGACTTTTATTTAGGAAGAGTATCTTCTGTGTTAATACCAAGAAAGTACATAAAGGTAAGGGTGAAGTTAGCAGGGAACAGCTATTCAAAAAATGACTTTTTCATCAGTCTCGAACCGTCTCCCCGCATCCCCAAAAGGTAAAAAACATTTGACAACGCTTTCACTTTTATACTAGTATACAAGTATGGAAGTGAATGAAACCTACTTCGTTTAAGTATCTGGAGGCCAAAAAATGACTGTTATTGATTTTTCAAATAAAAAAAACACCTCGATGGGAACAAAAGTATATGAATTTCTGAAAAAAGAAATTGTCAGCTTACAGATGCCACCAGGTAAATCGATTAGTGAAAATGAAACAGCTGAAAGGTTACAAGTAAGCCGAACGCCAGTGAGAGAAGCCTTTTTAAGACTATCTCAAGAAGATTTAGTAACGGTATTTCCTCAGAAAGGATCGTTTGTTTCTTTAATTAATTTGGATCATTTAGAGGAAACAAGATTTATGAGGGAGCATTTAGAAGTAGCTACGGCACAATTAGCATGTGAGTTTTTTACTGAAAAAGGTTTCCAACTCATTACAGCTAATCTAGAGAAACAAGAAAAGTGTAATAGGGAAAAAAACTATAAAGAGTTCTATGATTTGGATGATGAATTTCATTCGATTATTTTCAGAGAGTGTAACAAAACACGAATTTGGAGTGTTTTACAAACGATGATGAGTATTAATTTTAATCGTATGAGATTTTTAAGTTTATCTGAAAATTTAAATACGGATATCCTTATCGCTCAGCACCACGAGATTGTCGATGCGATTCGAGCGAAAGATAAGGTGCGTGTCGAGAAAGTGGTTCGTGAACATTTGAATATAGTTGTCATTGACAGACAGGAGCTAATTAAAAGGTACCCGGATTTTTTTAGAGTAATTACTCCTAATTAATAGCTTTATTGAAAGGTGGGAAACACATTGAAAGATGTTATTACAATAGGGGATGCAATGATTACGTTTAACCCTAGTTCAACGGGACCGATGAGATTTGTTCAATCGTTTGAACGAAAAGTTGGAGGGGCAGAGTTAAATTTTGCGATTGGCTGTTCGAGACTCGGGTTACAGACTGGCTGGATTAGCAGGCTAGGAAATGATGAGTTCGGTAGGCATATCTTCAACTCCGTCCGTGGAGAGGGAATTGATATGTCAGAAGTAGAGTTCGTTGATGGTTACCCTACCTCTTTAAATTTCAAAGAGATTATGGAGGGTGGAGATGGAAGCACCTCTTACTATCGTTCTAATTCACCAACGTTAACATTATCGGCTGATAGTATTAAAAGCACCTATTTTGAAAGCGCTAAACTGCTTCATATTACAGGGGTTTTTCCAGCTATTGATGAAAAAAATATTGAGATTATTCATACGGCTATATCGGAAGCTAAAAAACAAAATATGCTCATTTCGTTTGATCCCAATATTCGTTTGAAGTTGTGGACGAAAGAAAGAGCGAAAGAAGTGTTACTTCAATTCTTGCCTCACGTTGACATTTTATTGACGGGATTAGAAGAAGCAGAGCTCTTACTTGGAACGAATCATCCAAAAGAAATCATAAGTGAATGTCAAAAATTAGGGATTTCTTATACGGCCATTAAACTTGGTGATAAAGGGGCCATTGGCTATCATGACGGCGAGTATGTAGAAGCGGCGCCAGTTGTGCCGAAGAAGGTTGTTGATACCGTCGGAGCGGGAGACGGATTTGATGCAGGATTTGTCTACGGTGTCTTACAAAATTGGCCGTTAGAGAGGACATTAAAGTTTGCTAATACGATTGGCTCAATTGTTGTAAGTATTAAAGGTGATAATGAAGGACTGCCGTATCTAGAGGATGTTCTTGTCAAATTAGGAGAGAAAGAATTTATTGAAAGATAAAGTTTAGAATTGAGGATTAAAATATGGAAACGGTTAAAATTGAAGCTTCAAAATTAAAGACTTTAGTTGTGACAAAATTAACAAAAGCAGGACTTAATGCCAAGCATGCTCAACTTGTAGCAGATGTATTAGTGCATGCTGATTTACGAGGGGTAAGTTCTCATGGTGTCTTACGAACAGAGCATTATATCAAAAGAATAAGTGAAGGAGGACTTAATAAGCAGGCATCTTTCTCAGTGAAAAAAACGGGACCGTGTTCAGCCGTTTTTGATGGAGACAATGGGATGGGTCATGCCGTTATGAAAGAGGCCATGGATCATGCGATTGAAATGGCGGATCAAAATGGAATTGGAATGATGACCGTAATCAATAGTAGTCATTGCGGGGCTCTATCCTATTTTGTTCAGCAGGCAGCAGAGCAAGGCATGATTGGGGTAGCCATGACACACACAGATAAAATTGTTGTTCCTTTTGGAGGAGCCAAGCCATTTTTAGGAACCAATCCAATTGCTTATGGGTTTCCAGCAAAAGCACATAAACCGGTCATTTTAGATATGGCAACAAGTAATGTAGCGTTAGGAAAAATACTCCATGCCCGCGAAAGTGGTTCGTCCATTCCTGCTGAATGGGGAGTAGATGAAAATGGAGTTGGAACAACGGATCCGCATGAAGTGGAAGCGCTCTCTCCTTTTGCTGGGCCAAAGGGATATGGTTTGGGAGTCGTTGTCGAAATTTTCTCAGGATTACTCGCAGGAGCGGCCTTCGGACCACATATTTCGAAAATGTACGGAGACTATAACAAGCCACGAAAACTAGGGCATTACTTATGTGTGATGAACCCATCTGTATTTACTGATAAGAACGAGTTCTTAGAGAATATGGATCAGCTCATTCGTGAACTTCATGAACAAGAACCGGCAAAAGGGTTTGATCAAGTATTAGTCCCAGGTGAGCCTGAGCAATTAAAAGAAGAAATGGCTCATAAAGAAGGTGTTCCAGTAACGCAAAGTGTTTATGAATACTTAGTTACAGACTAAAAGGAATGAAGGCGATATTTTCTAGGGAGGTGGTTGAAACTCATAAAGATTTGTCGGTTTCCAATAAACTATTAAACTAACATTTTAGGGGGATTTACAGTGAAGAAATTTAAATTTTTACCAGCCGTTTTTGCAGCAATGTTTGTTATGTCAGCATGTGGATCGGATGATACTTCATCACAGACAGATAATGGAAGTGACGATTCAGCTCAAGAAGCAACTGAGACGATTACTTGGAAATTCGGACATTTGGCAGCTGAAGATCACCTATGGCATAAAACAGCAGAGAAATTCAGTGAGTTGGTAAGTGAAAATACAGATGGTCAAATTGAAATTCAAATCTATCCTAACAACCAACTAGGTGGGGAAACAGATACAATCAACAGTATTAAAGCAGGTTCTGCAGACTTAGTTATTTCTGGAGAAACAATGGCAAACTGGTCTCCAACAGCTGCGCTTATGGCAGTGCCTTACGCTTTTAGAGATGAAGATCACTTAGTAAACGTCATCGAAGGGGACATCGGTCAACAAATTAAAGATGAAATTATCGAAAAAGTGGGTTTAACACCCCTTTACTATCACACACGCGCACCGCGTAACTTAACGTCAAACGAACCAATCTCTACACCTGAAGATTTAAAAGGTTTTAGAATGCGTGTACCAAACGTTCCATTGTTCTTAAGTGTTTGGGAGGAAGCAGGGGCAAGGCCACAAGTCATGGACTTTAACGAGGTGTTTACTGGATTACAGCAAGGCGTGATCGATGGTCAAGAAAATCCGCTAGATTTAATTCATAGTGCTGGTTTTGCTGAAGTGCAAGATTATGTAAATGAAACAGAACACGTTTACTCTTGGATTTATATTTTAGTAGGAAATGAACAGTTCAATGGTTTATCTGATGAATTAAAAGAAGGCGTTTTAGCAGCTGCTGAAGAAGCTCAAAACTACGGTAAAGAGCTCTTTGATACAGAATTCGAAAACTATCGTGCAGCTTTAACGGAAAAAGGAATGAACTTCAATAGTGATGTCGATCAAGATGCATTCCGTGAAGCGATGATGCCTGCTATCCAAAAAAGTTTATCTGAAGAACAATTTTCTCTTTATGAGCAAATCTTAGAAGTAGAATAGTAACACTTATTTTAGAAGGTACACCGCTTACGAACACAAAGGGAACAAAACAAGAAGTAAAGCGGTGTGCCTAATTTATTGGTAAAGGATTGAAGAAAAGTGAGGAGTACAAAAATATTAGACCGCACCTTGGAAGTAGCTACAATTCTATGTTTTCTAGCTTTAATCATTGTAGTGGTTATCCAAATTGTTTCCCGCTATTTACCACAGACTTTTGTTTGGACTGAAGAATTATCGCGGTTCTTATTTTTATTTTCGGTTTCCTTTGGTGCTCCGTTGGCATTAAAGGACAAAGAATTTATCAATGTAGATCTATTGCTCCATTACCTTCCTAAAAGAGTAAGAGAAATCTATGAGGGATTTATCTATTTGACCATTGTTTTATTTAGTGCCGTCGTTGCGTATTGGGGATTTAGATTTATCGGAATTGGCCGTGGCCAAACGTCTGCAACCATGGCAATAGACATGTCTATCATCCATGCGTGTATTTTTATTGCAATGTTATTCATTGGAATTTATGCACTTCTCCATATGATTGACTATTTTAGAGGGCACCAAAGGGAGAGTGAAGACTAATGCTAGCACTTGTTTTATTTGTTTCATTTATATTCTTAATTTTTTTAGGTGTGCCAATTGCTTTTAGTTTAGGCATCTCTTCGGTCATCTACTTGTTAATGGCGGATATTTCTTTATCGATTATTCCACAAAGAATGTTTGGTGGATTAAACTCTTTTGTTCTTTTGTGTATTCCAGGCTTTATTTTGGCAGGGAATTTAATGAATGCAGGGGGAATTACGGAAAGAATTATTCAGTTTACCAATAATATTGTAGGCCATATCCGTGGTGGGTTAGGGCTTGCAAATGTGGGATCTTCAATGGGGTTTGCAGGTATATCTGGTACAGCTTTAGCAGATACAGCCAGTATTGGATCGGTTTTAATTCCAGCTATGAAAAAACAAGGTTATGATGCTGATTTCTCTGCTGCTGTTACATCATCCTCATCAACCATTGGTCCAATTATTCCGCCTTCATTGCCACTAATTATTGTTGGTACGTTAGCAAGTGTCTCCATTGGAGATCTCTTTTTAGCGGGGGCCATCCCAGGAGTTCTTTTAGGGGTTGGTTTGATGATCGCCGTTTACATTATTTCCGTTAAGCGAAAGTATCCTAAAGGAGAAAAACAAAAGTTATCCGTCATTGGAAAATCATTTATGGATGCTTTTTGGGCATTAATGATGACGGTTGTCATTATGTACGGAATCTTGGGCGGTTATTTTACACCAACAGAAGCCTCTATTGTTGCGGTTGTTTATGCGTTGATAGTCGGTTTATTTGTGTATAGGGATCTTAAAGTAAAAGCAATTCCTGCTATTTTATTGGAATCAATGAAGAGCACAGCTTCGATTATGATTCTAGTTGGTTTGGCCAATTTATTTGGATGGATTTTAGTGAGTGAACGAATTCCTCAATTAGTGGCAGAGACGATTCTTTCGATTTCGGATAGTAAGGTTGTTGTCATCTTACTGATTATTTTACTGTTGCTCTTTGTCGGTACATTTATGGAAACGATCGCAGCACTTGTCATCTTGTTCCCAGTGCTTTTGCCTGTAGCAACGTCAGTCGGAATGGATCCTGTCCATTTTGGGGTAGTGATGGTTCTTGGTCTAATTATTGGACTTTCAACGCCTCCAGTCGGGGTTTGTCTATTTGTTGCATCAAGTATCGGGAAGGTATCTGTAGGGAAGACGTCTGTTGCTCTTATACCATTCTTAGCTGTTAGTATTTTGGTGTTATTGTTAGTTGCTTTTATACCAGAATTAACTCTTTATTTACCTAGCTTATTAGACTAATGATGAAGGAGTTGAGTGTTTCATGAAAGCTGTTCAAGTTACAGGTGCACATGAGCTTGCAATTATTGAAAAGGAAAAACCAGTTATAACGGAGACAAATCAAGTACTAGTAAAAGTAAAAATGGTCGGTATTTGTGGATCTGACATACACATCTACCACGGAACCAATCCATTAGCGACGCTGCCAAGAATTATTGGTCATGAGGTCACAGGTCAAGTAGAAGAAATAGGAGCTAATGTGACGGGCCTTTCTGTTGGAGATAAAGTAGTCATAGAGCCCATTGAAACATGTGGTGAATGCTATGCCTGTCGGACTGGAAGAAAGAATGTCTGCAGCAAGTTAGAAGTATATGGCGTTCACCTGGAAGGCGGAATGCAAGAATACTTAGTCATGCCAGACTACTTAGTTCATAAAGTGAGTCAGGATTTAAATTGGAAAGAGTCTGTATTAGTTGAGCCATTTACCATTGGAGCGCAAGCAACGTGGCGTGGAAATGTGAAAGAGGGAGACACGGTGTTAATCATGGGTGCTGGTCCGATTGGCCTTTGTTGTTTGAAGATGGCCAAGGCAAAAGGCGCAACATGTATGATTACAGATCTAAGTGAGGATCGTCTTGATTTTGCAAAGTCTTGGGGAGCAGATATCACGATCAATGCCGCAAAGGAAGATGTAAGAGGAAAAGTATTGAGCCTAACGGAAGGCGAAGGGGCAAACATTGTCATCGATGCGGTTTGTATTCCAAAAACATTTGAGGATGCCGTTGAAGTGGTTTCTCCTGCTGGATATGTGGTCGTGCTTGGATTTGATACCGTTGCTTCAAGTATTCCGCAGTTGCCTATTACGAAGAAGGAAGTCACGATTGTCGGATCACGATTACAAACGGATCAATTTCCTGAAGTAATTAAGTTATTCAATGAAAAGACGTTAGGGATAGAAGAGATGGTGACACATCAATTTCCGGTAGAAAACATTAAAGATGCGATCTCATTAATTGAAAAATCACCTAATGAAATTCGCAAAGTTGTGGTCACATTTTAAAAATGATTGAGGGGTTAAATACGATGATTCAAAAATCTAAAATTATAATGGAAATGGTAGAGTCTGGCGTAGTGGCCGTCATCCGCACAGAGAGTGAAGAGGAAGCCATCCAGACTTCTAGTGCTTGTATGGAAGGTGGAATTAGATCGATTGAAGTAACGTTTACCGTGCCGGGGGCAGCAGATGTTATTTCAACTTTGACGAAAAAACCTGAGTTTAAACATTTACTCGTTGGTGCCGGGAGCGTTTTAGATAGTGAGACAGCGCGGATTGCGATACTTGCTGGGGCTAAATATGTGGTAAGTCCTTGTTTTGATCAAGATACCGCCATCCTGTGCAACAGGTACCAAATCCCTTACATGCCGGGCTGTATGACGGTAACTGAAATGAAAACGGCGATGGAATACGGCGCAGAGATCGTCAAAATGTTCCCAGGAAATCATTACTCACCATCAATTGTGAAATCAATTAAAGGCCCGATTCCGCAAGTTTCGATTATGCCAACAGGCGGGGTTAATCTTGAAAATGCGAAAGAGTGGATCAAAAGTGGAGCCGTTGCGGTTGGAATTGGCAGCGACTTAGCCAAACCTGCTAAAGTAGGAAACTATGAAGAAGTGACTGCACTAGCTAAACAATATTGTCTGCTTGTGAAAGAAGCAAGAGCAGAAATGTAAACAAATAGAGAGTATGGAGTGGTTCGTATGAAAATGGTATTTAGATGGTTCGGGGAAGGAAACGATAGTGTTTCGTTAAAACACATTGGTCAAATTCCTGGAGTAGAAGGATTAGTATGGGCCCTTCATGATGTTCCAGCTGGAGCAGAATGGCCAATGGATAAAATCCTAGAAGTGAAAAAGCAAGCCGATGAGCATGGTTTGCATATTGATGTCGTTGAAAGTGTAAACGTTCATGAAGATATTAAACTCGGTTTGCTGTCAAGGGACGTATACATTGAAAATTATAAAAAGACCATTCAAAAGCTAGCGGAAGTTGGGGTTAAGGTCATCTGTTATAACTTTATGCCTGTATTTGACTGGATTCGTACAGATCTATTTAAAGAGCTTGAGGATGGATCAACGGCGCTTTTTTATGAAGGATCGAAAATTGAGAATATCGATCCAATGGATTTAGTAAAAAAAATCAGTGAAAACTCAGATTTAACGATGCCTGGTTGGGAACCTGAAAGACTATCTCATTTAACAAAGCTGTTTGAATTGTATAAGGATGTGACCACAGAAGACTTGTGGGATAACTTAAAATATTTCTTAGAAGAAATTATCCCGGTGGCAGAGAAACATGATATCAAAATGGGAATTCATCCAGATGATCCCCCTTATCCAATCTTTGGCTTACCACGAATTATGATTAATCGAGAAAATATTAAAAGGTTTTTAAGCCTTGTTGATAATCCTTACAATGGATTAACGCTATGTAGCGGTTCTTTAGGAGCTAATCCGACTAACGATATTGGGGATATGGTTCGAGAGTTTGCGGATCGCATTGCTTTTGCTCATATCCGCAATGTCCGAATCTATGAAAATGGTGACTTTATCGAAACATCCCACAGAACGCTGGATGGTTCGGTCGATATTTACGATATTGTCAAAGCCTATCACGAAAAAGGCTTTACAGGTTACGCCAGACCAGATCATGGTAGACATATTTGGGATGAGGAGTGCAGACCTGGATACGGGCTGTATGACCGTGCACTTGGAATCATGTATATGTGGGGGATTTGGGATTCTCTAGAAAGACAAAAGTAGAACGGATCAAAATAGTAGTGCCCCTATTAGCCGTTTAGTAAATGGGGGTCTTACTACTTTAAAAAGGAGGAGAATCATATGTTAACGATAAATGAAAATCTCAAGGGGAAAGTGGCTGTGATTACCGGAGGAAGTGGCGTGCTATGCCGTGCGATGGCGAAAGAGCTTGCTAGACAGGGAGTAAAGGTAGCCATTCTGAATCGAACGGAGGAAAAAGGAAAGCAAATTGAACAAAGCATTAGAGAAGCAGGAGGAGAGGCTTTAGCTATTGCTTGTGATGTTCTTGATGTCGAAAGTATTAAAAGAGCTGAACAACTTGTAACCGAAACATTTGGGGTTTGCGACATCTTAATCAATGGTGCTGGTGGAAACCATCCAGACGGAATTACGACAAATGAAATCTTCCAACAAGAAGATTTGGAAAAGGATGATGTCTCTACTTTTTTTGATTTAAAGAGTGAAGGATTTGGTCATGTATTTAACTTAAATATTTTAGGAACGGTAAACCCAACCCAAATCTTTTTAAAGAAAATGGTTGATAAAAAGGGTGCTGTTGTGATTAATATGTCGTCAATGAGCGCGCCTTCCCCGATGACTAAGGTCCCAGCCTATAGTGCGGCAAAAGCGGGTATCGATAATTTCACACAATGGTTAGCGGTTCATATGGCTCAAGCAGGAGTCCGTGTGAACGCCATTGCCCCAGGTTTCTTTTTAACCGAACAAAATCGAGCATTGCTAACGAATGAAGATGGCTCACTCACAGAGAGAGCAGGAAAGATTATTACACATACGCCGATGAGAAGATTTGGTGATCCTGAAGATTTACTTGGAACATTATTATGGTTAGTTGACAGCAAGATGTCTGGATTTGTGACGGGTGTAACCATTCCGGTAGATGGTGGATTTATGGCTTATTCAGGTGTTTAGAGGGAGTGGGAAGTGGGAAGGGAAGCGGGGGGACGGTTCGAGACTGGTGAAAAAGTACCGTTTCTAATTAGCGAATTTTAGTTAAGCGCAAAATTTCAGGTTCAAAACTTAAAATCCAATGAATTTTTTGTGATTCTAACTCTGAAGGGGGAAAACCTTTGCGGTTTTCTCCTTATTAATAGGATACTAAAGCTGCTATTCTTTTAAAATTGACTGCTATTGCAGCCAATTTAGATTGTTTAGACACACCTAATAGACCATACCCCTTGGCGCGGGATAGGCCATGAAACCTTTTGAGCTCCGCATTTCCCTTCAATTGAAGCTCTTTTTTTATACTTTTCTAGAAACTCTTCAGTTTTTTGGTACTAAGAAATTTCATAAAACTCTGTTGTGTTTTTACCCACTGTCAGAATTCTTCTAGCCCTTTTTTGGGTACACTCATCCCTTAGTGGGCATTCCTTGCATTGCTTTAGATAGTTCTACTGTTTTCATTTAGAATAATAAACCACTAGGGAAGCACGAGAACCGTCCCGTTGCTTCCCGTTAGGATTCTTCTAGCTCTTCACGGATGTTCTCTAGCTTTGCGATCGTAGACTGAATCATTCGATCATAGATTTCTAAGATCAACTGGCCATAATTATCACCGGGAACGGCCCATTTTCCGTTTAAGGCGGTCCATGTAGTAGCAGATCCTCTGTTTACTAAATTAAAGCGTGGGTCCACTAATGGGTACTTGTCCGGTAACGGTTCAGTCGAAGCATAGGCAAATAAATGTTGAATATGGGCGAGAACCCCATCTCGCGGTGTAGCAAAGCTTGCTCCTGGATTATCTGAATCTGTAGCGCCTATACCGGCAAAGTTGTTTTGACTCGGTTGTACGACTCCGGTAAATCGAAAGAAATTCGTTTCATGAATGGCTTGAGCAAACGCAACGTCTCCTCTAATTCCATAATAGTCTCCAAAGGTTAAATAATAATAACCTAGCTTGATAGCGTTAGGGTTTATTTCTTTCACATACTGGTCCATTTGCTCTGGTGACTGGAACGTCTGACCTACTATCGAATAGCCGGACTGGACCTGACCCTGATCGTCTTGAGTAGAGTTGTTATCACTGAGGATGAAAGCATCTTCAATTCCTGCATTTTTCACTTCTTGCAGGCGTTTCTCGGCATTTTCTCTGCTTGAAAAGGCCCCAGCTTGGACACGATACCTGGTCTCACCAGAAACAGTAGTAGTGCTAATAAACGACTCAATGTTTCTTGAGTTCAAGTAAGCTACTCTCTTTTCTGCATTTTCTCTTGAAGTGAAAGAGCCAGCTATGACCTTGTAAGTGACAGAGTCATTTGGTTTGCGTTGAAGATTAAAGGCATTTGCTAAACCATTTACATGCCCCTGGGCTACTTGTTGACGCCAGGTAGAATCTTTCATCAAGGCAGCATCTTCAGGATTATCAATAAACCCATTCTCAGTTAAAAGGGCGGGCATGGTCGTTTCTCGTAAAACGTGAAAATTAGCTTTTTTCTTTCCGCGGTTAGGAAGTTGATTCACTTTTGTTATTTCTGCATGCATATGATCTCGATACTGAGCAGTTGTGGATGAATCAGATAAGCTGCTATGAATATAGTCTTCATATCCTCTGGCTGTGCCATTAAAGGCATTAGCATGAATAGACAAGAAATAATCAGCGTTCCAAGTATTGGCCTCGTTCGTACGTTCAGCTAAACTTTTACTGATATCGCTTGTACGACTCATCCTGACCTCGACGTTTTCATAGTGATTTACTAGAATTGAACGGATTCTAAGAGCTATATCTAATACAATGTCTTTTTCTCTCAACCCATTACCTTGAGCTCCTGGATCTGAACCACCGTGTCCTGGGTCTAAATAAAGTTTCATCGAATTCCTCCATTCTCTAAAAAGTACCTTACCTTAATATAGTATGGAAAGGGATGAATTTTTGATCTGGACAAACGATGGTTCTGGTGCCTGGCACTCACTGTTGTACGATAATCCTACTTCTGGAAAAATCCCATGAGTAAAGGGGGGTGGAAGAAGAAGGAATTATCATACATATGGTTCCATATGCAATAAGTGAATACAAGGACCGTGCTGTTTGTGGTATTCTCTAAAGAAGATTATCGTAAAAATAATGATAGTACCTAAACCTGTATCCATACCTTTGAGTGACTTAAATACCATAATGTTATATATATTCCTCAGGCTGAAAGAAGATAAGTAGTTTTGAAAGAGAGATTATCGAATGGCTATAAAAGAAATGGCTGTTAGGTGGTTATGTCAACGTTCCAAACTTGGATTAAAGGACCAGCCTTTCATGATGGGAATTGACTGAATAGTTAGTAACGGAGGTGAGGATGGATGAGCCAACATGACTTTCACGATCAAGCCCCCAGGAATATAAGCCGTCTACATTCGGTTACAACAGATACGTTGAAACATATAGGACAAAGTGTCCCTCCTGATGAAAGGAAGCCTGGAGATCTAGTATTCTTTGATACGTACAAAATTGACGGTCATGTTGGGATTTACGTCGGTCCGTTTTAAGGGGCGCAATCTAGTACAGGAGTAGCTTTTGTAGATAGGACTTCCGGATATAACCAAGAATGAGTTCGTCTGGAACCTTTTGATCGGCCTCTGTGATGTGGATCCTGGTGGTGGACGTCCCTTACTTCCTTTTTTCTCTTTTACTTGGTCCTTTTTTTGATCGTAGTAGGTAGAACGAGAAATGCCAATGATTAGCACCGTTTGTATCGCGTAGCCTTTGGAGATCCACTTGTCAACTACTTCAAATTTTTCAGCAAGTGAGGGTTTTTCTTTTTTATAAGGTCTTGTAGAACAGCCATTTTTTCAAGATCCTTCTCACCTAATAGCTTTTTAATCGATCATTATCTCGAGATAGTTTTTTTAACTTCTAAGAGTTCTATATTGGTTGCTTGCTGTCTCCATACTCGCCATCTTTGTATTTTCTAACCCAACGACTGACTATGTTTGGATTTAATTCATAGCGACGAGCAACAATCGTTTGTTTCCCTGTTTCAAGTACTTCTCTTAGGCCGGTTAATTTCTTCTTTAGTGTTTTGTTCGTTTCATCATAAAAGCCCCCTTGATCCTTAGGTTGTAAGTTATTTCACTATAACTAAACAGTCTGTAAAGGGCTATAGAGAACGATAGATTATATAGAGTCTTAGTGAGCTAGTAGCGCGAGGAAGTAGCGATGGCAACATACAGGGCAATCACTTCTGAGCGAAAGGAGCATCATTCTTGTGAAAAGCATTCAAAGTCGCCTATTGATCATGCTTATTATTTTTATCATCTTGCCGTATTTTTTATCTGTGCTTTTGATTTATGGGTATACGAAGAAGAATGTGGAGCGGTATGAGCTTGCAAGCAGTCACGATCAAATGCAAGAGGTGTCTGATCATCTCGAACAATACTTTCATGACATGATCCATCTTCCATATATTTTGTATCGAAATGCTGATTTATTTCGAATGTCAGAAACCGATATTGAAAGTTCGACTTATTCCAATCCATTGGTTATTGAAAAAGCCCTAAAAACGTTTTATTTGATGCGAAGAGAAATTCGTCAGGTTCGGTATTATATTGCAAACGAAAAAAACTCGTTTTCTGTTTATAATGCGATGATCAGTGCCCGTAAGCATCAACCGGATTTATGGAAGCTAGCTTCGATTCAGGATCTGGTCAACTCTGACCTAAATTTTGTGATTGAGCCGCCGCATCAGATTCAGAATTATACCGATGCTGCGATTATTCCTCAGTCGGACAAAACGATGGTTTTGACGATGCATCATAAAATCATAGATGTCCTGTCCAACGAACTTCTTGGCATCATCACGATTGATATCGATATGGATGAATATGCCCGCATAAGTGACCGTCTCATTCAGGGGGGGGAGGAATCGGCCTTTTTAATTGATTCGAATGGTTTTGTCATATATGCAAGTGATCAAGACTTGATCGGACTACCTATACCTGCCGATTTACAGTCGCAGATCAATCAGGAAGAAATCTATTCTGATGATGGTGATATTATCTTGTCGAGAACGTTGTCAGGGCCGTTAGAACAATGGAAATTAGTTAAGATCACCCCGAGTGAGTTCCTCTTCAATGAGGTGAGGCAAACCGCCCGTACCAATATCATGGTCGGTGTGGGAGTGGTATTTTTGGGCTTATTAATGGTTGTCATTATTTCTTACAAGATTACTCGTCCACTGAAACTCCTTAGCAGAAAAGTACGGAAAATTGAGGGCGAGAATATGGACATGGACGTGCTGTTTGATGATCAACGGGAAGATGAAATCGGCCATCTGGAAAAGCATATAAAGGGTATGATGGACCGGATTAATCTTCACATTGAACGTGAATA
The DNA here is from genome assembly GCF_028610705.1 of Halalkalibacter alkalisediminis. Lineage (GTDB taxonomy): Bacteria > Bacillota > Bacilli > Bacillales > Bacillaceae_D > Halalkalibacter > Halalkalibacter alkalisediminis. The sequence continues at coordinate 19,228 of NZ_JAQQWT010000018.1, forward strand.
TAAACTGGAGATTGAGAATAGAAAAAACCAATTCAAGGCTCTAAAGTCTCAGGTTAATCCGCACTTCTTATATAATTCATTACAGTCCATTGGTGCGGTTGCGCTTCGGTCCAATTCTCCGGATGTGTATAAATATGTGACGTCCCTCTCTAAAATGATGCGATACTCCATTCGTGCAGATCAATGGGTGTCGGTTCAAAGTGAAGTCGATTATATAAAAGCCTATTTGGAACTTCAAATGGAGCGTTTTCGAACCGGTTTAAGCTACTCTATTGATATACACGAGACGATTCTTGATAGGATCGTTCCAAGTATGATTCTACAACCGCTCGTTGAAAATTTCTTTAAACACTGTTATGAAGCGGGGGTTTATGAAGCTCATTTGCACATTTACGGAGAAATACGTGAAGAACATTTATATCTGGTTGTAGAAAATAATGGACCCAGTTTAACGGATGTAGAGCTAAAGACATTAAGGGAGAAAATCTATACATCGGGTGATGAAGCCTATTCACACGAGCATATCGGTTTGAAAAATATTCATGATCGATTAGTTTTAAATTATGGACCGGGAGCAGGAATTGAACTAGATACGAAGGATGGACAAGGGTTCTCAGTAAGGCTTATGATTCCATTACTTTAAAAAGGAGGATGACATACATGAAAGCTCTGTTGGTGGATGATGAATTCAATGTACGGGACGTCATTCGTTCTTTGGGGCAGTGGCAAAAATACGGGATTACGACTGTTTTGGAAGCCAACAATGGCAAAGAGGCAAAAAGATTGATTGAACGGGAATCCCCGGAAATCATTTTTACAGACGTAAAAATGCCCGAAATGAGCGGTATTGAATTAATCGAGTGGTTAGATGCCATATCTTATCCGGGTAAAGTGATTTTGGTCACGGTGTGTGACGACTATTCATACATGCGTAAAGCGATTCAGTACAGCAGCTTCGATTATTTATTGAAACCAATTGAAGCTGAAGCGCTAAATAATGCATTGTTCGGAGCTGTTAAGGCTTGGGCTAATGAAGAGGAGGAACGCCATAACAAAGAGTCGGGCTTCTATGAAGATGTCAAAAGTTTACGTATGAACCGGGTGGTGACGGCAGCTTGTAACCGCGAGCCTTTTGACGCTGGACAAATTGCCTCATGTCTTCCGCAAGCTGATGTATACGATCTTGCTTTACTTTCTTTTTACCAAATGCACGATTCCGATTCTTATATTCAGTTGTTGGCTCATGAGCTATGTGATCGGGAGTGGGGGAATGCATTTGCGTTTCTGAACGACCATAATCTCTGTGTGGTGATTACTGTGCAGGGTCAATGGGTAGCGGTAGAAGAATGGATTAGTCATCACTTTGATGTCCCTATTCGTTTTGTTAATGTTCCATTGAAATCATTGGAAGAACTACCTACAACTTTTCAAGCTGCGCAAAGAGAAATGGCTGATCAACATTTCAGATCGATACACCGATTGACCAATGTGGATGATGCGATGCGCATGCATGACATGGTTGCTTATGTTGAGAAGTATTATACAGAAGAGTTGAGTTTAGAAAAACTGTCCAACCGGTTTTTCCTAAGTCGCGAACATATCTCAAGAAGATTCAAACAAGAAAAAGGAGTGACCCTGTCCGAATACGTCACTCAACTAAGAATTGAACAAGCGAAACAGTGGTTAATTCAAACGGACGAGAAGGTGTACTCGATATCCATAAAGCTTGGATATCAGGACGGAAATTTCTTTTCGAAGCTATTCAAAAAAATGGTTGGGATGACACCGATCGAGTACCGGAAACACGGGAAGAAGTGCTAAAGCAGAAAAATTTAAAATAGATCCGTTTTCGTCTTTTAAAACAAGAAGGATTGATAAATAGTTACATTTACCTGAGGGGGAGACAATGAAAAAAAGGATTATTTTGCAAATGTTTTGGACCGGTATGATCATCCTACCACTCTTCGGGTGTGAGGCTGACAATGAAACAGTGAAATCAGAAACGATAAGTGAAGATCAGAAGACCACGTTGGAAGTGTGGAATCGGAAAGTCGAAATTTCCACACAGTTCGAAGAGATGGTTCTGGCTTATGAAAAGGAAAACCAGGGTGTGGATATTATCGTTCGTACCGTAGGCGGAGGGGTCGATGACCGCAGTGATCTAATTGCACAGTTAGCTGCCGGAAGAGGTCCTGATATATTTACGAACGGTGGATATGAAGAGGCCAAAAGGTGGAGTGAATATTTGGAAGTTCTTTCTGATCAACCTTGGGTTGAGAATGCGTTTGAAGATGCGATAGCATCCATGAAAATCGATAACGAAATTTACGGAATGCCGATAAACCTTGAAGGATATGGATTCATTTATAATAAAGATTTATTTAAAGAGGCAGGCATTGAAACGTTGCCCAAAACGCTTACGGAATTAATCGCAGCAGCAAAAAAATTGGAAGCGGCGGGCATCACGCCTTTTGCAAACGGATATTATGAAAAGTGGAAATTGGGTCATCTCTTAAATATTGCCTTTGCGCAACAGGAAGATCCGGATGCCTTTATTAAAGGCTTGAATGACGGAACACAAGAAATCAAACAAAATCAAAAATTCAAAGATCTGATCAGATTGTTGGATGTAACGGTAATATATGGAAATGAGAATCCGTTGACTACGGATTACAACATGGAAGTGAACCTGTTTGCCACTGGGATGGCAGCGATGATTCAGCAAGGTAACTGGATTCAACCAATGATCGATCAACAAACGCCCAATATGAACATCGGATTTCTGCCAATTGCAATTAATGACGATCCTAAAAACGATGCCTTAGTGGTCGGTGTACCCAATTACTGGGTTGTGAATAAACAATCGACCCCAGAGAAGAAGAGAGAAGCAAAGAAATTTTTAAACTGGATGGTTTCTTCAGAACAAGGAAAACAATTTATGACGGAACAATTCAAATTTATTCCGGCGTTTAAACATATTGAGACCAACCATTTAGGACCGCTCGCAGACGATATTATTCGTTACACCAAAGAGAAGAAGACGTTGTCCTTTAACTGGTTTAAATACCCTGGGGGAGCAAGGGATGAGTTCGATCATGAATTCGGACTTGCCATGCAAGCTTACGTAGATAAACAGCTTAATCATGATCAATTGCTGCAAGAGTTGCAGAAGTCGTGGGAGAAGGCTGCGAGGAAATGATGGATCATCCCGCAGTTGTAAAGTGACAATCAAGTTATTGAATTTTAAAACCTCAAACAGTATAACCCCGTTCTAAATTTAGGACGGGGTTATACTGTTTGAGGTTTTGATGTAAGATCCTTCACTTTACCTAAAAATATAACAATTAAGTCGTTTAAATCTAGATATTACTCCACAATAGCGCCCGTTTGTTGAAGATCTTAATATTGAAAAATCAATATTTCAGTACTATTTCTTATTTCACTAACGTCCCCGTTCCTTCAACATGAAGAAGTTCAATCAACCCTTATTCAGGGATTGCCTCTTTTACTTGAAGAAGACATGTAAATCCACTCTATAAATGTAGTTAAAATTAAAGTATAATGTAACCGTGGTTACATTAATGGGAGGTGGAATATTGATTAGTTGGCTACACCTCACTTATAAAATGCCTAGAAATCCTAGTTCTCCAAGGGTGAAAATCTGGAGGAAACTAAAAAGTTTAGGGGCTTTTCATTTACATGATGCTATATGGCTTTTACCTAACAATGCTTATACATTTGAACAATTTCAATGGTTAACTGTTGAGATTAAAGATTTAGGCGGAGAAGCAACTATGTGGGAATCACAACTTCTCTTTGGATTGTCTGATGAAGAAGTGAGTCAGTTATTTATTGAACAAATCAATGAAAGCTATATTGAACTACTAAAAAACCTGGATGGAGAAAACATCGATTTGGTTTCTTTGTCAAAAAAATACCAACGGATAAAAAAAATTGATTATTTCAAGTCCCCGTTGGAAATAAAAGTACGCGAAAAAATTACACAACAAAGGAGTGATTTAAAATGAAGTGGGTTACATGGGAAAACATTGGAGTGGACCGTATGGCTTGTTGTTGGTTAATTAAAAAGTATATTGATCAAGAAGCTGAATTTATTTTTATCCCTGAAGGCGAACAAGAAATTCCTGATGGTACAAGGGGATTTGATATTCCAGGGGCAGAGTTTTCTCACAGACATGGACGATGTTCTTTTTATTCTTTGTTAGATGACTATAACTTACAGGATACTGTGTTAAAAAAAATAGCTCAAATTGTAGATGAAGCAGATACGGTTCAAGAAGTTTTTTTAGAACCTGTTGCACCTGGTCTAGATTTTATTTGTGATGGGATTAGTTTAATTAGCAAAGATGATTATGAAGCGTTAGAAAGAGGTTTCATTATTTATGACGCTTTATACGCAATGATAAAAAGAAATAATCTTTAATAATGGGAGAGAAAAAAGTGGAGAAACCTAGTTTATGGAATATTTTCTGGACCTATATCCTTATTGGATTACAGGGTTGGGGTGGTCCTACTGCACAAATACAAGTCATACATGAACACGCGGTAGAAAAGAAGAAATGGATTGATAATGACCGATTTCGAGATGCCTTTGCTGTATGTGGGATGTTACCAGGACCAGAGGCAGCTGAACTTTGTATGTATGTTGGATATAGACAACGGGGTTATTTAGGTGGTTTTTTAGCAGGACTGGGATTTATGTTGCCTAACTTTGTCTTAATCACCATTTTGGCTTGGGCTTACTTTCAATATGCAGCTACCTCGGATATTGCACAAAGCTTATTATACGGTGTTAAGCCAGCAATGGTTGCGATTGTTTTATTTAGTCTTTTTCGAATAGCAAATAAGTTTGGGGTATTACAAGATGGAAAGAAAATATTTATTACTCTTTTCATGTTAACTTTAACTTTTGTTACTCAAATTGACTTAATCCTTTTACTATTGGTAATGGGATTAGTATATATGATATTGGTTCGCTCATTTAACACTAAAGCATTCAGCTTCAACGGTCTTCCATTTTTAGCAGTCGCCTCAGCAGGGACCGCTGCGATACCAACTAGCCTTTCCCTATTATTCTTAAAAATTGGTGCACTTAGCTTTGGCGGAGCGTATACGGTTCTAGCGTTGTTACAATTTGAAGCGGTTGATAATTATGGCTGGCTAACAACTGAACAATATATTGATGGTTTAGCTATTAATGAATTAACACCTGGTCCATTAATTATGGTTGCGGCATTCGTTGGATTTGCAGCATATGGTTTTTGGGGAGCTACACTAGCAACCTTTTTTGTCTTTTTACCTGCCTTTTTAGTGGTGTTGTTAGGTGCTCCTTATTTCGATAAAATTAGAGAAAATGACAAGCTAAAATTATACTTAGCAGGAGTTAGTGCAGCTGTTGTTGGTCTTATCGCTAGTTTTCTAATACGGTTATCTTTAGAAGTCTTTATTGATTGGGGAAGTATTGTTATTGCTATCATAATGCTTAGTCTATTGTTTAAATTCAAATGGCAAATCTGGCAAGTATTCCTTTTAGCATTAGCTTTAGGGACTTTACTTATCTTCTTATAACTATAAAAAATCTGTTCCGTAGGGAGCAGATTTTTTTATACGTTCTTCAAGTAAACTGTCCCGTTCGTTTAAGTGCAATCCTTCACAAATTAGCAATTAAAACCTCTCTAACACTAAAAAAAGACTGTACTACAGCCCTTTTCATTAGTTATTTTATTAAATTTGTTAGATCACTGAATGGAACAGGTATTAAAACTATATCACCTTGTTAATACATCATTCCAAACCTCATCATCAATGTCATTACCCCAAAATTTAGGCTGCTTTCACTAGCCTTTGTTAAATCCTCAGATAACCTTTTTTCTTTATGGGCTTTTAACTATTCTGCAAAATCTAGTATTTTATCTACTTCTTGTTCAGGTATTTCATTAATGATTTTAAGCAAACGCTCTTTGGCTGTATTCATGTTGTCGTTCACCTCTTCCATGAATAGTTTAATCAATTATATCCTCTAAGATTACTTGAAACTATATGTCCAAAAGTCAATTTAATAAAACAGAAAAGCCCCCCGTTAGAGCTGAAGAAGCAAAGTTAGAAAAATTCATATAACCCCTCATCAAAATATCGAAATTTTTCCTTCGATACTATATAACGTTTATACCCCTCATAAAGAGCCTTTTTATATTCATCCTCATTTAAAACACTCCACTTGACTATAGTGTAGCTCCATACTCTAGGATATCAATATGGATCTGAAATTCTAGGAGTTGATAAACAATGGGAGTATCAAAAGCAATAGGAAAAGAGTATACACTGACATCGTTGTTTGTATACGCTGCTCCAACTATTGGAATGATGATATTTATTTCCTTATATACAATGGTTGATGGCTTTTTCGTAGCACGTTATGTCAATGAAACAGCGTTGTCCGCAATTAATATTTTCTTGCCGGTTTTTACTTTGATCATGGCAATGGCTTTAATGCTCGGTACAGGTGGAAGTGCCATCATTGCTAAGAAAATGGGTGAGAATCACTTTCAGGAAGCAAGAGGTAATTTTACATTTATTGTGATAAGCGGGGCTGTAATTGGTATAATGATTACAATTTTAGGATTGTTATGTATTCGTCCATTGTTAGAACTTCTCGGAGCGGGTGCGAGTGATCAGCTTTTTGAATATACGTACATCTATGGAAGGATATTATTAGCGATCAGTCCATTAATTGTTATCCAAATGATGTTTGAAAATTTCTTTGTGACAGCCGGAAAACCAAATTTAAGTTTCGTGATCACTCTTATAGGTGGGGTTACAAACATTATGTTGGATTACCTTTTTATTGCTGTCATGAATATGGGGATTAAAGGCGCTGCTATCGCAACTGCAATAGGAATAACCATTCCTGCCCTAATTGGAATCGTGTATTTTACGATAGACAAAGAAAACGAGCTTCACTTTGTTAGGCCAAAGGTGGATGGAAGGGTCTTCTTAAAGAGCTGCATAAATGGTTCATCTGAAATGGTATCAAATATTTCTGCTTCGGTTGTAACCTTTGCTTTTAATCTTCTAATGCTTAATTATTTAGGTGTAGATGGGGTAGCCGCTGTCACGGTTATGCTTTATGTTATGTTATTTTTAACTTCCTTTTTTATGGGATACTCAGCGGGAATTGCACCGATCATTAGCTATAACTACGGGAGTCGAAATGTTCATCAGATAAAAAGAATTTTTAAGAATAGCTTACTTATTATTGGCATTAGCTCCATTGTTGTGTTTGGACTTTCCCTTTTGCTAGGGCCACTTCTTATTAAGGTGATGGTAGCTAAAGAAACTGATGTATATAAAATTGCTACAGACGGATTTCGAATCTTTTGTTTTAGTTTTTTATTTATGGGGTTAAATATTTTTACATCTATGCTGTTTACCGCTCTTTCAAATGGGAAAGTCTCGGCAACGATCTCATTACTAAGAACATTGGTATTCGTCCTAACTGGATTATTGATACTACCGTTTTTAATGGGAGTGAATGGAATTTGGCTAGCCATTCCATTAGCAGAATTCCTTTCTATTATTGTTTGTGCTATTTTCTTATTTCTTAATAGAAAGATTTATCATTACTATTAAAATGACAATTTAAGAGGAGAAATGAACCTTTTATGAACATAAACCCACAAATTCACTTAACGACAGGACAATTTGCGAAATTAATAAATGTCAGTAAAGATACTCTGTTTTATTACGATAAAGTTGGTATTTTTTCTCCAGAGATCATTGCTTCTAACGGATATAGGTACTATTCAATTTATCAATCAGATGTTTTTTCGGTCATTTCTGTACTGAAAGAATTAGATATGCCATTAAAGGACATCAAAAAATTCCTTGATCATAGATCACCTGAAAAGCTAATTCTTTTGCTGGAAAAAGAAGAAAAAGCTCTTACGACGAAAATCAATCATCTTGAAAAAATGAGAAATTTAATGGCTGAGAAAATAAATGTTACAAAAGAAGCAGTTGAGTTGAATACTTCAGAAATTGTTATTGTAAATAAAGAGGAACAATTCTTAGTAATTACTGATTCCAAACCGTTAACGCAGGATAAAAATATCTACGACTCTATTTATTATCACTACAATTACTTAGAAGAATATAATATAGTTCCCTCCGCCTCCGAAGGGTGGATGATAAGTGTAGAAAACATTCTAAAGGGAGAAAATAGAAGGTATGACTATCTTTATACAAGAGTAACTCAATCGAAATATGCGAATTATCAAGTTGAGAAAGGGGCATATTTGGTTACCTACCATACGGAAGGTTATTCTAAGATTGAACAAACCTATAATAGATTGGTAACGTATGCGAAAGATCATGATCTAGTTTTGAAAGGATTCTTTTATGAGGATATACTGCTAGATGAGTTATCTGTTAAAGGGTTTGAAAAGTATTTAATAAAACTTTCTGTGCCATTTCAGAAATAAACGATTCTGAAATAGTAAATATAATTCCTAGGGAGTGAAAATTATGGAAATAAACAAAACTACATTTTCTATTTTATGCCTTGCTGTATTACTAGTTGGGTGTAATTCCGGAGAAAATACACAACCAACAGAAGTAATCGAAGAGGAGAGAGGACAAATCGAAGCAGAACTTGAAACCTTTAGCTTTAGTGAATCAATGGAGAAAGCAGATTTAGTTGCTGAGGTAAAGATTATATCAAAGTTAAGTGAAATCGAAGAACCTTTGCCTAAAACTATTTATAGTGCAACCATTGTTGATTTACTTAAAGGTGAAAGCGAAATATTAGAAATAAACATCATGCAGCAAGGTAATAGTAATTGGCAGTTTAATGATAATGCATTGTTCTCTACAGATGAAAATTACATTTTAGTTTTGAAAAAAGCTACTGATGATTATGTCCCATATGAAAATACATATTGGATATTAGGTGAGGAGACAGGTATGTACCAAGTTTTAGATAAGAATATAACAGTAAAAATGGCATTAAAAGATAATCAATTAAATTCTATAGAACTCAATGACGTTACAGAAAAAATAAAAAATAAAGAAATTCAATCAAAAGTAAGTTCGACAAATGAGTTCCAAGCTTTAGACAAAAAAGCTTTAAAAGAAAAAATTAATAAAGAAGTAAAATAACTGGAGGAGTCTAAGTTGAAAATAATAAAAACATTACTATTAATATGTATTTTATTACTAACTTACCACAGTTAACATTCGCTCGCACGGGGTCTTCGTGTAATTCAGGTAGTGAAATGTATGGTTATTTAGTAAACTGCAACACTATTCCACAATGGCACGCATTTGCGGAATACAAAATTCAGTTATTTTTGAAGAAGTGCAATGTTTCTCTAAATGTATTTTGAGCTAATTCTTTATTGTATTTAGAAGAGTATGGATCACTAAATCCGTGTTCACCCCTACATATATGTACATCTATATTTGGTTTATCTAAAGTTGAAACTAATTCCTCAACATTAAATGATTTTTCCACTTTTGGGAAAAGTAGAAACACCGGACATTTGGGATATATATTTACATAATCCCTAATACGTGAGCCATAGTATCCAACAATACCATCAACGCATTCTTCCTCACTACACAACCAAGCAACCGTTGCCCCTACACTAAATCCAATGATAAATATGTTTGAATACTTATCTTGAATATCTAACAATATATTTTTTACTTTATGTAATCCGTTTGCGAAACCGACATTATCCATAAAATTATGGTAAGCCTTTTCCTCTTGAGAATAATCAAAAGCTATTTCTTGTTCTAATAAATTTGGACAAATGACATCAAAATTTTGTTCTGATAGTAATTCACATAAATCCACCATATGTTGATTAATTCCATATATTTCGTGAACGACAATAATTAATTTATCGGATTTTTTGTTTATTTTAAGCACCCTATTCACCCCTTAAATGATTTTCACATTGTTAGTTTATATCATTTCAAACCTGTCCCGTTAATGAGAGTTCGATATATTTCCTTCTCTTATTCAAGAAAATGGCCCTTTTTATGAAGAAAGACGCTTTCCTTATTTCAGAAAAGCGTCCTTTAATGGAATAAAGAATAATTAATCGTTCCCTTCTAATAGCTTTATAGAATGAAGCTCTTGATCCATTTGTAAATACGCCTTTATTTCAAAAAAGATAATGAAAAATGAGCTGTCGGAACAGCCCATCGGTTCTTCAATTATGGCTCCCGATTGCTGAATATTGACATAATGACTAGTTCCCTTTAATACTTAAAGACTAATTTTCCAAACTTCCCCTTTTAATAGCAATCTCTTTGTTATATCTTTCCCCCCAGTCTCTCATAAGCATAATAATTGGTTCTATTGTATGGCCAAACTCAGTTAACGAATATTCTACCTTTGGTGGTACTTCTCTATAAACTTCCCTGTGCACTATTCCATCTTTTTCTAATTCACGAAGTTGAAGGGTCAACATTCTCTGAGTGATGTCAGGCATTAGCCTACGGAATTCATTAAAACGCTTTGTTCCTGACGTTAAATGAAATAAAATAATGCCTTTCCATTTTCCACCGATTACTTCTAACGTTGCTTCAACTGGACACCCGAATGGGTCAGGACAAACTGAGTATTGGTTATGCTGATTGTTCATATGTATACCTCCATTAATCAATAGTATAAAAAATGATACTATACAACAAAAATGTGCGTACTTACAATAAATTATCATTTAAACTATTATAACCATTATAAAAGCATTAAATATAACAGACTCACTTTTTAATGCGATTTAGAAACTTTGAATAACTTTACGAAAGGATGATTGAACCATGGTAATTATGAAGGCTGTAGGTTTGCATCGTTATCTACCAATTGATAATCCAGAAAGTTTGTTGGATCTACAAATCGAAAAACCGAGTGCTTCGGGTCGGGATCTACTCGTTAGCGTAAAAGCTGTTGGAGTGAACCCAGTTGATTATAAGGTCCGCTCACCTAAAGAAAAAGTGGAGGAAGCCCCTAAAGTTTTAGGGTGGGATGTGGCAGGGATTGTAGAAGAAATTGGTCCAGATTGCAAGTTGTTTAAACCAGGCGATGAGGTCTATTATGCTGGTGACTACACTCGACAAGGGGGGAATAGTGAATTCCATCTTGTTGACGAAAGGATTGTAGGTAAAAAACCAAAATCCTTAAGCTTTGGAGAAGCTGCTGCTCTACCATTAACAACGATTACTGCTTACGAGGCACTATTTGATCGTATGAATATTAGTCTTAACCCAAACGAAAATAAGAATAAAACGATTCTTATTATTGGCGCAGCAGGCGGGGTCGGATCTATAGCCATCCAATTAGCTAAATGGGCTGGGCTAACAGTGATTGGTACTGCCTCCAGACCTGAGTCTATTGCTTGGTCAAAAAAGCTGGGAGCTGTTCATACCATAAATCACTTTGAAGAGTTCGTTCCGCAATTAAAGCAGTTGGGATATGAAGCAGTGCAGTATATTCTTTGTCTTAACACAACAGATAAACATTGGGTAAACATGACAGATGCTATTGCCCCTCAGGGGAAAATTTGTTCGATAGTCGAAACAGATGGACCCCTCAATCTATCACTGCTAATGTACAAAAGTGCAACGTTTGTTTGGGAGGTAATGTTTACAAGATCCATGTTCCAAACGGAAGATATGATTGAACAGCACAAACTCTTAAATAAAGTAGCCGGTTTAGTTGATAGTAATATAATAAAAACTACCTTAACGGAACGTCTCTCACCTATTAATGCAGAGCATTTACGAAAAGCTCATAGATTGCTAGAGACTGGCAAATCTATAGGAAAAACGGTCGTAGAAAATTTTTAATGTAATCAAGCTTAAACATTAGAAACATTAAATGGCTGTACGAATATATAGGTGTAACTTTGAAATGAAATTTGAGCAAAAATACCTCGCAAACCCTTATTTCATGATAAATAAGAAGAATCCTTTTTGAAAAAATTTGATCAAAATGGATTCTTCTTCAGCCGTTTAAGTTTGGTTTTTATAAAAAAGGTTGATCATTTTCTACCTATCATTTACTCAACAATTATGTATCTCTGAAAAATTTAGGAACGTACCTTAAAGAATCACCGCCATTAATTTGATTCATAATTACATTTTAAGAACTGAATTAATAAATTCTGTTTTAGCTTTAGTGTATAACTCACGATCATTACTATATTTTTCTACTAAATTTTTTTTAAGGATAGCATATTCATTAACAAGAAGCTGATTAGATTGTAATCGGTCTCGAAACAGTAGCTGCTTATCCCACCGTTCATCCCCCTCAAGCAATAGGTGTAGATGTACTTCTCGTTTGTCGTTAGTTACTTTCACAAAGAACCTTTGCCACGGGCGTTGATCTAAATCAGGATGCACATAATGCCAATTGTAATCAACTAACAATGAAGCAATGTCTTCTACCGTTTCGAATGAATCAATTTTGGCCATTAAATCGATGATTGGTTTCGATGGTAAATTCGGAATAGATGTACTTCCATAATGTTGAATTTCAGTTATACCTGAAGGAGAAAGAATATCTAGAAGTAAAGCCTTTTCATGCTCACCTTTTTTGATCCATCTTGGATTCGGTTCAACAATGTCTATTGTCTCGGTAGCCCAAACTGGCCATATGTTTTTATCATGAATATTTTCCATCTTACTCACCCTCAGACTGTTTATATTTAATCATTTGCTAAAATTGTTTTACGTTATGTGACCAAGGTAGTAAAACAACATAAGCATTCTACTTTTTCTTTATTCTCCATTCATACCTTTTCTCCTTCCCCACAAAATGCCCAATATCAAAAGAGGCAGCATACCATTTCTGTTTAAGTACATCTCTTCACAAACTACAATATAATTGAAAAATAAAATAATCTGCTTATAGGCAAACAAGATAGTAACCTTCTAACACTTATTATCTCTGAATCGATAATGCCATTTCTTTTAACGTTTCTTTTTCAAGCACTTCTTTTGTCATTCCTATTTTTGCTAGATGCAAAAATATTCTACATATTGACCTAAACCGATACCACCGAACTCACGACCGGTACCACTTTCCTTAAATCCACAAACTGGGGCATCAAATGAACTTGAAGCGCCATTTACATCTACCGTCCCTGTACGGATACTGCGTGCTACTTTCAAAGTCCTCCATAAGATCTCACGCAGCATCAATTTAAGACTAAATTACCCTCAATCTAAACCGTATTTCAAAAAGGTGGATTTAATTATAATTTAAGATGTAAACGAAGTATGGCGGGATTGTTACTGTTTTTCTACAGGATAACCTAAAATCTATAAGATGAACCGTACGGTTACGGGAATCTATGAACCTTTTAGGTCTGTTATCCCACCAAACAAAAAGAAAGGAGGTAAGAATGAAAGAATAGTTGTTTGTAAGAGAAAAAATATTAATCAATTAAACGGAGGCAAGAACAAATGAAAATGAAAACTCATAAAAAGGTAGGGAAATTAGTTTTGTGTGCTGCGATTTTAGCGAGCAGTTTGACAAGCATTAGCGTTGCTGCGAGCTCTAACTGGAGTATTGAGGATGATTACACGTCGGCTTGGTCGAGACAGCAAGCTGAGAAAGTGGCTCTAACGGAAGAGACGACAGCTCCAATCATCGATATGGACTTTGAAGACGTAGCTCCGGATGTGTGGGTTTGGGATACGTGGCCCCTTCAGAACAGAGACGGTTCACTTGCGAACGTGAAAGGCTACAGAATTGCATTCGCATTGGTTGCACCTCGTACTTATACTTGGCATGACCGTCATACTGAAGCAAGAATCGGTATGTTCTACTCTAAAAACGGCAAGGATTGGACTTACGCAGGAATTCCGTATGACTATGACAACGCGTTAGGACATATGCAATGGGCTGGTTCTGCTATGTTGGACGAGAAAGGGAAAGTGCATTTCTTCTATACGGCAACCACTGATATGAATGCCAATGGCGGTAAAGAATTTAATAAAGACGGATGGGTGCAAAGAGCTGAGCAACGTCTCGCTAAGACGACATTTGATATCAGTGCAGACAAAAATGGAGTACATCTGACGAATGAAGGTGATCACCAAATCCTTCTTGAAGCAGACGGCCATCATTATGAAACGATCGAACAGTTCCAAGAGCACGGAAATATCATCACTGGGTTCCGCGATCCGTTTTTCTTCCAAGATCCGAATACTGGAGAAGAATACATTATTTGGGAAGGTCAAGCAGGCACTAACAGAAATGATTTAAAACCGGAAAATATCGGTGATAAAGAATACCGCGATACTCATACCGTTCCGGATCATGCAAAATTTTACAACGGAAATATCGGGATTGCAAAAGTGCTTGACAACGATGTAACTAAACTGGAAATATTGCCACCACTTCTTGAGTCGGTTGGGGTCAACCATCAGTTGGAACGTCCTCATGTTGTGGTAAAAGACGACACTTACTACCTACTTACGATCAGTCACGAATTTACGTTTGCCCCAGGCTTAAGCGGTCCTGATGGATTGTATGGCTTTGTCGGTGAGGGAAGCTTGCGTACAGATTATAAGCCGGTTAACGGCACTGGTCTGGTTGTTGCCAATCCAGCGGAAAAACCGTTTCAAGCTTATTCTTGGTGGGCGGCTCCAGATGGTCAGGTCATCAGCTTCATTAATGAACCTTTAGACGAGAATGGTCAAGTTCAATTTGGTGGAACTTTTGCACCGACGCTGAAGGTATCTTTTGACGGAGACACAACAAAGATCGTGAAAGAAATGCAAGCTGGAGAAATCAAACCATTCGGTCCTTACGGTAGATCTTTACGCTAAAAGAGTGAGTACGAAGGGTATATGTAATGGGTAAACCATAATTCTTGAAACGAAGGAGCGATAACATGTCTATCCAAAAAAGTTTTCAAAAAAAAGGGAAAGCTCTAACGAGTCTCGCTTTGGCGACAACCCTTGCTGTTTCTGCATTAATTCCTGTTCAGGCCGAGGTCACGGAGACAACTGTCAACTGGACTCGTGAACAAGTATCAAAAATCGAACTAAATGAAGATAATACCTTACCTTATCTAGATATAAGTAAACTAGAGAAATTTACGGAAGATTATCATATTTGGGACTCATGGCCACTAACTGATCGCGATGGAAATATCGCTTCAATTAAAGGTTGGAAAGTGTTGTTTGCACTTTCTGCTCCTAACGATGTGCTACCAGGTAAAGTACATGACATTGCAACAATCCGCTATTTTTATTCGAAAAACGGGAAAGATTGGACACTTGGTGGAACGCTTTTCCCTGAGGGAGCTTCATTAGGTTCTCGTGAATGGGCTGGATCTGCCATGACGGATGACGGTAAAATTCATGCATTCTATACAGCAACTGGACATAGAGGTCAAGAGCCTTTGACGTTTGAACAGCGATTGGCGATGGCTACAGGTGATATCGTTGTTGACAGCAAAGGAGTCCGTTTTGAAAACTGGGGTGATCACAAGATCATTTTAGAGCCGGACGGTAAGTATTATCAAACAAGAGAGCAAGCTCTGCAAGGTGAAGGCGGCGGCTATGCTTTCCGTGATCCTATGTGGTTTAAAGACCCAAAAACCGATAAAGAATATATTCTGTTTGAAGGAAATTCAGGCGGTGCTGTAGGTGATCGCACATTTAAACAAGAATATGCAGGAAGTACTGAGTACACTAGTGAAAACCCAGTTCCTGCAGGTGCTGTACATGCGAATGGGAACATCGGTATTGCAGAGGTAGTTGATGGCGACCCTTCAAATCTTAAAATGCTCCCACCGCTTTTGGAAGCCAATTATGTAAATGAAGAATTAGAACGTCCGCATATCGTTGTAAAGGATAATAAATATTATTTATTCCTGGATACCCATATCAATAAATATGCTGAAGGGCTTCAAGGTCCTGAAGGTCTGTATGGTTTTGTTTCTGATACATTGATCGGTGGTTACGAGCCGTTGAATGAAAGTGGTTTAGTTTTAGCTAATCCTCCGGAAAATCCATACCAAGCGTATTCATGGCTAGTTCTTCCGAATTTAAATGTAGTAGCGTTTGCTCATTTTGGGGATATAGGTGATATGTCGATTGATGATATTGGACATCAATCGGAAGAATACCAATTTGAACATTTTGGAGGAACATTGCCTCCAACCGTTAAGCTATCCATCAAAGGCGATACAACCAAAATAGTAAAAGAGTTTAGCCCTGGTTGGATTAAGTAATAAGGAAATGATAATAGAAATGGTCGGCTAATCGTATAAGATATTAGCTGGCCATTCTGTTCATTTAAGGGAAGTTTGAGCCTATGATGGACTGAAGAATAGGGGGAACATAAATGGAACGCAAAAGAGATAAGAAGGGTAAGCTTTTTTTAGCAGCAATGATAAGTCTTTCTGCTGTATTCGCTCCTTTTGTAAGCGCAGGTGTATCTGCCAAAGAAAATATGGATCCTTCTAATTGGACTCGTGAAGATGTTAGTACTCTTTCAATGAATACTCAAAATACGGCACCTACTATTGACAAAGACGAACTTATTCAAATCACATCAGACTCTTATATTTGGGATACTTGGCCATTGCAAGAAAAGAATGGCCATCCAGCTGTCGTCAACGGCTTTAAAATTATTTTTGCTTTGTCAGTGCCGAATGATGTCCTTCCTGGGAAGCGACATGATACAGCTGAAATTCATTATTTCTTTTCAAAGGACGGGAAGAGCTGGAAATCCGGTGGCCCTGTTTTCAAAGATGGAGAAGCATTAGGCTCAAGACAATGGGCTGGATCTTCGATTGTTCACAAAGATGGGAAATTACAAATTTTCTACACCGCAACAGGTAAGAAAGGTGAAACTCACCTAAGCTATGATCAGCGAATCGCAACTGCAACGGCAACGATAAAAACAACGAACACAAGTGTGACATTTGAGGATTGGTCCACACATGAAATCATTCTTGAAGCAGATGGAGAATACTATCAAACAAATGAACAAACAGGTTCAGTAGAATCTTCCTATGCATTCCGTGACCCGTATTTTTTCCAGGATCCAAAGACTGGGGAAGAATATCTATTGTTTGAAGGAAACTCTGCTGGGAAGCTTGAAGACAGATCCTATAAACATGAATATATTGGCTCGGCAGCATTTCGTCAAAATCATGTGATCCCTGATGGATCAAAAGCGTTTAATGGCAGTGTTGGTATTGCCAAAGCAACGAATCAAGGTTTGAATCAATTTAATTTGCTGCCACCATTGCTAGAAGCGAACTATGTAAATGATGAACTGGAAAGACCCAGTGTCATGGTAAAAGGAAACAACTACTATCTTTTTGTAAAGACACACAGTGAAAAATTCGCCTCCGGCCTTAAGGCACCGGAAGGGTTATACGGGTTTACTTCAGATTCCCTTTTTGGAGGCTATCAACCCTTGAATGAAAGTGGGCTAGTCATCGCAAATCCAACCGATAACCCGTATCAAGCCTATTCTTGGATGGTGATGTCGAATGGCACTGTCATTAGTTTTGTGAATTATGTAGATGTGGATGGTAAAGATATTTATGAAATTGGCGAGCAATCACCAGAGTATCAAATGGAACATTTCGGTGGAATGCTGGCACCTTCATTAAAAATATCGATCACACGTAATGAAACAAAAATCCTTCATGAAAAGAAGCAAGGGGTTTTTAAATAAGGTGAGACTTTCCTCAGTGGGTTATTCTTCAACCGCCACTGATGGACAGCAATTTTGACTGCCAGTTAGGAATAAACGAGAAGAACAAGCAATGGCGTTCAGTTTTTTTACTGAGCGTCATTGTATATGGTTCCCTTTTAGAACGGTCATTAGCTTTGTACACTTTACTAACCTTGGAGACAAAACGATTGCAGACGTTGGTCTTCTAACTCCTTAATATCACTTGAACATTTTGGTGGGATGCCCGCAATTGCTTTGAATCATGACCGTATGCATATGGTGATATAGGACAAGGTGTCATCAAATAATGATCATGAGTCACCCTTTTATGGTTAAAGTGAGAGGCTGCTTTCATCTAATTTTCATATAGGAAAGTGAGGAGCATCATGAAACGTTATCTAGTAATCTTTTTTATTATTGTTACAGCACTAATCATCTGGTTTAAGACCGAAGAATTAAGTAATGAGCAAGAGCAAGTTGAAGAGGAGCCGCCTGAACTACAACAAGAAGATGAATCGTTAGAGGGAGTGGCTGCCTTATGGAAATTTGATGAAGGAACAGGTACGACTACCGTTGAAACACGTTCCAATCAAGAGCACCACATTCATTATGTTTTTAACGATGCCGTTGATAAACCGAGCAGCGATCCACTTTGGAAACAGGGGATTTCAGGAAATGCTTTGCTGTTTGATGGTTACTCAACCTGGGTTTCGGCAGATACATCGGGATTACATCTTCCAGAAGATGCGATGACCATTGAAGCTTGGGTGGCCCCTCGTGCGTTTGAATGGGGAAATGAAGGAAAGCTTTCTTCCATTATTAGCTTTCATCATAAAGAGGAAAATCAAGGCTTTCAATTAGGTGTCTTTCGTCATGGAACATGGTCGTTCCAATTTGGGACAGGTGAGGAATGGTTGGAAGTGTGGGCAGATGAGGAATTTAGACTTCCAAGAAATGAATGGTCCCATCTTGTTGCTGTTTTTTCTCAAGAGAGAAACGAAGTCGTCCTTTATCGTAATGGCGAACAAGCGGGCCGTCTAGAGATTCCGCCTCATACTCAGGTCGCCTTACCCGATCAAGAACTTCGAATCGGAAAAAATAATGACCCTGCTAAAATAAGTGATACATTTGATGCGAGTATGTTTAATGGGTTAATTGATGAGGTGAAACTTTATCAAACCGCACTTGAACCGCATATCATTGAGGAGCGTTTTAATCCATTTTTGGGTGAAGGGCTTCCTGACCCTAGTTCGGAACTTGCTTGGGACAGAAGCAGATATGAAGGGGATCGTCATCGACCCCAGTACCATTTTACCCCCCCAGAGCATTGGATGAACGAACCGCATGCACCGCTATATTTTAACGGACAGTACCATTTATTTTATCAGTTTAATCCAGCTGGTCCTTATTGGGGCGGTATTCACTGGGGACATGCAGTCAGTGATGATCTCATTCACTGGAGAGACTTACCCATTGCCTTAGCCCCTGAAGCAGATCAAGTCGACCCTGATGGTGTATGGTCTGGCGATTCGATTATCGATGATGAAGGCAACCCTGCTCTATTTTTTACCGCAGGAAATGATAGCATGAGGCCAAATCAAATGACAGGTCTAGCAAGAAGTACGTTTTTAGATGATCAAAATCCTGATTTAGTTGATTGGATTAAGCATCCAGAACCCGTAACGATTCAAGAAGAAGAGATTCAAACGGAAAAAGGAACGGTTTGGCATGGTCAATTTAGAGATCCGTTTGTTTTTAAATCTGGAGATAAATGGGTCCAACTTGTGGGTTCAGGAATAAAAGATGGCGAGGAATCAGTTGGAGGAACCGCGCTTGTTTACACATCAGATAACTTAATCGATTGGCATTATGAGCATCCTCTTATGATCGGAAATGTCCTCAACTATCCGGAAACGGGTGATGTGTGGGAGCTTCCCATTCTATTACCGATTGGGGAAAACGATAGCGGGGAAGAAAAATATGTTTTTCTCATTAATCCATGGTTTGACGGTGATAGTGAATATGCGGTGAAATACGTCTGGTATTGGATCGGCTCGTGGGATGATGAAACCTATCAGTTTATCCCTGATCAAGAAGATCCGCAGTTGCTAGATGTCGGCGAACACTTTACAGGACCAAGTGGAATGGTCGATGATCAAGGCCGAGCCATTGTTTTTTCGATTACACAGGATAGAAGAACCGAAGAAAGTCGATACAATGCCGGATGGGCTCACAATGCTGGTTTACCAATCGTCCTATCGCTTCGTGACAATCATCGTCTAGGAGTGCAACCTGTTCAGGAAGTAGAACGTTTAAGAGAAGAACACCTTTATGCACTCGACACCCCTTCTACCATAGAAGACGTGAACCAACAAATAGCAGACCTCAGTGGAGACATGCTTGAAATTGAATTAGAAATAGAAAGAAAAGCAGCTCAAAAAGTCGGGATAAAAGTTCGTCAATCACCAGATCAAGAGGAAGAAACGCTCTTATTCTATGATTTTGACGAACAAACGATGAATGTCGATCGAGAGCGCTCCAGTCTTTCAGATCATGTGGAAAAAGGAATTCAAGGAGGAAAAGTGGAGTTTGAAGGCGACCTTTTACGCCTCCGTCTCTTTCTTGACCGCTCCATGGTTGAAGCCTATATAAATGGCGTAAATAGTTTAACAACACGCGTCTATCCATCAAGAGACGATTCTCTCTATCTAGAATTGTTTACAGAAGGAGAGTCTGAAGTGAAGAAAATGAATGTATGGAGAATGGGAAGCGCGTATTAGTTGGGAAGCGGGGGGACGGTTCTCTTGCTTCCTCTTGACTGCGGTACCTGGCATCACCAGGATTTTCTCAAAACCAAAAAAAGAAGGAACCGCCTCACTCCGATCAAGCAGAGTGCGGGGTTCCTTCTTCTTTTTTTTGCATTAGTAGGCTCAGTCGCTCTCCTAAAACAAACCAATCATATTAATAAACACAATCATAATCGTAACCGGAACCATCCATCTCATCAGAAACTTCCATGTGGAGAACCAAGTAGGAGAGAGTGTATTCCCTGCTTGAAACTCACTGGCGATGAGGTGTTGATCCATTCGGTAGGAGATAAATAAAGCAATGAGCAAGCTTCCTAGTGGCAGCATGATGTTACTAACGAGATAGTCGGTCGCATCAAACACGGATAAGCCAAAAATCAGCACATCTTGAAGGACACCAAAGGATAACGCTGCTGGTATTCCAGCTAAGAAAACCACGATTCCTGAAACGAGAGCTACCTTGCTTCGTGAACGTTTCCCGTCCTCTGTAAAGGCAGAGATGATAATCTCAAGCAAACTAAACGAGGAGGTTAAAGTGGCAAACAGAAATAATAGTAAAAATAAGCTTAAGAACACAGAACCAAGTGGCATTTGCGAGAATGCGGTTGGCAGGACGATGAATAGTAATCCAGGACCTTCTGCTGGTTCAAGCCCAAACGAGAACACCACTGGAAAGATAGCAAGACCCGCTAGTAAGGAAACAAAGATGTTCATGAAGACAACCGATGATGCTGCTTGCGGAATGCTTTCTTTTCTGTCTAAGTAAGAACTATATGTAACCATGCAAGAGAACCCAACCGCTAAAGAGAAAAAGGATTGCCCAAGTGCATATAAGATCGATTCCCCTGTTATATTCGAGAAATCAGGCTGTAGGAAAAAGCGAACCCCTTCCATCGCTCCTTCTAACGTCAGGGAACGGCCGACAAGAATAATGAAGAAAACAAAAAGCAGTGGCATTAAATACTTACTAGCTTTTTCGATCCCGTTTTTAATGCCAAATGATAAGACGATCACGTTAATCAGTAAGAATAAAGCTAAACCCGTTAACCCCATCCAAGGCGTACTCGTCACTTGCCCAAATAACTGACCGTAGTTAGCGCTTTCATGAATGATGTTACCAGAAACGGCGAGTCCAGAGTAAAGCAGGACCCAGCCCCCTACGACACTGTAAAAAGAAAGTAATAAGAAGCACCCGATTACACCAAGGCGACCGACCCAAACCCAAAGGCTATTAGGCGCTAACGTTTGATAAGCCGTGATCGCTTCTTTCTTTGCGCCTCTTCCAATCACAAATTCAGAAATCAGCATCGAAAGGCCAATGACAACGGTAAAGGCGATGAAGATAAGGAAAAAGGCGCCGCCGCCGTTCATCCCTGCGACATAGGGGAATTTCCAAATGGCTCCTAAGCCAATCGCCGCTCCGGCTGTTGCCAGAATAAATCCTAATTTAGATGACCATTGTTCGCGATTTTCACTCATAATACCATCCTTTGCTACGTGATTTTTTACTTAGCTGATGTTGTTTCCCCGCTACCTTTTATACTGAAAAGGGAGGCCACTGAAAAAGGTGTATGTTCCAGTGGCCTTGAATCTGCTAAAAGGGACTTTTAAGCGGGGCAGGCACCAGGTTAAATTTCTGTTCGTAAATCCCATAGCTCAGGGAAAAAGCGTTGGTCTAGAACTTTTTTCAAGTAGTTCACACCAGAAGATCCGCCCGTTCCTACTTTAAATCCAATGATGCGTTCAACGGTTTTCATATGACGGAAGCGCCATTGTTGAAGCCAATCTTCAATATCGACTAGTTTTTCTCCCAATTGATATAAATCCCAATATTGCTCCACATCACGGTATACTGTTAACCAAGCTTCGCGGACCGATTCATCTGCTTCATATGGTTTGGAGTAATCGCGATTCACCATTGCTGGATTAACCGGTAATCCTGCTTTGGCAAGAGCTTGTATCGATACGTCATACAAACTTGGAGCATGATAGGCTTGCTCAAGCGTCTGATGAAGCTCTGAGTCTTTTTCATAGATTTTTAGAATATGACCCGTTTTATAACCAAGAGCAAACTCGATTAAGCGATATTGGTAAGACTGGAAACCAGAAGCTTGACCAAGTGAGTCACGGAATTCCATGTACTCAGCTGGCGTTAGGGTTGAAAGAACGTCCCACGCTTGAATAATTTGCGATTGAATTTTTGAGACACGAGCCAAACGTTTAAAAGAAGTTTGCAGGTCATCAGCTTGAATCGACTCGATCGCCGCATTTGTCTCATGCAAGATAAGCTTCATCCAAAGCTCACTCACTTGATGGATGACGATGAAAAGCATTTCATCATGGTGATCGGATAAACGAGTTTGACTCGAAAGAAGGCTATCTAACTGTAAATACTCGCCGTACGTCATGTTGTTTTTAAAATCAGTATGAATGCCTTTTTCCGCTTCTGTTGCTTTATTTTGATACGTTTCTTTGTTCGTCATCATAAGCCTCCTTGAATGTTTTAGAGTGGTCTAATTACCGCTCTGACTGGACTTCCATCGGCGTCTTTTAATGGCAATGGCAGAGCAATTAGCTCATAATCGCCTTCTTCGACACGGTCAAGCATCAGGTTTTCTAAGATGTGAATCTGGTGCTTGAATAAAGCATGATGTCCTTCTAGCTCTTTGCTGTCTAGTGCGTCGACAGAAGGGACATCGACCCCAATTAAGCGCACGCCTTTTTCCTGTAAGTAAGCAGCACCATCTGCGGTTACATAAGGAATGCTCTCAGGAAAACGGTCTGGTTGATTGGGAACCGCTGTTTTGATCAATAGACGCGTAACGCCGTCTAAATCAAACTGACTTAGGGCAGCGTGATCGATTTTTTCAAAGGCAGAAAGATCAATCACACGGGCCTCGCCGATAAAGACATTGATATCTAAATCTAATATCTTCGCCCCGTCATTGAGAAAATGAAAAGGAGCGTCGACGTGAGTCCCGGAATGAACACTCATCGTCATTTGTCCGATATTCACAGAACCTGTTTGTTCCTTCGAATACGTCACTTCATAGTGAAAAGGGGTGTCGCCTGGCCAATGGGCAAGCTTGTCATGCAAAGGCTGTGAAACATCGATCCACGATTTGTTTGCAGGTTGTTTACTCATGATTACGCCACCACTTCACGTTCATTTTTAAACTGCTTATAGCGTTCTTCTTTCATGATCCGTTTTAAGATTTGAACACTTTCCCACACTTCTTCAAACGTATTATAAAGGGCCACCGGAGCAAGGCGAATGCCGTTTGGCGTACGGAAGTCTGGGATGATCTTTTCTTCTTTTAACGCTTTACAAATTCTTGCAGCCTCTGGATGTTCAAGATAAATGTGACCGCCTCGTCTATGATCTTCTTTCGGGTTTTGAATCGTCAAGCCGTACTCCGAAAGTTCGTGTTCAATCAGGTCCATTAAGTATTGAGTCAACTTTAGTGATTTAGCTCGAATGTTTTCCATGCCGGCTTCTTTAAAGATCGAGAGCGAGCCAATTAATGGAGCCAGACTCAATACATGAGGGGTTCCCATTTGAAAAGCGCCAGCGTCTTCAGCTGGTGTTAAGGTGTGATCCATATCAAACTGCTTATCTTTGCGAGAACTAAACCAGCCAGCAAGGCCAGGGTGTCTGCCAAAATGTTTCTGATTCACAAACAAACCACCAACGCCACCAGGACCGCCATTTAAATGTTTGTAATTGCACCAAAAAGCAAAATCAACGTCCCATTCACTCAACTGGTGAGGGATCGAGCCGACCGAATGACACAAATCAAAGCCAATGAAAATGTTGCGCTTATGAGCTTCTGCCGTTAAACGCTTCATATCCAAAATCTGACCACTACGGTACAGAACACTTGGTAAGACAATGAGGGCGATATCTTCCTTCATTTCCTGGATGATGTCATCTTCATTCAACGTATGGCCGTCAGAACTACTCACTTCTATTAAATGTTCGCTAGGGTCATAGCCTTTTAAAGCAAGCTGACTCTTCAAGGCATATATATCACTCGGAAAATTTAACTCATCGGCTAAGATTTTCGTTCTCTTTCCTTCTGGTTTATAAAACGTACTCACTAATTGATGCAGGTTCACGGTTGTCGACCCTGTCACGATCACTTCCTCTGGCGATCCCCCTACAAGTGGAGCTAAGGTCTTTCCTAAGTTTTCGGATAAGTAAAACCAAGGATGCTCCCCTTGAGTCCATCCGTCAATGCCGTAGTTTTTCCATGAATCTAGTAAACTGAATAATGTTTGTTCTGCTCGTTTCGAAAGCAGGCCAAGCGAATTCCCGTCAAGATAGATACTTCCTTCCTTTACGTAGAACTCTTGACGAAAAGAGGCAAGACCATCTTGTTTATCTAAACCAAGCGCGTATTCTCTTTTGTAAGCGTTACCAACGGACATGTAAAACTCCTCCTCAATAGAGTAATCTTCTGATTCGAATTATATTACAATAATTGACACAATGTCAATGACATCGTGTCAATTAGTTATGGTAACATTGTATTCAAAAGAATAACCTTGTAGAATAAGGATTACAGAGAAATCAAACGAGGTGTAGCATGTGGCGAACGAAAATGAAAACTTAACGGTAAGGGAGCGTCAAGCTATTCAAACGAGAAAGAATCTGTTGGATGCGGGAAAAGCGATCTTTCTAGAAAATGGCTTCCAAAAAGCAACGATTTCTCAAATGATTAAACGAGCCCATACCGGATATGGAACAGCCTATGTCTATTTTAAAAATAAAGATGATCTTTTGATTGTGTTAATGGAAGAAGTCATGGAGAAATTCTACCAAGTAGCGGAGCAGTCGTTTGAACCGAAGTCAAAGGGCGAAGCGCAAGAGCAAATTTCCGAGCAAGTTCGCTTGTTTCTCATGCTTGCGGTAGAAGAGAAAGCGATGATGAACGTGATCAAAGAAGCAATCGGAGTCTCACAAGAGGTGGAACAAAGATGGAATCTGATTCGTGAACGATTTATTGAACGAATTTCTGTCGATGTTCGCTACTCACAAAAAAAGGGCCTAGCCAACCCAACCTTCAACCCTGTCCTCGTCGCACGCGGCTGGTTTTATGCAAACGAAATGTTTATGTGGGATTGTGTAAAGGGAGACAATTTATTCTCGATCGATGACGTGATTATGAATTTGACGCAGTTGTATGTGGATGGGTTGTATTGAGGAAGCGCGGGGACGGTTCTCATGCTTCCTCTAACGAACCACAGAACCACTCCGTGCAGTGAGGGCAGCCAAAGCGTGGTTTTGATAAAAGAATAAGCATTTTTAGAGAAGTGCTACCAGCACTTCTCTTTATGATTAAGGAAGCAAGAGAACCGTCCCTTTGCTCCCTTTGTCCCTCCCTGAGGTATATCTCCTCGGTCTTCTAACATACCTATCAGTATTGAAGAAAAAGGAGCGGTGTAGATGGCTATAATGTTTGGAACGCATATTTTGCATACGGTTCAACCAGGTGATACGGTTTACAGCCTTTCTGTACAGTATGGAAGTACCGTCGATGCTATTACTCTTGCCAATGTCTTGTATCCCCCTTTCGTTGACCCATATGTGATCTATCCGAATCAAATCCTCGTCATACCAAAAGTAATTTCAAATGAGACCGTCACGCTATACGTTATTCAAGCTGGTGATACGGTAGGAACTATATCTCAGCGCTTTTCAGCTTACCCAGAGCTTTTAGTTGGAATAAACAAGACCATTCAAAATCCAAATTTCATTTTTCCTAAGCAGCAAATTCAAATCCCAGCGGTGATATATGAAGTAGAGACAGGAGATTCGCTTGTATCGATTTCAGAAAGAACAGGGATTGCCCTACCGGATATTCTTCAGGCCAATCAAGATCGGCCGACCCTGTCACCGGATGTACTTTATTCAGGCATGAGACTCATAATCCCGCTTCAGATGTCAGAGAATATGGTTGTCACACAGCCCTTCCCAGGCACCGTTATTCGTGATAATCAAGTCATATCTGGGTATGCGAGAGCCTTTGAAGCCAATGTCCTTTACCGAGTGGTTGATGATAACGACGTCATCATTACGAATGAAACTTTCACAACCGCAGAATTCGGTGCCCCTTCCTATAGCCGGTTTCGAGATTCGATTTCTTTTGATCGGGCGCCAACTACAAATGCAGGCGTACTGCAAGTGTATACGAGAAGTGCCATGGATGGATCTGTTCAAGATCTTGTTCAGACGAGAGTTTTGTTTTAAATCGGGAGGAAGCGCGGGGACGAACCGTCCCTTTGCTCCCTTGCTTCCCTGCGATAACTTTTTCCATAACGGTTATACTACTAGCAGCTTGACTTTCCGTTATCTGTTTTAGTTACATAAGTACTAAAAGGACATGGTGATTGGATTACAGAAAGAGACAGGAGGCATTTTACATATGAAAAAAGCAATCACATTGATGATGCTCGCTTTATTTTTTGCTATGATTTCAGGATGTGGTGAACCGGAAGCAATGGATGAGGTGGTTACGGAAGAAGAGGTGGAACCTGCACCAGTTGAAGAGGGAGAGGTCGTTGACGAGGATCAGTCGGTTGACGTTGATAAAGGTCTTTTAAACGTCGTGATTACAATCCCTCCCAGTATGATTGAAGGGCAAGATCTAGAGCAATTGATTGCGGATGCTGAAGAAGCTGGTGTAAGAGAAGCGACAGAAAACGAAGATGGCTCGCTGACTTATGAAATGTCTAGGGCGACACATAATGAGATGATGAAGGAGATGGAAGAAAGAATTAACGAAAACCTTGAGGAAATAAAAGAAAGTGAAGACTATCCGTCCATTCAGGATGTAACGGCTCATAACTCCTATTCTGAGTTTACTTTAGTCGTTGATCAAGAAGCTTTTGAAAACAGTTTGGATGGGTTCGCGGCATTAGGGCTGGCGATGACAGGAATGTATTATCAACTATTTAATGGAGATGATCCAGATCATATTAAAGTAACGGTACATTTTGAAAATGCTGAGACAGGTGAGGTGTTTGATACAACGGTGTATCCTGATGCGTTTGATGAGTAGGTTGGGGTGCCGTTGCGGTGCCAGGCACCCCTCAATTCTCCATCACTTTCACCGACAATTTCAATTCATAAACGGCTCTTGGCCGCCCTTTCGTATAAGGCATTTCTTCCCCAACGGTAGACAGGTATCCATGCGTTGCAAATTTTTTCAGGAGTCGCTCCGCTGTTCGGCGGCCTACGCCTAAATAATCGGCAAGATCATTTGAAGTGAAGGGAGAGGTGTCTCTTGTTTTCACAAATTGGATGACCTTATCTAGGTTCGCTGTGCTTATTTGAAGGGCTTTTGCAAGGGTTTGTCGTTCTTCGTTTTCTGTTTGGATGTTGTGCTCCTTTTTCTTTTCGTTTAATGGACCGATGATTCTTTTTTCCTCCGTCATAATAAACACACTTTGTTTATAGGAAGACTTCCTCGCATAGGTTAAAGCCATTTCCGCATTGCTTTCTGCCTCTTTCATGGTCATACCAAATCCAAATCCGATGTGAATCCCTGTCGCTGTCTCTTGTTCGATGTCAGACAGTAAGGGGAATGATTGAAATTGGCTCGTCGCATCTTCAATGCTGCCTTTTGTCCCGAAAACTTTCACGCAGTCATCCTTCATTTGAATCGACGCTTGAATGATTTTTGCAAATTCAGCCAGCTGGTTTTGAATAACAAGCACCTCTTCGGATAAAGGCTTAGATGATTCGCTAGAATCGATCGTTATGAGGCCAATGGCAATTTGTGACCGATTACGCTTCTGTAACTCTACGATCGTTTTGGCTTCTTTTAACGAGTCAATGATGCTATTTTGTGGGTCGAGCATTTTCAGGCACGGTATCCCTTTTTCGGTCAAGCGGTTGAAGATCGCGTGTATGCTTGTTAAGGCAAGGCTTGTCTTTCCCTGATCCCATAATGCTGTGTGAAACGCTTCAATCTCATCTAGATCAAAGTTCCCTTCCTGTTCTCCTAAGATCGTTGGATAGTCTTTGACGTGGAGGTGTTTCGGCGTTATTTGCAAATCGTTTAGGACATTAGTGAGATAGGATCGATCTACTAAATCAATCGATAGGCGCTCCATAGGGATTTCATGGTGCTGCTTTATATAGAAAAGCGATAAAGTCAGCGCATGTTCGTTAAAGGATGGATAAACAGCCGGAATCTGCAGCTTTTGTCTTTCTAGTGTTGCATAAAAATAAGGCAGCAGACCGGAGAAATAAAGAATATCACATGGCTCAAGTTTTTTGATAAGGTTGACCGTATCACGTGGGTCTGTATAGATATAAGGAACCATTTCAATATTTTTTAATTGATGTTCATAAGCTTTAATTTGTTCGAAAGAATCTTGTGAACCAAATACAGCCATTTTTATTTTCATATGTTCTCTCCTTAAAAAAGAAAAGTCGCAATTGACGAAATATTAATAAAAATATATCATAGTATTTAATTAGCGACAACCAAGCGACATATAAAATATGTGTAAAAGGGGCGAAAACATGATGGAAATTACCGCTGTTCATATTTATGGAATCCATCTTCCTTTAAGAGAACCGTTTATCGTAAGCTATGCAACGTACACATCTATGCCTTCTATCATTGTAAAAATGGAAACAGACGCTGGATTAATCGGCTACGGTGAAGCGGTTGCAGACGAACATGTGACAGGAGAGACGTGGGCTAGTACCTATCAAGTGCTAAAACATACGTTGGTTCCAGCTATTTTAGGAGAAAATCCTTTTCATCTAGAAAAAATTCACGACATCATGAATCAAACCATCCACGGCGCACCGGCAGCCAAAGCAGCCATTGATATTGCGTGCTATGACCTGATCGGCAAAGCGCTTAAACAACCGGTCTATCAACTATTAGGCGGGAAGTTTCATGAAGAGTTTCCAGTTGCTCATGTGGTAAGCATTCTCGAACCGGAGGAAATGGCCGAGCAAGCGAAGCAAGCGGTCGATCAAGGATACAAGATTTTAAAACTAAAAGTCGGAACAGATAAACGAAAAGATATCGAGAGAATTCGCGCGGTTCGTGAAAAAGTCGGAAACGAGATTGTGATTCGTGTCGATGCTAACCAGGGCTGGAAGACGAGTGCGGATACGTTGTCTGTGTTACATAAAGTGGAAGACTTACAGATGGATTGGATTGAGCAGCCTGTTTTAGCCGATGATCTCGACGCTTTGTTAGAAGTAAAGCAAAAAAGTATGGTTCCGGTGATGGCGGATGAAGCCTTGCATAACCAACGAGAGATGCGTGAGATCATTGCCAAGCGAGCGGCGGATAAAGTAAACATTAAATTAATGAAATGCGGCGGGATCTATCCAGCGATGAAGCTCGTTCATCAAGCGGAGATGGCCGGAATAACATGCCAGGTTGGCTCAATGGTCGAATCATCCATCGCGTCAGCAGCAGGATTTCATCTTTCCTTTTCCAAGAAAAACATTACAAGTGTTGAGTTAACAGGCCCATTAAAATTCACAAAGGATGTCGGTGATTTATCATTTGATCTTCCTTTTATTCGACTAAACGATCTTCCGGGACTTGGCGTCGAAGTGGATGAAGATGTGCTTCAGGAGTTAACAGACATGCATGATGTTATGAGAGAGGAATGATAGCATGGAAATCCTTTATCAAGGAACGTTGTTGAATCAAGCAACACATTCTTATGAAGATGTTCAAGTTCAAACTCTGAACGATCAGCATCGATCGCAAATTTTACAGGTTCAACAGCACGTTGTAGAGCATCTCCAAGTAAAAGAATCCCTGCAGTCTCTTACTCTTGAAGAATTTGAACACGTTTTCAACGAAGGGGGACTAATGATAGGAGCGTTTGTAGGTGAGCAGTTGATTGCGTTTCGGGCGCTTTTGTTTCCGGGCGATGACCCGGAAAATTTAGGCCGTGATTTAGGACTGTCGGTAGCCAAACAACAAAAAGTCGTTCATCAAGAACTAACCTGCGTGCTTCCGGATTACCGCGGAAACGGCCTGCAAAATCAACTAGCTCAGCTGATTATGAAAAAGTTTTCCAAGCTTCAGCTTCCGTATCGTTATCTTTGCTGCACCGTATTCCCGACCAATGTTCCAAGTGTAAAAGATAAGTTTAAACAAGCGATGCTCATTGCAAAAATCAAAGAGAAATATAGCGGCAAAATGAGATATATTTTTTTCAAGGATTTAGAACAGAGTGCCTTGCTTGACCGAAAGACAATCAAAGCCGTACCAATTGCTGATTATGAGCAACAAAAAGTGTTGTTACAGGAAGGATTTTACGGTTTCGATACAGAGGAAGAAAACGGGGAGACCACGATCCTTTTTGCAAAACCTTCTACAGGAGAAGAGGTATGAAGCCAATCGTAAAAAGCCTACATGTTCAATTAAATGACATATTTGACCATCTTCATGCCAACCCTGAGCTAAGTTGGAAAGAAAAAAAGACAACAGCGTATCTCAAACAGTTGCTAGAGAGACATGGCGTTCGGGTCAACACGTTTTCAGATTGTACCGGTTTGATTGCTGAGATCGGCAGCGGCCAACCGGTCATTGCGGTCCGTGCTGATATGGATGCCCTTAGTCAAGAAGTGAATGGCGTGATTCAGGCAAATCATTCTTGCGCCCATGATGCTCATATGACGATCGCAGTTGGGGTGTTGCTCACTCTTAACAATCAGAATCTTCCAAAGGGGACGATTCGTTTTATTTTTCAACCGGCCGAAGAAGTGGGAAATGGCGCTTTGAAACTCGTTGAAAAGCAAGTTGTCGATGATGTCGATTATTTATACGGTGTTCATTTACGGCCAATTCAAGAACTCAAAGGTGGTCAAGCGACACCCGCAATCATCCATGGAGCTGGCTTATTTTTTAAAGGAAAGATTATCGGCGAAGATACACACGGAGCACGGCCCCATTTAGGTGTCAATGCGATTGAAGTTGGTTCGACGATCGTTGAGCAGTTAAAAGGGATCTATTTAGACCCGCAAGTTCCTTATTCGGTAAAAATGACGAAATTCCAAGCCGGTGGAGAACATGCAAACATTATACCGGGATCGGCGGTTTTCTCAATCGATATGCGTGCTCAAACGAATGAATGCCTGCAGCAGCTTCGAAAGAAAGTAGAGAATTCGATCGAGGCGATAGAAAAGCTGTACGATCTCGAGATTCAGTTGCAAGTACTTGACTATGTTCCAGCAGCAGAGGTAGATAAGCAGGCTGAGGCCATGATGGAGGCAGCTATTTTGAAAGTACTTGGACAAGAGAATTTCGTT
The DNA here is from genome assembly GCF_028610705.1 of Halalkalibacter alkalisediminis. Classification (GTDB taxonomy): domain Bacteria; phylum Bacillota; class Bacilli; order Bacillales; family Bacillaceae_D; genus Halalkalibacter; species Halalkalibacter alkalisediminis. Next base: position 51,080 of record NZ_JAQQWT010000018.1, read on the forward strand.
AAACCGATTGTCACATCAGGCGGCGATGATTTTCATTTTTATACGATTAAACGTCCTCATATTAAAGCAACGATGCTTGGACTTGGAGCCAACTTAACACCAGGACTGCATCATCCTCATATGACGTTCGATCGAGAGACGATTTTGACAGGAGTTGAAATCCTTGCACATACGGTTGTGAACACTTTGAACGTTGATAATTGAAAACGTATACAAAATTGATGAGCGGAGGAAATAAGATGAAACATGAAGAAAAGCAGATATCTTTTGGCTGGGCTATCATTCCGTTAATTATTATGATTGCAGCGATGTCTTATACGATTGTCATTGTTGGCGGGGATCCACACATCCCGCTGATCCTGGGTACAGTAGTAGCGGCTCTTGTTGCTTGGAAGTCCGGCTTTTCCTGGGGGGAAATTGAGGGAGGGCTTTACAAAGGAATTCGCTTAGCTCTTCCTGCGATCGTCATTATCATCATGGTCGGAATTATTATTGGCGCATGGATTGGCGGCGGGATTATTGCAACCATGGTTTATTACGGGTTAAAGCTCATCTCTCCTTCTCTCTTCCTTGTTTCGATTACAGTCATTGCCGCGATCGTCTCTCTTGCGATTGGCAGCTCATGGTCGACGATGGGAACAATTGGTGTAGCTGGAATGGGGATCGGCTTAAGTATGGGCATCCCAGCACCGATGATTGCTGGAGCGATTATTTCCGGTGCTTACTTTGGTGACAAAATGTCTCCGCTTTCAGATTCAACCAACTTAGCCGCCGGGGTTGTCGGAGTTGATCTATTCGAGCATATCAAGCATATGTTTTTTACGACCATTCCAGGTCTTGTGATCGCTTTAATCGTGTATGGGTTCCTTGGCAGGCAGTTTTCTAGCATTTCGATGGAGGACGGGCAAATTGCTGCTATCATGACTCAGTTGCAAGCAAATTTTGTGATTACGCCATGGCTATTACTTGTTCCCGCGATTGTTATTTTATTAGTAGCTCGAAAGGTTCCTGCCTTGCCGGCTTTAGCGGTTGGGGTCATTTTAGGATTAATGGCACAAGTTTTCGTCCAAGGCGGTGCGATTGGCGATGCGATCAATACCCTACAAGGTGGATTTTCGATTGAGTCTGGAAATGAAATGATTGATAGCTTGTTTAACCGCGGCGGGATTGACGACATGATGTACACCGTATCGTTAACGATTGTGGCCATGACCTTTGGTGGTGTGTTAGAGAATACAGGCATGCTTAAGTCGATTGTGAACCAAATCTTAAAGGTCGCTAAAACCGGAAAAGGCTTAGTGACAACGGCCATTTCTACTGCATTTTTAACCAATGTTACCGCAGCAGAACAGTACATCTCTGTTGTCGTTCCAGGAAGAATGTACGCTCAAAGCTTTCGAGAGAAGGGACTGCATCCGAAAAACTTATCGCGTGCCGTTGAGGATGGCGGTACCATCACATCGGTATTTGTTCCATGGAATACATGTGCGATCTTCATTTTCGCAACATTAGCTGTTCATCCTTTAGAATATGCACCATATGCGATACTGAATTTCGTTGTCCCTATTATTTCACTGATTTATGCATGGACCGGTTTTTCTATTACACCTTTGCCTCCTGGAGAAGCTGGAAAGGTTGATGAGGATGGTAGAAAGGTAGTTTGATGGGGGGGAGGAGCGTGGGGACGGTTCTCTTGGACTGGTCAGTCAATGCAAAAGTAAAAAGTAAAATTTCTGGTACACTTACGGAATTTGCTGTTGTGGCTGCCATTATTAGTTTACCCATACAAGCGGTTTTCACCTATCTATTACCGTTATTAACGATGGTGGTTCTTGGGATCGCTGCGTGCCCCTCTTTTAAAGAGAGGTTTATTATTTAGGGAAACATGAGAACCGTCCCGTTGCTTGAGAGGATCTGGGGCATCTGATGTCAATTCAAGACAGCTAGTAGAAGAAATTGCTACAGTTTTGAAGCCGTATGTTAAGTCTGAAATTAAGTAGTATTGAGCCCTAACCAATAGCACTTGTAAGCAAGTGTGGTTGCGTAGGGCTTTTTCTTAATTCAACATTAAAAATCAAATTTTTGGACACATTCATAATGGAAGGATATAGGTACCTGACTCCCGATACGTTAAAGAGTTAGTATGTTGAGGGTCAGGAACGGTATCTTCGAACGTATCGCCCATACAAGAGCTGATTTCTTACATAAAGTCTCAACTGACATCGACTCGGTCATAGCGGCACGCGATACGAATAAGCCCCTACACGATACAGCTAAAGACCTTGTGTATCAATAAAAAGAAAGATTAGAAGGACCAATGAAACAGAGATTGTGATACCCAATATATATGACAATCTACGAAGAAAGGGACTAATCGGTTCTATTTTATGATTCGTATCGCGGGGCGATATAACGTGTAAATTCATCAAAAACCTTCATGATTTATAGAAAAGAAGGTTCAATTTGCGATACATTTAGTCAACCAAATGAACGGTCTTTCGCTTCCAAGGAAGTGGCAGAAGAAGCTGACATTGCAATCCCCACTGTTCGAAAGTATGACCAAATCTTAACGCGAAATGGATATGAGTTGTTAAAAGATGGAGATTGGCGTATTTTTTTCAATCTGACATCGAATCGCTTATAGCGTTACGCGATACGGACAAGCCCCTAGACGATACAGCTAAAGACCTTGTCTATCAACAAAAAGAAAGATTAGAAGATTTAATGAAACAGAGGTTGGGATACCCGATACATATGACAATCTACGAAGAAAGGGGCTAAACGTCTCTTTTTTATGTTTCGTATCGCAAGGCGATATAACTTGCAAATTCATCAAAGAACCTTCATATTTAATAGAAAGGAGGTCCGATATGCGACATGATATACAACCGAATGAACGATCTTTCTCTACCAAGGAAGTGGCAGAAGAAGCAGGGATTGCCCCCCCCACTGTTCGAAAGTATGGCCAAATCTTAGAGCGAAATGGATATGAGTTTTTGAAGGATGGCGATCGGCGTATCTTTGTTCAATCCGATATTGAATCGCTTATAGCGTTACGCGATACGGACAAGCCCCTAGACGATACAGCTAAAGACCTTGTGTATCAACAAAAAGAAAAATTAGAAGGATTCAATGAAACAGAGATTGCGATACCCGATACATATGACAATTTACCCCACGATCCTAATCAATTAAAAGAGATCTTAATGTTTTTATCCAATGAACTCGCAGCCACACGTGAAATGAATGCCCAATTGACAAACAGTATGTCTCAGCTTAAAACAACGGTTTCACGGCTCCAGCAAGATCATCATGTGATAAGTTCTACTATTGGAAACTCAGCGCAAAAAACTCATGCTAAAATCGAAAAATTAACTGAACAACAAAAGACCCATTACGAAACATTGCTGCAACAAGAAAAACAAAAAAGCGAATTCTTACAAAAAGAATTAAAAATTATGCGGGACGAACAGAAAAGAGAATGGCGTTCACAAAATGACTTTAATAAACGTTTAGAAGAAGCGATACAAAAACCTAAAGATAAATGGGGGAGGCTTTTCTCTATTTTCCGTAAATAATAGGTTCCTGTTCCCATGTGTAGTGGTGAGGTAAAGTGGAAAAGGGGAATAAGTAAATACAAACTATGTAATATGTGGTTTACTTTCAGTCTACTAGTGTAGTTTAGTGCTACTAGCAACTTTTACACTTATTATAACTAATGTCGTCTATCTAAACAACAAAAGAATAGCGACTGACCTCCAAGTTAGGTGGCTATTTCAATGACGGTTAACTTAGGTTGGCCGCACTCGATCTTGTTTATTCTAGGTTGATTTTGATTCCATTAATACATAATTATAGATTGGTTTCCATGTATATTAACAGAACTCCGAAAGAAGTCTCCCGCATGATATTGTGTGACAAGTCGTCATACTAGCTAATAGCGAACTAATGGACAAAAAGTGAGAGTGGATAGTGAATTGCTACCTGCTTTCACCTTTTTATGTGCGTGTGGAAATTTGTCGTACCTTGTATTTCCCGCGAAATATTTCATATCTCATGCCTGTCACCACTCGGAATTTGTCGATTATGGCTAGTGGTGCCTGACCCCCACTCAGGAGAAGGCGGGAGAAAGGGAACGAGAGTCAAAACAGAGATGCTGTTTTAGTCAAGCTCAAAAAGATGAATGGTGTGACAGTAAGACAATTGTCAAGAATAACTGGAATATCAAAGAGTGTCATTCATCGTATTCAATAAAAGGGGGACGAGGAACCTCTGTCCCCCTTGACAAATAATTTTAACTATATTATCATCTGTGTAACCGGTTACAGATTCGAATCGAAGTTGAGGAGATCTTATGACAACAATTCGTGACGTCGCAAAACATGCGCAAGTATCAGTGGCAACTGTTTCAAGAGTGTTAAATCAAAAAGGGTATGTCAGTAAGCAAGCGGAAGAAGCGGTTCTTGCTGCGATTAAGGAGTTAGATTTTAGACCTAATGCAGTAGCTAGAACGCTCTATAACAAATCATCGCGAATGATTGGTTTGATTTTACCGGATATTACGAATCCCTTTTTCCCAGAATTAGCTCGAGCTGTGGAGGATATTGCCCTTACTTATGGGTATACAGTTGTCCTTTGTAATGCAGATGAAGATATAAAGAAGGAACGTAATTACTTAGAAGCATTGAAGCAGAAATATGTCGATGGCATCATTTTAACGACGAACCAACTCTCTTTTGCGGAAGTGGATAAAGTAGGTGTGCCAATGGTCGCACTTGATCGAATTATAGGCGATCAGATTCCAACTGTCGTTTCCGCTAATAAAGAAGGGGCCGAAATGGCGACAACCCATTTAATTGAAAGTGGGTGTAAATTTATTGCTCACCTACGTGGACCAAAGGGGTTAGCGACTGCCGATGATCGCTTGCATGGTTTCAGGAAAGTGGTTGAGAAAGCAGGAGTTGCCAGTATTGTGGGAGAAGCTGATTTTTACTTTGAGAAATCAGAGCAGGTCACTAGAGACTTACTCGAACAGCATCCAAGCATTGATGGGATTTTTGCTAGTAGTGATGTAACGGCAGCAGGTGCGATGAAGGCTGTTAACAGAATGGGAAAACGTGTTCCAGAAGACATCCAGATTATTGGGTATGATGGGATTCCTTTTGGGGAAATGCTAGTCCCGTCTTTAACAACGATTGCCCAACCTATTTATGAAATGGGTGCAACAGCTGCAAGATTATTAATCAAGCTTATTGAAAAAAAGCCAATAGAAGGCTCTTACTTTGAACTATCAACGAATTTAATTGTTCGTGAAACAACGAAAAGGAAGGAGGAGATCGAATGAAACAGCAACCGATTATTACAGTCGTTGGAAGCATCAACATGGATATGGTTACCATCACAAAAAAGGTCCCGGTCCAAGGGGAAACAACGTTTGGAGAACGTTTTGAGACGATTCCAGGTGGAAAGGGAGCCAATCAAGCTGTTGCGGCTGCCAGATTAGGAGGGAATGTCCAATTTATCGGGAGAGTGGGCGATGATGCCTTTGGAGAGCAGCTTCAAGAGGTTTTAAAAAAGGAAGGAATTTCTGTAACAAATGTGGAACCGGTTACACATTCGAGTTCAGGTGTAGCAACCATCCTTGTATCGGATCACGATAATCGCATTATTGTCATCCCAGGAGCCAATGAACAAGTCACTCCTAAATACGTGGAAGAACATAAAGAGCAACTATTAACGAGTGATCTCGTGTTATTACAATTTGAAATTCCGTTAGAAACCGTTCGCTATTGTTTAAATCTTTGTCATGAGGCAGGAATTCCTGTCATTTTAAATCCAGCCCCGGCTAGAACATTAGATAAAGAGTTTTGGAGCAAAGCTCTGTATATTACTCCTAATGAGACGGAGGAAAACGAATTACGTTTGGATGAGCACGAAGAGATTGCTCGGAAGATTATTGTGACGATGGGAGATAAAGGGGCAAAATTCAGGGAAAACGGAATTACTCACACGATCCCATCCTTCAGAGTAGAGCCAGTCGATACAACGGGGGCAGGAGATACTTTTAATGGAGCGTTGGCGGTTGCAATTAGTGAGAAAATGCCACTTTCAAAAGCAGTTGAATTCGCCAATGCAGCTGCAGCGCTCTCTGTTCAACGGTTTGGCGCACAAGGCGGGATGCCTACACGAAAGGAACTAGAGGAATTCATATTAAAGTGGAGGTAGCTTGATGAAAAAAAATGGAATATTAAATAGAGATATTGCGGAGGTTCTCGCAAAGCTTGGACATACAGATACGATCGTGATTGGAGATTGCGGTCTTCCGATTCCTGAGAATGTGAGGTGTATTGATCTCTCTTTGAAAAAAGGGGTGCCTTCTTTTTTGGACGTGTTGGAAGAAGTGTTGAATGATATGGAAGTCGAAAGTGCTATTTGCGCAGAGGAAGTCAAACAGAATAATGAAAAGGTTTACAGTGAACTGTGTAAACATACATTTCCGATTCAATTTATGAGTCATGAGCGTTTTAAAAAAGAAACACAAGAGGCTAAGGTAATTATCCGAACAGGGGAGATTACACCGTACGCGAATATCATTCTTCAGGCTGGTGTGATTTTCTAAAAGGGGTGTCTTTATGATTATTCAAATGGAAGGGATTTCAAAATCATTTAGCGGAAACCAAGTATTAAAAGAGGTGGCTTTTTCCTTAGAAAAAGGTGAAATTCATGCCCTAATGGGGGAGAATGGCGCCGGGAAGTCAACGATGATGAAAATCCTAACAGGCATTTACGCTCGCGATAGCGGGACAGTGGAAGTAAAAGGAAAGCAGGTCGTCTATAAAGGTCCTAAGGATGCGGAAAGAGATGGAATTGCTGTTATTCATCAGGAGTTAAATATTCTACCGGAGCTTACGGTAGCAGAGAATTTGTATTTAGGTAATGAACAGACAGTAGGAAAGACAGCCTGGTTAAAAACAAAAGAGATGAACCGGAAGACAGAAGAGACGCTTCGGGATTTAGGGTTACATGTGAAGGCAACAGAACGAGCGGGGAATTTATCCGTTGGAAAGCAGCAAATGATTGAAATAGCGAAAGCGCTTATGACCAATGCAGACGTCATTATCATGGATGAACCTACAGCCGCTTTAACCGATCGAGAAATTCAAACCTTGTTTAAAACCATTCGTGGTCTGCAGGAAAAAGGGGTTTCCTTTATCTATATTTCGCACCGCATGGAAGAAATCTTTTCTTTGTGTGATCGGATTACCGTATTACGAGATGGTCAATATGTTGGGGTGAAAAACATTCCAGAAACGAGTTTTGACGAAATCGTTAGCATGATGGTAGGCAGACAGTTAGGCGGAAGATTTCCTGAGTTAACAAACGAGCCTGGAGATGTGAAGCTTGAAGTAAAAGGTTTAACGAGAATGGGTGAATTTAAAGATATTTCATTTGCGGTTAAATCAGGTGAAATTTTAGGGATCTCAGGCTTGATGGGAGCTGGGCGCTCAGAAGTGGTAGAGACCTTGTTTGGTTATCGAAAGGCAGAGAGTGGGCAGATTTTGATCAATGGCAAAGAAGTTCAAATTTCTTCTCCTATTGAAGCTATAAGAAATGGCTTGGGCCTGATCACAGAGGATCGAAAAACAAAAGGGCTCATCACAGACTTCTCCATTCGCGAAAATATTAGTCTAGCCAACTTAAAGTCTATTTCCACTAATGGCTGGATTGCGAAAAAGAAGGAATCGGCCTTATTTGAAAACCTGATCAAACGGTTAAGGGTGGTGTGTTCGAGTCCGGAGCAACAGGCAAAATCCTTGAGTGGGGGAAATCAGCAAAAGGTGGTCATAGCGAAGTGGCTTGGCACAAGTCCAAGTATTCTCATCTTGGATGAACCAACACGTGGGGTAGACGTTGGGGCTAAGAAGGAAATTTATACGATTATGAAAGAATTAGCCGAGCAAGGAGTAGCCATTATCATGGTCTCATCCGAACTTCCAGAAGTCATCGGTATGAGTTCAAGAGTCATGGTGATGTTTGAAGGACAGATGAAAACGATATTAGATCGAAATGAATTAAGTGAAGAACATATTATGCATTACGCCACTGGAGGCGATAAACATGTTGGGTAAAGGGAAATTTTCAGCTAATTTTGCAAAATTAGGACCACTTATTGGGTTGATGGTCATTATTGTCATCATTACGATGTTAAATCCAAGCTTTCTATCGTTATCAAATATTTTTAATATTTTAAGACAAGTCTCGATTAACGCATTGATTGCGTTTGGTATGACCTTTGTTATTTTAACGGGTGGAATTGATTTATCAGTCGGATCGATTCTCGCGTTGTCAGGGGCTGTCACAGCCACTTTGCTCGCGGCCGGAGTAGATCCTGTATTGGCTGTTGCAGCAGGCTTAGCAGTTGGAGCCATTCTCGGAGCCTTTAATGGATTGATTATTTCCAAAGGGAAAGTCGCACCATTTATTGCCACACTTGCAACGATGACTATTTTCCGAGGGTTAACGTTAATGTTCACAGATGGAAAACCGGTTACCGGTTTAGGAGATTCCACCTTTTTTCAAATGTTAGGTAAAGGGTATTTCATGGGCATTCCCGTACCGGCTATCACCATGATGATCTCTTTTGTTATCTTATACTTGATTTTAAAAAAGACAACGTTTGGTCGCCGGGTGTACGCAGTCGGTGGGAACGAAGAAGCCGCTATATTATCAGGAATTAAAGCGGATCGAATTAAAATTTATGTCTACTCGTTAACCGGATTTTTATCCGCGCTTGCTGGGGTGATCCTCATGTCGAGATTGAACTCCGCACAGCCAACGGCAGGTTCTATGTATGAATTAGACGCGATCGCGGCTGTTGTCTTAGGTGGAACGAGTTTAACGGGTGGTAGAGGTTGGATCGTAGGTACTCTTATTGGGGCCTTGATTATAGGAGTCTTAAACAATGGGCTCAATCTGTTGGGAGTCAGTTCCTTCTTCCAGCAAGTTGTTAAAGGTGGGGTTATCTTACTTGCGGTACTAATGGATCGTAAGAAAAATGCTTAAAGGAGTTAAGGTGAACCGAAGTGGTGATCCTCTCTTTTAGGCAGAGGGCTTTAGGAAAAACAAAAAAATTAGGGGAGAGTGTGTAACATGAAGAAATGGGTCATGTTTGTATCAGTATTAATGTTAGCTTTTGTAACAGCTTGTTCAATGGAATCACCAGCAGGTAACGCCGATTCAGAGAGTGGTTCAATTGATAGCGGAGACGGGGAATACACGATTGGCTTTTCGATTTCGACGTTAAATAATCCATTTTTCGTTACTCTACAAGAGGGCGCTGATGCAAAGGCAGAAGAGCTAGGCGTCAATCTAGTTGTGTTAGATGCACAAGATGATGATGCGAAACAAGTGAGTGACGTGGAGGACTTAGTCCAACGCGGTGTTGATATCATCTTAATTAATCCAACAGATTCTGCTTCAGTAGCTGCAGCGGTTGAAGTGGCGAACAGTGCAGGCACTCCTGTTATTACCGTAGACCGTGGGGCTGATTCAGGAGAGATTGTCACCCATATTGCTTCTGATAACATAGCTGGTGGTGAAATGGCTGCAGAACTTTTAGTTGAATTAGTAGGAGATGGAGCGAAGGTTGCTGAATTAGAAGGCATCCCAGGTAGTTCCGCTGCACGTGAACGTGGAGAAGGTTTCCACAATGTCGCGGGAGGATCGCTTGACGTCGTTTCTTCTCAAACCGCAAACTTTGACCGTTCTGTAGGATTAAATGTAATGGAGAACATTCTTCAAAGTCACCCAGACATTGTTGGCGTATTTGCTCATAATGATGAAATGGCTCTAGGGGCTTTAGAAGCTGTTGAAGCAGCTGGCAAAGGAAGTGATATCGTCGTGATTGGATTTGATGCAACAGACGATGCGGTTGCTGCCGTGGAAGCTGGCCGCTTAGCAGGTACAGTAGCACAACAACCTACCCTTATAGGTTCATCTGCGATTGAAGCAGCGTTAAAGATCCTAAATGGGGAAGAGGTTGAGGCGAATATCCCGGTGGAGTTGGAATTGGTGAAGTAGTTTTTTATGGTGCCTGGCCGCCATTCGGTGCCAGGCACTACTTTTTAGTTAATTTTTAAACAGTTCAACAAAGGAAATCAACTTTTCTAATGTCATTAGGTTCTGGTTGCATTTGTAACTATCAATGCAAATATAATTACCTCTATTTGTATACGTTTCTTTTCCCGTTTTCACATTTGACATGAACAATCCAACTTCTTCATGAGCGTTACATAGAGAACAAATTCCTTTAATGTTGCCCGTGAAAGTCCCTTGAATCCCCATTAGTTTTCCGTTGTCGTCTACAATTAGGAGTTTCTTTTTCGAGCGGATATCATACCATCCCAAATAAGACCATTCCCTAAAATCTATTTCTAAAGACGGTGCTTTCCATTTTTTTACTTTAGGAAATAGTTTGGATATTGTCTTTTCTGTCACACTTTTAAATGGAAGGACATCATTCTTAAGTTCGGTTAGTAAAACCTCTGGATGAATCTCCTTTTCGTTTTCAATGACCTTTTTTAATATAGACTTCTGGTTCTCGCTAATATCAAGGAATAACGTCATTATTTTATCAAGTGAACTTAGCTTTAAAGCAGTAAGAACATCTTTATCTGTAACGATCGAATGTGCGTGAACAAGGTTATTTATTTGAAACTTGATAAAGTTGTATTGGTCATTTCGTATGAAAGGTTCAATTTCTATGATTGAATCTTGTTTGTTTTTCATTTCTGTCAGCTCCTTATTTCATAGTGAATCGATCACAAGGTGCAAATCCACTTATCAGAAATGAAATAAGGCGATGATCTTTGGTCTACCTCATACAAAGTATCGCCTTTCTAATAACAGGCTTTGCATGAGACGTTTCAAATTCTGGCGGAAGAAAAAATAGTTTCGCCATTTTATATCACCTCCTAATTAGATGTATCAATATTTTACAGTTGGTTTCATTCCTCCTTTCTTTGACTAACTCGTTTCGTTCACCCGTAATGAAATCCCCTAATGCCTAGTTTGATATATAATCTCACCAAAAAAAACTGTCTTTTCATAGAAAAAGAAGGAATATACCGACTCAAGACAGAATATATATATTATTCATAAAATTTAGATAATTAAGGAGGGGTTTTTATGATAAAAGGGATGTTTTTTCTAAAACGAAAGAGGACGTGGCATGATTACAATGAATTTGAACGTAAAATGTGGGGACGATTCTTTAAGGAAAAAACATCCGAATTACAAAGGAGATTTGGTCATTCAGTTGAATCTTATAAGTTGGCGAAACGTTATGCGGATCGCGAAATGAGGTATCTACTTTTACAACAAACAGTACGAAGGAATGGTTTCATATCTAGAAAAAGAACGGAAAAGAGCATGAAGTGGCAAGAATGTCGTCAGCTTCCAGCTTCCAAAAAGCAATCAAATAAACCGCTTGACCATGGCATTATGTAAAAACCGATTTCAGATATATGCAGTCATTTTTAGGAGGAAAAAATTTCAAATGATATTTTGTGGAAGATGTGTCTGTAAGAGAATCCGTGCTATTACCATCACCACCCGAAATCTGAGCCCGTACAAGTATGTATAAAAGGTTAACTGTAGAGCAGTACATACAGTTAACCTTTTTTTGCGTCAGTCACCTCACAATGTTTATCTATTTAATAACCGGGAACACATCTAACAGAGATAGACAAACTATTTATTCGAAAGGATGATTTTAGTGGATAATAAAATGCACGAGTTAATTGAAGGACTAAATGAAGACCTAACGAATGAATATGCGACAAGTATTATGTATAGCAACCATGCTGCAGTCGTATCAGGTCTATACAGGCAAACGCTAAAACCGTTCTTTGAAAGTGAAATTGCAGATGAACAAGGACATGCACTTTATTTAGCCGGAAAAATAAAGGTTCTTGGTGGAACACCAACTATGAGACCAGCGGAGCTGAAGCAGCCTGAAACTGTACAAGAAATGCTCGAGGAAGCACGTAATAGAGAGAAAGACACCATTGAGCGTTATGAAGTGCGCAAGTAGCAAGCGGAGGATCTGGGACAAACGGAGCTTGTTCTAAAGCTTGAAGATATGATTGCGGATGAAACATATCATATGGAGGAATTAGATCGTATTCTTATGGATGCACACTTTAATGAAAGGCCAGTGATTGTATAGATGTTTTGAAGAATCATTAACAGCTATCACAAAGGGGGGCTATGGATGATTGCGATAAAGCCGAACCATTTAGGAACGGTTATGGAAGTTGTCGTGATAGGCAAGATTACAAAAAAAAATATTGAAAAATTCGAAAGAGAATTTAAAGAAAAAAAAGAACAGCATGAAAGGCTGAACCTGGTATTGTTTTTGACTGAATTAACGGGCTACTCCATGCAAGCAATCATGGAAGATCTTATGTTTGGTGCACGTCATTTGAGAGAGTTTCATAAGATTGCTGTTTTCAGTGATAAGAAATGGATGGAGTTAAGCACCAGAATAAGTGAGTATATACCAGGCGTTCAAGTCCGACATTTTGACTTTGGTAAAAGAGAGAAAGCCTTGGAGTGGTTTGAACAGTAGAGGCCCGTCATAGCCCTAAGGTTGTGAATAGAGTCAGAGCGTAATGCCAAGCCTTTGTAGCTAGGCATTACTTTTTGTTTAACAGGAAGTGAATGCGTGCCAGTCACCACAGTTATTCACTAGTAAGTCTTGTCGGAGAGTTTTTCCTTTGCTATATTATTTCTTTTCTGTACTCTGTTAAAATCTTCTTTGTTGTTCTGGTTAACTGAGGTGGCAATTGATTTATATCAAAATACTTAGCTTCCTTTATTTCTTTATTATCAACAATAATTTCTCCCGTGTATCCAGAAGCTATATACATCATGATGACACTATATACTTTATCCCCGTTAGGATATTCATGGTAAAAATCTTGCCCTGAGAAAATTCTGTAAAGGGATGGTGACTTTAATGTTATTCCCATTTCTTCTATCAGTTCTCTTTCAAGGTTCTCTTCGACTGTTTCGCCTCTTTCCATGTATCCACCAGGTAAACCCCAATTGCGAGTATCATTTCTATACGATAATAATACTTTGTTTCTGTTATAGATAATAACACCTGAAGAATTAAGAATAAGAGGTGTATGGCCAACAAGTGCTCGAAGTTCTTCAATATAGCCCATAACCGCCTCCTCTGTTGATTTATATTATCTATATTATGCAATTTTATATGAGATAAACCTATTTAGACGAGCATGTAGGGATCGCGTGGAGTGGTGCCTGTGACTCTCTAAAGAATGTAAGATTATAGCGGAAAACGCTCAAAAGCATTATAAGTTAAGAGCATATATCATTCTATCCTATTCTATATCTGAATGTTGCAACGAAATAAGCTGATAGATCGTTACGGTGTTTATCAGGCACCGGGCTTTACGCCATCAAAAAAGAACGCCTCTTAATCAGGCGTCCGGCTGATTTTTTCTTCAAACAACCCTCTACTTACTCACAGGTCGTTGACTAACCTTATGTCGGTCAAAATCGACTAGAGAGGATTGCGGTGCAGCGATAATAAACTCCTCCTGTTTATATTTTTGTTTCACTAATGACTTGTTTCTTACTTGAGTATCTTCTAAAATAGGAGTCTTTTCCGTTAAGGTGGACTTTTTCATGCCAGATAGCCAAGTCTCGAGTTTATACGTTCCTCTTTCAATGATTTGACACAGATCTTCAAGCGTTTCAACCAACTCATTTAAACTATCCAAGCCGCTTCTTAAAACTTGAGCACCTTTGGAATTTGCTTTTTCCACTGAGTGTTCCAATCTATACAAGACATCCTGATAGCGGAATTCAATATAACAACTGCTGCGGTCCCAATTATAATCGAAATAGGAAACGTTTAGACTCTTCATAATCCTTATAAGCTTTCTCTCACATAGATCTTGCTCACTATTTTTGATTTTGAAGATTTCAAATATTTTAAACATAACATTCACCCTCCGTTTTTATAAACCCTATTGTTTACAATCCGTTCATCTAATACCAATGAGTTCTACAAAATAAGCCAAACCCCTTTTGTAATCGTTTTACATTTATCGACTTTCTTATACAAGGTTAAGGGGGAGTGTTTTCATAAAACAACAAATAACTGCATAACTAGTAAGATAAAGAGGTTTATGAGGGATGTCTAAATTTGTAACGTATTGTTGAAAACTTTTGAGAGAATTCATTTTAAATGAAGTAATGGGAACGTAATTATAAAGTAATAAAAATAAAATGTAAATGTCAAGCTAACGATGTACATTTTTGATCATTTAAGAATGTACAAAATTAATCATCATCTTTTTCTAAGTG
>NZ_JAQQWT010000019.1 GCF_028610705.1 Halalkalibacter alkalisediminis
TTTATTTCTAAATAAACCATTAAATATAGCTTATTTACAACAGGGTTCCTTTTAAAAGGACCTCTTTTACCTCAGCTGAATCAGATATTACAAAGTAATTGCACCGATATTAGCGAGTTTTGATTTTTATTCGCTAGTTTCGCTACTACATCGTAACTAGCATACGAATATACGTCACTTTAATAAGAATGTAAAGAAACCAAATAATTTGTTGAAGGTCAGCCCTTTAATGTTCTTTTAAATCATATCCAGCGATAGACACCGCGTAAGGTTTTTAAAAATACAAAAGAGCTGTCAAACAGCTCTTAAAAAGATTCACTTTAATTTTTCTCCTTCTTTAATTAAGAAAGATACCATTCTTCCAACTCCATCATAATCTAACTCATATGAGGCTGCTTTTATTTCTTCATAAATTAATAAGTCAATCACATCATCTCTTTCAAGATCATCCCATTTGTTCTCTTTATCTAATTGTGCAAGTTGTGATTTGATTCGATCCATTGCCTTTCCCATGTATAGTGCCCTCCTAATAGCTATTGGTTTTCTTTTATTATACTAAAAACCACTTCTTTTACTAACTCTGTTGAAAAAAACATACTATTATAGAAATAAATACTTATGTATATAGAGGAAATGAGGGTTTGATCGGATGATTATTCGAGAAAGAGAACATGAGTATGTTTTCATTTCACAGCATGACCATGCAAATTTATCGGGGAAGATAGCGAGACAATTCAAAGGGAATTTTTTTCAGTCAGACGATTTCATGAAAGATGCGATTACCGCTGTTTATGAGCATGATCGTGGGTGGATAAAGCTAGATCAAGCTCCTATCTGGAATGAGCAAGAGAAAGGTCCTTTCTCCTTCGCACAATACCCGCTTACTCCTAAGTTAATCCACTATAAATTAGGTTTAGAAGAAGTACAAGATATAAGTAAGTATGCAGCTTTATTATGTAGCATGCATTACTGTTCTTTTTTTTCGACTGCCAAAGACAAAAAAAGTAAAGCTTTTCTAAGAAGTGAAAAAAAGAGACAAGAACAACTAAGAGAAAAGATAGACGGGATAGACTATAAGTTGCTTAACCAACACTTCCGTCTTTTACAAGTTTGTGATGACTTATCATTGTATGTCTGTTTCAATGAACCTGGGACGAGTAAGGAAAATGAACATCCTTGGTTTAAAGAAGGATTTAGGAAAAGTGAATTATTTAATGATGGCCAACATTCTCTCTGTAGCACATGGGTTGATGATGAAACAATAAGTGTAACTGGGTTTCCATTTGTAAAAGAGTTTGAAGCGAATTTAGACTACAGAGTAGTTTCAAAAGTAGACATTGTTACAAAAGGGTTAGAACAAGCATATCTAACAAGTTCTGTTTACAAGCAACGATTGAGATTTGTCCCAGCTCAATAATTACCAAAATCAGTGTCTCAGTTCGGCTGTGGCACTGATTTTTTGCGGAATGGTCATCCATTTAATTTAAAAATGAGAAAATTTGATCTAGGATAGGCACATAACTAGAAAAGAAGAATAGATTAACAGTATATGAATGTATGAATTTTGAAATTAAGGCCGATAATGAAGTCAGGGGTGATGGAGATGCCGAAGACTAAAATCATGAAGATGCGGCTTGGGAAACAATGTGTAATTTGTGAGAAGAGGAAAGAAGAAGGGATTCTTATTGCTAAATCATTTATTTGTAACACGTGTGAACATGAGATGGTTCATTTAGATGAACAGGATCAACTGTATAATGAGTATGTCAAACAGATGAGAACATTTTCTTCGCAATATGTGTAAGGGTACGAATGGAGAGAACCAATAAAAAATAGAAAGACCCAAACGTTTATGTTCTAATAAACACGTTTGGGTCTTTTACGATTAAAAGAGCTTAACGGTTCAATAGCTTTCTTTTAATCGCCCATTCAATCACCGACCAGGGAAGGACACTCTTAAGGAAAATTATTTTTTTAACACCTTTGCCTACCTGATATCGAAACCTTGGCTTTTTAGCTCGGCAGATATGTAAAATCGTCCGTATAACTTCTTTGGGATTAGATGCATTTTCAGCTGTTTTTGTTGCTGCTTGATGAATATTCTTTATATATGTATAATCCTCATCTTCAATCACTGCTACGTTCGATAACCCCTTTTCCCAAATTTCCGTTTTGAAGGAGCCGGCTTCAATTAAACTTACATGAAGATTAAAAGGTAGTAGTTCAAGGCGTAGCGATTCACTAAATCCGCTGAGCGCAAATTTAGAGGTCACATAGGGACCGAGGCCAGGGAATCCTAAGCGTCCACTAATGCTACCGAGGTTAATAATTTTTCCACCACGGTGATGTCTCATTAATGGAAGAAAAGCTTTTGTGACAGAGATGACACCAAAGAGGTTAGTCTCTAGTTGTGCTTTCCAGTCCTCTGTCTCTAGGTATTCGGTTAAACCGCCTAAGCTGTAACCGGCATTGTTTATTAAAATGTCTAGCTTTCCATAACGGGTTTGAATGTCTCTTCTTACTTCTTCAATTTGAGCCTGATTTATTACATCCATTTCAACTAATTCTATCTTTTCTAATAGGTTCATTTTTGCTGCTTCTTCTTTTAGCAGATCTGCTTTCCTTAAATCTCTCATAGTGGCAATGACAAAATAGCCATTTTGGGCGAGCTCTAAAGATGCTAAAAGCCCAAACCCAGTACTCGTACCCGTGATTAATACGATCTCCCGCTTCATTTACTTCCCTCCATATCTTTTCTTATAAAAAATGAAAAGCACCGCTTTCTTTCAATTTTCATCAGGTATGACAATCAAGTATGATAGTATGTACAAACAATCCTTAGGAGGAACAAATAATTGGACATCCCTTTAATTAAGGCTTTACAAAAACACCAAAAAAACAATCCGACTTCATTACATGTACCAGGACATAAGAATGGCCAAGTTTTTCATCCGGCCCTTTCTGATTTTAGTCCTGTATTGCCTTATGATGTGACAGAGTTAGATGGTTTAGATGATTTGCATGCACCAACAGGCATCATTCTTGAGGCCCAGCAAGCAGCTGCGAGGTTATACCAGACGGCAGAAACCTTATTTCTTGTTGGTGGGACAACCGTTGGCAATCTGGCTATGATGTATGGGCTATTTGAACAGGGAGATGTGGTGTTTATCCAACGCAACAGTCATAAATCAATTTTTCATGCGGCTCAAATTGCAGGTGTGACCCCGGTTCTCTTATCTCCTGAATTTGATTCTGAAACAGGAATGGCAGTTGGTTTGAAAAAAGAAACGCTTGAAGAAGCGATGAGACAATACCCAGAAGCAAAGGGATTAGTGCTTACGTACCCTAATTATTATGGGGTGAGTTTACCTTTACAACCTATTATAGAGTATGCAAAGCAGAATAAGTTACTTGTATTAGTAGATGAAGCACATGCTGCTCATTATTGTCTAGGATCCCCTTTTCCACCATCGACACTTGAACTAGGAGCTGACGTTGCTGTTCAATCTGCCCATAAAATGCTACCTGCATTAACGATGAGCTCTTTTTTACATATGAGTGATAAACTAAATCACCCTATGCGACATAGTATAAAAGAGGCACTGGCCATGTTTCAGTCGAGCAGTCCCTCCTATCTACTGATGGCCTCTTTAGATGCTGCACGAGCATATGTCGAATCGTTAGAAGAAATAAAAATAAAGAGGATTCTTGCAGGAGTTGAGCAAGTAAAAAAAGAATTAGCTAAGATTAAACAAATCCAAGTGGTCAATTGGTCAGATAGCTATCTTTTGGACCCATTAAAAGTTACAATAAGGACAACAACAAAGCTAACTGGATTTGAGTTACAATCTATTTTTTATCAACATCATCTTTATACAGAACTAGCTGATGAAAACCATGTTTTACTTGTATTCGGTTTAGGTGAACAAACATTTCCAGAAAACGTATGGAACGAGTTAGCAAGCACACTGAGTCCGTTTGAAGTAAGGACTAAAACGATTGCCAAAACGGTTGATGTCGGTTGTAATCGAATCAAGAAACTAGAACGATCGGCCAAACAATTACGTTCTTTACCTAAAAAGAAAATAAATTTACAAGATGCCGTTGGAATGATTGCAGCAGAAGCTATTATTCCTTATCCACCAGGTATTCCAATTGTTCTACCAGGTGAAAAGGTAGATAGACAACTAATAAATGAAATCGAAACATTAAAGCAGGCTGGCGCAAGATTTCAGTCTGAACAAGAACTAAAAAGTGTATGGATCGTTGATTCGGAGGATGGACATGAATAAAGGTTTTTTTATCACCGTAGAAGGTGGAGAGGGAGCAGGAAAAACCACTGTTCTTGATCAAATTGAAGCACAATTAAAGCAAGATGGGTATGATACCATACGGACACGGGAACCCGGTGGCATTCGTATAGCAGAACAAATTAGAACCGTTATTTTAGATGTAACACATACAGAAATGGACAGCCGTACAGAAGCATTGCTTTACGCCGCTGCTAGAAGGCAACATCTCGTCGAAAAAGTGATTCCAGCATTAGAGCAAGGGAAAATGGTTCTTTGCGATCGTTTTATTGATAGTAGTCTTGCTTACCAAGGATATGCAAGAGGGATTGGCTTTGATGAAGTAAGAACCATAAATGAATTTGCGATAGAAGGGTATTTGCCAGATCTAACCCTATTCTTTGACGTTGACCCTGAGGTAGGGATTCAACGAATTCATCAAGATCAAGATCGTGAAATTAACAGGCTTGATCAAGAGAAAATGAACTTTCATGAACGCGTTCGAAAAGGGTATAGCAAAGTGATGGATGTGTATCCGGAGCGAATCAAAAGAATAAATGCAAACCAAGCAATTAATGAAGTGTTTGTAGAAGCGATGAAAGAAATTAATCACTTTGTAGGTAGCAGACTTAACTAAAAAAGGAGCTGTTAAAGATGAAATTAATAATGGCTGTCATTCAAGATAAGGATAGTAATAGACTTTCGGATGCTTTAGTTAAAGCGGACTATCGTGCTACAAAGCTAGCAAGTACAGGTGGCTTTTTAAAGGCTGGTAATACGACCTTTCTAATTGGGACAGAGGATGAAAATGTTGATAATGTGATGACAATTATTAAAGACAATTGCCAAAGTCGTGAACAACTGGTTGCTCCAATTTCACCAATGGGAGGAAATGCGGACTCTTATGTCCCATATCCGGTCGAAGTTCAGGTTGGAGGAGCCACTGTATTTGTATTACCAGTTGAGCAGTTTGAGCAATTTTAAAGGTGTTGAAAGCAATGGAAACATGGACTGAGTTAAGAGAAATACAACCAAGAATTATCAACCTACTTGTTCGCACGATTGAAAAAGGCCGTCTCGCTCATGCGTATTTATTTGAGGGGACTCGTGGAACAGGGAAGAAAAAAGTGGCTCTTCACCTCGCGAAGAGCTTCTTTTGCGGACAGAAAAAGGGAACAGACCCGTGTTTGGAGTGTCCAGATTGCAAACGGATTGAACACGGAAATCATCCAGACGTCCATTTGATTGAACCAGATGGACAATCGATTAAAAAGCATCAAGTTGAACATTTACAGAAAGAATTTTCATATCGTGGTGTAGAATCTGCTAAAAAAGTTTATATTGTCAACCACGCTGACCTAATGACGGTCGGAGCGGCTAACAGCATATTGAAATTTTTGGAGGAACCAGCATCCCAAACGCTAGCAATCTTGCTAACAGAGCAAGGAAGTAAAGTATTACCAACTATTCATTCTAGGAGCCAAAACTTAACATTTGCTCCACTATTAAGGGATACATTTATAAAAAAATTAATAGAAGATGGTAATTCTAGTACAATTTCCAGTTTATTGGCTAGTTTAACAACAAGTTATGAAGGCGCCAAGCAAATGTTAGAAGGAGATTGGATTGCACAAGCACGAAGCGTAGTGATACAATTGATGGAAGAGGTTTATACAAGACCGAGCCAAGTTTTGTTTACATTGCAGGAAAAATGGTTGCCTCTTTTTAAAGATAAGACTGAACAAGAAATTGGCTTAGATATGATCCTCTTATGGTTGCGAGATCTGATGTATACAAAGGTTGGGAAGATTGATTCTCTTACCTACGTTGATCAACAAAATAAATTAGAACAGCAAGCTCTGAGTAGTTCTCAGGATGTATTAAGCCGAAAAATGTCTGCTGTTCTACAAGCA
Source organism: Halalkalibacter alkalisediminis (assembly GCF_028610705.1). GTDB lineage: Bacteria > Bacillota > Bacilli > Bacillales > Bacillaceae_D > Halalkalibacter > Halalkalibacter alkalisediminis. Next base: position 6,203 of record NZ_JAQQWT010000019.1, read on the forward strand.
AAAAGACATCTATCAGCCAATGTTAATCCTCAGTTATTGATGGAGAAGTTGTTACTTAATATACAGGAGGGATAGAAGATTGCATCAAGTTGTCGGTGTGCGCTTTAAAAAAGCTGGTAAAATCTATTATTTCTCCCCCGGTACTTTTCAATTAGAGAAGGGAGAAACCGTGATTGTCGAAACGTCAAGAGGCGTTGAGTTCGGACGAGTGGTCATCGGCGCTAAAACAGTCGGTGAGAACGATGTCGTTCTTCCACTAAAACAAGTCATACGGACAGCAACAGAAAAGGACAAGTTGATTGTGCAAGAGAACGTAGAAGCAGCGAAAAAGGCTTTTGACGTATGTTCAGAGAAAATCACTCAGCATAATCTTGATATGAAGCTTGTCGACGTTGAATATACATTTGATCGGAATAAAGTTCTATTTTATTTTACGGCAGATGGACGGATTGATTTTAGAGAATTGGTTAAGGATTTAGCGGCTGTGTTTCGTACAAGAATTGAACTTCGCCAAATCGGAGTTCGAGATGAGGCGAAAATGCTCGGAGGAATTGGCCCATGTGGACGAGTATTATGCTGTTCCTCCTTTCTAGGTGACTTTGAACCTGTTTCGATAAAAATGGCCAAAGATCAAAGTCTATCACTGAATCCAGCGAAGATCTCAGGTTTATGTGGTCGATTAATGTGTTGTTTGAAATATGAAAATGATATGTATGAATCGGCTAAACAAGAATTACCGGATATTGGGAGAAGAGTTAGAACCCCAGAAGGAAAAGGAAAAGTGGTTGGTCTAAATCTTTTAGAACGATTGATACAAGTGGAATTATCTGAAGGGGATCGAGTAGTCGAGTACACAATGGACGAGCTAATGAATAAGGAAGTTGTGTCGACCAAGGCTACAGAATAAAGAGGTGGGAGCATCGTGGACAAAAAGGCGATTTTTACACAGGTGAGCCAACTAGAAGAAAGATTAGGTGAATTGCATCATGAATTAAGAGGGCTAAAAGAACAATTAGCTTACTTAATTGAAGAAAATCACTACCTTCATATTGAAAACGAAAACCTCCGTGAGAGATTAGAAGCTCAAGAGGAGCTCGAACAAGAAGGTAAAAAAACGAATACAAACGATAAAAAGTCATTTGTCGGAGAAGGCTACGATAATCTAGCAAGACTATACCAAGAAGGCTTTCATGTGTGTAATACTCATTACGGGAGTATCCGTTCTGATGGAGACGACTGCTTATTTTGTTTGTCATTTTTACATCAAAAATAAATGCTTGAAAAGACAGATCTTTCGTTTAATACGAGAGATCTTTTTATAGATTTTAAAGAAAGGTCGAACTTAACCTTCTTTAAAATCTGTAAGCAACGAGCGAAACCGCTGCCACACTCTAATCCTTTTATAAGCGCACCTCTCATAAAAGGCGAAAGCCGTAAACCATTGCCGTAACTTAGGATATTAAAAAAAAGATCGTAGAAAATAAACAGCAAAAGCATCGATACACAAGAAGGAGAGACAACAACGTGGAGTTATTAGAAGGTGAGCGTGTAGACTATATTGCAGGGACGCCATTAAAAGTCATTCAAAGTCCCGATGTATTTTCATTTTCGATTGACGCGATATTGCTTGGACGATTTGTTCAAGTTCCAATCCAAAAAGGAAATATGCTTGATCTTTGTTCAGGAAATGGTGTCATCCCTTTACTTATGACAACGAGATCTAAGGCGAATTTAGTTGGAGTGGAAATTCAGTCAAGATTAACGGATATGGCAAGGCGAACTCTTGCCTTAAATAAGGTACATACTCAAATTCAAATGGTAGAGGCAGATTTAAATGAGATGCCCCCGCATATAAAGAAATCATTTTTTGATGTTGTTACATGTAACCCTCCTTATTTTGAAACGGTGACCGAGCATGAACGAAATCGAAATGAACATTTGGCCATTGCAAGGCATGAGATTTACTGTTCATTAAATGATGTTATTCGTGTAAGTAGCCAATATGTGAAGCAAAAGGGGAAAGTGGCTATCGTTCATCGTCCGGAAAGACTTACCGATATTATGACCTACATGCGTGACTACCGAATTGAACCGAAACGAATTCAGTTTATTCACCCAAAGGATCAAAAAGAAGCAAATATGGTATTAGTAGAAGGAATTAAGGATGGAAAAGCAGGTGTAGTTTGTCTTCCCCCATTAGTCGTGTACAATGAACAGGGAGAATACACGAAGGCGTTTAGCGATGTATATGAAGGAAAATAATCATTTTGCTATAGAGAAAGGGATTTAATGATGAATCAACAATCTAGTTTTATAGATGATGGTACAGTAGGCTTACTCTATCTAGTCCCAACCCCAATCGGAAATCTCGAGGATATGACGTTTCGAGCTGTTCGCATTTTAAAGGAAGTTGATTTAATTGCGGCAGAAGATACAAGACAAACGATGAAGCTATGTCGACATTTTGATATCGACACCGCCTTAATTAGCTATCATGAACATAACAAAAGAAAAGCAGGAGAAGTACTTATCGAGAAAATAAAAGCTGGAAATTCCATTGCACTTGTTAGTGATGCGGGTATGCCAGCGATCTCTGACCCCGGACAAGATATAGCTCAAGAAGCAATCAAAGAAGGAATTAAAGTCATCGCATTACCAGGTGCCAATGCCGCACTGACGAGTTTAGTTGCTTCTGGTTTATCGACTGAGAGGTTCGAATTTATTGGTTTTCTTCCGAGGCAAAATAAACAACGTCAAAGCTTCTTAGAAGAAATAAAAGGAGATAAAGCCACGCTCATTTTTTATGAGTCTCCACATCGATTAAAAGAATCGTTATCATCGATGTATAAGGTGCTTGGAAACCGACACCTCTCCATCAGTCGTGAGCTTACGAAAAAATTTGAAGAATACCAACGTGGCACATTAGAGGAAGCCATTCAGTGGTGTGAAACAGGAACGATTAAAGGAGAATTCTGTATCGTTGTCGAAGGATGTCATACAGAGGAAGTCAAGGATGAATGGTGGGAGCCAATATCCATGCAGCAACATGTTGAACACTATGTAGGCCTTGGTATGACATCTAAAGAAGCGATTAAACAGGTTGCTCTGGAACGAAATGTTCAAAAGCGGTTGGTTTATGCGGAGTATCATCAAGACTGAGAGTTAATTAGATACAGGGACATCAATAAATAAAAAAGGCACCTCAACAAGAACATACCCGATACGTAAAGTAACGATGTAGAACTTGTTAAGGTGCCCTTTTTATCAAAAGGTGATTAAACTTGAGTTGTGCGTGTAAGGTAATCTTGAAGATCCTTGATGATTTCTTGAGCACCTTGTGGGCTAAGAATAATTTTTCCATTTGCAATAGAAAGATTCTCATCTGAAACTTCTCCAGTTACTTGACATGTCATGTTTGGCTTGTACTTCTTTAAAATGATACGATCATTATCAACATAGATTTCAAGCGCATCTTTCTCGGCAATATCTAAAGTACGGCGAAGCTCTATTGGAATAACCACACGTCCTAATTCATCAACTTTACGAACGATACCTGTAGATTTCATTCTACTTTCTCCTCTCAGACTAAAACAATTTATTTTGGTGTCATTATTCGACAATTTTCTATCTGCATTTAGAGTACCAGTGTTTCCAAATCAAGTCAATTAGTTTTTATTCTTTTAGAGCAAGAAAATTTTTACTTTTTTTTGAGAAATGCTGATAATATGCAAGTTACAGAGCGAGGTGATTTTATTACATGTTACAAATTTATCCTGAAATTGTAATTAAATTAAAAAAAGTAAATAATAGTCTGCAACATATTTACCAACACTCAGGGAGTGATAAAACGATAATTCGACAAAAACTCCATCAATCCAAAGCTGAAATTCGACAAATCCAACGATTTTCGACAGAAGCTCTTCATGATTGGTTGAAGGGAAAACATGTAGCGGCTGTTGATGGGTCTGTTAATCAAACGAAGGGTGATCCACCGCATGTTCTTTATTTTTTTCAAGCACTAGCTAAGACCACAACTGGTCATGCATGTCAGGCAGCAGATATTTACTCTCCTTTATTAGAAGAAACGATAGAAGAAGACAATCACAAGAATTGGCGTTCTCATTTATTAGCGAAATTGGAGTTAAAGGTAGCTATTCAATTAATTGAAGAAATGCCCTTGACGATTTTGCTAATGGATGGAGCTCTGTACCACTACCGAATTGATGCCCCAGATGAGTGGGAACAGCTAAAAAGAAAAGCGATTGAACAGCAAGTTCTCCTAGTTGGAGTCTCGGAGGAAATTACGACGGAAAACTTAGTGAAGTTAGATTCATTTGCTGACTATGGAAAGCAGCCGCATACCTATGACCGTGATTTACTGTTTGGTGTGTTAGAAAAAGAAGAAATGCTTTTTGTTGAGTCGATTCAGAGTAAGGCGGGGTTACAATCCGTTTGGATGAGGTTAAGCTCAGATCCTGCAATCACAGGATTTGATGTACTAGAGGAACAAGCTTCAATGAAAGAGGAGATTGCTAGTCTATTATTAACCTTAACTCCTCGTGATGGTCGTGGAATCCCACTTTGGCTTGATCATGTAGACCTTGAAGTACGAGTAACCGATAAGTTAGTCGAGGCATTAGTCGAACAGTATATTGACCCAGAAATGAAAAAGAGATTTTTTGAGAAGAAACGAGGAGCAAGACCATGGTGAGGAAAGGTTTTTGTAAGAGTTAGTGATGACCTTTAAATTCTTGTTAAAACAGGGGGAAAGAGAATGCAAATAGTTGGGGTAACAACGCAGCATGAAGTGTATGTAGCTTCTAAGACGCATAAATTTAGAATGAATGAAATGCTCGTAATAGAAGATGAGGCACTCTATTTTCCAAAGGGTGAAGTCGTGGAAACCTTCTCTTATAACCGTTATATCCCAATGGGGTTTGATAAAGGTATTGCTGATGATCAAGTTTTAAAGACACTCGAGCATATTGGGTATGATATTGGAGCAGACGATATCAACCTAGCTAAAGTGCGGTTGTTTGAAGAAGCTGTTCAACCGATACAAACAGGGGCGAATGTTCGTCACCCGGAGTTCAGCGAAATCTCCTCTTTATTAGTTAAAACATCACCTGAGGATGGACTTTTGCTTGGAGAAGTCAAATCAACTGACTTTATTGAATCAACATTACCTGATCACTTAAAAGGTTTGTTACATATTCAAGATCATGATCAAGTGCGTAAGCAAAATGGTGTCCCTTTTATCTTTGATATCAGGGCGATGCAGCAATACCCTCATATTGGGGTTTTTGGTGGGTCTGGATCAGGGAAGTCATTTGGATTACGAGTCATGCTTGAAGAAATTATGAAATTGCAAATTCCATCTTTAGTATTTGACCCTCACTTTGAAATGAATTTTGCTACTCAGGCAAAAGAAGTAGCTAATGCGCCTTCTTATAGGGATCGCTATATCGTCGTACAGATAGGTCAGGATGTCGGTGTCGATTTTTCAGCGCTTTCTACTAGAGATGTAGAACGTTTGTTGTCTGCAGCTGGTTCACTCACTGAATCGATGATAAATGTTATTCAAACCGTACATAAGCGCAAAGATAGCTATCAGTCCTTTAGTGACCGAGTGGCTAATTTAGCAGAGGCATTAGAGCTTGGTAAGCAAAAAGTCGAGGCAATGCTTCATGATGCGGGAATGACAAGAGATGAGATCAACCGGTTTGCTACGTTTAAAAGATTGTTAGACCAATATGGTAGTTTACCATTAGCGTCCATTAAGGGGATACAATGGCGTGTAAATCGGCTTTATCAAGCTGGATTATTCCAACAAAATATTCGGGTGATTGAGCAAGGTATTCACGCAGGGAAGCTGGTAGTCATTCAAGGAGCGGTGTGGTTGCTTCAAGTTTTTTCAAGTTACGTCATTGGGGCGTTATATGGAAAGCGTCGCTCGTTTCGCGATGCCAAACTACAACAAAAGCAAGGTGAGTTTTTCCCGCCTTTTATTGTTGTAACGGACGAAGCTCATAACTTTGCTCCAAAAGGCTATGATGCACCAGCTAAATCAGTATTAAAGGAAATTGCTCAAGAAGGTAGAAAATATGGAGTTTTTCTTATTTTCGCCACGCAGCGACCTACTCTGCTAGATGAAACAATTACTGCGCAATTGAACTCGAAGTTTGTATTTCGAACCGTAAGAGGAACCGATATTCAAACGATTAAAGAGGAAACGGATTTAACACATGATGAAGGAAAGCGACTCCCTTATTTACGATCAGGCGACGTTTTTATTTCCTCGGCTATAATGGGGAGAACAATGGCTGTTCGAATCAGGTTTGCACATTCTGCAAGTCCGCATACATTAAATCCATTCGATGAACTAAAAAAAATGAAAGAACAAGATTCAGAGCAACTTTTAAAAGCGCTCGATTCCTATTTACCTTTGGCTGAAATGAGTATCATGAATCACTTGACGAATTTGAATCAAGATGCGGAGAAAAACTGGGACGTACAAACGTGGAAACAAGAGCTTGAACGATTAAGTAGCGAGGGCGTGATAAAAAAAGAAAAAACACCATTTGCTACTTTATACACACGACCTTGACTAGTATGCATGGATTAGGTATATTTTGGGTAGAATCGTTTATAGAGTCTATTCAAATAGGTGATGTTTCCCAGTATGAACAGACTCGAAGCAATGAGTGGAACCGCTACAAGACTTTGAGCCTCTAGGGGGGTTCTTAGAGACGTGTTGCGTGTGGAGCCATTGCCATCTTTTTAAACACGGTCTAATAGGTGAATAAATGAACATCCGATGAAGGGATAAGTAAAATCAATGATCTATAGGTAGCACTTGCTATGTAGAGAGCCGGGGGAGCTGAAAACCGGTATAGATGTTGATTTGAAGATGGTCCTGGGAGGAATTTGCTTTCGAGTGTTAGACATAAGAGAGTGACGTAGCTGGCGTTAACAGTGGAAGTCTTGGACTTCGTGAGCCTTTTTGTTGTGAAACGGAAAGGGAATTTGGGTGGTACCACGTGAGATATGCTCTCGTCCCTAGGATGAGGGCTTTTTGTATGCAAAAAATGAGGAGGAAGAATTGTGACAGAAAAAAAGACATTTTATTTAACAACACCGATTTATTACCCGAGTGATAAGCTTCATATCGGCCATGCTTATACGACCGTAGCTGGGGATGCGATGGCTAGATACAAACGTTTACGTGGCTATGATGTTCGCTTCTTAACAGGAACGGACGAGCATGGACAAAAAATTGAAACAAAAGCCGCAGAAAAAGGACAAACCCCTCAGGAGTTTACAGATCAAATTGTTGCGGGGATTCAAGAGCTATGGAAGAAATTAGATGTCTCGTATGATGATTTTATTCGTACGACAGAAGATCGTCATAAAAAAGTCGTCGAACAAATTTTTGAGCGTCTGCTTGAAAAGGGCGATATTTATTTAGATGAGTATGAAGGTTGGTACTCCATCCCAGACGAGACGTTTTACACAGAACGTCAACTAGTTGACCCGATCAAGAATGAAGCAGGTGAAGTGATTGGCGGAAAAAGCCCAGATAGTGGCCACTCAGTTGAAAAAGTACGTGAACAATCTTATTTCTTTAAAATGAGCCATTATGCGGATCGCCTGCTGAAATTTTATGAGGACAATCCAACATTCATTCAGCCAGAGTCGCGGAAAAATGAAATGATTAATAACTTTATTAAACCAGGACTAGAGGATTTAGCTGTATCAAGAACATCTTTTAAATGGGGTGTTCAAGTTCCAAGCAATCCTAAGCATGTGGTCTACGTTTGGATTGATGCGTTATCCAATTATATTACAGCGCTTGGATATGGCAGTGAGAATGAAGAGCTTTATCATAAATATTGGCCGGCGGATGTTCACTTAGTAGGGAAAGAAATTGTTCGTTTCCATACAATTTATTGGCCAATAATGCTCATGGCGCTTGACTTGCCATTACCGAAGAAAGTATTTGGACATGGCTGGTTGCTTATGAAGGATGGAAAAATGTCTAAGTCTAAGGGCAATGTTGTTGATCCGGTACCACTTATTGACCGTTATGGTTTAGATGCGTTACGTTATTACCTCCTTCGTGAAGTTCCTTTTGGGTCTGATGGCGTATTTACACCAGAAGGCTTTGTTGAACGTGTCAATTACGACCTAGCTAACGATTTAGGGAATTTATTAAATCGCACAGTAGCGATGATTAATAAGTATTTTGGTGGTGAGATTCCAGAGTACGTGAAGGATGCAACACCTTTTGATGCGAGCCTAGTTGATTTGGTTCAGTCAACGGTTGCCAAAGTAGAAGAAGCTATGGAAGAGATGGAGTTCTCAGTTGCTTTGACAGCGATTTGGCAACTTATTAGCCGTACAAATAAATACATTGATGAAACACAACCATGGATTTTAGCTAAGGATGAGGCAAAAAAGGTAGAACTTGGATCTGTCATGTACCATCTAGCTGAATCATTGCGTCAAGTTTCGATTATGGTGCAACCATTTATGACGGCAACACCAAAGCGTATTTGGGCACAATTAGGTCTTAAAGAAGAGGTCACGGCTTGGTCGACGCTCACAACATTCGCTCAAATCCCAACTGGTACAAAGGTTGAAAAAGGGGAACCTATCTTCCCACGTCTTGAGATGGAAGAGGAAGTGGCTCATATTGTTGGTTTAATGGGTGGTACAAAAACAGAAGCATCTGCTGAAGAAGAAGTACCTGAAGGGAATGAAAATGAAATAACGATTGATGATTTTACGAAAGTCGAACTTCATGTAGCTGAAGTATTAAAAGCAGAACCTGTATCAGGCGCAGATCGTTTGTTAAAAATACAATTAGATCTTGGATTTGAGCAACGTCAAGTTGTTTCTGGTATAGCGAAATACTATTCTCCAGAGGATCTTGTTGGAAAAAAAGTCATCTGTGTGACAAACTTAAAGCCTGTGAAGCTTCGTGGAGAACTTTCTCAAGGAATGATTTTAGCAGGATCAAAAGGCAAGAAATTACAGCTAGCAACGATTGACGGCAGTTTGCCAAATGGAGCAAAAGTAAAATAAAGAAAAAGGAAGGAGAGAGTGTTCGATTCTCTCCTTTATTATATTAGTAAAACAAAAAGGGGTTAGTAGTCATGTTATTTGATACACATGTACACTTAAACGCAGATCAATTTGATGAAGATCTAGAAGAAGTGATTACTCGTGCCAAAGAAGCAGGAGTCGAAACGATGGTCGTCGTCGGTTTTGATGAGAAAACGATTAATCGTGCTTTATCCTTGATTGAAACGTATGACTTTTTGTATGCAGCAGTAGGTTGGCACCCGGTCGATGCAGTCGATATGGAAGAGAAGCATCTAGTCTGGTTAGAGGAATTAAGTGCACACCCGAAAGTGGTTGCTTTAGGGGAAATGGGCCTTGATTATCATTGGGATAAGTCACCAAAAGACGTCCAAAAAGAAGTGTTTCGTAAACAGATTCAATTAGCTAAGAAAGTGAAATTACCTATTGTGATTCATAATCGCGATGCAGATCAGGATATTGTAGATATCTTGAAAGAAGAAGAGGCACATGAAGTCGGTGGAATTATGCACTGTTTTGGTGGCAGTGTTGAAATTGCGCAGGAATGTTTGCGAATGAATTTTCATATATCTCTGGGAGGCCCGGTTACATTTAAAAATGCAAAACGTCCAAAACAAGTGGCCAAGGAAATTCCGCTTGACCGATTGCTCATCGAAACCGATTGTCCATATTTAGCCCCCCATCCTTATCGTGGAAAACGAAATGAACCTGCGTTAGTAAAGCTTGTGGCAGAGCAAATTGCAGAACTGAGAGAGATGGAATATGAGCAAATTGCAGAGCAAACAACAATCAACGCAAAAAAACTTTTTGGCATATCTTGATAGCGAACTTTGGGGACTTTTGACGAGGCTTGTCTAAGTTTCGTCTGATTCGAACTAGTTCTACAAAGCTCCTCATCAGCATAGAGTGGACGTGTCGATAAGTTTTTGTTTTCAACGCGTTTGTTTTCATAGATAATGGGGACAATGCGGATTTTACAAAAATTAGAGCGTTGACAAAAGGGGGTACAGTGTTTATAATTTTTGACGTTGAGAAGGAGGAATGCTTTGAGATGGAAACAAACAGGAGCCAGTTCCTTTCCGCAATGAGTTTTGGAAAGAAGTTGGTAATCTCCGTTGTCAGTCTCATTCTCTTCGGAGGCGTGATTACTTACGCTGTATACGAGGCGACAAAGGCAACTGTAACAATCTCTATCGATGGAGAAGATCTTGAGGTGCAAACACATGCATCGACAGTTGCTGAGTTGATGAAGGAGCAAGAATGGAACGTCCAAGAATATGACCATGTAGAGCCCGGGTTAGATACGGAGATTTCAGGTAATATGAATGTTACTTGGGATCAAGCGAAGGAAGTATTTGTCACGATTCATAACCATGAAGAACAAGTATGGACAACCGCAGATAATGTTGAAGAGTTTATACAAGAATTAGATATTGAAGTAAAAGAACATGATTTTATTGCACCAGCATTGAGTGAAGAAATAACTGATAGAATGAATCTAATCTATGAATCTGCCTTTCAAGTTGAGCTTACTAGTGACGGTGAACAACAGGAATTATGGACAACTTCGACGACTGTCGCTGACTTTTTAGAGAGAAAGTGTTACATTAGGTGAGCTTGATCGTGTTGAGCCCAATTTAGAAGAAAGGCTTGACCGAGAATCAGAGATTAAAGTAATACGGGTAGAAAAAGTCACCGATGTGGTGGAAGAGTCCGTTGCTTTTGGAACGGTTACACGCAAAGATAATAATTTGCGTAGTGGGAAAGAAGAAGTCGTTCAGTCAGGAGAAAACGGAAAAGTAGAGAAGCACTATGAAGTGATTCTTGAAGACGGAGAAGAAATTTCAAGAGAGCTTGTAAAAACAGATACAGTAAAGGAAAGCAAGGATCGTATTGTAGCGATTGGTACACAACCAGCACCGACACCGACTGTATCACGTGGTTCGACTCCAAGCTCTAGTTCAAGTAATACAACAGCGAGCAATGGTCGAACATTTTCAGTAACAGCAACAGCTTACACGGCTGGTTGTAGTGGGTGCAGTGGAATTACAGCAACGGGCATTAATTTAAATAATAACCGTAATATGAAAGTCATTGCCGTGGATCCAAGTGTGATCCCTTTAGGTACTCGTGTACATGTAGAAGGATATGGCGAGGCCATTGCAGGGGATACGGGTGGCGCCATTCGAGGCAACAAGATTGACGTTCATGTTCCAACGAAGTCAGAAGCCTATCGCTGGGGAAAGCGGACAGTGAAGGTTACCATTTTAAATTAACGTCTTTTCGGCACAGAGTGGCTAACCACCCTGTGCTTTTCTTGTTGTTTCAATGAAATTCACTTATATTTATGTAAACACGTGGTAAAGGCTAAACTAAGGATGAAACCTATTTTTTCGAGGAAACTGAAAAAATATTTTCATTTTTAGTGGCTTCATTTGGTTAGGGGTATAAAGATGAAAATTAAAGAAGTAATTGTTGTCGAAGGTAAAGATGATACGGTTGCTGTAAAAAGGGCGGTAGAAGCCGATACGATTGAAACAAATGGTTCGGCTGTTAGTGAAAGTACACTCGCTCAAATTGAACTAGCGCAAGAACGCCGAGGGGTTATCATTTTCACAGATCCAGATTATCCAGGAGAGCGGATAAGACATATTATTAGTAAGCGTATTCCAGCTTGTAAACATGCGTTTTTGCCGAAAAAAGAAGCCATTTCTAAAAACCTGGATGATCTAGGTGTAGAAAATGCTTCGGTTGAGGCCATTCGTGAGGCATTATTGCATGCGAAAGAAGAAAATGAACATTTTCTTGAGGTTGTCACCTGGCAAGACCTCCATGATGCTGGTTTGATTGCTGGACCTACCTCTAGGAAAAGAAGGGAACGGGTGGGAGACTTGCTACGAATCGGTTACGCCAATGGAAAACAACTACATAAACGCTTGCAAAAGTTTAGGATTACAGCTACTGAGTTTGCAGAAGCCATGGAGCGTGTGTTTGAGGAGGAGAAAAAGTCATGATGAAAGACATTGCTACACCACAGAGAACGAAAGAGATCTTAAATAAGTATGGATTTAATTTTAAGAAAAGTTTAGGTCAAAACTTTTTAATTGATACAAATGTATTACGAAATATCGTGGCTGCGGCCGACATCACCGACGAAACGGGTGTTATTGAAGTAGGTCCTGGTATTGGTGCTTTAACAGAACAGCTAGCTAAAAGGGCTAAAAAGGTTGTTTCCTTTGAAATTGATCAAAGATTGTTACCGGTACTTGATGATACGTTGCAACCGTATGAGAATGTTGAAATTATCCATTCAGATGTGTTAAAAGCAGATATACAAGGAACGATTGATCAACAGTTCGAAGGTGTAGAAGATTTAATGGTTGTAGCAAATTTACCTTATTACGTAACAACACCTATTTTGATGAAGTTGCTTGAAGAGCATTTGCCGGTCCGGGGCATTGTTGTCATGATTCAGGCGGAAGTCGCTGACCGTATAGCGGCTAAGCCGGGAACAAAGGAATATGGAGCGTTGTCGATAGCTGCACAGTATTATGCAACCGCTGAAAAAGTCATGACAGTGCCAGGCACTGTATTTATGCCTCAGCCACGAGTTGATTCTGCTGTATTACGTTTAACGATAAGAGAAGAACCCGCTGTAGCGGTGCAAGATGAGGCGTATTTTTTCAAAGTATTCCATGCTTGCTTTGCTAATAGACGAAAAACAATCTTAAATAATTTAGTTCATAACCTAGGTCCAAAAGAGAAGAAGGTAGAAATAGAAGCTGCGTTACAAGAAGCTAACATTGATCCGAAACGACGAGGTGAAACACTTTCCTTAGATGAGTTCGGCAAATTAAGTGATGCTCTTTTAAAAAGATTATAGAATATAAGCACATTAGCCTGCCTTTCCACATATTTTAGTTGGAGAGGAGGCGTGACAATGAAGGTGAATAAAGGAGATATCGTCGCTCGCCCTTCGTATAAGTGCGATCTGTTATTTAGGGTAGTCGAAATATATCCAGACTATGTGGAACTAGCTGGTGAGGACATGCGCCTAATTGCAGATGCTCCACTAGATGATATCGTAATCGTTTCTGAAAAAGATCGGTCTGAACATGAGAAAAAGTCTAAAGAAATAGAAGAACATTCTTATCTTCTTTTTAGACAAGATGCAAAGCTCATGAAGCAGCGAGGAGAGTACGAAATAACATCTGGTTATAAGAGAGAGCCGAATCATTTTGAATTGCGAGGACGTGTCCTGCATATTGATGGCGACCCTTTGTATTTACGCAAATGTACAGAGCTATATAATAGATTAGGTGTACCTGTTTACGGTGTCCATCTCCACGAAAAGGAAATGCCTGAACAAATAGGGTCTTTGCTCGAAATGGTCCAACCTGATATCGTAGTTGTCACAGGACACGATGCTTATTTAAAAGGAAAAGGCTCTGAAGAGGATTCAAGGTCCTACCGTCATACGAAGTATTTCGCTGAGTGTGTGAGAATTGCTAGAAAATATGCTTGGCACCGAGATGAGCTGGTGATCTTCGCCGGGGCGTGCCAATCTCATTTCGAAACATTGATTAAAGCAGGAGCTAACTTTGCTAGTTCACCGGAACGGATCAATATTCATGCCTTAGATCCAGTTTATATTGCAGCTAGAGTTAGCCTCACATCCTTTATGGACGGAATCAGTTTATCGGATGTTTTACGTAACACGATAAGTGGTGAGCAAGGTCTTGGTGGGATTGAAACAAAGGGAGTTATGAGACGCGGGATGCCAATTAAATATGATTAAATGAAGGTGACTTAAGGTCTTTATATGCGGATTGGATACAAACTGTAATAAAGATCTCGAGTCATCTTTTTCTCTTTTTTATAAACAGTTGTTGGCATAAATAGAAACGCCCTTGAAATTTTCACTATTTTTTCTCTACATAAAAAATTTCCCTTTCTGCCATACTAAAGTCGAGTTAGTAATAGTACTTTTTATTTTTTCTCGTCAAAATCATTGACAAAAATCTTGTTCACTTGATATAATTTTAAATTTATTTGACGAAAAATGTAGATTGTGGTATGCTACATATACAGTGAGGTGGGGTGTAGTAATGGCAAAAACGTTAATAGACATTAAGCGCGCATTAGATGCTAATGTTGGTAAGAGAATCACGATTAAGGCAAATGGTGGTCGTCGGAAAACGTCAGAACGTTCTGGTCTCCTTGAAGAAACTTACCCTTCTGTGTTCATCGTAAAACTAGATGAACAACAAAATGCGTTCGAACGAGTTTCTTACAGTTATGCGGATATCTTAACCGAAACTGTAGAATTAATGCTTTGTGAAGAAGGCGTCGATTCAACCGTTTTAAAAGCATAATGTACGGACTAGATATACACACAAACATAACCCTCTGAAGGTAAATTCTTCAGTGGGTTATATTTGTGTAGTGACCAATACTATTACTGTCTTCGGTACGATTAACGTGCCGAAGACTTGCTTTTCTGACTAGCTTATAAAGGGGTTGTTGTGACATGAGTAGAAGAAGAGGGATCATGTCTGACAGGTTCAAAGAAGAACTAGCGAAAGAGCTTGGCTTTTACGACACCGTTCAAAAAGAAGGATGGGGAGGCATTCGCTCAAGGGATGCTGGGAATATGGTTAAAAGAGCCGTTGAGATAGCTGAACAGCAGTTAGCTCATGAAAAGAGCCAGAAAAGATCATAAATTGATAACCGGTGCGAAAGCCCGGTTTTTTTAGTGACCTTAAAGCAAAGTACGGAGCCATGGCCACTTCCTCGAAATCAAATGTTTTGTGTGATAACTTTCACTTGAAAATTCCACAATCAATTTAATGTTTATGTATTCCATACTAGGCGAAACTAATAAAATCCAATTATATAAAAAATGTTTCACTTTGTTACGGACATGATAGAAAAATTTTCAGATTGTGGTATGTTAGGTGGACAAATGATAAAATAACGTAAGCAAATGGATATAGAAGGTGACTAGTGTGAAATGTTCTGTGAAAGCACCGGCGAAAATTAACTTATCGCTTGATGCGATAAAAAAACGTGATGATGGGTTTCATGAAGTTGAAATGATAATGACAATGGTTGATCTTGCTGACCGAATTGATTTAACTGATACCGATGATGGTAGGATAACAGTTGATGTATCTGAAGGGTTTGTTCCAAACGATCATCGGAATTTAGCTTATCAGGCAGCATCTTTGTTGAAAGAGCGTTGTAATGTGAAAAGGGGAGTATCGATTTATATTACAAAACGAATACCCGTTGCTGCTGGTTTGGCAGGGGGGAGTAGTGATGCTGCTGCCACGTTGAAAGGATTAAACCAGTTGTGGGATTTAGGGTTAAGCTTGGACGAGCTTGCTGAAATGGGAGCTGAGATCGGATCCGATGTTTCATTCTGTGTGTACGGAGGAACAGCTCTAGCAACAGGTAGAGGGGAGATTATAAAAGCCATTTCTTCTCCGCCACCGTGTTGGGTAATTTTAGCTAAACCACCTATTGGTGTGTCAACAGCAGAAGTATACAAACGTTTAAAAGTAAATGAGGTTGAACATGCGAACACGTCAGCTATGATTAAGGCGATTGAAGAACAGAGTTTTTCTGGTATTTGTAATAATTTACATAATGTTCTTGAAACGGTTACGTTGGATTTGTATCCAGAAGTAAAAAATATTAAAGAACAAATGATTCGCTTTGGGGCTGATGGTGTACTAATGAGTGGAAGTGGACCTACGGTTTTTGGACTCGTTGAACATGAATCCCGCTTACACCGTGTATACAATGGTTTAAGAGGATTTTGTCAGGATGTCTTTGCCGTTCGGCTTATACGTTCAACAGACTCTTGATAAAAACCGAACAAACGTGTTATATTAAATGAAAATATTCGGTTTTTTGGAGGTAGCATGAAAAAGCTAAAGCGTAGTGGTCGTCTTGTTGATATGACCCATTTTTTACTCCAGCATCCTCATGAAGTGATTTCGCTTACTCATTTTTCGGAACGTTATCAATCTGCAAAATCCTCCATCAGTGAGGATCTCGTAATTGTTAAAGAAATTTTTGAAGATGAGGGATATGGTTCCCTTTTAACGATTTCTGGGGCAAGCGGTGGGGTTAAATTTATCCCTCGAATTCATGAAGAGCAAGTTGAGGATTTTGTAAATGAAGTGATTGAACAACTAGCTGTACCTGAGCGGATCCTTCCTGGTGGATACTTATATATGATGGATTTATTAGGAAATCCGAAATTTATTCAAAAACTAGGTCAAGTGTTTGCATCCGTATTAGCCAACCAGAAAATAGATGCAGTCTTGACGGTTGCAACTAAGGGGATTCCGCTAGCGTATGCTGTCGGCCAATATTTAAATGTTCCTGTTAGTATTGTCAGAAGAGACCATTTAGTTACGGAAGGCTCAATGGTTAGTATTAATTATGTATCTGGGTCTTCGAAACGAATTCAAACCATGACGCTCGCAAGAAGAAGTTTAGCTCCGGGTTCACGCGTTTTTATTATTGATGATTTCATGAAAGCTGGCGGTACCATTAGAGGAATGATGGACTTGCTTGAAGAGTTCCAAGCTGAATTAGTAGGAATTGGTGTACTTGTCGAAACAATCGGGGTTGAAGAGCGGTTAGTTGACGAGTATATGTCTATTACAAGGCTTTCTGAAGTTGATGTAAGAAATAAAACGATTAAAGTAGAACAAGGTAATGTTCTTGAGTTATTAAAATCAATGGAATTGAGGGATGAGAAATGAAAACTGTTTACACGAAATTAGCACCTGATGCGATTGGACCTTATTCTCAAGGGATTATTGTGAATAATCTTTTTTACAGCTCAGGTCAAATTCCTTTAACAGCAGACGGCGATTTAGTACAAGGAACTGTTGAAGAACAAACACATCAAGTTTTTAAGAATCTACAAGCCGTGTTAACAGAAGCAGGCGCTTCATTTGAAACTGTTGTGAAAGCGACCGTTTTTATAAAAAATATGGACGATTTTCCTCGAATTAATGAAGTGTATGGTCAATATTTTAGTGAACATAAGCCAGCACGTTCATGTGTAGAGGTAGCACGCTTACCTAAGGATGTTCAAGTAGAGATCGAAGTAATTGCTTTAGTGAAATAGTTAAAAAGACCTTTAGCCTCGTAAGGATTAGGTTAAAGGTTTTTTTTAGTGTTCTTTTATTAATAGTAAATATCCGCCAATATTTGTGAACGGATACATGCGAAGGATTATGTTTTTTAGTAAAAAAATACCGAACCAATTCGCTAAAAACTGGTCTTTAGTCATGCTCTTTATTTAATTTGTCAAAAAAGAAAGAAAAAGTTGAAAAAAGTTTTGACTAAAGAAGGAATTATTAAATATTTAGAGAATTGATAATGTATGACAAACACAAATATAGGTGGTGGCCAGCATGCAGGTAACAGATGTGAGATTACGTCGAGTTAATACTGAAGGTAGAATGAGAGCGATTGCTTCAATTACGATTGATCATGAATTTGTGGTTCATGATATTCGCGTAATCGACGGTAATAATGGATTATTTGTCGCAATGCCAAGTAAAAGAACTCCAGACGGTGAATTTAGAGACATTGCGCACCCAATTTCTTCTACAACTAGAGAGAAGATCCAAAATGCAGTGTTATCGGAATATGAGAAAGCAGGAGAATTTGAAGAAGTTGAATTTGAAGAAGCTGGAGCTTCTTAAACAGGAAAGAAGATGTTTCTAAAGGTGACCTTTTGACCTTTTGAAGCATCTTCTTTTTTGGGGATTGGGTTATTATTCAATAAAAAAATGTGTCAAAAAGTTGTCAATGTAAGAGAAAGCGATATTTCCTTGAAATACCCTCGGTTTTAAGATATATTCGTAAGGGAAAACGGAACACCTGGAGGGGAAATATGAGCAATCGTTATGCGATCATACTAGCAGCAGGTCAAGGAACACGAATGAAATCCAAATTATATAAAGTGTTGCACCCAGTATGTGGAAAACCAATGGTTCAACATGTCGTGGATCAAGTTTCAAGTTTAGGCTTTGAGGAAAAGGTAGCAGTTGTAGGCTACGGGGCCGAAATTGTTCAAGAACAATTAGGGGATCAAGTTTCTTATGTTGTACAGAAAGAACAATTGGGTACGGGCCATGCAGTGATGCAAGCTGCAGACATACTACAAAATAAAAACGGTACTACAGTGGTTCTTTGTGGAGATACTCCACTTTTGACAGCTGAAACGATTGACCGTTTACTAACTTGCCATGCCAATGAAAACGCAAAGGCAACGATTTTAACGGCTGTAGCGGAAGATCCAACAGGATACGGAAGAATTATCCGAAATGACGATGGACTTGTTGCACGAATTGTTGAACATAAAGACGCAACAGAAAAAGAGCGAAGCGTTCAAGAAATCAATACAGGAACGTACTGCTTTGATAATGCTTCTTTGTTTGCTGCTTTGCAAAAAGTTGGAAATGACAATGCTCAAGGTGAATATTACCTCCCAGATGTAATTGAAATTTTAAAGAATAACGGCGAAACGATCTCAGCTTACCAAACACCATCATTTGATGAAACCATTGGTGTGAACGATCGCGTAGCATTAGCGGAAGCAGAAACGATTATGAAGCGTCGTATTAACGAGAATTGGATGAAGCAAGGTGTCACCATTATCGATCCAGTTAATACTTATATTTCAACAGAAGCTGAAATTGGTCAGGATACGGTTATCATGCCTGGAACGATGATCGTAGGAACTGTAAAGATTGGTGCAGAATGTTTGGTCGGTCCTCATACGGAGATCAAAGACAGTACAATTGGTGATGCTACGGTAATTAAGCAATCAGTAGTGTATAATAGTGAAGTTGGAAACAATGTTACTATTGGACCTTTTGCTCACATTCGACCAGATTCAATGATAGCAGATGATGTGAGAATTGGTAATTTCGTTGAAACGAAGAAAGCAACTTTAGGCAAAGGTAGTAAAGCGTCTCACTTAAGCTATATTGGCGATGCTGAAATTGGTGAAAATGTAAACTTCAGTTGTGGTGCAGTAACGGTAAACTATGACGGGAAAAATAAGTTTAAGACGACGATTGAGGATGGGGCTTTCATTGGCTGCAATGCTAATTTAATTGCTCCTGTAACAATCGGTAAGAATGCACTGGTAGCAGCTGGTTCAACGATTACAGATGATGTACCCGGCGAATCACTTTCGATTGCACGTGCAAGGCAAACGAATAAAGCGGATTATTTAAAGAAGAAGTAGAGCTAATTAGAATAGCGGAGGGAAAAAAAGTGGCTAAATACGGCGATCCAAGTTTAAAAGTTTTTACATTGAATTCAAATAAAGGGCTAGCACAGGAAATTTCAGATCATATTGGAGTTACACTGGGAAGAAGCTCTGTTACTCGTTTTAGTGATGGGGAGGTTCAAATTAATATTGAAGAAAGTATTCGTGGTTGTGATGTTTATTTAATTCAATCAACATCTGCTCCTGCAAATGAGCACATCATGGAGCTATTAATTATGATTGATGCCCTAAAACGTGCATCTGCTAGAACGATTAACGTAGTTATGCCATACTACGGCTATGCACGTCAAGATCGTAAAGCGCGTGCCCGTGAGCCTATTACGGCTAAGCTAGTTGCAAACCTAATCACAACAGCCGGTGCAACTAGAGTACTTACTCTTGATCTACATGCAACACAAATTCAAGGGTTCTTTGATATTCCAGTCGATCAATTAATGGGTGTGCCGATTCTAGCTGAATATTTCTCTCAAAAGGAATTAGACGATATTGTCATCGTATCTCCTGACCATGGTGGAGTGGTACGTGCACGTAAAATGGCTGATCGCCTAAAAGCTCCTATTGCTATCATTGATAAGCGCCGACCTAAGCCTAACGTTTCTGAAGTGATGAACATCGTTGGTAACATTGAAGGCAAAACAGCGATCATCATTGACGATATCATCGATACAGCTGGCACTATTACGTTAGCAGCTAATGCACTCGTTGAACATGGAGCAAAAGAAGTATATGCATGTTGTACGCATCCTGTATTATCGGGTCCAGCTATGGAGCGCATCAACAATTCAAAAATAAAAGAACTTGTTGTAACAAACTCTATTGTGTTAGATGACGAAAAGAAAAGCGAAAAAGTAACAGAACTTTCAGTAGCCGCGCTTATGGGAGAAGCCATTATCCGCGTTCATGAACATGCATCTGTAAGTACGTTATTTGACTAAAAAAGGGCGAACTTTCCCTTTTTTGGTGCAATGAGCGCAGCGTGTGCAGCCATTGCCATCTGAATTCACTAAAGCTCCCTGAATTTGCTCAAGGTCTTTTGAAGAGACCAACTCACTCTTCTCAAACCAATTATAAAAACAAGCCACACCTTTTAAATCACCCAAAAAACGTTTAAATTTTCTCTAGAAGGGAACATATGTATAGAGAGAGTTTTAAAACTATTATGAGGTGATAAGTCATGGCTACAGTTTTAAAAGCAAATCCAAGAGAAGATTTAAGAGGTTCAGCAACAAGGAAGATCCGCAAACAAGGACTTGTTCCAGCAATCCTTTATGGAAATAAAATCGATAGTCAACCTGTGTCAGTAGAAAGTGTTGATTTTCTCAAAACAGTTCGCTCTGCTGGGAAAAATGGTTTATTTTCTCTTGAGGTAGCAGGGAAGAAAAGTCACCAAGTGATGATTCATGATATGCAAATTGATCCATTGAAGAATGAATATACACACATTGATTTTTTTGAAGTTGATATGACTTCAGAAATTGACGCCAGCGTTCCAGTTCGATTAGAAGGTGAGTGTCCTGGGGAAAAAGAAGGTGGCATGGTTTCTCATCTTATGTATGAGATTACGGTAAGGTGCTTACCATCAGATATCCCAGAAGAGATTACAGTCGATGTTTCAAATTTAAATATTGGTGATTCCATTCAAGTCGCTGATATTCGTTCGGTTGTGTCTGTCACGATTACAAGCCAAGACGATGAAACCATTGTTACGGTCCAGCCACAAGCCGCTGAGCAAGAGAATGGTCAAGCTGGTGACGAAGAAGTAAGTGGAACGGAAGAAGCTGCTGAAGCAACAGAAGAAAAACCGGCAGAAGAATAAAAGAAAGAGAGGGTGACATAGTCGCCCTCTCTTTAACAGTGTGAGGAGAGGTCGAATTGAAGCTAATTGTCGGACTTGGCAATCCAGGTCAAAAATATGCGGGTACACGACATAATGTAGGTTTTGATTGTATTGACTACTGCGCCGAAGAAATGAACATTGACCTAAGCCAAACGAAATTTAAAGGGCTATATGGACAGGGTATGGTAAATGGAGAAAAGATTTTTCTACTAAAACCACTTACATATATGAATTTATCAGGTGAATCAGTACGTCCTTTTGCCGACTATTTTAATATTGAACTTAAAGATATTGTTGTGATTTATGATGATATGGACTTGCCAGTAGGAAAGATTAGACTAAGACAAAAAGGCAGTGCTGGCGGCCATAATGGCATCAAATCATTAATTCAACATCTAGGGACAGCAGAGTTTAATCGAATTCGAATTGGGATTGATCGTCCGCAAAATGGAGAATCGATTGTGAACTATGTGCTTGGGACGTATCACCCTGATCAGCGTGAGCCTGTTCAAGATTCCATTATTCAAGCTGCAAAGAGCGTACGGGCATGGACGTCAAAGTCTTTTCTTGAAGTTATGAACGAATTTAATTAGAATCGTATAGAGTGCTTCTTTGCTGTTAAGAATAGTAGTAGTTCTATCAGCAAAAGGAGGTTCAACTCTTGGCTATTCACTATCAATGTCGACATTGTAAGACTAAGTTAGGTGAAATTGTTCAACAGGTCCACTCAGATTCGTTAGGTTTTAATCAGCTAACAAGTCAAGAGCGAACGGATATGTTGACATACCATTCAAGTGGAGATATTCATGTTGATGCAATTTGCGAAGATTGTCATGAAGCTCTCATGCGAAACCCGGACTTATATGAATTAGACCATGTTATACAATAATCACCAGTAAGAATTTAGCTTTGGTTCATAACCAAAGCGTTTTTCTGTTCTAACTATTTACAAAAATATATTTTGACGAGTGAGATTCCACTCCTTGCTCGAGTATAGGTAAAAAGGGTGATATCTTCTTTTTTTGAAAGCCCTTGAGCAGGATTCTAGTGCTCGACCAAGAATAGAGAGAAGAGTGATTGAATAATTATAGCTGGTAAGAGGATGAAGATACATAGATGGGTCATGAAGCCCATAGTAGGTGAAGACATAACAGGGGGAACGACATGTTAGGATTGCAACAATACTTACGTTCAAACGAAGAGATAAAAGCGGTTTCAGATAGTTTGGAAACCAATATGAAGGAGCAGCTTATTTCTGGGTTAACTGGTTCTGCAAGGACATTATTTATGTCCTCTTTGTACCGTGAATCTAGACGACCACTGCTTGTTGTCACACATAATTTATACCAAGCACAGAAGTTATACGATGACTTAGTTAGTTTCTTAAATGAAGAGGATGTTTTGTTATATCCTGTTAATGAATTAATCTCGGCTGAAATTGCGATTGCAAGCCCAGAGATGAAAGCCCAAAGAATAGATGTCTTAAATAAATTGGTGCACTCATTTAAGGGAATTGTTATAGCCCCATTAGCCGGGGTACGGAGACAGCTTCCTCCGGTTCATGTTTGGGAAGACGCCCAAATCGAGTTAGAGGTCGGAATTGATATAGATGATATTGCCTCTTTACTAGAGAAATTAATCATGATGGGCTTTCAGCGAGTTGATATGGTGGCCTCACCAGGCGAAGTGAGTGTTCGTGGAGGAATTATTGATCTATACCCATTAACGGAACAAGATCCTATTCGAATTGAATTGTTTGATACGGAGATTGATTCAATTCGAACGTTTGAGGTAGATAATCAAAGGTCAAAGGAAGAACGCAAAAAGGTCGTCATCGGACCAGCTCAAGAAGTTCTTCTGCAGAAAACTCATTATAACCGTGCAGCGCAATTGCTATCGGAAGGGTTAACCGTTTCATTGAAGAAAATAAAAGCAAAAGAAACGAAAGAAAAACTGTCCCAAAATATTTCCTACGAGATTGGACAGCTAAAACAACAATCGACGTTTCAAGGCATGTATAAATACATGTCACTTTATTATGAAGGCGATCATTCCCTTCTTTCGTATCTGCCTGAAGAGACTGTTATTACAATCGACGAAGTATCAAGAGTGAAAGAAATATCTGATAACTTAGAAAAAGAAGAAGCCGAATGGAATACAGCGTTACTGGAACAAGGGGAAATCATTCATAATGTCACCCTGTCTGTTCCGGTCTTTGATTTGTTTAAGAGCATGCCTAATTCTATTTTATATTTATCGCTTTTCTTAAAACATGTTCCATCGACAAATCCTGAAAATGTGATGAGCATATCATGCAAATCGATGCAGCAATTTCATGGTCAAATGCAGCTACTTCAATCTGAAATAGAGAGATGGAAAAAGGCTAATCAAGCCGTTGTATTTATGGCTGGCACGATGGAGCGCGCTAAGCGACTTTCTCTCAACTTAGAGGATGAAGGCATTGATACGAGAATCGTCGAACAAGCTACCGAATTAGTGACTGGACAGGTTCAAATAATGGTTGGTAATATGCAATCGGGTTTTGAGTTACCAGCGAGTAAATTGGTAGTAGTAACAGAGGAAGAAGTATTTGCTAAGAAACAAGCAAAACGCCCACAACGAAAACAAGCGATCTCTAACGCAGAGCGTATTAAAAGTTACTCTGAGCTTAAAGTTGGGGATTTAATTGTCCATACTAACCATGGAATTGGTAAATATTTAGGTGTTGAAACACTAGAGATAAATGGGCTTCATAAAGATTATTTACATTTGCGGTACGCTGGTAATGACAAGCTTTATGTACCAGTTGAGCAGATTGATCAAGTTCAAAAATACGTGGGATCTGAGGAAAAAGATCCAAAGATTTATGCACTTGGTGGGAACGATTGGAAGAAGGTAAAGAAAAAAGTTCAATCTTCCGTAGAAGACATAGCAGATGATTTAATTAAGCTTTACGCTGAACGTGAAGCGAGTAAAGGATTTGCTTTTTCTAAAGATGGAGTAGAACAACAAGGTTTCGAATCCTCCTTTCAATATCAAGAAACAGAAGATCAACTGCGAACGATTACTGAAATCAAAGCAGACATGGAAAACATCAGACCGATGGATCGCCTTTTATGTGGGGATGTTGGTTATGGAAAAACAGAAGTAGCGATTCGTGCTGCTTTTAAAGCAATAAT
The DNA here is from genome assembly GCF_028610705.1 of Halalkalibacter alkalisediminis. GTDB lineage: Bacteria > Bacillota > Bacilli > Bacillales > Bacillaceae_D > Halalkalibacter > Halalkalibacter alkalisediminis. The sequence continues at coordinate 30,657 of NZ_JAQQWT010000019.1, forward strand.
GGACGGCAAGCAAGTTGCTATTTTAGTTCCGACAACCATTTTAGCTCAACAGCACTATGAAACGATTAAAGAACGATTTGCTGATTACCCTATTAATATTGGTGTCCTAAGTCGCTTCCGTTCGAGAAAAGAGCAAACGGAAACGCTAAAAGGAGTAAAAGCAGGTTCAGTTGATCTCATTGTGGGAACACATCGTCTTCTTTCAAAAGATGTGATCTTTAAAGACCTTGGTCTCCTGATCGTTGATGAGGAGCAACGCTTTGGTGTTACACATAAGGAAAAAATTAAACAACTTAAATCAAATATTGATGTTCTCACGTTAACAGCTACACCAATTCCAAGAACATTGCATATGTCGATGCTAGGTGTTCGTGATTTGTCGGTTATTGAAACACCACCGGAAAACCGCTTTCCGGTTCAAACGTATGTCGTTGAATATAACGCGGCTCTTGTCCGAGAGGCTATTGAGAGAGAAATGACACGTGGTGGTCAAGTGTACTTCCTCTACAATCGAGTTGAAGATATTGAACGCATGACGGAACAATTATCGATGCTTGTCCCTGATGCAAAGATCAGTTATGCACATGGACAGATGAATGAACGTGAGTTAGAAACGATTATGCTCGATTTCTTAGAGGGCAATAGCGATGTATTGGTCACAACGACAATCATTGAAACAGGTGTTGATATTCCGAACGTAAACACGTTAATTATTTACGATGCTGACCGGATGGGTCTGTCACAGCTTTACCAAATTCGAGGTCGTGTAGGACGTTCAAACCGGGTAGCCTATGCTTACTTTACGTATCAGCGCGATAAAGTGTTAACAGAAGTCGCAGAAAAACGACTACAAGCGATTAAAGAATTCACAGAGCTCGGTTCAGGATTTAAAATTGCGATGCGTGACTTGACGATTCGAGGTGCTGGTAATCTGTTAGGTGCACAGCAACATGGCTTTATTGAATCCGTTGGGTTTGATTTGTATTCACAAATGCTAAAAGAAGCGATTGAGGAAAGAAAAGGTGATAAACCAAAAGAACCGCCGTTCCAAGTGGAGATGGATGTGAAAATTGATGCCTATATTCCTGAAAATTATATTCAAGATGCTAAGCAGAAGATTGAAATGTATAAACGTTTTAAAGGAGCAGAATCGGTAGAAGATATTACGGACCTAAAGGACGAAATGTTTGACCGATTCGGTGAATATCCAAAGCAAGTCGACTTCCTTCTCCGCCTGACACAAATTAAATTACTTGCCAACCAAGAACGAGTTGAGCAAATAACGGAAGTCAAAGATCAGGTTGAGATTCTTTTGTCGGCAGACTCTTCAACTTTAATGGATGGATCAAAATTGTTTGAATTAACACATCAGCTTGGGCGAGAGGTCGCATTAGGTACAGCAGGAGAAAAAATTAAATTTGTTATTAAAACAAAAACGTTGAGTGATGAGCAAGTTTTATCCTTTATCGAAAAAATCGTTGAAGGGCTTCACAAAGGGAAAAAATAAGATAAAATGAAGAAAATTTCCTCGCTTTTTTCAATATGTTGGGTCGATTGGCTTATTTAGTCTTTCAAACAAATTCATGGATTGGTGAATAGTTCTTTTTTTAAGAAAGATACTATAGTTAAGAAAAGAAATGGTTATTTTCTTACCACTTACCATCAAGTGAATACATCATAAGAAAGTGAGGCAATACAGTATGAAAGCAACAGGTATCGTACGTCGTATTGATGATTTAGGACGGGTTGTTATCCCGAAAGAAATCAGAAGAACACTTCGAATCCGTGAAGGAGATCCTCTTGAAATCTTTGTCGATCGTGATGGCGAAGTGATTTTAAAGAAATACTCGCCAATTTCTGAGTTAGGTGATTTTGCAAAAGAGTATGCGGAGGCGCTATATGATAGTTTAAATCACTATGTATTAATTGCTGACCGTGATACATTTATAGCAGTTGCTGGTGCACCAAAGAAAGAATATGCTAATAAGGGCATCGGAGAAATTGTTGAAAAATGTATGGATGACCGTAAAACAAAGGTGGAAACAAGTGCAGGTGAGCACAACCTTGTCGGCGATCATGCAGATGAATTAAAAGGGTATGTTATTACACCGATTATTGCGAATGGAGATCCAATTGGTGCTGTCGTGATTTTTAGCAAGGAAACAGAGCTTTCTGGCATGATTGAACAGAAGCTAGCAGAGACAGCAGCAAGTTTTTTAGCAAAACAAATGGAGCAATAACTATACTTAGTCAAAAAAGCTCGTCTCTTTTTTTAAAGAGAACGAGCTTTTTTGTTGAGTTAGGATCGCAATGAGATATATAAGACCACTAACAGCTATTATAACGGGTTTCACTTATGATAAGATGGGTGCAAAGAAGCTAAGGAGAAAAGAAAAACCGTGCAAGTGACTCATTCGAACAATAACAGTGTCTTAAAGGGGATCGCCCTTTTATCTGGAGTTGCACTACTGGCTAAAGTAATAAGTGCAGCTTACCGAATTCCCTACCAAAACTTATCAGGGGATCTCGGCTTTTATGTGTATCAACAAGTATATCCGCTTTACGGAATTATTATGGTACTCGCAATGTATGGATTTCCGGTTGTCCTATCAAAGGAGCGAGCCGAATTATTAGCGGGAGGCAAAGTAGAAGAGGCAAAAAAAATGATGAGTTTGTTCTTTTATGGACTCTTACTTTTTTCGGTCGTTAGTTGGGTGGCTTTGTTTGCCTTTGCTGAGGTTATTGCCTTCATGATGGGGGATGGCAGATTAGAAACTCCCATTCGAGCGATGAGTCATGTGGTGTTACTCCTGCCATTTTTAAGTGTAGGCAGAGGATTCCATCAAGGAGAAGGAGATTTAATTCCTACAGCTGTTTCGCATGTCGCCGAACAATTTATACGTGTTTTATTCATCTTAGGTTTCACCTATTTGTTTGTGGAATTGGGGTTTAATGCCTATACAATTGGAACAGGAGCGGCCTATGGATCGGTATTTGGAGGAATTGTAGGGATTCTCCTTTTACTCATTCTTACGAAAGCGCGCTGGATTCGTGAGTTGGTTCATCCACGTCATCTAAATTTCTTTAGTATGATGAAAAGCAACCTGGCGCTGATGAAGCAAAGTGTTTTTATTTGCTTAACAGCCTTAATTTTAGTGTTGTTTCAACTAATTGACGCCTTTTCTGTTGTGAGGTTGTTACAGTGGAGTGGAACTCTAGAATTAGTTGCTTTTGAAGCAAAGGGGGTATTTGATCGAAGTCAACCCCTTCTCCAGCTTGGTACGATTATAACGACGACATTAGCATTGGCTTTAGTACCGATGTTGACTAAAGCCATTATGGAAGGAAATACAGAACGAGCTCAGCACTATCAACACCTTTCTTATCGCTTAGCGATATTAGTGGGAGGGGCTGCGACCGTTGGGTTATTTGTCATTATTGAACCAACCAACCACTTTTTATATACGGATGCAGCTGGAACTAATGTATTAAGAGTCATGAGCTTAGCGATTTTGTTTTCTTCGCTGTTTACGACAATTTCAGCTGTGTTACAAGGGTACAACTTTACCTATATACCGGCTATTGCTGTTGTGCTTGGCGTATTCGTAAAGCTTGGCAGTAATGTCATTCTCATTTCCTTTTTTGGTACATTAGGGGCAGCTTGGTCTACGGTAATAGCGGCAAGCGTGATGGTCGTCTTTTTGCTTTTGGCTTTCCATAAGAAAAAAGAGTTACATCTTGGTTCTTACCGTTCTTATGTCCCAATCATAATGGTTTTAGCTGTGATGGGAATGGTCACTTTCCTTTGGAAGAGTGGGTTCACGTATCTCGTCTCAGGTGATTCTAGAGGACTAAGTGCATTCATCGCGTTATCTTCAGCTGGGGTCGGGGGTTTAATTGTAGCGGTTTGTTTGTTTACTATGCCAATCTTTACTGAGGAAGAATGGAGCAACATTTCAAAATTGAACCAAATAAGAGTAAGATTAAAAAAGTGGTTACAGTATTTGAAGGAACATGGAGGAAAAAGATGAAAAAAATAACCGTATTAGGATTAGGAGCTGGAGATCTAGAGCAAATGCCACTTGGTGTATATCGGCATTTGTTAAAGCAAAAAAGCGTCTATATTCGAACAGAGGATCATCCAGCTATTCGAGAATTAACTGAAGAAGGGGTGTCTTTTCAGTCATTTGATTCTACATATGAAGAACATGATGAATTTGAATCTGTCTATCAATCCATTGTCGCTCAACTGTTAGAAAAAGCAAAAGAAGAGGAAGTGACGTATGCCGTCCCAGGTCATCCTTTTGTGGCGGAACGAACGATTCAACTTTTAGTGGAAGCAAGTCAAAGAGATGAAGTAGAAGTCACCTTTTTAGGGGGGCAAAGCTTTCTTGATGCGATGTATACCGCTCTTCGTATTGATCCAATCGAAGGCTGTCAAATTGTCGATGGTACAGCGTTCAACCGAGACGAAATTGAATTAAACCATCACTTGATTATTGTGCAAGTGTATGATGCGATGATTGCTTCTGAAGTGAAATTAACATTAATGGAGCGGCTCCCTGATGATTATGAGGTAACGATTGCTACAGCGGTTGGTTCAAAAGAAGAACAGTTGACGAAGGTTCCACTATACGAACTCGATCATGCGACCACATTAAACAACTTAACGGCTGTTTATGTCCCTCCTGTTCGAGAAGACAAACTACTCTATGGGGAGTTTGATAAATTAAGGGAGGTCATCGCAGTTCTTCGAGGACCAAATGGCTGTCCATGGGATCAAAAGCAAACCCATGATTCGTTGAAAAAATACTTTATTGAAGAAGTGTACGAGGTACTTGAAGCGATCGATGAAGAGGATGATGAGCATTTAATAGAGGAGCTTGGAGATGTCCTCCTGCAAATTATGTTGCATGCTCAAATTGGAGAGGATAATGGGTATTTCTCCATTCGGGATGTGATTCATGCAATTACAGAGAAAATGATTCGCAGACACCCTCATGTATTTGGAGAAGTGACCGTGAATGATGCCGATGAAGTCGTTTCTAATTGGGATGAGATTAAAAAACAAGAAAAAGGGCATACAGAAGAAGAATCCATTCTTGCCTCCATCCCTAAAGGGCTTCCAGCTTTAATCGAAGCAACAAAATTACAAAAGCAAGCGGCAAAAGTGGGGTTTGATTGGGATGACGTTGCCCCAATGTGGATGAAAATGCAAGAGGAGTTGGCAGAGTTCTTAGTAGAAGTAAAAGCAGGAAATCAACCAAACATGCAGAAAGAACTAGGAGATGTTCTTTTTGTGATCGTCAATTTGGCTCGCTTTTATAAAATAGACGCTGAAGAAGCTCTTTTAAGTACAAACCGCAAGTTTCATAGACGCTTCCGTTATATAGAGGAGGCGGTGAAAAACGAAGGCAATGTAATTACGGAGCTTTCACTTGAAGAGCTCGATCAAAAATGGGAAGCTGCAAAACGATTCGAAAAAGAAAATTGAGGTGTTTATGATGCGTTTAGATAAATTTTTAAAAGTATCTCGTTTAATTAAACGGAGAACATTAGCAAAAGAAGTTTGTGACCAAGGTCGAATTACGATTAATGGACAAGTGGCCAAAGCTGGATCTGCTGTGAAAGCAGGAGACGAATTAGTCGTTCGTTTTGGTCAGAAGTTAGTAACGGTTAGAATTGACGCTGTCAGGGAAATTGTCAGAAAAGAGGAAGCTGGTACGATGTATACAATTGTTAGCGAAACGCCGGTTTCGGAGTCTAGATAAGGAGCTTGTTCTATTTTAAGTTCCCCACTCATACACTGCTATGAAAGCATATGGAGGAGGGACTTATGATGGATCAACATTATGAATTTGGCACACCTATGGGCCGTGATAGACAAAATAACGACCACGATGTGATCTTAAAAGCTAGAAGACAATTAGATATCACGGGTGTTAAGCAAGTAGAAAGTTTTGATAATGAAGAGTTTCTATTAGAAACAGTCATGGGCTTTTTGTCTGTACGAGGTCAAAATTTGCATATGAAAAACTTAAATGTTGAGCAGGGAATTGTGTCAATTGAAGGTAAGGTGTACGACCTCATTTATCTTGATCAGAATCAACAAGATAAAACAAAAGGCTTCTTTGGGAAGTTATTTAAGTGACGCTAACAGTTCAACTCTATACGATGTTATCAATGGCTGCTATGGGAATCTATCTGGGTGCAGCTATTGATACGTATGGGCGATTCACCCGAAAAAGACCTTCATTCAATTGGCTTGTTGCATGCAATGATGTTTTGTTTTGGCTCGTACAGGCTCTAGTTGTCTTTTATGTGTTGTTGCAAGCGAACAATGGTGAAATTCGTTTTTATATATTTTTAGCGCTAGTATGTGGATTTGCAGCTTATCGAGCTCTATTTCAAACGTTCTATCAAAGAGTTTTAGAAATCATGATTACAAGAATTATTCAAACGTATCGACTAACGATCAAGCTCATTACGATATTATTGATTAACCCGGTCAAGTACTTATTGAAAGTCTTGTATTCCTTATGTATTATGGTATTAACAGCTTGTTTAACCGTTCTATTATTCTTACTGAACCTCATCTGGAAACCGCTAAGATGGTTTCTCCTTCTTTTGTATAAATGGACAGGGCTGAATAAGCAAGTAAATAAAATTAAACCCATTTTACGGAAAATGAAGGATTTTCTCCAGTCAATGAGGAAAAAGAAAGAATAAGGGGTGATGACATGGTCTCAAATCAGACTTCTAGAGTAAGAGAAATGGATAAAGCTTATATTCAGCAGCGTGAACAAGAACTCGAGCTTGAAAGAAGAAAACGTCGAGGGCTTTTTCGCAGATTATCTGCATTAGCCATCATTATCTTGGTTCTAGGAACAATGGGGTTTGTGACGATTTATGCCCAGGCTCAATCGCTAGAAGATAAAAAGCAAGATAAACTAGCGCTTGAACAACAAATAGAACAGTTGAAAGCTGAAGAGAAGCGTTTGCATCAAGATATCGTGAATTACAATGATCTTGATTACATTGCTGAAATTGCTAGGCGAGATTATTATTTAACTAAGCCAGGCGAAACCTTGTTTAAATTACCTGACTCTCAGTCAAATTGACACATTTTTAGAGTTAGGTATAATATAAAAAATGAACATTTTCAGATTTCTTAAGGAGGATCTATTTTTTCATGTCAATCGAAGTAGGCAGCAAGTTACAGGGTAAGGTTACAGGAATCACTCATTTTGGTGCATTTGTGGAGCTGCCGGGTGGTTCTACAGGCCTTGTACACATTAGTGAAGTCGCTGATAATTATGTTAAGGACATTAACGAGATTTTAAAAGTTGGGGACGAAGTGCTTGTAAAGGTAGTTAACGTTGAGAAGGATGGAAAAATTGGTCTTTCCATTCGTAAGGCAGTCGATCGTCCAGCTGCTCCTGAACGTCCGTCACGTCCAAGACCTGAACGTTCGGATCGACCAGATCGTCCAAGTCGTCCATTTAACTCTCAACGTCCAAGTCGCCCACAAGGTGGCGGCGGTGGTCGTGGACCAAGACCAAACCAAGCACGTCCATCTCTTACTTTTGAAGACAAAATGAGTCGCTTTTTAAAAGACAGTGAAGAGCGAATCTCTACATTGAAGCGTCAAACAGAATCTAAACGCGGGGGTCGAGGCGCCCGTCGAGGATAACTTGCTGCTCTAATGCGAGGGCATTTATTTTAGGGGTTAGGCATTGTATGTTGCCTAACTCCTTTTTTAAAGAGAAAAATTTTATAACGATGATTAAAGTAATGAAGTCATCCAAAGATGCTTTTGATTATTTGAGGAAGCGCAATGATTCCGCTCATTGCTTCAAAAAAATTAATGTCATTGTTTTTGTTGACTTTTGGTTTGATTCATAGTATATTAATTCTTGTCGCAATTAATGTTTTGGCGGTGTAGCTCAGCTGGCTAGAGCGTACGGTTCATACCCGTGAGGTCGTGGGTTCGACTCCCTCCGCCGCTACCAATACATAATACTCAAACCTGTGTCCATTGGATGCAGTTTTTTTTGATTGCTTAATTAACAAAACGAGCAAATCTATTCTCCTTTCCCTCAGTAACCTTAAAATTAAACACATCAGCTTTGTTTTATTCAAACTTTCCTTCTTCAACTTTCACCATAGTCTGCAATAATCCCCCATAAAACTAGGGGGAAAGTCTACTACTTTATGAATACTATAGCTATTGCTACCTATTTGAGACGAAACAAGTCGAACGCTTTTTGTAAAGTACCTTGTGATTTTGACAAAAACTGAACCCCATCTCTGTTTATAATGAACACACGAATAAAACTAGGGTGGTGGATGTTGATGATTCAAAAGTTTGCAAAAGAATGGACGGAACCAGCTGAAGAAGGAACAGTGATTCAAAGCAAATGGACAACCTTCACAAAAGGCGTAACTGACAAAGTCTCAACATGGGCACGCGTTGCTTTTATCCAATATGGTCTTATGATTGCAATCATCGGCTTTTTACTTGGAAGAGCGATGATCTTATCAGAACTTGCTCCTTTTGTGCTACCTTATTTAGCTGCGGTTTATATGCTTAAGCGAGAGCGAGCTGGATTAGCAGCACTTTCCTTACTTGCAGGTGCAGCTACAGGCTTCCATGGTCAAGTTGTTTTTGTATTTTTAGCAATTGTTGCTTATGTACTCATCCAAAAAGGTGTAACTAAATTCGCGACCGATGCCACTAAAGTGTTACCATATACGGTTTTTGGGGCAAGCATCGTGACAAGGTTAGGACTCGTCTTTTTTACAGAAGGAACGATTTCCAATTATGCGTTAATGATGGCGACTGTAGAAGCTGGGTTAAGTTTTATCTTAACGATGATTTTTGTTCAAAGTGTTCCCATTGTCACAACACATAAATTAAAACAACCTCTTCGGAATGAAGAAATTGTTTGTCTCATTATCTTACTAGCCTCGGTCATGACTGGAACGGTTGGCTGGATGATTTATGATATGACAATTGAGCATGTCCTAGCTCGCTATTTAGTATTAGCTTTTGCTTTTGTGGGTGGAGCAGCAATTGGCTCGACCGTTGGTGTGGTAACCGGTTTAATTTTAAGCTTAGCTAGTGTAGCCAGTTTATATCAAATGAGCTTACTTGCTTTTGCTGGTCTTTTAGGTGGCCTTCTTAAAGAGGGAAAGAAAATGGGAGTTGGTATTGGACTTCTCGTAGGAACTCTTTTAATAGGTTTATATGGTGAAGGCGCTACGGAAGTATCTGTTACGTTAATGGAATCTATGCTTGCGATTCTGATTTTCTTTGTGACACCGAAAGGCGTATTTACAAACCTTGCTAAATATATTCCAGGAACAGTAGAACATTCAAAAGAGCAGCAACAGTATTTGAGAAAAATACGAGATTTAACTGCTGGTCGGGTAGAGCAATTCTCAACCTTATTTCAAACCTTATCAAATAGTTTCCAGACCCCTCCACAACCTGTAAATGGAGATGAGGAAGAAAGGGAAGTGGACTATTTCTTGAGCAATGTTACAGAAAAAACGTGTCAAACTTGCTTTAAAAAAGAACGCTGCTGGGTACAAGACTTCTCTAAAACCTATGATTCGATGCAGCGAATTATGACAGATACAGCAGAACATGGTGGATTAAAAGATCAGGTTTTAATGGCTGAGTGGAAAAAACATTGTATTAAACCTGATAAAGTAGTTAAAGCAATTGAATCAGAGCAAAATCAACATCAAGCGAATCAAAAATTAAAAAGACAAGTCATTGAAAGTAGAAGACTAGTAGCCGATCAGTTATTAGGTGTATCTCGCGTAATGGGTGATTTTGCTAGAGAAATTCAAAAAGAAAAAGAAGCCCACCACTTCCAAGAAGAGCAAATGCTCGAAGCGTTGCGTGGCGTCGGCCTTGAAATAGGTCATATTGATATTTATAGTTTGGAAAAGGGAAACCTTGAGATTGAAATGAGCATTGCTTCTGACCATAAACATGGACAATCTGAAAAAATCATTGCACCAATGTTGTCCGATCTATTAAAAGAGACGGTCATTGTCAAAAAAGAGGAGCATGCTTTTTACCCGAACGGACTGAGTCATGTGTCGTTTGGTTCAGCTAAACAATTTGTTGTCGACACGGGTGTTGCTCATGTCGCCAAAGGAGGAGCTTATGTTTCGGGTGATTGTTACTCTACGATCGAATTAGGGTCGGGCAAATTTGCAATTGCAATAAGTGATGGAATGGGAAACGGTGAACGTGCCCATCTTGAAAGCAATGAGACATTGCAGCTGTTGCAGAAAGTATTGCAATCAGGAATAGAAGAAACCGTTGCAATTAAATCAGTCAACTCTGTTTTGTCATTAAGAACAACAGATGAGATTTTCTCAACGCTCGATTTAGCCATGATTGATCTTCAAGATGCAACAACCAGATTCTTAAAGATTGGCTCGATTCCAAGCTTTATTAAACGAGGAAACCAAGTTATTAAAATAGAAGCAAGTAATCTACCGATGGGGATGATTCAAGAGTTTGATGTCGATGTGGTCAGTGAACAGCTGAAAGCGGGGGACTTGCTGATTATGATGAGTGACGGAATCTATGATGCTCCGAAACATGTTGAAAATAAAGAAGCATGGATGAAGCGCTTATTAATTGAGCTGGAAACAGAAGACCCGCAAGAAGTCGCTGATGTCATTCTTGAAAAAATTATCAGGTCAGGGCAGGGTTCCATTGATGACGATATGACCGTTGTCGTCTCTAAGATCAAACGGAATACACCGAAGTGGTCAGCGATTCCCCTTTACAAGACTCCTAAAATGGTGAGGAAAAGACCGAAAAAGAAAGCAAGTTCTTAAGGGGCTGCATCTAATTGAGATGAAGAAAAGGAGGTAAAGTGGAAGACGAAACGGGAATGACGTTTCGTCTTCTGTTGTTTGTAACTAGTAATTGAATGGGTATTTCGCTAAGTTTTTAATTTCTATATGGGTAAAATCGTTCGACAAATCCCTTCATTACGTATAAAACCTCTGAGGCTAGTGAATGATGGTAACATTCAGACTACTTGGAGGGGACGCGAGATGAGTAAAGGTACATTAAAACAAATTTTATTACTAACAGATGGACATTCAAATCAAGGTGAAGATCCGATCGCGATTGCTGCATTGGCAAGAGAGCAAGGAATTACCGTCAATGTGATTGGTGTTGTGGATGGCGATCATTTAAATGAGCAAGGGATTGAAGAAGTAGAAGCCATTGCTATGGCTGGGGGCGGGGTGAGTCAAGTTGTTTATGCTAAACAATTAGCTCAAACCGTACAAATGGTTACGAGAAAAGCGATGACCCAAACCATTCATGGTGTTGTGAACAGAGAGTTGTCGCAAATTTTAGGTCAAGATCAAGAGATGGAAAACCTCTCACCTGCTAAACGAGGCCAAGTGATGGAAGTCGTCGATGAGCTGGGAGAGACGATGAATTTAGATGTGCTAATTTTAGTGGATACGAGTGCAAGTATGAGAAACAAATTGCCAATGGTTCAAGAAGCACTAACCGATTTATCTATTAGTCTGACATCAAGAATGGGAGCGAATCGATTTGCGCTTTATTCCTTCCCAGGAAAGAAAAAAGATATTGATAAATTACTTGATTGGTCGCCACAACTAAATTCATTATCGGGTATTTTTCAGAAATTATCATCCGGTGGAATTACCCCGACCGGACCTGCCATGCAAGTAGCCCTTCAGAAATTCTCAAAGTCTGGTTCAAGAAGGAGTTTGATGGCTGGTGATGAAGAACAGCTATTCGAAGAATCAGGAATGTAAGTTAGCATCAGGGAGTAAAATCCTTGGAAAGTGGCATAGCAAGCCATATAAAATTGTAAGGACACTTGGAGCAGGGGCAACAGGGACTGTTTATTTAGCGGAATCAGCTAGCGGACTTGTTGCGTTAAAAGTAGGTTCAGATAGTATGTCTATCACGTCAGAAGTCAATGTTCTAAAGCATTTCTCTAAGGTTCAAGGACAAGTTCTTGGACCTTCTTTGCTAGATGTCGATGATTTAGTTTTACCAGAAGGGACCTTTCCTTTTTATGCAATGGAATATTTAAAAGGCGATCAGTTGATCGACTATATGCAAAACCGTGGCGTAGAGTGGTTAGGGATTCTGATGATTCAACTACTTGGAGACTTGAACCGTCTGCATACGGCTGGTTGGGTCTTTGGAGACTTAAAACCAGATAATGTACTCGTTGTCGGGCCACCTGCTAAAATTAGGTGGATTGATGTTGGGGGTACGACCTTACTTGGTCGCTCCATTAAAGAATATACAGAGTTTTTTGATCGTGGTTATTGGGGCCTTGGATCAAGAAAAGCAGAACCGAGTTATGACTTGTTTGCTGTAGCCATGATGATGATCAATAGTGCGTACCCTAAACGATTTGATAAGCAAGGAGATAAGACAATTGTGTTTCTTAAACAACAAATTGATTCCAAACACCTTCTTTTGCCTTATCGAGATGTTTTGATTCAAGCGTTACAGGGAAAATATGAGAACGCGCTGCAAATGCGTCAGGATATGATAAAAGCCGTCTCAAATAGTACAACATATAAGCATCAACCGATAAAAGATAAAACAAAAAAAAGCACACCGAAGAAAGTAAAAGTTAATAAAAAACAACAAAAGACGAAGAGAGAAAAGAAATCTTCTTACTTTGTTGAAATCTTCCTCCTTTCCTCTTTTCTTCTACTTGTATATATCCTATACTTATTTGGACAAATGATGTAGGTACAAGTAGTAAAAGTGAAACGTACGCGTAAATGGAGTTGTTGAAATGAATGCAGATCGTATGATGGATATTTGCCTTCTTGCTGGCGAAATTATGTTAACATATGGGGCCGAAACGTACCGGGTAGAAGAAACGATCGAACGAATGGCTAAATCAGCTCATTTTAAAAACGTCCATAGTTTCGTAACGACTACAGGCATTTTTCTTTCATTTGAAGAAGAGACAAAGGGCGATGTCATGCAAATGATACGTGTGGATGACCGGATGCAAGACTTAAATAAAGTAACACTTGTTAATCAAGTATCTAGAGAATTTGTAAGTGGCGAGTTAGACGGCGACCAAGCTCTGCAAAAACTTGAGGAAATTGCAAAAGCACCGATGAACTACTCACCTCTCTTACTACACTTCTCCTCTGGCGTTGCTGGAGGAGCCTTCTCTTATTTATTTGGTGGTAATCTATTTGATACGATACCAGCGTTTATAGCTGGATTTGCTGCAAGTTGGTGTATTGTTTTTCTTCAAGATTATACGAAGGTTAAATTTTTTGCGGAATTCATGTCAGCGTTTTTAGGTGGGACTGTGGCGATCGCACTCGTACTTTTTGGACTTGGAGAAAATCTGAATCAAGTCATTATTGGTACCTTAATGCCGCTAGTCCCAGGAATACCGTTAACGAATGCCGTCCGTGATTTAATGTCTGGAGATTTAGTAGCTGGAGTAAGTAGAGGGGCTGAAGCGGTCATTACAGCTCTATCCATAGCGACAGGGATCGCTCTTGCCATTGCTTTGTTCCTATAATGAACAAATACTTCATGGCGTACATCATTTTTGGTTACACGTTTTCCTTGACAAGATACAAGATACTTAAGGGAAGCGGTTGTCTCTTAGAGGGAGGCATATAGGAGGATTTAGTATGATAGTGGAGCTTATCTTTTGTTTTGCAGCGACAGTAGCATTTGGCATTATTTTTAATGTGCCAAAACGTGTGCTTTGGATTGGCGGGGCTATAGGTTCCCTTGCTTGGTTTATTTATTCGACTTTGCCATCGTTTGGAATGTCAGATATTTTTGCAACAGCTGTAGCTGCGCTTGCTTGTGCAGCATTATCACATTTGCTTGCAAAAAAATACCGTGTTCCTGTTACGACGTTTAGTATTCCTGCCATTATTCCGTTAGTTCCGGGTAGTAGAGCTTACTTTACTATGCTTGCTTTCGTTGATGGAGATTATTTAAATGGAATACAATTAGGAGTCGAAACGATGCTTCGTGCTGGTGCGATTGCGGCAGGGTTAGTCTTTGCTTTATCGATATTCTCCATTGGTAAAGGGGGGATTGGACAGCGCTATGAAAGCCGACGTACATAAATTTATTCAAAACCATCAGCTCATTGAAGCGGGTGACCGTCTATTTGTCGCTGTTTCAGGGGGACCTGACTCTATGTCTCTTCTTCATTATCTGTGGTTAAGACGAGAGGTGGATGAGTTTCGGCTTATTGCTTGTCATGTACATCATCAGTTAAGAGGAGAAGAGGCAGATGCGGATGCGAGTTATGTGAAGCAGTTTTGTCTCGATCATCAAATTGAATGCCTTGAAAAGAAAGTGGATGTAAAAGGGTATGCGAAAGAGAAAAACATCGGAACACAACTAGCAGCAAGAGAGCTAAGATATCAATGGTTTGCTGAACTTCTTCAATCCTCAAAAGATAAATTAGTAACGGGTCATCACGGGGATGATCAAATCGAGACGATGTTGATGAAAATCGTTCGAGGAATAGTTCCACTTCATTCATTTGGTATTCCAGTTAAGCGTCAATTAGGAAATGGATTTTTAATTCGACCGCTTTTAGGAATAACGAAAGACAAAATAGAGCAATATTGTAGAGAAGCTTCTATAAGTCCTAGACAAGATTTGAGCAATCATTCTTCCACTTACACAAGGAATCGCTTTCGTAAAGCTGTCCTGCCTTTCTTAAAGAAGGAAAATCATCATATCCATCTTCATATGCAAAGGCAAAATGAATGGGCAAGTGATGATCACGATTTTTTAATGGCAGAAGCCAACAAGCACATGTCTGACATTATAATGAAAAAAAGTGAACGAAACGTTACAATTTCACGTATAGCCCTTCTCCGTATAGGCGTCGCTTTACAAAGAAGAGTGATTCATCTAATATTAAGTTATCTTTACGGGAAAAATTCCCGATTTATTACGTCTATACATATCGAACAAGTGCTACACATGTTCCAAGGGAAGAAAACAACAGCTGAACTTCACTTATCGGACTCTTTAATCGTAAGGCGAGATTATGATCTTTGTCATTTTTTAAGAGGTTCCATGAATAGGATGGAAGAACAAGCTCAAATTCTTCGTATTCCAGGCAGGATATCGCTGGCAGAGTGGGAAATAGAAACATATGTAACGGAAAACGTTCATTTAGTCGAAGGTCAGCATCAAATGGTCTTAGATTATGAAAAAGTCTTTGAACCTCTTCTTGTTCGCCGTAAACAACCACAGGATCGAATGTCTTGTAGGGGAATGGAAGGAACAAAGAAAATCGGACGGTTATTCATTGACCGAAAGATCGCTAAACAGGAACGTGAAGCTTGGCCTCTTCTTGTAGATGGCAAGGGAGAAGTGTTATGGGTACCGTTCTTACATAGATCGAAACTCGCCAACATCGATCATCAGACGAAAAAAGTAGTGGTCGTTTCATGCAAACGTCTTGATGATTGACCGAAAATTAGGAGGTTTATTTAATTGATCAGGGATGAAATTCAAGAAATACTTATTACTGAAGAAGAAATTCAGGCAAAATGCAAAGAGTTAGGAAAGCAAATAACAGAAGAATATGATGGGAAGTTTCCACTTGTGATTGGTGTTCTAAAGGGAGCTATGCCATTTATGGGTGACCTCACGAAGCGTATTGATACACATATCGAAATGGATTTCATGGATGTATCAAGCTACGGAGCAGGGATGGTTTCTTCTGGAGAAGTAAAGATTGTCAAAGACTTGGATACATCTGTTGAAGGAAGAGACGTTCTCATCTTAGAGGATATTATTGATAGTGGCCTTACCCTCAGCTATTTGGTCAAGCTTTTTCACTATCGTAAAGCCAAATCAGTGAAGATCGTAACCCTTTTAGATAAACCAGAGGGACGAAAAGTCGATTTAGTTCCAGATATGGCTGGTTTTACTGTGCCAGATGCTTTTGTGGTCGGCTATGGCTTGGATTACGCTGAACGTTACCGTAACTTACCTTATATTGGCGTTTTAAAACCTGAAATCTACGAGAGTTAATATTTGTTAACAAAAGAAAAGTTATGATACGATAAACAAAGCTGTTTTGTCGTGGGAGGAGGTCAAGGATGAATCGTATATTCCGTAATACCATTTTTTATTTACTTATCTTTCTCGTAATTATTGGAATTGTAAATGTGTTTAGTTCCGATCAAACTGAAACAGAGAGTGTTACGTATACACAACTGACAGAAAGACTTGAGCGTGGGGAGGTTCGTGAACTCTCCGTGAAACCAGTCCGTCAAGTGTACTTAGTGCGTGGACAATTCACTGACCAAGCAGATGATGAGTATTTTGAAACATATGTGTTAAAAAGCGAGCAAACGGCTGATTTATTAGCTAATGCACAAGGGCCAGGTGGTGTACCACTTGGAGTAGATGTTCAACCAGCTGATGAAACAAGTGGTTGGGTCACATTCTTTACATCGATCATACCTTTCATTATTATCTTTATTTTATTCTTCTTCTTATTGAGCCAAGCTCAAGGCGGCGGTGGCCGTGTCATGAACTTTGGTAAAAGTAAAGCCAAATTGGTGAGTGACGAAAAGAAGAAAGCTAGATTTAAAGATGTGGCAGGGGCCGATGAAGAAAAACAAGAGCTTGTTGAAGTCGTAGAATTCTTGAAAGATCCAAGAAAGTTCTCGGCGATTGGCGCTCGTATACCAAAGGGTGTCTTATTAGTGGGACCTCCTGGAACAGGTAAAACATTACTAGCGCGTGCAGTTGCTGGTGAAGCAGGAGTACCGTTCTTCTCTATTAGTGGTTCTGACTTTGTTGAAATGTTTGTCGGGGTCGGGGCTTCACGTGTTCGTGATTTATTTGAGAATGCGAAGAAGAATGCACCTTGTATTATCTTTATTGATGAGATTGATGCTGTTGGTCGTCAGCGTGGAGCTGGTTTAGGTGGCGGACACGATGAACGTGAACAAACACTAAACCAATTGCTTGTTGAGATGGATGGTTTCAGTGCGAACGAAGGAATCATCATCATTGCAGCGACAAACCGCGCAGATATTTTAGATCCAGCGCTTTTACGTCCAGGTCGTTTTGACCGACAAATTCAAGTGAACCGTCCAGATGTAAATGGACGTGAAGATGTCTTGAAGGTGCATGCTCGTAATAAGCCATTAGATGATGATGTTAATTTAAGAGCGATTGCGGAACGGACACCGGGCTTCTCAGGTGCTGATCTCGAGAACTTATTAAATGAAGCAGCGTTAATTGCCGCCAGGAATGATAAAACAAAAGTCAATATGATTCATGTAGAAGAAGCGATTGATCGTGTGATCGCAGGTCCTGCGAAAAAGAGCCGAGTTATTTCTCCGAAAGAGAAGAACATTGTTGCTTGGCATGAAGCGGGGCATACCGTTGTCGGGGTTAAGCTTGAAAGTGCCGATATGGTTCATAAAGTAACGATTGTACCGAGAGGGATGGCTGGTGGTTATGCCGTTATGCTTCCTAAAGAAGATCGCTACTTCATGACGAAGCCTGAATTACTTGATAAAATTATTGGATTACTTGGCGGTCGTGTGGCTGAGGAAATTCAATTCGGAGAAGTAAGTACAGGTGCTCATAATGACTTCCAACGTGCTACAGGTATTGCTCGGAAAATGGTTACAGAATACGGAATGAGTGAGAAGATGGGTCCAATGCAATTTGGATCAGGAAATTCCGGTGGCCAAGTGTTCTTAGGTCGTGACATTCAAAATGAGCAAAACTATAGTGATGCATTTGCTCATGAGATTGACTTAGAAGTACAACGCATCATTAAAGAATGTTACGCGCGTTGTAAGCAAATTCTTAATGAGAACAAAGCAAGCTTAGACCTTGTCGCTGAGACATTATTGAAGCTTGAAACACTTGATGCTGAACAAATCAAGTCGTTAATCAATGAAGGGAAGCTTCCTGAAAACCATCACACAACGAAACATATAGAAGAAAATGGTTCGTCTTCTGATGCTGATCTTAAGGTGAACATTCACTCTAAAAAGGACGAAGAAGTAAGTGTAGATGAGAAAGCAGTTAAAAAGGATGAGCAACCTTCAACAGATGAAAAGAAAAAAGATGAATAATACCTCTGGGGATGTCGTTTTTTCGACATCTCTTTTGTTTGCTTTAAAAGCAAATATCAAGGGTTTTAGCTTGAGTTGAATTATAATAGAAAAGTGAGTGTATCAGCAGAAGGAGATCAAAAGCCATGGATCTGCACGTTCGCACCAGCTTTTGATGCCTGTTTCAAGCATAGTAAAAGAAGGCAAGGACTACGCACATTGCAGCTTATTTATATAGCTGAAAATCAACTTTACAATGAGCTCTTAGTTGGGGGGATTGCATATGATAATGGTAGTGGATGTAGGGAATTCCAACATCGTCTTAGGTGTATATGAAGGAAAAGAGTTAAAATATCACTGGAGAATGTCTACAAGTAGACAAAAGACGGAAGATGAATGGGCAATGTCTATTAAAGGTTTATTTGCTCATGAACATTTAACTTTTGATGCAATTGAAGGAATCATTATTTCCTCTGTTGTTCCACCTATCATGTTTGCGCTTGAGCAAATGTGTAAAAGATACTTTAACATTAAGCCGATGGTCATTGGTCCTGGTATAAAGACAGGGCTCAATGTGAAATATGATAATCCACGGGAAGTAGGAGCCGACCGGATTGTGAATGCAGTAGCTGCGATTCAACTCTACGGTGCACCTCTTATTATCGTAGATTTTGGAACGGCGACAACGTACTGTTACGTAAACGAGAACAGACAATATATGGGTGGAGCGATTGCCCCAGGAATCTCTATTTCTACAGAGGCTTTATATACAAGGGCATCTAAACTTCCTAGAATTGAAATTGCTAAGCCAAAGAATGTGCTAGGGAGCAACACGGTTCATGCGATGCAAGCGGGTATCTATTATGGGTATGTTGGGCAAGTTGATGGGATCGTAAAACGTATGAAAACCTTATCCGAAAAAAAACCTACTGTTATCGCAACAGGTGGACTTGCTACATTAATTGCCTCTGAATCAGAAACGATTGATGTCATTGAGCCATTTTTAACGTTAAAAGGTTTACAAATGATTTATGAAAAAAATTCGTTAGGACGTGAGTAAACAATGGAAGATTATTTAGTGAAAGCAACGGCATTTGAGGGTAAGGTTAGAGCCTATTCTCTAGTAGCAACGAATATGGTTAATGAGGCAGTCAAACGTCAAGGTACTTGGCCAACGGCTTCAGCAGCCTTAGGACGTGCCATGATGGCTGGTACGATGATGGCCATGATGTTAAAAGGAGATTCGAAATTAACTGTCAAGATCGAAGGACAAGGCCCAATAGGAGCTATTATTGTAGATGCCAATACGAAAGGGGAAACAAGAGGCTATGTAAGTAACCCTCAAGTTCATTTTGATTTAAATAGCCAAGGGAAATTAGATGTAGCCCGTGCGGTTGGAACAAGTGGCTATTTGTCGGTTGTAAAGGATCTAGGCATGAAAGAGAATTTCACAGGAAGTGTACCACTCGTTTCAGGAGAGTTAGGAGAAGACTTCACTTATTACTTTGCTTCGTCTGAACAAACGCCATCGTCCGTCGGAGTCGGAGTCTTGGTCAACCCAGATAACTCCATTTTAGCAGCGGGAGGATTTATTATTCAATTAATGCCTGGTGCAGATGATGCGGTTATTGACGAAATTGAAAAACGTCTTTCAACGATTCCTCCTATTTCTAAGTTGGTTGAAGCGGGAATGCCGCCAGAAGAAATGCTTCAAGCCTTACTTGGCGATGATAATGTGAAATTCTTAGATAAGCTTCCGGTCAATTTCTCTTGCAGATGTTCAAAAGAGAGAATTGAAAATGCGATTATCAGCTTAGGGAAGAAAGAAATTCAGGCGATGATTGACGAAGATGGAGGGGCGGAGACGACTTGCTCTTTCTGTAATGAACAATATAATTTAACGGCAAAAGAGTTAGAAGGTTTACTTGAACAAGGAAAATAATTTTGGGCAAAAGATTTGAATCCAACTAATTGACTTATCTGAAAACGTCTGATACTATAAATTTAATAAAACCAATAAACTTACTAGGGATTGAGGGGGCGTTTTTGTGAGAGTTGTAAATTCAATTACAGAGCTTATCGGACAAACACCATTAGTAAAATTAAACCGTCTTGTAACAGAGAAACATGCGGATGTCTATTTAAAATTAGAATTTATGAATCCAGGTAGCAGTGTAAAAGATCGTATCGGTCTAGCGATGATCGAAGCCGCTGAAAAAGCTGGAAAATTAAAGCCGGGAGTAACAATCGTTGAACCTACAAGTGGTAACACAGGTATTGGTCTAGCAATGGTTGCAGCTGCAAAAGGCTATAAAGCTAAATTAGTGATGCCAGAAACAATGAGTATGGAACGCCGTAACCTTTTACGCGCTTACGGAGCAGAGTTAGTATTAACGCCAGGCCCAGAAGGAATGGGTGGAGCGATTCGTAAAGCGACAGAGCTTGCAAAAGAAGATGGCTACTTCATGCCACAACAATTCGAGAACGAAGCGAATCCAGAAATTCACCGTCTAACAACAGGTAAAGAGCTTCTTGAGCAAGTTGATGGTCAAATTGATGGTTTCGTATCTGGTATCGGTACAGGTGGAACGATTACCGGTGCTGGTGGTCTTTTAAAAGAGCACTTCCCTAATCTTCACATTGCTGCAGTTGAGCCAAAGGATTCACCAGTTCTTTCAGGTGGAAATCCAGGTCCTCATAAAATTCAAGGGATTGGTGCAGGTTTCGTACCAAGCATCTTAAACACAGAAATTTATGATGAGGTTATTCAAGTAGCTAACGAAGAGGCATTTGAATATGCACGTCGTGCTGCAAAAGAAGAAGGAATTTTAGGTGGTATTTCTTCAGGTGCTGCGATTTCAGCTGCACTTACGCTTGCTGAAAAGCTTGGACCAGGTAAAAAAGTGGTAGCGATCATTCCATCAAACGGTGAGCGTTACTTAAGTACACCACTCTATCAGTTCGAAGATTAATCTTTATAATATTGATAAATGATAGAAGATAACTCAAAACGATTCTGAGTTATCTTCTTTTTGTATGGTTTTAAACGCAACGGGAAAGATAATAGGTGATTAGAAGATGAAAGGAGCATGCTTGCTAGTGAGTGAAATTGTAACCATTTTACTTCGAACGGTCGTTGTGTTTATCATCATTCTAATGTTTTTTAGATTTATGGGAAAAAAAGAGCTAGGTGAATTAAGTTTACTAGATATTATCGTTTCTTTAATGATTGCAGAGTTAGCGGTGATTGCAATTGAAGATCCTAATGTGTCGATGGCGCGAGGACTTGCGCCGATATTTTTATTGATTTTCATTCAAGTTACTCTAACTTACATCAGTTTGAAAAATCAAAAGTTTCGAGACTTGATTGAAGGTAGACCTATTATGATTATTGAAGATGGAAAAATGAATCAGGTAAATATGAGGAAGCAGCGATATAACATAGATGACGTTCTGTTTCAGTTGCGAGAAAAAGGAATTTCTGATATTCGAGAAGTGGACTATGCCATGCTAGAGAGATCAGGTAATTTATCTATTTTTAAAAGGGATAAAACGACCTCATTATTTACATTGCCTCTTATACAAGATGGAGAAATTCAAGATGAGCATCTGATCGTCGTCAAGAAATCAAAAGAATGGCTATTAAGTGAGTTAAGCAAGATGGGATATGATCACATTAAGGATATATTTTATTGTAGTTATATGGAAGGACAATTTTTCATTGAAGAAAGAGACAATAAGCAAACAAAAGCGTAAACATTGATTATACCATCTAACCAATAGTAAAGCGATCACTGTTGTTTTTATCTTCAGTTCTCATGTAAAATAGACAAAAAGAATGGAAACGGAAGTGAGCGCGTTGCAACATAAGAATGAACCAGAATCAAAGCGGATAAATGTAGTTAAGTCGTTTCCACTAGATGAAAAGGTTTGGTTTTCCCGATATGTCACGTTAGCTGCTGACAAGAAGCAACACGTACTTTTAGAAAGTGGCAGAGGTGGTCGTTATAGCATGATCGGACTACAACCATTTGCAATCGTTTCAGGAAAGGCTGATCAGTTGAGAGTCGAGTTGGAAGGAGATGTTAAGATTAAAAAAGGACCCTTGCTTGAAAGTTTAAAAGAAACTCTTGCTCCTTACTACCAACCAACGATCAAAGACTTACCTCCATTCCAAGGGGGGGCTATTGGTTATTTCTCATATGATATTGTCCGAGAAATTGAAAACCTACCGAATCAAGCCTCAGACGATCTGGATCTCCCAGAGCTTTATTTTATGCTTTTTAATGACGTTTTCGTGTATGATCATTTGAAAAAAGAATTATGGGTCATCAGTCATGGAGAGCAAGGTGAACAGGAAGCCCTTGAAAAGAGGGTCGCTCATTACGTAGATGAATGGGAAAGAACCGATCTTCCCCTTCCTGTACAAAAAACACTTTCTGAAAAGACGGATAAGAAAACAGCTTCGTTATCGGAAGACGCTTTTTGTGAGGCAGCCGAAAAGATTAAAACCTATATTGCTGCTGGAGATGTGTTTCAAGTGAACTTGTCTGTCAGACAATCGCGGGAGTTAACGACAGACCCTCTTCATGTTTATGAGGTATTAAGAGAGTTAAATCCTTCTCCTTATATGAGTTATTTTCATACACCGGATTTCCAATTTGTTAGTGCTTCTCCGGAATTACTCGTTAAGAAAAATGGTGAAGAGTTAAGTACTAGACCGATTGCTGGAACACGTTCACGAGGAAAGAATGATAAAGAAGATCAAGAACTGGCTGATACGCTCATCAATAACGAAAAAGAACGCGCAGAACATGTAATGCTTGTTGACTTAGAGCGAAATGACCTAGGGAGGGTCTCGGAGTATGGGAGTGTAGAAGTAGATGAATTAATGGTCATTGAAAAATACTCTCACGTGATGCATATCGTTTCAAATGTTAAAGGGACGTTAGCTGAGAAAAATGACCTTTATGATGTCATTCGTGCAACCTTTCCTGGAGGAACGATAACTGGGGCACCGAAAGTAAGAACGATGGAAATCATAGAAGAGCTTGAACCCGTTAGAAGAGGGATTTATACTGGATCTATAGGATGGATTGGCTTTGATAAAAACATGGAGTTAAATATTGCCATTCGAACAATGGTCTGTAAGGGTGGTCAAGCACATGTACAGGCCGGAGCGGGGATTGTGATTGATTCCATTCCATCTAATGAATACAAGGAATCATTGAAAAAAGCAAAAGCGCTTTGGCGTGCATTAGAGCAAAGTGAAGTAGAGATGAGAAAAAGAACAGTTAGCATGAGCTGAGGAGGAGAATGAAATGATTTTAATGATTGATAACTATGATTCATTTACGTACAATCTCGTTCAATATTTAGGAGAA
The DNA here is from genome assembly GCF_028610705.1 of Halalkalibacter alkalisediminis. Lineage (GTDB taxonomy): Bacteria > Bacillota > Bacilli > Bacillales > Bacillaceae_D > Halalkalibacter > Halalkalibacter alkalisediminis. The sequence goes on from NZ_JAQQWT010000019.1 coordinate 54,185, forward strand.
ATGGGACAAGAACTAGTGGTTCGTCGTAATGACCAAATTACGATTGAAGAGATTGAACAGATGAAACCTGATTTTCTGATGATTTCCCCAGGACCTTGTAGTCCGAATGAAGCAGGAATTAGTTTAAAGGCAATTGAATATTTTGCTGGGAAACTACCGATTTTTGGTGTGTGCTTAGGGCATCAATCCATAGCGCAAGTTTTTGGTGGTGATGTGATTCGTGCTGATCGACTCATGCACGGAAAAACATCTGAGATCACACATAACGGTGAATCGATTTTTGCAGGATTAACCTCGCCATTAACGGCCACTAGATATCATTCTTTAATTGTTAAAAAAGAAACATTACCCGACTGTCTTGAGATCACGGCGGAAACAGACGAAGGGGAAATTATGGCATTGCGACATCGTGAGCTTCCAATTGAAGGGGTTCAATTCCACCCAGAATCGATTATGACTTCAGATGGCAAGCAATTGTTGCGCAATTTTATTGATAAATACGGCAAGGAGAAATCAACGTGTTCGTCTATGTAAATGGTGCAATTGTACCGAAAGAAGAGGCACTAGTGTCTGCTTTTGATCATGGTTATTTATATGGTTTAGGGCTTTTTGAGACATTTCGTGTTGAAAATGGTCATCCCTTTTTGTTGGATGACCATTTTCAGCGTTTACAAGAAGGTCTCGAAACGTTAGGGATTGCTTGGTCGATGTCTAAATCTGAAGTCGTCAAGATTCTTAAAGAGCTTTTAGCAGCCAATCAATTGGATAGTGCCTATGTGAGATGGAATGTAGCTGCTGGAGCGGAGGAACTTGGCCTTTACACGGGGGAATATAGGGAACCAACTGTCATTGTTTATATGAAGCCACTCCCCGCTGGAAGTGCAGAAAAAGAAGCGAGCATCCTTTCGCTAAGGCGAAATACGCCAGAAGGTTCTTATCGATTAAAATCACATCATTATTTAAATAATGTGTTGGCGAAGCGAGAATTAGGCGATGCTATAAAAAGTGAGGGAATCTTTCTAACGGAAGAGGGATTTGTGGCAGAAGGCATTGTTTCGAATGTATTCTGGGTGAAAAACGGGATGGTTTATACACCGTCTATAGATACAGGCATCTTGGATGGAATAACAAGAAGGTTTGTTTTAGCTTTATTAGACAAAAAGTCGATTCCCTATGAAGTCGGCTTCTATCAGGAGAGCGAGCTTCTTGATGCTGATGAAGCTTTTATTACGAATTCTATTCAAGAAATTGTTCCGCTTTGTTCAATTAACGGCATAACGTTAAAAGGAGAGCGGTCCATCACGGGTGGACTCATGCGTGAGTTTGATCGATATCGAGATCAATTGTGGAGTCGATCGGAGATTTTTGGAGGTAGGTAAGTAATGAGTGAACAACGAACAAGAAATGAACAATTATTTCAAAAGTTGCAAGAGAAAACCTTAATAATGGGTATTTTAAATATCACTCCAGACTCATTTTCAGACGGAGGGAAGTTTGACGAAATAGACATTGCGATTGCTAGAGCAAAGCAGTTGGTAGAAGATGGCGCCGATATCATTGATGTTGGTGGTGAATCAACACGCCCTGGGGCAACACAAGTGGATGCTTTTGAGGAAATTCGTCGAGTGGTTCCTGTTATTAAAGCACTAGCGGCTGAACTAACGGTACCGATCTCCATTGATACATATAAAGCAGAAGTAGCGAAACAAGCATTAGAAGCGGGTGCAAGTATTTTAAACGACGTATGGGGAGCGAAGTGGGACCCGGAGATGGCAAAAGTAGCTGCTTTGTTTCAGGTTCCTATTATTCTTACTCATAATCGTAGAGAACAAGAATATAGCGATTTAATCAATGATGTAATCGCAGACCTTCAAGAAAGTGTGTCTATTTGCATGGATGCCGGAGTAGCTAAAGAAGATATTTTGTTAGATCCAGGTATTGGTTTTGCCAAAACGTATGAAGAGAATATGGAAGTGATGAGGCACCTTGATCAAATTGTTGATATGGGATACCCTGTTCTTCTTGGAACGTCGCGGAAATCCGTTGTTGCAAAAACGCTCAATCTCCCTGTTGATGAACGTATGGAAGGGACAGGGGCAACAGTTTGTTATGGGATCATGAAGGGGTGTCAATTGATGAGGGTCCATGATGTGAAGGAAATCTCTCGGATGGTCAAAATGATAGATGCCTTAGAGAGAAAGGAGATTCAATAAATGGATAAAATTTATATGAATCAGTTAGCGTTTTATGGCTATCACGGTGTCTTTGACGAAGAAAAGAAGCTAGGGCAGCGGTTTATTGTTGATTTAGTGTTACATTTGGATTTGGCACAAGCCGGCCAAACCGATCATCTCGATGACACGATTAATTATGGGGAAGTCTATGAAAAAGTAAAACAGATTTTGGAGGGCCAACCTTGTAAGCTTGTTGAGTCCGTTGCAGAACGCGTTGCAGCAGATCTACTAAATACCTTTGACCTTTTACAAATGTGCACAGTGAAAATCATTAAACCAGATCCACCTATACCTGGGCACTATCAATCGGTTGCAGTTGAAATAATGAGGGTGCGCAAATGAGTCATAATGTATATATTGCTTTAGGATCTAATATAGGCGATAGGTATGAACACTTAATGAGTGCGATTGAGCTTCTGAAGGAGCAGCCCCGTATTCAGTTCTTAACTAGTTCGTCTATTTATGAAACAGAACCTGTTGGCTATGTCGATCAGCAGTCTTTTTTAAATATGGTCGTAGCTGTGACGACGACTCTCGGTCCAAGGGAATTATTGGCTGTAACTCAATCAATCGAAGAGCGGTGTGGCCGCACGAGGGATGTGAGGTGGGGTCCTCGAACAATAGATCTTGACATTTTGCTCTTTGACCAAGAGAATATGGTGATGGAGAACCTTTCAATTCCTCATCCGAGAATGTGGGAGCGGGCCTTTGTAATCGTCCCGTTAATGGAAGTGTATCCAGATCTTTATGCCACGCATCTCAAGCAATCGATTCAAGAAATATATAAAGCATTACCAGATAAAGAAGGGGTACGAATATGGAGTCCAGAATGAACGGAAGAAGAATTCGAGCCTACCGCAAACTCAAAGGATACACCCAAGAAGAATTTGCAAAAGAAATAGGAATGTCTGTGTCTGTGTTAGGGGAAGTAGAGAGAGGCAATCGTCTACCAAGTGAGCCTATTCTCGAACGAATGGCTTTGATTTTAAATATAAGTAAGCAAGAATTGCATTCATAAGTTAAGGTGAGGTGAGGTGAGAGGTATGTTGAAGATAGGTAATATTGAAATGAAGAACCAAGTCGTTTTAGCGCCAATGGCTGGAGTCTGTAATCCGGCTTTCCGTTTAATAGCGAAAGAGTTTGGTGCAGGACTCGTTTGTGCTGAAATGGTAAGCGATAAAGCGATTCTTCACAAAAATGAAAAATCATTAAGTATGCTTTATGTAGATGAACGTGAAAAGCCATTAAGCTTACAAATCTTTGGTGGTGAAAGAGAAACATTAGTAGAAGCTGCTAAATTCGTTGATAAAAATACGAACGCTGACATCATTGACATTAATATGGGGTGCCCAGTTCCGAAAATTACGAAATGCGATGCGGGAGCGAGATGGTTATTAGATCCTAATAAGATTTATGAGATGGTTGCAGCGACGGTGGACGCTGTTGATAAGCCTGTTACGGTTAAAATGCGTATTGGTTGGGATTCGGATCATATTTTCGCAATTGAAAATGCACGTGCAGTTGAACGTGCAGGTGGTAGTGCGGTTGCTGTCCATGGTCGTACACGTGTGCAAATGTACGAGGGCAAAGCCAATTGGAATATTATTAAAGATGTGAAAGAAGCAGTAAACATTCCTGTCATTGGTAATGGCGATGTGACGACACCTCAAGAGGCACGTCGAATGCTTGATGAGACGGGAGTAGACGGAGTAATGATTGGAAGAGCAGCACTTGGTAACCCATGGATGCTCTATCAAACGATTCAATACCTCCAACACGGGGTAACTCCGAGTGAGCCAACTCCTCGTGAAAAAATGGATGTGTGCATGCTTCATTTAGACCGATTAATTAATTTAAAAGGTGAAAATGTAGCTGTACGTGAGATGCGTAAGCATGCAGCATGGTATTTAAAAGGAATGCGTGGCAATGGACGTGTTCGTGATAAAATTAATCGTTTTGAAACAAGAGATGATGTTGCAAAAACATTATATGATTTCATTGAAGAAGTAGAGGCGCGTGAGGTCGAAAAATCAAGCGCAGTTTGACTTTTTTGATTGACTTCACTATAATGCGTGTGTGATTAATATGCTGCCAGTGTGTATCACTGGCAGTTTTTCTACATAGAAGAAACGTCTTTAGATAAAATCCGAACTGAATATAGAGGAGATGGTGATCCAAATGACTCAGGAAATCGAGTTAAATGATTTATTAGCAGTACGTAGAGAAAAACTTAGCCAGTTACAGGAAAAAGGAAATGACCCTTTCGGTGGTCGCTTTGAGCGTTCGCATACAGCAAAGTCTATGAATGAAGCGTTTGGTGAAGAGACGAAGGAAGCTCTAGATGAAGTAACCCACGAAATTACATTCGCTGGTCGTATTATGACTAAGCGTGGAAAAGGTAAAGCGGGCTTTGCTCATGTACAAGATTTAACAGGACAAGTTCAAATCTATGTTCGCCAAGATGCAGTTGGGGAAGAGCAGTATCAACTTTTCAATACAATTGATATCGGTGATATTGTTGGTGTAACTGGTGTTGCATTCAAAACAAAGGTTGGCGAATTATCGATTAAAGTAACTGAATTTCAATTGTTATCAAAATCACTTCGTCCACTACCGGATAAATTCCATGGGCTAAAAGATATTGAACAACGCTACCGCCAAAGATATGTAGATTTAATTATGAATCCAGAAGTGCGTGACACATTCGTATTACGTAGTAAAATTCTACAATCGATGCGTCGCTATCTTGACTCTAAAGGATATCTAGAAGTTGAAACGCCAACCATGCACTCGATCGCAGGTGGGGCGTCAGCGCGTCCGTTTGTTACTCATCATAATGCTCTTGATATGACACTTTATATGCGTATTGCCATTGAGTTGCATTTAAAGAGATTAATTGTCGGTGGCCTAGAAAAAGTATATGAAATCGGACGTGTTTTCCGTAACGAGGGTGTATCGACAAGACATAACCCTGAATTTACAATGATTGAATTATATGAAGCGTACGCCGATTACCAAGATATTATGAAGTTAACAGAAGAGCTAGTAGCGCATATTGCCAGAGAAGTTCTTGGTACGACAACTGTCACTTATGGCGACTATCAAATTGAGTTAGAGCCACAATGGAAAAGAATCCATATGGTCGATGCGATTAAAGAGAAAACGGGTGTAGACTTCTGGAAAGAGATGTCGGACGCAGAAGCGCGTGCTATTGCGAAAGAACATAAAGTCCCTGTGAAAGAAACGATGACATATGGACATGTAGTTAATGAGTTCTTTGAGCATTTTGTCGAAGAAGATTTAATTCAACCTACATTTATTTATGGTCACCCTCTAGCGATTTCACCGTTAGCGAAGAAAAATCCAGAGGATCCTCGCTTTACGGACCGTTTTGAGTTGTTTATTGTCGGCCGAGAACACGCCAACGCGTTTACAGAGTTAAATGATCCAATTGATCAACGTGGACGTTTTGAACAGCAACTTGTTGAACGTGAACAAGGGGACGATGAAGCTCATATGATGGATGAGGATTTTGTTGAAGCACTTGAATATGGAATGCCTCCTACAGGTGGTTTAGGAATTGGGATCGATCGTTTAGTCATGTTATTAACCAATTCACCTTCTATTAGAGATGTGCTTTTATTCCCGCAAATGCGTCACCGTGAGCAAGGGGAATAAGAGAGTTAACGGCTGAGGCTAGTGAGATATCGCTAGCCTCATTTTTTTCTTTTAACTTTTTTTATAAAAGTACTTGCAATTGGTTTTTTATAATGGTATATTATTTCTTGTCGCTAAGAACGACATTAACGTTTTGAAAAAAACAACAAAAAACATATTGACAAACCTAATAAGGTTTGATAAGATATGAAAGTCGCCATGAAGCGACAAAATAGTTCTTTGAAAACTGAACAAAAGCCAAGCGAAAAGAGAAAACATGATTTTCTCGTCAATTTTTAGCAATTTAGTA
>NZ_JAQQWT010000002.1 GCF_028610705.1 Halalkalibacter alkalisediminis
AGGTATTTACTTTTTTGGCTCTAAACAGGAAGAACTTTAAAACTGAAAATTCAGTTAGTTTTTATGCAACACTAGTGATCTTAGTTGAATAAATTTTTATAGATTATTATGAAAATAACAATATTTCAAAATTAGGGGAGTGTTATTATATGAGTTCTGTGAATGTTTGGAATGCAGATTTGTACGATGATAAATTAAGCTTTGTATCTAGTTATGGCAAAGGAGTAGTTGAGCTACTTCAACCACAAAAGGGAGAAAAAATACTTGATTTGGGTTGTGGAACGGGAGATCTTACCTACGAAATTTTCAAGTCAGGTGCGATTGTGACAGGCAGTGATTTCTCAGGAGAAATGATTGAGAAGGCACGTAAAAAGTATCCTCAAATCCCATTCATTGTTGCAAATGGAGAAACATTTAGAACAAATGAAAAGTATGATGCTGTTTTTTCGAATGCAGCCCTTCATTGGATGAAACAAGCTACCAAAGTGGTCGAATCGGTTGAGCTAGCATTACATCCAGGGGGTCGCTTTGTAGCTGAATTTGGTGGCCAAGGAAATGTTCAAACTGTTATTCGGGGAATAACAGAGGTACTCTCTCAAGAATATGGAATGAATGTAGCAGAAAGAAACCCTTGGTATTTTCCAAGTATAGGGGAATATAGTACTATACTTGAACAGTACGGATTTAGAGTATCATATGCTCATCATTTTGATAGACCTACCCCATTAACTGATGGAGAAATGGGGTTGAATCATTGGTTAGATAGTTTTGCGGATGACTTTTTCCCAGAGTTCTCTAAGGAAGAAAAAATAGTTATTTACGAAAAAATAAAAAATAAGATACAATCAACTTTATATAAAGATGGTATATGGGAAGCTGATTATAAACGAATTAGAATTGTTGCGATTAAGAAAAGATAGTTACTGTTACAGTATGGTATATTTAACAGCCTTGGAATTATAAGATCTAAGGCTGTTTTAATTTTCACTAACGAATTTTATGTTAACTAAGCAAGAGTTAGATAAGTACGAGCCAGCTTTAACAGCCTTTGATCTTCAACAAAACCAGCTAATAGTTTGTCAACATTTTTCACTAAAAAACATAAATTACCCATGTTATACTAAAAATGCGCATGCCAAATAACCTTCCGTTAGACTGTTCATGGAAGATTTTTCTGCATTTGGTTAGATATAGTTTCTAAGCAACATCTTGGAAAGTGGTTTTATTTTTTAATATCGCATAGATCCAATGTAAGAGCTTATTAACACAAGCAATAACGGCGACTTTATACAATTTACCTTCACTGCGTTTCTTATCGTAAAATTCTCTTAATCTCTTATTTCTAGGGATTATCTCATCACTTGTTTTCTTTTTACGAGCCTCACGTATTCCAGCACGAACAGCCATATACAAGACATGCCGTAGTCTACTAGAACCACGTTTTGTAATTCGCACGAGGGTGGCTTTAAATTTACCAGATTCAAATACCTCTGGATCAACCCCAGCGAATGCGACAAGCTTTTTAGGGTGATTAAACCGGTCTATCTCACCAATCTCGGAAATAATCGTTGCCGCGATTTTTTCACCAATGCCAGGGATAGATTGGATAATCTTATATTCTTCAATTTCTTTAGCGAGAGTATCTATCTCTGCCTCTAACGTTGATAGATGCTCTTTGTATTGAAGAAGCATATGAATATACATTTTCATACTCAACAAATGACTTTGGTACAAGGTCTTTTGAAATGGGTTGCGAGCTGCCGCAATCTTAAGTTTTTGTACCTTTTCTTTTACCCATTTTTTTGATCCATGCTTATATAACTCTTTTATCCCATTAGCCAAATCATCCTCACTAGCAGCTAAGATATCATCTGATGTAGGATATTTTTGCAAAGTAAGCAAAGATACTACAGAGTATAACTCACCAAAAACTCCTTTATATTCAGGAAATACTTGATCTAACACTGCTTGAAATTGTAACTTGGTTTGTACATATATCTCGGTTATACTCATATGTTGCCTTGTGAGATTACGGAGGTTTAAAAGTCGTATTCCACGTTTTTTATAGGGTTCTAACTCCTCTTTATAGTAAAGCTCACAGAGGCGATAAGCATCAATGGCATCTGTTTTCACTTTTCGTAAACTTGAACTTTTGGCCCTATGAGAAATCAATGGATTGACGATTATTAATAAATAATTCCGTTCCTCCAAATACTGAACAACTGGAGTATGATAATGCCCTGTAGATTCCAATACAACCGGAGGTTGCTGACCGGTCCTATTCTTTATTTCCTTAAGAAACTCAAGTAATAATCCTAAACCTTCAAGATCATGCCGAATACTAAAGCTTTTACGATAAGGTTTTCCTTTATCTAAAAATGCTTGAACTTCACTTTCTCCTTTTGAAACATCCAGACCTACGACTGGATTCATTCTAAATTCCACCTCAAAATAATAGATTACCGGTTTCCCCTAGTTCTCTTGTAGTATCATAGCTTCGCTTGTTATGCGAGATCATAGTCCCAACCAGCCTCAAACATGTTTCTACAAGTAGGGGGCGAACTGTTTTGCGGACGGGGTCTAAGCCCCACGGGCGCGAACGTTCTACCCCGGATACCGTAATCATATATCGATATAAAAAAAGGTCAACCAGAAATAACTGGCTGACCTTATAATACGATCGGGCGCGATTGTTGAACAAGAAGTAAAAGGGTGATACATATTAGTCATGTATAATATGTATCACCCTTTGTTTTTTATGACTTTTTACGAAATAGGTCTTGATAAATTCTAAAGCAACACTAATAACCTTAGAGAGAGAAGTTTTTATAGTCGATCCTCTTGTTTCACCCTAAAAAAACCTATGCATCTCAGATTAAGTATTTTCGTTACAAGAAATAAGATATCAATTAGCCGCCCAAATCGTATAGTGATTTGGGTTTTACTATCCTTGTTAGATCAATGATTATTTATTTTTAACATGAGATCGCATTGCAATGTCATAATTACAAGTTAAAAGGAAGCCTATTTGATTTGTTAATACTATTAACTTCAAAAGGAATTGTAATATTATGTTCAGATACAAGATATTAGTTCCAAATCGAATGCCAAGGTATATATCATATAGAGTAAGTTACGATAAATAAGTGATAGAAACTGAACTTAAAATAGAATTTTTTAGCTGCTTATTAAACTAAGGGGGCCATTCAGAAGGGTATGATTTCTTTTATTGAAGTAACGACGCAAAAAAGTTTAAAACAAAGATCTTTTTTAAAAGGTTTTCCCCAAGACAATTAAAATGCAACATTTTTCAATCTGTCATTAAAGCAATTTTTTAATTGCCATTCAAAAAACAAAACCTTTACAAAAGCAGAAGGACTTAATTAATTTTCCTTAAGCCCTTCCCTTCAAGAATCTCTTGGATACCTTCTTCACAAACCCCATAAGAACGCCAGGAACAAGTCTCACAGACGATTTGAATATCGGAGGTGGTGACATGTTTTCGGATGCGGGATTCAATGTCCTCTCAATACAGAATTTGTCCGATCTTAAGCTCCAATATCTCTAAAATAGCAGCATCTTTTTCATAGATATTGTCGTTTTGGCAGTGGTAAATACCCGAGTTTGGGTATTTTTCACACAACTGATCAGGGCCTTTTACAATTTGAATCCACGTTTGGGGGTTGTCTCTCAAGTTTTGGTGCAAACGCGTCATATTTTCCACGTATTCTTGGGAATAGCCCATTCCCCGATAGCCCAGAAGGCAAAAAAGATGATGACCTCGTAGATTATACATAATTCGCCCCCAGTACGAAAGTTTCAATTGGACATATATGTCAACTAAATATAATGATTAGTTAACATGTATAAATTCATCATAACACATCACACCAATAGGTTTCTTTATTGGATAATGAATGATTCTCCCTCCTTTCTATCTTTACGGACGATAAGCCATCCAAGTTCTACACTGTTAATGTGTTTTCATTCTCTATATACGACTCTATTGAAAAAGCATATTCAGATATGTCATCCATAGCTTCAATGGATTGAGTTATAACTTCTTCAGCCGTTAGTTTAGTTTCTACACAGCCACTAAGAAAAACAATGAATCCTATACATGTAAATAGATATCTTAGTAAAGTCACTGAAACCTCCTGGAAAGTTTCGATTCGTCTTAATGTTAAAAGCTATTTCATATTGTTTCAATTAGTATTATTCAAGTAGGCCATATCATTAATTCTTGCAGAGGTGAAAATAGGTGGGGCCGACTGTCATATGTATTTAACTTGCAGATGATTATGTAAAGAGATACGATTTATGCAAAACGTTAATAGATTAAATGTACGGGAAGGAAGCGAACATGAATAAAAATTTAAAGGTATTAATCATTGAAGATGATCCTAATATAGCAGATCTTATTAAGCTATACACAGAGAAAGCTGGTTTTAAAGTCATTTTAACGAGTAACGGAGATGCTGGTTTATCTGAGTATTTTGATAAAAAACCAGATTTTGTTCTATTAGATATCATGTTACCTGAAACAGATGGATGGGAAGTTTGTCGGGAAATTAGAAAGGATAACCGTTTGATCCCTATAATTATGTTAACGGGAAAAGGGGAAAATTACGACAAAATTAAAGGACTCGATCTAGGGGCAGATGATTATATTGTAAAACCTTTCGATCCGAATGAGTTAATAGCACGTATGAAAGCTGTTATTCGAAGAGCTTACCCGACTCAAGTCTCCAAAGCGAATATTAAGTTGAATTTTTTAACCATCGATATCATACAGTACAAAATTTATCGAAATGATGTTGAGGTGATGATGCCGCCAAAAGAATTAGAGTTATTGTACTTTCTCGCTTTATATCCCAATCAAGTTTTTACAAGGCAGCAGCTACTAGAGAAAATCTGGGGAATGGACTACGAAGGTGATCCTAGAACCATTGATGTACACATCAAGAGAGTCCGCGAAAAAATTGGGGAGCAACCTCCCTTTTGGACATTAAAAACGATAAGAGGAGTCGGTTACAAGTTTGAGGTGAATGGGAGTGCTTAAGAGAAAAAGCATTTTTATTAAATTGTTTTTAACGACGTTATTAATTCTACTTTCGTCGCTAATCTTTTTCGGTGTCGTCTTTAATTATCTCGTTCACAATGTTTTCTTGAATTCTGCAAAAGAAAGTTTAAAACATCAACGCGAGCAGCTAGCTTATCATATTAACCTTGCTAATGAAGAGAACTGGGATGAAAAAATCGTCCAAGCCTCTCTAGAATTAACGTTAAATCAAGAAGATAAGGCTACATTTGTGTTTGATCATCAAGCCAATTTAACCTACCAATCGGAACAAACAGATATAGAAGATTTAATTATTGACAGAGCGCTTATTCAAAAAGCTTTGAATGGGGAAGAGGTTACAAAAAGGATACGTGCGAATAACCATTATATGTTTGTTGTGGCAGCACCTATGCAGATTGAGTCAGCTGATCAACATAATCATGTGATTGTCTCTATTTTACATGGATTCGACAGAGAGGCGAGTCAAATTAAAATCATTAACTTGGTCGCTTTGCTTATAACAGTTGTATTTACGGGAATGATCATTTTCTTCGTTTCAAGAAAAATCACATCACCACTTCGTGAATTGAACCATGCTGTTTTAAAATTTGCAAAAGGTGATTTTTCTAATAAAGTGAAAATCACGACAAATGATGAGATTGGCCAATTAGGAAACAGTGTTAATTACATGGCAAAAGAATTGTCGAGCATAGATCAGATGAGAAAAGATTTTGTTGCGAATGTTTCGCACGATTTACGATCTCCTCTCACTTCCATTAAAGGCTTTTTAGTTGCCCTGTTAGATGGTACAATCCCAGACCAAAGACGAAGTCATTATTTGACCATCATGAAAAGTGAAACAGAAAGACTGATTAAACTAGTCAATGATTTATTAGATATGACCAAACTAGAATCTAATGAATTACAAATACATCGTAAATCCTATAATATATCCGAGCAAGTACGGCAAGTGATTGCAAAAATGGAACCAGAACTTTCAAAACATCTAATAGAAGTAGAGATGCCAGATGAAAAAGATTATTATGTTTTTGCAGACACCGACAGAATTGAACAAGTATTGATTAATTTACTTCAAAATGCCATCCATTTTTCGAAACAACAGGAGATGATTTACGTGAGAATGAACCATAAAAATGAAGATGCGATCATTACCATTGAAGATCATGGAAAAGGAATTAGCGAAGATGAGTTAGAGAGGATATGGGAAAGGTTTTATAAAGTTGATAAATCACGTACAAACAACCTCGGCACGGGAATCGGGTTATCGATCGTCAAGCAAATCATTGATTTGCATGATTCTTCGATCCATGTAGAGAGTGAGGTGGGAATAGGAACGAAATTCACTTTCACACTTCCTTTATCGGGTAAAGAATGAATAAACGAAGTCTGGACTTTCAATATACAGGAAGTTCGGTCTTTTTTTAATGGAGGGGATTTACCTTACGTTATTCTTGTTTGTTCATATTCTGTTCATTTTAACATGTTAAAATGATGGATATTGTGATTTTAAATTTGGGGGTTAATGGAATGATTCGTAATAAAAACGTATGGGCTGCTTTTCTATTAGTATGTATGTTCGTATTAATAGGGTGTAATTCGCAAACTAGTGAAACCGTATCAGGAAATGAAGAAGAAGCAGAGGCGCCTACTCATCCTGTTGAAATAAGTGAAGTCACTCGAGGAGTATTATCAAATGAGCTGAAACTATCAGGAAATGTAATGGCAGGTAAGCATATGCCCGTACTTCCAATGCTCTCAGGTGAAGTGAAAAAGGTACTTGTGAAAAACGGTGACACGGTGAAACGTGGGGATGTTTTAATAGAAATAGATGCTACAGATGTGGATTTAAATATTGCTCAAGCTCGTGCTGGGTTAGAAGCTGCAAGAGCCAACTTAAATAGTTCTAAAAGTATAAGAGAACAAAGCATTAAGCAAGCGGAGTTACAGTTGAATCAAGCAAGAGAAGTTCATGATATGGTTGTAAATGCAGAGAGTAGTTCAGATGTTTTACTCGACGAAGTGCCAGAAGAATTACAAGCCGTTTTCGGTAGCTTGTTAGGCAGTAACATGCCAACACAACAAGATGTCAATCAAGCAAAATCAGCTGTGAAGCAAGCAGAAATGGGTCTAGAACAAGCGAAATCAACTGGGCAAATTGAAGCGGCAGAAGCTTCTGTTAAACAAGCGGAAATTTCTGTTCAAATGGCTGAGCAACAAAAGACACATGCTGTCGTGATGGCACCTATTTCAGGCCAAATTACCGGATTTAATACGGTAGTAGGAGAATTGGTTTCTCCGCAAGCCCCTCTTATGCAATTAGTACAAATGGACGAGCCGATCGTTCAGATTAATGTAACGGAATCGATGTTACCTAATATTAAAATGGATCAAAGTGTAGTCGTTTATATTAACTCTTTTAATCAAAGATATGAAGGGAAAATAAAATATATTAGTTTATTACCTGGTGAGCAAACGCGCTCTTATCCAGTTGAAATTGAGCTAACTGATCCAGAAGACAACCTTAGAGTAGGCATGCTTGCAGAAGTTATCATTGATACAGCTATTGCGAATGAGCAAGTACTCGTTTCAGTTGCAGCGGTATTGGAAGAGAATGATGAATCGTTTATATTTGTGACGAGTGATGGAGAAAAAGTTGAAAGACGTACGGTGGAAATATCGAGTGAAACAACAGAATGGTTTGCCATTGAAAGTGGTGTCAGTGAAGGAGAATTTATGGTTGTCAGAGGCATTCATCAACTATATGACGGAGCACTTATTAATATTCGCAACGATATAAATCCATCTTTTAATGAAGCTGAAGTAGATGAGACAATGCGTGATGAAATAGAAACAGAAGAACTTGAGGAAGAAAATGAAGATACGGATAAGTAACATCTTGATATCGGGGGTACTTTAGTTGAATTTAATCAATGAATCTGTCAAACGACCTGTTGGGGTGATCATACTTGCTCTTGTTATGATCATACTTGGAGGGGTTTCCTTATCTGGCTTGAAAGTAGATTTAATGCCAGATTTGAACCTTCCTATTGCAGTCGTAACAACACCTTATAATGGTGCAGCACCTCAAGAGGTTGAAAACTTAGTGACCCGTCCTTTAGAAGGGGCATTAAGTGCGACCGAAGGATTAGAAACGATGCAATCCATGTCTGCACAAAACCAATCACTTATTTTTATGATGTACGACTTTGATACAAATTTAGATGTTGTCATGCTAGACCTGAGGGAACGAGTCGATATGGTTCGTCAATCTTTACCTGAGGGAGCGGGGACACCAAGCGTGTTGCGTTTTGATCCAAATCAGATGCCTATTATGCAGCTCGGTATTTCGGGAGATATGGATCTAACTAGATTGACCTATATTGCAGAGGATACCTTAGTTCCAAGGTTGGAACGAATTCCTGGAGTCGCTCAAGTCAATTTAACAGGTGGACAAGAAAGAGAAATTATTGTTGAACCAAATTTAACGATCTTACAAGGGTACGGATTAACGATCTCTCAGCTTGCTCAAATTATTGGTGGAGAGAGTATGAGTGCTTCTGCTGGTGAAGTCGAACGGGGGGGACAAGATGTCCCTTTACGAATTATTGGCGATTTTCGCTCTGTTCGTGATATAGAAAAGATTAATATTCCACTAAGAACAGGTGAAACGATAAAACTAACTGAAGTTGCGGAAGTGAAGGATACGTTTAAAGAGATGTCCACGCTTGCCTATTTAAATGGTGAACCAACGTTAAGTTTGGATATTTTAAAGCAATCTGATTCAAATACTGTAGAAGTGTCAAAAGCTGTCAAAAAAGAAATGGAAGTCATTCAAGCAGAACTTACCCAAGGCGTAACGTTAACAACCGTTATGGACACTGCTTTATTTATTAACGATTCCATTAAAAGTGTAGTTTTGAATATGATACTCGGTGGATCAATGGCTGTTTTAGTTTTATTAGTATTTTTAAGAAGTTTCAGAAGTACGTTAATTATTGGTTTATCGATTCCAATTGCCTTAATCTCCGCTTTTACTTTGCTTTATTTTGCGGGAGAAACGCTAAACATTATTACTTTAGGTGGACTAGCTTTAGGGATTGGACTGCTTGTTGATAGTTCGATCGTCATCTTAGAAAATATTTATAAATATAGAGAAAGAGGCTATAGTCGAATTGAATCAGCAAAAAAAGGTGCCTCTGAAGTTTCATCAGCTGTTATTGCTTCTACGTTAACCAGTCTAGTCGTTTTTATTCCGATTGTGTTCACAGGAGGAATTGCGGCAGAGCTATTTATGCCATTAGCTTTAACTGTTGGATTCACGTTACTTGCGTCATTAGTAGTGGCTTTAACGTTTGTTCCGATGTTATCAGGAATTCTCCTTCCAGAACTGAAGGTTGATGAGGATCCTAAAGGTTTAAAGAAATTAAGTGCAAGTATTGGACGATTTTTTGATCTAGTAGACCAAGTGTATCGAAAAATTTTAGGGTGGGCACTTAAACGAAAAAAAACCATTGTTTTTGGAACCTTGCTCTTATTAATAGCTAGTCTTGGAGGAGTGAAATTAGTTGGTGTAGAACTCATGCCTGGATTTGATCAAGGAGAGATTTCTGCAAGCTTTGAAGTACCTCCGGGAACTCCAACTGAAGAAACAAGGAATATAGTAAGTGAATTAGAGCAATTTATATTTGATTCTGGTGTGACTGAAGTCGTTCAAACGTCGATTGGCGGTGGCGGTTTCATGGCTGGTGGCTCTAACGAAGGAGAATTATATATTCGTTTAGTACCTCCAAGTGAAAGAGAACGTACAACAAATGAATTAATAACCGATTTTAGTGCTTTTGCGGAAACTCTACCTGACATAGATGTAAATGTCCGTGCTTTGGAAAGTGAGGGCATGGGTGGTAACCCAATAGAAATTGAACTCCGGGGAGAGGACTTTGATACTCTTAAACTTATTGCCGATGACATTCAGGAAATCATTCGGGACATACCTGGTACAACAAATGTGACACATTCTATGGGTGAAACGAGAACCGAAACTCAAATTCATATTGACCGGGATATTGCTTCACAATATGGATTGAATTACGCTGAAATTATGCAGACCATTACATCAAGTGTAAATGGTCAAATTGCGACATTGATGCGGACGGAAGGACAGGAAATCAATGTCACAGTTGTATTACCTGAAGAACAAAGAAACCATTATAATAGTTTGAAACAACTTCCTTTATTAACACCTGCTGGTGACACGATTCCTCTTTCGGCAGTAGCTGATTTTGTGCAAGCAGATGGTCCGAACGTCATTAACCGACAGAATCAAACTCGTGGTGTCTCGATAACGGGAGATCTTATGGATCGTGACTTAGGAGCCGTCATTACTGATATTGAAAATGAATTAGATCAATATATTTTCCCTGAGGGCTATGATTATCAGACTGGTGGAGACTATGAAATGATGATGGATGCTTTCTTTGACCTTACGCTTGCCTTAGGTCTAGCTATCTTTCTTGTTTATGCTGTAATGGCATTCCAGTTTGAGAAAGTGATCTATCCATTTATTGTTATGTTTAGTTTGCCTGCCACTTTTATTGGAATTATGGCCGGTTTCATCCTAACGGGAAGACCATTAAGTGCTCCAGCGTTTATCGGTGTGATTATGCTAGCAGGTATTGTGGTGAACAATGCGATAGTTTTAGTCGATTATATTAATATTTTAAGAAAACGTGGGTTAACAACTGAAGAAGCGATTTTAGAAGCAGGCCCTACTAGACTACGCCCGATTCTAATGACGATGCTAACAACGGTACTAGCTATGGTTCCACTTGCCCTTGGAATTGGTGAAGGTGCGGAGTTACAGGCGCCGATGGCTACGGTTATTGTGTTTGGGTTATCGTTCTCTACGTTTATAACACTTGTACTCGTACCGGTAATGTACATTTACACAGACCGCTTTACAAATTGGTGGAAAGGCTTATTTTCTCGTCAAAAAAGAATGAATGATGATGAGGTAACCGTTGATTAGTAGCTTGTTTCCTTTGAAGTAGTAACTCATGTAAAATGACTAGCAAATCGTAAATGGATTTGTTAGTCATTTTTTTATAACTGATCTATATTTTGCAAGTGTTATTCATAGAATACAAGGTTACGTTAAAATAATTAAAAATGATGCATAAGCAAATATTGCAGTAAAAACTTTAAGGACATAAAAAAGAGCAACCCTCTACTTTTCTTTAGAGAGTTGCCCTTCATGCTTTCTCATTTAGTCTAATTATTATACCTTCTCTAATTGAGTTGAAAAATATGCATTCATAATCATTTGGATCATTTCTGGAGTTAGCTGTAAATGATTTACACTCGTGCCACTAAGTAATTTTTGAGTATGATCATCATCGAATTGAATCGCGCCTGAAAGATAAACTTGGAAAATGTCAACCATTCCGTTCAGTTTTTCTTCCTCTTTATTCAAATTCAGCTGTTCTGTGTCTTCAGTCACCGCTAGTTGATCAAATGCAAGCGCCTTTTTTAACATAGAAAGCAGTTCAATGTTTTTAGGAGGATTCGGATTCGTAATGTTGTAGATTTTATTTTTTTCAGCATTTAATGTGGCTATGCTTAACACGTCAGCTACATAATCAACAGGGACCAGGTTAGATGTACCGTTCTTATTGGCAACTAAGCGATATGTAGCATTTTTCATGTTGGGTCTCCTTGACACTTTTCTTTTGAAAAGATCGAGAGCCCTCATAAATCCGTATAAGGTGAATTCCGAGTCTGCTTCTCCTGTTTTGGAATCACCGACGATAATAGAAGGTCTAAAGATGGAAACATCCATCTCTTCTGCGTAGGAAAAGACTAAATGCTCGGACTTCACTTTACTCTCTTCATAAGGATTGTGGTAGTCGTCCGTTGGTGAATATAAAGCTTCCACACCTTTTTGTTTTTTACCAACAGTGTAGGCGGTACTCACATAAAGGAATTTGTTGACTTGAATTCTTTTTGCTAATTCCAGGGCATGATAGGTACCGTTATAATTTACCGAAAACAAGTCATCTCTTAAATCAAGGTCAAATTTAACTAACGCTGCTAGGTGATAGAAAACATCAACACTATAATGCAATTGGATCAATTCGACTTCCGTTATACCACAATAAGGAAGCGTGATATCTCCTTTGATAAAATGAATTCTCTGCTGTTCCTCAAGATCGAATTGATCTCTTAATTTCTCGGCTTTTTCAAGATTTCTGACTAGAATAAATAACTCATTATTTGTTCCACTAATTAAATTGTTTATTAATTTTCCACCTAAAAAGCCTGTAGAACCTGTTAAAAATATATTCAAAATAGACACTCCTGTTAGTTTGTCTTAGTTAGCTTGTTTCATTGGCTCTTGTTGTTCAAGTAAAAAAGTTAGAGATAGATCATTAAATTCTTTCGCTCTTTCTAGATTACAAACGTGCCCACATTTTTCAATCACGACTAAGGTTGCATTGGGATCGTTTTCAATATCTTCTTTTAAAGGCCCTATAAATAGATGGTCTTCACTTCCCGATACGTAGAGTTTAGGTATGCCGGATGCGATACGTTGAACATCTTTATAGCTTTCTTCAACCGAATAGCAGGTGTCATACCAACCTAGAAAATTACTTCTTTTCATTTTTATCGCTTCTTTTATAAAAATTATTCTTGATTGTTTATGGTTTGATTTCGGCATCATAATACGTGCGAATAGGCGATATATCCATATATATGGTGTGAAATCTTTGATCGCCTTACCTAACAAAAGTAAGCCTTTTGAAAAGGGGGTGAACCTCGTGACAGTCCCTGCTAATACGGCACTTTTCACACGTTCAGGTGCATCCTGTAAGAGGTAATGAATAATAATAGTGCCAAGGGAAACTCCAACAAAATGGGCTTGTTTTATTCCTAATGAGTTTAAGGTTGTTAAGACTTCCCTTGCTGCGACTTGGTAAGAAAACTCTTCCATATAGGTATGTAAATCTGGGGATTTTCCATGTCCAGGTAATTCAATCGTAATGACATTAAATTCTTTTTTGTAATGCTTGAACTGCTTGTAAAAGATACTAGAGTTGCCACCGAGGCCATGAATTAGAACTAAGTCCTCTTGGTCTTTTTCTCTATTATGAATCTTGTAATCTAACATGCATTCCCCACCTTGTTGTTATAGATCTTTTTATTATAGGCATAGGAAAAGAAGCCTGTCATTGCTTAAATGCTGACGTTTTTTGGAAGGGATTTCTTATAATCGTACCGACCCTTAGTATGAAGCCGTTAAGCGCCAATTAAATTAATGTGTCTAAATCTTGACATTAAAAAAATATCTGTACCAACGGTAAGGGGGCAAACAGAATAGAATATTTTTATCTTATTTGGGTAGATTATGAAAATATTTTTTGGTTAGGAGTGTGTTCAATGACGAAAACAAACAAGGTCGCTCTTTTAACTGGTGGTTCATCTGGCATTGGGAGGGCAAGCGCTATTAAACTTGCACAGAGTGGAGTAAAAGTAGCTCTTGTTGAACTTAAAGAAAAAAATGCTGAAAAAGTCAAACTGGAAATCGAAAAATTTGGTGGAGAAGCAATCGTAACAGATACAGATGTTTCTGATCCTTTAAGAATGGAAGAAAGTCTCCCGCAGGTAATGGAACACTTGGGGCAACTTGATATTGTGTTTGCGAATGCAGGAATCAATGGAAAAGTTGAACCGATTGAAGACTTAACAGCAAAAGAGTGGAATCAGACCATGAGCACAAACTTAAGAAGTACATTTCTATCGGTAAAATTGGCCATCCCTCATATGAAGGAAAATGGAGGCAGCATTATAATTACAAGCTCTATTAACGGAACAAGAACCTTTCGTCATTTGGGAATGTCTGCTTATAGTACTTCAAAAGCTGGACAAGTTGCATTTGGGAAAATGGCAGCTCTCGAGTTAGCTAGATATAAGATACGGGTTAATATGATTTGCCCAGGGGAAATAGAAACTAATATTGGAGAGAATACATTTCGAGGTGAGAATGCTCTAAAAAAAATCAACATTCCTATTGAATTTCCAGAAGGTTCACAACCGTTAGAGCATCAAGCAGGAAAACCAGAGCAAGTAGCGGATCTCGTCGCCTTTTTAGCATCTGAAGCGTCAAACCATATTACAGGAAGCCAAATTTTTATTAATGGTGCTGAATCCTTGTTATAATATAATTAAATTCAGGGTGAAATCTTTTTCTTCTTATCGTGTTTTTGATGGTTTAAACTAAATGGAGTGAATAAATATATCAAAACAGGAAATATAGTTAAAATCATTTCATGTAGGAAAGAGGCAGCCATGATAAAAAGGTGTAAGTGGGCTGAGGAACACGAATTATTAAAAAAGTACCATGATCAAGATTGGGGTGTACCTATTTATTGTGATCAAAAATTATTTGAATATCTGACACTTGAAGGGGCACAAGCTGGTTTAAGTTGGTTAACTGTATTAAAAAAAAGAGAGCATTATCAAAAGGCTTTTCACAACTTTTCTATAGAAAGAGTCGCAGCTTTCACAACAAAAGAATTAGAGGAATTGCTTAAAAATCAACATCTGATTCAGCATCAATTAAAGTTGAAATCTGTCATACATAATGCGAATTGTGTATTGAAAATTCAAGAAGAATTTGGTACTTTCTCTTATTTTCTTTGGTCCTTTGTTGATCATACGACTATTGTGAATCAATGGACATCACATTTAGATGTTCCTTCATACAATACTTTGTCAGAAACTTTAAGTAAGTCTTTAAAATCACATGGTTTTAAATTTATAGGTCCAACTATTTGCTATTCTTTCATGCAGGCTGCCGGTATGATACATGATCATACCGCAGAGTGCTTTAAGTTTGGAACATTAAAATAGGGTGTTTAAGAGTTTTTGAGTTTTAAGTGACGTTAAGTAGGAGTGATTGATATGGTGAACTTAAAAAGCGAAAGAGAAATAAAATTAATGCAGCAAGCGGGTAGTATTTTGGCAGATTGTCACAAAAAAATAGCCAAAATGATCAAGCCTGGGATCACAACGATGGAGATCGATCAATTTGTTGAGCAATTCTTACTAAGTAATGGAGCAACACCCGAGCAAAAGGGTTACAAAGGTTATAACTTTGCGACATGCGCGTCCATTAACGATGAGATTTGTCATGGTTTTCCGAGAACTCAGGCACTTGAGGCTGGAGATATTGTGACCATAGATATGGTCGTAAACTACAAAGGGGGATTAGCCGATTCAGCTTGGACTTATGCAGTTGGAGATATCTCAAAGGATGCTCAAAAGTTGATGGAGGTCACTGAGGAATCTCTTTACAAGGGAATTGAGCAGGCGGTTGCAGGCAATCGACTTGGTGATATTGGTCATGCGATCCAATCTTTTGTGGAGACTGAAGGCTTTTCTGTTGTGAGAGACTTTACAGGTCACGGTATTGGTCCGACTCTTCACGAAGCACCACAAATCCTGCATTTTGGATCTCCTGGCAGAGGGCTAAGGCTAAAAGAAGGTATGGTCATCACAATTGAACCGATGGTAAATCAAGGGACTTGGGGGAGTAAGCTAGATTCAAATGGGTGGACTGCACGGACGGTTGATGGTAAATTGTCTGCTCAATATGAACATACAATTGCTATCACCAACGCTGGTCCTGTTATATTAACACAGCAATAATTTTTAATGGAGAGAAGTGAGGGGACAAAGCGAACATTCCTTTAAATTTCTTAATCTAAAAATGATGATGAATGAAAAGTAATGCCAAATTACAGGTACCAAAATTAAAACTCGGACACCAGATCCGGTATTTTCAAGGAATCTTTATAATTACGTGTTCTCATGGACATAGGGTACGTTATGTAACTATGAAGAATGAATATGGGAGTTTTTAATAGAATAGCCGATCCTATGTCCGAACATTGACTAAAATAAAGCTAATGGAGCTACATAATGGAACCAGTGTCCCAGGTAGAGGAGCGGTTCTTTTCATACTAGATTTTTTATTCATGTAAAAAGAGAACATCTTAAAAAATAAGATGTTCTCAATCGATATATTGAAATTATATTTATTGAATTGTCTCTGGTGTAAGTTTGTTAATTAAATCTTTAGCCAATGATTGATAGATGTTTTTCAGTTCTGGTTCATCGGTTATTAAGACAGAAGGTTCTCCGTTTTCCTGTGGAGATGCTAGCGGGATAGAAGCAAGTACGTCAGTCCCTAGATTAGTAGCCAGTTTTTTTCCGCCACCCTGACCAAATATAAAATATTTTTCCATTCCATCAGGCGTGAAATACGACATGTTCTCAATGACACCTAATATCGTATGATTTGTTTGCTTTGCCATGATGCCGGTTCGCTCCGCTACGTGGACCGCATTTGGATGCGGAGTGGTCACAATGATTTCTTGGCACTGTGGTAATTTTTGATGGAGATCCAATGCCATATCACCAGTACCGGGCGGCAAATCAAGAATCACAAAGTCTTGTTTTCCCCAAATGACCTCATCAAAAAAGTGACCGACCATTTTCCCAATCATTGGACCACGCCAGACGACAGGCTCATTTCCTTTTAGTAGAAACCCCATTGACATAACGGTGATATTTTCGTGCCCAACTGGGATAATCTTATTATTCATTGTTTTTGGTTTAGATTCGATGTTTAAAATCTTTGGAATGCTATATCCATAAATATCTAGATCTATAAGGGCAACTTTCTTGCCAAGATCAGCTAATGATAAGGCTAAATTGACAGCAACGGTCGACTTTCCTACTCCACCTTTACCACTCGTAATTGCGATGATATTTCCATTTAACAAGTTGCTCACTCCTTTGTTCTTACATTATAAGATAAACCGGAAAAATACTGTGATGAACATCACTTTTTAAAGGTTAAGTTGATAATGAAGAGGAGATTTTTAAAAAAATACATGGTCCTATACAAAAAAAGGAGGACGATCTCGGAGTATCATCCTCAATTAATCTATTACATTCTACAAATTTCCAAAGGGCAATTTTCACAATGGCAGATCTCTTTTAATCGATTCAGATCATAGACAACAAGATGACCATTTTCTTGACCTATGATTTCTCTTGAACGTAAATCGGATAGCATGCGATTTACGCTTTCTCTTGTGGCACCAATGTATTCTCCTAGTTCACCGTTTTTAACCTTTTTAGTAATACGAATACCGCTATCCAATTCTTCTCCATAAGAATTAGCCATTCGGATAATAGTAGAACAAAGGGCCCCTAGTTTGCCGTGAAACGTTAAGTCACGTAATTTTGACTGTGTTATTTGATTCAATAAAGAAGTCCATTTTAAAAATTCGACTGCAATTTCTCCTTGTTGCCAAAGGACGATTTCCAAGTCTTTTTGCTGAATCACCCCAATCACACTATCCTTCATGACTTGTGCGTTATAGCTATATTTAATATCCATGAAACTACTTAATTCTCCGAATAAATCCCCATTACTAAACATATTAAGGATGTAATCTTTACCATCGGATGTTGATTTGGTCATTTTAACGTGACCTTCTTTTATATAAAACAATTTATCCGCTTGGTCACCTTCCCAAAATAAGTAAGTACCAGCCTTTACTGTTTGTTCGTACATAATATCTGTTAATGCCGTTAATGTTTTATCTGATAGATGGAATGTATTTTGTTGGATGTTACGCTCAAGTGTTAATTTTGTCATTGTAACTCCTCCTGACGTATGAATATCTTTATTATATAGGAGAGTTTTTTAAAAAAATGTGATAAAAATCACACCTTACTAAAATGGGCTTTTATTCAATTAGGTGAAAACTGTGACTAACTTAACAGATGTTTGGACGATTTGGATATAAAGTATAGCTAAGGAGGTGTGGCTAAATGAATTTAACTGGTGTAATAATTGATGGAGGATATACAACTGGTCTAGATTTTGTCCCAGGTTTACTAAAGATTGGAGAGGAAACAGTAATCGAAAGACAAGTTCGAGAAATGAAAAAAGTATGTCAGGAGATTATATTAGTAACGAATCAACCTCATTCGTACTTACCTATCCTTGGCGGGTCGATCCGGATGATTACTGATTATTATAAAGGGTCAGGAACATTGAGTGGGATGTATGCAGCATTATCACTAGCAAAAAATGATACACTTTGGGTTGTTACTCCAGATATGCCTTTTATCTCAATGGATGCGATGACTCAAATGTTGGCTGAAAAAGATCAATCCGATGTCCAATTAGTTGTACCAGAGTGGGAAGGGAATCTGCAATTATATCATGCTATCTATGATCGTTCTTGTTTAGAAGCGACTCAAAAATTAGTAGAGCAAGACCAATTAGGAATAATGAATTTACTAGAACATATTTCTTTCAAAGTAATCCGCTGTATGGATAATACTTCATTTACTCTACGTATAAAAAATGTAGAAGATTATCAAAGAGTATTAGATCACGATCAACACTTCAAAGTGACGCCTTAAAGGTTGAGTGGAAACGAATCATCATGGATGAGGAGTTTCTTTTTTTTGTTTTAATTCTTGCTTGTGACACAGAAAAAAGTAGTAGTGTGAGGAACGTCACAGTTTGTAATGGGCTTATATTTTTTACTATGAGCTTATTCGAAATATGATATTGCTCCAATGTGCGCATATGTTTGTCCTAGTGAAGCTATTCGCTTTAATGACTTTGAAAAAATGTAATCATTAAGAAGAAGACGCACACAGATGAATGTAATTGAAGGAAAAAAACAAGTGAGTAAGATAAATGGAAATACGTACTGGAATTCTTTGGTGTTTATTCAGATTAGAGAGGAGGATCAAACATGCCAGATGAACTGAAAAGGCAAGCGAAGTAAACAAAAAAGTAAAGATGATATGGTGAACTTATCAGACAAGCTAAATCATGATTTTAAATTCTTTGTAACATGGGCGTTTAACGTTGTAATGCTTCAATGGACGATTGAGGCCTATTTAGGATTAGAATTTCACCTTGTATATCGCTACACAGCAATCGCAATGGTATCGGTCGTTTTTGCATTAATCACGTTTTTTGTCTGGAGAAAAATAGAATATAGGAAAACGTAGTCTGCTCACTGAGCAGACTTTTTACTTTATTGCATATACTATATAGGACATACAACTTATTTTACTTCTATCTGGATAGATGTTAGGATGAATGAAAATTAAGAATTGGAAGGAGACTGTTTTATTGAAACAAAATGAAGGTAAAGTTAGTCGTTTCTTTGATCAACTCTCCGATATGAATAAGCAATTAATGTCATCAAAAGGGACAAATATAAGTGTTCAATCAGGTGCAGTACTCTTCTCTGAAGGTGATTCACCAAAGTACATTTATTTAATCTGTTCTGGTCTTGTCAGATTAAGTAAATTAACGGCCGATGGTAAAGAATTTGCTGTTAATCTCAATCAAAAAGGAGATCTTGTTGGTGAAACAGGTTTGTTTAATGGTTTATCGTATAGTGTGACGGCTACAGTGGTTGAGGATGCCGAGTTAATCCGATATGAAAGACACGTAATAGAACAATTGTTCCAAGAAAATGGAGAAATTGCAGTAGCGTTTATGAAGTGGTCGTCCATTCATAACCAGTCAACACAGTCAAAGTTTAGAGATCTGATTTTGTGTGGGAAAAAGGGTGGTCTATACTCGACTCTGATCCGTTTTAGTAACTCGTACGGGGAAGAGCACAAAGACGGGATTCTCATTAACATAGCTTTAACCAATAATGAGATTGCTAATTATATTGGCACTACTCGCGAAGGTGTTAATCGACTAATGAGTGAGCTAAAAAAAGATAAAATCATTGCCTATGAAAACAATAAGATTGTCATTCATGATTTGCAATACTTAAGAGAATATTTAAAATGTGGAGATTGCCCTGTGGAAATATGTACGATCTAGTAACAAGCTATTAAGGATCATCCTTAGTAGCTTGTTTTTTATTTTCAAGTTAGTTATTGGAAAAAGACCACGAATGTTAACACTAATAAAGATAGAATTCCTGGATTTTTAAGTTTACTATTTTTCATTTTTTCATTCCTCCTAGTGTTTTCTCTTCATTGACCTCATCATAGCATCCTCTAAAAAAACATGTCTATTTCTGAAAGATAATATGACAAACAAAAACACGTATGTAAAATACTTCTTTTAAGAGCAACAAATTTCTCCTTCTCTTGTAAACTTTTTTCTTGTTTCCTATTTTGAGCTGAAATTAATTCTATTGAATTTCCTTGTGAACAGATCTAACAAGGTGATAGATATAATAAGGTAGTTTCTTTACACTTTACCCTGTACTTCTTATAAAACATAAAATAAGGGACGGAAGCACTTGTATACAGTTCTTATTTTAAAACGATATCTATGAGGGGGAAAGGGAATGAAAAAGAAAGAACAAATATCAGCATTACTTTTATCAACATTAGCAATGATCATTTCTTTTGCTGTTTGGTCGGTGTTTTCTCCGATAGCATCAACCTTACAAGAGCAATTTCAACTAAGCGAGACACAAAAGAGCTTTATTATTGTCACACCTATTATTTTGGGTTCGATCATGCGTATTCCAATTGGGATCATTGCAGACAAATTCGGGGCACGAAAAGTATATACACTAACAATGCTTTTTACGATATTTCCTATGATTGCAGCTGGGTTTGCTAATTCTTTTAGTGTACTTTTATTCTGCGCTTTCTTAATTGGAATGGCTGGAACAACGTTTACAATTGCTGTGACTTATGTAACGAAGTGGTTTCCAACTCAAAAACAAGGTTTAGTACTTGGAATAATAGGTATTGGTAACCTCGGTACAGCTGTTGCTTCATTAAGTCTCCCTTCAATTGTGCAAAGTTTTGGATTACAATGGGCCTTTTGGAGTTTAGCTATTGCGATTAGTGTAATGGCTTTTCTTTTCTGGGTAGGAACAAAGGAATTGCCGAAGCCGAAAAAAGTAAACACGTTAAAAGATGCGTTGTCTGTTACAAGGGTTAAGGCTACTTGGGTGCTTTCCCTTTATTACTTTTTAACTTTTGGTGGATTTGTTGCTTTTGGCTTTTATTTACCTACTCTATTACAAGAGGAATTTCATTTAAATGCTGTTAATGCTGGATTTACAGTAGCTGGGTTTGTTATCATCGCTACTTTTATCAGACCACTAGGTGGGTATATTGCCGATAAGTTTGGTGCAAATCAAGTACTGATCCTTTTATTTAGCGGTATTACATTGTGTGCAACGTTCATGGCTTTATTGGTTACTGATTTCAACCTTTTTAGTATTTGTTGTGTTGTAATGGCGATGTTATTAGGAGCAGGGAATGGGGCGGTGTTTAAGCTTGTACCATCAGTGTCACCAACGAATACTGGAGCTATTACTGGTATTATTAGTGCAATAGGTGGGATTGGCGGTTTTTTTCCACCTCTAGTTATGGGTGTTTTAAAAAGCGTCACCGGTCATTATAGTGCGGGCTTTATTTTATTAGCATGTTTTGCTTTAGGTTGTCTTGTTGTTACTATTTCTTCGCTCTATGCAGAAAGTCGAGAAATTCGTGTTAATGATACGAAACAAACATACTGAAATTACTAGTAGATTCCATTTTAGCGTATTGAAGAAGAGAATCTAATGAAGCTATTAAATTATAAGATTGAATTCATTGCATCTAACTACATGGTTGAGATAAAATAAACGTTGCTAGAAAAGTCTTGGAAATAGAAAGAAGGTAATTATATGATACAACGTACCGTATTAGTGAAATTTGGAGAAACGACAACACAAGAGCAGTTAAATGATGTCGTAACACGATTTAAAGCACTTGAAAACCAGCTTAAAGGAATTGTAGATTTGCAAGCAGGACTTAACTTTGCGGAGAAGAGCAAGGAGTATCAAGTCATGTTAATGGTTCGTTTTCAAGATAAAGCGGCCTTAGACGCATATGTGGACAATGCAGAACATCAAGCTGTTGCTGCGTACATAAGAGAAGTTGGAAGAGTCGACAGCATTGGTGTCGATATTGAAATTTAATTATCAAAAAGAGAGTGAATCATCATTGATTCACTCTCTTTTTTCTATGATCGCATTCTTAAGTACAATACTCAATTATTAGTTTTTCAAGAAAACGTTCCTGTATGTTTGGACCATCGACATTTCCTATGACACCTTGAACCTCACCATAGCGAGCCAACTCGTGATAAACCTCTTCAGTTTGCCAATCTCCAGCATGAATAATGAGATCGGCTTGTTTTAAATCCTCTTTTAGTTGTTCAGGAAGTTTTTTAGCTCGGTTCGGCATGTGGGTATCAGAAAGTGATCGCTCCTTAAATAAGTACGATAGATCATAGTACTGGACTTACAACCTATAGTTTATTGATCTTTTCTTGTTGATTGAAAAATTCTGAAATCAACTGTTCGATCTTCTCTAATTGTTTTTTAGAAGATAAGCCTTCTTTTAGATATGAATAATACGTTAAAGCAGATATCTGGAGCGATTGGGACAGCGTTGTTAGTACAGTGATGTCTACTCGAACGGAAACAAGTGCAACTGCATTATCTAATGAGGTAGGATCAACACCTGAAATGCAGCAACAAATGATGATTCAAGCAATGTTAGAAGGCATTAATTTTTCTTTCTATATCTCCTCTTTCATAGCTGTCCTAGCACTTATTCTCGCCTTTTTCATTAAGAGAGCCAAACAAGAGGAAGACCCAATTGAGAAAGAGTCTTCTGAGGAAAATATGTACCTAAATTGATGGGAAATTAGTTTCTAAAAAATCGAAAGGTAGTTGATTTAACGGAATCAGCTAGCTTAATACTGTGGGCCAAACACCCTTTTTAGACGAATGACATATAGTATAATGGAGAAGACCACATGAATAGACATACAGGGGTAAGGAGAGATACTTTTGTTTAATCCGTTACCTTGGGGAATACCTCAGGCCTCAACTCAGCCATCGTTACTCGATTTACTTCAAGGCGGAGGATACATTCTTTACGCAAGACACGCGCAAGCAAACGTTGGAGTCGATCAACCGAATCTCAGCTACGACCATTGTTTGTGCCAAAGAAATCTTTCCCAATATGGCAGGAATCAAGCTGTCGCGTACGGTCAGACGATTCGTCGTTTACGGATACCAGTTATGTATCCTGTTATGTCGAGTCCGTTTTGCCGAGTGAGTGAAACGGCCGCATTGGCTTTTGGAGCAGATTATGTTCAAGTAGATCCATTTTGGGTTAATATTTATAACTTGAGCCGTAATGTAAGTGCAGCAGAACAAGCAAACATATTATACAATCTTCATTCCGTACTAGAAACTCAACCAGCACCGGGGAGTAACAAAGTTATTATTGCTCACAGTTTTCCGCCATGGATTGGTCTAGGTTCGATTCCAGACATGGGAACAGTCGTTGTGAGACCTCGTGGTCAAGGAAATGGATATGAAGTTGTTGCCTACCTTTCTTTAGAGGATTTGACTAGGGTAGGTGTATAGAAGGACAATAAAACTTAAAAAAGAAAAAAAGACTTTGACAGAGAAAAACTCCTTCAATCCTATTGCGTTCATGTAAAGAAGGAGTTTTTTTAAAACACTTTTGTTAAAACTCCCTAATTTTTATTTAACGTCTTGAACTGTTGTGGTAGCTCTTTGGTTATAGAATAAAAGAATGAGACATTCACTCATACCCATAGCTATATCCAAACCTAAAGGTAAAGGTTGAGATTTATTTGAAAAGTGGCAATGAAGAAATTGCTATATATTTCAAGAATCTAGTTACCGGGTTATACCTGCCCAAATAATTAAATAAGTTGGCGGATAGATTACCTTCAATGTGACTTGTTAAACTAAGAAGTCGCTGCTTTAATAAGTGAATAGCGACTTTCGTTATTGTCTTCTTTAGGGGAGAATACCTTGATTCGCAAATGGGAATTTATGATATATTTATTTAAAGGTTCACGAGTTTGCATTAAAGAAGTATGAGATCATTTAACACCTAGAGAAGTAGACGACATACATATGTTCTCCAAAGGTGGGAGTTTGTATTTAAGTAAGCTGTAAATTATACAACATTGTTAACCTTTTAATTGATGACGTTTACGAATACGTAGCGTCAATGGAGGTGGCTGTCTTGGTGACTGAAATAAAAATTGAACAATTATTTTCAATTGAGAACCATATTGATGAACTTTCGGAATTAATTATACAGATAGTAGAAGAAGGAGCTTCAATAGGATTTTTACCACCAATGAAGCAATTAGACGCAAATAAATACTGGGAATCAGTTTTAAACCCAGATGTAATTCTTCTCGTAGCCAAATCAAACAATCAAATAGTTGGAAGTGTGCAGTTGCATCTATCAGGGAAACAGAATGGAAGTCATAGAGCTGAGATAGGAAAGTTAATGACACATCCCAATTTTCGTCGTAACGGAATTGGCCGTTTACTTATGCAAGAAGCAGAAGTAAACGCAATTCAAGAGAATAAGTCATTATTAATTTTAGATACAAGAGAAGGTGACCCATCTAATAAACTATACACTTCATTAGGTTATATACAGGCTGGAAGAATCCCTACCTATGCGAAATCAGCGAATGGAGAATTAGCTGCAACTATCTTTTATTATAAAGAGCTTAATCAGAGTGATTATAATAACCAGAGGTTTCAGAATGAATGATAACTAAAGTATTCCTAATTTTATCGGATATAGGGTCAATAAAAGGTTATTGAAGGAGATTACAAGTTTTGATTTAACGAAGGCCATTTTCTTAGTGGGGAAGGTTGTTGGGTAATTATAGATAGCATAACCAATCGAGTATGCTAAGGGTTATGCTACCTTTATTATTATGAGAATTACAGGTTCTGTTCTTTCCTTAACCGTTCTATTTTTGGGTTTAATTTTATCTTCCTCGTATAGAAACTGTGAATGAGCATACCAAATGTAATAATAAATAGTCCACCTAAAGCTAAGCCATTTGGTAATGGGGTTGAAAGAAGCAATACCTCACCAATGATTACAAATAACACTTGCGTTGATTGTGTAGCTTCGACAGCAGCTAATTTTCCCTGGTGCTCTCTAACCCTGTCAGTAGCTATAAAAAATAAAGTTGTTGCAATCACTCCTGAGCAAATGGCAACAATAAAAGATTGGAGAAGTTGATCGGAAGAAGGTGCTCCGACTTTTATGAAACCGAAAGTACTAATGATTATCCAAAATGGAAGACTTGCCAATGTCATTCCAAACACTCTTTGAAACGTATCTAATCTTCCTCCACACAACTCCATCATTTTACGATTTCCTAGTGGATACGCAAACGCAGCAAGGACAACAGGTAAGACACCGACGATAATCATATGTACCGTTAGAACATTAGCTTGTTGCCATTGAATAAGTAAGACTCCAAACAAGATTAGTAGTGAAATGATTAAAGCCTTCATCGGTACGGTTTGTCTAACCTGGATTGGACCGTTTTTCGAATGAATCGTTTTGAAAAAAAATGGTCCTAATAACACACCTGCTACAATAGTAAGTTGCCAGGTTCCTGCAACTAACCAACCTGGTCCATATGCAGCCGCAAACGTTAAGGGAGCGTAAAATAAAACAAAACCAACAAAACTCCACCATAGCCAATGCAAGGGTTGTCTGACAATTTCATCAATAACTTGTTTTAAATTGCTTCTTGCCAGTACAATTAAGAATAAAAATGGGAGCATAAAAAGGAATCTTAAAGAAGAACTCCACATCCAACTTCCTCCTGCCAGTTCCATGGAGCGATTCAAAATAAATGTGACAGCAAAGAACATTGAGGCCAATATGCCAATGAACATTTCTTTCATAAGATACACACCCTTCATTAAATGGCCAATCGGTACAATATATTATACTTTAGATTAATTATACTATACTATGTAGGTGGTTAGGAGTATATATTACAAAAGGAGGGGTTTTTATGAATAGCAAAGATAATGGCAATCAAGTAGAAAAATTAGCTAAGCAAGTTGGAGAAACTCTTAGAAGAATAAGGCAAGAAAGAGGAATGAGCCTACAAGAACTAGCTACTATAACAGAGGTAAGCAAATTAACCTTAGGTAATATAGAGAGAGGAGAAGCAAACCCTTCCCTAAGTGTTATTTGGAAAATAGCAAACGGTTTAAGGTTCCCTATTTCAGCACTGCTAAATGAAAAGCAAGAAGTAGTAGTCTCTCGGAAAAACAGAGGGAATAAAGTAGTAAGTGCCAATGAATCTTGTACTTTAGAACCGATATTTGATTCTACTAATTATGGTTCTTTAGAAATACATAGAGCTTTTCTAAAACCTAACAGTGAATATTCGCCAGGTGCTCATCAGGCAGGAGTCATCGAATATGTTACTGTAATGAAGGGTGAGTTAAAAATAAAAATACAGGATGACTATTATCATCTATATGAGTACGACTCGATCAAATTTAATGGTGATAGAGTGCATGCTTACATGAACCCAACTGATTTTGAAACAGTATTACATTTTGTTATGACCTATTCGAATTCTTGAACTTTTCTATATCATTATTTGATGTATTTGTAGTTTCACACAACTTGAAAATTAAAAATTAATTAGGGAATAAGGGTATCCATTATATGGGCTTAAAGATTAGAATGGTCTTTGTCACACTTGAATCAAACATAGGAACATTCGCTATCAACTTCCTCGCATTTGAACAGGCCAATTTTATTCAACAAGCTGGAGTATTTCCGGGTTCAAACGTAAATAAGTTTAAACAAGGTAAAGTGGACTTTGATAAAAGCAGAACGACGAATGCACCTATATTACATGATGAGTACATAGCTTATGAATGTAAGGTCATGAATCGAATACTTATGGCGATTATAATTGGTTTATAGGTGATATTTTACAATTCTATCGTAACAAGAAATGTTTTTAGAAAATGGCTTGCCCAACTTTGAAAAGCTTACAATTCCTCCATATTTATGAAGATCTACGTACACTTGTGTTGATAAAAATAATAAACTCGTTACTCATCCTGTAACAGAATAGTTAATCACATGAATCAAGGTGTTAGATATTATTAGCTAAAGGTATCGAACGTTTCAGAGTTAAAGGCGTTCAACAAGATCAAGGAAGCGCTTGCTCTACATGAGAAATCGCTTCCTTGCGTTTATCCGTTGACACTTGTGTGAATATTTGGATATTTGTGATAAAATTAGATGGTTAGGAGAATAACATTAGAATATGGTATAGCGCTTATGAATACGAAAGAAATTCAAAATCGGAAGAACAAGATCAGATGAAAATTGAAGTTTTAGATAAAGATAAGAAAGTTTTGTGGGAAGTAGTTTTTGAGGCGAACTTAGGTTATTGATTGATTTTGAAGAACTGTTAGTTTAACTCAAGGGTCTATGCCTCAAGAGGTTTTGTTGGTATTATACTAGAAATTTAATAGGAGATGTTTAGATGAGCGATACAATCTTTTGGATTTCTACACTTGGTAGTTTAGTTACTTTAGGTTGCTTTGTTTGGCTATTCGCTTCAATTGGAAAGAGAATTTTAAAAGAGGAAAAAGAAGCTGGAAGAGATTTGACTTATGAAGCGAGCCCATTTACAGGGTCAGCAAAAACAAATAAAAAGTAGCTTCATTAGAGGTGCAGGTGCTTAAAGAGGTAACTTATTACCGAACAATTATTTCTTAAAGCATAATACAGTTAATCAACTTTGCCAATGAAAATAAGAAGGTTGTTTTAGTTGGACATGATTTTTTTTATGTTAATAGCTAAGGAATTGCAGTAGAATGGGTGGAATGGTAAACGAAAAACAAGTGCAAAACATTGGGATTGTATGACATATTTTTCAATTAATTCATAGATGATACCGTGAAAATTAAAAAAAGATTTCTAATTCAAAGAGGGAGGTGTAAGGATGAATAGAATAAATCTTATTACTCTAGGTGTAAAAAACATTAGTCATTCTTTGGAATTTTATAGAGACGGTTTAGGTTTTAAAACAACAGTTAGCGAAGACCAACCAGCTATTGTTTTTTTAACAATGGTGGAACTAAATTAGCGTTATATCCTTTAGAGGAACTGGCGAAGGATATAAATGAACAGGACCCTCCTATCGGTAAAGGCTTCTCTGGAATTACACTTGCATTTAACGCCAAATCAGTGGAAGAAGTCGATCACATGATTAAAAGAGCGGAACGAGCAGGTGGGAAAATTGTAAAAAAACCTCAACGTGTTTTTTGGGGAGGGTATAGTGGTTACTTTACAGACCCTGATGGCTTTTATTGGGAGGTAGCTTATGGCGAAAATTGGGAGTTTGATGATAACGAAATGTTAATCATTAAATAAAAAATTAGTAGGATTGTCTTTTTAACAAATGCTGGTTGTACGGAATTTTATGAAGTTTTTTCAATGGTAGTTAAGCTGAATCGCAATTGGCTACTAGCTAAAAAAATTCCATTCATAATCATGCTAATGATCTAAAATGATAAGTTGGAATAATACCTTAGAAAATTGTGGAGTAAATATGAACATACAAAAATAGGAGGTATGTTTTATGGATCTACCGATTAATAAATCGCCAATTAAAAATCGTATTGGTGGAGTTTTTATTCCAGTACGTGACATCGAGAAAGCCAAAAAATGGTATAGTAAAATACTTGGATTAGAAGGCGGAGAAATTTATTTTGGACATTTATATACTGCATCTATGGAAGGTACGTCAGAATTGATTTTAGATACGATGCCAAAGTGGAAAGACGAGAATGGTAACATTGCAAACTACCAGGTACCGTCTATTCAATTTGTAACAGATGATATTCACGACTCTTATCAATTTATGAAAGAAAATCATGTGGAATTATTGACAGAGATTGAAGATGATTCTTATTTTGTGTTTAAAGACCTAGATGGTAACGTATTAATGATTTGTAAGGATATATCGTAACGAGTATTAAGTAAAATGAAGGAGCTAACGTTTATGTTGGCTTTTTTTGATGTTTTACAATGAAAAAATGGACAAAAGAGATAGAAATAAACGCTCCAATTGAACAGGTTTGGAAGTTACTTGATGGTTCATTAGATGATATGCAAAAAATCATGCCACAAGTAGTGGAACACAGGCCTATTAAATTAATGGAAGAAGGAGTCGGAAGTATATTTCGGCAAAGATATAAGGAGGGAAAACGAATAGAAGAGTATGATGTAGAAACATTAGTATATCTGAATACACCTGATGAAAAAAAGTTAAAAGTAGTTTTTACACTTGCTAACATGTTTGAGATTACAGCTCTTTATGAGTTAAATAAAATGAATCCTAATACTACTACATTTAAATATACCGTAACCAATCGTCCTTTAAAATGGTTTGTGAAATTATTTCTAATCTTTGCAACTGATAAAGTGGTTGTAGATTTTTTGGAACGTGTGAAAGATGCAGCTGAAATTCAAAGCAACGAAGCAGAGAAGGTAATCCTTGGTCCAAAATAGATAGAATATAGAAACGTTCATTTTAGGGAGTACATACATGTTAGGTTATAGTAAACTTTCTTCAGAAGTTTAAGCTTCTAAAGAAAGTTTGACATGAAGATATTGTCATTTCAGCTCAGCAGTTATCAATGGTCACTACCCTTCGAGAGTCGATCATATGATTACATTCGAAGCTGCCAATAAAAAATAACCTCAAAAACTGAGGTTATTTTTTATTGGATTGACGGCCACTTTTCTTTTGGCTTTGTGAACTTGTGTTTCCAATTCGAAATTCATTTCCTAATTCAACATCATTTCTTTTATCTTGTTTTTCGATTTGCTCTCTCGTTTGATCCTTTTTTTGCATTCCTTGTTTAGACATAACGAATCCACCTCACTTTCACATGTCATCATTGTTAATATGTGCAAGTTAGAGGAATTTACTATAATTTTTTTAATTTTTTTTGATAATGACTCAAAGGTTTTTAATAGAGGTATAATGGTTAGTACAAGCAATAGATAAAGGGATTGAGTAGAGAATTAATGTAATACAGTTGGTAAAAGAAATGAGCAAGTACGAAAGTAACTTGCTCATTTAACTATGAAATGAAACATTTTGTTTAAGGAATCAAATCCTAAATTCTTAGTAAACTTTATCTCCGTTAAAAATGGAATTTTTACAAACAACATAGTCTACATGACGGATAGCATCTAACTTATTTCCTCCAGCATAAGAGATAGATGATTGAAGGTCTTGTTCCATTTCTTTTAAAGTATCTTCTAAGGACCCTTTGTGTTCCACGTACATTTTCTTACCTTCTACATTTTTCTTTTCACCTTTTTGAAATTCAGACGCTGAACCGAAGTATTCTTTACAAAGCTTTCCATCTTTCTCTGTTGTTTTTCCTGGGGATTCTTCATGACCTGCAAACAATGAACCGATCATGACCATTGATGCCCCAAATCTAATGGATTTTGCGATATCACCATGTGTACGAATGCCACCGTCCGCAATAATTGGCTTACTTGCCGCTTTTGCACACCAGCGTAGTGCAGCTAATTGCCAGCCACCTGTTCCAAATCCAGTTTTAATCTTAGTAATACATACTTTACCTGGTCCAATGCCCACTTTAGTCGCGTCCGCACCGGCGTGTTCTAATTCTCTTACCGCTTCTGGAGTTCCGACATTTCCTGCAATAACGAAACTATTGGGTATGTATTTCTTAATATGCTGAATCATTTTTATGACAGCATTGGAATGACCGTGTGCAATGTCAATCGTAATGTATTCTGGCGAAAGCTGTTCGTCAGCTAATTGCTCAATAAATCGATATTCTTCCTCTTTTACACCAACACTTATAGATGCAATCAATCCAAGGGAGTTCATCTCTTTAATAAAAGATATTCGCTTCTCTGGTTGAAATCGATGCATTACATAAAAGTAACCATTTTCTGCTAAGTAACGGGCTATTTTCTCATCTATAATGGTTTGCATATTTGCAGGAACGACAGGAAGCTTAAATGTATGTTGGCCTAATGTAACAGATGTATCACACTCAGATCGGCTGCCTACGACACTTTTGGCAG
This sequence comes from Halalkalibacter alkalisediminis, assembly GCF_028610705.1. Taxonomy (GTDB): domain Bacteria; phylum Bacillota; class Bacilli; order Bacillales; family Bacillaceae_D; genus Halalkalibacter; species Halalkalibacter alkalisediminis. The sequence goes on from NZ_JAQQWT010000002.1 coordinate 31,154, forward strand.
GAATTAATTGAATATCTTCATAATCAAACACATTTTCCATACTTACACCCCTAAGTAAAATGATCAAACGTAAGTTAACATCCTTAGATTATTGGGTATTTTTATCACTAACAATCATTTATAGGATAGTAGACAGTACAAAGGTAGGTTGACCAATAATCGTAGGTTTTATGTGTAAGTTTGATCGAAAAAGTAAAAGCTAACCATTATTTTTTGCTCAAGTGCAAGGGAAGCCAGGTGCTTTTCGCTAGAGATTCCTGTCAATGGTTTTAGATTGAAAGAATCCAACGCTTGATTCACAAGATCAATATTATATATTTTTCTCTCTTAAAAAATTGAATCACCAAATCGTAGGTGTCGCTGTCAGATAACGAGTAACCTGCAGAATTTAAAAGCTCATCGGTCTCACCAGTGTTCAATTCAAGTGCTAAAGAGAGAGCAATCGTCGCATGTTTCCCTGGTCGATAGCTTGGGTTGGATCGAATTTTAGAAAAATGTCTGCGGTCTATGCTAGCCTTTTTGTAAACCTCTGTGTCCTTTGCCCCTTTTTGATCAATAAAATTAAACAATACCTCATTAATCGTTCCATCAATGAAGAAACGGAAATGTCATAGGGGTTTATAATAAATGGAAATATCTCAATCCTACTGAAAAGTTGTCTCTAGGAATCACAAAATCCATGTAATAAATCAATGTATCCTTCTATATAATGGTATAAAAAGGAAGAAACAATCTGTTTCTTCCTTTTTTAATGCAATATTAAGATATTTAGTAATATTAAAAGGGGTGCTGCTTTTATGATGAGTATAATTTGGCTCATATTAACAGGAATTCTTGTCTTTATTCTTTTGATTGGTTCAGCTATAAGTTTCTTTATTTTTAAAAGAAGATATAAGACCGCCAGCTCAAATCAAGCGTTAATCATTACAGGACCCAAACTAGGAGACCCTAATGATGACACGCGTATCTTTTTTGATGAAAATGGCAGAAGTTTAAAAATTATCCGCGGGGGCGGCGTCCGCTTAAAATTCTTCCAGACGTGTACTCCAGTTGATCTCAACTCTTTTCAAATCAAACTAACTACACCTAAGGTTTATACCTCACAAGGCGTTCCTGTTATTGCAGACGCAATAACCTCAGTAAAAATTGCCGACTCTTTAATTGGAATTGCGAACTACGCTGAACAATTTTTAGGAAAAAAACAAAATGAAATTGAAGAAGAAGTATCTAAAGTTCTCGGCACAAATCTTCGAGCGATTCTGTCAAAAATGACAGTTGAACAAATTAATAATGATCGAGAATCATTTAATCATCAAGTTCAAGACATTGCACAAAAAGAGCTAGATAATATGGGATTTAAAATTACATCATTTGGTTTAGATGATTTACGCGATGCTGATAAAGAGAACGGGTATTTGGATAATTTAGGTCGACCACGCATTGCTGAAATTCGCAAAAAAGCGGATATGGCGGAATCCGATGCTGAAAAAGAAACACGCATGTATAGAGCTAAAAACAATCAAGTTGCTCAAGACGAGGAAAACAAACGGCTAACGGCTATTGCTGAATCTCAAAAAGAAAAAGACATTAAAGAAGCTCAAATTAAAGAAGAAACGGAAAGAGCTAGAGCAAAATCTGAACAATCCTATGAATTAGAAAAAGCACGCCTTGCACAGCAAGTAAAAGAAGAAGAGATGAAAATTCAGTATATTGAACGACGAAGACAGGTTGAGTTAGAGCTAGAAGAACAAAAACGAAGAAAAGCACAAGCTGATGCAAATGCGTACGACATTAAGGCAAAAGCAGAAGCGGAAGCGGATAAATATCGTATCGATGGTGAAACAAAAGCAGCAGTTGAAAAGCAGAAAGGGCTTGCAGAGGCTGAAGTTATTCGCGAACGAGGAAGGGCTGAAGCTGAAGCGAAAGAGTTAATGGCAGCAGCGATGGAGAAATATGGAGAAGCTGCCGTTTTAGAAATGTTTATTGAAATGTTACCGAAATATGCTAGAGAAGTGGCACAACCTCTCTCAAAAATCGAAGAAATGAAAGTCATTGATATGGGAGGCTTTGATTCAAATGGAGGAGCTTCGAGAATTACGAGCAACGTAACTAAAACGATGCTAGGACTTCAAGAAAGTTTAAAGGCAAGTACTGGAATGGATTTAAAGGCTATGCTAGAGAGTTTTGTATCGAAAGAAAGAGTTTATCATATTCAGAAATCTAATCATGGAACAAATCCAGATCCTGAACAAGAGGAGAACGTTCCTGAAGAAGATAATCCAAAAGCAGATTGAATAAGAAGAACCTCTAGTTGTAAACCTATTTTTTATAAATTAAAAACTACTACCATATATATAAGGAGAAACTAGGAAACCTTAAATAGAGCGATCCGGTTTCTTTTTCTTTGTTAACAAATGATAAAAACAGACAATATTTCATTATGGTATATATATTTCACATACCGTATTTAGTGAATAACTTAATTTATCTATTAAGTAATAGGCGTAAGCTTTAGTAAACTAAAACCTATTTTACATTATGATTTTTACAAATGTCACTTAGCTATAAATAATCATTTACTATGTACCTTCATATAACGTTTAGGTTTATAATTAAGGGAGAAATTATTTTGGTATGCATGCACGCAATGACCATTTTATTATTGATGACAGATTGGGGCTAGAGTGTGAACACGGAAGGAGCAAAAACAAACGAATGTCCACTTTGTGGAAAGAACAACAAGTGCAACAAAAGTCATTTGTGTTGGTGTTTCGAAGAAAGGTTTCCAAATGAACTGTTTCAACAAATACCGATGGATCAATCGGGGAAATCGTGCGTATGTAAAAGGTGTCTTGAAACAATTAAGGCAGAACAGAGATCTAGTAAAAAGTAACTTAGGTGATAGAATGGATTTGTTGAACGTTAGAATTCTTACGTTTACACAAATCTGTCTATTATTCTATTTCTTCCATTAATCAATTTGGATCTCTATTATAAATAATCTCATGATTGAGATATTCAATGGAAAATGAACTTTTTTATTTCTCATTTTATTTAAGAACAAAAGTCACATATAAAAAGCTTAAGGAATAAGACTATTCCTTAAGCTTTTTATGAATATAGAAAATGAAAATAGTAAACGAAATTGCTTGGTCGTCTTTAGCATCTAAGGAATATTATTCAATTGATGTGACAAAATAAAAAAATTATTCTGTTATGATTACGGTTTTAAAAGATTCAGGAAGTGTCTATGTCTTGTCTGAATGATTAACGTTTTTCGTTAGTTAAAAGGAGGTTCAGATAAATTGAGACTAATGCGTAAAAAGTTTAAAAAGGTACGGAAAATGAGTAATAATCAAGTCAAAAAAGCACCAGATCAAATCATAAATGAATACAAAAATTTAAGTATTAGTACGGATCTAACCCAATCAATTGACTTAATGGAACGGCTTCTTGGTGTGAACGATGATTTTATTATTAGAAGGTTTCTTGTTTTTGGTAAGTTCAAAGCAGTCATGGCTTATTTCGATTTTTATAATAACAAAGATGATGTCCAAGATACGTTAAAGTCTTTTATGTACGTACCTAGACATCTAGAGGACAAAAGAATAGATCAAGTAAACTTGAAGGATATTCTAAATTAATGAAGTTCTTTTCCGACCGGATATTAAGTTAGAAGATCAGATTGCAGATATTTTACAGGCTCTTATGGAAGGGAATACCATTGTTTTAATCGAGGGATTAAGCGAGAGCTTTCTTTTCGGGAATCGGAATGTCGAGAAACGATCTATCGATAATCCGGACACAGAACGAGTTATTCGTGGTCCACGTGAGGGGTTTATTGAATCTCTTCAATCTAACCTTGCGCTCTTACGTTATCGCTTACAGACTACAGACTTTCGGATTAAATCGATGAAGGTAGGTCGATTAACGAAAACAAATGTAGCATTGTGTTACATAGAAGGGATTGCGGATCCTAGACTCGTTGAAGAAGTAAAGGATCGAGTAGAGGCGATTGATATCGATAGTATTGCCGATTCTGGCTATATCGAGCAATTTATCGAAGACAATCACATGTCTCCTTTTCCGCAAATCCAAAATACGGAACGTCCAGATAAAGCGGTATCGGCGATGTTAGAGGGAAAGGTTGTACTCCTTTCTGATGGCTCTCCGTTTGCGCTCATAGCTCCTGCTGTTTTTGCTCAATTTTTTCAAACGGTTGAGGATTATACAGAACGTTTCATAATGGGGAGTTTACTTAGATTGCTTCGCATTTTATCATTAACCTTTGCTTTATTTTTTCCATCCTTTTATGTCGCCATTATTGCGTTTAATCCTGAATTAATTCCGACAGATTTTGCAATGGCCATAGCGAGTGGAAGAGCCGGAGTACCCATTCCAACCGTTATGGAAGTGTTATTTATGGAGGTAGCAATGGAAGTACTTAGAGAAGCGACAGTTCGACTACCACAACAGGTTGGAGGGGCTCTTTCAATTGTTGGTGTTCTTGTTATTGGACAAGCTGCCGTGGAAGCTGGGTTTGTTAACCCGATTACGGTGGTCGTCATTGCATTAACGACAATTGGTTCCTTTGCTACACCTGCTTATAACGCAGCCATCGCGTTAAGAATGCTTCGTTTTCCAGTGGTTATTCTCTCTGGCATGTTCGGATTAATTGGCCTGATGTTTGGGTTCATATTAATCATGAATCATATACTTTCGTTAAAGTCTTTTGGTGTTCCTTATTTAACACCAGTCGTCCCAGGAGACTTTCAAGGGATGAAAGATACAGTAATAAGAATGCCACTTTGGAAGATGCCAAAGAGACCTGGACAGTTTCATCCTAAAAACCAAGACCGTTTAGGAGAGGATGTCATTGCTGAATTTAATCAAGAACCAAGCAATCCACTAGATTTACAAGCCGGTTATAAAAGGTGGGATAAGACAAATGGAGTTTCCCAAAAAGATAACAACGATCCAAACAGCGATTATAACCGCAAGTAGCATTATTGGCACAGCATTAATGACTGTTGCAAGAGAAATAGTTGAAGAAGTAAACACAATGGCGCCACTTATCATAATAGGTGGGGTTTTGGTAGCTTTGTTTGCGGTTTGGATCATTTGTCAACTTGGAAAAAGTTACTCAGGAAAGTCTATCTTTCAATATAGTGAATTAATTATCGGTAAACCAGGCAGTATTCCTTTAGGCACAGGTGGAGATCCAAGTCAAAAAGAAAGCGATACGGTTAAAATAGTAGAAGTTGTGGGCCGAACCATTGATGATGCCTGGGAAAACCTCGAACAGCAAATTTCTCTTCCTTTATTTATGGGGCACTTACGAGTTTTGGTTGTTAGTGAGGAGTTTGCGAATGCTGGTTTAGGTACCTTTGGTGATTTTTTAAAAAGGAGTCCTCAAATCAGAAGAACGGCTTGGATGCTTGTTGCAGAAGGAACAGCCGATCAATACATGGAGTTAGATCCCGAATTACAGAGGATTCCTGCATTATATCTAGTAACCGCAATTGATGAAGCAATTAGAATAGGAAAATTTCCTGAAGAGTATTTAGGAATAGCTTGGAGTAAAAATGCAAGTTTAGGACGGGAACCTATACTACCTTATGTTTCAATTAAAGCAAATGGTAACCTCGAAATTTCAGGTCTTGCATATTTTAATCAGGAAAAACTCGTGGGTACAACGAAAGCGATAGAGGTCGGGCGTTATATGGCAATCATGGGAATCCACCCTGCGGGCTATTCGGTGCTACTTCCCTATCCCGAGCAAGATGTGACGATCATGTTTAATTCCGTTAAGAGAAAGTCAAAAATAAAAATCGAAATGAATAATGGCCTCCCACATTTAAAAGTTCGCGTTCATGTAGATGGAGAAATAGAAGAAGTGATAAGTGAAGATTTTAAGGTAAATACGGAAACCATTCCAGATATAGAAAAACAGCTAGCTAAGAACGCAAAAGAAAGCTTTATCACCTTGATCAAAAAAACACAAACCGATCAGTCAGACATTTTCGGATTTGGTGAGCATGTGCGTGCAAAAGAGCGGAGTTATTGGAATAAAAACATTCGCACAAAAGAGAAGTGGCTTGAACTGTATAAAGATTTGCCAGTGGATGTAGAAGTGACAGCTAGTATAAAGAGGGTGGGTATGAAAAACGAATAAAGAGAGGATATGAAGTCATGCACCAAGACGGAATTTTTCACATTACGATCGTCTTATTTTTATTGTCTGGTGTAATTGCTCTAGTTCTAGATGTCGAGATATTGAGGCGGGATAATTTAGAAAAAGAAAAGAAACTGGCTCGGCTGTTTGGTTGGTTGAATGTAATTCTAGGTTTACTTATCTTTGTAGGGAGTTGGGTTTATAATACTTTTGTTTTTTAAGTCTCTAAAGAGAAAATTAACTAAATGACAGGTATTAGGAATAGATCTCTACCAATTGAAGTTATCTACAAATGTTCAAAAGACAGATTTGTTCCCTATTCTTACCATTGAACCATGATAAATTTTCATGTACTATATGTGTATCAGCTGCATTGTTCGTGTTTAATTTATGTTTCAACCTTTATACTTATTTAGGGAGTTTTACATCGAAACATGAAAGTCAAGCCTTCAATGTGTAGAGGAAGACGGAAATGTTTTTGCAGACACCCACTTCGAGGAGTGGTGGTTTGGAACTCTATTAATGAAACGGCAATTGTGGCTATACATATCGTAGGAAAAAGTTAGTTCTAACGAGGACTGGCTTTTTTTGTTCACTAATCGAAATGTTTCTTGTTATAATTGAAAAAAATGAGCAGCGAGGTATGTGGATGACTATTACGTTTTAAATAAAATGAAAGATTTCGAAACGAGTATTTTTAATGAACTAGCTATTTATAAAAAACAAAAAATGGATGCAGGAGAAGAGATGATTGATTTAAGTATTGGAAGTCCAGATTTGTCGCCTCCTAAGTCTGTCATGGAAGAACTTTCTACCTATGTTAAAGATCCCACTCTTTTTAAGTATTCTTTAGAGGGTACGGATGAATTACTTGATACTATTTCAAGCTATTATAAGTTGCGATATAATGTGGAGCTTGAAGCAGATAATGAAGTGCTCATGGTCATGGGCTCTCAGGATGGCCTTGTTCATTTACCTGTTGTCTTAGCTAACCCAGGAGATATTATTTTAGTACCTGATCCAGGGTACACAGCATATGCTGCGGGTATCTCGATGGCGGGGGCTACACCTTACCCTATGCCGCTTCTCCAGGAGAATAATTATTTGCCTGATTTAACATTGATCCCTGAAGACGTTCGTTTAAAAGCAAAAATGATGATCTTGAATTATCCTGGAAATCCGATTCCAGCGGTTGCAACAAAAGAGTTCTTTGAAGAAGTTGTACACTTTGCTCGTCAAAATGACATTGTTGTCCTTCATGATTTTGCTTACTCTGAATTGTACTTCGATAGAAAGCCGATTAGTTTTTTATCTGTTCCTGGTGCGAAGGAAGTCGGGATTGAATTTAACTCTTTGTCAAAAAGTTTTAATATGGCAGGCTGTCGTATTGGGTATGTTACTGGGAACTCAGAAGTAATCGAGGGGTTAAACCGTCTAAAATCAAATTTAGATTATGGAGTGTTCCTGCCAATCCAAAAAGCTGCCATTGCTGCCCTTAATGATTCTTCAAGTTTTAGTGATGACTTAAGAGCAACGTATAAAAAAAGACGCGACATCCTTGTAGAAGGTTTACAATCTTTAGGTTGGAAAATAGATGTTCCACAAGCATCCATGTTTATTTGGGCCAAGGTTCCTTCTCCGTATACATCGACAGAGTTTGCCTATCAATTAATGGACCAAACAGGCATTGTTACAACCCCGGGAATTGCTTTTGGAAAATATGGAGAAGGGTATTTACGGATCTCTCTTGTTCAACAAGAAGCTGTACTACAAAAGGCCATGTTAAAATTAAAAGAAAGTGGAATTTTTCAACGGTAATTTCTATATGGCAAGCAGATAACCGCAATCGATTTAGTCGATTGCGGTTTCTTAGTTTAGATTGCTCTCTTCGTTTGACTATAATCAATATAATCTAAAGAACTAAAACCTCGTTGTTCTTCTGCTAAAATATACATCGCACTGGACCATCCAAGCGGCGTATTAGGGTTAGGTATATCGGTATGTGCAAAAAAGGCTTCTGGTAATACACCATTTTCTAACATCACTTCTTTCGTTCGATTCAAGTAATAGGATGAGTGATTTTGGTCATCTAGAGTTTGATAACATAAGGAAAGCCATGGAAGACCAAATGTCCATTCTGCTTCTGTTCCATAATAAAAGGATGAATCATGGAATCGTCCAAAATCCTTCTCTAGAGTTGAGTAGTAACTATCCCCTTCATAACGAATGACTCCTTTTGAACGCAATAAAGACTTTTCAACTCTATCAATCAGAAGCTTGGCTTTTTCGCCGGTAAACAGTTTATAAGGGTAAATGAGACTAAGTTGGGCTAAATCTGTCTCCTTCGTCGAACTTTCTCTTGGGAACATAGATTCGAGCTTTGCCCTCCCCTTATCGATCGCTTCTTGTGGGACAAATACAATCGGTTGAACCGCCTTTAAGCCAGCTACACATGCCCCTATACTACTTAAATGGACTTCGCGAGATTCTTCCCACATTCCGTTGTCTTTATCTTCCCAGTAGTTGCAACAGCTAAGATAAGAAACAAGCTTCTGCACGATCTCATGATCCTTTTCGTCACGAAACAAATTCTTATTGTAGTCTTGCATGCTTGTACCAACTACATATAAAAATGCCCCAATCATGTCATGCTGTGCATGTCCCCATTCTTGATCATGAATTTCAAAACCATCCGGAGAGTATCTAGCATGAATATATTCGTACATGGCTTGTGGCCGTTGTTTCGTATGAATAGAGATTTTCCATTCATAACGGCGAAACACATCTAAAATGGCCTGGATGGTTGTTTTGAATGTATCGCAAGGTTTGTCCATATAAGGGAGAGACATATAAACAGCATCTCTTATCCAAAAATAATGATACTCCTTTGATAGACTCGCTAAATACAAGTGATTCGGTTGTCTCAATTTCGATAACAGCTTGTAGCTTTGCTCTAAATGATTCATATACTTGGCCTCCCATTTTGTCGATCCATTGATTAAGGTAAACATTCAGTTATCCTTCTTTTTAACCTAGAATGATTGCTCTTATACATGATTCGCTTGTATGTATTCGTAAAAAATGGTGAAATGAATAAAAGGACTTATATACACTCCTACCCCCGAACCTGAGTTCAATAACAAATTAGGCGGTTTCTTATGGAAAATGAACGGATCAAAATCTTTGACGAGCACCATCAACCAATTGGTGTTGCAAGTCGTTCGGATGTACATAGATTGGGACATTGGCATGAAACATTTCATTGTTGGTTTATTGCGAGGGAAGAAAATTCGGACTTCATTTATTTTCAATTAAGGAGTACAGAAAAGAAGGATTATCCTAACTTATTAGACACAACAGCTGCAGGACATTTGCTTGTTAATGAATCTGTAGTCGATGGAATAAGAGAGGTTAAAGAGGAATTAGGAATTGAACTTACAGTGAAGGATCTTTTCTCACTAGGAATCATAAAGTATAGCGTAGAAAGAAGGGGGTTTATTGATAGAGATATCATGAACATTTTTCTTTATAGAAACATTCATTCTTTTCATGAATTTAAGCTACAAAAAGAGGTAGTCTCGGGCTTATTTCGTGCTAATCTAGATCATTTTTTAGACTTATGGTTAGAAAAAATTGATGAGATAGATATTGAAGGTTTTGAGGTGAATGCTTTAGGGAAATCAATATTTCAATCTAAAAGAGTGAATAGAGAAGCTTTTGTCCCGCACGGTAGTTCATTTTACGAACAGATCATAAAGAGAATTAAACGGACGTTAGTATAAAAAAATGAGCTGCGATAAATTGAGGCCACTGAAAAGGTACGATTTTCACCTTTTTCAGTGGCCTTGATGAACTGCAGCTCATTTTTTTTGTATTATTTTAAGAGGACTTATTTGCTGTGGATGAGTTCTTTGCGATCCGGAGCTTGTGGAGGTTCTTCTAGCCACCCATGCTTTAACATAATATCTAACCCATCTTTAGCGTATAAGGCAATCTCAGCGGATAATCTTTGGTAATCAGCTACAAGGTCGTACCTCATACTAGCAGTGGATGCTGTAGAATAGTTCCCTTGCCCCGTTGCGCTTAAGACACTTTTTAAGAACATCATCAGTTTGTCAGAAAATACTCTAGTAGTAGAATCAGTTACACCGATATCAGGTGAGATAGCAGCAGTTAATCCTGTTTCAGAAAGTTTTTCTGAGAAAATTTTCACATGTTTATTGGAGATGTTTTTACCATCAATGAAAAATTTTTTAACCTCTTTATTTTCTGTCGTTTGAGCGAACCCTGTGCAAAGTAAAGTGCCAATTGCATTGGTTTTTAAATTCTCGGAAAGGTGCATAATTTCAACGCTATTTAATGTTCGCTTATTAAACGGATTCAACCCACTTGAAAAATATTTTTTTCCAGTGATGTATTCAACCTGTCCTGGTTTTGTTATGGAAGGAGGTCTAACGTAGATTCCTTTCGTTAATCCCATATCTATTGCTTCATTAAGTAGCGAAGAATATTCCATCAAAATTTTCGAAAAAAAAGCACGGATATCAGTTCTAGAGGAAACTCCTTGGGATAGAGAATAAGCAGTTGAACTTGCTTTGCCCATGGTTTCGATAAACCATAATATAAAAGGATCTGTATAAAGGCGAGGTGCCTTTAGGTTAACATCGGATTCAGAAAACGCATCTGGAGTAGGTATGTTTTCTACTTGAAAGAATTGTTCTATTTCGCTATTTACTTTGCCTGTTAACTGGAGTGTTTGTTCTACAATTAAACGAATATCTGTGTCTTCAACAATTTCATTGAAGTATTTCACTATTTGTAGAGACATGCTATTTTGAAGATATTGTGTCCAGAGTATCCCAATTTCGGATGCCGTCATATTCGGAGTGTTCATTATCCACCTCATTATTTTCCTTATTTCTCATTTGTAGAATGTCCAACAAAATCATATTGTATGAAGGACTAGACGAATTTCAGTTATGTCAGCCAAATAAATAATTCTAAAAAGAATAAGCTATTTTTGTTTAAATTTTCATATGAAGGATATAATAAAAAAGCAAGATTAAGCTACATGCTAGGAGGAAATAACAATGGAACATGGTAAAGTAAAATGGTTTAATGGTGAAAAAGGATTTGGATTCATCGAGCGTGAAGGTGGAGAAGATGTATTCGTACATTTCTCAGCAATTCAAGGTGAAGGATACAAATCACTAGATGAAGGTCAAGAAGTTACCTTTGACATAGAAGAAGGACAACGCGGACCACAAGCAACCAATGTACAAAAAGTATAAGTGAAACAGGAAAACAGATCTCAAAACGAGATCTGTTTTTTCTTATGTATCTTTAATAAACTCAAAAGGTATATCTTATTTAGTTATAACAGGATAGAGTACCCTATATGGCCCTATATGAGAGAAAGAGGTGCTTAATGTTTGAGTAACAAACGGTTAAAAATTGAAGTTCCTAAGAACCCCACGGATGTTCCAATTATTGATTTAACGTTCGAATTAAATAATGAACGTTTTTTTAGTGCTTGCAAAGTAGAAGAGTGCGAAGTGAAAAATAAGAGTGAAGACAGATTAATCTTCGATAAAATGATTTTCAGTCAAGTGACCTTTGAAAAGGTGTCGTTTAGAAATGTTGAATTTACCGATGTACTGTTTGAAAAGTGTGACTTATCTAATGTGGATTTCAGTGATGCGATTATGCATAGAGTAATGATGAACGATTCTAAGATGGTAGGAGCAAACTTTTCTGGAGCAACTCTTAGGAATGTAGTTTTCGAGTCATGTTTAGCCATTTATGCGGCCTTTGGTTTTTCCAACTGTAAACAAGTAGGATTTCGAAACAGTTTTTTGATAAATACGGATTTTTATGAATCCACACTAAAAGAATTCGAATTTGATTTATGTAATTTAGAACAAGCTAATTTAGCTAGGACTAAACTTAAAGGAATCGATTTTAGTACCTGTACTTTTGAAAGATTAACCATCTCTTTTGAACAATTAACAGGTTGTACCGTCTCTTTTGAACAAGCGATTGGATTTGCAAAAGCACTTGGTTTAATTGTTAAAGATTAATACCGGCAAAATCTTGCAAAATTTGATAGTGAATTATAAGGTAACCAAGCTCTTTTTATATGTCTATCATGACAGTTAATGGTCCATAAGAAACGAAAGATGCCGTGACCAAGTCAGACTATCATAGGAATAATAATACGTGTAAATAAACATAATACCTTTAATTGGTTGTATGAGGGAATTTAAACAACGGAGGTAATTACATAATGAACGTAAAACTTATTACCTACATGGCTTTGGCCATTTGTCTTAGTTTTGGTGCATTCAGTAGTTTAGTGGTGGTAGCTAATTATAATGATGAAAAGGAAGTTGAAGAATTCGTTAAAGGAAATAACTACTTGCCTGTAAAAGAAGCGATTGCCATATTTGAAAAAAAGGTAAATAAAAAGGTAAGTCTTCCAAGTGTGCTGCCTTTTGAACCTACTCATCGTTTTGGGAAAGTAACTGATAATGGAGACTTACAAATTCATTATATGAAGCTGAATCATGATCATCATGAAGATTTTATTTTTTATATTATGTATCCTGACTCTGAAATGGATCAACATCTAACACAGGAAGATAAGATCATTACGTTAGAAGATGGAAACAAAGCGTACTATAGGGTCAACAGTACTCATCTCCGTACGTTGGCTTTTAAGAAAAATGGGTGGGGATACTTAATTGGAGGGAACCCTAAACAAAATTCCAAATACAATGTGCAAGGTCTAATTGAGATCGCTAATTCCATTAAATAGGTAGTTGAAAGAAGGTGAAGAACATTCATCTTCTTTTTTTAAACATTATCAATTTGATGATCACATAATACTAAACGAATACACCAATACTACTGAAGAATCCCTCATTCCCTTATATAGATTCAGTCATAATGTATATCGGCGCTTACTATATTAAAAGTAAACGCTTTTTTATTTTTTATGTTCATTCAAACTGATACATTATTTGAGCTCATTAAACAGAATAAATTAAAAATGAGGTGAGTAGATGAGATTCTTTGCTCGATTTTCAAATATTTATTTAGAAGTTAATTTATCGATGATTTATACGTTTTTAAAACAGATTAAAGAAACGTACTCCTACAAGTGGGTAAGGAAAACGGATTATAGAGTTTTGATCATTTTCGGGGATGAAAATTATGAACTTCCATTTCGTGAAAAAGACAGTAAAGTGTTTTTATCTATTCAGGAATTAACAACGAACGATAGAACGTTCGCCCTTACATTAAATCAACTCTTATTTAAAGCTCGAAAAAAACAACTAGAGATTCCTACTATTAAGGAAAAACGTAGCAGCAGAACAAAGAAAATAAACCATGATCAATTGACCAGAAACAAAAACCTAAATAAAAAAGATCAGAAAAAGCAAGTAACTTTATCTAACATTAATCAACCGACAGAGTATGCCATTCAGTCAGAAATTGACTATTTATTAATGGATTTATATGAAGCCATGCAGATTCAAGACGAAGAGAGGATGTCTTGGTGTAAAGAAAGGTTACAAGAAATGATAAGGTTAAAAGGCAACGAGATACACTAGTGGCTGACCGAACCATGTATTTTACATGGACACTTTTTAATGTAGGAGGTCAGGATGACACAAAATCCTAATGATACTGACAAAGAAAATGAATCAAGGGAAAATCATACAGATTTTAAAGACAAGACTAGAGTAAGTTATAAAACGAACCATAGTCTTAAAATCTATGAAAAGGAGCCAAACCTAAAAGCCAAACTTGAAAAGTCCTACTATGCGCCTAGTTTTAATGATGTATCTATTCATGCAAGTTAGCTCTAGAAACTCGTAGACATTGAAGATTGGCTACATCAATAGAAGTTCCGGTATAAAGACAGTCGAACGCATTATCGGATATAAGGTAGGAACAGGTGGTTCTTCAGGTGTAAATTATTTAAAAAAAGTCCTAGATCAACGTTTTTATCCAGAATTATGGGATTTTATGTACAGAAATATAAGATCGTTTAGAGAAGTTAATGAATAAAACATAAGTTTAAAAAATAAATGAGCATATGATTCTTTTCTGTTGCTTAACAAGGATTCATTCATTCTTTACCTCTCACTTGAATAGAATGAATAAAAGGACAGCTTTCCTTTTATAGTGAGGAGGTAGCCTGTGATCATTAAGGAATCATTGCATTTCATATATGAAAAAGAAGAGTATTTGTGGGAGCGCTTTAACATTTCAAAGAAACATGTGCACCATGGCCTAGAAGGAATATATGCAACAACAAAATGGTTGCAGACATCCATATTTAAAGAGGCTGTAGGTGATTTAACCTGTTGCGTTTCGGATGAACCCATTAATTTTCCGGGTGAGTTAGCGATTGATGACGGCGATACGTTTGAACCAGTCATTTATATGAATATCATGTCCATTACAGAAGATTTTCAAAATAAGGAATACCTTATTGATTTAAAGAAAAGTCGTACAACTTGTTTTGAATACGCTGCGTTTGTTTTATTACATGAAGTAGGCCATTATATTCATGCCCTCATTGGCGGAAGTGGAAAAAATAAGAAAGAACGATTGTTTGATTACTTTGATCGAGGAGAATATCATTATGATCGATTTGTTGAAACAATGAAACATGGAGATACACTTGGAGAGAAGAAGAGATACCGGAATATCCCTCATGAAAAAGCAGCCGATAATTTTGCTAGACAATATATCGATTGTATTAGTGATATATAACTGTTCTCAGTCAAACTAGTATTCTTTTTAAAGCCCATTACTTTTTATAGGGGCTTTTTTTTTGTTATACTAGATTTGGAGGTGTTGTAGATGTCTAAAAAATACTTCACACTTGCTGAAGCCAATGCACTATTACCTACTCTTGAAAAAGAACTTTGTGAACTACAACAATTAAAAAACGATCTGGGTTATAAAGAAAGCCAATTAAGAAAAATGAAAAATGCAGTTACACAAAAGCTCCAAACAGATACAGAGCTCATATTTATGAAAGAATCTGAATTAGAATTTATGGAATTGGAAGCTCAGCTCTATCTATCTAATATTCATTCTTTAGGTGTTCAATTGAAGAGCATTGATCTAGGACTTTTAGATTTTCCAGCATTGATAAATGGTGAAGACGTTCTGCTATGTTGGAAGCAAGGAGAAGCTGAGATTACGCATTATCATGGAGCAACTGATGGGTATAGTGGGAGAAAGAAACTAAAATAAATGGATTTAACAAAAGCTGTCGTAAAATGGACATAATTCAGTCACAATATTACTAGTAGAATAAAAGAATCAATTAGCTTATAATAGAATAGCTTAATTGGTTCTTTTAATTTACGTGAATTTTGCTTAAATATACATGTTAAATTTTAGGAACAAGTAAAAACCTTTTAATTTGCGAAAGAAATTGAATAGATTATTTTCATTAAAATTAAAGGCTTAAACATTCGATGTGTTGTACTACATTTAACTAATTTATACTTAATTTGAGGTGAATTAAAGTCTTGATTTGTTGGCACAGAATGTATGAAAAAACAAAATGACTCAAACATTAACTAAACGGGGGTGCATTATGACAAAAGATGCTGAAGAAAAAGGACATGACATTGAAATTGGAGATAAAATTAAGGTTTTAAATGGTGAATATGATGGAGAAGAAGGAAGTGTTATTAACGTCTACAATAACACTGTAGCCATCGAATTCAATAACGTATTTACTAAAGATAAAAGTAAATTTAGAACCGTTATTAAGCATGATAACTATCAGCGATTAAACTAAAAGAATTCCTTTAAACCTTGAGTATGCTCAAGGTTTCTTCTTATCCCTAAAATACCAATTTTAGTCATTTAAGGGTTAATATATAGATAGATCCATAAAAAAACATGGACCGTGCGTTGTTGGGAGTATCATAAGGAATTTAAATGATTAGAATCACAAAAACATATTTGACTGATAGGAGTAATAAACATACGATGGTATTAGTCATTTTACATAAGAATGGGCAAAGTAAAAAAATGATTCAAATGACAAACAATAAAAAAGATTCCTTTGTGAGGTGGATATAGTTGCAACTCCAGGTAATGAACAGTCCTTTTAATCAAGAGCAGGCAGAGCTATTAAACCGCCTACTGCCAACTCTAACAGAATCACAAAAAGTTTGGCTAACAGGCTATTTAGCCGCAAGCCAAGTAGCTGTGGTTTCGTCAACACCAGTGACATCGGCTACACATGTAGAAACAGAAGGAACAGTCCCAAATACCGTACAGTCTATTTCAAAAGAAGTGACTATTCTTTTTGGGTCACAAACAGGTAACTCGCAAAGACTTGCAGAAAGTACTTCAAAGAAACTTGGTGAACATGGATTCCAAGTTACTGTTTCTTCAATGAGTGACTTCAAACCAAATAACTTGAAAAAGGTCGAGAACCTTCTTATTGTCGTAAGTACGCATGGTGAAGGTGAGCCACCGGATAATGCGCTTTCGTTCCATGAATTTCTTCATGGTAAACGAGCTCCTAAACTGACTAACCTCCGTTTTTCTGTATTGTCACTTGGAGATAGCTCTTATGAATTTTTCTGTCAAACAGGGAAAGAGTTTGATCAACGTTTAGAGGAAATCGGTGGAACAAGAATTAACTCGCGTGTTGACTGTGATTTAGATTATGATGAGCCAGCAGCTGAGTGGGTCAATGGAGTTATTGAAGGATTAAGGGGAGCGCAGCAAGCAGGAGCTGAAACAACCCCTACTGTTCAGACTTCACAGACGAGTGAATCAACTTATTCTAGAACGAATCCGTTTAAAGCAGAGGTTCTTGAAAATTTAAATTTAAATGGCCGTGGATCAAATAAAGAAACACGTCACCTTGAATTATCACTAGAAGGCTCGGGAATCACATTTGAACCAGGTGACAGTCTTGGCATTTATCCTGAAAATGACCCGACTCTAGTGGAAATGATTATCAATGAATTGAATGTCGACCCTGAAACAAATGTAACAGTGAATAAGCAAGGAGACGTTCGTACATTAAAAGATGCACTTACTTCTTATTTTGAGATCACTGTATTAACGAAACCGTTAATAGAGCAAGCCAGTAAATTATCTTCGAATAAAGAATTACAAGAACTTTTATCTTCAGGTAATGAAGCAAAAGCAAGAGAATATTTAAATGGTCGCGATTTGCTTGATTTCATTCGTGATTTTGGACCAGTTGGGGATACGGCGCAAGATTTTATCTCTATTCTTCGCAAAATGCCTGCACGTCTCTATTCTATTGCGAGTAGCTATGCAGCAAACCCGGATGAAGTTCATTTAACAATTGGGGCTGTTCGCTACGAAGCGCATGAGCGTGAGCGTAATGGAGTGTGCTCGATTTTATGCGCAGAGCGCTTACAAGCTGGTGATACATTACCAATATATATTCAGCAAAATCCTAATTTCAAACTACCAGAAAACCCTGAAACGCCAATTATTATGGTTGGTCCTGGAACTGGTATTGCTCCGTTTCGTTCTTTTATGCAGGAACGTGAAGAAATAGGAGCCGAAGGGAAGTCATGGTTATTCTTCGGCGACCAGCATTTTGTTACCGATTTTCTTTATCAAACTGAATGGCAAAAAATGATTAAAGACGGTGTATTAACGAAAATGGATGTAGCCTTTTCACGTGATACCAATGAAAAAGTGTATGTACAGAACCGGATGCTTGAACATAGCAAAGAATTATTCGAGTGGCTTCAAGAAGGTGCAGTTTTGTATATATGCGGGGATGAGAAACACATGGCTCATGACGTTCATCAGACTCTTATCGACATCATCGAAAATGAAGGCGGCATGACAAGGGAAAAAGCAGAACAATATGTAGCAGATATGCAACAAAATAAACGTTATCAACGTGATGTATATTGATAATAGAACGAAAGGAGTTCAATTAATATGTCGAAACAACTATTAAGGGCCCCAGAAGGCGCACCAAGCGATGTTGAGCGCATAAAAGAAGAAAGTAACTACTTACGTGGGACATTGGCAGAAACCATGTTAGATCGACTCAGTTCCGGTATTTCTGATGATGACAATCGATTAATGAAATTCCACGGAAGTTATTTACAGGATGACCGAGACCTTCGGAATGAGCGTCAAAAGCAAAAGCTTGAACCGGCTTATCAATTCATGTTACGCGTTCGTACGCCAGGTGGTGTTTCAACACCAGAACAATGGTTAGTGATGGATGACCTTGCTCAAAAATACGGAAATGGTACGTTAAAGTTAACGACACGCCAAGCCTTTCAGATGCATGGCATTCTAAAATGGAATATGAAAAAAACAATCCAAGAAATTCATGCTTCTCTTTTAGATACAATTGCAGCCTGTGGGGACGTAAACCGAAACGTAATGGTTAATCCAAATCCAGATCAATCTGAGGTTCATGCTGAAGTTTTCAAATGGTCGAAACAATTAAGTGATGACTTATTGCCACGTACTAGAGCGTATCACGAACTGTGGCTAGATGAAGAGAAAGTGGCTAGCACACCAGAAATAGAAGAAATCGAACCTATGTACGGTCCGCTATATTTGCCAAGGAAATTTAAAATTGGTGTCGCGGTTCCTCCATCAAACGACATAGACATATACTCTCAGGACCTTGGGTTTATTGCCATTATTGAGGATGGTAAACTTACTGGGTTTAATGTCATGATAGGTGGAGGAATGGGGATGTCTCACGGGGATAAAGAGACCTATCCTCAACTAGCAAAAGTCATAGGTTTCTGTAAACCAGAACAAATCTATGATGTTGCAGAAAAAATCATTACGATTCAACGGGATTATGGAAATCGTTCTGAGCGTAAAAACGCACGTTTCAAGTACACAGTTGATCGACTTGGTCTTGAAACGGTTAAAGATGAGCTTGAAAGTAGACTTGGTTGGAAATTAAAAAAAGCAAAATCTTTTCACTTTGACCACAACGGAGATCGCTATGGTTGGGTAAAGGGCATGAAAGGGAAATGGCACTTTACACTATTCGTTCAAGGCGGTCGTATTACAGATCTAGACGATTATAAATTGATGACTGGTTTACGCGAGATCGCCAAAATTCATACGGGTGATTTCCGTCTGACAGCCAACCAAAATTTAGTTATTGCTGATGTATCGACACAAAAGAAGAAAAAAATCAATGAGCTAATTGAACAATATGGATTAACAGATGGGAAACACTACTCTGCCATCCGCCGTAGTTCTCTTGCTTGTGTAGCTCTTCCTACATGTGGCTTAGCGATGGCAGAAGCAGAGCGTTATTTACCTGTTCTAATAGACAAGATTGATGAGCTAGTAGACGCAAATGGATTACGCGATAAAGAAATTACGATTCGTATGACTGGTTGTCCAAACAGCTGTGCTCGTCCAACTCTTGGAGAGATTGGATTTATCGGAAAAGCTCCTGGTAAATACAATATGTATTTAGGGGCAGCATTTGATGGAAGTCGATTAAGCAAAATGTATCGTGAAAACATTGGTGAAAAAGAGATACTAAGCGAATTAAAAGTGCTTCTTTCTCGCTATGCAAAAGAACGGGAAGAGGGAGAACATTTTGGTAATTTTGTGATCCGAGCTGGAGTGATTCAAGCGGTAACAGATGGAACCAATTTTCACGCTTAAAAAAAAAATAAGAGGTAAAGGATTCACTTTAGGCAGATCCAAATCTCGTTCCAAACTAGAGACGGAAATCTATAAGATTTTCGTCTCTTCTTATTGCTTCTAGAGAGATAAATGATGTTGTTTATTGGAAACTAATTCCTACAAAGGTAGGGCTATGATAAAATGATTAGGAATAGGAGGAGTTTACATGGGTTCTGTTATTTACCAATTAATTGCTATATTAATCCCTATTTCTATTATTTTTTTAGTGATATGGTTAATTCGTTCATCTATGAAAAAGAGTAAACAGTTAAGTAAGATTGAACAAAAACTCAATGAACTAGAAAAAAGCAAAAATAATAATCACTAGCCTAGCGTTCCTGTATATATCAGGAACGCTAGTTGTCTAAAAAGGAGAATAATCTTCTTTTTTTAATATATATAATGGTGCTTATAGTTTATGTTGATTTATTTTAGTAATTGAAACTTTTCATATGCCGTGATTGACAAATGAAAAGTACATATGATATATTTATCTCGAATTAGAGATACTTTAATTAATAGTATTCATTTTTTTAATCAATTAGTCTTTAAGAGAAATAATGAAAAAATATACATTAAATCGGAGGAATAAATATGAATGAATTAAAGGGGATTCATCATGTAACAGCTATTACAAGTAGTGCTGAGAAAAATTATGAGTTTTTTACTTTTGTGCTTGGTATGAGATTAGTTAAAAAAACGGTTAACCAAGACGACATTCAAACGTATCACCTATTTTTTGCTGACGACAGAGGAAGCGCTGGAACGGATATGACTTTCTTTGATTTTCCAGGTATCCCCAAAGGGACTCACGGAACCAATGAAATTTCTAAAACATCTTTTCGTGTCCCGAATGATGCAGCATTGGATTACTGGATGAAACGCTTTGAGCGACTTCAGGTGAGTCATACAGGTATCAAAGAACTGTTTGGGAAAAAGACGCTCTCTTTCGTTGATTTCGATGACCAACACTATCAGTTGATCTCTGATGAATTTGATAATGGGATTGCTTCGGGTACTCCATGGCAAAAAGGACCTATTCCATTAGAATATGCCATTACAGGTTTGGGGCCGATTTTTATACGGGTGGCTCAATTTGACTATTTAAAAGAAGTGCTTGAGAAAGTATTATTATTTAAAGAAATTGATAAATCAGGTTCACTGCATTTATTTGAAATGGGGGAGGGCGGAAATGGAGCCCAAGTGATTGTTGAACATAACGTTCTCCTTCCTCAAGCCCGACAAGGATTCGGAACTGTGCATCATGTCGCTTTCCGCGTCGAAGATCGGGCTGTATTAAATGAATGGATTGAACGTTTGCCAAGTTTTGGTCTCCAAACGTCTGGATATGTAGATCGACACTTCTTTGAATCTTTGTATGCAAGAGTAGCACCGCAAATCCTTTTTGAATTTGCAACGGATGGACCAGGATTTATGGGTGATGAACCATATGAAACATTAGGAGAGAAATTATCTCTACCACCATTCTTGGAATCAAAACGTGAACAAATTGAAAAATTAGTTCGTCCGATTGATACAGTAAGAAGCACGAGAGAATTTGTTAAAGAATAAATCTCAATAGAACCTAATTTGATAGATAATAAAATTCAAAGGAGAAGTTTTGCTTATAGCAAATTTCTCCTTTGATACATTTAAAAGATTAATCATTTTTTGAAGCCCCGCTCTACTCTCTCTAAGTAGAGATATTGACTCGATAACAGATAAAGGAAAGAATTATATTAAATGCTTCCAGATTGCGTTATAATTACCTAGGTAGTTATTTATTACTTTTTTTCTTATCTAAGTTTAATGAGGATGTATGCGAATGCTTCTAGTGTTATTGTTTGTTTTTCTAATTGTATTACTAGGTGGTTTTATTCAAGGAGCAAGTGGCTTTGGTTTCGGTTTAGTGGCAATGGGTTTTTTACCAATTATACTGACGCTGAAGGAAAGCACACTAATTGTCATTGCATTATTATTAGTTGCTTCAATAAGCATCATCAAGAAAATTTATAAATATATTGAATTAAAAGGGTTATTGGTAATCATTAGTTCAGCTTTAGTAGGAAGGATTGTTTCGTTTTTCGTGTTAAGTACATATGGAGAAATGGAATTTCTTCAAAAATTATTAGGCTTCTTTCTTATTGGAATGGTTATATATCTATTTCTTAACAATAAGAAAACATCTTCTTCAAAAGCGATGAATCCAATTACCCCAGTGTCCCTGGGTTTTTTGGGTGGATTTATTGGAGGTGTCTTTGCTGTAGGTGGACCTTTCTTTGTCTTTTATTTCTTGATGCTATATGAGGAGAAGCATAAATATAATGCCAATCTCCAAGTGACGGTTGTTGTTACAAGTCTATTTACTTTACTTCTTCATGGAGTAAATGGAGATTTTAATTCCACCTTTTATTTGTATTTCTTAATAGGAGCTATAGGCGTTTTTATAGGAACTCAATTAGGTTTGAAATGGTTCGAGAAACTACCTAGTAAACAAATAAAAAAATTCGCTATGGTTATGGTGTTAGTTGCTGCGTTAAATTTAATTTTACTTAGTTAATCTTAAAAGTGATTTTGGACTTATACATTCTGTATGAGTCATTTTTTATGTATCTGTTAGATGAGACGAATGCGTGACAAAATAAATTCCATATAAAAAGGAGATCTTTCTACGATCAACTGTATTTAATTCTCATATTTTTATTTCATCTTTGATTACAGCCTAATCGATTGGGGGAAAATGGAGGGTAAATAGTCTTTAAATGGGAGGATTCTATGGATAGGGAAAGTGCTAGTGAAAATTGGACGAATGAAATGAATCGTCATCTGTATTCGACTCGTAACCTCTGGTCAGGTATTTTATTTGGACTCGGATTAATTGCTTTTTTTGATGAGATGGTCTTTCATCAGTTACTACGTTGGCATCATTTTTATGATAAATCTACAACCGATATTGGGTTGATTTCAGATGGTCTGTTCCATGCTTTTAGTTGGTTTGCAACCATTGCAGGTTTATTTTTGTTTGCTGACCTTAGGCGCCGTAATGCCTTATGGCTTACAAGATGGTGGGGAGGAGTTCTAGTTGGAGCAGGTGTCTTCCAGCTATATGATGGGATCGTTCAACATAAAATGATGAGGTTACACCAGATTAGATACGTAGAAAATGTGATTGTTTATGACTTAATTTGGAATATAGGCGCTCTTGTTATGATCATAGCAGGAATCATTCTTATAAATCGTACGCGACGTGAAAAACAAAAAGGAGGAAATGTCTCAAGTGAACATGCATGATCATTTTCATCATGGGAACCATGTAATAAGCACTTTATCACAGTTCCTCTTAGCTCTCCCTTTTTTATTAGGATTGATGGTTTACTTACTTGCAGTCGTCTTTTCAAATCGTAAATACAAGAAATGGCCAGTCTATCGGACGATCTGTTGGGTGGTTGGCATTACGTTGGTGCTGTTTACTGTTGCTGGCCCTTTAGCTGAGCAAGCACATACTGATTTTACCATACATATGCTTGGACATTTATTTCTTGGGATGCTTGGACCTCTTATAATGGTATTAGCTGCTCCTATGACTCTCTTTATGCGAATTCTTCCTGTGATAATAGCTAGAAGAGTTTCTCGATTACTTAAACATGCATTTTTTCGAGTGGTGACAGATCCTATTGTCGCTTCTTTGCTTAATGTAGGAGGATTATGGATTTTATATACAACCGACTTATATTCAGCGATGCATCATAGTTTCATTCTTCACGTTTTGGTACACATGCACGTTTTCTTGGCTGGATATCTGTTTACCATATCAATGATTAATGTAGACCTAATACCGCATCGTACTAGTTATGTTTATCGCTCTATTGTATTGGTGCTTGCTATAGCGGCTCACGGTATCTTGTCAAAGTTTATCTATGCAAACCCACCTACTGGAGTGTCTCCTTCGCAAGCTGAATTAGGAGGTATGCTCATGTACTACGGTGGCGATGTCATTGACATCATCATCATCTTTATTCTTTGCTCTCAATGGTATAGAGATAGTCGCCCCAAAATGGTAAGAGGTTACCATCATTACAGTCTTAGGTAAAGCAAGTAAAAGATAAAATTTGTTATAAATAATGAGACTATAATAAATCCATATCAGAACATGTATCTGATATGCTATCTAGATTAGATAATGGAATCAGTTATACTGTTCGATATTAAGGGAGACACTCCCTTATCGAATCTTGAATTTGTTTTGGCATGTATTCATACAGTTATAACTTCTAAAAATAGAAGTAATCAATAGCGGTCATCCAAATTAACAGAGGGCATTCATAATAGTTGCTTCTTGGTGATTAAAAATAAACTTACAAGTAATTGGATTGGTTTCATTTTTTCAGATACTCATCATGATAATAAGTCAACCGAAGTTTCGTATCTACTACTGCCACAATGGTGGGGAGACGGCTATGAAACTGAAGTACTTTAATGCATGATCCATTTTGCATTTTATGACTAAAGATAACAGAGATTGTTGCCGAGATCCGATCCGCCAAAAAAGCTTTCGGAAACTATTGGAAAATATAAGAATGAAAATTAAAGAAAATGTACAAAGGTTCGGTGCAGAACAAACCATTTTTCATATTCAAAGACCTTAGTAGTTTTTACTCTTCCTCTCAGGGTTTCGATTATGACTTCGCTGTAATAAGACGACTGCGATGGACATACCTTTAACTAAGGTGGTATTTGTTTCAAGGAAAAAAGGGCAACTATCTTAATTATCTTACCATTCATACGTCATTAGATGAAACTGATTCAAGCTCTAAAGAAATAGCCAATGATATTCAATAAAATGTTGAAAACGGTTTAAAATCTGAAGAGCTCCAGTTACAAACCGACATTGAATCATTTTTGTAGAAAAGAAAGACGCGGGGATATTAAATTAAGTAGCTTAGTGGCTTAGTATTTTAGTTAATTGACGAATCTATAGATAAGTGGCTTAGTGACACAGGACTACTTATCTATAAGGTCGTTCAATAGGACAAAGAAATTTGAATTAAAACCCTTTTCTTGATTTCTAAACGAAAATGAATTCGAATCAGAGTAATGGTTGTTACTTAACGCATATTGTGAGGGAAGAAACATGAATTTCATAAAGTGCTTAGGATGGGTGACATTTTTACTAATCTCAGGATGGTTGCTAGAAGTATCAAGAGACTGGCACGATCTTGCTCGTTTTTCAACTTCTAAGATTTTATATTCTGTATCCATTTTGATCCCTATTTTCGTCTTTACTTTTTTGGGGATGTTACTTAACATTAAACACTTGATTTATCAGTTCAGATCAGAAGGAAGATGGCACTTAAATGTAAACAAATTCATTTCTTTAGCCCTCTTACCAACACTGATCATCTTCTTATTAGAACTCGCTTTACGATCTTTAATTCCTCTTATAAAAATCGACTTATCTACTATGTCGGTAATAGCTCTAATTATATTAGGATATTATTTAGTGCAAAGTGTATACCGGAGTAGAACATAATAAGGATTGAGAAACTAATGAGGCAACTCCTGGTAAGTGAGAGTTCTCTTAAAGAGAACTCTTTAATTTAAGCTCATTAAATGAGTTATTAAGAGTTTCTCGAGAGAAAGTACAAATCCTCTCATTAGTTTTTTGGCAAGAAAATGAGCACTTAGATCCATTAATTGCTCTGATTAAAGAAAAAGGCTACTAGGTCAAAGATAAAACCGATTCATACGAATTTCAAAAGAATGTAAATTTGGAACTTGTAGTTATAAAAATTTAAAGAAGAGAGGTAGCGTTCTGCTGTCCTCTCTATTTGGTTTCAAATTAAATATAGTTTGGCCAATCTTCATTTAAAGTAAGACATAATAGTGAACCATATGATTAAACATTGGTAACTTAGATGATATTTTTCATGTCTTGGCTGACTCAACTGAAAAGAAATGGATGGTCTTCTTGCTACTCATCATTGTACAGTTTCATTTCAAATCATAAACAGAAGGAATTTCTGAATACTCTGTAATGATAACAGATAACGAAAGTATTCAAATACTTAGAAAGTCTTTTGAAAAAGTAAATGGGGAACCTGGTGTTCAAGCTGAAATGTCTAGAAAAGAGGACGTAGCCGTTACACTATTTTATCCTCTTGAAAAGAATATGCCTGAAAGACTTTATAAATATAGAGTGTGGTCAAATAGCGATGATTCAGCAACCCTCATCAGTGATAATGAGAAAGAGGGTTATGAAACTTTAGACAAAGAAGATGCAGAAAAGTTAAAAAGCACCTTCTTATTTTAAAGGGGCATGTAAAAAGACCAAAACATCTAATGATTAGAGAAAGAGCTACGAAGGAATAAGTTCAAATAACGTTATCTGTGTAACCATCTTATAAGTAACAGCGTTTCATATAATAAAGGGGTAGATAAATGAAAAAATTCATCGTTTTGTTCTTTTTCCTACTCATAGTTGGCTGTGCTGGTACTGCACCTCTTTCAGCTCCAGGGATTACGGGATTTGTCACAGACATTCAAGGAAATAGGATTTTAGTAGTTAGTTCGGACTCGAAAGATTTTAGCTCGACCGGTGGTATTGCTGAATTTTACAATGCGATTTGGTTTACAAATGCACCAGTTGAAATTAAAGTTGGAGACAAGGTTAAAGTTTGGTATGACTTTGTCGCGGACTCATATCCAGGCCAATCAGAGGTTATATATGTTACGAAAGTTTATCAAAGCCAACCTAAGGAGACCAACCTCACTGAGCCAGAAGTGTTATCTAGCGCTCTAAGTTCATTGGAGAACAAATCTGTAATGGCTGTTAAATCTATAAAGTTTAATGAAAGTTCACTTGCATGGAAGGTAACTCTATACGATACGTTTAGTAATATGGAAATTCATATTGATGTGGTAGATGAAAAATAGGCGTGAAGTTAATATGTAAGATAAAGAGCCAATGTAACGAAGTTTTCACAGCGTTCTCCTTTAGGAAGGCTGACATAAAGGAAGCATTTACATCCGATAGGTGGACAAACGAGAGTTGGTTAGCTTTGTAAACGATAACGAAATATCAATCTTGCCCACTGACCCTTAGCTACTCTAATAGGCCAAAGGGCATCTTTTTGTCCATATAAAATGATTAAATAGGAATGGTTATATGGTTTTATTAGAAGGACTTAATATAAAAAAATATGCATAGGACCGTTTATTACCTGATGTTTGATCAATTACAAATCTAAAAACGATCGATCGGGTTAGTTGGTCATAAATGAAAAACGGCTTTTATTAGGAAAGAAAATTTCAGAAGTACTAAGTCGATTAAGTATCGAACCATGTGAAGAATTAGAAAAGGAGTTTCAGTTCCTTTTAAAAGAGAAGCGGAAATTGGATAAGTAGTGTAAGAGATTACTTAGTTGATGCTCAAGGTAATACGTATGATATGGAAGTATCTTTAAAAATCGCATTGGAAAGTTAAATCCAATGCGATTTTTAATATAGTTGTATTTTGAGTCGAACTACCTATAATAATTGCTTTTTTTAATAAAATATACAATTAAAATAATCTATTGTACGGTTAAAGGCTTTTTGTAATGATGGAAAACAGCATGGTTATTAATTTAATTTCTTTAAATTGAATAGATTTGTTTTATAAGTTTTTCCCTCTTGTCATTGCAAACTAGCGATAATTATTTACAAAAAGAGAATCTCCTTCTAGCCATTCTGCATAAAATACTTGTTTTATATTAGCAATTCCCAATTTGTTTAGCTCATTAAACAGCCATTCTTCATTGTAGCCTGCTTGTTCTAAATTGTCATATAAAATTTCTCCATCTGAAATAACGGTGGTAGGTAGGAAAACAGGCTTGGCTATCACATTTATATCTTGTTTGGAATCATACAATGATTTTTTCATTACACTGACAGATCCATCCGATTCTAAAATAGCGTAGGCTACTTCACGAACAGAAAAAACATCTTTTTTTCTAAGTAGATTTTGTAATTGATTGATATCAAGACGATTTTTCTTCAACTCTTGAAAATCAATTATTCCGTTTCGAATAACAATCGAAGGTTTCCCTTCAAGCAGAGATCTTGTTTTTTTAAATTTTTGAGTAATCATCTCAACGGTGAAAATAAGTGTCGCCCATAATGTTAATGCCAAAGAACATATTGTATTCCTATTTCCTTGTCATAAATAGCGTTTCCTAATAGCTCTCCCAGTATCAGGGCAGAAATGAAATAAAAGGGAGTAAGTTGTGTAATTTGTGTTTTTCCAAGTATCTTCGTTACCAAGATTAGTGCAATAAACCCAATAATCAACTCAATTGTTAGATGGAAAAAGTTTGTATTCACTTATGTTTACCTCCTTATTGTTTCACATACCTATTTTTAACCAGTTAAGGGTACAATACTCAATGAAAGTAATAAGAAACTGACCTCATTCCTACTGAAGTTTTCACTCACATTCAACAAGTAGAGTCTCTGGATCAATCCTATCAAACTGGCAGATACTATTACTTGGTTCAACTGGGTGATTGGAGGGTTCGTTATGGCTGTTTTTAGTGTTCATAATACGACCATTGTTCAACAAACTTTGCCCAATCATATAACGGGAAAATATTCTCTGCTCGTCATTTTATTATTCGGGTCGCCATGCCTTTAGGTGTATTAGCTGGGGTGATTTTAAGTAAATTATGAGGCGGTCGGCCATTTCATATATTAATCGTAACTATTATTTGTATCACTTCATAAATTGGGATCACCGTTCCTTATTTTTAATTTATTGAACAAGATCCTAGAGGGGGTGAAAAGATTTTATGAAATTAGACTATTTGTGCGTAAATACATACATGTAAGGCTACGCGTACAATTTGATGGCTCTAGTCTAATAATTATTTCTAATACAAACTAGTAATAAATAATTTCACTCAGGCTAGAAAACGAAAGGCGAATATTTTTATTGTAAGAAAAGGCACTTACAGTTAAGTAAGCGCCTTTTCTAGATTTGTTATGATTAATACTGAGAACCGCCCATTTGCTGCTCAGCCATTTGAACAAGTCTATTCGTAATTTCTCCCCATATACCGAACCGTTAGCCATTTAAGAATGTTTTTGTAGTTTATTACTGTATTTTACCTTTTTCTTTTTCACCAATATCCTCTACAATATCTTCAATGGTTACATTTTCTAGTACCTTTTCCATAGCTAACTGAGCTGCTGACAATACAGGAGTGATAGAATCTTGGATGTTTCTGCCCACAAGACATTCAGGGTGCGGATTTTCATGAACATTAAACAATTCTTTTTCCTGAACAACATCAACCGCCTTATAAACGTCAAGTAATGATATATTTGAGGGTTCCTTCGCTAGTTTTGCTCCTGCAATACCAGGTTGTACCTCGATTAATCCTGCTTTTTTTAGCATACCCATAATTTTTCTTATCAAGGTTGGGTTCGTATTTACACTCCCTGCTAAAAATTCCGATGAGCTTATGCCCTCTTTATTTAAGTTAATAAGAGCTAATATATGAATACCAACGGAAAATCTGCTACTGATGGACAAATCATTCACCTACCTTATACTTGATTGCAAATTTATTACAAAAATCATGTATGTAATTTGATTACAACATATTATACATTAAAATTTGTAAAAAATGAAAAAGGGTTTATGAATTCTGTTGACAAATCAACAAGAAGTATCCATAATGAATACATGTATTCCTGGTGGATACAGGACGAATATGAATGGTTTAAATAATATAATTGGAGGAATATACAAATGAAAATGTTAGTAACAGGAGCAACAGGAAAATTGGGAACAAGAGTTGTAGAAACATTATTGAAGACCGTACCAGCAAATCAACTTGCTGTAAGTGTTCGCAACCTAAAGAAAGCAGCAGGATTACAGGCTTGTGGAGTAGAAGTTCACCAAGGAGATTTTGACCATCCAGAAACATTGGATTCTGCTTTTGCAAGTATTGACAGGCTTTTAGTTATTTCTGCGGATGGGGACAATGAAACAAGGATTAGGCAACATAGTAATGCGATAGCTGCAGCTGAGCGTGCTGGGGTTAAATTTATTGCTTATACTAGCATTGCGAACGCAAAGGAAAGTAAAAACTTCCTTGCCCCTACGCATAAAGCAACAGAAGAAGCTATTATAAAAACAGGCATACCTTACTCCTTCTTACGTAACAACTGGTATTTGGAGAATGAAGTTTCAGGAATTCAAGGTGTACTGGTAGGAGCGCCTTGGGTGACGTCAGCAGGAAATGGCAGAGTAGGCTGGGCATTACAACAAGATTATGCAGAGGCTGCGGCTGCTGTACTTTCTGGTAACGGGCATGAAAACACCATCTACGAGCTTTCTGGAAAGTTAATAACTCAGGACGAATTTGCCTCTGCCCTTGGCACTGTATTGGGTAAAGAAGTACCTGTTCAACAGGTTGATGATGCTACTTATACAGATATTATGAAAGGTGCTGGTGTTCCAGATTTCCTCATACCTTTTCTTGTTGACATCCAAAAAGGTATACGAGAAGGTACACTAGAAATTGAGAGTAATGATTTCGAAACACTTCTTGGACGTCCAGCTACACCAATCAGTGAGGGGTTAACTCAAATTGTTAAAGATATCTCTTAATCAGTTTAATTGAACTTATTTAAAAACCGACTTTCATATTAGGAAGGTCGGTTTTTTATAAATAAAGATTACCTGAATTCAATCTGTTAGGGGCTCTTTTCAAAGTCAATGCTAAAAGAACGTGAAGAATTGTACTTAAACTTAAACTTAAAATAACGAGTAACGTTAATTGAGAAAGGATTGGACGATAAAAATTACTTGGTAATCTAAGATATAGGCTTTATATTTCGGTAATAACAGCCTCATATATATTTAACATTATGAACGTCTTTGTTTTAAGTTTAGATAAAAGGGCTATTAGAAGTATTTAGTTACTAAT
The DNA here is from genome assembly GCF_028610705.1 of Halalkalibacter alkalisediminis. Taxonomy (GTDB): domain Bacteria; phylum Bacillota; class Bacilli; order Bacillales; family Bacillaceae_D; genus Halalkalibacter; species Halalkalibacter alkalisediminis. The sequence goes on from NZ_JAQQWT010000002.1 coordinate 62,024, forward strand.
TACCCAATGATCACTCTCTCTTTTGGGTAATGATAGTGCTCATCCGCGAGTTTTCCTCTAATAATAAATAAGAATGCAAAGACACCGATTCGACCAACAAACATTAAGAAGATTAACGTTAATTTACCAGCATTACTAAGGTCTGGAGTAATCCCCATCGATAATCCTGTCGTTCCAAATGCCGAGCAAACCTCGAAGATAATCGCGGTTAAAGGAAATGGCTCAATATAGGCAAGAAATATAACCGCTGATGCCGTAAGCATAATTGCCACACTAATGACTATAAAAGACTTTAACATATCTTCCTGATCAATCTCTCTTCCAAATATTTTAATAGAACTTCTTCCACGAGCAAAAGTATAAATTGTCAAAATAATGATGGCAAAAGTAGTGGTTCGAATTCCACCACCTACACTACTTGGAGATGCTCCAATAAACATAAGGGCGCTCAAAAATAACTGTGTAGGAATATAAAATTCTGCAACATCCATTGTAGCTAATCCGCCATTTCTAGTCGTTACAGATTGGAAAAGGGCATAAAAAAATGTCTCATGCCAAGATTTATCAAGGAAGAAATGATTCCTTTCTAATAAAAGGATCCCAAGAAACCCAACCAGAACCAGTAAACCAAACGTTGTAGTTGTTAACTTTGTATATAGTGAAAAGCGCTTATTAAATGTTTTTTCTTTTGCCGTTAGGAATTCTTTTAATTCAATTAGAACAGGGAAGCCAATGGCACCTAGCACTAATAAAATCATATTCACAAATTGTACAAAATAATCATGGGCAAAGGGCTCTAAGGAGCTTCCTGTAATGTCAAAACCAGCATTGGTTGTTGCGCTTACTGAGGCAAAGAAACCTTGAATAAATGCTTCTTGCCCAGTCGGGAAATATTGTAGAAAGTGGATACTAAGAATGAGTGCCCCGATAGCCTCAATCGCTAGAATCATAATCAGAATCTGTTTCATGACCATAACCAATCCTGCCATTTCTCCGCGATTTTGATCGGTCATGATCAATTGCCTTTCTCGTAATCCAATCTTTCGGCGAAAGAGCATCCAGACAAATGTTCCTAATGTCATAATTCCAATTCCACCAAATTGTAGTACAAAAGCTAGAATAAAGGTACCTGGCACACTAAAGGTTTCTGCGGTCGAAACAACCGTTAGTCCTGTTACACTTACTGCACTCACAGCAGTGAAAAGAGCTTCTATGAACCCCCATTGCGTTCCAGGATTTCGTGCAATGGGTAAACTAAATAAAACCATTGCAACAATTACAGCAACAACGTAATACAAAACAATAATTTGAACAGCTGAAAGATGACTTAAATGCTCTTTTATTTTAGCCATATATAAAACCTTCTTTGATATATTATTTACTTTATGGTTTTTCTTATCTACAATCCTTCATCCTCAAAACGTTTTAAGTCATTCTTATGTCCAATGACAATAAGAAGGTCCTTTTCAATAATGACTTCTTCAGGCATAGGGGAAACATTTACATCCTCACCACGTTTAATCGCAAGGATGGTACAACCAAACTTAGCTCGTATATTCAAATCAATCAGCGATTTATTATGAACTTTACTCGTAGCTAATAACTCAACGATGCTGTACTCATTTGATAATTCAATATAGTCTACAATTTTCTCTGAGGTTAGATGTTGGGCAATCCGAATGCCCATATCGTGTTCTGGGTGGATAATTCGGTCAGCACCTATCTTTTCTAGAACTTTATGGTGATAAGCATTTTGCGCTTTTACCCATACATTCGGTAGATTCAATTCCTTTAACACAAGTGTTGTTAGTATACTCGTTTGTATATCATCACCGATCGCCACTACTACATGTTCAAAGTTTCTGATCCCTAAGGAAAGTAGAGCTTTCTCATCTGCAGAGTTTGCTATAACAGCATGTGTGGCATATTGTGAAAACTCAGTAACCTTTGCTTCATTAATGTCAATCGCTAACACTTGATACCCCATCCTAAATAATTCTTTACAAATGCTACCACCAAAACGACCTAAACCAATAACAGCGAATTGTTTCTTTTTGTCTGCCAATCCAAACTTCTCCTTTTTTCTCCAAATAAAAAAGACCATCACAAAGAATGGTCCCAAATGAACCTTCTCTTTCATAACGCTTACGAGGTTAGCTGTCGGATTAGGGACTAAGAGTATCCCTTCTTACTAGGTAAGATTCACCCCAAGATGGTATATGATCCATCAAAAATGGTTCCCCCGCTCAAAATGATTAAGCGAATAAAGGTTTTATATAATTTTTAACTATTAGTGAATTTACTCCTCTTTATGGAACATGTCAATACATATTTTTTAACGAACTTCCATGATTTTTTCATAGGCTTCCTTACTACAAATGACATAAAGCTCTGCCTCAGTAGGAATCCGCTCTTCCAATTTCGCGAGAATGTTAAAGTCATTTCTATCAGAGATTAAATTTGCGCCTAACTTTTTTAAATCATCAAAAGCATCATTATACGTCTTCCAAATTTGCTTTTTCTTTATTTTTCGTATGTCAACGCCGCTTCTTCTACTTAAAAGTTCCATAATCAGTTTACTTGATCCTTTATCAACAGCAGCTTTAGCCATAAGGTCAGATAATGCTTCATCTGCAATAATAAATTCATCCACATTGGCATGCTCAAAATTTGATATGTGCTTTTCCTTGAGAATTTCAACTATTGTGTAAATCTCTTTATTCATTTCTACAGCGTAACTCTCAATAGATGAAACGATTAATAATGATTGTCCATCTGCTGTGACAGGGTTATACTCCATATCTCTCGTGAAAATTAAAACAGCTTTTGCTTCAAGGATATTAGCCTTTTCTAATGTTTCTATATCTGTGGGATCTCCTTGTATATAAGAAAATCTTTCATGCTCAATGGGGGACTTTCCTAATGAATCAATAACCAGAATTTTGGCATAATCATCTATTTCCATGATCTCATTCATTGTATGCTTTGCCTTATTCGTCCAGCCGATGATGACATAATGATTCTTACCTTTATATCTCAATTTCCCTTCCTCCTTTAACTTGCGGTATATACCGAAACCCTCAACAATTTTTCCAATGACAATCCCAATTAAACCGATGCCAACTAAATATAAAAAAAGTCCAAAAATACGCCCCATTGTGGTTTCTGGCACAAAGTCTCCATACCCTGTTGTCGTGACGGTTGTCATAACATACCAAAAACCAATAAAAGGGGTAACAAACATTTCTGGTTCTAACCAATGCATGATAAATGCGCTACTTATTAAGAAGATAAGTGTTAATAAAAGAAGTGTTAACTTTTTTATTCTTACAGTCATTCTCATGATCTCAAATATAAAAAGCATTAAATAACCTCCTTATTTACCATAACAATCTTTTTATATTTCCCTGTCTAAGCTGAAATATAAAAAAAGTTAAGTCATGAGAAGAAAAGTGTAATCAATTAATTTGTTGGCAGGATTAGGACTAAGGTTTGTCGAGGTACTCTAACAATTGGTTTTGAGAGATGTCTTATTCGAGTGCAGGAGGGAGATTACTTTTGCTATGTAAATACAAATTAATAATTTGTCATTTTTTACGTGAATTTATGGTAAAATTAGGGAGTTGGAGATATTGAATATCTTAAATACGTGTCAAGTTTGAAGGTATCATTGCAAACATAATTGTTGAAGTATTTGTTTGTAAAGACGGTCTTATTACTATGGGTGGAATATGTAGAAATATTGTATTGGTAATTGTAGTTGAAACAGGAATGTTTCGAAGAGGGGGTTAAAATGAAAGTAATAACTGGGAATAATAAACAAGATTTGTTAATCGAAACTGATACATTGGTAATGGGAAGCGTAGAAGGGGATATCAGGGTGTTAAGTGGTGCAAAACTACATTTGAAAGCTAAAGTAAAAGGAAATATCCATCTAAATAAAGATTCTGTAATCACTATTCAGGATAAAGTGATTGGAAATATCTACGATAGTGGCGCATCAATTGAGGTTATAGATGGAGAGGTAGAAGGTGAAATATTGATATATAGATAATTAATAGATGTATAATAACTCATTTAGCCTCTCATATTTTTCTGAGTTTTACAGTGAATAAACAAATGTAAGTAATGTACTTGAAGTATTTATGTTACAAAAGGATCTATAGAACCAAGGTCAACCTCGACCTTGGTTCTATTCTACATTCTCGCTTATTTTTGTAATAATCACAGTTTGTGTCTCAGGACAAAGTAGCGAGTAAGTAGACCCAAAGAAAACCTTATGTAACCGACTGGTGCTTCTCCAATAAAGTAGCCATGAACTTCAAAAGCAATTTTGGTTGGTTTCTTCGTGTTTGGTGCATGTAATTTTAGCGTGACGTTGCATTCCTCAAACTATACTAATTACGGAACAGAAGAAAAAGAGAGCGCAAAATGGATTTAGGATTACCTAATCCACAAGGTTCAAGATATCTCATCTTTTGAAAGATAAATAAATCAAATAATATCATTAAAATAACAGCTTTTCAGTATAAATAACAATTTAAGACTAACTTGATAATGGTCAACGAACAAACGCTAATCGGCTTTTTTTATGGAAAAACTCTCACTGTATTAAACTGTATATTTCGCAACCTCTAAAAGACCCAGAAAAAAATATTTATATTAACGGAAAGTTAGCAGGAAAAAAATGTAAGCTTGTTGAATTAACTTTAGCGCTAGTATTAATGCGGCCTTCCGTGGAGAGGAGTTCAATTTAAATATCTTTTATTTTATTAATTTTTGGGAGGAAATGGGATGGTTAGTTTGTTAAGAAAATCATTATTTTTTGCATTGCTTATTACTTTATTAGGAAGTTTATCTGTCAGTGCGTTAGCTGAGACAAATCAAAACAGAAATCAGGATCATTATCAAGCAATGAAATCCGAGAAAGAGATTAAGATACATCGTTTTGAAGCTAAAGTGAAGTTAGAGGGTCATGAGTTAAGAAATTCATCTCTCTTCATTCAAGAAAAGGGTAAATCGGCAAAGTCATATCAAGTTTTAACAGACTCGACTGGTAAGCTAAAAACAAAGTTACCAAATGGATCGTATACGATTAAAGCTGTCATTGAGGATGAAACATGGTATAGTACAAACGCTTCTTTTTACGTAGAAGATGGCAAGGTAGAAGGAGCAAAAGAGAATGAAATCAATCTTACTCAGAAAAGTAAGAGGAAAGAGTCTAAAAGAAAAGCTCAGCATAATGTTCAAGGATCATTAACTGAGGGGACAAAAGGGCTTAAAGGTGATCTTTTGATTGCTAAACACACAGATGTAGAGTATGAAGAAGAAATTTTTGTCATTTCGAGTAAAAATAATGGACAATTTACGGCAGCTCTTTCTGATGGGAATTATTATATGTGGGGCGTATTAGTAAATGGAGGCTATTATCGTTATGATCTTTCTTTTTCTGTAGTTGGCAAAGATCTATATGTAAATGGCGAGCAAGAGAGTTCTCTGACAGTAATGCTGCCTGAGAATCGGTATAAAGGCATCGTGCGTGATAACTCAAAGCCTCTGTCAGGTGCTGATATTATTTTAGAAGAAGTCATCGATGAAGATGACTATTACTTTGAGTTTATTCAAGCTGTTACGACAAACAACAAAGGTGAATTTCAATTAAGAGAGTTGCCTGATGGTGAGTATTCACTTAGTATAGCGGACAAAACGTATTATGCTTGGGATTATCAGAGGTTCACAGTCGTTGATGGCAACATTTTCGTTGATGGAAAACAAGTTTCAGTTTTAGATGCAAAGATTCCTACCATCAGCTTAAAGGGTACGGTTTATGATGGAAAGAATCCATTGACCTATGGTTATATAGATATTGAGCAACTCGATGAAGATGGCTATACAAAAGATTATTTCGGTGCAGCTGTTGATCAAAAAGGAAAATTTGCTTATAGACTAAATGATGGTAACTACCGAATTTCGTATGTTGATGAATTGAATCGTTATACGAGAGTAGACATTTCATTTGAGGTACAAAACGGAAAGCTCATCCAAGATGGCAAGGTTATTACCTCTTTGAACATTGATTTGCCTTCTGTTACGCTTTTGGGGAAAATCGTAGATGGAGAAGATAGCCTCCATGGTCATGTGGATATTGAGAAAATATCAGAGGACAGTTATGAGTGGCATTATGCTACCACCGATCAAAATGGAATCTATTCACTACGGTTACCTGATGGTGAATATAAAGTTACTTGGATGTACCTCTATGAGGAACATGAAGGAATTCCGCTTTCAAAAATGTTTGAAATAAAGGATCGTCAGCTTTATGTTGATGGGAAGAAGCTGGATATCCTTGAACTCCAAGTTCCACCAGTGACCTTGAACGGTCTGTTAAAAGAAGGCGACAACACTCTCGATAGTGGAGAAATAGGTGTCATTTCAATAGAAGAAGGTTTTTATTATTGGAAATGGATTAACGAGGATGGAACGTTTACGATGCGTTTGCCGGACGGCCATTATATAGTCAGAGATGTTTATACAGGTGAGGGCTCTAACACTTATGTAAATTTAACTTTTGAGATTCGTAATGGTCAGTTGTATGTAAATGACGAATTAGCAAAGAGATTGGAAATTGAGGTACCTCCAGTTACATTATTCGGCAACCTTACAGACAATGGGGTTCCGGTCCAAGGAGATGTGTCCATTCATTCAATTACGACGGACCCAGATGGCGAATATTATTATTTCTGGGGATGGACTAATGAAGAAGGAAGTTTTTCTTTCCGTTTGCCCGATGGAGATTATCAAATGAATTATGTTTATCTGTATGATGGAACGTCCTTTGTCTCTGGTAAGCCATTCACTATTCAATCAGGACAGTTACTTATAAATGGAGAGGCGCAAGAACTATTAGAGATTCAAGCAAACCCTGTGACTTTGTCAGGAAAAGTCTATAATAAAGGGAAAGTAATAAGAGATGGTTATGTTGCTGTCGTAAAGGTTAATGATGAGGGCGATTGGATTGACTGGCAGGATGGTTGGATTGGTTATGACGGAACATATAAATTCCGATTATCTGATGGAGAATACGAGTTGCTGTATGTGGATACTTTTAAAGAGACAGTATCTTTTTATCTGCCAATTATCATTCATGGAGGAATTGCGATTGTGAATGGTGAAGAAGTTTCTACTCTAGATCTTGAGTTACAGGAAGGTACTATAATCCCGTAAAATTTACTACAAATTGATTATTTTAAAAGGATTGGTGTTCAACGTTTATACTGTTGGCCTAATCCTTTTCTGTTTAATTTTGTTGCGGAGTGCGTGCTTTCAAGAAAAAAGTAGTGCTTTTGGTTATTGTACTAATAATCCTTTTTTAATTGTTGGTGTGATTAGTTAAATAATTTTTTGACCAAATTTAAAAACAAGTAGTCAAAACATTTTAGAGTTTTTCTAACTCAAAGTACGTTAATACCTGGTATACTTTTGTTGCCTACTCTTATAATTTAACAAGGCGTTCCGGCAACAGCAGCTGGAACGTTATTTCAAGAACGAGCTATCTCTTTCTTTATAGAGGGAGGTTAGTTGAACAAGGAATATATTTTTTAAATTTTTAAAATAGTCTATTAATACTATTAAATAATTAGTAAAATAATGCATATACTACTATTGACGGGGGTGAAATTTCATAGATAGTAAACCAATACATTATGATGAAAGTTTTCAAAACGTTGATGCTTTAGAAAGTGAAGCAAACAACAATGAAGAATTTGAAATAACAGAAGAAACCAGAAAAAATATAAGTGGAAATCCTTATATAAGTAAAGTCGAATAATATTACATAAAAGGGGTGTTTCATAAAGCACATCCCTTTTTTATTTTTATATAACCAAGTTCTTTTCAATCTAAAATCACTTTATATAAAATGATCGTAAATTAAAAATAAATGAATTAGAAATCAATAATATATTTTAATAAATTCACACAAACTAAAATGAAAATCCAGGAAGAAAGAAGGAGTACAAAATGGCAAAATTATTGTATATCACAGCTCATCCTCATGATGACACTCAATCTTACAGTATGGCAGTAGGAAAAGCTTTTATAGACACATACAAAAAGAAAAATCCAAACGATGAAATTTTGAATGTTGACCTTTATAAGGAAAATATTCCACAAATTGATGTAGATGTTTTTAGTGGTTGGGGCAAACTACAATCTGGAAAGGGCTTTGAAGAACTTTCATCAGACGAAAAGGAAAAAGTCGGTAGATTGTCCGAACTATGTGAACAATTTATATCAGCTGATAAATATGTTTTTGTAACACCATTGTGGAATTTTTCTTTCCCTCCAGTATTAAAGGCTTATATTGACTCAGTATCTGTTGCTGGTAAAACATTTAAATATACAGAACAAGGTCCTGTAGGTCTTTTAACTGATAAAAAAGCTTTACATATACAAGCTCGTGGAGGAATCTATTCAGACGGACCAGCTGCTCAAATGGAAATGGGTCATCGTTATTTAAACATTATCATGCAATTCTATGGAGTACCTTCATTTGAAGGCTTATTTGTAGAAGGTCACGCTGCAATGCCTGATAAAGCACAAGAAATTAAAGAAAATGCAATTGCACGAGCTAAGGATTTAGCCCATACCTTTTAGAATTCAAAAAGCCAACAATTGTTGGCTTTTTTATTTGATCTTCAATTAAAGGGTGGAATGCTTGAAGTACAGGCATTGCAAACAGAAGGTATTTCCATCTCGTTTCCATTTTTTATGCTCATTTTGTGTACTTTTTTACCAATCTTTATAATAGGTGATGTTGTTTTTTACTTTTTCGGGAAACAACTTAATCAAATACAATCAAGAAGGGAAATAGAATACTACCCTGTATTATTCAATTCTTATAATAATGGTGGAGGACAGGTGAGTATAAGGAGTAAGGAGAAAAAAGAAGTAAACATCCAGCTTGGATAGGAGTTATTTATATTATCTAAATGATATTCAACAATTGAATATTTGAAAATGGGAAACGAAAAACCACAACGTGCTTATAACTTAATAAATGAGTAAAGAATTATGAAAGAATTAATAGCTTATACTCCTTTACTATGTGGTACTTTACCAATACAGATTGATATTGATGGTTCAGATTTAGATATTATTATGGAAGTTAATGAATTTAATCATTTAAGGAACGAGTAAAGGCTTTATATGGAGAAATGAAAGGGTTTAAATTAAGCAAATATAAAATTAGGAATGTATTGATAATTAAAGCAAACTTCTTCTATGAAGGGTTTGAGTTTAAATTGTTCGGGCAAATGTTAAGGAACAATATGCATTTTTACAAATGAAAATTGAGGGTTACTTACTTGTGGAACATCCAAGTATGAGAGAAGAGGTAATATCGCTAAAGAAACAAGGGTACAAACAGAACAAGCGTTTTGTAAGGTTTTAGGTTTAGATGGAGACGATCTTTATACACTTCTAATAAAATACGGAAAAGATAAAGGCGTAACTTAATTAAATAGAAACAACTTGGAGTTTTATTTAGGAAAAAGCACCTACAGTAAAGTAAGTGCCTTTTCTAGATTAGTTATGATGTATACTGAGAACCGCCCATTTGCTGTTCAGCCATTTGAACAAGTCTTTTTGTAATTTCTCCACCAACAGAGCCATTTGCACGGGAAGTCGTGTCAGCTCCTAATTGAACACCAAATTCTGAAGCAATTTCATATTTCATCTGATCTAACGCTTGCTGTACACCTGGAACTAATAATTGATTTGAATTATTGTTGTTACTTGCCATGATTAAAACACCTCTTTCTTGGTTTTGAGAATAGTATTTTTTAGAATGCTTATTTATATTCATGAAAAGTAACTTACAACAGGAGGTAAATATTACCACCACAATCTCGCACTTTTATTATTGTTATATTCTCATCAACGTACATAGCCAATAGTTATAACATCGCATAACCCATTTTAATATGATTATTATACAAGATATAGAAATTAAGCTTTTTAATATGTTATTTTATTCACAACGGCATTTCAAATCTCACTTTTATAATCTTTGCTTGCTAAAAATTCAGGGCTTCTACATGCTCATATCCTGATGTAGGGAACGACTCTGAATAAATTCGTCCCCAAGTATCTTGAACTTGATCCCAATCACGATCAGAAGGGTGTGCTCCTTAGTCGGAGGCACTCTTTTTGTATTGGTAATCAATGTAGTTTGTCGTGTGTGACAGTGTAGTCTATGACTACCCATGTTCACCTGAATATGAAGAACTTTCTTAAGAGTTAGAGAGTATACTTCTGTATAGGCGATGATATAACCGACTGATAAGATAACTTTCCTATTACTGTTACAATATCATTTTTGTTGGTAACGGTTGTCTGGTCATATTGAGTAGGATTTTAAATAGGTATTTATTCGGTTTAAAAAAAATTAAAATCTTTTAACAGATTTTATATTCCTTAAATTACCTTCGTAAATATTGTGTTTCTTCACACTTTCTTGAAACATTAATTCTATTCTAATGATAGTAATTGATATGAGGTGTTGATAGATGATAGAAACTAGTTATAAGAAAGAAAAAGCTAAGGAATTAATTGATAGTAAATTAACATGTAGTTTAAAACATAGACAGGATGTTACCATTCCAGGTTCGATTAGAAAAAAGTTATTCATTCTACCTGGAGAAGAGGTAATTATTGGATTAGAGGAAGGTTCAAATGATTTATTTATCCGAAAGTACACGAATCATTCATTAGAAAACAAAATGGTGGTTAGTGATAGAGGTTCTATTCGGATCCCTACTGAGTTAACAAGAGCTTTAGGATTGTGTAAGGGTGACATGTTTCACATTTATCTAGTGAAAAATGAAAATGGTCTATTACTAAAGAAGGTTAATTTGTAACAGAAATTCACTACTAAGTTATCTACTATGAGAAAGTAATCTGACATTTTTTTGAAATTTAATGCAATACCTTTCTATCTTCATAATTTCTATACAATTTTTATTTACACTTAAGTAGTAATTAAGCAATCAATTTAAAGGAAAAGGGGAATAAAAATTGATAAAGTCATATAGTTTAGCTGGAATAACGCTTGCTTTGTCATTTGTGATAGCGGGCTGTTCAAATGATGCGGTTGACCATTCAACAATGGGACATGGTGAACCTCAGGAACAGGAACAAACTCAAGAAGCGCTAACGGAGGATGGAATGAAAGTGTTCGATCTTAATGTTACGGAAGTCCACTGGATGTTCAATGATGAAATTATGGATGATACGTGGACATATAATGGTAGTTTGCCAGGGGAAGAAATTAGAGTTCAAGAGGGAGATACAGTAGTACTAAATGTAACCAATTCACTTGAGGAACCAACAGCCCTTCATTTACATGGTTTTCCAGTTCCAAATGAAATGGACGGTGTTCCAGGTGTGACACAAAATGCAATTATGCCTGGTGAGGAATTTACGTATGAATATCAGGCTAATGTTCTGGGCACATATTGGTATCACTCACATCAAGATGGTGCTAGACAAGTTGGGAAAGGGCTTTATGGGGTCTTTATTGTCGAGCCTAAAGATGGTGAGCTGTACGATTTGGATAAAGTAATTGTAATCGATGAGTGGTCTTCTATGGGGATGGGAGACATGAACCATGGAAGTATGGATCATGGGGCCATGGAACACGGTAGTATGAGTGAAGAAGAAATGGATCATGAAAGTATGGACCATGGAAATATGGATATGAGTGGTGATAGTGATGGGTTAAGCCATTCAGAAATGATGAATAAAATGTATGATACGATGGTGATTAATGGAAAAGCAGCTCCGCAAATTGAGGCCATTCGTGTGGAAGAAGGGAATAAAGTGAAACTTCGTTTTGTGAATGCGGGACTTTTTACTCAAGTTGTTTCTATACCAGAACACTCATTTAAAATTACAAACTACGATGGGCAGCCAGTAAATGAACCAGAATTTTTAAATAATACGACTTTTCGTATCGCGCCTGCTGAACGTTATGACGTTGAGATAGAAATGGATAATCCGGGGGCTTGGGGAATTAAAGTTTCTGCTGAAGAGAATCAAGAGAAACTGCAGTCTCTAATACCATTTATTTATGATGGTTATGAAGACAACGATATTCAAACGTCCGAAACAGTATCATCATTCTTTGACTTTACCACATACGGGGAAGCGAAAGATCTGAATGTCGGTAATATTACAAAAGAGTATGATATGATTCTTGGAACAAATGATGGTGGCGAAACGTTTACGATTAACAATAAATCGTTCCCAGACCATGAAAGCTATGAAGTTGAAGAGGGAGATGTTGTGAAGTTTACTCTTGTGAACGATACGGACGTTGACCATCCAATGCATTTACATGGTGAATTCTTCAATGTTATTTCTAAGGATGGGACTCCGATCTCTGGTTCACCAATCGTTAAAGACACGTTAAATGTCAGACCAGGTGAAACATATGAAATTGTTTTTGAAGCAAGAAATCTTGGGATTTGGATGTTTCATTGTCATGAATTTCATCATGCAAATGCGGGTATGATGGCGGAAGTCCGTTACACAGGTTTTGATCCTGCATTTACGCCTGATCCTAGCATCCCGAATAAGCCTGAATAATAGTAATTTATTAAAACATGTTAAAATAAGGACTGAAGATCTAAGGTAGGTAAATTTTACTATACTTATCTACCTTAGGTCATTAAAAAAAGAAAACATTTAGAAAAGGGGATGTGTAAATGAAAAAAGGAATAATGGCTAGCATTCTTGCTTTATTTATCATTACAGCTTGCTCAAATGACTCAAATCAGGTTGACTCTTTTATGCATATTCATGGTTTGGAGTACTCCCAAAGCGATGAGAGTATTTTCTTAGCTACTCATATGGGTTTAATAAATATGAATGAAGACGCATGGAATTTAGTAGGTGATCCTGAACATCAGCATGACTTTATGGGTTTTACAATAATAAACGAGAAAACTATGATTTCGAGTGGCCACCCTGGTACTCGCTCTGACTATGTTGATCCATTAGGGGTTATCATTAGTCATGATTCTGGGGAGACATGGGAACCGATTGCTCTTTATGAAGAAGTTGATTTTCATTTGCTACACATAAATGAGGGGAATAAAGAAATCATGTATGGAATTGATGTATACAACTCAAACCTTTTCAGATCAAACAATGGAGGTTATGACTGGGAAATGCTTGATTCAACAGGGTTACCAGAACCTTTAGCTTCCGTACTCTCACTAATATCTCACCCTCAATCTCCAGATTACTTACTTGCTGGGACTGAGAAAGGGCTATATGAATCATCGGATGGTGGTTTAACATGGACCTTAAAAGAGAATAATCTAAGTACAAGCGCTCTACATACTCTTGATTCAAATTCAGAAGAGTTAGTTGCCTATCTTTTTGGTGAAAAAGAGGGATTGTTTTTTAGTGAAGACTTTGGAGAAACTTGGGTATCTCTTAATTTTAAGTTAGAAGATGATTACATTATGTATATTAGCAATCACCCAACTGACGACCAAAGAATAATAATTGGATCAGTCCACCAAAGTATTTATGAAACAACCGACTTCGGAGGAACATGGGAAGTGCTAGCGGAAGAAGGACAAAGAAAATAATAAATAGAGTCTGATTATGACTTGAGAGTAGAGTTAGTATATCAAATGACGGTTTGTCAATCTAACTGCGACACTTCTTCCTAAAATGCTTCGTATGAAGTTTTCATCCAAGACATTTTCTTGGACGATGATTAATTAAATACAATGCTAACTCTAAATTTTCTTCTGGAACTCGAGATAGATTGGTCTTCTTAGGTGGAAAAAGGAGTTCCATTCGCGCATTAATTGGACTCCTTTTATTTGGTGATTTACACGGCATTTTAGATTTTGGCACATAAATGAGCAAACAATAACGCAGCGCAAATCCCAACTATCTACTAGACAGCAGATTACTGTTATTTCAAGTATTAAACGGTCTGCTATTAAGAAACTTTTATGGTGCTGTATTTTACACGAACATCTCGTCTTCTTTTTCAACGAGGCTGAAAAATCGAAAAGCTAATGCCCTTCATCAAGCTGATGAAGAGCAAAGCAACGCAGAAACCCTAGGGAAATGTCCTTCATAAAGCCAATGAAGGACATTATTGTTGTGGATACACTTAGTAAGCAAGCTATCGGGAGCTTGTGTTTATTTAAAGATGACAAAAAAGCATTGGCTAATTTAGTTGTTAACCAACCTAGTGCTGCTCTTTGGTATGCGATTGAATATTTTCTACTCTTGAACCGAACCGGTTAATGGTTTTGATAATATAGCTACTTTGGCTGGAGGAATGGATGTATGGGATGGTCCTATTAGTGTGGATTATCAGAACAATTGAAAGAGTCGTTATATACAAGTTGGCCGAAATAATATAAGGTAGCAGGCTAGACCTAATTCATAAATATTTTTGATCGAACTACTGATAAAATAGAATGTCAGATACCAATCCGTAACAAATCTATACATAGGTGAATAAAATAGGGTATTTCATTCCAACTAAACCTTCAATTTAGAATGATAGGATAACCGTATGACACTTTTTGACTTCCTTTAATAAAATCCAATTGTACCTCAGTAGATTTAACGAAGGTACTGAAAAGGGGCATGATTTTTTAATCACAGCCCTTTTTTTCATTCAATTTTAATTTATACCTAAAACAAAGGCAAATCCCGGATTAATTTTGGCTATTTTAATAGATAAAAAATTTATTGATAAATATTACTTTAATGTTGGTTCAGAAAAAATCGTTAATATTGTAAAGAAAATCAACGTGACAATATTAACGATATAACAATTCAAATCGTTTGTATGAAGGGCCAGGATTGTCTCCGTATGGCTTTAATCCTATTACTTTACAGATACCAGGATTTGAAGTTATAAAGTATCAACTTAAAGGTATGTTAGGCGAATTCCTCTACAAACGCATTAAAGTAAAAGTGAAAGTGAATTTGCAACATTGTGAAGGATTACACTTAAGGGTGCGTTACTGCAACAGCAGCAAGAGCGCTTTTTCAGTAACAAGGCGGTTTATTACTATAAGGAATTACCAATTAATAACCCAAATATTATTGCTACAATTAGGGTGAACTCACAATGTAGAGTTTTAGAATTTTTGATTTTTAATTAAGAGAATCTTTGAATTATGAAAAAATAGAAATCGGAAGAATGTGATCCCATTTAAGAGCAATCAAATAAATAGTGTAAGATAATTTTAGCCTATAGAAAAGTATCGAGAGTATTCATGGAATATCGCTCAGTATGCGTTTTCCCTTTTTGTGATATTTATGATTTAATTAATGAATAAACTGTTCATACAGAATATATTTTATAAACACTTAAAACAAATATGGGAGGAAGTCATTTTATGGATAAAAGTGATAGGTCAATTTTTAAAGTTTCCGTCGGTATCGCAAGTCTTTTTGTATTAATAGGTATTCTTATCCCCGAACAACTAGGTCAAGCGATGGTCGTAGCACAAGGGTTTATGCTTGAGTCATTTGGTTGGTTTTATCAGTTAGTAGCTACATTTTTCCTTGTATTTTCAATATTTATGATCTTTAGTAAGTATGGAAAAATAAAACTCGGAAAAGCAGATTCTCAACCAGAATTTAGTCGACCGACGTGGTTTGCAATGTTATTCTCTGCAGGAATGGGGATAGGCTTACTTTTCTACGGTGTATCTGAACCAATTGCTCACTTTGCTTCACCTCCAATTGGTGATGGTCATACTGAACAGTCGGCGATTATCGGAATGCGTTATACGTGGCTTCATTGGGGCTTGCATGCTTGGGCAATTTATGCCATTGTTGCTTTAGCTCTTGCTTATCAAAAATTTAGAAAAGGTGCACCAGGGTTAATGAGTGCAACGCTTTACCCTGTGCTTGGTGAAAAGGTGAAAGGTCCCATCGGTCAAACGGTCGATGTCGTAGCTGTTTTTGCAACTTTGTTTGGAGTAGCAGCCTCTTTAGGGCTTGGTTCTCAACAAATAAACGCCGGCTTAGAATATCTTATCGGTATTCCTAATAACTTTATGGTACAAATGGTGATCATGAGTATCATAACAGTTCTTTTCATCATCTCAGCAAACACAGGTATTTCGCGAGGGATTAAATTAGTAAGTAATGTTAATATGTCCTTAGCAACCCTACTCTTTTTTGCCATGCTCATTCTTGGCCCAACCCTATTTTTACTTAATATGTTTACGACAAGCTTGGGTAGTTATATACAGAATGTTGCCTTAATGGGCTTAAGCTTATCGCCTTTTGATGGCAATGAATCAGCCTTTACCCAAGGATGGACTGTCTTTTATTGGGCATGGTGGATTTCATGGACACCATTTGTCGGTATGTTCATTGCCCGCGTTTCCAAAGGCAGGACGATCCGAGAATTTATGGTAGCCGTTCTATTTGTACCAACCCTTGTTTGCGCTCTTTGGTTTACGGTCTTTGGAGGTACAGGAATTTATTTAGAATTTGTTCAAGGGTTAAACGTATCGGGTCAAGGACTTGAGACTGCCTTGTTTTACGTCTATCAACATTTGCCGTTTGGTATACTCCTATCTATTCTGACGGTAGCCTTGATTACCACATTCTTCGTTACTTCAGCTGACTCAGCAACTTTTGTGTTAGGTATGCTGACTACTGGTGGAGATTTAAATCCTACCAAACGAGTAAAAATAACTTGGGGTGTTATCTTAGTGGCATCAACTCTAGTGTTAATGGCTTCAGGTGGGCTTGCCGGATTACAAACAGCCATTATAGTTAGTGCACTGCCACTTACATTTATTGTATTAGTCATGTGCTACGGATTGGTCAAAGCGCTTAATAAAGATTTAAAAGAGAAAAATAATGAAAAAGGGAAGCTAAAAGAGAAAAAGATGATCGGAAAAACAGCAAGTTAACAAATATAAAAGGTAAACTGGCCCCTCATCCAATTAGGAAGAGGGGCCAGTTTCGTAATGAATAAACATAAATAAATTGCCTCATCAGTTGTATCTGTTCGTCATCTTCATTTTTGTTTTCTTTTTTCGATGTGCTAGGCTTACCACCAGAACGAGAATGATAACGACTAGCGATTAAATGTATTGTTGTGTAACTAAAGGTGATCGATTATTCAATAAAGACAGTCGCTTCTTGTGGGTTAATGAAACAACAATAGAGGATTTATAAAATATTCTTTAATCAGTATGTATATAATCTATGGCTATTGTCATTGAAAGTGAAGAATTAAATCCATCATCATTCATTGAAGTAGCTTATAAAAAAATTTATGATAAGGTTATGATCGCACAGAAAATTAATTGGTAACGAAATTCGAATTTCTCGCTTACAGCACCCAGAAATTTGGCTTTTTTCATTTGGTTTTCCTTCGTTGTGAAATCACATTTTTCGGACGCCACCCCTTTAAGAAGAAAAATATGTTATTTTTTGATTCTTTTGGTTAGAATGAAGGAGGGACATTTTTATGTGCACTAATTTGATTTAGACCGTGATACGTCCAGTCAAGTTCTTTATTGAGAGACAATATGAGAGATTACAAGAGTGTAGGACATATCAATAAAGAGACATACACATCTACGTTTATAGAGCTTGATAACCGTGGCTACGTTTTGGAAAGATAAAGTATACCAGCAATAGTTAAAGAATTTACTGTTAATAAAGTTACTTGGCAAGAGCTACTTCAAGATTATATAACTGAATTTAAACATTACTGTGTTTCTTTTCCTAATCTAATCGAAATGTTAGAAGAACTGAAACGAAACAACCTTATTTTAGGGATAAATACTAATGGGAAAGGTCAGTTTCAGATGGATAACGTTATAGTCTTAGGGATCGACAAATACTTTGATGCGTCAGAATGAGAAGGACTAAGAAAGCCCGACAAGGAGATTTTTGAGAGAGCGTTAGAGAAATTACATGTATGTATCTGTGGAAGAAAGTGAGTGTTTGTTGGAGACCATCCAGAAAATGATGTGGAGGCTGCGCAACGTGTTGGCATGATCGGGATTTGGAAACAAGATGCTCAGTTTAATAATAGAATAGCTAATTTTATTGTAGATGATTTGGTCAAGCTACCTAGGCTTGTTAAAAATATACATTCTATTTGAAGTTACGGAGGAACAGTAATGGAGATCAGAGAAGCTAGCCCTAAGGATGCTGAAAGGTTCATCTCCTTAATTCAAAAAGTAGAAGCTGAAGCTGAATTTATGCTTATGGAACCAGGGGAAAGAAAAATGACTATAGAACAACAACGTAAATTTTTACAACAAATGAATAAAACGAACAACTCAATAATTCTCGTGGCAGATAAAGAGAGTGAGCTTGTCGGTTATGTCATAGCAATTGGTGGTAATACCAAAAGGAACAAACATTCTGCTTATCTGGTTATAGGAGTTATAAAAGAGTATAGAGGCCACGGTATAGGAACAAAATTGTTTCAACAGTTAGAAAAGTGGGCCATTACGAATCAAATGTATCGACTAGAGCTGACTGTTGTAACTGAGAATGAAAGGGGTCTTTCTTTGTATATGAAGCGAGGCTTTGAAATCGAAGGAACGAAACGGAATTCATTAATGATCAATGGAACGCTATACAGTGAGTATATAATGTCTAAAGTGTTTATAAAACTGTAGTTGTTACTTTATTTAACATATACCTTTACTGCATGTTCTTCGATGGAACAACTGAATAGAAAACCAGTGATCTAGAAGTAAGCTCTATTTTCAAGTCTGGTTCTTATTCAATGATTGACGAGGAAAATAAAGTTGGTTTAATATACGATGATTATTCAATTGCCTTTATTGCCGATGAAGAGCAAAATTAGAAAGTAGTGCAACAGATATAACAAGGAGATCTAATTCTTTATATAGCTATTCCATTCACATTATTACGCAAAATATAAATTTGACGTAATAATGTGAATGGGTTAAAATTGAATGGAGGTGAAATCATGACCAACGATGCTCAACAACAACATTACAAAAAACTTCAAACCTTACTTAAAGAATTACCTTGGTATGTTGAGGAATACATACATCATAAAAGAAGAAAATTATCCGCGGCATCTTTACTAAATTATGCTCATGATTATAAAATATTTTTCAATTGGCTACATGCAGAACATTTACATATGGACGAAATAAAAAATGTTCCTCTTGATTTGTTAGAATCACTTACTGTTCAACAAGTCGAAGGATTTTTAAGTTTTTTACAATATCAACTCAATAATAAAGAAATTACTGTAAATCGTAAATTATCTGCGTTAAAGTCCCTCTTTAATTACCTGCAAAACATTGCTGAGACTCGAGATTTAAAACCGTACTTGAATCGAAATGTAATGGCTAAAATTGAATTTAATGAGCTAAAGGATAGCATGGAAACGATCGCCAATAAGATGGAAGGAAAAATCTTATTGGGAGATGAATATGAGTCATTTCGGCAGTTTATTGCTTTTGAATATGGTCAGCTATTTAAAGATAATAAAAAAATAGTTAATTTTCATACACTAAATCGTGAACGCGATACTGCAATTGTATCATTGATTTTAGGGTCAGGATTACGTCTTTCTGAGGTTGTTAATTTAGATTTAGATGATATTGATCATAGCAAGTTTACCGCACGAGTCATTAGAAAAGGCAATAAAGAACAGTACGTCTACTTTAGTAAATTGGCCATGGATGACCTTCAAGAATACTTAAAAATCCGTGTTGAACGCTATAAAATAGATAAAACCAACAAGGCCTTATTTGTAGCAGCAGCAATGGGTCCAAAAGGCAAACTAAGAAGATTGACAGGTCGCTCTATAGAAAAATTAATTGAAAAATACGCAACAGCCTTTGGTAAACCCTCTTTATCTGTTCATAAATTGAGACATTCGTTTGCGACTAGGTATCACGCTGAGATTAACGATGTACCGAAGTTAAGGAGACAACTTGGTCACTCATCTATACAAACAACGATGATATACACTCATATCAGCAATGATGATTTGAAACATGCGGTTGATAAGATGGATATACCTAAAGATGATGTTTAGTCTTTTAGGGTATTTCTAAGTTTACTTCTTATAAAAAACTGCAACGCAGAACATTTGTTTGTGTGATGTGGTTAAGTTATATCTTTTACTCTTAGATTGATTATGCAAAAGAAGTTCTGTCATTTTTTAGATGGAGTTTACGTAGAGAGGTAACCAAGAAACTACGAAAAATAAAAATTCGATATTCGCGTTTGGGTTGAGAGTAAAGATCTTTACCTTCTAATGACAATATTGCACATTATGAATCTTAAGAACGCATTCGAAACCTATGAATTAAGGAGAAATTAAAATGTGGAAATTAACAGACGGAAAATTAGTCCATACAACAGATACTTCGAGAGTTAAGTTTAGAACGAATGTCAGTAAAGCGATAATTGACAAATTAAATGTAATGGCTATTGAGCATAATAGCTACCCCAATTACTTAATTGAAAGCGGGTTACAAAATGTACTTGCTGATGGAGTGATTCACTTTAATAAAGAATCTAGACCTAAAGACCGAATTCAATACAAAACGACGTATGATAGAGAATTATTGAATAGTGTAAAAGACTTAGCGAAAAAACACAATATGTATATCAATGATGTGCTGGAATATAGTGTTAATTTTATTGATTTAGAAAACATTAAAAAGAGTAGTTACAAACATCGTATAGAATAATTTATTAGAACGCCCCGAACATAACATATATTATTGGAACCAAAAACTAATCAATTAAAATCATCTCAAAAACTAAGTATACTCTTTATTTTGAGACGGAAAAATTATAATCTGAGTTTATCAAACATGAACTTAATTTTAGCTACGTATATATCTATATAGCTTGTCTAATTTATTGATGATTGCAGGTGATTTTGATTAACCATTTTTCAACTAGACAATGGATTGGTTTATATCTTGGTCCTTCTTTTGCATTACTCGTTTATTTTCTACCAACCATTACGAATTTGCCTAATGAAGCTAGAGCTGTTTTGGCTGTGACTTTATTTGTTGCAACTTGGTGGATAACAGAACCAATTCCTATGGCACTTACCTCTCTTCTCCCCCTTATTCTGTTGCCAGTCACTGGAGGAACCAGTTACGAAGCGGTTTCAAACGCTTATATGAATCCTCTTGTCTTAATGTTTTTAGGTGGTTTTGCCATTGCCTTAGCAATCGAAAAATGGAATTTGCATAAACGCATTGCTATGTTGATCTTATTAGTGATTGGAACGACCAGTAAACGTATTTTACTAGGGATTTCATTAGGAACTGCTTTTCTGTCTATGTGGATTTCGAATGCTGCTACTGCACTGATGATGCTGCCTGTTGCTCTAGCTTTAATATCAGAAGTAAAAGAAAAAAACTTATTTGATCAACAATCCTTTCGATCATTCTCAAAAGCCTTGTTACTTATTGTCGCTTATTCTGCATCCATTGGTGGTTTAGCTACGCTAATTGGGTCTGTACCTAATGCTGTATTTGCGGGGGTGATGAGTTCAATCCTACATCAAGACATCTCGTTTGCAACTTGGTTTCTCTTTGCATTTCCAGTAACTATAGTGTTGTTAATGTTGTTATATCTCTTAATCATAAATCAATTTCCTATAAATCGTAGCGCCTCCATCCCTCTTTCATTTGTTCATAAGCAATTATCTCAACTTGGAACCTTGACGAAAGAAGAGAAATTAATTTTTCTTGTTTTTCTTGCAACTGCATGTCTGTGGATTTTTAGTGATATGATCCCCCTTCATTTAACTGATTCGAGTATTGCATTAATAGGAGCACTAAGTCTTTTCTTTATCCCCTCTTCAAGAAATCAAGCCTTATTAACCTGGATGGATTTAAAGAACATTCCGTGGAATATTTTATTGTTATTTGGTGGTGGGCTGTCCATTGCATCGGCATTTATAGACTCAAATTTAACGAGTTGGGTTGGGGCACATTTCAGTCATTTATCCAATTATCCTTATTTATTGATTTTATTCATCTTTGCAACAGCGGTTCTATTTATGACAGAAATCATGTCTAATACGGCTATTTCAAATATGTTTATCCCCGTCTCCATTGGATTAGCCACTATACTAAGTGTAGAACCATCCGGATTAATGGCGATTGTTGCTTTATCTTCTACTTGTGCCTTTATGACCGGTCTCAACTCCTCCTAATCCAGTACTAATCATATCTCTCTTCTGAGGATATGATTAGTACTGGATGGCGATTGAATGTAATTGCAATATTTGTGATCGTAGCAGCCGTATACTTATGGTTGCCTCATGTGATTCACTAAAAAACTATATATTGAGTTAATACAGAATATTTATAAATTTCCTGGGTAAGCGCATAAAACAACCAAAAAAATTAGATTCGACTTTCCTAAGCATTTATTTACCGAATGGAGTCGAATCTAATAATGTAATTAACAATGGTTTTGTTTTGTATGAATGCCTAGCAAATACGCATCCAATAGTAAGCTCATGCTCTCATCGGTGCTTAGATTTAACCCAAATCCGCCATTTTGCTCCAATGACGCGAATCCATGTAAGATGCTTCGTAGTCCCCTTACTACGTGAAGGGCTTCTTCTTTTTCGAATTCAAACGGTTCCAGTGCTTCTAACGCTAGTGTTACTACCCTCTCCCCTGCTTCATACAAAGTCTTATCTTCAGGGTCAGGTGCGCTCAATGAAATCGAATACAAGCCTGGATGAGTTCGTACGAATGTAACATAAGCCCACGCTAGTGCCTTGACAGCTTTGTCACCTTTTAAACCTTCTATAGATTCATTTAACGTAAAATATAGTTGCTCAAGACCGTAAACAGCTAGTTGTTTACGTAAGTCGTGTAAGTTTTTCACGTGATTATATAAAGATGGCGGTTTTATGTTTAATTTAACGGCTAAAGTTGTAATCGTTAAAGAATCAATGCCATCTGTATTTGCAATGTCGGCTGCTGCCTTTAAGATCACTTTCTTTTCTAGACCTACTCTAGGAGACATCTAAACAGCTCTTTTCTTATCAATTTGTACGTCCTTTTTTGCTTTTTCAATTGCCTTATTCATCGCTTCGATCGGTTCTTTTAACATTTTACCATGACCTACGGCTAACAGCGTCGGGTTGAGCTCCATTAGCTTAATGGCGCTATCAATCGCAGCAACACGATTCCATGTGGCTAGTGCTGGAAATGGAAACAACCACTGCATATGACCACTAACGGCAATCCCTCCCCTTGTTTGAAATGCATCTCCCGCAATAAGTGCATTTGTACGCGTATCGACAAAAGACATTAGCCCTGGAGTGTGACCTGGAGATGATACACAGAGTAATGAGCCAATTACATCTTTGTCTTTTATGAAAAAATCAGCTTTTGTTTTTATCTGCTTCGGAACTCCACCTCTTATCTGCAGATTTGGCTCATTTGGAAATAATGAACGATCTCCTGCGAGCAAATGTGAATCTCTTTCTGATATATAAACCTTTGCATTAGGGATGTGTTTTTTTAATTGATCTAAGGCACCCACATGATCTTCATGTCCGTGTGTAAGAACAATCCTAGTGATTGGTTTTCCGATTGTTAAAGCTGTACTCAAAATAGACTTAGCTGAATAAGGCAAAGCAGCATCAATTAATGTCAGTTCTCTCTCCTCTTCTACTAAATAGCAATTTACAGGAAATAGATGTTCAAGAAACGTTAACTGATGTAGATGTTGGACCGTTTTCATAATAGCAACACACTCCCACTCGTTGATAAACTAATTTCATTAGTCATAAATATAAACTAATTAGATTAGTTTATCAACAAAAAAATAAAGCAGAACTGCTTTCTTAAACAACGGCCCTCGCACAGAGCCGTTGCTACTTTATCTTTTAAATCCACCTTCTGAATGAATAATCTGACCTGTAATCCAAGCTGCTTCTTCACTAACAAGAAATTTTATCGTTCTTGCGACATCTCTAGGTTCACCTATTCTCCCAAAAGGAAACATTGTTATTAACTCATTTTTTATTTCTTCTGTCATCCACCCTGTATCAGTTGGACCTGGATTGATAGCATTAACCGTTATTCCTAAAGGTGCAAGTTCAGCCGACAGTGTGATAGTTAGAGCATCAACTGCTCCCTTTGTTGTAGCGTAGGCCAGCTCCCCAGGCATCGGCCCTTGAAATTGACCCGAAGTAAGGTTAATGATTCTTCCTCCAGATTTCTTATTAAATACTAAAGCGAACTTACTACTTAACAAGGTCGTAGCGCGAACATTGACCATGTAATGTTTGTCTAACTCCTCCGATGTGACAGTAGAAAAATCATTACTAGTTGAGTATGCCGCGTTATTGATTAATATATCAGGACAACCAAGTTGCACAGTAACTTCATGTAAAAGTCGATCAGCTGCATCGGCTTGTATTAAATCCAACTCCATGTATGAAACTTGAACACCATTTTTTAATAATTCTTTTTTTAACGCACTTGGTTCATCTAAATCTATACTCCAGGGCATTTGTTGATCATATTCAGTCCAATATGTATAAAAAATGTGATAACCTGACATGGCTAACTCCTTACAGATTGCGGCTCCAATTCCTTTAAGACGGCTAACACCCGTAATAATCGCAATTTTTTCTTGATTCATAATTGATTTCTCCTTATGAAAGAAATACCAAAAGGCATAGGAGATGTTCTTTCCCACTGTTCCTTCTGAGTATCAAATTTATTTCTTCATTATGTAATTCGACTTATTTAGATAAAAACCTATCATTAGATTGTTGTTTTCTGTAAAAGATAAGAAGTAACTACAAGAAAGCTGGTGAAAGAATGGTATATCTCTTATTACTAGTCGGATTTGCCCTATTAATTAAAGGGGCTGATTATTTTATTGATGGCTCTTCTAATATAGCCACACTCTTTCGTGTACCACCGTTAATTGTTGGACTTACGATTGTTGCCTTTGGAACAGGAGCACCTGAAGCAACGGTTAGTATTATTGCTGCATTAGAAGGAAGCGCTGACGTTACAATAGGAAACATTGTCGGAAGTAACATCCTGAATATTTCGTTGGTCGTTGGGGTTACAGCTTTTATATTTCCTTTATCAGTCGAAAGGCCGACAATAAAAAAAGAAATTCCTTTTGCTTTTTTATCTGCCGTTGCATTAATTGTTTTAATGAGCGACCGAGGACTTCAAGTAACGGACGTAAATATGATTACTAGAAGTGATGGAATTATCTTTTTGCTGTTTTTTTCGATCTTTCTTTATTATGTTATTGAAGCAGCTCGAAATAGTCGCGAACAAACAAGTGACATTCCTTTACAATCAGAAGAAACTGGAACATGGGGAAAAAATGTCCTTATTACCATTGTTGGTCTAGCGGCGATCATTTTCGGAGGATATTTAGTGGTAGAAAATAGTACAGACATTGCTTTCCGTTTTGGAATGAGTGAAACCCTAGTAGGTTTGACTATTGTTGCTATCGGATCCTCTCTACCTGAACTCATAACATCAGTAACTGCAGCCATGAAGCAGCAGAGTGAAATTGCATTGGGGAATATTGTTGGAAGCTCCATCTTCAATATCCTATTTGTACTAGGAGTTTCATCCATTATTTCTCCACTTCCTGTTAATGATAAGTTATTTTTTGATGTCATCGTTCTTTTGATCTTAACGGTTTTCTTGTTTGTTTTTTCAAGAACCAAATATAAAGTGGCTAAATCGGAGGGCTTAATCTTAGCTATCTTTTATATCGTGTACCTCGTTTATATTGTTATCAGAAATTAGCAGAGCGTACGTTCCTTGGTGTATCGCTCAAAATGATTCGCCTAAATGGAACATGGCAATTGCATTAATGTCTAAAAAAACGTATACTTAACTTATATATCAGCATATAATAAAAAACCGACGGTGCTGGTAACACCATCGGTTCTGCAAAAGAACGGCCCTTCAAGGGGGCGGCAGATCATACAATTAAGCCTTGATCCACCCAGCTTCTCTAGAGTAAGGGTGGATTATTTTTTGTCTTTTGCGGTAATAATCACAACGACTAGTGTTGCAAAAGCAACCATAAGCATTAGTGATTCGAAGACGGTCATTGGCCTCACCCCCTTTCACATGGGGATGAAATGCCTCCACCCTTGAGAAGCAATATTCAATTTGCATCTACTATTATAACACAAAAGATACCATTCATAGAAACAAATGTTTGTATCCACCGTTGGAATCAATGATACATATATTGAATCTCTTCCAAGTCACGAATCAATGATTGGAGCTCTTCTTGTGACAAAGAAAGGAACATTTGATCGTACAAAGTAATGACTTGTCCATCCTTATCATTCTCATGACTTTTTAAATACCGATAAAGCTTATCCGTTTGTTTTTTATTGAGTATCGATTTTGTAGTTTGACTTTTTACTTGTTGTACAATAAATTCATTAACTTCTTTATCAAATTCTCCTGAAATAATTTTCCCATCCCAAGGCATTCTAACCACTCCTGAAGTTTATTACTTAGTATATCCACATCAGAAAATGACTATAAACAACTGGCTAATAATTCATAAGACTTCAATCGATCTTCAAATTGTAATGTATTGGTGATAACCATGATTTCGTCTACTTTGTAGTGTTCAATAAGGTTTTCTAATTCTCTTTTCACTTGCGATTGACTACCGATAATGGTTTTTTTAAATTTTGATCTCTCTCCCATCACTCTCACTCTCACTCATAAATAAACCAAATGCATAGGGCAATCCGTATTCAGCTGCCAGTCGTGCACTCGTCTTATTTGTTCCTAGAAGCCAAGGTTGTGCCGCGATCACTGGTTGTGGAGTTGCAACTACCTTAGAATTTGGATGGTCGGCTCGGGAGTGCCTTCAAAAAAGTACAGCAATTCTTTAAGTTTTTCTGGCATATTCCATACTTCTTTTAAAAAATGGTCTGACAACACGTCAGTTGCTTCTACAGACCCTCCAGGAGCACGAGCCATTCCTAGGTCCACTCTATCTGGAAAAAGGGTTGCTAACATATTCGCTAATTCAGCTACTTTATAAGGTTTATAATGAGGTAACAATATCGCTCCTGAACGAACCCTTATATTTTGAGTTTTTGTTCCAATGTAGCCGAGTAGAACTTCAGGAGCAGAACAAGCAAGATTGGGGAAACTGTGATGTTCAGCAACCCAATAACGAGTAAATCCCTATCGCTCTCTAGCTTGGGCTAATTTTAATGAAGCATTAAAGGCATCATAAGCCGTTTGATTCGTTGATATAGGGACCTGACTTAAAATGCTTATTTTCATGACTTACTACCTTTTTTCTAGCAATCCTTTGTAACCTTATTCTTAATTTTTTTGGGAAACCGTAACAAATGGCATTGTGTTATGATAAGTTTATTCTATTCATTGACAGGAGCTGATCAATTGATTAAATATAAAGAGCTTCATCACGTAAGTTTAACGGTAAGTGATTTACAAAAATCAACAGAATTTTATCGTGAGGTCTTGGGTCTTAGAGAGATCGAACGTCCTGATTTTGATTTCGCTGGTGCATGGTTTGAAATCGGCCAACAACAACTTCATCTTATTGTATTTCCAACTGCTCAAACCATCCGACATGATAAAAAACTAAGCAGTCGAGAAGGTCACTTTGCTTTAAGAGTAGAAAATTACCACGAAGCTTTGCATTGGTTGAAAAAGCATGACATCGAAATCCTCGAGAAACCCCACAGCAAAAGTGGGTTTGCTCAAATCTTTTGTACAGATCCAGATGGGCATTTAATTGAATTAAATGTAGATCAAAGAGACCTATAAATAGTAGAAAAAAACAAGGTGAGATTCTGTGTCCTCACCTTGTTTTTATTTAATTTATTATGCCCCAAATATATTCTGAATGAATATACGAACAACATCAGCTCCGCCAATGATTGTTCCTAATGTACTTCCTAAGTTGGTTAAGACGACGATTAATAAAATACGAGTGACCTTATTACTCCAAAATCCTTTAACGGTAAAAACATCTTCTGAAAGGGTTTCGAAATCGCCTACTTTCGGTTTACGGAAATAGGCCTCGACAAATCCAGCAAACCATCCAGCAGCTAAGAGCGGATATAAGGAACTAAATGGAGCAATGAGTAAAGCTGTTAATATCGTTAGAGGGTGACCTAAGGCAATCGCAGCTCCAATCGCGGAAAATAGCGAATTCCAAATGACCCAGCTCATTGTTAAATTAACACCCACTTCCGGATTTGCCCAGAATGAATAGCCAATGATGGCAAGAATAATGAATGGGATCGCCCATCCGATAAACATAGGTGCTTTTGATTTATTTGGACGTTTATTTAATGCATCTAAATTGTGTTCCTTTTTTATTTCTTCCTTGATCCCTGGAACATGAGCAGCTCCTAAAACAGCGAGAATCTTCTTCCCTGGAGCATCCTTTATTTTTTGTGCTAAATATTGATCTCGTTCATCAATTAATGGTACTTTTAATTTTGGAAAAGACTCAGTCAGTTCATCAAGCATGGAGTGTAGCATGTCTTGAGATTTCATTTTCTCGAGTTCTTCTTCTGAGATTTCCTCTTTATTAAAAACACTGTATATAATTTGCATAAGAAGCTTTGCTCTACCGCTCAAACCAATCCCATGCCAAATGCGCGCAAAAGTAATTTGAATATTTCTATCCGCCAAAACTAAATTTGCGTTTATTTCTTTTGCTGATTCAATCCCTTGAATCATTTCTTGACCTGGTTTTATATCAAATTGCTTTGCCATCCGTTTTTGAAAAGAAGAAATAAGAAGATTCATTAAAAGAAGAGTAGCTTTTTTCTCTTTAATCACCTTAAAAATATCCATATCTTTCCATTTTCTACCGTCTGTAATTGATTGGTACCTCTGCTCGTCCAACTCGATACAAACAGCATCGGGTCTCTCGGCCTCAATCACTTCTTTTACTTGTTCTGCACTTTTCTTTGAAACATGTGCAGTACCGATTAAAATAAATTCCTTATCCCCTATGTGGATTCTCGTAATGTTCTTATCTTGTTCTGACATAAATTACCTTCCCTTAGATAGATTCTTTATCTATTTAACCCTATGACACAATCATATAGCTTATACAATCATGAGCTAAAATGAGAAAAATTTCAATCAAATTGTATCGATTCTTTAAAATATACAAGATGTCACATCAAATTAAGATCATCTCTGTTGTTTCTATAGACCTGGATCATCGTAAGAGATTTATGAAATCCTTGAATAGGAATATAGGTTTGGACAAATAGTAAGAATTGAAAAAGAATTGGA
Organism: Halalkalibacter alkalisediminis; assembly: GCF_028610705.1. GTDB lineage: Bacteria > Bacillota > Bacilli > Bacillales > Bacillaceae_D > Halalkalibacter > Halalkalibacter alkalisediminis. Next base: position 91,405 of record NZ_JAQQWT010000002.1, read on the forward strand.
GGGAATCAGATGATTAAACAACGAGCAATCGAAATTTCAGAATCACCTATTATGGCAAATGTTACTTATAACGATATTCCAGTATATATTCAGAAAGTAAGTGACCAAAATGAAACAGCAAGAATCTTCCCTTTAGATGATCCACAGGATGAAAAAGAAGTTAATCTTTCTAGTTTAATCGAACATTAATATTGAAAAACACCGCTCTCATTTATGAGCGGTGTTTTCTGAATGAATTATGTATTTTCGTTGATTTGCTTAATTTCTTCATCAGCAAAGTGCTCATTAGCCTTTTCTAAATCCTTGTGCTCGTTAACTGAATCTCCAGGGTATCGATCAATCGTATTTGAAGGATGATATGGATCTAGTTCTGTACGAATTCCGATCTCTCCGCCAGTGTTAGCTTCCGTTGGCAAATCAAATGTTTTCTTCTTTTTTTTATCCAAGACAATCACCTCTATTAATATCATTTGGTCTATAGTTTGCCTTCATAGCCATATTTATATGAATCGAATGTTGAAATACGAACATAAGTTCTATATAATAATAAAAGGGGGTTGAAGAATGTGGGATAAAGATGAAGAAGAATTAATAACAAAGGGTATTTACTTACCTCTAGTTAGAAAAGTATTAGAGCGAGATGTTGAAAAGTTGAAAAAAGCTGAATTGAAATTTATCGGACCTTATCTTCTATTAGTGGAAAGGACCATCATTAAAATTGGCTTGGAATTAGGAAAAGTAAAAAGACAATTGTCGCAAAAAGGAATTTATATATACAATGAAGGAATCAAAGAAGGCTTATGTTTATACTTAATTGTGATCAGAGGTTACCGTCAAGAAAAAAAGCTCTTCCCCCATTTAATGAAACAAAGCGTTGAAACCTATATTAACGAGTACTTAAATCCACCGCAAAATGAATGACTTGATAAGCAACAAGCAGGCATGTGTCATACATAAAATAATTAAAAATGGAATGCGTTCCTTTCACGCATCCCGTTTCCATATAAACATCCAAAACGATTGAACAAGTTAAGCTTACTCGTTGAAACTCTTTATAACGAGTGCCTTGAAAAGTTAACTAACCCACATCACCCTCAGCCATAAGTCCATATTCTTTACCAGATAACTTCAGTTCCATACGATCGCCGCTCTCTACCTCAAAAGTTATATAATATGTAGTCGAAGTTGAATGGTGAAGATGATCGTTATGGTGATGTCGGCGCCTGCAAACGGACGTTCGCTTCGCGACTACGTTTACAGGCACTGTTAAAACAGGCTGTTGATTATTGGAATTCCATTGTTTAACACCACTAACTATATTAAAATGACAATTCCCAAAATAATGAGAAAGAAAATGGGAAAAAGGCTTTCCATAATAGGAAAAGAATCAATTGCCATTTATACTCCCCTTAAACATGATCTAATTTACTCACCCTGAGTTCACCATCACTTCCATTTTTTATCTCTTGTTATTTAACTGTCGTTGTGTTAAAAAGGTTTCATCAAATTAGAAAACATTTTTACCAGTTTGGTAGTTTCATAAAAATAGGAAGAGATTTATCTCTTCCTACAGGCTTACACTTGATCTGGGTTTTCTAATTGAGGATATTCATTTAAAAATCGGTTTTCAGTTGTTGCAAACTTAACGGACAATAAACTTTCATCCGGATTTAATCCAAACAAATCCTTTTGTTCTTTTGTAGAAGACTCATTACGTTCTTTGTTTTTTTTCGTTGTCATCATGATTCACTCTCCTTTTCATTTACTATTTCCTAATGCTAAATGATTCACTCTTCCTTCATGGTTGTTAACTTTTTCTTTTCTTTGCTCCTTCTAGCGTCGAACATATTTTTCCTACAGGTGGGAAAGTAAAACTGGGGTGATCTAATGAGTTCATTATGGAGATTAATGATTTTAAAAAACTTCTTCTCCTCCTAAGGGGTTTGGTGATGAACAACCAAGGTATCCTTCTATTAACAAAATCACTTGGGTGAGAAGGGAAATGTTAGAGACCAAGGGAGATATATGGATCGCTGATTTAGAAAATCGCAACGCAAATCTCTGGATTCAGAACTCAGTAAGTCAGGCCATTTTCGAAAGGTGAAATAAATGACCGCATTCCATTTGTGAAACAGAATGCGGTCTTTACTTATTTTTGATTTGCGTACGGTTAAATCTCAATAATAATAGGAACGATCATAGGTTTTTTCTTTGTTTGGGCGAACAAATATTGTCCAACTGCTTTTTTAATATGCTGTTTGATTACTTTCCATTGGTTTCTATTCTCTTCTTGTAGATCAGAAACGGTTTTGGTAATAAGGCGATTCACATCTTTTTTAAGATCCTCGTAGTCTTGATACACAAATCCTCGGGTAATTGTATCTGGTCCAGAAACCATTTTTCGTTCGGCTTTACTCATGGTTAATACAATCACTAGCATGCCGTCTTCTGAAAGTTGTTTTCGATCACGTAACACCATTTCTCCAACATCTCCAACACCTACTCCGTCTACATAGGTATTGCCTGTAGGGATTTTCCGTGTCTGACGTGCTAGCCCTTCTTGAATATCGACAACATCACCATTATTTAAAATGAATGTGTTTCCTTGTTCGACACCAACAGATTCAGCTAATAATTGGTGATGGTGTAGCATTCTATATTCACCGTGAATCGGAATAAAGTATTTCGGTTTTATTAAAGTAAGCATCAATTTTAAATCTTCTTGATAGCCGTGACCTGAAACGTGCATACCTGATGTGCTTCCTGATCCGTAAATTACATGGGCACCCAGTGTAAATAAATTATCAACAATCTTTGTTACATTTCGTTCATTCCCTGGTATCGGTCCAGCAGCAAAAATCACCGTGTCTCCAGCTAAAATGTCGACACCGCGGAAGTTTCCAGTCGATAAACGCGCAAGAGCAGCCATAGGTTCTCCTTGACTACCTGTACATAAGATAGCGACTCTTTCAGGAGGTAGTTCATTGATTTCTTGTTGATCAATTAACATTCCTTCAGGAACTTGTAAATAGCCTCGCTTCATGGCAACTTCCACGACATTGACCATGCTTCGCCCAAGCAACGCAAGTTTTCGGTTGGTTTTACGGGCAGCATCTACGACTTGTTGAACGCGGCTTATATTTGAAGCGAAAGTTGATAGAATGACCTTGCGCTCGGCCTTCATAAAAGCTTCCTCAACATGTTCTCCTACCATTTGTTCCGATGGGGTTAAACCAGGGCGTTCTGCGTTCGTACTTTCAGACAAAAGGAGCAAGACACCTTCTTTGCCGATTTCAGCCATTTTATGAATGTCCGAATGCTCATTTTTTGCGGGCGTTAAATCAAATTTGAAATCACCCGTATGCACGACCTTCCCCTCGGGTGTATCAAAGACAATTCCCAAACAATCTGGGATGCTGTGTGTTACTTTGAAGAAACTTACATTCAACTCTTCAAAAGTTAAATTTGAATTCGGATTAATCTCAATTAGTTCCGTTTCCCTCAGTAACTTATGTTCTTTTAACTTTAACTCAATTAAACCAAGAGTGAAACGAGTTGCGTAAACAGGAACATTGATTTTTTTTAATAAAAAAGGAATGCCTCCTATATGATCTTCGTGTCCATGTGTAACAATTAAAGCTCGGATTTTTTCTTTGTTTTCAAGTAAATATGTAACATCGGGAATAATCAAGTCAACGCCTAATAAGTTTTCATCTGGGAACTTATTCCCACAGTCAATAATCAAAATGTCATTAGCTGACTCAATTGCATACATATTCTTTCCAATCTCATGTAAGCCACCTAAGGCGTAAACAGATAAAGTACTCAAGGTTACCATCCTCCCTTATGAAATATTACCGATAGTATGTCCTTGTTCTTGAACCATTATCTAGAAAAATTCAATTAAGACTGAGTTGATTACGTAATTGAATTCTCTTTTTTGTTTAAAATTCTAATGCAAGCAATAATAGTTCGACACATTAAAAATTTAATGGCTAAACTTACAAAAGACTGTTGCCATCCCCACCCTTTTTTCCAAGTTATCAAATCTGTCTTTTTAGCAGCGATGGTCTCAATAATAACTTGTGGGATAGTCATAGCAAAAAGCTTTAAGATGATAGCAGAGGGCTTGCTGTTTAATGTCCATTGATTGAAGTAAAGCAAGAATAAAGGGTAAAGTATATAATCAAATGGTAAATGAATAGAAAGTTTCTTTCGGAAAGGTCTTACTTTGTATTTTAAATATCCTTTAGAAACAAGTAAACGATCAGCAAAGGAGTTGCCAATGCAGCTAACAAGATAAACTATAATCCAATCTTTTAATGGGCGTTTCCCAATTGCAAAAGGCAACAAAACTACTCCGATAAATGTTGTAATCAATAGAAATGAACGCTCTATTCCTCTTTCCACGTACCTAACACCTCCGTTTTATAAGATGCCTTTTTTTGATGACTCATACATAGTTAAACGATTCTTACATTTAAAATCAAAACATACCTCTCACCTTTACACTCTCATAAATCGAGTACATGGCAAGAGGTTTCACTTAGATATCATAAAATTTTATGAAAGTAACATTCTTAATAACTTATCTATTTTAATGATTAAATCTTATGGTCAATATAAGTTATATCATCATGAGTAATAATTAGTTAAAGAAGTCTACTCCTAATACTACATACTACATACTACGATTCGTTATTAGGAAGGATTTATTTTTTCTATTATTCAATAGATTGACGACCAAACTCTAAACGACGAACCCTTCTTGTTAAATCCTCAACTTGTGTTTCTAAACGTGTAACACGCTGTGGTATACCTGTTGGTGGTGCAGGTGGTGTCGGTGGTACAGGTGTTGGGGGAAAACGAGGAATCCTAAGCACTTGACCTATATAAACTAGGTTTGGATTTGTAATTGCATTCAAAAACATAAGCTCTTGAAGTGTCACACCATAACGATTTGCGATACTCCACAGTGTTTCTCCAGGTTGAACCGTATGCATCAGTTGTCTCCTCCTCAAAAGATGTAAATTCAAACTAGTGTATGTGTTTAATTTTACAAATGTGCTTAGAATTAGCTTTATGGAAAGGAGGTTGGAATGATGGGTAAGTTCTCCGGGTGACCTAACTCAAGATCAAGTTCAACAATTACTTGGTGTCCTGCAAGGAATTCTTGGTGCACTTGGAAATCTAGGTACAGTTGAAAATCTTGTTGGCGGTGATGAGTAATTTAATTACTTGTTCATGTTAACAAACAACACGTGCAGTCGTTTTGTAAATGCACGGGCCCTTGAACTTTTGGTTCATGGGCCTATTAAGTTGATGTTTATTAAAATAAAATTAGCAACTAATAAAATCCTCCTTCGAAACAGTAAGGGGTTTACCTGCTTCCAACATTTTTCTTGTTAATGAATAAATAAAGATTTAACAAAAATTTCAGCTTCTCTTTCAAAATAAATAGTGGTATACTAATCTAGCGATGAGCTAAATTGCATAAGACGAGATTGACGCGCCTTTAGGCAATGCACAAATGTGGAGTGCTGTCTCTCGCCGCAATACGCATAAAAAGACGTCCTATGGACGTCTTTTTTTATGATGTAAAAGTATTTAAAAAGAAGAGAGAGTTATCGAGGTCACTGAAAAAGGAATGGTTTTAACCTTTGTCAATGATATCTAAGCAACGTGTGGAGCCATTGCCGCTTCTCGAATCTACTAAAAAGGGCTTTTTCAGCGGCCTCGGATTATCTCTCTTCTTTTTAGCGTTTTTTTAGCATGAATCTTATCTGTAGTCCGTATTAGTCGTACACGAGATTGTGATATTTTTTCAAAACGAACCTCGTTTATATCAGACGTTACATCATCCTTACTGTAGCATCGCCTTCATATCTTCCTCTACCGTAGTAATTAACTTCAAATCAAAAGCTTCTTGCAGGACACCGAGTACTCCAGGTGTAATCCATTCAGGTGGCTTTGGTCCAATTCGTACATCTTTAATTCCTAAACTGAATAGCCCTAATAAAATCGCTACAGCTTTTTGTTCGAACCAAGATAAAACAATGCTCACCGGTAATTCATTCACTTCACAATCAAAAGCTTCTGCTAGCGCAAGTGCAATTTTTACGGTAGATACGGAATTGTTACACTGACCTAAATCAATGTAACGTGGAATGCCCGTGTCAGCCACTGTACCAAAATCATGGTCATTAAATCTGAATTTTCCACAAGAAGTCGTTAAAATGACTGTATCATTTGGGAGTGTCGTTGCTAACTCACGATAGTAATTGCCAGCAGGTCCAGGTGCGTCACAACCAGCGATGACGAAGAATCGCTGAATCTTCCCTGCTTTAACGGCATTTACAATCTCTGGAGCAATTCCAATGACGGTATTATGGTGAAAACCGGTTGTTAATTGTTCTTCACTCTTCATATCCGCGTCTGGTAAAGAAAGTGTTTTCTCAATTAATGGTGAGAAGTCATCATTAACAATTTTCTCTACGCCCTCAAGTCCTGCAATATCATAAGAGAAGAAACGGTCGGCATACGTTCCTTTAATAGGCATAACACAGTTGGTCGTAGCTAATATAGCTCCTTTGAATTTCTCAAATAGACGTCGTTGATCAAACCATGCTTTTCCGATGTTTCCTCTTAGATGAGAGTATTTCTTTAATTCAGGGTATCCATGTGCTGGCAGCATTTCTGAATGGGTATAAATATTAATGCCTTTCCCCTCTGTTTGCTTTAATAATTCTTCTAATGCAAATAAGTTATGACCTGTTACGATAATCGCCTTTCCTTCGACATTATTTTGTGAAACGGTTACAGGTTCAGGAACTCCCAATCTAGATGTGTGCGCTTCGTCCAACAACTCCATGACTTTTACCGCTGCTGAACCTACCTTCATTGCCATGTCGATGTGTTCTTGAAGATTAAAGTTAGAGTTTGTTAAAGTCATATAAAGTGCTTCATGTGTAATAGCATCAACTTCTGGATCTGAGTAACCTAGTTGTCTGGCATGTGTCGCGTAAGCAGCAATTCCTTTCAAAGCAAAAACCATTGTATCTTGTAAACTTGCAATATCTTCATTTTTCCCACAGACACCAATAATTTGGCAGCCTCCTGTTGGGGTTTGTTCACATTGATGACAGAACATTCTCCATCGCCTCCGATTCATTCATTCATTTTTCTCTTTATAAGATGTATTTTAAATACTTCTTACTTGATTATCTGTGACATTCATCACATTTTAACCAATATTTTCATTCTCGCACTTAAAAGGTCCATGTATTGTTCAACAAAATCGAGTAGGAGGAGGCGTCTAGCCTCCGACCTCTCACACCACCGTACGTACGGTTCCGTATTTGGCGGTACTTCTTACCGTTCACGAGCTCATCACTGAGTCGTTGTTTTCTTGAAAAATTTCTTTATCTCGAAAACCCTGGGGGTAAGCCTAACCACTTTCCTCTAGAAGATACTGGATTTACTGTAGGAGATTCGGGCAGTGTTCGACTTCGTTTTCTATAGGAAACTCGTCCGTCTCCAGTCAGCCTTATAAAAATTTCTGTCCGTTGTCCAGAGATTTTGCGTCCAGCTTCCTTCAGATTCTAGCTCACCCTAGACACCCTTGCCATTCTCTAACAGTTCCCGCTTTCAAACCTGTAGTGGACATTCACCACCTAGCTGTTAGACATGCTAGGCACACTACAAAAAGCCATTGAGATATACATCTCAATGGCTTATCTATCTGATTTGAAGCAATTTTCTTGCTTCAAGAACGTTCTCTTCCGTTGGTGGCACTACCTCTTCTAAGGCATAGTCTAATCCTAATTCCTTCCACTTATAAACACCTAATTTATGATAAGGAAGTACCTCGACTCGTTCTACGTTATCTAATTCTGCAATAAATGCACCTAATGCGTGCAAGTCATTTGTATCATCACTTATTCCAGGTACTAATACGTGACGGACCCAGATCGGAACATGTTTGGTAGATAAATGGTTAGCAAACTTTAAGATATGTTCATTTTTCATGCCAGTTAACGCTTGGTGTTTGCTTGAATCAATATGCTTAATATCTAATAAAATTAAATCTGTTAATTCTAGTAAGCGATCTAATTTCTTTAGAAATTCAGGATGCTCTTGAAAACAGCCACCTGATGAATCGATGGTCGTGTGAATTCCTCGTTCTTTGCACTTTGTAAACAGTTCAATTAGAAAATCCATTTGTAATAGTGGTTCCCCGCCAGAGACTGTAATTCCACCGTTACTACTTTCGAAGTATGGAAGATAGTGCTCTAAATCATTGATAATTTCATCAACAGACATATCTTTTCCTTCACCAATTTTCCAAGTATCTGGATTGTGACAATATTGACACCGCAGTAGACAGCCTTGCATAAAAACTACGTAGCGCAGCCCTGGACCATCTACGGTTCCGCATGTCTCAATTGAATGTACCTTCCCTATCATAATAACCCCTCTTTTTCAAAATGGGATATACAACCCCCGATAAGATCTGGGAGTTGTATCCTCCATCATTTTTTAAAAATACAACCTATAGTGATTCATGGAATGTCCGGTTAATGACATCAATCTGCTGATCGCGCGTTAATTTAATAAAGTTCACGGCATAACCAGAGACACGAATTGTCAATTGTGGATATTCTTCTGGATGTTCCATTGCGTCTAGTAAGGTTTCACGGTTAAACACGTTGATATTAAGGTGATGCCCGCCTTGTTTCGCATAGCCATCTAGAATACCTACCAGATTTGTAATTTGATCTTGCTCTTCTTTTCCTAATGCCTTAGGTACAATGCTAAATGTGTTTGATATTCCATCTAGTGAATCTTCATACGGAAGCTTAGCGACAGATGTTAGTGATGCAAGTGCTCCTTTTTTATCTCTACCATGCAATGGGTTAGCGCCTGGTGCAAATGGCTCCCCAGCTTTTCGTCCATCCGGAGTATTTCCTGTTTTCTTACCGTAGACAACGTTACTAGTAATCGTTAATACAGACATTGTTGGAACGGCATTGCGATACGTTTGGTGCTTCTTCAATTTATCCATGAATGTCTTCACAAGCCATACCGCAATATCATCGACGCGCGCATCGTTATTTCCGTACTTCGGATAATCTCCTTCAATGTCATAATCAACAGCAATTCCATTCTCATCACGGATAATTTTTACTTTTGCATGTTTGATCGCACTTAAACTATCAGCTGTTACCGATAGTCCAGCAATTCCGCAAGCCATTGTACGAACAATCTCTTTATCATGTAGAGCCATTTCAATGCGCTCATAACTATATTTATCATGCATGTAATGAATGACGTTTAATGTATTCATATACAATCCGGCTAACCAATCCATTACTTTATCAAATTTATCTAATACCTCGTCATACTCTAAATACTCTTTTGTGATAGGTGCAAATGAAGGCCCAACTTGCATTTTTAACTTTTCGTCGATTCCACCGTTAATTGCATATAAAAGGGTTTTGGCTAAATTTGCACGAGCGCCGAAAAATTGCATTTGTTTTCCAATTTTCATTGCACTTACACAACAAGCAATACCGTAATCATCTCCGTAATGAGATCTCATTAAATCATCATTCTCATATTGAATCGAACTTGTTTTAATAGACATGTTTGCACAATAATCTTTGAATCCTTTAGGAAGTTGGTTCGACCAAAGTACAGTTAGATTTGGCTCTGGAGCCGGACCTAAGTTGTCAAGTGTGTGTAAGAAACGGAACGAATTTTTTGTCACTAACGGCCTTCCATCGACACCGACACCACCGATTGATTCAGTTACCCATGTTGGGTCTCCACTAAACAATTCATTATAATCTGGTGTTCTAGCAAATTTAACAAGACGTAGTTTCATCACAAAATGATCAACAAGCTCTTGCGCTTCTACTTCTGTTAATCGACCCTCTTTTATATCTCGTTCAATATAAATATCTAAGAAGGTTGAAGTCCTTCCTAAACTCATGGCTGCTCCGTTTTGTTCTTTAATTGCGGCTAGGTAGGCGAAGTACACCCATTGGAATGCTTCTTTTGCAGTTTGAGCTGGTTCTGATAGGTCAAACCCATAAGACGTAGCCATTTCTTTTAATTCTTGCAATGCTCGGATTTGTTCAGAGATTTCTTCGCGATCTCGAATAACCGCTTCTGACATCACACTGCTAGTTGATTCTAGATCTTTTTGCTTTTGTTCAATTAAGTAATGAATACCGTAAAGTGCTACTCTGCGATAGTCACCAATGATTCTTCCACGACCATAAGCATCTGGTAGCCCTGTGACGATCCCAGCTTTTCGAGCTAATTTCATTTCAGTTGTGTATGCATCAAAAACTCCTTGATTATGTGTTTTACGGTATTTAGAGAATGTATCGACTACATCTGGGGCTACTTTATACCCATAAGATTTACAAGAGTCGACTGCCATACGAATCCCACCATATGGTTGTAACGAACGCTTAAAAGGCTCATCCGTTTGAAGTCCTACTACTTGTTCTAGTTCTTTATTTAAGTATCCTGGTTCATGAGATACAATGCTAGATACTAGTGCCGTATCCATGTCCAAAACTCCACCATTTTCTCTTTCTTGCTTTGTTAAATCCATAATTTGCGCCCAGAGCTTGTTTGAATTCTCTGTTGGTTCAGCTAAAAATCGTTCATTTCCTTCATATAATGTATAGTTACGTTGAATAAAGTCACGTACATCAATACTTACTTCCCATTTTCCTTTTTTAAACGTTTTCCAAGATTCTTTCATATTAAGTCCCTTCTTTCATCAGGTTCCAGATTTGTTTTTGATTGGACCGAGTATCATGCAATGAACTCGGGAGTGATTGACCTCACACGGTAACTCCCTCTATGAGACTACAATAACCGTGTGAGAAGTCAGTTTTAAAGATTGAAGGAATTCCTCTTACTGATAAGCTTATAGATTTTAAGTGAAAATCAATGTGATAATAATCACATTGAAGCATTTAAATTTTGACAATATAATGAAATGAATTTTATAAAGCAATGAATAAATCATTTCCTACGATTTCTACTGGATAGGTTTTTACCTTCCCTTGGTCTGGAGCTTGAACAACACCATCCACTAAAGAAATTTTCCAATCGTGAATCGGACAGAATAAAAATTCTCCACTCACAAGTCCATCTGAAAGTTTTCCACCCTTTGGATGTGGACTCTTATTATCAATCGCTCTAACATTTCCATTTGATAAACGAAATATGGCGATTTCCTCTTCTCCTATTTGAATTAATTGTCCAATCCCAACAGGGAATTCATGAATGTTTTTAATTTTAATTTGTTTGTTTGTTGTGATCATCCTCATCTTTCCTTTCTTATTCCGTAACAATTGTCACTTGGTGTTTTGTGTAATAAGTGTCACGAATTAGCTCATTTTCAATCGCTTTTTGCCAAGGCTCTTCATAACGCGCTAACGTTTGATTCATTCTACCGTTTAATTCATCTCGTTTTATGCGGTCTGCAAGTACCACTTTGACATGATCTAAGCCGATACGTTCGATCCATTGAGAGGTACGCTCTAAATACAATGCTGTTTCACGATAATATTGTAGGTACGCTCCCGTAATTTCTAGCACTTCCTCTTCCGTTTTAACTTTGCATAACAGATCACCAGCACGAAGGTCTGTACCACCATTACCACCGACGTAAATTTCCCAACCGCCATCAAGACCAACAATTCCAACATCTTTAATGCCAGACTCTGCACAGTTTCTTGGGCAAGCAGATACCCCCATTTTCACCTTGTGCGGAGTATCGAGTCGTTCAAAACGTTTCTCCAATTCAATTCCCATACTCATTGAATCTTGTGTGCCAAAGCGGCAAAAAGCAGCCCCAACACATGTTTTAACGGTTCGTAATGTTTTTCCATAAGCGTAACCTGAAGGCATTCCTAAATCTTCCCAAACCGCAGGCAGATCTTCTTTTTTCAGTCCATATAACCCAATTCGTTGTCCACCTGTTAACTTAACTAGTCCGACATTATATTTATCTGCGACATCCGCGATCGTTCTTAAATCCTTTGCAGATGTAACCCCTCCATACATTCTTGGGATAACTGAATACGTTCCATCTTTTTGAATATTTGCGTGCATCTTTTCATTAACTAAACGTGAGTTACGCTCATCTACATAATCATAATGAACCATACCAAGAAAATAGTTTAGAGCTGGGCGACATTTGGAACAACCTTCATCGTTTTGCCATTCTAGAACATTCATTACTTCTTTAATGGATGTTAAGCCTTTCTCATGAATTTCCGCTACTACTTCATCTCGACTTAAAGTCGTACACCCACAAATCGTTTGTTTCTTAGCGGTTTGATCGAAAGAATCTCCAAGCGTATATTCAAGAATATCTTGGATAACTGGTTTACAACGACCGCATGAGCGACCTGCGTTCGTACACCCTCCTACTTGCTCAACGGTTGTTAACCCATCTGATTGGATGGCTTTTACAATTGTTTCTTTTACGATTCCATTACAGCCACAAACAATTTCGTCATCTGCCATAGATGCTACATCATTTGCTTCTGTTTGGCCCACTGCTTGAAGAAAAGAGATAGACGTTAAATCAGATACATCCTGTTTCTCTGTTAACATTCTAAATAGTCGATTGCTGTCTTTAGTCTCACCGTACAGAACAATCCCAACGATGCGATTGTCGCGCAATTGAACCTTCTTGTAGACTCCTTCGAATTCATTGTGTACGATAATCGATTTAGAAGTAGAATCTTCATAGATTTCACCGGCAGAGAAAAGGTCGATTCCTGATACCTTTAATTGCGTACCTGTAATAGAGCCTTCATAGGCTTTATTCTTTCCACCACATAATACTTGTGCCAAGACTTTACCTTGTTCATAGAGCGGAGCAACCAATCCATAGACAATTTCCCTATGCTCAGCACATTCACCAATCGCATACACATTCGGAATGGACGTCTCCATAAAGTCATTTACTACAATTCCACGATTAACGTAGATTCCACTTTCTTGTGCAAGGGTTGCATTCGGTTTAATACCAGCCGCCATGACGACAAGATCAGCTTCTGCTTCTGTTCCATCTTTAAATCGAATACCTTCAACACGCTCAGAACCTGTTAGTTCAACTGTGGCTTTTTCCATGAGGAAGTTCATGCCTTGTTCTTCTAATTCTTTTTTTAGCATCGTTGAAGCCACAGGATCTAATTGTCTCTCCATTAAATGAGGCATCAAATGAACAACATCCACATTCATTCCAAGATGGATGAGGCCCTTAGCTGCTTCTAAACCTAATAAGCCACCTCCAATTACGACTGCTTTTTTATATCGCTTAGAATCTTTGATCATCGTTTCACAATCTTTTATATCACGAAAACCAATAACTCCTTCTTTTTCCGCACCTGGCACAGGTAAAATAAATGGTAAAGATCCAGTTGCTAAGATCAATTCATCGTAAGTTACTTTTCTTCCTGTACTAGAAACAACAAATTGATTTTCTGTGTCAATTTTTTTTACTGTCTCCCCAGTAAAAAGTTCTATATTATTTTCCTCATACCAGTTCCAGTTATTTATGATAGTATCTTCGAAGCTCGTCTCTCCCTGAAGAACATTAGATAGCTTAATTCGGTTGTAGTTCGGGTGTGGTTCTGATCCGAAGATTGTAATGTCATAAAAGTAAGGATTAAGTTTTAACACTTCTTCTATAACTCGTACTCCTGCCATCCCATTCCCAACCATGATTAATTTTTTCTTATTCATATGGACCCCTCCAACTTGTGCATTGATTCACAATGTAATTTATATCCACATTGTATGGTTTTTTTTTTGGAAATAATGTGAGTTAAATCACAGTAAGCTAAATTATTTTTTATTAATCATTTTTTCATAAAGAATCTTTTTTTGTGTTAGAAATCGACTTTTCTTCCTTATATATATACATTCAATCTTTCCCATTTTCCCCACTAATCTTTTCATTTATGTGACTTACATCACATTCAATACTTCACTTTGTTTGTATGATTTGTTTTGTAAACAAGAATATATCAAAGAACGTATTTAATCATTATGGGGGAATAAACATGGCACGAATAACAGAATGGCAGCCGGAAAATCAAGAATTTTGGGAAAGAGAAGGAAAGCGACACGCAAGAAGAAATCTATGGATCTCTGTACCGACGCTAATGCTCGCCTTTATTGTTTGGCAAATTTGGTCAGTAGTCGCCGTTCGTTTAAATGACATAGGCTTTCAATTTACGGATGAGCAATTATTTACGTTGGCTGCAACACCAGGTTTAGTTGGTGCGTCATTACGATTTATTTATACATTTGCAGTTGGTAAATTTGGAGGACGGAACTGGGTCGTCTTTTCAACGGGAGTATTATTGATTCCAACACTAGGAATTGGATTTGCTGTACAAAATCCAGATACACCGTACTGGGTTATGCTAACTCTTGCTGCTCTTTGTGGTTTAGGTGGAGGGAACTTCTCTTCTGCTCTAGCAAACATTAGTTTCTTTTTCCCGAAAAAAGAAAAAGGAACCGCTCTTGGTGTAAACGGTGGTTTAGGAAATATGGGGGTATCAGTCGTTCAATTTGTAACACCGCTTATCATTACAGTTGGAACATTTGCCTTTATTGGTGGCGAAGCTCAAGTACTACCAGATGGACAAGAAATTTGGCTTCACAACGCCGCATTTATTTGGGTCATTCCGATTATTATTATGACTATTGTTGCTTATTTTGGAATGGATAACCTTCCAACTGCAAAACAATCTGTCAAAGATCAATTTATTATTGTAAAACGTAAACACACTTGGATCATGACGATTTTATATGTAGCAACATTCGGTTCATTTATTGGGTACGGAGCGGCTTTCCCACTTTTATTAAGATCGCAATTTCCTGAATATGTCGCATTAGCCTTTTTAGGAGCCTTTTTAGCTGCGGCTTTCAGACCTGTGGGAGGTTGGGTTTCTGATAAATTTGGCGGAGCACGAGTGACTTCTTATGTTTTAGCAGCTATGAGCCTTGGAGCCCTATCTGTTATCTACTTTATTGGGCAACAACATTTTATCGGTTTCTTACTTTCTTTCTTACTTTTATTTATTGCTGCGGGGATGGGATCTGGATCCACTTTCCAAATGATACCAATCATCTTTCCAGTTAAAGAAGCGGCACCTGTTCTTGGATTTACCGCAGCCTTTGCTGCTTATGGATCTTTCTTTATCCCTAAGCTATTCGGATGGTCTGTTTCAAATACTGGAACTCCAATAACCGCGTTATATTTCTTTATTGGATTCTATGTCATTTCAATTGTGCTCAACTGGTATTACTATCAACGTAAAAATGCAGAGGTCAAATGTGATGAAGCTGTTACTGGTGTGAAAAAAGCTTCATAAATGACTCTTCTCATTTATGAAGCTAAGCAAATGAAGAAAAAAGACTCAAGAGGTATAAAAGAATGAACTGTACTCTTGAGTCTTTTTATATACGTTGAAATAAAAAAAGACACTCACCGTATCCATCTATTTCCAGATGATCTTTTTGGATAAAACGAAGCGTGGCAGAATTTAACAATAACGGGGGCCAACCAACAATCGCGCAAAACATACGCTAAGCAAATTTCGACATGAAGAAAGCCGGAGTAAATTTTAAAATATGGTTTTTATTTTCATTCATTAATTGTTTCAATGTTTTCTTTTCACTCGTTTTCCCCATCTCGTTAAATAACCTATATTCTCTTTCTAGATCACTAATCTTCCTTAGGCATTCTTGGGATATCCAAATACCCTTCTTTGTTGACAAACCTTTTTCTAATCGGAACAGCAGAAAAATCAAAATATCTTCCATCCTTATCTGGTTCTGAAAAAGGATCGATCAACAAAGATGTATAACATATATATAAATCTTACTAAAAATTGATTTAAATTTTCTTGAAAAGTATTGGTCTTTAATACATTCATTTATTCCACTCCAATAATATGTAATAGTTAAACTTCTATAAAAGCTTTACCTTGTGCCACTATTCCAACAGACCCTTCAATCTTAAGACTTTCCAACTCTTCGTCATAACAGCTAGCAATTACATTAATAATCCCACCAGGCTGCCTTATTTTCGCAACAATCTCTCCTTTATTTTTCCATGAAAGATACGCTCCTAAGGAGGCTGTACCTGAACCACACCCCCTTTGCCATATCAAACTATCTAGATGTGGGACATAAATGAGGGGAGCCAATTCATCAGATTTCGTTTTATACAATAAAATGCCGATCAAGTTAGTACCTAAAGTGACTCCTAGCAACTTTGCTAATGATTCTGCTTTTTCTCTTATTGACTTATCAAATTCCTCCACTTCTATCACAATATGTATGAACCCCTGGTATCTCACTATGATTATATTTAAATCACTGCCATCATACTTTATTATTCTCTGTTCTATCTTTTTTGGGGTAGGCATAGTTACTTGGTATTAATATTCATCTATATTTCTTTTCACTTGACCCATTATTAATTGATATGTACCTGATCCTTCTAATAAGACTTCCGTCATTTCATTTTGCTTTAGTCCTTTTTTATACGCAATAAAAGCTGCCAACGCCATACAAGCATCTCCAGCCAACTGTAGATGTGCAGCAGCTTTATTATTTGTAGGTTTTTCTATAAAAGCCTACTTGTTCAGCATGCACGCTGTCATATGACATAATTTTTGAAGCAACGTGCTTATACTCCTCAACTGAATAATTAGTTTTAACAAGAATTGTCATATTTTGTGTTGGATTACATTTAATAAAATTTACTTCCTGTTTCATCACAACTATCCTTTACCTTTATTTTTCTTCAAATGAAATAAAACGTAATGATTACGATTTGATTATTACTAAATGAATTATAGCATGCTAATGTTGGATACTGTCAATATTTTCTATTTTTTATGATAGTGAAATCTAATGTCGTATAAAGATATCCGATATTTAGTTATCTATTCACTACCTTAGAGATAAAATTAACCTACTAGACGTGGTAAAGTCAGGGAGTTAAGTACCAAGTATTTCTCCCAAAAGAAAATTGTAAAAAAACTCATCAATTTCTGAACACGTAAAAATTAAAATAGTTTTCTAGTTTTCTATTTACTATAAGTGTTCAAAAACTCTGTAAATAAATCTATGTTTAGATATTACCCCTAACAGTAAGTTATGTTACGACAAAACAGAAAAATTAAAAACAAGAGGAGAAATTAATGAAGGTAGGTAGGATATGCGCGTGTTTCAACAGGTGTTCAAAATCTAGATTTACAATTGGATGCTCTTAGGGAACATGGTTGCAAAGAAATTTTCACAGATAAAATTAGTGGTACCAAACATAAAAGGCAAATATTGGAAGGGGCCCTTCGATTTGTACGCTCTGGTGATACGATAGTAGTTTGACGCTTAGATCGATTAGGGAGAAATATGGCATTTAATTAAAATTGTGAATGACCTTAATGATCGAGGCATTAGTTTCCATAGTCTTCAGAAAAATAGTACGATGGACAAGGCCAGTGCAACAGGAAAACCTATGTTTCATCTTTCTCCCCCCTACCGTTTGGCTACGCCCTTCACACGCTTGAAGAGGGAGTTTTCTCGCCTATTTTAGATAAAATTGCAGATAAAAGTCGGTTCGCTTTTATATTTAGAGTATCGCTGATCAGGATCATTATTGATAAAAACTTATTCATCCTTCGTCTTCAATCATTCTTCGCTTTATAAGACTTATCGTTTGCATGAACACTCCAAACAACATACTCAAAAGACGACTATGATTCCATAATCGTCCTCGAAAATTGTTATTTTATTGCCTTACTCACTTTTAATTTCTTTCCTTTAATGGTTGTGTTCTCCATTGCTTGTAACACTAACGAGCCTTTTCCGTTAAGAATATCGACGTAGGTCAGTGTATCTTGAATGGTGATAATGCCAATATCCTCTGCGGTTACACCAGGAATTTTAGCAATCGTTCCGACAAAGTCGACTGCTCGAATTTTCTTCTTCTTACCTCCCGTAAAGTGGAGTTTCATAATATCTTGGTTAATCCGAGCGGTTTTGTTATTTTTCACGACTCGGCGACCACTAATTTTCTCATCAAAAACAGCTTGGTTACTTACGACTTCTTCATACTTTGGAATATCCATAGCAGAAATGTTAAAGCCAATATATCTCTCAATCGCCTTCATGTATTTCTCTTCATTTGGTGTTAAGAAGGTGATGGCTTTACCTGCGTTACCCGCACGTCCGGTTCTTCCCGTACGATGAACGTAACTTTCTTTTTCCAATGGGACGTCATAATTAATAACAAGTGTGACATTATCAATATCAATTCCTCTTGCAGCTACATCAGTTGCGACAAGGTAACGGAAATTCCCTGTTTTGAATCCGTTCATAACGGCAAAACGGTCTTCTTGTTCTAATCCGCCATGAAGTCTTTCGCAAGAATAATTGGCTTCTTCTAACTCATTGAACACGAAATTAACGTGCTCTTTTGTATTACAGAAAATGATACAGCTGTCTGGATTCTCAACAACCGTTAGATCTTTGAGCAAAGCAATCTTGCCTTCTTCTCTAATTTCCACTAAACGATGATCAATTAAACTGGTTGTCAATCCTGTAGAAGCGATTTCGATATGAATCGGCTCTTTCATGTATTTATGGCAAAGCGTTTCTACATCTTTAGGCAATGTAGCAGAGAAAACCATCGTGATTCTGTCTTCAGGAAGTTGTTTTATAATCGACTCAACGTCATTGATAAATCCCATATTCAACATTTCATCTGCTTCATCAATAATGAGGTATTTAATTTCATCTAACGCTAGCGTTTCTCTTTCAATATGGTCCATCACACGTCCTGGAGTACCGACTACGACATGAGTTTTCTGTTTTAATTCTTCTTTCTGTTTCGAGAATGGCTCTTTGCCGTAGACGGCTAACGCTTTAATTCGCTTAAATCGACCAATATTCGTTATATCTTCTCGAACCTGAACAGCAAGTTCGCGTGTTGGCGAAAGGATTAAAGCTTGCGGTTTTTTCTCCTCCCATGAAACCATTTCACATATAGGAATGGCAAAAGCAGCCGTTTTACCGCTACCTGTTTGAGATTTGACAATCAAATCTTGATGATTCATTGCTTTTGGAATTACTTCACCTTGAACCTCTGTCGGAGTATCATATTTCAAAACAGTAAGGGCCCTTCTTAATTCTTCGCTTAACTGATAATCGTTAAAACTTCTTTCATCCATGTGCTAACCTCGTTTTTTTGTATTATTCGTTTTATAGATAGGATTTCTCATAAAGAAATATCATATGCAAAATCGGAATATGTTCATTATACTTCATCTAGCAAGTAAATTGACTTTTATATGAAAAGAATTAGGGCTCTTGCTAGTGAAACTAGTTTGAATAAACCCCCCCTTCCATCAGATTTGATTTGATAGTATAATGAACAAATTCGTTTTAGTAAAATGCAGGTAAAGTTTCTTGAAAACAAAGGAAACGTTAGGTATTCTTAATATACAAGATTGATTTAAGGAAGTGTCTAGTATGCGTATTAATAAATATATTAGCGAGTCTGGGAAAACATCTAGACGCGCGGCAGATAAGTTAATTAATGAAGGAAGAGTTATGATTAATGGAAGAAAGGCCAAAGTAGGTGATCAAGTAGAGCCTGGAGATGATGTTGTAGTCAACGGAAGCCCCATTCGAATCGCAAGAAACAATGTCTATCTTGCCTTGAATAAACCAATAGGCATCACCAGTACAACGGAGAAAAATGTAAAAGGGAATATTGTTGATTTAGTTAATCATCCATTACGAGTTTTTAATATTGGACGACTTGATAAAGAATCAGATGGTTTAATTCTCCTCACTAACGATGGTGACATTGTTAACGAAATTTTGCGAGCGGAAAACAATCATGAGAAAGAATATATTGTTTCAGTAGACAAGCCGATCACAGATGATTTTATTAAGAAAATGTCCGAAGGGGTACATATTTTAGGGACCAAAACCCTTCCATGTGAAGTCGTCAAGCTTTCAAAATTTGTGTTTCAAATTACATTGACGCAAGGATTAAATCGACAAATTCGCCGTATGTGCGAGGCACTCGGATATGAGGTGTATCGACTGCAGCGGACTCGAATAATGAACATTCATTTAGGAAATCTCCCTGTTGGACAATGGAGAGATCTTACGAAGAAAGAAAAGAATCAGTTATTCAGAGATTTAAATTACGAACCTAAAGAATGGTAAAACCAAAAGAGGGTGGGAGCACACTTAAGGTCTCCCATCCTCTTTTTTTATTTTAGCCTACATTTTTTTAAAAATCAGTGATACATTATGTCCGCCAAACCCTAAAGAGTTCGATAAAACAACATCCACATCTTTTTCCCTAGCAACATTCGGTACATAGTCTAGATCAAGCTCCGCGTCTGGCGTCTCATAATTAATGGTAGGAGGAACGACACCATCTTGAATAGCTAGTAGAGAAAAAATCGCTTCAATCGCACCAGCTGCACCGAGTAAATGCCCCGTCATTGATTTGGTTGAACTGACAGGAATAGAATAAGCAGATTCCCCAAATACTTCTTTAATCGCAACCGTTTCGTATAAATCATTATAATGGGTGCTTGTACCATGAGCATTAATATAATCAACTTGATCCACTGAAACATTCGCACCCTTTAATGCCAGCTTCATCGCACGTTGACCACCTTCGCCGTTAGGGGCTGGAGTTGTAATATGATACGCATCTCCAGTAGCTCCGTAGCCAACCATTTCTCCGTAAATATCAGCACCTCTAGCAAGTGCGTGATCTAATTCTTCAAGAATTAAAACACCTGCTCCTTCTCCGATCACGAAACCATCACGATTTTGATCAAATGGGCGACTTGCCGTGTTAGGATCAGGATTAGTGGAAAGAGCTGTCATGTTTGAAAAACCAGCAATCGTCATATCCGTAATTGCAGCTTCTGTCCCCCCTGTAATCATCGCGTCCATTTCCCCGTTTTGGATGACGCGAAATGCATCACCAATCGAATTCGCTCCTGAAGCACAGGCTGTGACAGAACAGTTATTAATCCCTTTTGCCCCAAGTTCAATGGAAACTCGGCCCGAAGCCATATCCGGAATTAACATCGGAATAATAAAAGGACTCACTCGTTTCGGTCCTTTGTCTAAGAAACGCTTGTGCTGTTCCTCAAATGCATCCAATCCCCCAATTCCAGATCCAATCCATACCCCGATTCTTTCAGGGTCAATTTGTTCTCCAATTTGAAGGTCTGCATCCTTTATCGCCATTTTACTGGCCGCAATCGCTAATTGAGTAAAGCGTGCCATTCTACGTGCTTCTTTTGGGTCCATGAAATCAGCTGGATTAAAATCCTTGACTTCTCCTGCTACTTTCACATTAAATTGGTCAGCATCTAATCTAGTAAGAGGACCAATTCCCGAAATTCCTTTTTTTACATTCTCCCAAGTTGTTTGAATATCATTTCCTAATGGAGTTACAGCACCAATTCCTGTAATGACGACACGTTTCTTCATAATCGATCTCTCCTATCAAATGAATGTTATTTTCCCCATCTTAAACAAAGTGAACCCCAAGTTAAACCGCCACCAAATCCAACAATCACAACGACATCGTCGTCGTTAATTAACCCTTTTTCAATCTCAGTAAATAACGCTAATGGGATAGAAGCCGCTGAGGTATTTCCATGCTTCGTTACCGTTGTTGATACTTTTTCTTTATCTAAACCCAATCGTTCTCTCGCTGCATCAATGATGCGCATATTCGCTTGGTGTGGTACAAGAAAATCTACTTCATCTTTTGACAAACCTGCTTTTGTGACTACATTCATACAGGACTCAGGCATTTGTCTAACAGCAAATTTAAACACTTCACTACCATTCATCGTCACGTAGTTCGTCTGATTATCCACGAGAAGATGTTTTCCGCCTGTTCCATCTGCTCCTAATTCAAAAGAAAGAATTCCTTTACCTTCAGACACTTCACTCAAAACGACTGCCCCTGCTCCATCACCGAACAGCACACATGTATTTCGGTCATTCCAATCTACAATTTTTGAAAATTTTTCACTTCCAATAACTAAAACATTCTTATATGTATTCGTTTCAATAAACTGTTTTCCTGTTACCAATGCGTAAACAAAACCAGAACATGCTGCACTTAAATCCATGGCTGGTGTATGTCTAATACCAAGTGCTTCTTGTACCATACAAGCAACGGTTGGAAATACATAATCAGGCGTTGCCGTCGCAACTAGGATTAAATCAATATCTTCAGGATGAAGGGAAGCATCTGCAATCGCTTTTTCCGCTGCTCGTATCGCCATATGAGAAGTGTCCATATCACTACTTGCAATTCTACGTTCTTCAATTCCTGTTCTTGATCGAATCCATTGATCACTTGTTTGTACTGACTTCTCAAGATCGCTATTTGTCACAACTTGCTCTGGTACATAAGCGCCTATACCGACGATCCCCACACATTTCATTTAATCACCCTAACTTATAAATTATGATCAGGTCATAATATCTCCTATAAAAATATATTACAGGAAAACACCGTAAAAATGAAGTTAAACTATAAAATAAGTAAATAGTTACATACAACCATAGAGCATTCTCACGGTTATCCGATTTACTAAAATACCTTTCCTTTTTATATGAGGTTTTTATCTTCTAAAAAAACACACTACTGCTATCCTTCGATAAAAAAATGCTTGAACCTGCACCGTAATTACACTAATGTTAAATTGGGGATTGTTCATAAAATTCACATTATTCATTTAAGAAGCGAAAGGATGATTATCAATGGAGTTTCATACTGCAGATCTTTGTGATGAACATCGTGAACGTGTAAAAGTAGCCGATTCTATCTTCACTTTGTACGGACAAAAAAGAGCTTTTTATGGACCTATTCATACGGTTAAAGTTTTTGAGGATAACGTACTTGTGAAACAAGCATTAGAAACGATTCCTAAAGAGAGTGTGCTTGTCGTTGATGGCGGTGGCTCTAAGAAATGTGCTCTCGTTGGAGACAATCTTGCTGAAATTGCGGTTAATCGCCAATTAGCTGGAGTGATTGTATTCGGTTGTATAAGAGATTGTGCCCAAATTAATGAAATGAATATAGGGATTTATGCCCTTGGTACGAATCCGTTGAAAAGCATAAAACAAGGAAAAGGACTTGAGAATGTCCCTGTTCAATTTGCAGGAATAAATTTTGAACCGGGTTCTTATTTATATGCAGATGAAGATGGGATCATCGTCGCTCGTGAACAGTTGGTCTAAATCCGATAAAAAGTATGTGAGGGTGGCCAGAATTCGACCACCCTCACATACGTTTAACGAAGGCCTAAACTAGCAAGGCCTATCACAGCTAACTTTTCTTGACCTGCAACTGTCGGGTGGATATCACCCACAAGGATATATTCGGCTTGATTTGTTCCTATGGCTTCAAAGGCATTAGCTAATAAGACATTTTCAAATTCTTCATTCAATTGGTACTGTGTCTCTAGAATTTTTGCATTAACACCTGGTAATATGCTTGTATGCGCTAATCCATGTAATGGATGATAATGATGGAACGGATTATAGACATTATAGATCACAATGGGGGCTTCAGTAAGGCTACGAATTTCTTTTGTAATGTTTGAGATATTATCATAAATGGGACTTGTTTCAACGGCAAAATTTAGTTTTAGTAGAAATTCTGAAAAATTACCATTACTCTCTAACTCTGCACGTGCAAGAGCTTGCAACAAATCATTATTACCGATCGTTAATGTAATATAATCTGCATGTCTAACCGCTTGACGAAATTTTTGCTCGGATCTTAAAGCGTGGAGCATTTGATCACTTCTCCAACCAGGGATTGACAGGTTTCTAACTCTCAAATTAGCTTCTTCACCCATAACATTTGGGAATCCAAATTTAGAAGGCTCTTCATTATCTTCTCCAAGATTATACCCGTATGGGATTGAATCGCCCAATCCAAGCAAATGCTGTTTTGCCTGATCGCTTTTAGCATAGGCAACTGTTGAAAATACTAAACTAAAAATAAGTAGAATGAGTAATGATTTTAATAGTTTAACCACAAGAACTCCCCCTCATCAATTGTAAGAGCTAACAAGTTTGAATTACATCGCGTTTTAAAAAGGAATCCTTCTTATTCTTTTTGGAAGAGACGGTCATCCCCTCCTTCCTACTATTTAGTTGTACATAGGAATACGAAGCATGGGCGTTGTATGTAAATCATATACTTATCTTAACAGTCGTGCTTGCATCTGTTAAGATTTTTTGTGGACATAATCATAAGCTGACGCCCTATAAAAAACGTGGTTAAATGCGTTTTCTTTTGTAGGCGTATCTCCTATTTCATTTTAACACATGTTGAAGGATTTTCCCCTCCGTTAAAAGTTGGATATCGATATCTCCCATCTTATATATCTTTGCTTTGATAGATAGGAGCCTCCATCGGAAAAGTTAGCCACTGCCTGCTCAGAGTTTAAAATGTCTTGTATAATTTCCCCTTTTACTACAAAAGCAATATTCGAATTAAATCCACTTGCATTATGAGGATTAGCAGAGGTAATAAGGGCTTCCTATTCTGTAGCCATAGCTTTACGATGATTTCCTTTTAAGTTAAGCATCCTCAAGTATGACCCAAGCGTAACTTTTGCTCCATTCTTACTAAACGAATTTTGTAACCATCCTTCTCCCTCTGTTCCAAAGACATGTAAAAAAGCACGCCAAAAACCTGAATATAAGGGGTTAGCATCTCTTAAATGAGTTAGGTTTTCATAGTTCCTTCTTATTATGAGTTCGTTCAGTTCATATAGAGTTCCGTATGAAGCAAAAATCATTCATGAAAAAGGGGAAAAGCTTAATAAAAAAGAATGGACGTTTGTTCGCCCATTCTTTCCTTATGCAATAAATTCAGTAAATCCTAAAATGAATAGAACCCAGATTCCAATTAACATATGAGAGAAACATACTCCTATCAGCGAACGTTGGCGAGCGAAGAGAAAGCCCCAATAAATGCCGGGTACAAATGCTACGAGTGCAAATAACGTCCCAATATGAGAATGAGCCATGGCAAAAAGCAAATTGGAAAGTACGACGGCAATGGCTAATTTGTGTTTTGAATCTGGTAAATATTGATAAAGAGCAGTTTGTAGTCCTGCTCTTGCGATAAATTCCTGAACAACAGAAAAAACAATATAGACAACGACTAATAAGATAAACATCTGATAGGAGAAGCCAATGTCTGCAAGCGCTGCAGATGGATTAAATAATGGAATGTCCGTAAAGGCGGGTATGAAAGTAATTAATCCCCATTTAATCAATAAGAAGAAAAGCAAAATAGGAGCAGTAAGAATGGTCGCTTCTTTCAAGTTTTCCTTCCAATTATCAAATGTTACGCCAAATGTCCTGAAGGAGTATGGACTTCTTTTCATTAATTTGTACATAATCCAGGCAAAACAAATAATTAGTGCGATATCTACATAGGTAGAAACCCCAAATTCTGAAACAAATCCTTGTAATGCGCCTAAGCTTAACGTATAAATCGAAAGAATACATAGCAGATAAATGGTGAAAGATCCAAGGGCATAGTAATTTTTTATCTGTTTTTGATTTCTATTAACATCGCTTGTTAGTTGTTTTACAAGTTTATTTAGTAGTTTAATCTGAAGCGGTTGGTACCGATTGGTTAAAAAGATCTTGTCTACATTAATCATCACTAACGTGGAAGGTTCACGTGCGATAACCGAATGGATCGGTGTTTCTGTTGATTTAAGAGCACCGACAAAATCTCCAGCTTCTCGGATCGTAATGGGATGTTTTGACATCGCTTCTTCAAGTACAACATTAAGACTTCCTGTTTTTACCAAGTAAAAGGCTTGATTGTAATGACCCTCTTTTATCATGTATTGTCCTTCATCTACATGAATTTCTTCAGAAAACATCGTAATTAATTTGATCTCATCGTCCGATAACTCATGTGATAACTGGTTGCTTCTTATATCAGTAACTAAATTTAAATTAGTAGTAGCCACTTTCATCTTCTCCTAATTAATCGAATCAATATCTATTCATTATACGGGAGTTTCTATCCGTTATATAGCAAAGGTGACCGGTAAATTATAGTAACTCAGGTGTAGTGAGACAAAAAAGGCTTACTGAGTAAATACTCAATAAGCCGACCGATTTAGTGATATAAACCTTTTTCTATAGCCTTCCAGAACTGTTCATCTTCTTGTCCCATTCTCCACATTGATACTCCGCCTAAGTTATACGTATGAACAAGTCTCGTTTTGATTTCGATACTCTTTTCATTCTCGAACCATACGATGTGCTTGTCTCCATTTGATTCTGTATATTCAAAATACGGACTTTGAACGGTACTATTCCATTGAACGATTGCCTTTGTTGTTTCAATAAGTGCTTGTACATTTTTCCATGTAAGAGCTCTGTTTTTTGTAGAATTTGTCAAATTCCAATCATACGCATAAGCTGGTAAACCAATGAGTAATTTTTCAGAGGGAATCTCACTTGTCGCGTATTTTAACACGTTTTCCACCCAGTCAGCACCGGCAACAGGACCAGGAGTTCCCCAAGAGCCATGTTGATCATAACTCATCAATTGGATGTAATCCGCTAATTCTCCTAACACTTTATATTCAAAGGTTCCACTCCATGCCCATGTTGGAAAATCTCCTGTTTTAGCCGGAACAGAAACGATAACTGGATATTCATTGGCATGAAATACATCCACTAATTCTTTCACAAATTGATTGAAATGAGCGCGATCACTCGCTAACATATTTTCAAAATTTAAATTAATTCCTTTATATCCTTTAGATTTTACTAGTTCAAGCATATTCATAATCGTTGTTTCTCTTAATTTAGAATCAGATAGAATCCGATTCGCCAAACTAGGATCGAATTTATTTTGCACGGTTACAAAAGGTTGAACCCCGTTCGCATTGGCAAAATCAACGCCTTCTTTAGGATCAAATCCTTCAATGGTCCCATTTGCTGTTACATCATAGGACGCCGTTGCAATAGCATTCATATAAGAATGATAGCTCGTTAATGAATGATAAGAAGTTAAATCCGTTGTCCAATACTTCGTATAATAACCAAGTTTCATAAAATTCGTTGGGTTTTCTTCTTCTACAGGTGGTTCAGGAGTAACAACTGGTTTTTCAGGAGCTGGTTCACTATCGACCGTTTTGTTGTTATTTTTTCCATTGCCATTTCCTTTTCCATTGTTGTTCGTGCTTAATGGTTCGATTTCACTTGAGTTAGGCTCGACAACTTCAACGCTCTCTTTTTGATTGCCTTTTCCGTTTGATTTTGAAGCTTCAATCAATATGTGGAACGAGCCAAAAGCTAATAAAAAAGCTAGTAAAATAGGAAAAAACTTTCTTAGTTTCATGTTGTTATCTCCTCTTTATAGTATTTCCCTACTAGATAACTATACTATGAGAAAATTTGGTCTCCTACTGGGAAATAGAGGTAAAAGATTTTTGGGAACGACACTTTATATATGAAAAAAACCTGTGAATGTTAAATTCACAGGGCCTTATAGATGAAAGAACTAGCTAGAGAGCCGTTCAACTATCTCTTGTTTCTTATTGATCGTTAAATGTACTTGTCGAATTCTTTTTTCTTCTGCATTTGTTATTCTAATCGTTAAATCTTGATATGAAAATTCTTCACCCTCTTTTGGAATTCGTTGAAATTCTTCAATCAACCAGCCACCTAATGTATGGTTCGAGGTTGATGGTGCATCCATATCTACAAATTGAGCAAAATCATCAATGGAATAATCTGCATTGACAACGTAATTAGATGGCCCCACCTGTTTGACTTGATTCACACTTATATCATGTTCATCCCAAATTTCACCAACGATTTCTTCCAATATGTCTTCTAAGGTAATCAAACCTGACGTACCCCCAAATTCATCAATGACAATAGCCATATGAACCTTTTTCTTTTGTAATTCGGGAAGTAGGGTTGATATTTTCATAGATTCAACCACGAATAAAGGGTGTCGGATAAGTGAACGAATTTCAATGCTGTCACCATGTTGGATGTAAGCTGTTAAAAAGTCTCTCTCAGACAAAATCCCAATAATATTATCAACATTCCCTTCATAGACGGGGAGTCTTGAAAACCGTTCTTTGAAAAAAACATCTTTAATTTCCGTTACACTTTGATTCACTTCTACTGCAATCATATCTGGGCGTGGTTTTAAAATTTCATGGACAATAATGTCATCAAATTCTAAAGAACGATGCACCATCTCTTTTTCGTTCTTCCCGATCACACCTTCATCCTCACTGATTTGTACAAGCATTTTAATTTCTTCTTCAGTGACAGATGGTGTATGATCTTTGTTTTTCACAAATAATGAAACGAGCTTTTTAAGCTGTAAGAATAGCCAAGTTATGGGATAAAACACTTGTATTAATAATAAGAGTAATCCTGACGTTTTCAAGGCATAACTTTCGGCATATTCTTTTGCTAAAGACTTCGGAATGATTTCACCGAAGATTAATACTAGAATGGTCACAACAAATGTACTGATGAAAACACCAAGACTAGGACCAAACAGTCGAATTGCAATTTGTGAAGAAAGCGTTGCTGCTGCAATGTTTACAAGGTTATTACCAACCAACAGGGTTGAGAGCGTTTTATCGAAATCCTCGGCTATTTGAACTGCCTTCTTGGCCCCCCTCCTTCCTTCCCCTTCATAATTCCTAAGACGAATCTTATTTACACTTGAAAAGGCTGTTTCAGCAGAAGAAAAAAAGGCTGACAAAAGCAATAACACGATAAATAACGCAATCAAACTCGACGGAACATCGTCCATCTAAACATCACACTCCAATTTTTGTATTAAGATTATTTTATAACTAAATGTTTAGTTTAGCTACTGTTCTTTTTAATTCGAAATAAGCTAACAAATACGCACTAATCCAACCTGTAATAAAAGCAAGTGTACTGATTAAAAACAAAGTAAAATTAGATTCAATGCCTGGGTAAACCACCACAATGGAACCGATGATAAAACCAATCATTACGGCATACATACCTGTTTTGTACTGTGCTAATAAATAAGTAATTAATCTACTAGTTAGGACAAGTCCAATGGCAATGCCAGAACCAACTGCCACAATAATCGATAGATTGAAAGTTGATAAGGCATTGATCACAGTCGGATAAACACCTAGAAGCAAAAAGATAAAAGATCCACTAACGCCAGGTAAAATCATCGCAGAACTTGCCATCCATCCAGCAAAAAATAATAAAAGATATTCAGTCCAACCTAAATGACCCATAGCTGTGGCTAGTTCATTTTCTTCACCGAAGATGGTTGCTCCTACAACCATTGCACCTATTGCAAGTAAGACATAGTGTTTCGGTCTAAATGATTTGCCTATAGTCAATGTCTTTTAACAACGTTGGGATGATTCCTATAATTAAACCTAGGAACAAGAAAAAAGTAGGTTGCGGATAGGCAACGAGTAACCATTCAATTAAATGACTAATAGACAGTAATGCCACAATAATGCCTAGTACAAGCGGCATGAGAAAGACAAGATGTTTTTTCCATTCCTTTGTAAATAGACCATTAATGGCTGCAATTAATCGTTGATAAATTCCTAGGACAAGAGCGATCGTTCCCCCGCTTACTCCAGGGATCAAATCACTAATCCCCATCGTCATACCTTTTAAAATATTACGCCATTCAATCAAGTCTCATTCTCCTTTTAATGTATCTTATAATCTTAGATTTTGCTAATATAACAAATTCTTTCATTTGTCATCCAAACTCTTGTTAGTTCTTACCCGAGAATCCAAAGCACGAAGGCGCCAGCAGCAAAACAGTAACGAAAAATTAATGAGCTTCTCCCTTTCATAATGTTCATAAACCACTTCAACGAGTAATAAGAAGCAATAACTACATCTTCCTCATTCAAACTTCTCATTTGTCACTATATAAACCAATGGTCGCCTCTCTTTTTCACCTTTTTTTAAAATGACAAAAGACCTCTACCAAAAGGCACAGGTCTAAAATATAAATTAAAAGACCTCTACCATTGGTAAAGGTCTGGCAAACAACATGATATGTTGCCAATAAAGCCGAGGATTTGATCCCGTGATGACGACTTTATTGTACAGCTACTCGCCTTTAAATAGGTGTATGCAATTATTGAATTTATATTAGTTGAATTCGATATATAAGACAACTCATTTTAAATGTTTTACTTAATTTCTCACAATTATATAGACCAAATAAATAACATAAACAACCGTTAATATTAGTCCTTCTGTTTTACCAACTCTAAAATTGGTACGAGAGAAAATCAACAACAAGAAGGTTAATAGGATCATGATGGATACATCCAAAAAAATTCTCGTGTCCACACCAAGTGGCGCAATCACAGAAGATGCACCAAGAACAAATAGAATATTAAAGATATTGCTCCCAACAATATTCCCTAACGCAATTTCACTTTTTTTCTTTATTGCAGCCGTTATAGATGTCACTAATTCAGGTAAAGATGTTCCTACAGCCACAATTGTTAAACCAACTAATGTTTCACTCATACCAAGGGCATAGGCAATTTCCGTACTGCTTCTAACGACTAAGTCTCCCCCAAAAATGATCGCTGCCAGGCCAAGAACCGTAAAAAAGATCGATTTCTTCCACGCTGTTGCTTCTGGCTTACTTTTTTCTTCAATAGAAAGAGTGTCCTTATGATTTCGTACAACTTCAAAAATATAATAAAGAAAAACAGCGAAAATCAGCAGCAATACTAATCCTTCACTACGTGTAATCACATTACTACTAGCAGATTGTAACATCACGTCACTTATAAAAATAAATAGAACAGCACTTGCTAACAATGTAAAAGGGATTTCTTTTCGGATCGTATCATTTTCCACTTTTAGAGGAGTAAGCATAGCTGTTATACCGATGACAAGAGTAATATTAAATATGTTACTTCCCACCACATTCCCAATGGCTACATCTGCATTCCCATTCAAAGCGGCCAATATACTTACGGTAGCTTCAGGTGAACTCGTACCAAATGCCACGATGGTTAATCCGATCAACAAAGGAGAGATATCAAGCATTTTGGCGATGTTCGATGATCCATCAACAAAATAATTAGCTCCTTTTATCAACAAAATAAAACCGACAAACAACAAAAGATATGCCATTTTTTACACCAACCTATTCTGATCATTTGTTTAAAATTTCCTTTAATTGTAGAGTGTGAATAGATTATAGTTGTAATTCGAAGAAAAAAATATCCATTCGATTATTTGATTTTAGGGCAGTATTTTTTAACAGCAAAAGGTCATTCAGAGATTAATCCTCAATTAGCCTTTTCTTAACTATTTTTGATAAGGAATGTAGAGATCATCTGTGTTATTTATAACAGAAATTGTAAATTTGTTCATATCCTACAAGATCTAATGTGAAAGAAGTGGCTGAATGTATTGATTCTTAGCGAAAAACAAACAAAATCCCTTCAAATATTTTTTTGAAGGGAAACGAAATATAGAAATTTTAATTAAAAACTCTTCAGTGAGCTCCATTTACATCACTTTTCTTAAATATAAACATTGCGCCTCAATTAATTGCGTCGCATGTAAAATTTATTCGTTAAATTCAACCCTTATGCGCCAGATCAAAACTTTATGCTTCCATCATCACGCAAGCACTCTTCTTTAACTTTAAATTGCTATCCTGTAGTAATCCGTCTGGAACTTTTCTCTTGTTCTTCAACAAATTCATTTCTCTCGCCACCATCAGAAAGTTCCTCTGCAAATTCTTGATCTTCCACAGGAGTATCGTCTAACCAGTGTTCCAAGGGTTCACATTGTTCTTTATCTTTTTTCATTCAAATTTCCTCCTACTTGTTCAAATTTTGTTGCGCCATACGGATCATCTCTTTCACCATGCTTCCTCCAATTTTGCCACCAACTTCTCCAGCTTGTTTGGAGGTCAGTGTACCGTTATATCCTTTTTTCAATGGGATATTTAACTCTTTCGCTACTTCAAATTTCACTTGATCAGGCTCATTTGAATTATCAGTATACCCTTGTTGCGCCATGACTTTATTTTTAAATTGATTAACGGCCTGTTGTGCCTCTGGTACGAGTAGCCTCTTTTTTCTAGCCAAATCAATCATCTCCAATTTTACTAATATACTTTTATCTTCCCACCCACTGTTAAAATCTTTCCTAGTACATTTTGGCTATATTCTTTGCTGATCAAAAAAAAGAACCATGGACAGCTCATGGTTCTAACCCTTAATCCATATTTTTACCGTAAAAAATTTCATCCATCTCGGTAGTCAGTTTGTTCGTAATTTCTTCTGCTTCCCCTGGATGTAAATCTACCTTTGTGGTTCCAAATAAATAATTATCTAAATCAAAATCCTTTAACTTACATTTTGTATGAAAGGTGTTTTCCTGATAAATATTCACATCAATCATGTCGTATAACTTTTTTACTTCGTCAGGAATATAATTTTGAATGGAATTAATATCGTGGTCGATAAATAATTTATGACCTTTAATATCTCTCGTAAAACCTCGGACTCGGTAATCCATTGTCATAATATCTGTTTCAAATGAATGAATTAAATAGTTCAACGCTTTTAATGGTGAAATTTCACCACAAGTAGACACATCGATGTCTGCTCTAAATGTGCTAATTCCCTCATATGGATGGAATTCTGGATACGTATGAACGGTAATATGACTTTTGTCTAATCCCATCACAACCGCCTCAGGTAATGGACCTGGAGATTCATCATAAGATTCATCTGGAACTTCTACAACCGGTCCTTCAGAGACTAATAATGTAACGCTAGCCCCTTGTGGTACGAAGTCTTGTTTCGCCACATTTAGAACATGTGCACCAATGATTTCTGTAACGTTCTCTAGTATTTTTGTTAAACGATCTGCATTATATTGTTCATCGATATATTCAATATAAGCTTCGCGCTCTTCTTTTGTCTTTGTATAACATACATCATACATATTAAAACTTAGAGATTTAGTAAGGTTATTAAAGCCATGTAATGTGATTCGGTCCTCAGGTGATAGCATGATTTAGATCCCCTTATTCTTTAGTCCTTTTCCTGTTCAATATCATTCATCTTACTTAGTATGTTACCCAACTTATACAATCTAAAACAATAAAATAAGATGTACTAATTTATAACTAGAGTAGCAAACGTCTTTTAAAGGAAATACTTATGAAGAGAGAATGTTCAATAGATCTAACATGAAAACCAACAGAATGGAGTGTAAATATGCGCGCAGTTACCTATCAAGGGCCGAATCACGTAGAAGTATCACAAGTAGAAGATGCAAAAATAGAAAAAAAAGATGATGTCATTGTTCGCATTACATCCACGGCCATTTGTGGGTCTGATCTTCATTTATATCAAGGGAATATGCCCTTACCTAAAGGCTATAGCATTGGTCATGAACCGATGGGAATCGTAGAAGAAGTTGGACCGGATGTAACAAAAGTAAAAAAAGGAGACCGTGTCGTTGTCCCTTTTAATGTGGCCTGTGGACATTGTACCTATTGCAACCATGGAGAAACCAGTCAATGTGATAATTCGAACCCCCATTATGATTCTGGTGGTTATTTAGGTTACACAGAAAAATTTGGAAATCATCCAGGGGGACAAGCAGAGTATTTGAAAGTTCCATTTGGGAACTTCACCCCATTTGTTATCCCCGAATCGTGTGAGTTAGAAGATGAATCTCTTCTCTTTTTGTCTGACGTATTACCAACCGCATACTGGAGCGTTGAACACGCAGGTGTCAAAAAAGGAGATACCGTCATTGTACTTGGGTGTGGACCTGTTGGGTTGATGACACAAAAATACGCCTGGTTAAAAGGCGCAAAGCGCGTCATTGCGATTGATTACTTAGATTATCGTCTAGCACATGCTAAAAAAATGAATCCTGTTGAAGTGTATGATTTCACAGATTTCCCAGACATGGGTGAGCATTTGAAGGAAATTACATCTGGTGGTGCCGACGTTGTTATTGATTGCGTTGGGATGGACGGAAAAAAATCGCCACTAGAATTTATTGAACAAAAATTAAAACTACAAGGTGGGACACTTGGTCCTATTCAAATTGCGACAAAAGCAGTTCGAAAAACAGGAGTTGTACAGCTAACGGGGGTATATGGTGCTAATTATAATAACTTCCCTCTCGGCCCATTCTTCTCTCGCAACATCACGATAAAAATGGGACAAGCACCCGTAATTCCAATCATGCCTAAACTATTTGAACAAATAGTTAATAATGAGTACGATCCTAAGGAAATCATCACTCATAAAGTTTCACTCGATGAAGCAAGCCAAGCCTATAAAATCTTTAATGATCATGAAGATAATTGTATTAAAGTTGTACTGAAGCCGTAATTCTAAGAAGTGCCGCATTAAATGTGGCACTCATTTTTTTTGAAAAATTTATCTTTTTTAGTGTCACAAATGCCTACCTCTGAATAAGGTGTTGTAGAAAAAGGAGGAGAAAAATTATGCAAAATTATCCATGGAATCAAATGCAACAACCAGGTACAACCGCCCCAACATCTCAACCGTATCAAGCTCAACAAGCACCAATGGGACCACCTCATCAAGGTGCCGTAGATCCGAGCATGCAACACCAGCAAATGTACGATCTATGTCAACAATACATGCACCACCTCGTACAATTTCAAACAAGTGATGGTCAAACGGTGGATGGCATCATTGATGGCATTGATCGTGATGGAGTAAGCATGCTAGTTCCTGATGGTGATGATGATCAAGCACAAACGACTCATAGCGAACTCAGATATGGATATCCTGGTTATGGTGGGTATGGCGGTTATCCTGGATACGGCTATGGTTACCCGAGAAGATTCCGCAGATTCAGACGTCGGCGTTTTCCTTTTTACTTGTTATCAAGCTTGCTTTTCCCGTACTTCTACTAAATTTAATATAAGAGACCAGCAACTAGTATGCTGGTCTCTCTATATTAAAATCCTCAATCAACTCTAAATGAAAGATACCCACCTGATTCTCCTCTTACAGGTTTGTAAAAGAAGTAGAATAATTACGAATGGCGGGTCGACCACTCCAGTTTCTATCAGGAATCTTGACATCAAAATTCATTTTATATAAAAGGGTTGTCATGGCATGGTACTCCTCACTAGTGACCTCGAAATCAAACACAATTCTCTTCACTTTTGGTCAATAATTTCATCATAATAACATAAGGCCTTGATAGGAATTTTATTTAAAATTACTGTTGAAATCATAATCAATCCTCCAAAAACATTCGGACAGCTTTTCTTTGTTTTTTATAAACGCTCTTGCCTAACTCAATCATTTCATCCATACATTTCACATCATCAAAAGGAACCTCTGTACCTAATTGCTCATTTAACCGAAAATATCGTTCTTTTAAAAGGTGTTGGCAATGATACGTAATCGATTCTGATGATAAATCTAATGCTAAATCAAGCAGTTTCGGTGTTATTTTCATAAACGGAAATTGAAAAGGAAGCCACTTTTTAATGCCCCAAAATTTGTCCTTTCCAATCTTATATTCAATTTCTTGCAGCCCAGTCCCGACCGAAAATATTTTTATATCCTCGAGATTCTTTTTAAAATGTTGTAATGCTTCCGTCACACAAACCATAGAGGGGTTATTTGCCCATAATCCGCCATCAACGGACAAATATTGGTTTTTAATATTGTTTGGTGGGAAATAAACAGGAGCTGAGCAAGAGGATAAAACAGCATCCCATAATTTAATGGATAAATCTTCACTTTCCGGATGGCCATAATTTGAACGAAATACATAAGGTCTGCCATGAGTCACATCAACAGCTGGTATTAGTAAAGGTCTATCTATATCAGAAAGCGTTAATTCCCCGAAATTATTTTTAAAATATTTTCGCAAATACCGATCACTGTAGACACTTTTAAAAATCCCTATTTGCGCTTGACGGGTAAATATTTGTTTCCCGAATTTCTTGTAGCTCTTTAAAACATCTTTCATCGGTTTCTTCAACACTACAGATGTAGCAATAATTGCACCTGTGCTCGTTCCTGCAATCACATCAAATAGATCAGCAATCGGTTTTTTATACTCGTCCTCCATCGCTTTTAACATAGATACAGCAAGAATACCCCGAATTCCTCCACCATCTATACATAAAAATTTCAAGTAACTCACCTAATTTACGTTATTTTCCTCTTAGTTTCTCCTGATGCATGACGGAGTATGTTCATTGTTTTCATTTTCCTTTCATGCCAATGAAATTTAAACCTTGCAAACGAATAGAACACACCCCAAGAGAGATATTAACAGTAGTAGGAAAAAGGAGGAGAAATGATGGAAGAGAAACAACCTATGGTGTTTGACCGCTACATCGCTGCAGATCTTAGTCCAGACCTGCTAAACAGAGTCATGATGTTAGAGTCGGAAATTCGTAATGCCACGGATAAAGACGTTGTTTTAATTGCATATGAGGAAAGTCAGCACAATCCAACCTAAGACAGAAGACCCTCTTTCATGCGAGGGTTTTCTTAAATATTTGCTTGAAATATTCTAAATATCGAATCCTCGCTCAAGTGCTCTCGGAATAATCGTCTTTCTTTTTAACTCTAGCGATGCTTCATTTGCCCAGTATGGATTTCTCAACATCCCGCGACCAACTGCGACAAGATCGGCTTTTCCATCACGAATAACCTGGTCACTATAGGTAGCATTCTCCATTCGTCCAACAGCAATGACTGGAACATCTAGTGCTTTTTTAATGCTTGCTGCTAAATCGACTTGATAGCCTTCCCCTGAATATTCTGGACCATTGTTGCTTTCCCCTCCAGATGAAATATGGAACAAGTCAATACCAGCTTCACGGTATTCCTTCACAAGATTGATCGAGTAATCAAGTTGATAACCCTCTTCTGCATACTCGACCGCTGAAATTCGAAAAATTAGAGGCATACATTCGGGCATTAACCGCCGAGCAGCTTGGATCATTTCTTTCCCGAACAAGGCTCTATCCTGCCCATATTTATCGGATCGCTTATTTGTGAAAGGTGAATGAAACTGATGAATCAAGTACCCATGTGCGCCATGAATCTCAATGGCATCCACTCCAGCTTGAACGGCACGCTTAAAGGCTTGTTCAAACTTTACGACCATTGCTTCTGCTTCTGCCGTTGAAAGTTCTTTTGGAGTATTGAATCTATCGGAGAAAGCCGTCGACGTTGAAGACACAGGAACTACTGCATCCTCCGCTTTTCTTCCTGCATGTGCAATTTGAATCGCCACTTTTGCCCCGTAACTTTGACAAGCTCTTATAATTCTCTCAAATGCGGGAACATGATCATCTTCCCAAATCCCTAAATCATAATCGGAAATACGACCATCTGGTTCGACATCTGTCATTTCTATAATGATTAAACTAGTTCCACCAATCGCTCTACTTGTATAGTGACTATAATGCCAATCATATGGATCTAATAAGGAAGCCATTTGTCTTTTCCCCCTCTCCTTACAGTTTTTTTGATACTTCAAAACGGTTAAGTTTAACAGGGTCTGCTAATAGGTATGGAGCCTTCAAACCGAAAATCTTAAAATAATCGGTATTATTATGAAACTCAAGTGCTTCTGCATCCACCCATTCTTCTACCATGACAAATGCATAGCGATTGACGGTATCTTCGTACAAATGACACGAAATATTTCCTTCTTCCGCCTCTGAACCTTTAATTAAGTCTTGAACATGATCTAAAAAAACCTCTCGTTTATCAGGGACAACCTTAATATGAGCATGTATCACAATCATGGTTATTCCTCCTTTTTGTGAATGAGTACGATGAACGAATTTGTCCATCGTATCAATAACTAAGCTAATTTGGCTAAGATTTCTCATCACGGATAAATGCCGGCTCATCTTCAGCTGCTAGATTTATTGTATAAACAGTACTTTTTTCCTTTACATTCAAAACCCTTCGCTAAGCCAATGATTGTAGCTTCATGACCTACCACCAATAAGTTTAGTGAATTCATCTTATAGATATTTTGGGGAGTAATTACAAAAAATTCGCTTCATTTGTATGCGTACCATAAAAATACACCCTCGGACTATGAAATCACCTTAAACGACAGGACATCCTCTTCTCCGATGACAAATCGTGTGTTTTCGACTGTAATCGGATATTTTGCTCCGATATCCGTAAGAAAAGACTGCTGAGAAGCGAGTCTCAAGCAGTCTTTAATCCATCTACTTATTTGATTACTTTGATTAATTTCGTGCCTTCAAACGAAACACCAGATTTCAGTTGACCTGTAATTGTAATTGAGGTTTCTTCCCCTTCATCAACTACAGTAAGAAGAGCTGCTCGTGAAAACTTCATTGACAATGTACGACCTGAAACTTCTGCAGTATCCTTAACTGGCTTTAATGCATAGTTAAGGTGAATGGACTCCAAATCAATGTCTTCAGCATTGAAACCATCAGGTAACTCAATGTAAAGGGTCGCGACTGAATCATTTTTCGCACTTGACTGTTGAACACCTTTTAAGTTCAATACTTGTGGATTAAATTCAACATCAGCTTCGATCGTTTCAACTTCAGGTTCTGGGTGGATCAATTTATTGAATGTTTCCCAAACATCATCCCATAAGATCTCTCCAGAGTCATTACGTTTAATCGAAACAATTCGACCATCATGATCTGTTTCAAAAATAGATTCTAAGCTAGCAAGAATTGTAGCAGATAGCTC
The DNA here is from genome assembly GCF_028610705.1 of Halalkalibacter alkalisediminis. GTDB lineage: Bacteria > Bacillota > Bacilli > Bacillales > Bacillaceae_D > Halalkalibacter > Halalkalibacter alkalisediminis. The sequence continues at coordinate 130,335 of NZ_JAQQWT010000002.1, forward strand.
TTCTCCTGATTTATTAACAGATGTACTACCATTAAACATGTAGTTTTGATCAGAAGCTAGTTCTGCTGGGTAACTATCTCTCGCACTCTCAACGTCAGCTGTTCGGTATGAAACAAATCCATCAATTGTGAAGTCCGTTGGAATATGTGCATACGTTGTAAAGCTTAAGTTTGCCCCGCCATTGTTATAGCCAATATTGTTCTGTGCAATCAATCCAGGATTACTATTACTCGTGAAGCCAAAATATCCATTCCCAAATGCAATGCTGTTTTTGATCACATGTGGAACGTGAACCCCTTCGCCACCAAGCTTAAATCCATTTTTACCCGCGTTTCCTTCATAACCATTTGTTAAACGGCCATTGTTAAAGGCAATACTATTCTCAATCGTAACCGCACCAATTGCCCCTGTTCCAACCTTGGTATAGAGGTCCCAACCATCATCAATGTTGTTATGAGACACACAACCTCGGAAGACATTTCCTTCTCCAACCGTTAATTTTGCAGCAAACCCATCAGCGTTATTTTCAGATGGGTCACGGTTATCAAAAGAAATACTATTTAACACCAAGTTATAAGACGGCCATTCTTCTCTAGGTGCAGAAGTATCCGTTCGACTGATTTGTAATCCTGTATCACCATGCTCAAAGAGGCGAACATTTTCAATGACATTATGGCTTCCACTAATTGTATAGCCTTTTGTGTTTCCGGCAGAACGAGCAAAGTCAATTCCTTCCACATGCCAGTAGTTGCCGCTATGCACAACCCCTTCTGAACGTCGATCAAAATCAATCAAAGGTCTCTCAGTTGCATCAGGGTCTGCGACTAAATATTTCATCGCTTCTGCTGTACCATCGTTATACTTTCTGATTTCAAGCAATGAATTACGAACGTAATTTCCTTCAAGAACAATGATTTTTTGACCTTCACGGACAAAGTGAATAGCCGTATCAAGATCTAATGGATTTGTTTTTGTACCGTCTCCAGCACTCGTTCCTGTTGGGGATACATACATATCTCCACCTTCGATAAAGGATCTTGTTTCAACTGTGAAGTTACGAACCATTTGATCATAGGAGGTTAAGAACTGAGTATCATCCGGTAAAAACGTTAAACTAAAGTTTGTGTTAGAATTCTCGTTTAGCACCGCTTTAATAGGTTTAACTTCTCCAGCTTGTACGACTTGGTCTTGAGCAATAACCTTTTGACCTTGTCTTACCGTAACAATCCCATCGACATTCGAACGGACCAATAAGTCATAATCCGTTTTTGATGTTTTATCAAGCGATAAAATACTTACTTGAGGAGAGACCGCTTCAGCTGGTGGTTCCAGTTTTGGAGCATCTGTTTTAGCAGCTGTTACTTGAAAATCAATGGCGCTCACTTCAATCGTAGCAAGACGAGCTGCGTAGAAACCTACATAAACCTTTGAATCTTGTACATGTAAAAGATCTGGCTCGAAGAACATCACTTCTTCCCCATTATTCAATTGACCTGTATAGCCACTGTTTGTTTTTGAGAGGGTAAGTCTATATTCCTTTTCAGGATGAGTATTTCCAACAGCAGGTCGCTCATGATGAAGCATTTTCTTTTGAATGCCTTCACTTCCCTCGCCATCGGAAGCTAAAACGCCAGTTCTTACAAAAGCTTGTGTACCATTTTCTTCTCTAGTACCTCCGCTAAACCCACCAATGGCAGCAATGTTTGATGCAAAAACACTTGCATCTTGAACTGAGTTAACTGCATCTCTTGCCATGATGCCAAATGATTCTTGCCCATCATGAGGAGTTTTCGCGTACTCTAAAACTTTAATATTTGCTGATAAAACAAAGTTATCTTCCTCAGCATCAATCTCAGTATAATAGAATGCAATTCCATCATGGTCTCCTGTAATTTTACCGCCGCCTTCTAACGCGACAACCTTAACAGAACCATCGTCTAACATCTCGACGTAGTTACGTTGATCAGAGCTTGATTGTCCAAATCTCATCGTCTTCCATTCTGTCTCCACATCTTCTCTAACGGATACAGAGTAAACAATCGAGTCAATAGATTCATCAGTCGGAGCAATCACTATGTCATACGTACCCGCTTTACTCGAATTAAAAGCAGATGAATCCACTGTATACTCACTTTCAGGTAAAACTTCTTTATCTAAATTATCATATACTTTTGAGACTACTAGTCCGGTAGAATTAAAGTTCTCATCAGTCACAAACGTTGTCTGCGGATAATTCGTCACTTTAATGGCCTCTAACTCTCTTTCTTTTACCCATACAGCAAAGTTTGTAGATACTCCCTTATGAGTAAATGTTACTTTACGCTCCCCTGTAGTTGTGGTCTCTAACTTTGAAACCTCATAATCACCTGCTAAAAGTCTCACTCCACTCCCGTTACTATACAGTGCATATAGACTTAGTCCAGCCAGATCTAATTCATCCCCTAGAAAGTAAAGGGTCTTCACAGGGGCTTGTCTTATTTCAAGTTTCTCCATTTCTGCATCTGTCACCACAACATCGAAGGTCGTTGTCGTATCAGGCGTTTCCGTTGAACGAACCGTTACCTCCACTGTGCCAGCTGATTCAAACACATATCCTTCATCAGTTAGTTCTTCACCTGAAATGATGAAGGAATATTGACTATTCTTGAGTTCTTCAAATTTATAACCGTTTTCATATTCTGCTACAACCGTAAAACCTAGAGGATCAAACGAATCTCCCTTGTAATAAACGGTTTTTGCAGGGAAATACTTAATGTCTAAACCTGTAACACTTAAAGCTTTAATTTCTAGATCAATCGATTTCGTTACCCCGTTGTAATTAATCGTAACCGTATTGGTTCCCACTTCACTACTGTCAAACCCAGTGACGATAAAATCATTGCTAGAAAGAACAGATTGACTACCATCTGAATATTGAGCCGTTACGACTAAACCTGTTAAGTCTAAGCTCTCGCCTCTCAAATACTCAGTTTTCATATTAGACGTATTTACATCTAATCCTGTTACTTGACGAGCATCAACATTGATTTCAAATTCACTATATATCACGTCCGCATCACGTGCTACGTAAAAACCGACGTAGATCTCATCAGTAAAAAGATCATCAAGAGTTACGGTTTCACTTTGACCATTGGCTGTTACAACAAAGGTATTCCCTGATTTACGAATGGTTAGGTCATATTCTTCTCCAGCAGCAGGAACGTTTAAATCTGTAAAAGGTTCGAATTTAGACTGTGTACCACCTTGCTTGTAAAAGCCTTTCATAACTGTATCCAAGGCACCAACTGCTACATACTCTGTCGTTTGCGTAATTGAATCGCCATGCTCACCAATTTCATCCCTTATCATCAGACCAAAAGATTTTTGGTTTGGTGTACTAATCGTACCGTTACTATTAAAACTGTTCACAGAGGCTTTAGTTTTTATTTCAAAATTAGCGGCTACAGATAGTTCTTTGTAATAAAACGATATTCCTTCGTCTGCAGCAGCTACTTTCCCACCAGTTGCTACCAACTTTACTGACCCATCGTCATTCAAAGTTGGTTCAGGATTGCGTTCGGAACTAGTATTCGAACCAAATGCATTAAAGTTCCAATCTCCAAGATCAATCTTGCCATCGTCAATCTTTATATTCACGTCACTAAATGTAACCGTTGTGTTTCTTGACGTGTAAAGTCCAGCAAAGTTAATTTCTCCATCATAATTCTCTATTAATCGAACTTCATCATTGATTTTTAGCATATAAAGATTGCCAGACTTTTGTATGCTCAGCTCGTATTCTTGATCAGCAGCAGGAGCAATAGCCTCAAATCCTAAGCCGTCTTTTTGTATACCAGAACTAGCATGCTTATAAAATCCTTTCATCTGTTGATCCAACGCACCCACTGCTACATAATCACCGGTAAAAGTTCCTTGATTTACATTCTCCAATACATTCCCACGGAGCATTAAACCAAAAGAGACCTGATTATTTGCAGTCCATGCATCCACATGAGCAGTTGCTGTAAGCTCAAAGTTCCCATCAGAGGGAACGTCCTTAAAATAATAAGCGATTCCCTCAGTGGAACTTGAAATTTTCCCTTTATCATTAGAGCTACGAACAGTTACTGTATCATTGTCATGTTCTGTAATCTCATAATTATCGTAGTTGATATTTCCCTGTCCTCCATTATCACCAAATACACTTCCTCTCCAGTCACTTGAGATCTGAATCATCTCTCGGTCTAGCTCATTCTCCCCTGTTTCGGCAAGAACGGCTAGATTCATCGGCGTTAAAACAAGGATAATTGCCATGATCATTGCAACAAAACGATGATGCTTTCTTCTCATAAGTACCCACTCCTCATTACAAATAATAGATTGATTAGTAAGTAAACCTCCTTTCTTAAAATGATGAACTATGATTATTCATGAAACACGGTTAGATAGCCGCTATCATGAAAAGGAATAACAATGAAAGATCACAAATATCAGATAGCATCCTTTTTAACAACGTTGTTAAAAAAGTACAAGAATAGCTAATTTCTACAATCCTTTCAATAACACTTTATTACAACGTTGTTATACTAAGGATTGTAATCGCTTACACGTATATCGTCAATCTATTTTTAGACGTAGTTCATAAGGCTCATAAGATAGAATTTTACATTTTAAATGGTAATTTAACAAATCAATAGTCTCACTATTGTGTTTTTGCTTTAACACCCAACACCCTACTCTTTCTTAAAAATTAATGTAAAAAACTGCCTTAAAAAACTAAGGCAGTTTCCTCATTCCTTACTTCCAAGATTCTAGTAACAAGTTTGCATAATTTGATAAATTCTTCTCTGCCTTTTCAGAAACAGTATCTTGCTTTGTTTTCTGTTCAAGTTGTGATACGAACTTATCTAAAGAAAGATGCTGCTTGTTTCGTAGATCCTTTATCCATTTGGTGTTTAGATTGTTTTAAAGTGTTTGTTAGCTTAGAAACGATCGGACCACTTACTTCTCCAGATGCAACATATTCCGACAATTCTTTTTCTATTTGCTCCATCAATCCTGGAGTCCAGAATGTAGGTATTGGAACCTTATCCCAGTCTATATCAGAAGCAAAATAGAAGCTAGGATATGCCGGCTGGTTATAAGTGGTTTGCTGCCACGCAATACCAGTACGATATTGGGCATCGTGCATTAAAGTATACAATTTACGGTCTGTTACTTCTGTACTTAAATAAATACGTATGGCCGAACTATCTGCTGTACGAATAAGTAGTTCCTCTCTCCAATCACCAAATACATCAGCAACTAAAGATGGATTTCCTTTTGTTCCATTATTCGTTCTTGTACCTGATGCAGTTAGAACTCTACCATTTTTCCAATCATCAATCGTTGGAGTTGCATTTCCCGATCCATTTACAATTTGTGTTGTCATATCTTTTGACCATTTGATGTTCATGTTCGTTCCTGGTGCTGAAGTTGATATTCTTTCTCCATCAGCTGTCCATAACCCAACACCCCATGTTTCTAAGCCACGACGGTCTGGGTCAACATCTCCAATCATTCCACGACCTGTATCTCTTCCCGTATAACCGCCATAAAGAACCTCACCAGTCTTGGCATCGCGAAGAGCGTAGCCATACGGAGCCCATGGCCCCCCTTCAAATACCATAAAGATCTCAAGTCCAGGACGATCGGGATCAATATCAGCCACATGTAGGGCGTCACCATGTCCAAGACGAGCCATGGTTCCTGGAGTAGCACTTTCTGGTGGCATAACATCCATCGAGCTATACAGCAATGTACCATCATGGTCAATCGTTGCCCCACCATAAATGATTTCTTGGTTTCCATCTCCATCCACATCAGCTGTGCTTAAGGAGTGGGCACCTTGAGTGGTAATCGTACCAAATTCAGGATCGGTACCATCTCTTCCATGAGGGCCATCATTAAATGGATTGGTCATTGGTGTCCAACCGCTATCAACATACCATCTTTCACTTAATTGCTCCCCATCCCAATCATAGGAAACAAGAGTTGTTCTTGTGTAATAGCCACGTGCAAAAACAGCAGAAGGTGTTTCTCCGTTCAGATAAGCTACACCCGCTAAGAAACGATCTACTCGGTTCCCAGGCTCAATCCGACTCATTGCATAGTCCCCCCACATTAAACCATCATCGTGACGACCTGGTTTATAGTGAATGGTTTCTAGCTCAGAACCTGTGGCACCATCAAACACGGTTAAATATTCAGGACCTTCTACGATAAAGCCTTCGAATTCTCTTAAACGGTTATTTCCACTTCTACTAGGTGCATAGACATCCATAAAATGATCAACTAAGCTTTCCGCATCCTCAAATGAAAGTGGATAGCTATATTGAGGCGCCATTCCTAATCCTTCCTCAATCGTTTCTGGCCAATTTCCATTAACAACCTCTTCATGCTCATGCCAGTGCATAAACATTTTTACAACATAATTATAATAATCATCGCGACTCATACGATAATCATCCTCATGACTATAACCGGCATCAATATCTTCTTGAGCCATTGTTATATACTCTTCTGAAGCCACATTTCCATCATCATCAAAATGGATGATTTTAGTTCCTGGAGCGGTTTTGAACATCATTTCCGCTTTTCCGTCTCCGTCGAAATCGTATACTAAAAATTGAGTGTAGTGAGCACCCGCTCTAATATTTTTACCTAGGTCAATTCGATAAAGAAGAGTTCCATCAAACTTATAGGCATCAATATAAACATTACCAGTATAGCCTCTTTGTGAAACATCTTTAGAATTAGAAGGATCCCACTTTACAAAAAATTCGTATTCCCCATCTCCATCTACATCCCCAACACTCATGTCATTTGCGGAATACGTATAAGTTTCCCCTGCAGGTGTTACCCCATCAGCAGGTTTCTGTAATGGTAAATCATAATAGGAATTTGCCCAAGGTGAAACGGATTCGCTCTGATCCATTTTTTGCCCATTTACTACAGCGCTCACATAGTAGTTCGACTCATTTGTACCTTCCTTATCTAAAAAGTTTGTACTATCAGCAACAGTAGCTATTTTCTGTCCATCTCGGTAGACATTAAAATTAGCACCCGTCAATCCATTTTCTGAATAGCCTGTTACTTCATTTGCTAACAAACGCCAACTAAGGAACACACCTTCAGAAGTCGAAGCGGCTACTAATCCCCTATCTAAGTATTCAAGCTGGATCACTTTGTCCTCTTTCACATCCATCGCAGTTGCACTAAAGGGTACAGGTAACAAAAGGGTCGTAGCTAAAACGACTGGCAGTACTTTGTTTACAAATGGAGTTTTCTTCAAATAACATCCACCTTTCTAGTAGTCTGTTTACATGGATTAAAACTTTATTGTGATATGACTTTTTATCACCTCCTTGACCGAACTTTGGTGGATATCGTATTAAGCTCTATCCACCATTCAAATGACAACTTTATATAGACGATTTAGTATTAAATTGCGTTTCTGCCTAATATATTAAAGCGCTTACAAACGATTAATTACATAACCACCGTCTACTGTTTCGGTCAACTTATTATAAAGTCAACCTCTTTATTATTTAAATATTAAAAATGTTAAATATCTTTTCTATAACAACAAGAACGGCATATCATGAAAAAACAGTTTATATATCCTGTATCAAAAGGATGATTTTGAAGACCTTTATAGGGATTTCTCACTACGAAATTCCTATAAAATTATACATCTCCCCCAGATCGTCACTTATATAAGTTTAAAATGATTCTCCTCCTCATTAATTCCTGAATCTTTATGTACTTTTTAACTTATAAAGTGAATTTTACAAGATGAGTTTTCATAAAATGACATAAGTTGAACAGTCATGTGTAATACCAAGGCGCAAACGATCCATAAGTGGTTATAGAGGAATCTGATCAAATAGTAGAAGCCCTACAGAATAACGGTATAAATATAGAGTATCTCGTCCTTAACAACGAGGGCCATGGCTTCTCGAATAAAGAAAATGAAAATAAAGTATATGAAAAAATGTTAAATTTTTGGTAAAACAACACTAGAACCACTCAAAATCCCACTTGGAAATGACCCCAAGTGGGATTTTACCTGTTTGAACTAATAGATAATGGTAAGTGACATTTAAAACTTTCTTAAACGAGAATAATTCCTTTATCATTCAACACTATTTTCAAGGATACTCTTACAAACGACAGATTTCATAACTACAGACAAAAATTAAACAAACGTTTGATTAATTTTTGTCGCACTATGTCCGAATGTGTTAGTTATTAACAGACGTTACCATATTGCAGTTCATCTAACTCTGATTTAGTAAGCAAAGGAACTATGATTTCTCCTAGTTAGAAACTATATCAACTAACTAATATCTTTTTTTCATTCATCTGAAATCTTATTAAGTTAATAAGATTTCGTCAAATGAGATTCCCGTTCTAAAAGCTAACGATTTAATGTAATCATTTTTTAGCAAATAAAAAACCCTCTAATCAACCGACTAGAGGGTCTATGAATCTTATAGAGAACCTTTTTTTAGAGACTCTGCAACTTGAACGGTGCGTTTAGCTTGATATTTTGCTGCTTCTTCCACATTCTCTTGCATCTTACCGTCTTGATCAACGGTGACACTTGTTCCATACGGATTACCACCAGAGGCAAACAATAATGGATCTGTATATCCAGGCGCAGCAACAATCGCTCCCCAATGATACATCGTTGTGTAAAGAGAAAGAATTGTTGCTTCTTGACCGCCATGAGCATTACTTGCAGACGACATCGCACTAACAACCTTGTTTGCAAGTTTACCATGGAACCAAAGTCCACCTGTAGTGTCTAAGAATTGCTTCATTTGAGCTGGCATGTTCCCAAATCGAGTCGGTACGCTAAATACAATCGCGTCTGCCCATTCCAAATCATCTAATGTTACTTCAGGTACATCAGCTGTAGCTTCAAGATGCTCTTTCCATGCCGGATTTGAATCAATCGCTGCTTGTGGAGCAAGCTCAGGTACTTTAAGTAGTTTAACTTCTGCTCCTGCTGCTTGGCCGCCCTCTTCTGCCCATTTAGCTAATTGGTAGTTAGACCCTGTTGAACTATAGTAGATAACGGCTAATTTAATGTTTGACATTTCAATCGACTCCTCTTTGTTTGAATTCCTAAATAATTTTTTAAAAAAACTCATCATCATTTCAACTCCTACGTCTTTTAATGTGATATCCAATGCACTACTTGAATATCATCACCTCCTCATAAAATTACACCTATTTTATTTTATCTTATTTCATATATCACGAATTAGAGATATCAGGCAACAAGAAGCCCTTTATAGACTTCTATTTAGGTCGTTCTAACTCAATCATCTCACCTAGCTTTGCATAAAAGTTCCCAGCTAAACGACTGATCGGTCTCAAATTTTCAGCATCAATCCGTCCATTCTGATAAAGCTCCTCTTGAATGTGATACTGAACCACACGACCAATTAATAGTTCACAGGCAGGTTCTTGTTCCGTCCCTCCAAGAGAAATGGCTTTTTCTAAAATACACTCCATTCGAACCTTTGCTTCTTGTATACCCGGGACTTTTATTTTTAAACTTTCAACAGGCGTTAGCTTAGCGTCCTCCACTTCACTTACATTAGAAGGGAGACTTTTAGCTGTCACATTAAGTTGATTTAAATAAAACTCATCAGCAACGTGGACAACAAACTCTTTATGCTCAATCGCATTGCGAGATGTATCCTTCATCACACCATTTGATCGCTGTACTGAGACTGAAATCATAGGAGGGTTAGCGGAGACGATATTAAAATAACTAAACGGGGCTGCATTTAACACACGATCTTTCGAAAGTGTTGTTACAAAAGCCACAGGTCTGGGAATAATGCTACCTGTTAAAAATTTATAATTCTCTTGTTCAACCAAATCACTTGGATCGACCGCTTTCATCCTTGCTCCTCCCCTCACATTTCATATATTCTTATTTCGAGATAATTTGAATCAAAAAAATTATAATTCCTGTGCATGGAATCCTAATTTTTTTAATTGTACGATCATGTCTTCCTTATCTTCTAATTCTAGTCCACCAAATATCTCATCAATAGCCGCACGATGCTTAGGAAATATGTCACTCATCAAATTCGTTCCATCTTCCGTTATTGCTGCATACGTAACACGCCGATCCTTTGGACAAGGCTTTCGAGTAAGGTAGTTCTTTTTCTCGAGTTTATCAACAACGTAAGTAATACTGCTGCTAGCTAGCAACACTTTTTCTCCAATTTTCTGGATGGGCTGTTCCCCTTTACTATAAAGAAGTTCAAGAACAGCAAATTCAGTTGGATTCAGACCGTAGCTTTTTATATCTTCTTCTACACGCTTCGTCACAGACTGCATAGCACGGGACATCACAACGAATAATTTAAGCGACTGATCCTGATTATATGAATGCATGGTCATCAGTTCCTTTAATTAATATCTCAGTTTCGAGATAATTATATCCTGAATGAAATAACCATGTCAACAGATAACGATACCAAAAAAACAACCCGATAAAGAATTTACCTTTATCGGGGTAACGGTTACTACAGTTTAAGCTTCGTATGTAAATGGACTAACTCTTTAGCTAATGTATCAATACGATCCCTAACCTCTTTATCAACAATTACGTTCGATTGATCAAAACAACTACTATGAACAAACACATTTGTTGGAGTAATTGCCTTAAAAAACGAGAGGATCGGCTTTAATTGATGATCGGCTACAAGAAAATGTTTTTCTGAACCAGCAGTAGTGACAGTACCTACTACTTTTGACTCAAAGACATTTGTCGGAAGATGATCAAACAAGTTTTTCAATGCACCCGTAATAGAAGCTTGGTAAATAGGTGTTCCAATTACAAATAAGTCGGCATCCGTAATTTTCTTTATAACCACTTGCGTATCCTCATTATAGTCATGTAGCGGCTTCCCAACAACAAACTCAACTTCATAATGCTTCATGTCCAATAATTCAATCTCTAATTTAGGTTCAAGTTCTTGAGCCTTTTTGATCACTTCATTAACAGCAATAGCCGTTTTCTCACCAATCAAAGATCCAGAAATTCCTAGTAATTTCAACCAGAATCGCCCCTAACATTATTTTTTGCAACAGTTCTATCTTACATTATGTATCATACCTTACTATTAAAACAGATATTAGCCAAAAGTACAAAAGAAAGACATGAACGATCTATAAACTGATGAAAATAAAAAGGAATCCAATGGCAGAATTTGTAACAACATGTCGATTTTTTTGGAAATTATTTGCTAATTATCCCATAGTAAATATGGTACTATGGTAATAACCTATTAACATAAACACACTGTAAACAAATCTTACACACGATTTTCTACCTACTTTTATTTCCCATCAAAACGTATAGTAATGTTCTTTTTCGTTTTTTAAAAAACTGAATAAAATGAAAAAGGCAAACTTATTGAAAAATAAGGACGCAAAGCTTCAGGTCTAAGGTAAACCTACTTACTAGGACGGCTGAGTTACCGAACAATGGAGGAATGAAATGTGATCGTAAAAGAAGAAAACACGAAAGCACTTGACCTAGAGTGGATCGAGCTGTTCATAGAAGCAAAAGACATGGGACTGCCCCCTGAAGAAATCAGAGAATTCCTCTTACATACTAGTAACAAGTTAAGATCTTGATTGTTGTAAAAGTACGGTAGAAAAGGATGGAAGATGGGTACTTAGGTACCCATCTTTTTTCTGCATTATTTTGTATATACCTAATTAAATAAAAGCTAAACAGCTTTTTGAAATTTATTTTTTCGTTAGGGTCAACAAGTTGATTTCTGGAGGGTTAAGAAAACGGAATTGCAAAAACGGTATGGCGTCACTGCTGCCGAGACCAGTGCTGACGTATTGTTTGGTTCTTTCGTACTCCCATAAGCCTTTCACTCGGTCTTGTGGTGGGAATAAGCCGTTACGATCATACCAAGGTTCTGGGACGAATAGAGCACCTAAAAACGGGAGGCGAATTTGGCCGCCGTGGTAGTGACCGGCGAGGATGAGGTCGAAGTTTCTAAACATATATTCTGGATGACTTTTAATAAAATCTATTCTAGCATCTACAATAGGATAATGATTTAATGCAATAATGGCATCATCTGTATGTTCTAAGTGGTCCAATAGTGAAATTTCATTATAAAGATTTCTCAAATGGTTTAAATACTTTTTTGTCACTTCATTATTGGGTTCTGCCCTGCTATCAAGTTCCTTTATTTTGCTTTCCCAATCTAGAATGGACAATTCAAATTCAACGAAATGTATATGAGACTGTCCGTTTTGAATGGAATGAATAGATTCAAGTAAATATACACCACGCTCTTCCATCCCTTTTATGAAATCGTGTTTATCAAAAGGATTTTGCGGCTGTGAAATATAATTATTAGGATCCGCATTACCAGGTACATAAATAGCATGTTCCTTATTATATATTCCTTCAATAAGATCATAAAAAGGTTGATAATGTGTACTACGATCGCTATCAAGCATATCTCCAGTAAAAACAATAGCATCATAATGAATATTATTAATAGAGTTGATAAGTTTCTTTTGTCGTTTTCCAAACTCTTTTTCATGTAAGTCCGAGACTTGAAGAATGGTAAACCCCTCAAGCTCACCCGGAAGGTTCTCTATTCCTATTTCTTGTTCTACCACAATAATTCGGTTATTGTCCCAGATGATAAAAACAAGTAGAACAACAAATACAAATAAAAGACCAACCATGGTCTTACCTCCTCTTTTTCTCAACGCAATCGCCCCAATAGCTTTATATTTATTAACTTAGAAAAGGATGACTTTCTAGAGTCACCCTCCTTGTTTTACGGTGTTGCTTCCATTTGATTACGTAATAAATGACTAAACGTACTTTTCTTCTCTTCAGAGAGTTGTGTGAATCCACCTTTTTGAATAATCTCTCCATTATCTAAAACCACAACTTGATCGGCATTACGAATCGTTGATAGACGATGAGCGATAACGATAATCGTCATCTTCCCTTTTAACCGTTCTAGAGCTTTCTGAATTTTAGCTTCGTTCTCTGTGTCTAATGCACTTGTAGCTTCATCTAATACTAGAATAGAAGGATTTCGTAAAATTGCTCGAGCTAATACTAGGCGTTGACGCTCGCCACCAGACAGTTTAATTCCGCGATCTCCGATTACCGAGTCCAGCCCTTCTGGTAGCTTTCTTACAAACTCAGCAGCAGACGAAAATTCAAGGGCATTCCACATTTCATGCTCGCTTGCATCTGGAACAACCAACTCTAAGTTTTCTCTGATACTTGCATTGAATAAGAATGGGTCTTGTGGAACGTAACTGATGGCTCTTCTTAAAGAAATTAAGTTCTCATTCGTTAACGGGGTTCCGTCTATAAGCACCTGCCCGTTTTCTGGCTGATTAAGTCCCATTAATAAATCAATTAAGGTACTTTTCCCTGCTCCTGAGCGGCCGACAAAGGCTGTCATCTGATTTGCAGGAATATGAAGGTTAATATCTTTTAGCGCGTAGGCTGATTCATTGTAACGGAAAAAGATATTTTGACAGTCAATTCCTTCTCTCACTTGAAGCGGTTTTACGTTCTTGCTATTCAAATCATCAAATTCTTTTGCGGATCGACATTCGTATTGTAATGCTTTAACCGCTTTAAAGGATGGAATTGTCGTCGCAATTTGCTCCAATGATCCTTGTATTCCAGCAACTCGTGGCCATAACCTTGAGAAAATAATAATGATCAGCATTAATTGTGCTGCTTGTGCATTAAAGAGCTGTACCGCAATAAAGATGAATGTCGCAATCAACACTGCTGAAGCAATTTTATAATAAAACTGTGACGTTGTTTTTAACATGGTATATTCAATCTGCTCTTTTTCCATACTACTTGTGACAGTTCGATACCAATGCATCCGCGATTCTTCTAATGTGTTACTTTTAATATCCTTGATTCCATTAATTTGATCCGTAATCCCACTTAAATAATCTCGCCCAAGAGTAAAGCTTCTGTTTCCTAACTCAAGCGAGCGTTTTAAAAACTTACGGTTAAAAAGTAAAAGAATAAAACCGCATGCTAGAACAAAGCTTGTAATCGTCGGTGACAACCAGAAAGCTAATCCAATTTGGATCATAGTGAAAATTAAGGATGCTAAAAACTGTAAAAACGAATGTGTAGCAGCACTTGATTTAGCAATTTCAGCTGTTAAAATATGAATCAAATCTGTTTTTCTATTCTTGACAAAAAATCTCCAATTTGCATGTAACAAAGATTGATAAGTTTCTACCCTCATGTGACGAAAAAAGCCGTGTTGAATTTTTGCGTTTCTAATCGTAATTTGCCTTGAGATTAAATTCTGGCCAACAACAATTAACACAAAGATTCCAAGGATGACAGGTAAACCTAGAGTACTTGGAAGGTCATTTAAAAAACCTAATACACCAGCTAGTGGCGTTCCTTCCGCATCTAAATTTACAATCCCTGTCATACTGATCATCGGAATCAAGAGCAAAATCCCAACTCCGTCCAACAGACCAATCAAAAGCATAGCAAATAGATTAATATAAAGAATCTTACCTGCGTAAGAGTCAATTTGCTTTAAGAAATATAAAATATCTTTCATTTAATAAGCCTCCTACGAGATCGCTTGTTTCTTCGTTTTGCGCCAAGCCCACAAGACTGGACGTAGTGGGAAATATAAAAAGTGCAATGATGTAGGTAATGGTAACGTTTGAGCATCCTCTGGAAACGGATGAAGAAAACTAGCAAGATGAATTATTTTTTGTTGACTAGACATTAATGAGAACAGATGTTTCGCATGATAACGTGCAATCTCTCTAGGAACAGGATCTGTATGTAGATTTACCATCTGTTCGAGGTAAAAGACTGCTTCCTCAGCCAGTTGTTTTGCGTTTTTTGTTAAGAATGGTCTCATTCCGTCTGAAAACTCTGCACCTAGTAAATTAGAAGCTAATATAATGGCTTGCCCTCCAACATGTGGGTTATGATACTTATCAAATAAACCGTACACAGATTCCCAGTTTAGTGATTGCTGCATCATCTTTTGAATATCCACTAACCACCGAAGACGTGACCAGCCATGTCTTGCTCCGTGTGCCACAAGAAACACAAATAGATCTTCTGTACCTAATATGGAAACGGAACTATTCGGAATCGTACTTGTTCTTCTCCGTTCCCATAACTCTTGAAAACTTGGTTCTTTCCCAGGACCTGGATGTAGACGCCAATGAATCTCAAGCTTCATCCCCTTCACAGGATGATAATAGGTTACGTGATGATGCCGCCAGCGCCAATCATTTAAAACAGTATCGAAATAATCATCCTTCTCATACCCGAGTTCTACCAATAAACGCTCGGCTTGTTCTAACTGGTCAATCGGAATGAGAAAATCTAAATCGCTCGAAGTACGAAGCGATAAATCTCCATACAGGTCATGAGCAAGAACAGGACCCTTTAAAAAAAGAGTTCGTATATCATGATTAGCAAACAAAGAGCTAACCATTTCCATCTCTGCTGTTAGTGGTAGCATTCGAAAGGTATTTTGCTGATAATATGCTTTTAGTGTCTTCGAAACATCAGATGGAATCGTAACATCAGATTGTTTAAGATGAGCGTAAAGTGATGGATAGACACGATGATGTAAAGAGAGTTCCAAAAACTGGTTCCAGTTCATGTCAGTCAACTGAAGATCTTGAAAATGACTTTGATATTTCATTAGCTCACATATGAATTTCAGCTCACTGCAAATGGTTTCTGTTTTAATTAAGTGATTCATGAGATTCTCCTTCAAGCTTTTCAGAGGTTAGCACCTTTGCAAATTTGGCTATTACCGTAAAACGCTCCATTCCTTCCGCTCCAGTGATATAAAAAGGTCCACTTCGTAACCATGCATGTGCAACAAACTGACCTTTGTCATCTTTCCCTGTTCCTAAATACAAGGTAGAATTGATGTTTCGCTTCTCAAGCATTTTCATGGCCGCAATGGCCTTAACGAGACACTGGCTTTCCCAGAACGTATAATTACTCATCATATGAACTGCATTAGAAACTTTCCTAAGTGTTGGCTTATCTTCTAGATTAGGAGTGTGAGAGGTTTCAACCATTTTCGTTCCTAACGAGGGAACCACTTTAGAAAAAGGCAGAAGCTTCAAAAATCTCGCCCACCCCAAATAGAGATAAGCTTCTACGAGCATTCCTTTCATTTCCCGATCTATATTAAGAAATGCCTTTACCTTTCTGATTACTCTCATTCGATAGTCCCTCCATAACTCTACTAAATTAGCTTTCTAGTTTAATTAAGCCTTCACTGTGTAATTGATGTAAGAAGTTTAAGACATGTTCTTCACATTCTTCGGTTTCAACGTCATACTGCAATTGAAGTTTTGCAATAACCCCTTCAATGGAAATTGGTTTAGTTATTAAATCCCAAATGTCGCCGCCAATATCACCAAGGTTGTAATACTTTCCATTATGAATACTAAGCATCACTTTCTCGCCATCCATATCAGAGACAATATTCCCTTCTACTTGAGATACGACTTGTTCTTTACCTAACTTTACGTTTTTAATCATACAACCTTCTCCTCCTTACGAACTGTAGATAAAATTAATTCCGTTAATTCATGAGCAGTAAAACGATTTATAGGTCTTTGTAATTGGAACATCTCGAGCTGGTTCACCATTTTAGCGGTTAATTGAAAATGCCATTCTAATAAACCCGCTGGTGTAATGAAAAAGTTTCTGTACGTATGGCTAAACAAAGTATGTAAACTCTCTAACCCTTGAACCAATTTAAATTCAATGTCGTCGTTCTCTGTTTTTAGTAACTCAATAACTCCAGCAAGCTGAGTTATTTCAGAACTGAATTGATCACGAACGGGAATAGCAAATTTTGTCTCGCGGTCAACTATAGGACGATAGCCCTCAGATGTCATTCCGAATTGATCCAGACTTTCGATCCAAAGCTTTTGTTGCGGATAAGCTGGGGTTATAACAGGAACACCTTTTTCATTTAACGTAACGGGAATGACATCATCACTTAAAAGCTTGTAGCCTCTTTTTAAGAATGCCGAAGCTAACGTCGATTTTCCTGCACCAGAATTACCTACAATGGCATAAGCTTTGCCATCAATTACTAGGGCACTTCCATGAAGAGGGAGAATTTTTCTCTGCATTAAAATAGCACCCATACACGTTCCAAGGATGTATAACCTTAACTGATCTTCTTGAACCTCGCCTATTGGAGAAACAAAGATTTCATTCCCATTTTGGATAAGAAAAATTCCAACTTCAGGAATACGGAATAATACATAATCTTCTTTGATAAAGAAATACTGATCATCTCCAGCACATTCTTCCCACAACGAAGTAAGAATGGTTTGTTCAATCTTAACGTCAATCTGATTAGTAGAATATGTAGTAGACTGAAGTAACTCTGGTAGAGGAAATTCGCTTTCTATCTGTAATCCAAAAGCTGTGTAGATTGTTTTCAACGGTGGTTCCTCCTTAGTACATTTCTATTTTACTTTTAATAGGTTCCCCTATACTTGCTTAAGGTATAAGGGGGGTAAATACTAATGGCTATTAACTACAACTAATTCGATTATCCGGTCTATTATTCGTTCTACCTTCATGAGTTACCGGCGGATCATGGACATCGGAGCAATCAGGTATTGCTCCTCCTCTACCAGTCATTGTCATACTCACATCAAGTATTTCTAATACTGGTGTATGCCATTCTTTCTTCATCTCTTCACCTCCCTTCATGCTAAGTTTCTCTTCAAGAATCGATGAACAATTAAAGCTCGAGTTAAAATTCTAAAGTGTGGATCTAACAGATACTCTGGACGAGGTTGATTCCCAAGATTATCAATTGCTTCCTTTATTGCCTTTATATTGAGGAAGTCAGCAGTTTCTTGTTGATTACATATATCCTTAACTTCTTCAATAAAGTCATTCCATGAAGCAGACATCCGATGTACTACATCAGCCCCCTGAATTCCTCGAATTTGCTGGTTAAGTCTCACTTTATCTGGTAAGTACGTTTTAGTTGCTCTTCGAATAAGTGAGCGATCGAAGCCATTCTGAACATACTGACTATCTGGAACACTTAAGCAAAAGCGTATAACTCTTATATCATTAGTTGGATCACGTTCCCATAATGAATAGCGCAATGACAACTTGGTACCTAATACCCCACTTTTATTCCAGCGGTATAACTGTTGAAAATGTCTTTTTCTTATGGCATTATCACTTTTTAATAGATCCCCTGTAAGGCTCAAGCCATGCTCTTTTAACTTACTAAAAACACCTGTTTGTTTTGCGAATGTTGGGTTGATCAACGAAGGAACTTGATAAGAATCATTTTTGTGTAACAGTTGATTCAGAAAAGGAAAGGAATAATCTCTTACTGTTGGTAATACATCTGTTTTTCCTAACCTCAAGTTTTTTGTATAATAAGTTAATTCTTTATTAAGTTGAACCAACCTAAATCTCTTTAATAGTTTAGAGTAATACGACATAGCAGAACCCCACGAAATAGACCAATTTCCTCTGGCACCATTTAGAAGAATATTGATACCTTCTTGATTCGCATTCTCATAGATTCCCTTAAGCCAGAAAGAGTTTTCAAAGAATTTATATGGCATTTCCATAATTTCTAGCCAATCATCAACCTCAGATAATGGGCTAATACCATCAAAGTCTAAATAATGGTCCTTAATATTTCCAACATGCTTTACAGTAGATTGGATATAAGGCCTTTCATCTGCAAGTAATGATTTATGAGTCCAATCCTCAAATCCCCTTTCCGGGATATAACTAAATGTATGTAACTGTTTATTACTTTTTTTTAGCTCATGTCCGGCAAAACTAACGACTGAACCCGAATCTAAGCCTCCACTCAAATGTGAACCAACTCCACCTTGAGTACGCAGCCGATCTGTTACAGCTCGCTGAAATACCTCTTGAAAAGCTTCTTCATACTCTTCATTCGACTTGAGCCTTAATGTTTTCTTGACTTCAATCCTGCTATATCTTGAAATTGTAACTCGACCATCACTAACCGTAATACTATGTGAAGGAGGAACTTGAGAGATAGCCTTATAGGCCGTGGTTGTCATGTCTACTGCTTCTACCATATTTGGAATAGCTAAGTATTCAGCCAACCATCCTTCATTTAGTTTCTTTTTAACATGTGGTATTGTAAATAATGGCTCTACTGTTGTAGAAAAGGCGAACTGACTTCGATCATTATAATAGTAAAGCGTACGCGCCCCACTGAAATCTCTAGCACCAAAAAGTTTTCGTTTTCTCTCATCCCAAATCATAAAAGCAAAATCACCAATTAGAAATTTAGGTACTTCTTCTCCCCATTTTTGATAGGCCAAAATAATTAATTGACTGTCAGGGATGGTTTTTCTTTGATGCTTATCTACTTGCAACATCTCAAATAACTCTTTTCGATTATCAATGATCACATCCGCTGTAATTGCTAGCTGTCTTTCATAATCATAATAAGGTAACTGTTCACCGATCGATTCTGGAGTAATCCATTGTGCATGGCAGCCTAGGAAAATATGCTGTTTCTGCCATGTTTGAATATCATCAGCAGGAAATTTCTCAAAGGTCTTCATCAAACTATAAATTTGCTCTATCCTGACTAAGTTCTTATTAAAATGAAAAAGTCCCGTGATCGCACTCACAACTTCACCTCCATTTCTTCTCACTAAAAGCGCACATCTCCCCTAGTCATTCGTTATAAAGGACAAAAAAACAAAAAAATATATTAATATTGCTATAACCTTAATAAAACTCCTTTTTAATTCTTTATAAAGAACAGCCCATTATTTTAAAATTATCACTATTTTACTATGTTGTCAATTACCCTTTTACATTTATCTATTGTTTGATTGATTTCATAAGAATCCACTTACAAACATGTAAAATAACCCATATATAAAACATATGAGCTATTTTACACGACAATTAAAACAAGAAAATCGAAACAATTTAAGTAGCATTGCTAATTAGTAACTCTCACATATTAATTTCTAACTAGTAAATCGATTATACGCAGGCGCACTGGCGTCAACTCTTTCACCCGGAACATATGCTTCATCCGTATATGGCCCATTAACAGTTGAGGCCATTGTCATATTTACCTTAAGTTCTTCCAATACAGGTTTTTTCCATGTTTGTTTCATATTGTCACCCCCTTTCAATCGAATCGTTTTAAAAATTTATAAACTATCAAACTACGCATAAGCACCTTGCTATTAGATTCAACAACATATGAGGGGCTAACGCCATCTTTCACTTTAATAAAAGCATCCTTAATTGCTTGACCATTTAAATAAATTAAATAATCCTTGTCATTTGCCATTTGTTGTACGTCTTCTATGAAAGTATCCCAATGCGGAATCATCCGATGAACCCAATCAGCACCTTGAACACCGTGAATACGCTGATTTAACCTAACGTTATCAGGCAACAATCCTTTAGTGGATCTTCGAATAAGGGCACGATCTAATCCTTTTTGAACGTATTGACTCTCAGGGACCGATAAGCAAAAGCGGATTACTCTGATATCATTGGTAGGATCGCGCTTCCATAATCCATGACGTAGAGATAACTTTGTAGAAAGAGTGTTACTTGCATTCCAATGAAAAACATCTGCAAAATGTCGTATCCTTTGTTCATAGATATTGGTTGACGAAAACCACCCCGATTCGTCTATGCCAAATTTACTTAGTTCCGTATAAACATTAGTTTTCCTAGCAAATTCTACGTTAATTAACATAGAATTCGTGTTTGAGGTGATTGCTGGTACTGCTCGCTTTATAGTAGGGAATGCTTTCTTTGCTAGACTAGGTAATCTCCGTAACCTAGCTCCACCCACGTTTTTACTATATTGATCCAACTCTTGATAAAGTCGAACCCATTTTAGTCTTTTTAATAGGAGAGCATAAAAGTCTAATGCCGATCCCCAAGATATACTCAGGTTTCCTCTTCCTCCGTTTAGAAGAATTCCAACACCCTCATTATTTGCTTTCTCGAACATCCCCTTTAACCAGAAAGAGTTTTCAAAGAATTTATAAGGCATTTCCATCATTTCAAGAAACCCTTCTATTTCTGAATATGAATCCCTTCCATCAAAATCTAGATAATGGTCATTTATACCACCTACATAATTCACTGTTGATTTAATAAGCGGCCTCTCATCAGGCATTAAATGTCTCGGTGTAAAGTCTATAAAATCACTCGGTGGGATATAACTGAATGTATGTAGTGTTTTATTACTTAAACTTAATTCCTTAGAAGCAAAACCAACAATCGAGCCG
This sequence comes from Halalkalibacter alkalisediminis, assembly GCF_028610705.1. Taxonomy (GTDB): domain Bacteria; phylum Bacillota; class Bacilli; order Bacillales; family Bacillaceae_D; genus Halalkalibacter; species Halalkalibacter alkalisediminis. The sequence continues at coordinate 151,734 of NZ_JAQQWT010000002.1, forward strand.
GAATCCAACCCACCACTTAACTGAGCGCCTACATGACGATACGTACGCAAACGAGAAGAAACAGCTTCTTGAAATACCTCTTGAAATGCTTCTACATACTCTTCATCTGATTTAAATTTCAACTTCTTTTCTGAGCTTAATGTACAATATCGGTTAAGGGCCACTTTTTCACCTACGATAGAAATGCTATGAGAGGGTGGAATTTGCTTTATATTGTTGTAAGGCGTTGCAGATGCATCAACAACATCAATCATTCCGGTTATAGCCAAATATTGAGCTAACCACTGTTCATTAAGCTGCTTTTCAACATACGGTAAAGACAATAGCGGTTGTATTGTCGTGCAAAAGGCAAACCGCTGTTTTCCTCGGTAATAATAAAGTGTCCTACTTCCAGAGAAATCTCTAGCCCCAAATAACTTTTGGTTGACATCATCCCAAATCAAGAAAGCAAAATCGCCTACTAAATACTTAGGCGATTCTTCTTTCCACTTGTGATAAGCAAGCAAAATTAACTCACTATCAGAAATCGATCTTCTTTTATAATAATCAACTTGTAATTTTTCAAATAGCTCATCACGGTTATCAATAATCGCATCTGCGGTAATTGATAACTTTCTATCTTTATCATAATAAGGTAATAACTCTCCTACTGATTCAGGAGTAACCCATTGTGCATGACAGCCAAGGAAAATATTCTTCTTGTACCAAGTTTGAATATCATCTGCTGGGTATTGTTCTAAGTTTTTCATAATGGCGTTACTATGTTCTATATGAACAGGTTCATTATTAGTATGATAAATTCCAGCAATTGCACTCATTGGCTCCTCCTATATTCGTACAACTATCGTTCTTATTAAAGAACTTAAAGAGTGAGAAAAGTTGAAGTTCAGGATTAGAATACAATAATGCCAAACTTCACAAATGTAACATGTCCGTATGTATTAATAATATATGCTGATTCATCGTTCTTTTTAAAGAACATTATAATACTTATATTACATCAAAATTATCTTATGTCAATCAGATAAAAGAAAAATCATTTACACAATTATCATTCCATACAGCCCTTAGTTCCTTTTCACAAAGAAACCCTTAATTACTTTCTACTTGTTTAATTGTTACATCAGCTTTGTCATTAGCCACATGAGGGTTTCCACCAACAAAGGTACAATCATTAAACTCATATTTCCCTTCTTGATTTATAACCGGTCCTACCGATCCACCTTCACCAGCTTCAAATACACAGTTGTTATACGTTCCCCTTGGAAGATCGAGCCCGTAAGTAGAGTTGTATCCAATGACTTTTAAATTGTCGAAAATACTTCCTTCTTCCACTCCACCCGTGAGATTTCGTAATGTTGATTGTCCTTCTATAGTAATATTAGTTAAATGTACAGGTTGGTCCCATACTGTTAATCCAGAATCATTTTTCTTATTATTCTTTATCAAAATATTTGAAGCTGTTACTCCAAATGGCACTTTACTACTTATACTAAATTTTGAATCTGTCAAAATCATCCCATCAATTGTAATGTTAGGACCTGTAAAATAGGTATACGAGTCATTCATTACATTATCTATGAATTCAGCATCATAATAAGCTACAATTCTGGATCCATCAAAAGTATTATTTTTTACTGTTGCTCCTGAAAATGGTTCTGAAATGGCTAAACCGATAGCACCTTTAGATCCTAAATAATTATTCTCGACTATAGCATTCTTTCCATCAAATAAAATAACATCATATGCTGCATTGTTATAGAAGTTATTATCTCTAATCTTAATGTTCTCATTAGGTAAACCATTTTCGCCCACGCCACCTTCAACATCAATTCCAGATTGAGGGGCTGTTCCTGAGATGTTATGTATTTCATTGTTTTCAATTAAAACGTTTTCTGCTCCACCTACAGTAATCCCTTGTCGGCGATTGTAAGCAAACTCAGAGTTTTTCACAGTAACATCTTTTGAAATTACTTTGTTCCAGAATTCTACGTAGACATCTTCTATAGCATCTGTATCAAAAACAGCATAATAATAGTCGGCATCAACAGGGACTTCGATCAAATCCCACCCTATCTTTTGATCTGTTACATGAGATAAAAAGATATCTTCTGCATTAAAAAAATACACATCAAAAGTAACTTCACTCGATAGATTACGTGGCAACGAAAACTGAAAGGTCCTTTGATTTTCAAAAATCCCATTAGTAAAATTCGTTTTTTCGATATCTTTAGTTCTAATTTTCGTTGTATCATAAATTAAATTGCCATTTTCATCGAGTCCTCCAAATTTAAAATCAGATTCAGATAACTCATTAATTAATTGACTTGTTCCACCTACACATAGGCCATCACCTGTAAAACTTACAGCCTTCACATTTTCAACAGTAAGACCTATAGCACCTTCAGCCAAAATCCCACATCCAGACTCATGAGTACCTGCACTATGTTCGTTATCTTTCCCTGAATAATCATGAGTATCACGGTCCCCCATATATATACCCCCAATTAAGGTAACGTTTTCTATGCCAGGACCAATATACAACAATTCATATCTTTCATAGCCATTTGTTTCTTTCTGAAGTACCGTTTCATCATCAAGTTTAAAAGTCATATTACTGACCATGTTTATCCGAAAATCTTTGTCTATAAGGTAGTTTCCTGCTGGTACCTCAAATATTATGTCCCCATTTTCAGATGCCCAATTAAGTGCTTCGTTAAATCCCTTAGTTGTTTCAATTGGGTGTGATTCATCATTATGTATATTCCAACGCTCTAGTTCCAAAGTATAAACCTGTTGTGATAAATCTTCCTCTTGTTCATTTTCGATATCTAAGCGAACTGCGTCAGAGTGGTCGGTACTGTTTGGTGTACACCCTACAAGAATGATGCTTATTAGCAACCAACCAAAATTGATTTTCATTACTACCCCATCCTCTTTAAAGTCCATTTTTCTCTATCATAACCTTCTGTTTCTTTATAGGATTTCTATAATTAACCTATGAAAACATAAAGAGAAAGCATCACAAATCACTCAAGATACTTTAACTTTTTCTGAAAATAGTTTTAGATTACACTTAACTAGATACTATATTACGACGTTTGTTCAAACTGATTATTAATTGCAACTAATCTTCCTTTGCTGATTTTGAATACAACATCACAATTCTCAATCGTACTTAATCTATGCGCTATAATGATTAATGTTTTTTCTCCTTTTAAACCGTCAATAGCCTTCATGATCTCTTTTTCTGTTTCATTATCTAATGCAGATGTTGCTTCATCCATAAATAATATTTCTGGATTATGATACAAAGCTCGAGCAATACCGATCCGTTGGCGTTGCCCACCTGATAGTCTTACACCTCTTTCTCCAATACTTGTGTCTAGTTTATCAGAAAGTTGTTCAACAAACTCTTTTAGTTGAGCCTGTTCCAATGCTCTCCACACTTCTGCATCATTAATTTGCTTTCCCTCTATTCCAAAAGCAACATTTCCACGTATCGTATCATCTGATAAAAATATAGATTGTGGAATATAACCTATTTTCTGTTGCCATATTGACTTTTGGTCAAGTAGGTTCTTACCGTCAACTAAAATGCGTCCCTTTTCTGGTTGTAAGACACCTAAAATAATATCAACTATAGTAGTTTTTCCAGCACCCGACTCCCCTATAAACGCAACAGATTGACCAATTGGAATCGTCAAAGACACGTCTTTTACTGAAAACTCATTTTGATTTGGATAACGAAAAGAGACATCGTTTAACTTTATGGCATTGTTAAAAACTTTCTTTCCATGGTTAACCTTTGCTGAATTCGTTTCAGTAGTGAAATCAACCTCTGAGGACTTTTCTTTATTCATGAATAAATCTTCATAAATAACCGTTAATGCAGGTTGGCTATAACGAATTGTTGTTATCATAGCCATGACTCGATTGATTGATGGCATTAGTCGAAAAGCTGTCATAGCAAATAATGCCATTGTTGATACTAATTCTGTCGTCGTATTTGTCCCTTGAAAAATTATTATGATCATAGTAATGAGGACAATCGCTACCAATAGTGTTTCGATAAAAAGCCTTGGAACTTGTTCCAACATTTTCATGTAACGATTATTATTCGCAATAGTTTGACTCTGTTTTGTATAAGCATTCACAAAAAAACTTTCTTTTCCTGATACCTTTATTTCTTTACTTGCTCCTAACCCTTGTTTTACCCATTTAATCATCGTACCACTTAATTTTTGTTGCTCTTTTCCTAAGTGACTAATTTTATTACGAAATACTTTAAAAAATAATACTACACTACTACATAATAATACTGCAGCAGTTATAGTTGCAGTTGGAGCTGTTACTAATAGCAATGCTAAGATGCAAATAATTACAAGTAACTCTGTAAATAAATGAAATGCGGACAAGATAATTCCTTGAAACACCTTAGGTACTTCACTATTAACATTTCGAAGTAAGTCAGCTGAATTTCGTTGTAGATGGAATGTGTATGGTTTTGTTAGGTACTCTTTAAATAGTTTTCGTGATAGCCTTACTTGTTGGTTTAAGATAACTCTATATTGTACATAGTGAAATAGTAGTAAGTAAAGGTTTTTCAAGACGAACACTGTAAGCAATACTACTACTGAAAATATAATAAACGATGCTGTTGTTGGGAAATTTAACATACTATAAATATATGATAATACGGCTTGCTCATGAATAATGCCTGGGTTTGTAATAATTCCAACAAATGGAACTACCAAGCCAATTCCAATTGTTTCAAAAATTGCTGCAATTAACATCATAAAAAATAATACTACTAACTTTTTCTTTTCTTTTTTCTCAAAAAGCATTAATAATTTCTTGAAGGCATCTTTCAATTGATTCACACCTTTAACTAGGATTAGTAATTTCACTTCAACATTTATTTAGAACCATTAGGTTCATAATAATAGAGTTTTAATTCCCTTATTTTTTTTAAAACTTTTGAATACTTTTATATCTCTTATAATCCAATTAAGGATATTATTAATATCTGCTAAGTTTAAATATTCCTTACTTTGATAAACTACGTTCAGCCAATGAGTAATATATTCTAAGTAGAATAAGTCCAAATAGAGATCACTATCTATAGTACTTGCATTGATAACATTCTCCTTATGTAAAAGTTTTATAAAAAAAGGTATATCCACTGTTGATTTTGTTTTATAACGTAAAAAGTGCAAATCGTATAGGATTGACCTTTTTTCACAAAACTCCCAATCTATGGCTTTGATAACTTTTTTATCTTTTATAAGGTTATTAAAATGAAGGTCTCCATGAGACATTACTAGATAAATCTTCTCATTTCCTCTCAGCAAAAGATCTTTTTTCATATCTGAAATAAAATCATTTATCTCTCTAATTTTACAGTTGTCACCTAACAATTTCCCTGTTGATTCAACCTTCAGTTTATGTAAATATACATCTAGGAGAATATGTTCTACAGGATATTTCGTTATTAAGTCCTTAATAAAGCTGGTTACTTTTTTAATTACAATTGCCTTATCTTCTTCGCTCATAGTTTTCAGTGAAAAGTGAGGATAATTTAAAAAAGCCTCTTTATACATCTTTTTTGTTTTGTTAAACTCAATTAATTGCGGTCCAAGACTTAATTCACCCAATTTTTTATACTTTTCTACTTTATTAGTGAGAATATCATTTTTGATACTATCTGAAAAAATTGTTGTAGCAATTCCCTTTTTGACATCAAATACCTTGAAGTTATCTTGCCTTTTACTATATATCGCTATTTGACCATAGACTGGTAGAACTATTAAGTTAGCTTTATTTATTCTAGGCTCTCTGTGAATATTGGTAATCAGGTGACAAATTCTATATAACTTTACAAACCATTCCGGAATTAATTTTTTATTTGTTGATTTGCCATCGATGATACTAAACGGTTTTAATTTGCTCCATAAGTAAAAAAACATTTTATACTTATTAGTATCTAAGCTATAAAAATAATTATTTACTTTAATATATCTGTATCCCTTGTACTTTTTTGTAGTAAAAATTAGTATCACCGCCTTTATAATTTTACCTTTTATATTTTTCATATAAATTTATAGTTCTACTACTAAACCCTTGCGTAAAAGGCAATACATTAAATAAAGTTGAGTAAACCCCTATATCTTTCGTATCACCTTGGGAAAAATCAACTGCTCCATTTTTTCTTGTAACTTTCATGAGATAATTAATTGCCATCTCACTACTTCTTAAACTTTCATTAGTAATCTTATCAATCTTTGCTGCATTCACTAAAAACCAAGCTAAAGTAGCTGTAGTTGAGGAATCAGGTCGTGATTCCTTCCTCGTCACTGTCCAATTCCAACTTCCATTCTTTTGTTGCATGTTTATACAGGCTCTAGCAAATTGTTCTACACTTTGATCCAATACTGACTTATACTTGCTATCTCCCGATAGTTCATTCCAAGCATCAATCAAACCGATAGCAAACCAACCAAGCCCTCTACCCCATCCATATAACCCAAGAGGCTCATGACTATCCACTTTATAGGCATGACATGGAATAGAATGTTTATCTAACATTCCATATTCTTCATACTCTTTAATTTGTTTTACTGCTAAATCAACACATTCTTCCTTGTTATACCTTGTTCCATAGGCAACTAAAAAAGGACATATAAAACCAATAGTATCTACGTATCTGTAGCTCATCATTGATTTCCTATATCCTACTGTTCCATCTTCACCTATATGATCTTTTATTAGTTCCCACGTATAATCCAATGCTTTTTGATATCGAGTTGTTTCTACAAAGTCTAACTTCATAACAGCATAAGCTAGTATTGCTACATCTACCTGATTAGGTTTATCTATCCAGTGACCTTCTTTATCAAATTTCCCATTTAAAAACTTTTCAATTTCACTTTTCACTTCAATATCATCATTAGTTTTCAAGTATTCTGATAAACCTAATAACAATGACGCCTCTTGCCAATGTTGTATGGCGCTTTTCATATAATTTCCTTTTACCATATCCAATACAACAAATCTTGTGTTATCAGTTACTTTGATTTTAGGAGTCTTATTTAGCCACCTAACCCCTTGTTTTGAAATAGCCTTATTCCATATTTCTTTATCAGTGTATCTCCCTATGTGGATCCGACTTACCCAATCTTTAAATAGAGGGACAATGTCTATTAGAACAATTATTGCTATTATGCCTAGTAAGAGAATAGCTACTAATTGAGTTATCATTTGTTAATTCCTTTCTGTCCTACTCTAAATAAATCGTATAGTTTTTGTATTTCAGATTCAGTTCCAAGTTCTTCTTTTAATAAATTTTCTTTGAGTGAATTCCTTATACTTACGTTATCAATTAACCTTTTTATTCCACCAGCAATAGCTTTTGGGTTCATTTCCACGATCAGACCATTTTGGTTGTTTGAAATTTGATCAGTCACTGTACTGAAGTTAGTTACCACTATTGGTTTGTTGAGTATTTTAGCCTCATCAATAGCAATGGACTTCCCTTCAAATCTAGATGGCTGTACATAAATATCAGCAGCTTTAATATACGGATACGGATTTTCCTTCAATCCTAGTAGAATAAAATTTTCAAGGAGATCATTTTCAATTATTAACCTCTCTAACGTGACCCGTTCTTCTCCTTCACCAATAACATACCATTTCACATCGTAACCATTTTTAACTAAATTTTTACATGCTTTTACCGCAAGTTCGAACCCTTTTTGTTGTGTTAATCTTCCTACTGAAACCAATGTGACTCCACTTTTTACTATGTCTATTTTTTCAGTAGACAATTTGTTCAGCACCGCTGGTGACACAATATTATACATTACATCTACTTTATTTTTGTATTGAGGGAATTTACTCCTTAATACCCTGGCGCATTCTTCTGAAACCGTAAGAATATTATCTAATTTACTAAAATAGTATTCATCAATTTTAGGATCCATCCCGAGTTTATTATAATCGTTATGTATGAATCCTATTTTTTTCTTCGCATTTACCTTTTCAATCGAAAAGTAAACCGGGCTTTTTTCTAAGTAACCAATTGCAACGTCATACTCCTTTTGAATAGACTGCAAAATATTTGATAAACATTTCCAAACCTTTTGCTCACAAATAGCCTTATTTTCCTCTGTTCGAAATATATAACCAGCCTTTAACCTGGAAAATACAATGTCAAACTGTCCTTTTTGAATACAATCTTTTATGGCAGTTTTTATGGACATATCAAAATATTTATAGCCACAAGGTTCTGCTAATAAATTCACTTCCGGAGGAATTTGCGAAAGGAATAGTCCTTCCTGTTTGAATAAAAGCAAATCGACATTAAACTTTGCATAATCTATTGTTTCTAATAATGAAATAAGAGCCTTTTCGGCTCCTCCACAGGTCAAGTTATTCATTACAAATAAAATGTTTTTTTTCACTGAACCCCACCTCCTCCTAAAACATTTTATACAGTTTATTTATCTCTTCTTCCGTTCCTAGTAGTTCTTTTGAAAGATTTTCTATAATATTATCTCGTAAATTATTGTCTAAAATGACTTTTTCCATCCCTTTACCTATTGACTCAGAATTCATTTCTACAATTACTCCATTTATCTCGTTAGTAATTTGATCTTTTGCCGTACTGTAGTTAGTAACTAGAATAGGCTTCTGTAAGATTTTCGCTTCATCAATAGCTATTGATTTCCCCTCAAACCTTGAGGTTTGAGCATAAATATCTGCTTGTTTTAGATAAGGGTAGGGGTTTGATTTCAGTCCTAACAATTTAAAATATTTTTCTAATTTGTTCGTTTTTATTAAACTTAAAAGTTTTTCTCGTTCTTCCCCTTCACCAATAATGTACCATCTAATATTGTATCCTTTATCTACTAATTTCTTACATGCTTCAATTGCCATTTCAAACCCTTTTTGATAATGCAGTCTACCAATTGACAAAATGATAACTTCATCATCTTTTTTATCATATATATCATATTTACCTTGAATAGCCATTTTATTTATCATCGATGGTGAGACAACATTATATATAACATCAACTTTATTACTTTCACTTGGAAATCTTCTTTTAAGAATACTGGCACATTCTTGTGAGACAGTTACAATGTTATCTAACTTTTTGAAATAATGAATATCAAATTCGGGATCCATACCTAATTTATCATAGTCAATATGAACCCAACCTATTTTCTTAGTTGCATTAACTTTATCGACACAAAAATAAGTAGATGTTTTTTCTAGGAAACCTATAGCGACATCGTATTTTTTATTTGTGATGTCTAAAGCCTCTGAGATATACTTCCAACTATATTGTTCTCTTTCAGAAGTATTTTTGTTATTTCGACTTGTTAATGTGAACATAATTCTAGCAATTGCTAATGAAGGCTTTCCTTTCAAAAGAAATTTAATAAGAGAATGGTAAAGTGGTAACGTAAATACAGAATAGGAGTCTGGTAAAGTTAGAACCTGTACTTCTTTCGGGATATATTCCATAAAAATACCATTATGATTTAATAAAAATAAATCCACATTATATTTCTTATAATCAATCTGAGACAATAAATTAACTAAACTCTTCTCTCCACCACCTGCAGCTAAACTTGGCATTACAAATAATAAATTTTTCTTCATTTTCCACCTCAGGTTATTAATTCATTAAGGTAATCTACTGCTTTATATGACATTTTTTTAATATTTGGTATTGATTTTTCTAATTGATTTCTAATCTGTATTTCTTCGCTAACCATCTTATCAAAAGAATTTATTAATTTCGTACTGTTAGATATTTCCTCAATCCCCAAAACTAATTTCTCTTTTCCAAATATATCTTTTGCTATCCCCTTTGATTTAACACTGTACCCTAAGACCATAGTTGGAATACTGTTCGAATAAGCAGCTATTGTTGCATGTGTTCTAGCACCAACAAAGTATCTCATTCTTGCTATATATCCTTTGTACTGGATTGCATTTAAATTATCCGGTAGTAAGATTACTCTACCTGTACCTTTAAACTCTTCATAAAAATTGTTTAGAATTTCATAGTCATTATTTCCTTCTTGTATAACATGCGGAGTAAGGGCGATTGTAAGATCTGTTGAATCTAGTATATGCTGAATTAGAGCTTTTACGGCCGTATGTGACTCCTTATTTCGCTTCCAAACTAATGGGCTAAAGTTCAACCCTAGAGTATTATCTACTTGCCAACCATCTGGTAACGGCAATTCTTCCTTTTCCATCGTGAAAGCAGGATCAGCACATAATTTTACATTGGTAAGGCCCTTATCTAATAACGTATTATAAGTTAGAGTCTCGCGAGCGAGGATTAAATCAAATAACTTTAAGTCTTCAAGCTTCCTTTCAGATAAGTCTTCTTCTCCGATAGAACAACCCCATAATACTAATTTTTTCCCTTTTTCCTTCACTCTTCTATCTATCTCATACCAACCTGGTTGCTCGCCATAACAGTAGTTATCACCACCAATTGATAAAAAAACGTCCATATCGTTAATATATTGAATTGTATTGTGTTCAATCTTTCCTAAAGCATAAGTTTCATCACTGAAAAACTTTATTTTAAGTGATGAAATAAACCATTCATAAGAATATTTTTTAATACTTTTTTTCGAGCCATCGTATATGCCGTCCAACTTAACAAGTACTTTATCTGTATCAGGTTTTCCCGATACTAAATACGTCTTAGCTCCATTAACCTTCTCTTTGATTAAATTATTTGAAGACCTAACTATAGCTTCACAACCTCTATTCAGACTTCCATCATGAGCAAACATCATAACTTTCATTTAATATACCTCCAAAAGGCTATTTATTTCTTAATCTACTGTATGTAACAGCACAATATAATCCTAAAATAGATCTTCTCTTTATCATATTAAGTATAAATTTTTCATATCTACCTGACATATTATAATTTTCACTATAATAAAAGGGTACTGATTCTCGAACACTTTTATTACTTATCATATTTTTTATATATCGATACCTTGTTTTAAAATTTACAACTTTTGATGGTTTAAAGTAAATATGTATGTACGCCATCACGCTTTGTATAAGTTTGATTGATTTTAGTTGAATTATCTTTTCTTTAGACATATCTCCTAATATGTCAAATAATAAATCTGATTTATACACTTCCAGAGCTCGTTCAAAATAATCTTTTTCCTCTATATTTCTAGTAGCACTACCTTCAACTTCCCTATAGTGATATCCCGTATAATCTACATACACCGCTTTGGTTGCAAAGCTAAAGAAACGTATGTTAAAAAGTCCGTCTTCTCCCAAGGTTACTCTTTTAGGGAATAAAACTTTATTTTCTTTTGCTATTTTAGTTTTATAAATTTTATTACAAGCCGTATTTAAATTATCATTTTTAAGAAAATAAGGTAAGAGTTCTAATTCAATGTATTTTCTATCTAAGGTTTGTATAATGGGAAATGAATATCTTGTGATCACTTTATGCCCATCAATTTCACTTTCAAAATTTGATATAACTACATCGCAATTGTTTTGCTTTGCTACACTGTATAATTGCTCATACATATCTGCTTCAATATAATCATCAGCATCTACAAATCCGATATATTCACCAGTAGCTACTCTCAATCCATTATTTCTTGCTATACTAACACCTTGATTTACTTGGTTGATTAGTTTCACCCTTGGATCTCGCTTCTCAACTTCCTCTATAATTTGTTGACTATGATCCTTTGAACCATCATTAACGAAAATAAATTCACAATCTTGAAGAGTTTGGGCTAAAAGCGATTCAATACATTGAGTAAGGTATTTCTCTGCATTGAAAACAGGGATAATAACACTTACTTTTGCATTCATAATTAACCCACTCCTCTTCTGTGCTCTTTGGAATCAGCTAAGTTATGTTTTTTCTCATGTGGACCAATAACCTTGTATAACTTTTCCAGTTCATAGTTATTTCTAAAATCTTTATACTTACAATTCATTTCCAGTCTCACTCTTAGTTCTTGATCGTAATAAAGATTCTCAATTCCTTCAGCTATTCCTTGAACACTTAACTCACATATAACTCCATCAACACCCTCATCAACTTGACTACTAGCTGTTGAATAGTTAGTAATCATTACTGGCTTTGAGAGAATCTGAGCTTCACCAACCGTTACAGCTTTCCCCTCATATCTAGAAGGCTGAACGTACAAATCAGCTACTTGCATAAAGGGGTATGGATTCGTTTTTTTACCCAGTAGTAGAAAGTTATTCTCTAAATCATATTGAGATATTAATTCTTTCAGCTTCGCTTCGTCGCCACCATATCCAACCACGTACCATGCCATATCACTATAACCCTTATCCTTTAACAGTTTTAAGGCTTTAACTGCTTGATCTATCCCCTTTGCATGAGACAACCTAGCTACTGTTACTATTTTGAAACGATTATCGTTAATTAAGGGGTTATCTACTACTTCATTTGCCATGCTTTTAATAAAGTCTGGTGACGTAATATTTTCAATAACGATAACCTTCTTTTCTAATTCATGGTATTTCTTTAGAAAAGATTGTTTACATGCGTCTGAAACTGCAACAATATAGTCAAATTTCTTCCACATGTCTACGTCTTTTGCTACATCTGTTTCAACAGTCGAATAGTCTGTATGAATCCAAGCTACTTTCCTTTTTGCCTTCACTTTTTCAGCAACAAAATAATGTGGCCACAGGTAACTAATGGCTACGTCATACTCTTTTTCCATTTTAGGGAGAAAAGGTAAGGCATATTTCCACATTAACTGCATTTGATAATAGCCAGGTTCGGTAACCCCTTGAAATCTTCCTTTTAAGTCAGCACTTACTTTAGCTAATACCCTCGATGCTCCAATAAAGAATTCCTTATCTTTTAAAATTTCACTGATTGATTTTCTAAAAGTGGTGTATTGTCGAATTTCGTCTAGTAAATTAGCCTTTTGAGATAGTAATTCCATAAAGTCACCTTGATGTTTATATAACATCAAATCTACTTTATGATTTCTATAATCAAAATTATCTAGCATGCTAATAAGACTTCTTTCGACTCCACCAACTTCCATATCAAAAGAGGCTATTAATACATTTTTCATTGTAACCTCCTAAGTTTTTGAAGTTAATCTTCTAATTTTTGCAATATTGTTTCCACCTATGATTTTTGAAGTTAACACTTTAATATTACTTTTCAATCTTGCTTTAGGTGGCAACCAACTCTTATAAAAATAATGCATCGTATATGAGTTTTTCGTAATGAATTTTCGACAGTTAATATAATCATAAGGAGAAAAGTAGGTCTGAGGATAAAATGAACCTAAGCCGGCTAGTTCCTGATATTCCCCGTTCTTTACAAGCCCACTGTTTTTTAAAATCTCCGTGATTATTGCAACATTGGTCAATTCATCAAAACTTCCATCTTGTTTAATAAAATTCTTATCTTGATAATGATCTAAAAATGTCTTTATCAACTTATTTCCTTTGGCAGCTCCAATTGTACTTGTCGCAATAAAGTTTTCTTGTTCAAACCCCCAGAAAGAATCATGGTGCAATAGGTCATCAAATGATTTGAACACTTCAACATCGGTGTCTAAGTAAATTCCGCCTTCATTATACAGGGCATGTACTCTGACGTAATCACTTACAAATGCAAACTTTTTCGATTCATACGCTTCCTTTACATATGGATTGCACGTTACATCGAAGCTTTTTTCATTCCACTCTTTTATTTGATAGTCGTTTAGATAGTTCTTCCAGCTATCAATACATCTAGTAACAATTGCAGGCTTTTCTTTCCCACCAAACCAACAATAATGAATGACTTTTGGTATCTTTTGATTCATTTTACTCATAGTGTGTTCACCCTTTGCTTATCTGACCTTTAATTGAATCGCGCTTGTGACACATTGAATGACTCTTTTTTGGTCGTCCTCACTTAGGTTTGACCCCGATGGCAGACAAATTCCTGTATGAAACAATTGTTCAGATACATTCTCAGTCTCACTATGAGGGTAGTATGTAGCTCCATCGAAAAGTGGTTGTAGGTGCAATGGTTTCCATACAGGGCGTGCTTCAATGTTTTCATCTGCCATTGTCTCAAGCAACGTCTTTACAGTAACTCCTGCTGCTATTTCATTTATCGTTAAAGAAGTAAGCCATCGATTTGATCTCGTATCTGTTAATTCAGGCATAAAATGCAGTCCAGGCAGCTGTCCGAGTTCATCATAATATCGGTCAAACACTCTTCTTCTAGCCTCAACTCTTTCATCTAGAACAGCTAACTGTGATCTTCCTACTCCAGCTAATATATTGCTCATTCGATAGTTAAATCCAAGTTTGCTATGTTGATAATGTGGGGCTTGATCTCTTGCTTGCGTTGCTAAAAACCTTGCTTTTTGTAGGGCTTCACCATTATTTGAAATAAGCATGCCACCACCAGATGTAGTAATGATTTTATTGCCATTAAATGAGTAAATACCGAACTCGCCAAATGTTCCACTTGGTTTCCCCTTGTAAGCTGATCCAAGAGATTCTGCTGCATCCTCGATGATCGGAATATTGTACTCGTTACACAAAGTAACAATTTCATCCATTTTTGCACTTTGACCATACAAATTCACAACAATTGCAGCTCTTGGAAGCTTCCCTTCAATAGATGCATCTACTAGTGCTTTTTCCAATGCCTGTGGTGACATGTTCCAAGTATCAGGTTCTGAGTCAATAAACACCGGTTCTGCTCCTTGATAAAGAATAGGGTTGGCACTTGCGACAAATGTAAGACTCGAGCAAAAGACTCGGTCTCCATTTTTTACTTCTAATAAAGAAAGAGCCAAATGAATAGCTGCAGTGCCTGAACTTAAGGCTACAGCTTCATTGACTCCAACATAGTTAGCTATCTCTTTTTCAAAAGCATCGACATTTGGTCCTAGCGGGGCAATCCAATTTGTATCAAAAGCCTCTTTAATATACCTTTGTTCATGTCCACTCATATGTGGTGGTGAAAGGTAAACCTTAGTTTTATTGGACAAGTCTATCACCTTCTTTCATTTTAACTTTGGCAGGAGTACCAACAGCTGTACAATTAGCAGGAATATGATTAATTACCGTTGCGCCAGCTCCGATAATTGACCATTCACCAATTCTCACATTAGGAATAATGGTAGCTCCAGCACCTACATGAACACCTTCTTCAATTTGAACAGAACCGGTTAACGTTGCATTCGGTGAGATATGAACAAAATTGTCAATGTGATTATCATGTTCGATTACTGATCCGGTGTTAATAATTGAGTGATGACCAATCCGTGTAGAAGCATTTATGACTGCGTTAGGCATAATAACTGAGCCACATCCTATTTGAGCGCTAGGACTGAAGCAGGCTGTCGGATGTACTATGGTCATATACTTTTCATTTGGTAAAGCCATCCTTTGAACAATTGATTTCCTAATGTGATTATCCCCAATTCCTACAACAAATTTTATATCCTCGAAATATTCAACTAATTTTTTAGTTGATTTTATAGGTCCCACATACATGCCATCAATGTTATTGAAATTGTTGTATTTATCATCTAAGTATCCGATAACTTCCATATCTTGATTTGAGCTAACAAGATCATGTATAACTTTGCTATGCCCGCCTTGACCAATAATAACGACCTTCATTCATGACCACCACCCGCTTTGGTGTTTACCCCATTAAAGCGTTCCATTGTAGCATTTCCAGGTTGACTTATCCCTTCTGACTTAAATACTTTGTAGACAGTTAATAAGAGTATTTTCAAATCAAGAAGAAACGATTGATTCTTCACATACCAAACATCTAATTCGAACTTCTCTTCCCATGAGATTGCATTTCGACCATTTACCTGAGCCCAACCAGTTATACCAGGCCTGACCTCATGTCGTTTGCTTTGTTCTTTTGTATATAACGGAAGATACTCCATTAATAACGGTCTAGGTCCAACTAAACTAATATCGCCTTTGATAACGTTTAAGAGTTGTGGAAATTCATCTAAACTATACTTTCTTAGTAACAGTCCAAAAGAAGTTAACCGTATATCGTCTGGCATTAACTCACCATTTGAATCTGTCTCACCTGTCATCGTTCTGAATTTATAAAGGTAAAATGGGCTGCCCTTTAATCCAGGACGTTCTTGTTTAAAAATAATAGGCTTACCAAGCTTAATTCTAATTAATATAGCAAGACAAAATATAATAGGTGATAATAACAATACTAAAGACAACGAACCAAATAAATCAAAAGCTCTTTTCAGATTCATCACCGCTTTCAACTAAAATGAAATTTTACTTATTATGTATTTTTCGTATCTGCGTCTTGCATTGCTTCTAGCACGCCTTGTTTAATGTCTTTTATTAAATCTAGTGCTTTCAAATCTTCTGTTTCCTCTCCCTTTGTATAAATGTTCATTAGAATGGTTTGTAATTGTTCTAGACTTAACTTCTCGGAAATATTCATTTTCTGACGCCTTTCTATTATATAAATCAAAGATTTATGTAATTGCTTTTATAGAACATGTTTAAAGCAATAACATGTTCATAATAAAAATAAATAAAATAACAACCTAATATACCAAAGTAAACTATTTTTTGGTCTTTTTCTGCAAATAGCTTTACAATCCAAGAAACAAGAATTAACTGGTATAACCCGAAGTAAATAGAGAAACGAGCGAATATCCAATTTTGTGTCGAAATAATCATAAATAGTAGGCTCAATACCGACATATTAACGATAACGTCACTTTTAGGATATATTTCTTTTAGTTTGTCTCTCCCTATAAATGCAAGCATAACCGGGGCTGCTGAAACTGCAACTCTAAGGAAATTTGCTCCTCCTTCTTGAAAATCACTGTACCCACCATACTGAGTATCTTCAATGGCTTTGAATAGCAAATCCATAAATTGATTAAAGCCCATTACAATTAGAATTGATAAGAAAAGCAAAAGAAATGTAACCTTTGACCAAGCAGGACTCCTAACAATGAAGTAAATTGGAATTAATATCAGAGCAGTTTGATGAATGGTTGATGCCAGAAGTACAACTAGTAGGTACTTCTTAAAATCCCCATTAATAATAAATTTTGTTGCAGCAAATACAATTGCAGCAGCTAAATACTGTCGAATCCCATTCATTGATACTAAAAAATAACCGATCGTTATATAGACATATAAGCTTAACTCAAACATTCGAGAATAATGATATAATGTCATGCCTATAAGAATATTAGTTAAAACTGCTGTTGTAAGTATCATTATTTGTGGATCTCTTGAAACTTGCTGTAAAAGCATTTGTAAGATATTAAAACCAAAGTCTCCAGTAAAGTCGATTGTTTCCCAAGTAATATCGAATTCTCGATAAGAGTGCATATAATAATAAGTGTCACCAACGTTATTTCGAAGACCTGATACCAATATTAATGTTGTTAATGCCAAAAAAGCAAAAAATTTGTTAGCGTTAAATTGAGCTGGAATTAATTCGGTCTGCTTACCGATATACCTTGCGAATAGCGACAACGCATAAACTAAAGATAGATTTATGTAAAATACAGTCATATGCGTTCTCCTCTCCCAAAGTATATCTATGCATTACTATTTTTTAGAATCGTTACTTTATTTGTATTTTTAATGTATAAGTACAAACACAATCCAATAGGACTAGCCAGTATGGTAGTCACCTTACATGGCGATTCTATTACAAACCTTTTATTTTTAATCATCAAATTACTCGACACATAATGGATTGATTCTCTTAATCTATCCTTAAAAGTTGGTGCATGTTTCATTGCTACTTTTCGAAAATAGGAAAATCCATGGGGATTATTTTTGTATTGCTTAATAATATTCATACTCGATCCATCCTCTAAATACTCCACATGGCAAAGAACCTCATTCATGACGAGTAGAGGCTGAATTTGATCAATTAAAATGTATTTATAGCTGAGTGGGCAGTACTTTTCATCCTTAAATAATGGATAAGGTGGTGTTCTCTTAGTTAATTCAGTCCGGTAAACAATTTTTTTATCTCCTTTTACTTTATGAACCCCGTATAACCTTGTAAGAGTAGACTCCTTTATTTGCTCTGGTAGCCTTGTTCCGATAATTTCTCCATCTCGAGTTGCATCCAACCCAACAATTCCTGCATAGGAGTCATTTCCATTTTCTCTCCAGAAGCATAAGATCTTTTCAACTGCTTCATCTGACATATAATCATCTGAGTCAATGCAAACATTTAATTCTGTCTCAATTAATTCATAAGCAGTATTATGTGCCCCGTGCATTCCTTGATTCTCTTGATAATGATAATGGATTGTAATTTCCCCTTCTAACATCCATTTTTCAATAAGTTGTTTTGTTTCATCTGTTGAGCCATCATCAATGATTAGCCATATGAAATCTTTAACGGTTTGTCTCTTCAAACTTTCATAACAAAGATGTAGACAATATGCTCGATTGAATGTAGGTGTAAAAATAGTTAAACTCGGATTCATACTGTTCCTCCATTAATTAGCTTGCTTTGTAAGTTGAATTTGACCGGAATAAAAGCCATATAGCCAGTCTGCCATGGTAACTGTATCGTAACCATTTTTTCTTAATTTCTCCGATGTATCCTTATGATCATAAGTTGAAGTAAGAATCACTTGAGCCCAAAATTTTGGTGACTTATTTAAGCTTACAAACTCAATTCTCTCAGTTACATCTGATTCAGAAGTGATTGAGTCTGAAACAATACATTTTAAACCAGCCGCTTGTGCTTCAACTAAAACAACTGGTAAACCTTCAAATAAAGAAGGGAATAAAAACAAGTCGAAGCCATGCATAATAGTTGAAATGTCTTCTCTAACACCCAAAAACAAAACCTGATCGGTTATACCTAACTCTGATGCTTTTTTTTCAATTGATGGACGTAAGTGCCCTTCGCCTACTAGTACGAGAACAGCGTTTGTTTGTTGTTCGTGGACAGCTTTAAAGATATCGATTAAAAAATCATGATTTTTTTGTTTGTTGAATCGACCAATGTGACCAATGACCAACTTATCATCTATCTTTAACTTTTTTCTTATTTGATTACGAGCTGATTGATTAAATTTAAATTCATTTACGTTAACAGCGTTATTTAAAACCAAATGCCTTGTTGAATTTGAAATTTCTTTTCCAAACAGCCATTCTCCAGCTTTTTGTGAGCAGGAAAAATAATCAGTAGGATGATTTTTCATTACATTTCTGGCATAGATTCGAAAAGGTAACTTGATGTCTATAGCCAAATCACTGAGATGACTGTGAGCAATTCGACATGGGACATTTGCTTTGTTTGCAGCTCTTAAAACAAAACTACTATTTTCGTTAATATGGGAATGTACTACTTTGTACTCAAAATGAGAAGAAAAGAACTCATCAAGTAGTCTGAAGTATCTTTTATAATTCCCTGGCCGAATTTGAGGCATTCGATAAATATTACCACCAAGCTTTAAAATTTCATCATCATAATGCCCTTCTTCATTCCGGTGCACCATAAAATCAAATTGAATTTTTGTTCGATCCATTTGACGGTAATAGTTCATTAACATCGTTTCAAGCCCACCACGATTCATAATGGTGACAACTTGTAAGATTCTAATTGGCTCCACTATAATCCCCCTATCTTACGACCTTTCTTAACCACTCAATGCTCATAAGTAATAAAAAGAAACTAAGTGCCTTCCTTGTTTTCGCACAAAAATAGAACATTCTCCATAATAGCGAGAAATGTTGCAGATCAAAATGTTCAAAAGATCGTTTAATTGTTCTGTGATTTAAGATTGTATCTAAGTTTCTTATTTTAACTAAAATAGAAGATTGATTTGCTTTGCTAATTTCATTTAAACCTAGACCTAAAGTATTTAGACAGATCCTATTATTTAATGCCTCATAATACTGATCATTCAAGTCATTTTCTTCTAGGAACGATTCGATCTCAGAGAAAAGAGTTGACCATTTTTCAATTAGTTCAGTTTTATAACCAGTAGTAACTGAATTTTCATTTACTCTCCAATAATGATAATAAGGTTTATTAGTAAAAACAAACTTATTTGCATAATAAAATGCTTGAATATTAAAAAGAGAGTCTTCATTCGTTCCAATTTTATTTAAATCAGTGAACACAATGTGATTTTCCTTAATAACTTCAGTGCGATAGATTTTAGACCAAACGGTACCCCAAGCATCAAGTAACTCAGGATTAGCAATTTCTTCATTTAGAGGTCCAATTAGTCTTCTCATCATCTTAAGCTGTACCTCTTCATTGGTGTAAGTTACTTTTTCAGGAAGAGGGAAGTTCTTTACTTTTGAATGTTTCCCAAACTCTCTAGTATAAGAACACATTGAAATATCAGCATTTTCGACCAAAACCATTTGATACAATTGTTCATACATGTGTTCGTCTACCCAGTCGTCAGGATCAACAAAGCCAATATAGCTTCCTCTTACTTTCTCAAGGCCTTTATTTCGAGCAGAGGATACACCCCCATTTTCTTTATCTATAACAATAATACGTTCATCTTGTTTAGCATACTCTTTAAGAATTAGTAGGCTATTGTCAGTTGAACCATCGTTTACCGCTATAATTTCAATGTCTCTTAAGCGTTGTGATACTAAGCTATCAAGACATCTTTTAAGGTACTTTTCTACATTATAAATAGGCACGATGATACTGACTTTTGGGTTCATTTTGTTCCTCCATATAACTTGAGTAAATCACATTTAATTCTTTCGTTGTCTGTTGTAAACTGTACTTCTTTACTACTTCAAGACTACCTACGCTAAGTTTAGTTAGAAGTTCCTTAGATTTATAAAGTTCTTTTAAATGGTCTGCAAATAATTGAATGTCTTCAGGATAGATTGTAAATCCATTTATTTGGTTCTTGATTAACTCTGAATGCCCGCGATTCTCACTCGCCACCACCGGCAACCCACAAGCCATCGCTTCCATAATGTTAACTGGTAACCCTTCTCTTAAGCTAGATGCCACCGCAATATCACAGGCTGGCAACAGTAGATCTATATCCTTCCGAAACCCTAAAAAGTCAATTTGTTCTATCACTTGCAGAGAGCGAGCCAGGTCCTTACATTCACCCATCAAAGCTCCTTCACCAGCAAGTAAAAGACGAGCTTTTGGAAGCTCGTCTTTTACCATTGCAAGTGCTCTTATAAGAAGTTGTTGATTCTTGTTTTTGTTAAACTCAGCTGCATAGAACATAAGAAAATCTTCTTGACTAAAGCCTAATTTTATACGTTCTTCCTTTTTTTTGTCCTCACCAATCGGCTTAAACCGTTCGGTGTCAATACCTACACCATGAACATGTTCAATTTCCATTGCCTTAAACCGATGTTTTGTAGCTAGGTAGAAATCCTCTGAATTAATCGTGATTAAGCTATCCGTGTATCTAGCTAAAAAACTCTCAATAGGATAGTAGACTAGCCAATTCATCAAAGGGGCTCCTTTACAAAAATGAAAACCATGAGCCGTATAAATTACTTTCGTCCCTTTGTTTCTCGACTGGCGAGCTGCCAATCTTGCAAGCACACCTCCAAGTGGAGTATGACAATGAATCATATCATATTGATTTCCGTCTATAATTCTCTTCAGTTCGCTGTATGCTTTCACATTCGCTAGATTAAATGGCGATCGTTCAATCGGAATATCGAACTTCTTATCAGTAAAAGGCAAGTCAATCGTTCCTGAAGCCGCCACATGAACGTCCCACCCCTGTTCCTTAAACCATTTCATATAAGGTAGATGAAAGGCTTTGAAATGATAATCAACGGTTGCACAAAATAAGATTTTTTTCGCCACTGTTTTCACCATTCCTTGCCTATTTAATGAATTCTTTTTCCATTACTTTGGATAGGTACTCTAGTAAGTCGTATTTTAAATCATCACGCTGAAGCGCAAATTCAATCGTTGTTTGAATGAAGCCCATTTTTTCCCCAACGTCATATCGTGTACCCTCAAAGTCGTAAGCGTATACGGCTTCGATTAAATTTAATGCGGCAATCGCGTCCGTTAATTGAATTTCTCCACCAGCACCAGGTTCTTGATTCCCTAAAATATCAAAGATTTTTGGACTAAGAATATAGCGTCCGAGTATCGCGAGGTTTGACGGTGCATCTTCTAACTTCGGCTTTTCAACCAAACTATTTACATTATAAAAGCGATCCCCCATTACCTTTCCATCAACGATCCCATATCTTGAAACATCTTCATCTCTTACCGTTTGGACACCTAGAACGGAAGCTTTATAGCGATCATATTGTTCGATCAGTTGTTTTAAACATGGTTTCTCTGCTCGGACAATATCATCGCCTAATAAAACGGCAAATGGTTCGTTGCCGATAAATTTACGAGCACACCAGATCGCGTGACCTAGTCCCTTAGGTTCTTTTTGACGAATATAATGAATGTCTACAAGTTTTGAAGATTTTTGGACTTCATTAAAAAGCTCGATTTTCCCTTTACTTAGTAGGTTTTGTTCAAGTTCAAAAGAGTTATCGAAATGATCTTCAATCGCTCGTTTCCCTTTTCCTGTTACAATGATAATGTCTTCAATTCCTGATTCAACTGCTTCCTCAACAATGTATTGAATCGTTGGTTTATCAACGATTGGTAGCATTTCCTTAGGCATAGCTTTGGTAGCTGGTAGAAATCTTGTTCCTAGTCCCGCTGCGGGGATAATGGCTTTTTTTACTTTCATGCGCTAAGCACTCCTTTAATTAACTTGGTATAGAAAGAACTTTTTCTTCGATTACTTTTCTATTTGCTAAGTCCACTAATGTACTGGCTAATGTTTCTTTATCCTGAATATCATAGGTAAGGATGATCTTTTCAATTTCTTCTAAGAAAATATGCGATGTCTTTCCAATATAAATCTTCGGAAAGATTTGCTTATCATGTACTTCGTTATCATTTAATAACTCTTCAAACAGTTTCTCTCCAGGTCGCATTCCGCTATATTCAATCCCAATTTCATCAATGGAATTACCTGAGAGCTTGATTAAATTTCTAGCTAGATCTACAATTTTCACAGGTTCTCCCATATCCAGAACGAAGGTTTCTCCCCCTCTTGCCAAACTTCCCGCTTGAATGACTAATCTTGATGCTTCGGGAATGGTCATGAAATATCTGACCATATCAGGGTGAGTAACGGTGACTGGTCCACCTTTTTGAATTTGCTTTTTAAAAAGTGGTATGACACTACCACGGCTACCTAATACATTTCCAAATCGTACGGCAATGAATTTTGTCTTGCTCATTTGATCCATATTTTGAATAATCATTTCAGATAATCGCTTTGTTGCTCCCATTACGCTTGTTGGATTTACAGCTTTATCGGATGAGATCATGACGAATGTATTAACTTCATTCCAATCAGCTGCCTTTGCCACATTCATCGTACCAATCATATTGTTTTTAACGGCTTCTTCTGGATTTCGTTCCATTAAAGGAACATGCTTGTGCGCTGCAGCATGATAGACGACATCAGGTTGATGAGCTTCCATAATGACATTCATTTTTTGCAAATCTTGAATATCTGCTATTTCCGTAACAAATTGAATGGTTGAGTGTTTATATGTTTCTTTTAGCTCAATTTCAATTGAATAAATGCTATTTTCGCCATGTCCTAATAAGATGAGCTTCATAGGATTGAATTGAGCGACCTGCCTGCAAATTTCAGAGCCGATTGAGCCTCCTGCACCTGTCACAAGTACGACCTTATTCGTAATGGAGTCTGAAATGCCATCGAAATCTAACTCAACTGGTTCTCTACCTAATAAATCTTCTACTTGGACATCCCTAAATTGATTGACCGATACTTTCCCAGTTACTAAGTCTTCTAGCATCGGAAGGATTTTTGTTTTCGCTTTTGTTTTCGCACATTCATTGAAAATCATGTTTAATTCTTTTTTATTTAATGAAGGAATTGAAATGATGATGTTATCAATCTTAAAGTCATTAACTGTTTGTTCAATCTGTTCAATCCCACCTACTACAGGAATTCCCAAAATATCTAAGTTATGTTTGCGTTCATTATCATCAATAAAGGCAACTGCTAGTAACTCTGCTTCATTGCTATTTTGCAATTGTCTTGCCACCATCGTTCCTGCAGCACCTGCACCCACGATTAATGTCCGTTTTTTGTTTTCGTTCTTTGTTATGTATGTATCTCGGACAACACGCCACCAAAAACGTGATCCTCCGATAAAAAACATATGGAGCATCCATGTAGCGGCTAGTAATCGCATAAATATTCCTTGTGCCACAACCTGTTGAACCAATGCTGCAATAAGAATGGAGAACGTTACTATTTTTAGAATAATAATAAGTTCTCCTATGCTTGCATACTCCCACGCCTTTTTGTAAAGCTTGTAATAAAATGAAAATACATGATGACAAATTAATAAAGTGCTTGCCGTAATAATAAGTGTTGAACTTAGTACTAAGTAACGATCATAGACAAGTAGGTTACTTAAAAAGATTGTGGTTAAAATAAAAAGTGAATCAACAAAGATTAATAATGAAAGTCTCTGGTGATACGCCACCTGATCTCCCCCTTTCTGTTAAAGTCGTAGTGTCCTTCTTTCAATTGCATTATCGATCAATTTTTTTATTTCTTCCAACTGTTCTTTTGGAGCATCCTGTTTTATATAGCGAACAGCTTTTTTTATCGATTTAGGATATTTATCCAAATTCATTCTAATCACTCCTTTTTTAAACAACTTTAACCATGCGGCTTTTAAAACCACATGGTTAAAATGTTTAAAAAAAATAATGGGCATTTAACCCTTCCTCACACCACACTATTGATGACTAGCATCTAAGGTTGTTTCAACCCACAGCATGACCGAGTACCTCCATAGATAATGGCAAGGAGATATCGCCAATTACAGTTTTAGTTCTTAATAAAGAACAAATAATTCAAAAAAAAATATCCTTTTTAATTTTCTTTAGATCTTTAACTTTCTTAAGATCGGATTTGTTCGTTTCCCATTCAGAATGACACCTAATAAATTGGCGTGAACCATGACTAATGACTTTTTTGCCTCTAATGCTAATGCATCTTCTGTTTTTCCGTTTCGAACGACTAGAATCACGCCATCACAAAGACTTGCCATAATTTTTGAATCATTTTCCTCCAGTACTGGTGGTACGTCAATTAGGACATAATCGTATAGCTCTTTTGCTTTATCTAGTAGTTGCTCTAACAAAACGGATCGGAATAATTTCTCCGAGTTATTAGGGATGGGACCACTGGTGACAACTCCAATTCTCCCGAATTCAGTTTGGTTCAGTGTTTCCTCTAGTGCTTTTTGACCTATTAAGACATTGGTTAAACCGATTGTGTTTTTTATTTTAAAAATTTGGTGAATGGAAGGATTCCTAATATTTGCATCAATAATCAATACCTTTTTACTATTTTGAGCTAACGAGATAGCTAAATTAGCTGTTGTGATTGATTTCCCTTCACCATACGTTGGAGACGTAATCATGATCGAACGGTAATTATTTTCAAAAGATGCAAACTCAATGTTCTCTCTGATAGTATCGTATTCATCTGCTACGATGGAATGAAGGTTTTTGTTTATCGTCATGTAGCTTCTTTTTCTAAGAACCAATTGTATCACCCCTTAAAGCAGGATTCGTTTTTTTGCCTTTATTCAACTCTACTGTTCTCTTATTCATTTTAGAGACTGTTCCAAGTACAGGAAGCTCTAGTAATTTCTCCACTTGTCTAGCTGAACGAAGACGGTTATCCAGACTATCTAGTAGGAAAATAAATCCAATTCCAATTATGATTCCTGCAGCGAAACCTAACTTTATTATTCGGTTGCTAGCCGGATTAATCGGCCAAGGATTTTCTATAACTTGGGCTTCTGCAAAAATATCAACGCTGTGAAAGTCTAAGATGTTTGCTACTTCTCTTTTATATACTGCAGCTACTGTGTTTGCAATTATGGTTGCTTGCTCGTGACTTTGATCTCGAGCAGTTATGGTAACAATTCGTGAGCTATCGATTCTCCCTACTGAAATCTGATTACTTAAACCTTGAGCAGAACGTTCCATTCCCAGCTCCTCTATTACAGCTTGCATAATAGGTGGTTCTTTAATGATAACTATTAGGGTGTCAAATAATTTCGAGTCTTCACTAATCATGATTCTTGCTGTCGATTCATAAATCGGTACAGGTTTATTTAGTTGATTGTAAGCGGCAGCTGCTCCTGTAGTGATCATCGTGATTAAGACAAGAATCCATAACCGTTTTTTTATGATATTAAAGATCTTTTTAATTTCAATTTCTTTCCCACTTCTCGGTTCCATCTGTTCACCTGCCTGTTTTATTCTGTTCTTTATAAAGTACGATAAAAATCAAAAAAATAGACCTGAACTTGTTTAAGAACTAGAACTTCCGAACTGCATAAATTACTCACATAAATTAACTTATTTGATAGTTTTATTTTAGTTCTTTATAAAGAACGTGTCAATGAGTTATTTGAAATTCCCCGAAAATTTTTAGTGAATAGAACAGTTTGTTGTCAACCATCTTATTTTACAGAGAATTATTTTATCACATTCGTCCGTTATAAAATATAATGTTAAATGATGTGAATAAAAAATACTTTTAAACTTTTCAATCGAAAAAAAGTTCAAAAGTATTAGGTAGTCTATCTCACATTCAAATAGCACTTCTTTTGCATTCGCTTTAGTGTACTTTGTTATTAGAACTGTAGTCGAGTAATCATGTTCTCACTCAGAAATGGGCCCATATAGTTTTAATACAGCTTTCGCATCGACAAAGCCCCATGTGACCGTTCCATCTGTTTCAATTCCTGAAGTATGGTTAGGAGCTATACTTCCACTTGTACCTTCTACAGTACACTTATATACCTTGTTATTAGCATGGACCAATTGGCCTTTTGTGTAAAGAGTATTTGTAGTCCATTGGTATTTATTTGCCTCTCCAGCAGAGGTACAGATCCACCCTACGTATCCACCAGGAATAGGACTTGCATTGTTTATCACTTTCCCTAATGAAAAATAGCCACTTTCAGGTTCTTTATTATTATGCGTAATGGGATCGTAACCAATATAAATTCCTTCATCTTCTTGTGGGAGGTTTATATTCTCAAATTTATTTTCTACTGAAATAAAATTTATCATGCTATTTTTGTTACTGTAATAGGATAAACTTAGGTTGTTACCCTCGCTTGAATATTTAATATTACATCTTTTTAAAGACATTATCACAATGGACCTGACTACAGTAAATCCATTCAAAATTAAGTGTTCGAAACTTGAGTTTGTGATTTCTATATTACACTTTTCAAGTTCCACATTTCCATAGCCAGCTGATCTGTTTATTTCTGTTGCTACAAGTACATTAACTGTTCTTACGATGAATTCACAGTCATTAGCAATAAAAGATGGATGTTCATTATCTGTGTTGATATTTCCTACTCTGATCGTACTATCAAAAAATTTACTTTTTCTTACCTCAACTAATCGTTGTTTCATACCAAATAGGTGGTTATCTACCCTACAGTTGATAAACTTACAGTCATGAAAAATAACCTTTTCTCTTGTAGTAGTATCATTCCTTGTTCTATTATTCAGTATTAGGTTATTATAAACACACCCTATTTGCTCATAAGACCTAACTGTTATTTCCCTTCGTTGTCCTTTCGCCTCCATTATACACCCTTCTAGCCTATTAACAGTTATCCAACCGGTTCCAGAATAATACGAAGAGTACCGTATATTATTATTCTTAAAAACTGACAAATCTGTGTTTGACATCGTTATAATAGAAGGGTCTACAAATGTATTCCCCATTACTAATACATCATATCCTGATCCACTTAATTGTGTATTCCCCCCGTGCATACTGTTATTTGTAATGTGGACATGAGCATTTTGAATATGCGCAGTCATCAAGCCTATTGTGTTTCCGCAGTTATAAATAAAATTCCCCTGAATATTCGCATATACAGTAGTGTAAATATTAATGGCTATAGAATCTACATTATATATATGATTATTTTCAATTAGGATTGAGTAACATCCTGCTAATATGCCATGATTCGTGTTATAAATGATGTTATTCCTAATAACACAATTATCTCCGTAAGAATCTTCTTGATTAATACCATACCTAGTAGGATCATTAAATTGAGGTTTTCCATCTAAGAAGTTCTTTCCGTTATCTCGTATCACATTATTTTGTACAACATTGTAACTTCCCCCTAATGTGATCCCCCCTCTATGGCCATTAAAAACTTCATTGTGTTCTACCTTGTTATGGTGCGGTGCTAACCCCCATCGTATCGTAACATTCATATTTTTTAATGGATTGGTTTCATTATTAAATACAAGCCTTAATTTTCTGGCTCCTACTGGTATAGAAATAGGTGTATAGATCTTTCTCCTTGTAAGTGGCCCGATATAAGTGTTGTCTTCTTTATAGAAGAACACACTTACTTCCCTAGTGGTAATTGAAGTTTGACGTGCAAACCCAAATCCAGCTATTAAAAATGATGTATATCCTTCATTCGGTATCGAAATAAACCCTGATGTTAGGGTGTTCGCAGAAGGGGTTAGGTTACCAGTTGATTGATCTACAGTATTTTTTGAAAGATTCATATTAAACTCTGTTAAAGTTCTAGGAGATTCACTAGTAAATGTAATATTATCGCCCATATAATCTCTTACAACACAATGTTTGATCGAACTATGATTGGTACCTCTCGTAAATACAACCCCATAAGTGTGCTCTTGTGCCCTCTCAGCACTTACAGCGAAGCTTCTATCGTCCCTACAACCTATGATCGTTCCACCAACTAAGCGTGAATTCGTAACGTTATCCAATGTAATGCTATTACCTTTAAAGTTGTAGTAGTCCGTGCCGGTTCTAGTGTCAAACGGAGACTTACGATCTGAGTCATAGATTACTTTTAACGTTGATCCGTTTAGGTGGAACACCATATGACTGCGTAAATTTATCGTTTTAGGATAGCATAACGCATACTTTCCTCTAGGCAGCACTACATCAGTAAAACCATTTTCTGATGCGTATTGCAAAGCGCTGTTAATCCCTTGTATATTTTGATCAGCCATGAAATAATCAGCGTCTTGATACGGTTTACTTGGTATGCCTTCCGTTATCCCCCATCGCTCTAATTCGATAACATATGCGTTTGATAGGTTGCTAGGACCATCATTATCATTATCTGATAGACTCACAGCTTTCCATATACCACCAGTGTATGAAAGTACAACTCCTTCATTAACAGCAGACACATCTACATCACTTAACCCATCTAAAGTTGTTACACCACTGTCTTCAGAATCGGGCAATGCTTTCGAAACAAATTTCTGTGTCGTAGAATCATACAGGAGAGCATGGCCATTTGTTTTGTTGGTCGTATCGACATCTGTAATATCTATTAACTTATGCTCATGGTTGACATCAGCCTTAGTTTGTAAAGCGTTATTGTACTCATCTACATCACTTTTATCAGCCTTTTTTGCTAGTTTATTAGCAAGTTCACTATTAGTTACCAAGTCCTCTATATCATCTCGATTGAATTTTGAATCTAAGCTTGCTTGTAATCCGGTTACTTCTTCTATTCTGTGTTCATGATCATGATCAGACTTGGCACTTAATGCTTGAATGAATTCTTCAATACTAACTAAATCAGCTAAAGCTTCTGTATTTGCTTTTTCAGACAATAAATTAGTCAAGTCCTCAATGCTAATTAACCCTTCTAAGTCTTTCAGATTAGCTTTACTTGAAAGAGAGTCATTTAATTTATCGTTGCTTACAAGATTTTGTAAATCATCTGTCGTAGCCATAGAATCTAATAGGTCTTTTATAGTAGAATCGTCGTAAACTTTAATGTCTGTCCCGTCAACTTTTATATATCCATTGGCTGTTGACGCCTTTACATCAGAACCAGGTTCAGATGGTACATTCATAAGTTTATTGCCAGATAATGTTCCAATATATAATTCATGCGTATCTATACAAAATCCAAATTCCCCTATATCCAATGTAGTCAATTCAGCTTTCAGTCCTTGTTTCACTTGAATTTTGGCCATTAGTTAACCCTCCGTTAATTGTATTAGTGTATTCTACTTGTTAAACCTCACTCCGATAGTTGCTTTATATCTCAGAGTCAAATTCACCATCAGTATCCGTTGTTTAACACTTTGGTATCTCGTTTTTCGTCAGCAAGCTTCATATAAAATTTCATATCACTCTCATAACCCTTCGCTCAAGTGAAGAATTGCCACCTGACATTTGATTATGGACATTTGAATTTTGGTCATTATTCCTTCTTTAACGCGCATATATACGATTCTTCCAATAAAATAAGAACTACGACTGCTGCCACATTTCATATCCGATCCAGATGACAAATTAAGTCCTAACCCTCATTTGCAATAATTTGCCCACCAGTAACTACAGCCATCCAAAACTTCCGGGACTTCCACTTACTCATTCTTCTCACCTCCCTATTTATATGAAAAGACAAGTTCTTTCGCTTGTGCATTGCCCTATTGGAAAACAAATAAAAAAACACTGTGGATTTTCATTCTTTTTAAGACAGGAAAAAAGAGTCAACACTGTGCGCTGACTCATTACATGGCTTCTTTAAGTTAAAATATGTAATTTATTTATAGGACAATAGGGATTATCCATTGAGTACTAGTCAATCGATCTATTACGTTCTCCGACTTATGGGCAATTAACACATAGAGCTTAAGCTACCAGTTAACAAACCAATTCGATAATTAGAAAAAGAATCACATTCTTATTTTGATGTTTGTTCACTTATGTTGCATTATCCTAGTTTAAATACCAAGAATACCCAGAATTTTCAATAACCTCATTATGTGCAAAGAAAAAGTCCTTTAAAATGGATTAAGTCAGGTGGTAACCCGTCCAAATCCACTAAAAAAGGACCAATTTATAGATAAGATTACACGCAAAACTTCATTTGGACAATGGTTTTCACCAATTAATCTTCATGTTTTTGAAGAAAATTTGAAAACAATGAAATTAGATCGCTATACGAAAGAATTAGCGACAGATATTTTCTTGAAATTATTACTTTTTGCGCAGCTCCAATAAATCAAAAGTCTACACGCGTTGGGAGATTCCCTATTTGATGACCAGTTTCAAAAAGGCCTTGATCTTGATTCAATCAGCATTTCACAGCTGTCACGTCAATTAAACGGCATGAATCCGGATATCTTCCAGCTTCTTTTCCTTGAGTTAGTATCCCAAATTCGTATAAAAACGCATGCTACCAAACTCATGATGTCCTTAAAAGTCATCGATCCAAACACATTTCCACTCAATTTGCCGAATCATTGGTGGGCAAAATTCCGCAAGACAAAGGCGGGTGTAAATTTACATCTGCGCCTTGTATTTATGGAAAAAGGAACATCTTATCCAGAAAAAGCCGTGCTGACAACCGCGAAAGAACATGATCGTGGCCAACTTGAAGTACTGGTAGATGACAAGAAATGCATGTATGTGTTTCACCGTTTCTATCTTGATTACGAACGTTTTGACCGCATGACAGATGAAGGTTATTTTTTATAAGCGAATGGGCGATTTACAATCAAGTGTTTATTGCACTGATCGTCTTTCACCTCCATGTTCTCGTGCAACTCGAAACGAAAAGTAAGCGTAAAATCTTGCAAATTAGTCGTTATTTAAGGGCTGCATTATGGAAGCTGATCTACTTGGCTTCGGAAAATTGGGGGATATCGATCCCTTAGCAAACAAAGTATTGTCGTCCAGTCAAATTGTAAATATACCCCACATGGATAGAGCCACTTTTGTTTGGGTATTAACTTTTTCGCTCTCTAATTATATGGAATAAGTGTTATAGAGTTTTAAAACTTTACTGTACTTCTGTGTTAGTTGACTTCGCGAACATTCTAATCAAGAACGGTAATAAAATCAATAACGCCAACACCCTCGCCATTTGAAACGTCGCTACCATCGCCGCATCCATCTTCAATGTAGCTGCTGTAGAGGCCATTTCTGCAGCTCCAGCTGGAACAATACCTAATAAACTTGTGAACCAATCAATCGGTGTTAACACAAAGAAGATCGTTGCAAGTCCAAGGCTCACAATAAAATAAATGAATAATGTAACAGCACTTATCGCCCCTATACTCTTCAACTGTAAGAGTGACTCTTTGTCAAAACGTATGCCAATAATGGCTCCCATAATTGCTTGTGCTACACCTGTCACCACTACCGGGACTTCGATCGTTGGAAATAAGAGATAGGCTAAAAAGCCTAATCCAATCGCAAAAAGTAAAGATGAACCTGGAAACTGTAATCGTTGACTCAAGAAAAGTGTCGCGAGCATGATGGCTAGTAAGGTAAGGATCGCCCAAAGAGCTTGAGTCAACGGAAACCCATTTGAAGCATTTGTATGTATGAATGGTGCATTTAATCCGACGACCAAAGGGATTACGAGTACAAACAAGGTAATCCTTGTCGTATGGAATGCTGCTACGATTTGTTCGTTCGCTCCATATTTGTGACTTAGAGCAATTACTTCAGATGCTCCTCCTGGTAAACAGCAAAAAAACGCCGTGTTACTATTTAAATTAGAAAAATGTTTTAAGAATTTTCCTAATAAAACTCCTCCTATGATGGTGATGAGGAGAGTTAAAAGAAACGGAAAAAGCAAAGCTTGATAATTTAAAAATTGTTCAGGTCTTAGCATTAACCCAATGTTGGCTCCAATCAACGCTAAAGCGATTTTAAACAGTTTGTTTGGGAGGTATATTTTAATAATAAAAAAGGAACTAATCATTTCTGCGAACATGGACCCTAGTAGCCAACCAGCCGGAACGTTCAGCCATGAAAAGAGGCCGCCTGAAAGAACAGCTAGTAAAATATAAATACTTTTTTTTATCAAGTGACCGCCTTCTTTTATTTTATAATGAGAATTTAATATTCTTTCGTGTATCTAATAGTATACCATCGTTTTAATATTATGAAAAATCGATATCTTCTTTATTTATATTTTCTACTAATGATTGTTTAGTGGTATATTTATAGTAAGTTAAATTGGAGGTGGATTTATATGAGTACCATTTCTATTTTAGGTGATTACGAGTATGTCTATGTGGAGTCGGAATATTATGCTGCTTTAAAAAAAGCTGGTCATGACATTAAGATCCATCATGAGGAACTTAAAAACGATCTGGAGATCATTGATGAAATACACGATGCTGAGGTAGTTGTGTTGATGCGCGAACGTACTCATTTAAATAAAAACGTTTTATCTAATGCGCCTAACCTTTCCCTTATCTCCCAAACGGGAAAAGGTCTCAATCATCTTGATCAAGAGTTTGCTGAAAAACAAGGTATTGAAATTCGAACAACTGAGGGAGTCTCTTCTCAATCGGTTGTCGAGTTAACGATTGGAATGATGATTGGGTGTGCACGACAGTTTTCCGTTCATCAACTTTATATGAGAGAAGCATTATGGGAGCAAACGCCTGGCTTTGAATTAAAAGGAAAACGGCTTGGTTTGATTGGTTTTGGTCATATTGGGAAAGGCGTTAGCCAAATAGCCAACAGCATTGGGATGGATGTGGTAGCTTGGAGACCACGAGGTGACAAAGCAAATGAACAGGAAGATTATCAGGTTCGAATTCTGAGTTTAGAAGAAGTTCTTTCAACGTCTGATGTTGTTTCCATTCACTTGCGGTTGCTTCCAGAATTCCGTCAGTTTTTAAACCGAGATCGACTCCGGCTGTTGAAAAAAGGTGCCATATTAATCAATACGTCTAGAGGTGAGCTTGTTGATGAACAGGCAATAGCTACCTTGCTTGAAAATCATCACCTTCTAGGTGCTGGGATTGATACGTTCACAACTGAACCTCTTACAGATAATCCTTTTAAAAATAGTACAAATACCATTTTAACGCCTCATATTGGCTATGTAACATACGACGTCTTGCAACGCTTTGCTGATGCTTCTTTGAAAAATGTTATTGATTGGTATAACATAAATGATCAGGTCTCACCTCCTTTTTAGTTAGGAGGTTTTTTATTATGTTTATTCGCCCTTTTTAACGTGAACAAGTTCCTTCAATCTTCTTCAACCTTATACTAATATAAACAGGAAAAGGAGGTCCTGCTATATGGAAAAAGTAAGAAAAGCGATTATTCCTGCGGCAGGATTGGGGACAAGAAGCCTACCTATTACAAAAGTGCTTCCAAAAGAGATGTTCCCAATCGGCGGAAAACCTGCCATTCATTATATAGTTGAGGAAGCAATAGCTGCTGGAATCGAAGAGATCTTAATCGTGCTTTCAAGAAGTAAAACGATGATTATGGATTATTTTGATCGTTCATTAGAACTGGAAGCTTTTTTAGAAAAGAAAAACAAATCACATTTGCTCGAGAAAATTGTAATTCCTGAAGTTAAGCTTTTTTATACAAGACAACCTTATGCTAGGGGTCTTGGTGATGCTATTCTTCAAGGCAAAGAATTTGTCGGTGACGAGCCATTTGCCGTATTACTACCAGATGATATTTATCTATATGATCAGTTTTCACCATTAGCA
Organism: Halalkalibacter alkalisediminis; assembly: GCF_028610705.1. GTDB lineage: Bacteria > Bacillota > Bacilli > Bacillales > Bacillaceae_D > Halalkalibacter > Halalkalibacter alkalisediminis. The sequence continues at coordinate 186,436 of NZ_JAQQWT010000002.1, forward strand.
GAATTGATCGATTTAAATAGCGCGACAAGTCCAAATGTTTTAGCGTTGAAAAAGGTACCATTTGAGGCACTGAAAAAATATGGCGTTGTCAAAAATACAGAACTATCATCCGACGTACATCACATTACAGGCATTGTGGAAAAACCAGAAAGCCAACCTCCTTCTGATTTAGCCGTCATTGGACGTTACGTTCTTTCCTCTGATATATTTTCCATTTTAGAAAAGCTCAGTCCAGGAGTTGGTGGTGAAATCCAGTTAACCGATGCGATTGCCGAGTTAATAAAAACTCAAGCGTGCTTAGGCAAGGTCATTTCATCTGAGCGTTTTGATATTGGGGTAGAAGATGAGTATGTAGCACTGGTACAAAGAATCCATTTGTAGCTATTAAGACTAGGTAAATGGTCGTTTGCCTAGTCTATTTTTATGTAAATCAAGAATAACTAATGATTTTTCTAAAGGATGAAAAAAGGACCTTTTAGTAGTCTACGCCCTACCGGAATGTGAAATTTAACTATAAAAAAACAAGTGTAACTACGGAGAGAATCCATGTTTCCATTGGTTTCTTTGTATGGAGATAACTGTAGACATATAAAATCGTAAAGATGATACCAGACCAAAACACATTCCACCCGTGCCTGTAATCTATTAATTTCATTTTAACCGCTATATATTCACCGAATGTTGATAAAAAAGACCATTTGCCAATATGCCAAATTTGTTTGTTTAACGTCTCAGGATATGAACTTAAGCTTAAAAGGGCTAATGACGGTGTAACAAACAGGATATGTACAGCTCGTAACCACTTCCTATTTATTTTTCTAGGTCTGAATTCCCACAAAAAATAATTCCTACATAAATAATAATAGAAGGCATTTATGAAACTAACATACGCTAAACTTTTATAATACTTAGGCACTTGTTTCCACGACTTTTTTGAAACATTAAGCAAGACCACAAGCATAATGAGGGTGATGTGTTTTTGTTTCATCCTCTTCTCCTTTCCAATTTTTTGCATTTATAACTATATCATACCCTCCTTCCCTCCTTCTTACAAAAAATATAAGTTGTTTATTTAATAAAACAACAAAGGAACAAGAAGTTTATCTAGTTTCTCTTAAACAGCTACGGTCTTATTCTAAATTCGCATGTTTTCCATACATTTCATTTGAATCTAGACCTTTTTCTTCATAAGTTTTAAAATATTCGCTTCAAAAAACAATAACAAGCTTTGTTCGAATAGAGAGCCCCTTGGTTAAACCGTTTTATAGTCCTCCAACTGATAGATCTTTTGGTGAACCCGGCAAATCTAAGCTTGTCTTGAAAGGTTTGCAATGGTTGAATCGGGCTTGACCGTAACCGTTGCAACGGATGTCCAATTTCTTTAGCTTTTTACCCATTTCTCCTAATGGCAAATGATTTTCCTATTAAACCTGAACGACCTGCACCTGGTACAAAAATCTTCCGAGTTTTGAGTATCTCTTCTACAAGCTTTTCTGGTTGTTCATTATTAATTAGTTCGGTTGATTGTTATAGTTCACGAAGGATTACCGATAGGTAATGTGTTGTCTTCATCCTTAACTCAACCTTGTTTATTAAATTTTTACATTTTTGCATTTTTGCAGCAGCTTCAAACTTATTGTCTTGACCCGTTATCCCTCCGCTAACGATAACAAGGTCCCAGTTGACTTTAATGACCTCAGGCAATGTTTCTAACTTAATTCCTCCAGCAATTGCTGTTTTTGCATTTTTTACAACACTTTTAACGGTCTTTAGTTTTCAAAAGAGTTTTTCTGTTAACTCTTTCTCGCAGTTATACGTTTTAGCACAAACATGGCCATTTTCTTGACCTACCTTCGATCTTTTTATCTTTATGAATACAGAAGACCATTTAATTACCTGATCGTCCAATTGAATTAATGAAAAGATACGCAGAAATAGTGTATAATTTGGAATGGACGATAAGAACCAATATTGTAACTCTATACATAAAGGCAGTGAATTTAATGAAGTTTTTTAAACCTGATTTTGAACTCCAACATTTTTCTGAGATTACAATGGACTGGTTAAAGGCCAACCGAGTTGAAACCATTTTTTCTGATTTAGACAGCACATTAGCGACTCACGATTTACCAGCTGGCGATGATTTAGAAGCTTGGATCCAGATGCTGAAAGAGCAAGATGTACAATTAGTCATTGCTTCTAACAATAGTCAAGCTCGTGTCGATCGTTTTTGTGAGCCTCATGGGATCATTGGGTTTGGTCGATGCAAGAAACCAGCTGCTCGTATAGTTCGTCAGCATATGAATGAACTAGGGGCAAAAGATGATACCACGATCTTTTTAGGCGATCAATTATTTACAGACGTCTGGTGTGGCAAAAATGTAGGAATCAGAACTGTCCTTGTTCAGCCAATAGGTCAAGAACATGAACCGATCCAAATTGTGCTTAAGCGTAAGATTGAAAATTGGATGAAAAAGCGTTGGTAAGATCGATCGCTCCTTTTTTTAGGAGCGGTCTTTTTGATTAGAAGCAATCCCACTTTAAGTACTTCAAATGATTTTTTACAGGTTATAAACAAAATCCTCTTTTCTTCACATGAAAAATGAGCTGAGTAGTTATACTAACTTAGGGAGGTATATTTACTAATGAGCTATTTTCTAACAATTTTTCTGTTTTTATCATCCCCATTTTTAACTCCAGATGATTTGACTGTTACATACGAGGGGCAACCGATTGCAACCGTTAACAGAATGCAATTTCATTCTCCGTTAATCGGAAAGGAAATGATTGATTCAGATAAGTATCAGTTGTTTCTCAATCAAATTCAACAACAAGTGTATACACCACCTGTTAACGCAAAAATTGATAAATACGGGCAAATCGTACCTGAACAAATTGGCTATATGCTCGACAAACGTTCCTTCCATGAAACCTTTTATAAATACTATTATGGGAATGAAGAAGCACAATTTGAGGTTCCGCTTCGGCCGGTGCATCCTAAGGTTAACAGTGAGATTCTGTCTAATATTCGCGTTCAACGAATTGGTCAGTATGTAACTTACTTTAATAAACGGAATAAGGAACGGTCGCACAACATCTCGCTAGCAACCGAAGCAATTAATAATCATGTTGTCTTTCCTGGTGAGACGTTCTCCTTTAATGAAGTTGTTGGGAAACGAACGAGAGCGCGCGGATATTTAACTGCACCTGTCATCGTTCGGGGTGAACTTTCGGAAGACATTGGTGGTGGAATTTGTCAGGTTTCTTCGACGTTATATAATGCGATCGACCATGCTGGTCTAAAAATAGTCCAGCGTTATTCTCATAGTCGTCGTGTTCCTTATGTGCCTCGTGGACGAGATGCAACTGTAAGCTGGTATGGACCTGACTTTATGTTTAAAAATCAATTGAATCAACCGATCCTTATACAAGCTAGAATTTATGGTGGTCAAATGCTCGTGTACATTTTATCTTCTGACTTGATTGAAAATGAGCAACGACGTGTTCCTGGTGCTCCTCTTAAGTTACCAAAAGAAATTAACATAACAAACGAACAGAACGGATAACGTTCTGTTCGTTTGTTTCATTTCCTTAATAGTTGATCCGTTCTAACCCCATCAAGCGTCCATCCATCTGTGATCGATTCTCGTTTCAATCTAAATGTATAGCTAGAGGCCCTTTCCTTCTTGTCTTTTTGCTTTATGATAAAAGAAAGCGGAATCTCAAAAATGAGGTCGCCATTAAGTGTTGGCGATCGTTTATTACTTGTTAGACGTATCAATTCCACTTCATTAATGAATTCCTCTGCTTGTTCTAGGTCCTCGTTGTAAATCAATTTTAACAAATCTAAATCGTGTTGATTTAACGCAATAAAGAAAGTCTCGATAACTTCTTGTGCGGAAAGTTGCTTCACATATGGGGACAGAATACCCCCTGCTTTATACACCATCAACTGATGTGATAGATCGAGACTTCTTGTTGAATGAGTTAGGCTGTCTTTGAAGTGAATGCAAAAATGTCCTGGAAAGCCGTTTGCCAAAGCACCACCACCATGGGGCATCCCATGCATAGAAGCAGCTAAAGCCTGTCCGTTATGATGAACAAGAATGGCTCTTCTTTTCCAGCTCCACTTGCCACCGTATGCCTCTTTCATGATTGCTGTATCTGCTTTTGTTAAAGGCTGAACATCGGCATGGTTACTGCCGGCACGTCTTTGCGCTTTAAAGCGTAATCCTGTTTCTAAATCGGTAATTGTAAAGGTTGTATATCGAGGAATGATCTCGTCGATTTCTTCCCATTTTAACAGTGTCCCAAAATGATGCTCATGCAAACCTCGGAAATAACTTGTGATTTTCTTTGCTGCGTTCGGATCGACTTTTAACTTTCTTTTTTGTTGAACATCAAAGAAGTCACCGTTCACATCAATCGTGTATATTCGAATTGTCCCACGGTCTTCAAGCAACACATAATGATTAGTAAAAGGGATAAAATCAACTTTTTCAAGCTGAGTAGCTTGAAAAAGAGCTTGAACGATTTTTTCTGATCTGACTTTTAAAACGGTCTGATGCAATGATTGACTTGACGATTTAACAATTAATGATGCCTGTCCTGCAGCCTCAGTAGCAGATCCAATAGTCGGTATAGCGCCTAATAAGACAAGGAAAAGCGTCACCATCATCCATTTTTTCATTTGATATACTCCTTGAGATTAGTGTGATCGATTTCTATTCATCTTCTTCCATCACATCAGGATTAAATAAAGCTGTAACGACCATTTGATTTGGATTAATCGCTACTCCATCTGTGTATTCTTCAATCTCTTCTTTAATTTTTCTTAAATCATCTTCCACACTATCTGTTGGTTGTTGACTCGCCTTTAGTTCTTTTAGTCTTGCTTCGAGCATATTCTTTGTTTCCGTTAAGACAAAGACATTTTCAAGTTTTTCATAATAGGTTAAAGGTTCATGCTCCACTTAAGATTCCTCCTTTTCATTAGAGTCAATAAGGTATATCATCTCACATTAAAATAAACCTATTCGAGCATCGCTAAAACCAGTTGATCTTCAAGTTGCTTTGCTTGTTTCCCGTCTAATACTTGGTTAAGAATAATGGAGAAAATCAGAGGATCTTCGCTATGTTCAATATAACCAGCTAAAGAACTAACTGAAGTCAGTGTCCCGGTCTTTGCTCTAACTTTTCCACTTGCGACCGTAAGTCTCATTCTCTCGTGTAATGTTCCACGCTCAAGCTCGTTTTGCCCATCGACAAGTGGCATGGAACTTAGAAAAGACTCAAACCAAGGCTCGTTTTGTATCTCAAATAAAAGTTTTGTCATTTGTCTACTTTGGATTCCATTTACATGCGAAATACCTGAACCGTCTCTTATGATCATTGATTCACTCTCAATGCCCCACTTTTTTATTTCATCTTGTAACACTTGTAGTCCCATTTCCCAGCTTCCATCTTCTCCTTTTATATATCCCATTTCTTTAATGAGCGTTTCCGCATGACCGTTATTGCTTAGTTTCATAAATGGAATAAGTAATTTTGAAAGAGGCATGGAGCTATGAGAGGCTACCCTTTTTGAAGTTTGTGGTATTCGGTCTATTCTTGATTCACCCAATAAGGTAATGCCATGTTCCTTTAAAGATTGATTGAAAAGCTCTAATACATAGTTTGTCGGTTCCCATAGGGCAATCGTTTCTTTAAGAGAAGATGCGTTTTTGGGTATCCCCCCTTTGATGTACAGATGATTGGCCCCATGCTCACGCGATATCGTTAAATTGGTTATTTCGTCCATGTCAACGGTCGTGCTGGTGTTCCTTATCGTTAAAGGGGATGCGAAAGGGGTTACGGTGACTATTCCCTTCTCACCGATTTCATTTCCAGGAGTGATTTCAACCATTACGGTTCCCGAATCATAATTATTGTCTGGGGCAACGGTTAAAGCAGATACCTGTGCGCCATAGTAAGCCTCTTCATCTGACCAAGGTAAGTCGACTGAGTATCGCTGCGCATCATAACGACTATCGTCTGCAACTAGATTTCCTTTAATGAACGTTACTCCTTTTTCTTTTAACTGTTGAACAAGATCATCAATATCCTTTTTTAAAAGGGTAGGGTCCCCACTCCCTCTTATATAGAGATTGCCGTTAAGTATCTTCCATTTGATTGTTCCGTCTGTATACAAATTTGTTGTAAATCGGTGATGGTCTCCTAATACCGATAAGGCTGATGCCGCAGTAAAAAGTTTCATATTTGATGCTGGTCTTAAACGAGTATCAGCTAAATGCTCATACAGTACCTCACCAGTTTTAGCTGAGCGCACACTTACACTAATAATGGCTCCTTCTAAAATTGAACTCGTTTGCAAAAGGTCCTCTATTTTTTGTTGATCAAAAGCCTGTACATTTGGCATAAATAAGTTTATCAATAACAACATGATCAGAATGAAACCGATCTTTGCTCTCATTCAAACCCTCCTCTTCGTCCATGTTAGTATGGGAATCTCTTGCTAAAATAATTACGATTCCTATAGGGAAAAGTAACAGTACATCCTTTAAGGAGTGATACATGTGGAATCAAACGAAATGCGCGATCAGATTACCATTGAAGATGAAAATGGGCAAACAAAGGATTATTCAGTAGAAGCACTTTTTGACATGGAAGAACACTCATATGCTCTATTATCATCTAATGAAGACACCATTTTAATGCGTGTTGAGGATGAAGCTGATGGTCAGTACTTGGTGGGTATCACGGACCCCGAGGAGAGAGATTCAATCCTTTATGCATACGAAATAGCGGTTGATGCAAATCCAGCTGACTAAATATTATTTCGAGGTGAAACCATGGCAACGAGGAAAGAAAACAACGTCTTTGAAAATGTTCGTATGGGTCAAGGAAATATGGGGTTATTTGGTTTAACTGGACCAAAAGAAGTGGCTGATTATTCGTTATCATCGAGGCCCAAAACGACAGGCCAAATTGACCGTGAGTATGACGGTGCTACTGCAACGTCAAAAGAAACGGAACAAGGATAAAAAAACTGCACCTCCAATTGTTAGCGTCTAACAATTGGAGTGCAGTTCAATATAAGTGGTGCGGATTTCGGTTTCACACAAAAATAATGTGATACAGTAATTTTTTTAAATCGAGTTTAAATGGATAACTGTGCTGACAATTCATAGACTTGTTTGTCTATCTGATGTGGTTTCTGGAAAATCTCATCAAATGGGTAATGAACCAGTTGATTTTTCTCAAGACCAACAGCTATACCTGATTTTCCATCTAGTAGTAAATCTACCGCATACGCGCCTAAACGACTAGCTAACACTCGATCAAATCCGGTTGGAGATCCACCTCTTTGAAGATGACCAAGAACCGTGACACGCGTTTCTAATTGAGTCCTTTTTTCAATATCTTTTGCCACATCAAAGCCACTTCCAATTCCTTCTGCAACCACAATAATGCTGTGTTTTTTTCCACGCTTTGCACCACGCTCTAACCGATCAATGATGTCATCCATATTATGTCCGACTTCTGGTAACAAAATCGTCTCTGCGCCACCAGCTAGGCCACTTAATAAGGCTAGGTCACCAGCATGACGTCCCATGACTTCTATCACATAAGTTCGTTCGTGTGAACTAGCAGTATCTCTAATTTTATCAATTGAATCAATAATCGTATTTAAAGCCGTATCGAAGCCAATGGTAAAATCGGTTCCGGGAATATCATTGTCAATCGTACCTGGTGCACCCACGGTTGCAATCCCATGTTTTGAAAGCTTTTGGGCTCCACGGTAAGAACCATCTCCACCAACAACAATGACGCCTTCAATCCCATGCTTTTTTAATTGCTCAACAGCCTTCAACTGACCTTCTACGGTTCTAAATTCTTCACTTCTTGAACTATGTAACATCGTTCCGCCCCGATGAATAATATCTCCAACAGACCCCAGATCCAGTTCTTTTATATCTCCTTCTATCATCCCCGCATAGCCACGGTACACCCCAAATACTTTACAATCATGAAAAATAGACTTTCTTACGACTGCGCGGACAGCCGCATTCATCCCTGGAGAGTCTCCTCCGCTTGTTAAAACAGCAATTCGTTTCAAGAAATCACTCCTAGATTAGATTTAACTTTTTTAAAAGTATTTCTATATTGTTAAGCGGTTATACTTCTACCGATTTATTGGCTATGGTCAAGTTAAGAAAACGTTTAAGTGAACAAAAATAAGAAAGTAAGGACCAATAAACTCAATGTAACAAAATTCTCCCCTATTAATGACCCCGTCCTTACATATAGTGGCATTCTCACATTCATTTTAAATGGATATAAAAATTTAACACCTTGTGTCGTCATTGAATCAAGCAAAATATGACTTGCAACACCAACTAATACTCCAAGCCCCAATGACGTAGAACCGATAAAAGTTAATTGCTGAAAGAGTATGTATAACAGCATCATAAATAATAAGCTGTGGCTTAAGGAGCGGTGACCAAATATTTTGCTGAAAATCCGCGAAAGAATCGGAAGCCTCCTCCCGATCATTGATTTTGGATGACAAATATCTGGGATAATCGAGCCAATAAAAGCAGCACTATAATAATAGATCGGTTCTTGTATCGGTGTATTCGTAAATTTATGCCAAACAACGGCAGCGGCTATTCCTCCAATAATGTGGGTGGTCCCTTTCATTGTGTTCATCCTTTTATGTTTTAATTTTTATTAGTTTACATAACATTATTATAATAAACTGAAATAATCTTGTAATTTGTAAGGTTCGTTTTTAAGAGCATATAGATCAAATCGTTTCTAAAGGAATATATAAAGATGGAAAAACCGATGAGATTAAACCTCATCGGTTTTTAGAGTTGTATCAATTTCCTCCCATACTTCAATCACATCACCAGTTGTGGCAACATCAACAACAAAGGATCCATTGCTGTAACGATCGCTGTTACGATAATTATTAGGATCTATCGTCTCGATAACATCATTCTTTGTCCGAATGGTTAAGTGGGACGTTTCTTTCGTGACTCGCTTACATGCAAGCACTCGGTGTGGGTTTGATTTTAACTCTCTAAGCATCACAAGTCCACGTTTTGCACGACTTGATTTATCAAATTCTGTAATAGGAATCTTTTTAACGGCTCCACGTTGTGTAATGATAATAAACTCAACTTTCTTTTCATCTACCAAAAACGTGTCTGCACCAACGACATAGTCGCCTTCTTTTAAATTAATTGCTTTTACCCCTGCAGCCCTTTGACCAACCAAGTTGATTTCATCTACACTCAACCACAGGCCTAGAGCTAAGTTTGTTGCGATAAATAATTCTTCAGTACCCGTAGTATGCATCATGGCTACGACTTCATCATCTTCTTTAAGCTTAATTGCCATCAACGGTTTGGAGAAACGTTGTGCTTGGTAAAGCGATAACTGCGAACGTTTTGCCATTCCATTTTTTGTAATGAACAAAAGAGATTCTTCTTCTTTAAATTCTTTTACTGGCAATGCTTTGATGATTTCATCCTCTCGCTCTAGCCCACTAACGAGATTGGCAACATGCTGGCCATTGTCCTTCCACCTTATATCAGGGAGTTGGTGTACTGGAATATATAAGTAATTTCCTAGCTTCGTAAACAATAACAAAGTTTCTATGGTATTTATTTCGAAGTGGCCAAGAAGATAATCTCCTTCTTTCATGCCAGGATTTTCACCATTTGAGGCTCCATAAGAACGAATGCTCGTTCTCTTGACGTAACCTTCTTTTGTAACTGTAACCATCACGTCTTCAGAAGCAATCAATACATCCATATTAATTTTAATTTCTTCAATTTCCTCTTTAATAATCGTTCGACGAGGATCTGCAAATTCTTTCTTTATCGTTTGTAGATTTTTCTTTATAACTGAAATTAATTTCTTTTCACTTTCAAGAATCGCTTCAAGCTCATGAATACGACGTTCGAGTTCTGCAGCTTCTTCTTCAAGAGTCGTAATATCCGTGTTCGTTAAACGATAAAGTTGCAAGGTGACAATCGCTTCCGCTTGAGCTTCAGTAAAATCATATTTTGAAATTAAATTTTCTTTTGCGTCTTTCTTATCCTTTGATGCACGAATTGTTGTGATTACTTCATCCAGAATGGAAATAGCCTTAATTAGACCTTTAACAATATGTTGACGATCCAGTGCTTTCTTCAGGTCATATTTCGCTCTTCTTGTAAACACAAGCTTCTGATGATCAATGTAAGCTTGGATTAACGGTTGAAGACCCATTAACTTCGGTGCTTTATTAGCTATAGCCACCATGTTGAAGTTATATGTAACTTGTAAATCGGTATTTTTTAATAGATAGTTTAAGATTGCAGTAGCATCTGCTTCTTTCTTTAATTCTACCACAATCCGCAATCCAGTTCGATCGGTGTCGTCTCGGACTTCAGCTATTCCGTCAACTTTTTTATCAAAACGAAGTTCATCCATTTTTTTAACAAGGTTTGATTTTACAACCTCATATGGAATTTCCGTGATCACGATTTGCTTACGTCCACCGCGAATTTCTTCTACTTCTGTGTTTGCACGAACGACTACTTTACCTTTACCTGTGCGATAGGCTTGCCTGATCCCATCTAATCCTTGAACAATTCCGCCCGTTGGGAAGTCTGGTCCCTTAATCACTTGTAACAAGTCCTCAAGTGTCGTATTCGGATTTTCCATTTGCATGATTACACCATCAACAATTTCACCTAAATGGTGAGGCGGAATATCGGTAGCATAACCAGATGAAATCCCTGTCGATCCATTTACAAGTAAATTCGGATACATGGCAGGTAACACAACTGGTTCTTCCTCAGAATCATCAAAGTTAGGAATGAAATCGACGGTATCACGATCAATATCACGTAAGAGCTGTGCAGCGATTTTAGATAATCGCGCTTCTGTGTAACGCATCGCTGCTGGAGGATCTCCATCAATCGAACCATTGTTCCCGTGCATATCTACTAAAAGATTACGAACCTTCCATTCCTGACTCATCCGAACCATGGCTTCATATACGGAAGAATCTCCATGTGGATGATAGTTACCAATAACATTACCGACGGTCTTAGCCGATTTACGAAATGGTTTTTCAGCTGTATTTCCTTCTTTATACATCGCATATAAAATACGACGTTGAACTGGCTTTAGCCCATCCCTCGCATCGGGTAATGCACGTTCTTGAATAATGTATTTACTATAGCGACCGAATCGGTCCCCAATAACATCTTCTAAGGGAAGGTCTAAGTAACGCTCTGTTTGTGCCAAGCTTACTCCTCCTCAACTACTGCTAAGTTTTCATTTTCTAAGATGTTCGAGTCTTCTTCCAAGCCAAATTGAACATGTGATTCTATCCATTTACGTCTTGGCTCAACTTTATCCCCCATTAATGTCGTTACACGCTTTTCAGCACGCGCTGCATCGTCAAGTTTGACTCGAATGAGCGTTCTTGTCTCTGGATCCATAGTTGTTTCCCAAAGCTGGGTCGCATTCATTTCTCCAAGACCCTTATAACGCTGCAATGTATAGCCTCTGCCGACCTTTTTTGTTGCACTATCTAATTCACGTTCATCCCATGCATATTCAATAATTTCTTTTTTCCCAGTACCTTTGCTCACTTTATATAGGGGTGGCAATGCAATATAAATCTTTCCAGCATCAAAAAGTGGACGCATATAGCGGTAAAAGAACGTTAATAAAAGAACTTGAATATGCGCTCCATCCGTATCGGCATCGGTCATAATAACAACTTTATCGTAATTCACGTCTTCAAGCGTGAAATCAGCTCCAACACCTGCACCAATCGTATGGATGATCGTACGAATTTCTTCGTTTTTCATAATGTCTTCAAGCTTAGCTTTCTCCGTATTAATCACTTTACCACGCAAAGGTAGAACCGCTTGGAACTTTCGGTCACGTCCTTGCTTCGCGGAACCACCAGCTGAATCTCCCTCCACCAAGTAAAGTTCGTTTCGTTGCGGGTTCTTTGATTGTGCAGGAGTAAGTTTTCCACTCAACAAAACATCTCGACGCTTACTCTTCTTACCATTACGAGCATCTTCTCTTGCTTTTCTAGCTGCCTCACGAGCTTGGGCTGCTTTAACAGCCTTTTTAATCAGCATCGTACTTACATCTGGGTTTTCTTCAAAGAAATAGGATAACTTTTCAGATACAACACCGTCAACAGCAGAACGTGCTTCAGACGTTCCTAATTTCCCTTTTGTTTGTCCCTCAAATTGTAGCTTTTCCTCAGGCACTCGAACGGAAATAATCGAAGTGAATCCTTCGCGAATATCAGAACCATCTAAATTTTTATCTTTTTCCTTTAAGATTTTCACTTTTCTAGCATATTCATTCACAGCTCTAGTCATGGCTGCTTTAGCCCCTAGTTCATGTGTTCCTCCATCTTTCGTACGGACGTTATTCACAAACGAGAGAACATTTTCGGTGTAACCGTCATTGAACTGGAAAGCAAATTCAACTTCAATGTTATTTTGCTCTCCTTGGAAAAAGACAACAGGACTAATCGTTTCTTTGTCCTCATTTAAATATTCAACGAACGCTTCGATTCCATTTTCAAAATAAAACTCTTCTTTAGAACCTTCTCCACGTAAGTCAACCAGTTCAATTCTTAAGCCTTTAAGTAAGAAAGCGGCTTCACGTAGTCTCTCTGTTAACGTTTCAAGATTATACGTCGTTGCCGTAAAGATGGTTGGATCTGGCTTGAAGTGGATCGTAGTCCCTGTTTTACGAGTGTTTCCAACTTTTTCAAGAGTCGTTACAGGTTTGCCACCATTTTCAAATCTTTGCTTATAGACATGGCCATCTCGTTTGATTTCGACGACTAACCATTCAGAAAGGGCATTAACAACAGAGGCCCCTACACCATGTAGTCCACCACTTGTTGCATAACCGCCTTGTCCAAACTTACCTCCTGCGTGAAGAACTGTCAAAATCACTTCCGGAGTTGGCTTACCTGATTTATGCATTCCAGTCGGCATCCCGCGCCCTTCATCAGTAACAGAAATACTATTATCACGATGTACAGTTACATTTATGTATGAACCGTGTCCAGCTAACGCTTCGTCAACTGAGTTATCTACTATTTCGTAAACAAGATGATGAAGCCCGCGCGAGTCCGTACTACCAATATACATTCCTGGGCGCTTTCTAACTGCTTCAAGGCCTTCTAATACTTGTATTGATTCATCGTTATAATCCATATGTTGTTTTTTTGCCAAAGTTGAGACTCCTTTCAACATGCTACTCGTATTGTAGCACAAACGAACAAATGTTTCTTTTCCTCGAACAGTGCTGCTTAATCTATTTTAGCTGTTATTTCTGTATTCGCAACACCTTTTCTATTATCCTTTATTTTCTTTAAGTTTTTTAACAAGTAAAAAACGAGACTTTATAAGAAGCCTCGTCTTTAAAAAACAGTTATTTCCATTTGGCGTGTTCAACTTTAATACAACGATTCATAATGGTTTGAATTCCTTTTTGCTTGAGTATTTCGTAAGCTTCTTCATTTTCTAACCCAAGTTGTGCCCAAAATGCAGTAGCATCAACTTCCACAGTTTCTTTAGCTACTTCTGGTAAAAATTCACTTCTTCTAAAGACATTGACAATGTCAATTTTTCCTTCGATTTCATTTAGCGAGCTGACTGCCTTTACTCCTAATACCTCATCAACTGTAGGGTTTACAGGTATAATCTCATAACCAGCTTTTTGCATCGCTTCACTGACCATATAAGAAGTTCGGTCGGGACTCGCGGACAGTCCCACTACCGCAATTCGTTTACTTTCATTTAATAATTTTTTTATTTCTTCGTCTTTAGGATTTTGAAAACTCATGATGATCACTCCTTCCGTTTTATATCGTGTTCTTCTTTCAACTTCTTACTCCTCAATTCCTGCAATTTATGAAAACAAAACGTTTTATTCTCTTGAATTTGGCAAAACCTACTTGTATATCATTAGAAAAAGGGAGGTACAAATGAAACATCACCCAACTCTGTTTATTTTGCGTTCGCAATTTTGGTACATCCCAGCCATTTACGGAGTTATTTCCATCTTATTTGCTTGTTTGAGCATATGGGGGGATCGTTATATAAGTAGTCAGTTTCTGCCTAATTTTTTCTATGTAGACTTAGCTCTAGCGCAAACGTTGTTAAGTACAATCACTTCCTCATTGTTGACAATGACAACCATTTCCTTTTCTACAATTATGGTTGTGCTAACCACCTATTTATCACAATTCTCACCTCGAACCATGCAGGACTTTATGACGGATGTCTACACTCAGCGCATTTTAGGTGTATTCATTGGTGGATTTTTATATGCTTTGGTTCTTCTTCTTCTTATACGAGATACGAAGCAAGAATTGTTGTTTTTTTCCCCAACCTTAGCTGTTATATACGCGATAGTATGCGTCGGATATTTTGTTTTTTTCGTGCATCATGTTGGAAGATGGATTCAAGTGAGCAATTTAATTCATCATATTACTCGAAACACGATCGAATCGATCCATCATAATTACGACGATGCCATAGAAGAAGTGCCCGATGAGCCTTGGAAAGATTGGGAAAGTGAAGAGGTAAAATTAGTGGACCCTCTACACATCCATTCGAAACAAGCCGGTTATTTATTGGTAATCGAATTAGAAGAACTGATCGAGCAAGCTTCACAAGATGACTTGATTGTCAAAATCGAAGTAGGACTTGGTGATTTTTTAGAAGGAGGAATGGTTCTGCTATCTATATGGGGGAAAACTAGCCATTTAGATACGGCATTGTATGAACGTTATTTCCATGTTGGTGAAGAGCGAGCGACCATCCAAGATATTGACTTCGGCTTAACAAAGCTTGTTGAAATCTCGCTACGAGCCTTATCACCAGGGATCAACGACCCTAATACGGCGATTAGTGGCATTCGCGCTCTAGCTCGAATTTTAACCGTTTTAGCAAAGAAAAATTTACACCGATCCTATTATAACGATTCTCACCAAGCTCTTAGAGTCATTGTCCAACAACGACATTTCAAAGACTATCTGTATAAATGTTACTATCAAATTAGACGTCCCGGTACAGAAGATGTATCTGTTTTAGCCGCGATCATCGATTCCTTGCAATTGGTTGCAGCTCAAAACAACAAGCAGATTAAACAAACCATATGGGAATTTTCCAGATATATTGAAGAAGGAATTAAAAAAGAAGATATGCTTGATTTAGACCGCGTCTATTTAAATGAAAAACTGCAAAAATTAGCGATTCAAACAGATCAAAGTCAGAATTATCACCCCATGTGACTAGGAGCGTCTACTGTAGGTGCTCCTAACGTAAGTCTGTAGATTGAGTTCATTTAAAAATCCAAGAATGACTATTTATCCGATCTGATTGATTTATTATCTAAGCATCTTTCACTCACAAAAAAGACTGACAAACGAAGTCAGTCTCACTTTAAAAGCGCTTACTTTTTTGAATCAATACTAAAACTGAAACGATGCGTTATTCAGCCATTGTCCACCGTCAATTGTAATGCAATCTCCATTAATATATTGCGCTTCTGGTGAAAACAAGAACGCAGCTACCCCTGCTACTTCTTCAACTTTCCCAAAACGTCTTGCAGGAATTCCTTTCACTACCTTTTTATAAGCTTCTTCATTCATAATTAGTTTCTCAGCTCCACCCGTGTCTTCAATAGGACCTGGTGCAATCGCATTGACTCTGATTCCATATTGACTCCCCCATTCAACAGCAAGAGACCTTGTCATTGCTAGTACACCCGCCTTCGCACAAGCGGAGTGAACCACTCCTGCTCCAGCCGTCCATGCATAGGTAGCAACAATGTTAGTAATACTTCCAGACTTCTTTTCCTTAATCCATTCTTGGGCCACTGCTTGTGAGCAATACCACGTTCCATTTAAGACAATATTAATAACTGAATTCCATCCATTCACTGATAGCTCTTCAGCGCGAACAAGGAAATTCCCGGCTGCGTTATTGACTAAAAAATCGATGGTTCCGAATGCCTCTTTTGTTTGATCGACCATTGATTGAACCTTCTCAGGATCGCGAACATCCATTACAACAGGTAGAATTTGCCCTTCGAATGTCTCGATTTCTTGTTTTGCTCGTTCAAGTTTTTCTAAGTCACGCCCACTGATCGTAACATAAGCACCTTGCTCGGCGAATTTTTTAGCCATTGCTTTTCCCATTCCATTACTTCCACCTGTTACGATTACCACTTTCCCCTTCATCGTCTCAACCCCTATCATATAATAAACCTCCTTGAAATGAATGAATAGCCATTCATTTTAGTGTTACATCGAATTTAACACTATTTAGCAAAGGAAATAATGATCTTTTCACCTCCATTTAACTAATTAATCTTGGTGACCATGACAAGGATGTTTTTTCCATAGTATCATGTTCTTCTACCATACAGGAACCACTTTTTGAAATTTCTATCTTATTTTATCTTTGTTTTTAAGAAAAAAGAACTCTTTACGAGTCCTTTTCATTTTTCATTCCATTTTTATATGGATGAAGCAACGAGTAAATCGCATGAATCGATGGCACTTCGATCTGATATTTCTCTGCAAGTGTTAATAAATAGCCGTGTAGACTATCTAATTCAATCGATAACCCTTTTTCTAAGTCACGATGCATGGATGATGTCATTTCCGGTGAGAGACTATGTAACTTCGTTAAAATCGCTTCGATTGTGTTCTCAGGTAAAAGAATATTTCTAGCTTGTGCAATCTCATAGACTTCAGTAACCACATTATTCAAGAAGTTCGCTGTTACATCATCTTGAAGAGCAACGCCAATTGGTTGGCGTGTAGCCGTTGTAATTCCGCTTAAAGACGTTAAGAAAATATACTTTTTCCACATATCTTCTAAAATCGTCTCAGACAAGGTAACTGGCACCTTCGCTTGTTCAAACCTGTCTTTTAGATTTCGCAAAAAGATCCTATCTGTATCCAATAATGGTCCGAAAACGATCTCATGTAACGCACTTGTATGAACAATTTCACTTTCATTATTTAAGGTTGCTTCGATATAACATAGCCCACCTAATACTTTTTCTTGACCAAATTTTGACGTTAGGACATCAAGATGTTTAATTCCATTGAGTAAAGGCAGTACTTTCGCACCGTTGTTCACTAGCGTTTCAATTTGTGGCAACGCTTCTTCTAGATGATAATTTTTTAGCGCTACGATTACGAGGTCCGGTTTATCAATTTCGCTTGCTTCAAAGACAACATTAGGGGTTATAGAAAAATCCCCGGCTACACTTTTTACATGTAAACCATTTTTTTGTAGCTGCTTATATCGTTTAGGCCGAACGAGAAAAGTTACATTTGATCCCTTTGCTGCAAGCTTACCGCCAAAATAGCCTCCAACTGCTCCTGCTCCAAGTACTACTATATTCAATTAAAACGCCTCCTAGAATTGCTTACTTAACGGTTTAATTATACGTTAAGAGGAATATTTTATGGCAACATTTTCACTACTCTAAAGAATTCTAATGAAAGAGAAGAGGCTGTAAACAAAGCCTCTTCTCTATTAAATAACCACACCGCCATCGATACTTAATATCGTCCCTGTAATAAATCGCGCTTCATCTGAAGCAAGAAACGCGTATCCATTTGCTATATCTTCCGGTGAGCCTAAATCATTTAAAACCGATTTCTCTTTCATGATGTTCAACACTTTTTCAGGCATTTTTTCTGTCATTGGCGTCAAGATGAACCCTGGAGCTACTGCATTGACGCGAATGTTATAGCGGCCAAGCTCTTTAGCCCATGTTTTCGTCATCCCGTTTACTCCCCATTTGGTCGCAGCGTAATTGGTTTGTCCGAAATTCCCAAAAGAACCTACAATCGATGAGGCATTTAAAATGACACCACTATTTTGTTCTTTCATCACTGTTGCCGCCTCTTGAGATACAGTGAATACTCCTTTTAAATTCACATCGATGACTTGATCCCACTGCTCATCTGTCATTTTTAATAATTGAGCATCTGCCGTGATCCCCGCATTATTGACAACGACATCCACACTTCCATAAATCGCAATGGTTCTTTCCATAAGCGCTTTCACATCTGCTCTTTTTGTTACATTAACAAGCGTGCCAATCGCTTCTCCCCCAAGTTCTTTAATCGCTGTAACGGTTTGATCAACGTCTTCATGATTCAGGTCTGCTACTACGACTTTTGCTCCCTCACTAGCAAACTTCTTCGCTGTTGCTTCACCAATCCCTCGGCCAGCCCCTGTAATTATCGCTACTTTGTCTTTTAACCTCATCTTAGTTCCTCCTCGTATTCTATTAATTAAATAATTCCAATTGAAGCACATAAAATGGCAACAATTACACTTAAAATCGGAATCGCACAACCTACGACAAAAATATCCTTATAAGAGTCTTTGTGAGTCATAGCCGTAATCGTTAATAGCGTTAAAACAGCTCCGTTGTGAGGCAATGTATCGAGACCTCCTGAAGCAATGGAGGCGACACGATGGAATGCTTCTGGACTAATACCTGATTGAGCAGCAAGTTCCATATAACGATCACCAAGAGCTTCTAGTGCAATGCCTAGTCCACCCGATGCAGATCCCGTTGAACCCGCTAAAATATTAATGGCAACGGCTTGTGAAATGAGCGGACTTCCTTGAATGCCCATCAGGAAATCTGTTAATCTTTCAAAACCAGGAACAGCTCGAACAACGGATCCAAATCCAACAGCTGCACTGGTATTAATAATCGCAATCACAGAGCCACTTGCGCCTTTATTAACAGATTCTATGAACTTCTTCATCATACCTAGATTTAACAAAATAATCAAAATAATACCAGCTAGTAAAGCAACAACTATGTCCCATTTTAAGATATTTAACGTAAAAATGACTGTCATTAACGGTAAGAAGGAAAGAAGGGCATTAGGTAATTTTTCCGCTTCTACACGTTCAATGTTTTGATCATTTGGTTCTGTGTAAAATTCTCCAGCTTCTTTTGTCTTCTTCTCTCTCCATATTAAGTAGACATATCCTCCTATTCCCATAACTAGTGCTGCGACAATCCCCATAAAAGGAGCTGCCATGGCTGTTGTTCCATAATAATTAGTAGGAATTAAATTTTGAATTTGCGGCGTTCCTGGTACAGCTGTCATGGTAAATGTAAAAGCTCCTAGTGCAATCGTACCCGGTAAAAGCCTGCGAGTAATATTCGCTTCACGGAATAAAGCGATCGCTAGAGGATAAACCGCGAATACAACAACGAACAAACTTACTCCTCCGTATGTCAAAACTGCACAAGCAGCTATAACGCCTAGGATCGCCCTTTTCTTGCCAATTACCTTTGTAATGGTAACCGCCACCGAACTTGCTGCCCCCGTATCCTCCATTAATTTCCCGAAGATGGCACCGAGCATAAAAACGGGAAACCAAGCTTTAGCAAAGTTCACAAAGCCTTGCATGTACGTATCGGTATAAGCTTCTAGAAGATTTAATCCACCAAAAAGGGCCACAACACCAGCTGTTATCGGTGCTACCCAAATAATAGACCAGCCGCGATACGCTAAAAACATTAATAAGACAAGACCTAATATAATTCCAATCATCAATATCCCTCCAGATTCTAATTTGGTTACACTAAGATCGCTGTTCCTTTTTCAAGCGATAATCCCATTTTCCCTTCTTGGAATATACGTGTGTCCATTAGCTGAACTCTCTCTGGTACAATTGGTTTAAAATCCATGTGTGCAAGGATATCTTTTTCAATGTCTATTCCAGGTGCAACTTCTAGTAAGAGGACGCCATTTGGGGTTAACTCAAACACCGCTCTCTCTGTGACATACAGAATGGTTTGTCCTGTTTCATTTGCATAATCTCCACTAAATGTAATGTGTTCGACTTCTTGTAAAAATTTATTAATCTTTCCTTCTTGTAGAATTTCGAGTCTGCCATCAGCAATCTTAACTTTTAATCCTCCTGCCGTGAACGTCCCGCAGAAAACAACCTTCTTAGCATTTTGTGTAATGTTAATAAATCCTCCAGCCCCTGCTATTTTAGGTCCAAACTTGCTGACATTGACATTTCCAAAACGATCTAATTGTGCAAGCCCTAAGAAAGCAACGTCTAGGCCACCCCCGTCATAAAAATCAAATTGATACGGTTGATCAATGATACATTCAGGATTAATGGAGGCCCCAAAGCTCATACCCCCAGCGGGAATTCCCCCAATTGGACCTGATTCTACGGTTAAGTTGATTAAATGGTCAACACCTTCTTCATTAGCGACCATGGATACCCCTTCTGGCATCCCAATTCCAAGGTTCGTAATGGCATAAGGTTGTAATTCCAATGCCGAACGCCTTGCAATGACTTTTCTTTCATTTAGTGGTAATTTAGCTAAATCACGATTAACCGCTTTTAATTCACCGCTATAGGACGGGTTATACTGTTCAGCAAAAGTCTGCATATGCTCTTGCGGTTTAGAAAGGACAACGGCATCAACTAAGATTCCGGGAATTTTAACAAGTCTAGGATCAAGACTCCCTTTTGCAACAAGCCTCTCAACTTGAACAATAACCTTTCCACCAGAATTTTTGGCAGCTTGAGCAATTGACAAGATTTCAAGTGTTCCCGCTTCTTTATGCAAGGTGATATTGCCTGCTTCGTCTGCGAACGTTCCTCTTATGAGAGCAACATCAATCGGAAACGTCTTATAAAATAAATAATCACGTTCATTTAACTCCATTAATGAAACAAGATCTTCATTAGTTACTTCGTTTAATTTTCCACCTTGATTACGGGGGTCCACAAACGTTTTTAACCCAACATGTGTAAGTGTTCCAGGTTTTCCTGCTGCAATATCTCGAAAAAGATGCGTAATAACCCCTTGAGGGAAATTGTACGCTTTAATCTTATTTTCAATCGCTAGTTTCTGAAGCTTTGGAGCAAGTCCCCAATGTCCACCAATTACACAGGAAACGAGTCCTTCATAGCCAAGATGATTTAGGCCCTTTTCTTTTCCATCTCCTTGACCGGCAGCATAAACCAGAGTTAAGCCCGTAGGTTGACTTTCTTTTAGAAAACGTTCCTCTAAGGCTGCCGTTAAACCTTCTGGATGACCGTTACCAACAAATCCTCCTGTTGCGACGGTGGCATCATTTGGTATTAATTTCATTGCTTCTTCTGCCGTTTTCACTTTACTTATCATCTCGTTGTACCTCCTCTAAAACTTTGTATGCGCTTTCTTTTTCTACACTCTTCTTTATTGCAAAAGCCATGCCAACTTTAATAACTTAATAAACAGCGGATTTCAAAACATTTAAGCAGATTTAATTCCATTTTTGTACGGATAACCTTACAATCTATTAAAATAGTGTACGGAAAGACGAACATTAATACAGTGTAAGTTGACTTGTTGTACGGTAACGCTTACAAATAAACCTTTTCACTTACTCAGTAAACCCTAAACAATTTTTTTAAAAGTCTGTCACCCTGAAAAACGAGCCCTTTCAGAAATGGTGCAACACTAAAAAACCTCAATACATTATTGAGGTTTCAAGTTAATTCAAATCATACTTTGCAAGCTTTTCATAAAAAGATGTCCGACTAATTCCCAATTGTTTTGCGGCGTTTGAACGATTTCCGTTCGTTTGTTGCAACGCAGATTGAAGTGCTTCTCGTTCCGTTTTTTCCATTAATTCAACTAACGGTATGATGGGTTGTAAGTTAGATACTGACATAAGCTTTTCTGGTAGATGCTTAAGATCTATCCATTTTTCATGACGATCTACTAGGTTCATCGCTCGTTCAAGAACATTCTCCAATTCTCGAATATTCCCAGGCCAAGCATAATTGTAAAGTTGCTTTTCAGCTTCTTTCGTTAATGCTTGCACGTTTTTTTGCATAAACGTATTTAATTTTGAAATAAAATGATTCGATAAAATTGATAAATCTTGATTTCTTTCTTTTAAAGAAGGAATGTGGATCGAAACGACATTTAGTCGATAATAAAGATCGAGCCTAAATTCGCCTTTTTCAACCATGTCCTCTAAATCTCGGTTCGTTGCTGCAATAATGCGAACATCGATTTTTTTTGTTGATGTTGAGCCGATTTTTTCAACCTCTTTCTCTTGAAGGACACGCAAGAACTTCACTTGCATATGAAGAGGTAATTCACCGATTTCGTCTAAAAAAATGGTGCCTCCGTCTGCAGCTTCAAACTTCCCTTTCTTTCCACCTTTTTTTGCTCCCGTAAAAGACCCTTCTTCATAGCCAAATAGCTCAGACTCTAGTAAATCTGCCGGTATAGCTGCACAGTTTACTTTCACAAAAGACCCTGCCTGGCGCTTACTTGCATTATGTATGGAATGAGCAAACAATTCCTTCCCTGTCCCACTCTCACCTAGAAGCAAAATACTCGATTTACTTAAAGCTGCTCTTTCAGCTTCCTTTTTCGCTCTAGTTAAAGAAAGACTTTCTCCTATTAAATGGTGAAACGTATAAGCTGCTTTGTTTTGCTCCTTAAATTCCCCTTTGTACTTCTTAAGTTCTTTTTCTATGACATTGATTCGTTTATATAGAGAATTAAAATCTCCCACGTTTTTGAAGAGAACTTTTCCAACGGCTCCTTTAATCTCTCCATCTTTTATAATGGGCACACGAGTGGCAATCATATAGTCGCCGTTTATTTTTTGTAAGTCGGCAATTTCCACTTTTCCTGTTTTGACGACTTCGTGCATTCGGGTATTTTCAATTACTTCCGTTACATGTTTTCCGACAGCTTCTTTAGGATCAACTCCAATAAATTCACCATACTCCTTACTTAACATCGTCACAATTCCTTCTGCATCAACCATGACGATTCCATCATAGGCAAATTCCATCACTGTCTCTAACAGTTCATTTTTCTCTTGGTTTATTTGAAGTAATTGTTCCAACTGCTTGACTGAAGAAAGCAAATACAAATCATACGACTCTCCATGGACATACGCAAGTTCTTTTCGTATAACAAAGGAACGATTATCTATTTTTATGTATTGATTGGTACCAACCTGAATCGTTTCAATCATTTTTTGTTCAAGGAATTGATTAATTTTATATTGATCGACCTTTTTATGTTCTTTCTTGACCATACGTTCGAACATATCGTTGTGATAGTGGACCAGTCCCTTTTGATCTGTAAGGACTACAGCAAACGGCAAAGCTTGTACAATTGATTCCACTTGGTCAAAGGACCGAGCAAACTGACTTACTGTTTCTTTAATATTCATTTTACACCGCCTCTCTAACAGAAGTTTGTCTAAAAGGATAGCCCAGGATCGTATAGTTGGACTTTGTTAAAGAGGAACTCATCCTATTAGAGTTCCTCTTTCTTCTTATTTTCTCTCAACAATAAGAGCTGTTCCTTGCCCTCCTCCAATACAAAGAGTAGCCAGTCCACGTTTGGCTTCTCTTCTTTTCATTTCGTGAAGAAGAGTGACCAGAACACGAGTTCCTGATGCTCCAACAGGGTGGCCAAGGGCGATGGCCCCCCCATTCACGTTCACCTTATCAGGATTCAAACTCAGATCTTTAACAACCGCTAAAGATTGAGCTGCAAAAGCCTCATTTGCTTCAACTAAATCCAGGTCATCAACTGTTAGTCCTGCGCGATCTAATGCTTTTCTACTTGCAGGTACAGGTCCGTACCCCATAATTTTCGGATCAAGAGCCGCATTGCCATATGAAACTATGGTAGCTAATGGCTCGATCTCAAGTTCATCCGCTTTTTCTTTTGACATAAGTACAACCATAGCTGCTCCGTCATTAATTCCTGAAGCATTGCCAGCTGTAACCGTTCCATTCTTCTTAAAGGCAGGACGTAATTGAGACAACTTTTCCATCGTCATCCCGTGCTTAGGGTATTCGTCGGTATCAACATAAACAGGTTCACCTTTACGTTGTGGAATCTGAACGGGGACAATCTCCTCTATAAAGCGCCCCTCTCTTTGGGCAGTTTCCGCTCTTTGTTGGCTTAAACAAGCAAATTCATCCTGCATCTCTCGAGTGATTTCCCACTTTTCTGCAATGTTTTCAGCTGTCACTCCCATGTGATAGTCATTAAACTTATCTGTAAGAGCATCATAAATCATCGTATCCACTAGTTTTGCGTTGCCCATTCTT
The DNA here is from genome assembly GCF_028610705.1 of Halalkalibacter alkalisediminis. GTDB lineage: Bacteria > Bacillota > Bacilli > Bacillales > Bacillaceae_D > Halalkalibacter > Halalkalibacter alkalisediminis. The sequence continues at coordinate 210,657 of NZ_JAQQWT010000002.1, forward strand.
TGTCCCCATCTTGCATTTGGCATGACATAAGGGGCATTGCTCATACTCTCAATTCCTCCGGCTAAAATAACGTCTGCATCGCCAAGAGCAATAAACTGAGCTCCCATACTCACCGTTCGAAGCCCTGAGCCACAAAGTTTATTGATGGCCAGTGCGGGAGTTGTTTCAGGTAACCCTGCATAAATGGCCACTTGCCTTGCCACATTTTGACCAAGACCTGCAGAAAGGATATTGCCAATTAATACTTCATCCACTAGATCTGGCTTAATCCCTGCCCGTTTGATTGCTTCTTTTGTCGCAGCAACACCTAAGTCTACTGCTGAAACATTAGCTAGTGCGCCTCCAAAAGCTCCAACTGGAGTTCGAACAGCACTAACAATTACGACTTCTCTCATGTTTGGTTCACTCCCTTGCATACGCTTTCTTATAAAAGAAGAATTCGACTTTTATTTGCCGAATCCTGCATAAAAAAGAATGCAAGTTTTATGCCAATCATTTGCAATTTTACATGTCCATAATCTTTTCAATAAATAAATCATGAGCCCGATTTTTAAAGTCATGTTTTCCCTTTATAATCGAAAAATTGCGAGTGAATGTTCGATTGGTAATATGAATCTGTTTAATTTCATTTAATTCAAGTTCTTTTTGTACGGTTAACTTTGAGATCATGGCAATGCCTAACCCTGCGGAAACAGCTTCTTTTATACCTTGACTACTGCTAAAGATAAAGGACCGTTTGACCGGAATTTGTAAACCTTCAATTAATTGGTCACTATAAGCTCGTGTACCCGAACCTTTTTCTCTCCAAATCCATGATTGGTCGTGAAGCATATTAGGTTTCACCATTCGAAGCTGTGCTAATGGATGGTTCGTTGGTGCGATAATAATCATTTCATCTTCCATAAAAGGAACTGCATTCACATCTAACTCTTGAAATTCACCTTCGATTAAACCTATATCTAATTGATTACTTTTTGTTTTAGCAATGACTTCTTCTGTATTCCCCACTGTCACTTCTACATGTACTAACGGATTTTCATTGGCGTAACTGGCTAAAAGACGTGGTAGGATATATTCGCCAATCGTAAAACTAGCTCCAATATTAATCGTTCCTTGAACAATATGTTTTTGACTTGCAATTTCTTGCTTTGCTTCTTCATAAAGGGAAAGAATTTTCTTCGCTCGGATATACAACATTTCACCTGCTTCTGTCACTTTTACTTGTTTAGGTGAGCGAATAAATAAAGTCGTATCCAGTTCATTTTCTAAATTGCGAATATGAAGACTCACATTTGGTTGAGATAAACTAAGGATTTTAGCAGCTCTAGAAAAATGTCTTTGCTCAACAACGGTCACGAATATTTTTAATGGGTCAATAATCATCTATTTCTTCTCCCTTTTCGTCATTTCACATTTTTCATTTTATCATAAAAAATCCAAATAGTTGAAATAGCAAATATATATTTCCCTTATGATCACTCAACTCATATAGTTAATACATAAGAGGAGTGAATCATTTTGAAACAGAATGCAAGAACACCTAGAAGAAAAAATCAATCATCATTTATCATCGGTATCAGTTTGACTATCCTCATTGCGGGTATAGCTAAATATTTATCTCTTCTACCATTTTTTTCAATTATGGGTGAATTAGTTATTGCTATATTAATAGGCGTTATCTGGAGATCTACCATCGGCCTTCCGAAAGCATTCTTAAGTGGCACGGAATTTTCTAGTAAAAAATTATTACGGGTCGGAATTATTCTACTCGGATTTCGTTTGCATTTAGGAGATGTTTCTCAGGTGGGTCCGACCGTTTTTCTGCTAGCGAGTATTAGCTTAGTTTTCACATTAGTAGTTGTCTTTTTATTAACAAGAGTCTTTCATGTTGAAACAAGACTAGGAATCTTAACAGCATGTGGAACGGCTATTTGTGGGGCCGCGGCTGTGGTTGCTATCGCACCACAGATTAAAGCTAAAAATGAAGAGATTGCCATTGGCGCAGCGATCGTTGCCATTTTAGGGACGATGTTCACCATCCTATATACCGTCCTCTTCCCTTTTCTCGGCTTATCAGCTAATGGGTATGGCATTTTCTCGGGAGCTACCTTACACGAGCTTGCTCATGTTGTAGCCGCCGCCGCACCTGGTGGAGATGCAGCCGTTGATTTAGCCGTCGTAGTCAAACTAACGAGAGTGGCTTTGCTTATTCCTGTAGCGCTTGTAATTGGCTTTTGGTACTACTTAAGTCAAACAGAAAAACAAGATAAACCTTCATTTAGATCACTACCCATTCCTTGGTTTATCATAGGTTTTTTATGTACAAGCGCTCTTTACTCTCTTGGCATTATACCAAACTTTATTGCGGATACATTGGTTGGGCTGTCTTACTTATTCATTGGGACAGCCATGGCAGGTTTGGGTTTAAACATTCAGCTATCGAGCTTAAAACAGTTTGGACTAAATCCCTTAGCTGCCTCTTTTATCGGATCCATTTTATTATCGTTAGTAGGATATCTATTAATTCATTTGTTTGGCTTAGTGTAAAACACAAAGCGACTAATCATCTAACTAAGATTATATTTAGATGAAAGGAGACCTAGGAGACGTTACCCCAGGTCTCCTTTTTGTTCAAACATTTAGCATAGGCATTCTACTTAATTTCAAGAATCCATGTTTTTTGCCCACTCATTTTTCGAGAATAAACATACCTATGTACTATAACTCAAAAAGGAGGCATCCATGATGAGTTTATATGGTGCACCCCCATTTTACGGTTACCCAACTCCTTCCCAGGCATGGGAAATCATTTGGCGTTAATCGTTGTGCTGTTTATCCTACTAGTAATTGTAGGAACAGCTTACGTTACGTAACTACCCGTATAGGTATTTTTATTAAAATTGCTAGTTTATGGGTACTATCCCAAGCAATTTTACTCAAGAAGCATAACTATATGATATAGCTACTTAAAAAGGAGGTTTTCTATTATGGGTTACTATGGTGCAGGTAGCGGTTTTGCGTTAATCGTGGTTCTATTCATCCTACTAGTGATTGTGGGAGCAGCTTATATTAAATAATGACAAATATAACAGAAGGGTAGGAAAATGATCCTGCCCTTCTCATTTTAATTTAAGTCATAATAACCTTTTAAACAGCTTCTTAGCCATCCATTGAACTTTTCTACTATTTAATTAAATGATATAATCTACTAACTTCAATAAGATTGAAAGGATTTTGACGCATGCAAACATACATAAATAAAAAAGATGGGATCTTTCCATCCGTTTGTTCACTTGACTGTCCTGATCAATGTGGGCTTCTTGTCCATAAAAAAGACGGGAAAATTGTTAAAGTTCAAGGCGATCCCGATCATCCTATTACTCAAGGGAATATTTGCAATAAAGTACGAAATATGTCTGAGCGATTATACGATTCCAAGCGATTAACCACTCCTTTAAAACGAGTAGGACCAAAAGGCTCAGGATCGTTCACTCCTATTTCTTGGACTGAAGCGATTGACACGATTGTGTCTAATTGGAAACAGCTATTAAATGAACACGGACCTGAATCGATCCTTCCTTATAGTTTTTATGGGAATATGGGAAATATTAATGCTGAGGGTATGGACCGTCGCTTCTTTAACCGACTTGGCGCTAGCCAGTTAGACCGAGCCATATGTTCATCTGCTGGGGCTACTGGTTATTCATACACCATGGGAAGTAGCGCTGGAACCGATCCTGAGGAAACCACAGAAACCAAGCTCTTTATCATGTGGGGGATTAATGCAGTAAGTACTAATATGCATCAGATGATGCTTGCACAAAAAGCTCGGAAAAACGGCGCGAAAATGGTCGTGATTGATGTTCATAAAAATCAAACAGGTCGAATGGCCGATTGGTTTATTCCTATTTTACCAGGTACTGACAGTGCTCTAGCACTAGGAATAATGCATATTTTATTTGCTGAGAACATGGTAAACCGTGATTTTATGAAAGAGTTTACTGTGGGTTACGAAGAATTAGAAGAACATGTCAAATCGTATGATCCAGAAACAGTATCCACCATTACCGGTGTTACAGTGGAAGATCTCTATAAGTTAACGCGCATGTACGGAACCACTTCTCCTTCTTTAATTAGAATTGGAAATGGGTTACAGCATCATGATAATGGAGGAATGATCGTTCGCACAATTGCCTGTCTGCCTGCTTTAACAGGGGCTTGGTTACATACTGGTGGCGGCGCTATTAAATCCAACAGTAGTTTCTTAAGTCATAATGTCAATGCTCTACAAAGGCCTGATTTACTAGAAAATAAACATACACGTATGTTTAATATGAACCAACTAGGACATGTATTGTTAGAAGCCTCTCCTCCTGTGCGTTCCTTATTCGTCTATAATTCTAACCCTGCTGTTGTCACACCGGAGAGCAATAAAGTACGAAAAGGATTAGAACGTGATGACCTATTTATGATTGTACACGATTTATTTTTAACAGAAACAGCTCAATATGCTGACATTGTCTTACCAGCAACATCAGCATTTGAACATGCTGACTTCTATACCTCATACTGGCATCATTATGTTCACATGCAACAGCCGGTCATTGACCCTTATGGGGAAAGTAAATCGAATATGGATGTATTCAGGCTACTCTCCGAAGCTATGGGATTTGAAGAGGAAGCATTGAAAGATTCTGATGAGCAATTAATGCGTCAAGCACTTAACAATCCAACAAATCCTTATGCTAAACATGTGAATTATGATTCTTTACGTAAGGAAAAATATATGAAAGCGGACCGGAGCACTTTCAGTTTTAAGAAGTTAAATACACCAAGTGGCAAGATTGAACTCTATTCAGAAAAAATGGTAAGAAACGGATATCCAGGACTGCCTACTTATACTCCTTTAATAGACGATGGTCACTTTCCTTTTCTATTTATTCCTGGACCCAATCACAATTTCTTAAACTCGACCTTCTCCAATAACGAGAAACATATCAAGCTAGAGAAAAATGCGAAAATCCATCTAAATCAATCTGATGGGGATATGTTAGGAATTGAGAATGATGATTTAGTCAGAATTTGGAATGATCGCGGAGAATGTGAGCTTCCTGCTGTTGTTGGAGATTACGTCCTTCCTGGAGTCATAGTTAGTCAGGGATTATGGGCTGATATGCCAGGTAAAAAACAATTGGTCAATAGCTTAGTGCCCGACCGACTTGCAGATATGGGTGGCGGCGCGACATTCTTTTCAGGTCGTGTAAATATCGAAAAAGTTTATTAACCTACTGAGGGTGATTCAAGATTATGAATCACCCTCTCTTTTTTTTGCAAACATACCTTTTTATCAAGTAGATTGAACCAATCTATCATAATTTACATACATGTACATATAAATGGACAAAGCGTATTTAATCAATGAATCAAAGATTGGTGGTGCTAAAATTGAAAATTATCTCATGGTACGCGCACAAAGAAAAAGGCAACAAAAAAGAAGAAGAAAGAATAAATTTAGAAAAATCTCCAGCTAAGAGCTTATTTAAAATTAAGAAAAATAAAAAAGAAACTGAAAATGTAGAAGATGTAAAAGAATAAGGAAATTAACATGAGCCCCCGTAATTAGGAGGGCTCTAATTCATTGCTTCATGATCAAAACGCAAACACATGATTGCCAATCGTGGTAGATACGCTTCGACTTCTTATCCATTGATCGTTCGTTCGAGCAGGATTATAAAAATACAAGGAGCCATTTGTAGGATCTTCTCCTTTAAGGGCTCTAGTTGCTGCATCATAATTTACGGAATTAGGTGTTGCGCATAAATCGCTCCATTTCCGTCTGGAATAAATTGAAAATGACCATTATTTCTTTCTAAAATAACGCCTTCTACTGTATTCGGAAATAATCTGCTTTTAACACGATTCATGATGACAGCCGCTACGGCAATTTGTCTTTCTAAAGGTTCACCTCTAGCTTCACAAAAAATGATTTTGGCAAGCCAGTCTAACTGCGCTTGATTTACAGGAGCTTGTATCGGTGCTGATGGTGTTAACGTCGTCGCCTCGTTTGGAATCATTAAGCTCTGACCGATCCGAATCAAATCTGTTGTCAATTGATTCACTTCTCTTAAGGCTCCTACGGTCACGCCATGTCTTGCCGCTATTCCTGATAATGTATCTCCAGCTACCACTTGGTACCCAGTTGTTGATGTGGCAGTATTGGTGCTGATGGTGAAGGTACCGCGTTTAGAATAGTCAACCTTTGTCCCACTCGAATTAGATCACTCGTTAATTGATCCCCCTTTGTAGTTACTGTTCCCGATTCCATATTTTTTAGAAGTAATCGCCAAGATTAGCTATATTGATTAATCATATTTAGTACGATCGTTATAAAACTGATTTAAGTGGATATCGGACAGGCAACAATGGTTACCTTTCAAAACAAAAAACATTCCTTAATGGAATGTTCCGTAATCACCAACGTAAGAGTTTACAGTTTTCATTTCTCTCTAGCTTAAATATCTAGTTGATTTAAAACATCTCTAAGCTTTACAAGCTCCTCTGTTGAGAGCGTCAACCCTTTACCCATTTTCTCATGATTAGGGGCCCAGTCTCGAATATCATACTTTGGCTCTCGTCCATTCCAACTAACTAAATTAAGTTCTTTGCTCCAACCTTTTGAATTTTCAGCTAAAACTCCGACAGTTTCTATAATTTCATATTTTATCTCAGCCATGTTATCCAATCCTTTCTTTAATGAATCGCTTTAACTTTCTCCTTCTAAATTCTTCTTTTTTCGTACCTTTTTTCCATCACATATTGATAAATTGAAATACTAACAAATAGCCACATGCCGCTTACAAGAAACGCAGCAACAATATCACTAGGGTAATGAACTCTTAAATAGATTCGGCTAAAACCAATGACACTTATCATAATAGAGCTTAATATGATTAAGAGTATGCGTCCCCAAACGGTTGAGATATGTCTCCAAAATAAAAAGGTTACAATTCCGTAGAGTGATACCGCTGCCATTGTGTGTCCACTTGGATAACTAAAACCATTTTCTACTACAATTTGCTCAAAAGGTCGTTCTCTTTTAAAAACAAACTTTAAATTTTGATTAATACCCGTAGATCCTAGAGACACAATGACAAATAAGAGAACTTCATCTTTTTTACGATATAAAACATAAATAATAGCAAGAAAAATAAATGAAAGGACGACGACAGGACCTGTTGAACCCAAATGACTGAAAAAACTCATGAACTTTGTTAAGAACGCTGATTCAATCGGTTTAACCAGATTTAGTAAGGCTTTATCGAGAGGGAGTACCTCTCCATTTGTGACAAAATAGGTTGTCGTTATAAAACCTGCTAAAGGCAAAATAAAAAAAAGGATGAACATCCACCATAACTTGTGCTTCATCTCATACACCTCTACTTTGATCAAAGACCTAAAATATATAGTCCTCTACTTTTGAGGTTTATATGCAGAGTTACATGTGTAAGCTATTTTCCCCTTTTAAACGTAAATGACTTATCTTCATCCACCGCTGCCACCAACTCAACCTTTATCCTGTTTGGACATCAAAATAGACCCCATAGTGTTTTGAACCTCCTGCGTTAGGATATTTGTCTTCATATAGAACCGTCACCTGCTTTTCTTTTATCTTTTTGGTTATTTCATCCACCTGTTTTTTTGATTTAGCATGAAAGGCTAAATGATTTAAGCCAACTCTGCAGCGATGATAAGGCACGTCCGTAAAGCGTTCTTCTAATTGAACAAAAACCAAGTACGTTCGCTCGAACTTCCCCAACTTATACCAAAATCCATTTTTGAAAAGCCTCATAGCCTAGTTCTGTTAAAACCCCCCCAAAAAAATCACTTGATTTCTCTAAATTAGCAACATACAATTCCAGATGACATAACAATGAACCTCCTTTAACAAAATAAAAAGGACTACTAACTTACTTCAGCATTAGTAGTCCTAAGTTTTATTATTCTACAATATTAACAAAAATATCTTCTAATGAAGGCGACTCTTGAATCAAGTCAAATTCCAACATCCAATCAATTGTTTCTTGCCAAGAACCTGCTTCTTGACTTCCAAATCCATCTTCAGACTCCATTTTTGGAAGTAAGATGTTTAAGCTTTCTTGTTCTACTTCTTCAATTAATGGAAAATGAGCTTCGTCTTGATTCGTTAACAAGATGTTAAGAGCTTCCTCAGGATTATCTCTCATGAACTCATAGCCCTTTGACGCTCCACGCCAAAACGCTTTAATTTCCTCTTCTTGCCTTTCCCAAGTTTGATCATTTGTGACAACGACTAGCTCATAGTAACTTGGAACTCCATAATCAACAGGATTGAAATAGCGCGTTTCGTGACCATTATGTCTTAACACAGGTACTTCATGATTAATATACGCTCCAATAACGGCTTCAACACGCTCACTTACTACAGAAGAACCTAATTCAAAGCCTACGTCAATCATTTGTACATTCTCTGGATTTCCACCATCATTTTGAACCATTGTACTTAAAATCGATTCATTAAGCGGTATACCAGGAAACCCTACTTGCTTGCCCTCTAAATCTTTCGGCGACTCAATCTCACTATCTTCAAGAAACACGACGTGATTAAGAGGTGAGCGAACAATCGCACCAATTGATTTGACAGGAACATTTTGTGTCGCACGAGCAATTACAACATCTGGTTGATAAGAAATACCTAATGTCACTTGCCCAGCAGCTGCTAAATTAATAGGGTCCGTTGGGTTAGCAGGAAATTTAATATTGAGTTTAATTCCCTCTTCTTCAAAATAACCCTTTTCTTGTGCAACGTATAAATAACTATGTACCGCATTAGGATACCAATCTAACATAATATCCATTTCTGTTAATTTTACACCTTCTTCTGTAGCTGGTACAGGCGAAGCTGTTTCCGGCTCTGATTGCTCTTCACCACCCCCACACGCTGTAAGACCCGCTAACAAGATTGCACTAACAGTAGCTGTTAACCATTTTTTCATTCTGTTCTCCTCCACTTTAACGATAATTTTTCTAGTAAAACAACAAGTAAGAATAAGATTATTCCTATCGCTGATAACAAGACAATTGGCGCGAATACACCCGCACCATCAAATTGGGTCATCATTCTCCTGCTAAAATAGCCTAGACCTGATTGAGCACCAAGCCATTCCCCAATCGCTGCCCCAATAACGCTTAACGTAACTGCCACTTTTAAACCAGAAAAAAAGTGCGGCAGAGCAGATGGGACATTTAATTTTAAAAAGATGTCCTTTTGACTCGCTCCCATTGTTTGAAGCAATTCTTTTAACTCTTTGCTACTAGACTTTAGACCATCAAACGTATTAACTGTTATCGGAAAAAAGGTTATTAGCAAGGTCACAACGACTTTACTCCAGATCGAATAGCCGAACCACAAAACAAAAATGGGAGCTAAAGCAATAATAGGAATCGTTTGTGACGAAATAATAATTGGGTAAAAAGCTCTCTCTGCCGCTTTACTAATACTCATCCAAACGGCTAGGGCTACTCCTAAGACAATAGATAAGGCTAAACCTGTCACGATGATCAACAATGTCGATGGTAGATGAACGGTGAATAAGATTTGCCTAATGTCCCAAAGCTTCACAGCGACTTCGGTTGGCGCTGGTAATATAAACGTCATCCCGATAAATCTAGCTACTGCTTCCCAAAGAATAAGAAGCAACAGAACAACAAGAACAGGTGGTGCATAATTAGGGATCCTCTTCATGATTTCACCTGTTTACGTAGTTGTTCAATCAACTGTTCTTTCACAGCTATGACTTCCGGTGAATGAATGTCCCGAATTGCTCGCGGTCGTTTTAATGGAACAACGACTTCTTCTAGACTCTGAACAGGCGCCTCAGAAAAAACAAAAATACGATCAGATAAGAACAATGCTTCATCCACATCATGTGTAATAAAAAGAATCGTTGATTTCCATTTCTCCCATTGCTCTAATAACCACTCTTGCATAGAGAGGCGTGTAATCGCATCAAGAGCACTAAAAGGCTCGTCTAGCAATAGAACATTCGATCCACTTAAAACGGTTCGGAGAAAGGAGACACGTTGTCTCATTCCACCTGATAAATCACCTGGGTACATATTTTCTACTCCATTTAAACCAAATTCATGTAAAAGTTGAATGACTTGTTTGTGCGCTTCTTGCTTATGAATACCTTTTATTTCTAATGGCAGTGCTGCGTTAGTTAAAATCGTTCTCCATGGCATAAGTAAATCTTGTTGTGGCATATAGCCAACTTTTCCAAATCGGTCGGAATATGAATGGCCATTAATCAAAATCTCACCATGAACGGGTTGTTCTAGTCCAGTTATCAGCCTAAATAAGGTTGTTTTCCCTGAACCGCTCGGCCCAATGATGCTAACAAATTCACCTTCATCAACCTCAAAACTAAGCGAATCAAGGATGTGATCTTGATTTTGCTTTTGACCTTTTTTGTAGAGAAAGCTCACTTCCTTAAATTGCAAGGAATGTTTACTCATCTGTTGGCCACATCGCTTGATTAAAGGACATATCCCAGAACATATATTCAAAGCGCGTTGTATTTAAAAAGATTTCTTCAAGTTTAGCTATTTCCGACTCTGGTTTTCCTTCTGTTAATTGGTCCAATAGATCTATGCACCAATCAGCTAGTTCCTCGAACTCCTTCGAGCTATACATTTGGATCCATTCCCCGTAAAACTCATGCTCACTCGCTCCAGGAATTTGATTTAATTCTTTACCAATTTCCGAGTAACTCCACATACAAGGTAGAATAGCAGCTACTAAATCAGCGAGCGTTCCATTTTGACCAACATGTAACATATAATGGCTGTAAGCTAACGTCGTTGGTGAAGGCTTTGCTTGTTCAAATTCATCTTCATTCACGCCAAATTTCTTCGCATATTGGCGGTGAAGAGACATTTCTTCATTCAAAGTAGAATCTAGTAATCTTGCAAACTTACCCATGGTTTCTAGATCTTCTGCTTTCATTACTCCTAGAGCAAACAACTTAGCATAATCAATTAAATAAAGATAGTCTTGGATCATAAAGAAGCGAAACTTCTCTTGATCTAATGTGCCGTCCCCAATGCCTTGAACAAAAGGATGCGCATGGTTCTTTCTCCAAATCGGTTGCAATTCTTTATATAAGCGTTCGCTAAATTTCATGTTAGACACCTCTTTTATTCCTGATTGTTGGTCCATTCACAAATGAATTTCATCAGTGTTTTTGTGTATTCCACTAGCTGTTCAATCGATACTTGTTCATTCACTGAATGGGCATTAAGCAAATCTCCAGGCCCGTAAATAGCGGTTGGAATTCCTGCGTCCGCGAGCCAGCCTCCGTCCGTAACAGTTGGAGAAACATCAACAATTGCTTCTTTTCCAGTCACATGATGATGGGACTTTGCCAAAAGTTTGACTCCGGCATGTGTAGGGTCAATTTCAAGGGATGGAAAAATTTCACCTCGATCTTCTATCATTGATGCTCCACCCCAAGTAAAGGTAGGAAGGTTGTCCCGTAACCAAATATCACCTTCTGCTACTTTTAAGATGTGATCCTCAACTTCCTTTGAAACCTGATCGTACGTTTCATTGGGATAAAAATGAACAGTAACCCAAAGTCGACATTCGTCTGCGATAAAAGCAGCATGCCTCCCACCTTCTATTACAGCAGGATTAATCGTATTTGCTCCTGGTGGAAACCCTGGATAACTTTTAGTGACAGCCCAGTGACGTTCCAGTTCTTGTAATCCTTCTATTATTTTCACCATCTTCTCAATTGCACTAGCTGCAACTAAGTTTCCACCTGCGTGAATCATGTTTCTTCGTGTGGCGTCATGATAGGTCTGACTGCTTTTTACCGTAATCCAACCTGTAATGACCCCACCTTGGCCCTGTATATGTAAGTCGCTCGTATCCACAACCACTGCAAAATCAGCGGTGCTTCCTCGTTTGCAACATTGAAGCGTTCCAGCTTCTCCAACTTCTTCCCCGATTACGGATTGAAAGATGAGGTCTCCCGGTAATTCAACCCCCGCTTCGCGGAGTAATTTTATGGCAAATATAGCACCAGCTAAACCGCCTTTCATATCGGCAGCTCCTCGACCAATCACCACCCCATCTCGAACGATCGGCGTAAATGGATCCGTTTCCCACTGTTCATCTTCACTTACTTCTGCCACGTCCATATGTCCATTAATAATTAAACTGTTGTAGTTATTCGAATCACTTCCTTTTAGAATTCCAACGACATTTGGATCATTTGGATATACATCCCACATATCGATCTCAAACCCAAGCTCCTCTAGCAACGATGCAACATACAGTTGTGCTTCCTTTGTATTGCGAGCTGGTGGTGCTGGTGTTTCAAATGAGATGAATGTCTTTAATAGTTCAAGCAACTCTTCGTGACGTTCATCGACCTGTCTAAGGATTGATTCCATTTTTTCTGACACTATTGTCCCTCCTATTATTTAAGATAAGTCAAAGAAATAGACTTTCATGCTTATCGAAACCTATCCTGATTTTCACCATTTACTTATTAAAAAAACCACTTCTATTAATAGAAGTGGTTTATATTGGCAAATTACTAATTAAACAAAAGTTTGGATAAATAGAATTTACGAACACTTCTTCCCTACGCTAGTACAAACTAGATCAGGTTTTAAGGGTTAAGATTTTCATCTCTCTCAGCTATATAGCACCCCTAGTAGTGATAAAACATTAAATTTTTACACAACATTAGTTGTACCATACTATACCAATAACATCAATCATTACTAGAATTTTATTTTAAGATTGAGCCAAGTTGTCTATTCAATTAGGGACTTCTTCAACAGGGACAGCTCTTACATATGGATGTGACAATCGAAATGCCATTAATGCTACCCAAATCTCCGAAAAAATGATGACACCACAAATGGTTTTAAGCAACTAAACAGTCTAATCTTTGTTCTGTTGCTCGTCTTAAAACAAGTCGATATATTGCTAAAAAACGATTCTAATGTACCAAATATGTTCAGGAAGAGCCTATTTTGTTAGAACAAGTGACCATCTACAGAGTAGGCGAATATAGTACTTTGAATATTATAGGTTTAGGAGAGAGCTATATGATTACGATTTATCAAGGGAACACCCATTTATTAGAGTCATCAGACATTAATATCGTGATTGATGTAATCCGTGCTTTCACTGTAGCTCATTATGCATTTATCAATGGTACAAAACAAATTTTACTCGTAGAAACAACAGAAGATGCTTTTTCTATAAAAAATGAATACCCTCATTACCTATTAGCTGGAGAAGAAGACGGGATAGGAATTAAAGGTTTTGATTATGACAACTCCCCTAAACGAATCTCAAAAGAAAGGTTGAATGATCAAACATTAGTTCAAAAAACAACAAATGGTGTAAAGGCTACACTAAATAGTCTAAATACAAATCACCTTTTTGTAACAGGATATTCCAATGCGAGAACAACTGCTTTTTATGTAAAGAAAATCTATAATGCCTCATTAGAAAATTTAAAGATAAATATTGTTGCTTCTCATCCATCGGGGGATGATGATTTAGCTTGCGCTGAATATATGAAAGGCCTCATATTAGAGAAAAACAACTTGACTCCTTTTGAAGTGGAACAAAGAATCAAAAACTCCCATGTCGCACATAAATTCTTTGATCCAAACAATATTGATTTCAATTGTGAGGATATTTCCTTATGTTCTCTTGAGCGAGAATCGAATTTTGTGATGAAAGTAAACCAATCAAACCAAATACCCGTGATTGAGAGGATTAACATATGAACAGATTATTTGCTTGTGGATTAGACTTGCCCGTTAGAAATGCAAAGCCCCGATCCGAAGGCCTGACGATATTAATAGATAATGGGATATCTTTACACTCATTTAGAGATATAATCACTAGCTCTTCTGATCTAATCGATTTTGTCAAGTTTGGTTGGGGGACTTCCGTTATTACTAAACAACTTCAAGAAAAAATCAATTATCTCAAAGAAAACTCTATACATTATTTTTTTGGCGGAACCCTATTTGAGAAATTCTTAAGTCAGAATAAAATAGATGAATTCTATAACTATTGCAAGCAATATGATTGTCAGTATATCGAGATTTCCAACGGAACAATTGATATCAGCAACCGTGAAAAAGCAGCCTTCATTTCTGAATTCAGTTCTGAATTTACCGTTTTTAGTGAAGTAGGTAGTAAGAATCCTGAAAAATCAGATAAATGTTGCGCGTCAGAATGGATCGAATTTATTCAAGAAGACCTTAAGGCAGGCTCATCAAAAGTGATTACCGAAGCGAGAGAGAGTGGAACAAGTGGAATCTGTCAAAGCGATGGAGAAATGCGCTATCTATTAATTGATAGCATCCTCTCATCAGAGATTTCTATCAAAGATGTTATTTTCGAAGCACCTAATAAGAAAATGCAGACATTTTTTATTCAAAAGCTTGGAGCTAATGTGAATTTAGCTAATATTTCTTTCTACGACACCATCGCACTAGAAACACTTCGGTTAGGCTTACGCTCAGACACATTTAACTTATATAACTAGGAGGCTCTAATATGAGAGACACAAATAAAATATTCCATCTTGCCATTCCTTGTAAGGATTTAGATGAAACGGTTGTTTTCTATGAAAAGTTGGGGTGTAAGCTTGCAAGAAGGTATGATGACCGAGTAACTTTTAATTTCTTTGGTGACCAAGTAGTCTGTCACCTTAGTCCTGAGAACATTGATTTATCTCCTAAAATGTACCCTCGTCATTTCGGTATTACCCTAACAGACAAACAAGAATTTAATCAATTATTTGAAGAAGTTAAGAGTAATGGACTTCCATTTTTTCAGGACTTAACAACTCGGTTTAAGGGAAAACAAGAAGAACATCTGCTTTTCTTTTTAGTTGATCCCGCAAATAACCTTCTAGAATTTAAATTTTATCATGATACAACTATGGCCTATTAAGATTAACAAAGAAGAGATGGTCAGACCACCTCTTCTTTCTCCCTAGCCCGTCTAATATATAGATAGGCGTTATTGAGTATTATTGAAACTGATTTGGACTTTGATGCATTTGATTCATGTGCATAGGATTTTGTGACATTGGTTGCATATGTGTTTGAGTAGATCCAGTCATCGGTTGCATGGAATGAGATTGTGATAGGCGTTGATTTTCTTGAATTAGCTGGTTACACATATGCTGAAGTTGTTGGATTTGTTGACCGGCCATCCCTTCATGCTGAGCCATTTGTTGCAATTGGCTAGTAATTTGCTTTAATTGAGAAGCGTGTTGTTGTTCCATCTGTGACATTTGTTGAAGCATCTGATTTAATTGACCTGCCATGGATGAAGTGTTCATTGATGTCATTGAATGCATTTGTGAGTTTTGGTTTTGGTACATAGTAGTTCCTCCTAAGGTTGGGTTTGTAGTACAGATTTAAATTAACCTTAGAGAACAACAAATATGAGACGAATTCATGAATATTTTACTAAAGCTTCACAATGGTTCTTCCACGGACCTTTCCCTCTAAAATCGTACTTAAAACTTTTGGTAAATCCTCTAATGACACTTCATTCACTATTTCTGCATTTAGATGTACGGGCTTTAAATCTGTTGCCAAACGTTTCCATACTTTTTCCCTCGTCGGCATTTGACAATAAACGGAATCAATCCCGAGCCAATTGATTCCTCTTAGGATAAATGGGAATACAGTCGTCTCTACTTTTGTTCCACCTGTTAATCCACTGTTGGCAACCGAACCGCCATACCGGATCGAAGGTAAGATAAATTCAAGGGTTTTCCCTCCTACAGGGTCAACAGCTGCTCCGTAAAGTTGCTTTCTTAACACTTTCATATCTGTTGCTACAACTTGATCTCGACTGATCACTTCTTTTGCCCCTAACTTCTTCAGATATGTATGTTCTTCCTCTTTACCAGTGCTAGCTATAACCTCATATCCTAACTTCGCTAATATATCAACGGCAATGCTCCCTACGCCGCCTGTAGCACCAGTAACCAATACAGGTCCCTGATCTGGGGTTAACCCATTATCTTCTAACTTTTGTACCGATAACCCTGCTGTTAACCCAGCAGTCCCTAAGATCATAGATTCTTTTAACGTTAATCCTTCTGGCAAAGGAACGACCCAATCGGCTGGGACTCTTGCTAGCTCACTAAATCCACCATGATGTGTTACCCCTAATTCATAACTAGTGACAATGACCTCATCTCCTTCTGAAAAACGCTGATCTTTCGATTCTATAATGGTACCAGCTAAATCAATCCCTGGGATGAGTGGGTATGTTTGAATGATTCGGTTGGGGATCGTTGCCATACCGTCTTTGAAATTCACACTTGAATAAGCAACACGAATGGTAACCTCCCCTGCTGGTAAATCCGTTAACGAAATTTGTTTTACTGACATCTTCGTCTTCTCATCAACGAGATCTAAAACAAACGCTCTAAAATTCTCCATCACATTCATCCTTCCTATTTAAAAAACGCTTTATATCTTCTACTTCTTTTTACATACTCTTTTTCCTTCTTGCTTATCGAACTATACCTGATTTTCTTGCACTCTTCTTGTTTATATTCTAACGCTTTACTAGCCTCTTTCTTCTAGAATAACATCCATTTCATCTATGACTGTGATGTTCTTAACAGTTTTCAAAAAGAAAATCGTTTATATTCATACTATAAAAAGGAGGCAAATATGATGGTTTTACCTAAAGAACACGGTACATGGATGATGTTTTTCTTACCTTACTTACTTGGGGTGTTTCTTTCTTCGCCAAGTTTCATTCATCTTCCATTTTTAATAGGTTGGTTTTCTCTATTTCTAGCTGCTACACCACTTTTATCAATCATTCGTAACAGAAAGACGAAGGACATTATGGTTCCTTGGCTGATCATTTATTCAGTGATTTCCATTGCTTTTTTAATTCCGGTCATTTGGCTTTATCCGACTCTTTTATGGATTGGTTTATGCACTTTTCCTCTTTTAATCGTTAATATTTATTTTATTAAAACCAAAAATGAACGAAGCTTTTCGAACAATATTAGTGGTATTCTTGTTTTTTCGCTAGGTGGATTAGCTGCTCATGTCATTGGAGAAGGACAATGGACCATTGAGGCATTTATTACACTAGGATTGAGTGGTTTTTATTTTACGGGAAGTGCCTTTTATGTTAAATCACTAATACGTGAACGTAAAAATGTACGCTTTAAGAAACAATCACATCTGTATCACTTTTTTTTGATCGCTTTGCCTTGGATGATAGGTATACCGTATCTCATTTTAGCTTTTCTTCCAGGAACTTTAAAGGATTGGATCACTTCGCGCAAAAAGCAGATGAAACCGATAAAGATAGGAATGATTGAAATGGTAAATGGCGCCCTATTCTTCATAGTATGTGTAGCCATTTACTAAAAGGAGTCCAGTTCAGTTTTCTGGACTCCTTTTTATTCTTAGATTACAAAGTTTTACCTAGTTAAAAAAAGGGTATCAGCTTAATCATTAATTCACTTAGAACCCTTTCTATTGTAGAGGAAATCATTCAACTTAATAAAGACGTTCTCTGGACGTTTATTTGATCTCATTACTTTTCCACTCCTGGGTATAATAGCATTAGTAAGAAAGTGAGGAAGATAAATATGAAACTGGGATACGCATGTATTAACCTTTCCCTTCCTTCAAAGTTCAGAACTTGCCGCTTGAAGACCATCGAGAATGAAGGGATAGAAAAAGTGAAAGAACTTACCTTACATAATTTCAATGAAGTATTGAAAAATATCCGTTGGAACATTGATCAAGGAATTTTTTTCTACCGATTAAGTAGCGATTTAGTTCCTTTTGCCACTCACGAGATCATGGATTGGAATTGGGATCTTGATGAGAATGTGCTTAACCTAACGAATCAAATTAAAAAAATAGCTATTGACTATAACATAAGGCTTACCATGCATCCAGGTCAATATAGTATTCTTAACTCTCCTAAACCAGAGATTGTACGAAAAGCGATTTTAGATTTGGAGTATCACGCGAAGATTTTAAATCTGGTCAATGGAAGAGATATAATTATTCATGTTGGTGGTGCCTATGGGAATAAAGAAGAGGCTAAAACTAGGTTCGTAGAGACGTATAAGACTTTATCAAATGACATTAAAGCAAAATTGCGGTTAGAAAACGATGACAAAATCTTTCACATAAAAGATGTGATTGATATTTATAAAAAAACAGGCATTCCCATCATCTTTGATTTTCACCATAATCGCTGTAATCCGACTGATGAACTGCCATTAAAAGACGCCCTCGATATAGTGTTTGAGTCATGGGAGTCCGTAAATCGACCTAAAATGCATATTAGTTCAGGAAAAAATTCAGTAACAGATACGGCTCATCATGATTATATTTTAAATGAAGACTTTGTTGAATTTATCCAATTGATTGGCAATAGAGAAGCAGATATAATGTTTGAATCTAAACGTAAGGACGAATCCGTCTTAAGAGTTTATGACTTTATAAAAAACGGTTACCATGCTGAAGGGGTTACATTTGAGATGTAGCCTTTTTTGTCTAAACCTAATGTTCACAATACAGTACGTGAAATAATTCAACCTGAATGAACCTTATGCCTTAGAAAAAGATTGTCTTTAATTTTTCTTCTCCAGAAGTTTCTTTAATCAAGTGGATATGTCCCTTTAGGATTTTGTGAATATTAACCAACTTCCCTCCATCCTATACATAGATTATGGTAAGATTTTCATTAGATTCCTCTACCTGCTGTTAAATGAAAAATGATCATTGAGGGTTTTCAAGTTTAAATGGTATGCGAAGTCTCTTATTAGAGAAAAGTATTAATATGTTTAAAGAAAGGATGATCTACATGGTAGCCGTTATTTTTGACTTAGAACTCATTAAACGATTCCGCAAAGGTCAACCTAGTGAAATCGTTGAAATTGGTGCCTGCAAGGTCGATTTAGAATCACAGACAATCATTGACCAAATCCAAATTTATATCACTCCCAAAAGAGGACATATCTCCAAAAGCACAAGAAAATTTATTAAGATGAAGGAAGAAGACGTAAAGAATGCGGTGCCCTTTGAAACTGGAATCAGTCTCTTTCGTGAATGGCTTGGAAAAGGAAACTATTTCCTATGTTCATGGGGCAAAGATGATCGAGCTCATTTCATTAATCAATCTGTTCAACAAAAACTAGATCTTGATTGGTTAAAAAATTATAATGATATTCAAACTCCAATTGGTAAATTATTAACCGAAAATGTAAATGGCCAATTAGGTTTAAAGAATGCACTAACCATTGCAGGGATTGAATTAACTGGATTAGCCCATAGAGGAATTGATGATGCCCTCAATACAGCTGCTTTATTTATTAAGTTTATAGACCGAATAGAATTAGAGGAAAATACACTCTCCGAAAAAGAAATCCAAAATCATTATCGGAAGTACAAACGATCGAGGTTTCGACATTTGGACCGCCCTGCGAAAAAAGCACCTAAAGGTGAATAGATAAGGGAATAGAATATTAATAGGTAAGGAGGTGCCATGATGTTGCCTATCTTTGAAATCGGTACGTTCATTGAACAAGCTCTATTTTTGTCACCTGCTCATATCTACTCTTTCCTGTTTTCTCTAACCCTTATCATTCTTTTATATCGATTTAGAAATCATACATTTATTAACAAATATTCACGAGTTATCTTAATATCCATATTAGTCCTAACGGAAATAAGTTTAATCATCTGGAGTGTTTCTGTTAACCAATGGGACCTCCGTTATAATCTTCCTTTACAGCTTTGTACGATTAGTCTATATCTTTGTCTTTTTATGCTCATAACAAAAAATTTTTTTGTATTTGAAGTCGTCTATTTTTTTGGAATGGCAGGAGCCCTTCAAGCACTCATTACACCTGATCTTTTTTATACATTCCCACATTTTCGATTCCTGCATTTTTTTATTGCTCATATTGCAATTATCCTAAGTATTTTATATATGGTTTGGGTAGAAAAGTTCTCCGTTACATTCAGTTCTATTTTTAAATCCATGCTTGTGTTAAACGGTATCGCTTTTATTGCTTTTTGGACCAATAAAATAACTGGTGCCAACTATATGTTCCTTTCTCGAAAACCAAATAACCCAAGTATGCTTGATCTATTAGGACCTTATCCATGGTATATACTCTCCCTAGAATTTATCGCCCTTTTCATGTTTGTTTTACTCTATTTGCCCTTTCTATTAAAGCGGACCTCAAAAACAAATGAAAAGCGAAAGAGGAGGCGTCACTAAATCAAGGGTCAACTCTTTAAATTCCCCTTTTAACTAACGTCATCGAGGATATGGGTGGACAACAACAGGCTGAGCAAGTACAGCTAAAAGGACAGACCACGCCACTAGACTTCCTGTCATCCAGTAAGCAACACCTTTTTTAGAACCTCCTAGACTAATACTCATCATAGCGGTTAAATGACTTCCAACAAAAAACGGACCAATGATAGCAAGATCAGGAAATCCATATTTTTTCCAAATAAGTTGTGCCCTTTTTGTACGTTTACTTTCTTTTTCTTCTCTTTTTTCCGTTCTCTCCAACTTTTGATCTTATTAATAAATACAATAACTAGATAAACCGTAAGTAAATTCCCAACTAAAGCTATGATTAGAACTAATAGTGGATTTAAGCCCCCAACAATGGCAATTGGTACGATTGCCAAAGCTTCGAAGAAAGGGGTATCCGCTAACAAAAAAACAAGGATATAAGCCCACAAAACATTTAATAACTGCATTAATCTTCCCTCCAACTGTTATAAAAAGATGAAAAGCCTATTTTCAACACTTTAACAATAAAAAAAGAAGATGAACCACTCACCCCAATCATGGGGTAACTGCTTCACCTTCTTCATTCTGTAGAGTTAGTGCTTCTCCTCCACCTCTATAGAAACAATCAGTGTCACCGTAGCGAAAAATGACAAAATTAACAGCACTGAAAACTCTTCGCATCTAATTATTTATTTTCTCTTTGTACAAACATAGCTGTTCCAAGGGCAGGAGTCATTCCAAATAACTCACTTTCTGAGATCCATATTCGTACCGTATCTCCTTCATCTATGTCTTTCACTTCAAGACGAATATTTTGTTCATCCATGATTGTCGCATCTCGAATATCAAGATACACTTTTCCATCTATAAACAACCCGTGCTCCTCCACGCTTAAGACTTCCCCAACAAGATCAGGCTCAGAAACAGGTAACCCATTAATATAAGTTGGTTTCGTAGATCGATGAGGAAGTAAACACGATAGCATATTACTGATTTTTAAAGCGAGTAACATAATCTTCACCTTCTTCTTACTTAGTTACCCATAAAACGATGAAATTCAACAAAACGTTTCGTTTTTTTTTTTTGGAAAAACGCTATGGGATAAGAAAAAAGAGATGTTCTGTTCAAGGCGATCTGAGCTAGACGACTACTTTCTAATAGCAAGATCGTCTTCTGCACCTCTCAAGTAACAATATCCTATTACAAAAAAACAACTTGTTGCACGAAATATCTTATTAAATGAAAAAGAAGATCAAAGAATGATCTCCCAAATCCAATTTAATGGATCTTTAAATTGTTCAAATCAAATTGATAATCATTTACATATCTCTGAATGAGTTTTGCTTCACTTTCACTTAAACCTTCAAATTGTTCATCACATATGATTGCAGGCCCATATAATGCTTTTACTTCATTATTCTTTATTTGAATTCCTTTTTCATAACAGACAAAACCATAATTTCTACCTGCTAATGAATAACTTAGCCTACGTACTTCATCATGGAAGTAACTTTGCACATCATTTTCAAGAGCTGTAACTGTACAATTGTCTCTGGGGTTCATTTCAACAATACGCATTTTTTTCCTCCAACTGACATAGTGACACTAGTTTTAACTAAAACCTCCATCGATATACATCCAAATTAAAAATAAGCACACCAATTGAGGTGTGCTTAAACGATTAAAATGTTCTTCTTAAAATTTATATAGACGACGGTATTTTTCTGTTAAATAGGTCACTAATGGTTTCGAATCAATTCCTCCACCTGTAATATTTTTAATGATTTCGGCTGGTTGTTTCACTTTACCATGTTGGTGTACTTTCTCCGTTAACCATTCACGAATGGGAGAAAATTCTCCTGTTCTCACTAATTCATCGAAGTGAGGTAAATCTTTTACCATCGCTTCTTTAATTTGTGCGGAGTAAATATAACCTAATGCATACGACGGGAAGTATCCAAAGGCACCAAATGACCAATGTACATCTTGTAGAACGCCCTCTCCATCATTTGATGGACGTATGCCTAAATATTCTTCCATTTTGTCGTTCCATGCTTGTGGAAGTTCTGCTACTGTGATCTTATCTTCCATCAAGGCTTTTTCTAATTCATACCGCAAGATGATGTGTAAGCAATACGTTAATTCATCGCTTTCAATCCGAATTAGCGATTGCTTGGCTTCGTTTACAGCAAAGTAAAAATCCTCAAGCGAAACATCATCAAATTGACCAGACGAATGCTTTTTCAATAGATTATAATTGTTCTCCCAGAATCCGTAATTTTGACCAACAAATTTCTCCCAAAAAAGAGATTGTGACTCGTGAATCCCCATAGACGTTCCATCAGCCAATGGAGTACCAATTAAATCTTGTGAAATATTTTGTTCATATAGAGCGTGCCCCCCTTCATGAATCGTGCCGAATAACGCAACTCGGAAGTCGTCTTCTTTATACTTCGTCGTTACGCGTACATCATTAGGGTTTATTCCGATTGCAAACGGATGAACCGTTTCATCTAAACGACCTGCCTCAAAGTCATAGCCAATCTTTTTGAGAATTTCTAAACTTAGCGCTTCTTGATTCGCACGTGGAAACTTTTGAAACAGAAAATCCGTTTTAGGTTGGTGTGGCGATTCCATTACACCTTTAACAAGTGGAATCAATTGATCTCGTAATTCGCTGAATACCTTATCAATCGTTTCAACAAAAACACCAGGTTCATAATCATCAAGCAAAGTGTTATAAGGATGCTTTTCGTATCCCCAATAGCCAACAAAACGCTTTTTAAACTCAACTAACTTTTCTAAATTAGGTCTGAACAGTTCAAAGTCTGCCTTATCCTTAGCTTCTTCCCATAATGATTCAGATTGTGATTGAAGCATGACATATTCTTTATACTCTTCTTTTGGAATCTTTACATTTCGCTCATAGGATTTATGGCATTCGTCTACAGACTTTTGTGTAATGGTCGATAATTGACTATATACATCGCCTTTGCGAAGTTCGGTTAAATAAGTGCCCATTTGCTCCGAAGTTGATAGAGCAAATACTTCAGATGACAAAGTTCCAATTACTTCAGATCTTTGCTGAACGCCTTTTTTAGGAGCGCCTGTACGTGAATCCCATGCTAACACTGCAAGAGCTTGTCCGTAATCTTCAATTTTCTTAATGTATTGTCTAAATTCTGTTTCTAGATTTTGAATGTTGTCAGTCATAATAAGCATCCACCTTTTCTATGTAATAAAAAGTCCAAATTATTATTTCGTCATGCGAATCTATTTTTCCTTCTTCCTTTTATGCGCTTCTGGAAAAATGTTGATTCATGTGGTAATGTTTTGAAAGATAGGAGGTTTGAAAATTGCAGTTAACCATAACAGATTCAGCAGCACTTTTATATAAAAAAGAGATACCTCTTTATGATGGAGATACTATAAGATTGTATGTACGAGTAGGAGGTGTTGGTTCAGGTGGTTTTTCTGTTGGAATTATGAAAGATTTACCTACTGATACTTCATTTAAGATTCAAAAACAAGGTATTACTTTTTTTGTAACAGAAGATGACTTTTGGTATTTGGATGGCATGACCATCCAGTATGATGAAGATACTGGGTACCTTGATTTTTCAAATCCTAGGTTTTCTCAATTAGATCACCCCGAAAAACACGTTTAATCACTTTAAGAAAGGGACGATTCAGATTATGAATCGTCCCCTTTCTTATTTTTTCGCTTCTTTTAATTGATGATCGGCTTTATCAAGTAATTCTTGAGACATTTCAAAAAATGCCTCATCAACACCCGTTTGATGGGACATCGCTTTATACAGCTGTGATTTTGCATCTTGCAATGCATTCGTCGCTGCCTCCAATTGCTCTTCATCCATGCTCCTAGTTGCTTGACCAACCATATGTTCAGCTGATAATACAGACATTTCGACCTGTTTAATATCATTAAAACCTGATGGATTTGTCATTTCCAATCTCCTCCTTTTCAAATGCAAATCTTCAAGTAAAGGTTGTCCATATTGAATAAAAACATACTTTTATATATCGTTTTAATGTTTTTGAAAAAAATTAAATACAGCAGAATAAATTCGATATAAGCGGACATCATATTAACCGAGGAGCAATTAAATTGCTTTCTCAACCGACATGTTATTCAAGTACAATGATAACGATTTTTGAATCAACTCTTAATGAGGTGGTTGCATTGAACAGTGTCCAGAAATTTCAAGAGTGTTCCTAGAACATAAATGAAATGAGGGGTGTCTGTGAAACACAATAATCGTTACGGCCGCAGATAGTATTATTGAGATAGTTATCGGTGTTGACGATTTTTTATCAACTCTTAATGAGGTGGTTGCATTGCGCAGTGTCCAGATTTTCAATGCGTGTTCCTAGAACATAAATGAAATGAGGGGTGTCTGTGAAAGAGCATAATCGATTCGACCGCAGATAGGACTAGTCGTAATACTTGAGAAACTAACGATATCTCTTATTGAGGTGATTGCATTGTACAGTGTCCAGAAATTTCAAGAGTGTTCCTAGAACATAAATGAAATGAGGGGTGTCTGTGGGAGACAATAATCGTTACGGCCGCAGAGTGTTTGAGAACTTGTAGGTAAAAGTAAAAGGAGATGGCCATTTACGTGGTCATCTCCTTTTCAATATCGTGCTTTATGCTGTATTGGGAAAAGAAATGATAAAAGTTGTCCCCTTATGTAATTCACTTGAAATTCTCATCGTTCCTTTCATCATCTCAATAATCCGAATAGCTGAAAGCATACCCAAACCTGTCCCATTTCTCCCTTTCGTTGTGAAATAAGGTTCTCCTATACGAGCAATTTGTTCTTCTGACATGCCTATTCCTGTATCTGAAATTTTAATACTGACTTTGCTCTCCATATTTCTAACTTCTATCGACAAAACTCCACTGTCTGGCATTGCCTCTATACAGTTTTTTACGATGTTTAATAAACATTGTTGAAATAGTTGTCTTTCACCTTCTATAATAAAGGACTCAAGTTTCGTTTCTATCGTAATTGAATTCATATTCGCGAGAGGACTAATTAAATCTTTTAAGTGAGACAATTCTTCCGATACATCAAATTTTTCCAAGTTTTCTGGCTTCGGTTTAGCAAATGTAAGATAATCACGAATTATTAAATTGGCACGATCGATTTCACTAATGGAAATTGTTAAAAATTCATCCCTTTTTTCTTTACTTAAATCACCTTGCATCATCATTTGTAAAAATCCTCGCACCACCGTAAGTGGATTCCTTACTTCATGCGAGATAGAAGAAGCTAGATGACTGACTACCTCCATTTTTTCTGCTTTCATTACTTTTGATCTTAAAAGAGAGGCCTCTCTCATAAACTCAGTAAGGTAGACAATAACGATCGCAGCTATCACTTGCAGGCTCACGTATATTAGCGTCACAATAGGATCTAACTCTAGCCCATTAATAAAAGTAAGTGTAGTTAAAACTAAAAAACCTGTAAAAAGAGAGAACATTGAAATAATGGTGAGCTTTCTACGTTTTGAACTTTGAATAAAACGTGAATAAAGAAGGATTGCGATCGTCATAAGAACCAATGAAACAAAGATGGATGAAAGAGCCCCCATCCCCCCGAAAATAAGGCGATAGGTAATCCCAACAGTAAACAAAATGATACTCGCTGGAATTCCACCATATAAGCTACCTACCATCGTTGCGACAAGTCTTAAATCAAATACAAACCCGTCTGATATCTGAATCGGAAAACTAATACAACTTATAATGGCTAGTGCTGCACAAATAATATAAATGACATTCATATTGATATTCGTTTTTCTACTTATTTCTGCATCAGTAATCAAAGGAATAAATAAAAGAAAAAAACATAAGAAAAGTAAATTTAACAATAAAATTGCGATTGTATCATACATTTTACACCGTCCAGCTGAATTTAGAGTATATTCACAAGGATAGTATACTTTTACAGAAAGAGAAACTCTTTTTTTTGAAAATTTAAAAAGGAGAAGACCCACGCAATGGGATCTTCTCCTCAAACCATTAACCTTACTCAAGCATTTTAATTCAAGTTACAATCTGGGTCGTCACGATCTTCATTTTTCAGAGACACCTCAGCAGTTATGTTCTAAGGAACACACATGAAAAATGGTCACTGTCAAACATCATCACTCTCGTGATTCAATCGTCGTTTTCCTGTTGTATATGTGAACATCAACTTGATGGGATATGGTCAATGAGGCAACAGTCAACTGTTGACCTCGATATTAGAATGTGCTTCTAAACTTTGTTTATGCTGGTATTAAAAATCCAATATCCGGTAAATGAAATTTTAATTTCTTGGGGGTCTTGGACCAAAAAACTGATAATAGTCTACTTTCAAATTACCGTTATAAAGTTTGCGTTTTTTCGTTGCTTTTTTACCATAAAGCTCTTCGAATCCTTCGTGAGATGTCAACATATAAACTGACCATGTTTCTAAAAACTGGTTAAAAGTCTTGCCCATATCTCGATACATTTCTTCTACTTCAGGACGTTCCCCTAGCCGTTCTCCATATGGCGGATTCCCAATTAAAATTCCATACTCACCACGATGTCTAAAATCTTTCACTTGCATTTGTTTAAATTTAATCAAGTCACCAAATCCAGCTTCCATCGCATTATTACTCGCAAGCTCTACACTTCGGTGGTCAATATCTGCTCCTAAAATGTCCAATGGTTGATCGTATCTCGCTACATCTTCTACTTCTTGACGTGCTTTGTCCCATACATCATTTCCGATCCAATGCCAATCTTCAGATACAAATTCTCGATTAAAGCCTGGTGCAATATTTTGACCAATCATCGCAGCTTCGATAGGGATTGTCCCTGAACCCGTGAATGGATCTGCAAACGGTCGGTCTGGCTTCCACGCGGAAAGCATAATCATCGCGGCTGCTAATGTTTCCTTAAGCGGTGCTTCATTATGTAAGTAACGATAGCCTCGCTTGTGAAGACCTGTCCCACTTGAGTCAATCGTTAACGTAGCTACATCTTTATGCAAAGCGACTTCAATTCGATAAAATGGACCGTCTTCATCAAACCAACCTTGCTTATATTTTTTCTTCATACTCTCTACTACAGCTTTTTTAACAATAGCCTGACAATCGGAGATGCTAAATAATTTTGATTTAACCGATTTTCCAATTACAGGGAATTCCGCATCGACCGGAATTAAATCTGCCCATGGCAAAGCCTTAGTCTTCTCAAATAATTCATCAAATGTATAAGCTTTAAACTCGCCTATTTTCACCTTTACACGATCAGCTGTTCGCAGCCATAAATTAGCTCGTGGAATTGCTGAAATATCTGCAGTAAAGGTAACCTTCCCATTCTCTACTTGCACATCCTCATAACCTAAATCTTTAACTTCCCTAGCAACAAGAGCTTCTAGCCCCATTGTTGCTGTTGCAATTAACGTTACTTTTTCCATTATGTACTCCTTCAGTAGCTTAGCTTATTACTTTCATTATACGTTGTCTTTATATTGAAAACAAACTTAACTCGACTACGACTTTTTTTCAAAAAGGTGACCACTCTTTGATCATATGCTTTATACCCTTCGCAAAGGCTCCTCTTGCTGCGCGCTTTTCGGAGATACCCACTCAGAAAAGCTTAAAACCCTGCAGCGGTTCCGCTCTTTGCTACGACTTTTTAAGGAAGGGAAGGTCACCCTTCCTTAAAAAGTCTATAAAAAAAGCCCCTATAAGGGGTCTTTGTAAGAAATCATCCACTAAACATTCGATAAGCCATGTTCTGTTCCTTTGTACTGCAAACGGTGATGAACCTCGTACTCCGGGGGTAATCATCTATCTACAAGGGAGTCCCTTGTCCTTCTCATCTGTTCATTTCCAATTAGAGAAGATGCCCCTACCATATTTTGGGTTTCTCGCTCGTGGGGTTTACCGCGTTCCACTCTATTCGTTTCCGAATAGACTCCGTCACTGTGGCACTTTCAAAGGTCTCACACCATATCCAAAGACTTAGGTGCTTACCTTGCCGTTAGCCCAGTCGAAACCAGACTACCCTAGCTTATGAATTGGCTAGGCACGATCACTACGAACATCTCAGTCCGTGCGAGCATGGACTTTCCTCTACACGTAAACGTGCAGCGATTACCTGAATGTTTAATGTTGTCTAAAGCGACAAAACTTATTATACCTTTAATTTCAAAAGGATTCAACAACTATTTATTTCTTCTTTCTAATCGCTTGTCTAGCCAACTGATCTGCATTTCTATTCTGATTACTCGGAACCCATTTCATAAAAAAAAGGTCAAATTGATCTATTTTCTCTAGTGCCTTTTCTAGATAGGGCTGATATTTTTTATTTTTGACGTAACGCTTTTCAATCGCATCATCAATTAATTTGGAATCTGTTCGAAAGGAAACAGCTTTAATTCCTTTATCAATACAGAGGTCAAGTGCATGGATTAAAGCCTCATACTCTGCTTCATGGTTAGACATCATTTCTAAAGGAACTGCGTGACTTTCAACTTGACCATTTTTATAATTGATAAAGATTCCTGCACCGGACGGACCAGGATCACCGGCACTTGCTCCGTCAATATAAACATCAACCATCCCTCATCAATCTCCTACTCGTACAATTTACTTCCAAACACTTTTTTCTCTAAATTCGAAAGGCGCTGAAGAATATCATAATTCGTACTACCAACTGTTTGAGCAGGTGCCTGTCGTTGCGTACGTTCAGAAACTTTTTTCACTTCTCGTTTCAATGCTGCATTTTCTTGTTCTAATAATTCTACCTTACGTTGAAAAAGCTCGTAATCTTGTATAACAGCATCTAAAAATTTATCGACTTCGTCTGGATTATATCCCCGCATGCTTGTTTTAAAATCTTTCTCCAAAATCTCCTTAGCAGTAAAACGAATACTTTGCTGTTGATTCATTCCCATCACCTCTTAATATGTACGGCTTCTCTACTATTTTTCCAAAAGTTTTCGATCTTGTCAATTTGAATTATTAATCATTACTCATTAAAGCTCTCATATTGCTCTTCTTGTACTAGTATATCGAGATCAGTTGGAGTTATGATTACTATTGGAAAATGCTCATGAGCTTCTCGCTTTTTTGCTATTTCTAAATAATACGTAGGAGTACCTGGCTTTTCTTCATCATATAGCAACAATAACCCATCCGCTTTCGCAATAAGGAATTCATTTTTTTGCCTGAGCTGAACAGCATTGTCATAGGGTCTCCTTGTTATACTATCTTGAAAATCGGCTTGTTGAACAATTTCTTGGTAATACAGTTTTGTTGCTTCTTGCCATTTTTCCTCTTGATTTAAAAAAGGTGTTAATACAGCTAATTGTAGTTGGGGATATTCTTCTTTTAAATAAAGAACGACCTCAGCAGCCCAAAGTTCAACTCCTAATTGTCCGCTAATGATTACCCACTCAAGGCCTTCTTCCACTAATGATCGTAGACGTTGTTCAATTGCTTTTTTTATAAAATAAATCCCTTTATGTTTTTGGTCGAAGATTCCGAGCTCGTGGCCTTTGTACCCCGAAACAACGATTGATTTCATCAATTATCACCATAATTCTTTTACGAGTGTAAAGAGAAAGAGCGAACTGGACTCACAGTTCGCTCTTGTTGTTGTTCATACTAACGCTAGCAGCCGCATCCTTTACCGTGCATGTGAGGAGACATTGCTCCTGCTACTTGCGGGCCAAATCCTGGGCCTACGTTTGGAGACATTACTCCTGCTACTTGCGGGCCGAATCCTGGGCCTGCTGGAGACATTACTCCTGCTACTTGCGGGCCGAATCCTGGGCCGAATCCTGGAGACATTACTCCTGCTACTTGCGGACGAGGTCTTGGCGCTGCAAATTGCTGATGGAAAATTTGTTGACCAGCAGATTGTGTGTGTGGATAGCTTGCAACATGCTTATACACATGGTTTGTTTGGTGGTGTGTGTGTGATGGGAAAACATGTGGAACAATATACTCACACGTCTTCTCAACAACGTTTTGTTGAGTTGGAGCAACTTGTGCTGGCATCACTTGAGTTTGTGTTGGTAACTTACAAAATTTAGGTCTAGGTTTGCAATACATAAGTTATTTCCTCCTTTTATTGTTGAGTCAATATTAACCTATGTATTTTTAGGTGTAGATGTACTAATCATATCGCCTAAATAACCGCCTAATCCTATCTATCAACTGACCTAACTAGTAAGTTATAAGATTAGTAACGCCGAATCTCGCATTTCACTCATAATAAACACAGTGAGTCCAATCATCAAAAAAAACAATACTAATATCGCTCGATACATTTTGTTCACTCATTTCATAAGAAGAATATCGAACATATTGTAACGGTTTCTACACATAATGACAATTCTTTTTTTTGCATTACATTAACTTACTGAGGAATGTTCATAAAATTGTTGTTTTTTGTCCATTTGTACATTTATTTGCGCTTGCCCAGGAAATGGAGAACAACGGTTAAAAAAAGTTACAGAAAAAAAGTCGACTTTTACTTCTTTCAGGGCCTTACATAACTCTTTTTCTTTCCAGTCGCTCTATTCTTTGTTCAAGTTCCTTTATCATTTTTTCTTGTTTTGTTTTCGGTTGACTTATTACATAATCATCGTTATTTTTCATAACTTCCTCACTATAATAGAGAGCTTTTTCAACATCTTTAAATTGGTGTTCATATAATTTAGAAGATTCTACTGCAGCTAAGTACGTAAAGCCTTTTGTTCCAACTAATTTTAGAAAGGACTCGATAGCCGCTGTGTAATCACCCTGCTGTTTTTTCCCTTTTGCATAAGCAAATAAACTTGCTTCAGCCACTTCGTCCCCTACACCTTTTAGTTGTTCATAGAGATTCATGGCTATTTCTTTTTCTCCTAGTGCTTCATACCATCTAGCCAGTTCGTATTTCTCCCGAGGCCAAATGGCATCTCCTTCACAATCTAAAATTAAAGAAGAAAGATGAGTATATAAGGTCATTAAAGATAGAACATCCCATTCATGATGGTGGAATATTCCTTTTACAAATTCAGGATCTTGTTCTTGTAAAAAATCAAAGTATAGCATAGGAACCATATAACTTGGCGTATCTTCTACTCTCTCAAAATTCAAGATTTCTTTCTCAACAACTGATAGTTTACAAGAGGGTAGACTCTCTTTCCACAGTCGCCTAGAAGCATGTAGCAAATCAAAGTGTCCAAACTTTGGTAATTTAGGAACTTGATCTCTTACAAATGTATGCCTTGTCTTAACTTGAGGCCAATCAAATGCTTTTCCATTGTAAGTGACGAGGTTCCCGAGAGTGCCTACTTCTGTTAGAAAATGATGATATAAGGCGACTTCAGCTTCTGGACCTGGAAGAAAATACTGTTTTACTTTTACCGAATCAGACTGTAATCGACAGTAACCAAGCATAAAAATGGTATTTCCTACACCGCTACTTAAACCTGTTGTCTCCGTATCAAAGAAAATCAAGTCCGAAACGCTCCGACCTTTCGCGGAAAGTGGATGATTGAGTTGATGATCTTGCCATCTATGAATCATGTTGTTTATATCAGAAAAAAGATACCTTCCATGTTGGTGATTAAGTGGATATACTTTTTCACGTAAGAGAGTATATCCGTCTTCAAACCACAGAGCTTTCGTTCCAAAAGCGTCCCATTCAGTTTCATAGGGTATTACATTTGGATGTTTTGTTTCTTCAAGGACTGGAGCAGGCTTTAGATCTTCCTTCATTCCTAGATGCTGCTTCATTCGCGCAAGCTTGTTTTTCATTGACATCACATTTCCCCTTCCCTATTCCGCTTTAAGAGGCGAATGAAACGTTTTACTAGTGACTTTATGTTTCCATCACTAGCTCCTACACAAGCTGGACACCCTTGCTCACATGAACATGATGAGATTAATTGAGATACCTGATCTAATATTGTCGGCAAATGACGATACACTTCTTTAGCTAAGCCAATGCCACTAGGATAACGGTCATAGAGAAAAATGGTTGGTCTTTCTGAATGTTCAGCTTTCATTTGTGGTACAACATGAAGATCATGACGATCACACATCACAAAAACAGGGGCGACCTGTTGTAGCAGTTGAGCCAAACCAGTTAATGCTTGGTCAAACGCCCCTTCCCCGAAGCGATTCGTCACGTCCTCAGAAAAACTAATCCATATAGCGCTAGTATGAAGTTCTTCTTCTGGTAAATGTATAGGCCCTGACCCAATGTTTTCAAATGTAGACAAGCGGATCTTCTTAAAGATTGTTGCTTTTGCATTGACCATCACATCTCCATAGCTGACTGTGACCTCTTTTTCTTCACGCATGGCATCTTCTTCTAATACCCGCAACTGTACAGCTAAATTAGCATCTGTAAAATACTCCACATCCACTTCGCGGACGAAGGCTTTCTTTTCATCCCAGTCTAAATATTCTACTTGAAATTGAACACCTTGATGCAAATAAATCGCTTCATCATGAAGCAAGGTCATCGCACTAAAACGGTCCATTTCACCAATAACGCTCGAGTTCGCCACATCACTTTGATCAATAATGATCACATTCTCTTGTGAAGCAGAGCGAAGACTAATCCCATGTGCAGGAAAGGCATCATTCATCCAGTACCACTTGTTTACTCGCTCATGAAGAACCTGTTCTTCTGTTAAAAATTCTAAAATGTCTTCAATGTCTACCCCATCGAACGTCTCTGCACGTTTAAACGGGAGCTCATAAGCTGCACACTTCAGATGGTCGACTAAAATAACAAGATTATCTGGATTAATACGAGCAGATTCTGGACTTTTGTCAAAGAAGTATTCTGGGTGTTGTACGATGTATTGATCTAGGGGTGTTGAACTAGCAACCATAATAATAACGGACTCATTTTGCCTGCGTCCCGCTCGACCTGCTTGCTGCCAAGCACTTGCAACTGACCCAGGGTATCCTGTCATGATACAAACCTGTAATTGACCAATATCCACACCTAATTCAAGCGCATTCGTACTAACGACACCAACAATCTCACCTTGCCTTAATCCCCGTTCTATTTCCCGTCTTTGCTTAGGGAGATACCCACCACGATATCCACGTATCGTTTGGGGGCCCAAGTATTTCTTTGTTAGTTCTTGCAGATGACTTAGAATAATCTCAACTCGTACGCGACTTCTAGCAAATACAATTGTCTGAATTTTATTTTGTAAAAATTGTTTAGCTAATTCATTTACTTCAACCGTCGCACTTTGACGAATGTTTAATGCTTGATTAATAATCGGTGGATTATAAAAAAGGAAATGCTTTTTTCCTCTTGGAGCTCCGTTTTGATCAATTAAACGCATCTTTGTCCCAGTTAGCTCTTCCGCGAGTTCTTTTGGATTAGCAATGGTCGCAGATGTACAAATAAATGTAGGGTCACTCCCGTAATAACGAGCAATTCGTTTCAAACGACGAATCACATTTGCAACATGGCTGCCAAAAACCCCACGATATGTATGAAGTTCATCGATCACCACATATTTTAAGTTTTCAAAGAAGGCAACCCACTTTGTATGATGAGGCAGGATCGCAGAATGAAGCATGTCTGGGTTGGTAATCACAACATGTCCTGCTTTCCGTACAGCTTGTCGAATATTCGGTGCGGTGTCTCCATCATACGTAAAACATTTTAAAGGAATGCCCATCTCATCTATAATTTCATTTAACTCACTTTTTTGATCTTGAGCTAGAGCTTTTGTAGGAAACAAATATAAAGCCCTGTTTTCCTCATTTTCTAAAATTTCTTGTAAAACGGGCAAGTTGTAACAAAGCGTTTTACCTGATGCGGTTGGAGTTACAGCTACCACATTTTCCTTTTTTCTCGTATATTGAAAGGCTTCTGCTTGATGCGAATATAATGAACCAATACCACGACGCTGCATCGCTTGTTGAATTCTACTATCAAGAGAATTGGGGAACAGTTTATGTTTTGCTTCCACAGCAGGCATTTCATGCCAATGGACTATACGTTCCCGCCATTGTTCATTTGTTCTTAATTCATCTAATAATTGTTGAAGATTTTTTATAAACATCCGCTACACCTCAGTTTCAATTACTTTTATTTTAGCGAATGTTTGTTTGTTTTTCTACTCTGAACACGGAGAAATCACAAGAAAATATTGTATGAAGCGTAAACAAGATATGAACTTTGAGTTCTATACAATAGCTATCCTTTATGACGCATCATTTCTCGGTGGTTTCTTTTCGTTCAATAGCTATTTGATAAAACATAAATATTCAGCAATTATCCCCACGAATAAATTTGAGCAAAATAACTGATCATATAAAATGTTTGATAGTAATTCAAACACATTTTTAAAGGGGGAATAAAAATGGATATGTTCGGTCGTAAGCGTAAAAAGAAAAACGGTAATGGATTAATGATGTCAATGGTAGGAATCGGAATTGGAGCTGCCGCTTACAGCATGATGAGAAATCGTAATGGTGGTATGAACATGAACAACATGATGGAACCTATCAAAGATATGATTTCTCAAAACCGTAACCAAGACTAATTGGTTGAATGATACGGGTCAAACATGCTTTTGACCCGTATTCTTTTACCTGTATCTTTTTCTCCCCCTTTATATACATATTGCTAACCAAGTATCAAACGTACAGGAGGCTACTTGTGAACAAAGCCGTTTTTTTGGATCGTGACGGAGTGATAAATGAAGTTCTTTCTTCCCGGGTGAAATTTGTAAATAAACCTCATGAATTCTTCTTATTAGATGGGGTTGCAGAAGCTATTCGAAAACTCAATGAAGCAAACATCCCTACTTTCGTTGTAACAAACCAAGGCGGTGTCGGACTTGGGTTTATGAAAGAAAAAGGCCTATTAAAAGTACACGAAAAAATGCAAGAGGACTTAGCCGCATATGGGGCTAAAGTGGATGATATTGCTTATTGCCCACACAAGCCAAAAGCAGGCTGCGCTTGCCGGAAACCAGGCTCTCAAATGCTAGAGGCCTTGGCGCAAAAACATCAAATTGATTTAACTGCTAGTATCATGGTTGGTGATCGTGAGCCAGATATTGAAGCTGGTAAAAAAGTAGGTTGCAAGACCATTTTTATTGGCGATGAAGAAGAGGATATATCCGGTTCAAGTGCTGTTTTCTCCAATTTATTATCTGCCATCCCGTGGATTCTAGATCATTTCTTAGATGACCGTATTTCAAATGAATAATACCACTGCCAAAGAAAAAGGCTGCTAAAAGGTCGTTTCCACCTTTTATATTGTAAACCTTTCTATAAAATTTTTATATATTTTCGAACGAAATACATGCATACAACCTCCTAGAGTGCGTTAAATTTAAGTTTTTTAAAGGAGATACTTACATGATCCATACACTTGATTTAACAAAAGCTATTGATCATTATGCCAAACGTTTAAATGATTTATCTGATTTGATTCCATTACTAGAAAAAGCGAGTGGAGCCAAGTATGTCCTTTTAGGAGAATCTACTCACGGGACATCTGAGTTTTATTCCATAAGATCTGAGATTTCAAAATGGCTAATAAAAGAAAAGGGATTTCAGTTTATTGCTGTTGAAGGTGATTGGTCATCTTGTTACGAGGTTAACCGTTTTATCAAAGGGTACGATACCCCCTATACTCATGCAAGTGAATCACTGAGTGCCTTTAACCGATGGCCGGAGTGGATGTGGGCCAATGAAGAAATCGCTTCTTTCGTAAGTTGGTTGCAAGGTTTTAACAACGAGAAAGATACCTCATCTAAAATAGGATTTCACGGAATCGATATTTACAGTCTTTGGGAGTCAATGAGCGAAATTGTCTCTTACCTCGAATCCATTCAGTCACCGGATGTGGAGAAGGCAAAAAAAGCTTTTAATTGCTTTGAACCGTATCATAACGAACTACAAATGTACGGTGTTTCTGCTTCTTTTTACGGAAAAGATTGTTTGGATGAGCTTGTTGATTTGCTAAAATCCTTGCACCAAAATCGGACTTTGTACGAGCAAGATGCAGAGGCAGCACTTAATCTAGAACTCAATTCCCTCGTTGTAGACAATGCAGAAAATTACTATAGAGTTATGGTTACAGATGGCAATGAGTCATGGAATATTCGTGACCGTCATATGGTAGAGGCTTTCTATAAAGTGTCTTCCTTTTATGGGAAAGATGCTAAAGGCATCATTTGGGAGCATAATACCCATATTGGGGATGCAAGGGCAACCGATATGGCAGAAGATGGAATGGTGAATGTAGGACAGCTCACTCGGGAAAAGTATGGGGAAGAGCAAGTTTATGCCGTTGGGTTGGGAACGTATAAAGGAACGGTCATCGCAGCAGATCG
Source organism: Halalkalibacter alkalisediminis (assembly GCF_028610705.1). Taxonomy (GTDB): domain Bacteria; phylum Bacillota; class Bacilli; order Bacillales; family Bacillaceae_D; genus Halalkalibacter; species Halalkalibacter alkalisediminis. Next base: position 247,458 of record NZ_JAQQWT010000002.1, read on the forward strand.
CTGGGGAGATCCGCATGAAGAAATGGTCGTTCCAAAAGCACAATCTGGTAGTTGGGAGTATTATCTTCATCAAGCAGGCTCCTATGATAAATTTATTTTATTCAACCAGGAAAACATAAAATTTTTCAACAAAACCATCGGACATCGAGCTATTGGAGTCACTTACAATCACCGTTATGAGCATTTAGGGAATTATGTTCCATCAAGACTGTCAGAGCGTTACAATGCTTTTATTTACATCGACCAAACAAATGCCTTACGTCCATTAAAAAATAATTAAGTTGTAAATGAACTTGCTGTCTTCATTTTTGCTTTAGTTCAATAACTTTCTATTTATGATCATCTTCATTAGATCATCCATGAAAACACCCCTATTTGTGTGATACAGGGGTGTTTCTTACACTAATTATATAATACAAGTGACAGTATGCTCATTTTTACAAAAATGAGAATTCCATTTCAGGATGAAGCGACAAAACAAATTGCAGAAGCAAGTCTTTCGTCGCTTCTAAATCCATTAAATCGATCACTTCTACAGGAGAATGTGCATAACGAGACGGAATAGACAAGACGCCCGTTGGAATCCCTTTATTAGCTAAACTCATGGCTCCTTCATCCGTCCCAATACCAGGAAAGACTTCCAACTGATAAGGGATTTCCCGTTTGTCGGCTATTTTCAATAAATGATCTTTAACTGAAGAATGAGAGATCAAACTAAAATCCATTATTTTGATACCAGTACCGTCTCCAAGATTAAGACTTTTATCCATCATTTCCTCTGGTGTATCACTAACCGCTGTTGTATCAATCGCAATGGCTACATCAGCATCTACTTGTCTTGCAGCCACTTGAGCTCCTCTTAGACCAACTTCTTCTTGAACCGTAAAAATCATTGTTATTTCACCTGAAAAAGAGTGCGATTGTAGTTCTTTAAGTGTTTCAATGATGACCGCACAACCAGCTCGATCGTCAAAGCCCTTCCCTACTACTTTACCAGTCGTCTCGTTTCCAAGAAAATCGATAGATGGAGCCCAAGAAATCGGGTTGCCTATTTGCACCCCTAACCGGATCGCTTCTTCTTTGTCCTTTGCTCCAATATCTATGTATAACTGACGATGATTACGGACCTTACTCGCATCATCGAATTTAGTATAATGAGCTGATATGGTTCCAATAATACCGTTTAAATAACCTTTTTTCGTTCTAACTTGAACCTTCTGGGCTAAAAGAATTCGATCATCATGTCCTCCTAATTTTTCAAATCGAATGAATCCGTTTGGCTCAATGCTTTTAACTATAAAACCTACTTCGTCCATATGTGCCGTTAGCACTACACGAACACCTGATTTATCTCCTTTTTTACGTGCAATGACATTCCCCATTGGATCAACCATTACTTCATCAACAAAAGGCTTAACATAATCTCTTATCCATTTAGAAACAGGTTGTTCGAAGCCACACGGGCCATGAAGCAAACTTAAATTTTTTAGAAGTTCGAACAAATATATCCCCTCTTTCCTATTCATGAAAAACCACTCAGAAAATGATCTCATTTCCTAAGTGGTTTTATCGTATCATGTTTTCCTTAAACGGTTCCACTCTTCAGTAAGTTTCTTTAATTTATCTTTAATAGTGTTGATTGAATGCTCATCGTTTAAACTTATAAAGTAGGACAATTCAATCAAAAAATAATCAATTTCACGATAAACAACTTCTGCTCCTCTTTTTATTTCTTCAGTACTTTTTGAAGCTATTTTAACAGTGAAATCAATATCCTTATCTAAAACGCTCAAGACTTTATCGCTTTTTAACTTAGCTTCAATCAATTCTAAATAACCTTTGTGCCTTTTAAAAATAAGTTTATTATTCACTTCATTGTTGTAAATATTTAAAATCATCTTTCCTTTATTAAATCCCCAGAAGATTCGATATTTATTTTGAAGTACACCATTAATTAGTTTATCCAATTGATTTTTAGGTACATTAATCGACAGATCATCGTAATGTGTCACTTCCATGTTGATACACCCCTCACCTAATTGTTTGGTATTGATAATGTGTATACAGAAATGCTATGGTATAGACTTGAACTAAGTCACCATTATAAATGTAAGCCCTTACATTACTATTATATTCATTTTTCAGAATTCATGCTAATCTTTTTTTATTTCATTTGTTTTAGAAAAAAGACAACTCATTGACCTGCATTTCCTTATAGGAGCAGTTCATCTGAGTTGCCTTCATGCCTATTCACTTGTGTCATAGTCTCGGAATAGCTCTTTCACTTTATGTACTACATAAGCACTTCCCATTTCAATGTCTTCAATCATCATTAACATTAGCAAATCACGATCGTCTGTATCCATTGCAACGAACCAACCTGTCTCGCTTCCTTCATCATCTTCACGAGATAATTTATGCTCTGCCGTTCCCGTTTTTCCTGCTAGTTTTACTTGATCAAGGCGAACGTCTGAAGCTGTTCCATTTGGATTCTCAATCACTACAATCAACGATTCGAGAATAATATCTGAATGTTCTTTACTGATTACTTCGTCTAACCACTATTCGGGTTGTTCAGTTGACAAAAGCAAAGGTCTAGGTATTGAACCATCGTTGAGAAATGTTGAATATAACATGGCTAAGTGCAACGGATTTACTAATAATTCCCCTTGCCCATAAGCTGTATCTGCAAGTAAGATTTCCGTATCCACTTTTTCTGTTGCAATTTGTGATTCTGTAAATGGATAAGCAAATGGCATACTATCATTAAAACCGAATTCCATTAATCCATGTTCAAAATCATCTATTCCTAATTCAACAGCGATCTTAGCAAAATAGATATTGTCTGAATACATCATTGCTTCTGTTAAATTTAATTGTTCTAAATGATTCGGTACTCTCCTTACAGAATGATTCCCCCAAGAACCCTCTTTCCTCCACCCTTCATTTGAACTAGCAATCTTCTGATTAGGATCTAAACCATTTTTTAAGGCGATCGCCGCCGTAATGGGTTTAATCGTTGACCCTGGGATGAATGCTTGCGCAAAACGATTCGTAAGTGGTCTTTGCGGGTCATTTCTAGTTGACTATATTCAGTAGGTGACATAACTAAAATAAATTCATTTGGATCATATGCAGGTGAGCTAACGAGTGTTAGGACTTCGCCGGTCACAGGATGTACGGCTACGCCTACCCCTGAATCCCCCTCTTGATTGAACTTATTAAAGGCCGCTTCCTGTAATGTACGATCAATCGTTAATTGAATCGATTCACCATTGATCGCTTCCTTTCTCTGAACTACATGTTTGTCTTTTCCTTCAGCTGACTCTATAAAGATTTCACCACCACTTTGACCTCTTAACCGTTTTTCAAACAATCTTTCTAATCCTGCTCTACCTATCTTAGAATTAGATTAATAAGCTCTCTCTGTGTCTTCTTCTATATCCTTTTCTGACACCAACCCTATGTACCCAATTAAATGAGCCGAGGCTTTTCCTGCCGGATATACTCTAGCCTTTGCTTCTCTATAAGTAGCAAAAGGAATCGCTTCGTATAACTCTTCAACGAATGTTTGCTGATCGAATGAGACATTTTTAATGGAACAAATGTGTCAGGTCCAACCCAGGTTTGGGATAATTCCCCTCTTATAAATTCTTCTGAAACGTTAATTTGTTTACTTAATTGTTTGATCTCTTCTTCTTGATTTTCTACCCTACCAGGAACGACACCAATTTCATAAATCGTTCCATTCACAGCAAGTTCTTGATTATGACGATCAAATACACGCTCACTTGGATACAAGGTTCTAAGTTTAACGCGATCCCCTACTTCCATCATCGGAAAAATAAATTCAGGATTCCAATCGATTAACCATTCGTTTTTCTCTTCGTCAAGTGATAAAGAAACAGCAGAATCTAACTTGATGTCCCCTGTAAACATCGATAGATTTTTCTCATATTGAAGCGTTATTTCACTTCCTTCAATTTTTTCATTCTCTTCTTTTTCAGGTGATATGAGAATAATAGAGAGATCACTTGCTTCAATTTCCGTATATGTAGTTGTGTGTAACTCAATAAACTCATCTGCTGAAACGAGCTCCTTTGATTGACTTGAAAGTGATTCATACATCGCAGCATAATCACCTTGTTCCCATTCTAAGGCAAATGTTTGAAACACTTATTCAGGTGTGACAATGTTTTCAGCACACTCACCCACAATCAAAACGAGTAGACTGACTATCATTAAAGGTAATCTTATCATTAACTTCTTATTCTCCTTTCCTCAAACAATCATTCATATTAGGTAAATATTACCTTATTTTTAAACTTTTATCATGTGCATTTGCAAAATTGCTCATTTAGTTTACATAAAAAAATACTCGTAAACTAATATACTTGTTAAAAACTAAAAAAAGACATTGTCTCTTAAGAGACAATGTCTTTAGAACCATTTATCGTTTTACAACGTTAGCTGCTTGTGGTCCACGGTCGCCTTCAACAATTTCAAATTCAACAGCTTGACCTTCGTCAAGTGATTTGAAACCTTCACCAGTGATAGCGCTGAAGTGTACGAATACGTCGTTTCCGCCTTCTACTTCAATGAAACCGAATCCTTTTTCTGCGTTAAACCATTTAACTGTACCAGTTTGTGCCATGCTTAAAACCCCAATCTTAAAATAATTTTACTTAATATGCAATCGTATTTACAATCCGAGGTAAATAAAAATTCACATATTATAAGGAACATCAACCACGAATCGAGTGAATATCCCTTATAACATGTGAATACTGAACTCTTTAAAGTGTTGCCCATTGATGCAATTGTTTTATGGGTGAATCATAGGATCCATCAATCAATCTCCAGACGATGAAAGCCCTGCCTCTCGTTCATCCTTGCGGCTCCTAGACCGCGCCAGCTGAATGAAAAGCGCTATACGTAAGTTGGAAGTTGACGACCGTTGTTATTACTATATCCTATTCTACTGGAAATTGCAAGTAATTTCCCACTTATAGAAGGGGCAAGCCATGTGATCACAATAAAAACAGCTCCACCTGTACCATAACAATAAGAAAAAGCAGATTCTACAAACTCATAGAATCTGCTTTTTCTTTCTTACTATGGTTAATTACGGCTATAGTAGTCATTAATGGACTCGAGAATCGATTGATCTTCCTTAATTTCCACTGGTTTACGCTCTGATCCTGTTTGTGCTTTATTCATGTCATCTCATCCCCTTAATCAAGTTGTTTGAATTTTTCATTATTATTTTCTTGTTTTTATTATATGCTCACTGTACTATAATAGTCAATATATTTTTTATTTTTGTATTAATACACAATTCTCCCTACTTTAATTGATTTTAAGCAAAAAAAATAGGCCGAAAATTTCGGCCCTATGATAATGCTCTCCCTTTCCCAGAATCACTAATGGCTATTAGTCCTTCAGGATACGGTTCAAAATAGGTCTGCATTAATAAATAGGCATTTTCAAAACGATAACACCATGATCTTAATACTCCAAGCACACTACTAAGAGGGATTTGCTTCTTTCTATACTGGTCTAATAATTGCTCAAAATGCAGTTTTTCAGCTGAAGTCAGTTGATTGGAAAAATAGCCAAAAACATGTTGACAGACATTGATATGAGCGGTTAATTTAACTGTTGTCGCAAACAATTCATTTAATCCTTGCTCATATAATGAAAAGACTTCATCGATTTCTAACCCCGCCTGATTGGCAACTACTCTCCCCATCTCTCGCATTTTCACTTGGTTGCAAGCCATAAAAAGATACTTATTTTTCGCATGAAAGTTTACCAACTCTTTCATTTTAAGATCTTGTTTCATGATGCGAAAGTCCGTTACCGTAAATAGATGGGTAAAATAATGCTCTCTTATTATAAAATTTTTTAAACGCCCCTCGTCTTCTATTGGTTTCCCTGGAAAGGCTGCTTGGATCCGACTTGTAAATGTACCACTACCTGTTCGTACTACAGGAGAGTTATCGATCCTTGCATATATTTTCGCGTCTGTTATTCCACAACTAGGAGAACGGCTTTTTAATAGGAAACCATCAGTATTCGTCAAACTAGTTATAAAGTCATCTGCAAAATCTGTCATTACTTGCGTAAGGTTTTTCTTAGTTTTCGGCTGTATTAATTGATTCTTTTCACCGTCTACTACAAGGCGAATCACTTCTCGTGGGGTACCGAGTCCGATTTCTACTTCTGGACATACTGGAATAAACTCTACATAGTCAGCTAAGCTAGAAACAACCGGTTCACTTATTTTGTCACCGTTATACCTGCAGGCTGCAAATTCCATGCATTTACTTACGACTATTTTGGGTTTAGCAAACGCCCGCACATCCTCCACCTCTTTACTGATTAGTTTCCGCTAACATTTTTCGAATTGCCAAGGCAACCCCATCTTCATCATTTCTTTTCGTAATAAAAGAAGATAAATCTTTAATTTCTGGCTCCGCATTCCCCATCGCAATCCGATATTTAGCTATTTCAAACATCGAAATGTCATTAAAACTATCCCCGATTACCATCACTTCATTCATATCAATTCCATGTTGAGTAGCCCATGCTTTAACAGCTAGTCCCTTTTGAGCCTGAACATGCGTGATCTCAATATTATCAGCGGCTGACGCACTAATGGCCAAATCTTCATGTTCTCTTAATTTTTGTCTTGCCCTTTCTCGATTCATTTCATTTTGGGAAAAGGCAAGAATTTTCGTAACGATAACATCATCGTCACCAAGCAGGCTTTCATAACTATCGACTAACTGTATAGCTCCACTTGTATATCTTTCTTCAGCAATTAAACGCATCTTATCCATGGAATCATCGGTTCCCGCTGATATTAATACGTCAATGACCGTTTGTATTCCTAATTCGTAATGATTTGTAAACGCACCTTTGTTTGTATAAAGTTCAAAATAAACATTCTCTGAGACTAAAATGTCAAAAATAGCTCTCGCTTTCTGTTTTGAAAGCGGGAAACTAGAAAGAACTTCTCCATGTTCATTACAAGTCACCGCTCCATTGACGCTAATAACCGGACACGAAATGTCTGCTTGCTTAAGTGGCAATCTTGCCTCTAATTCATCTCTACCCGTTGCAACAATGACCGTTACACCTTGTGTTTGGGCTTCTTTAACTGCTTTTGCGTTTTCTATTGTGACCTCTCGCTCATCTCCAAGTAAGGTCCCATCCATATCTGTGGCAATTAATTTAATCATTGGCGCTCTCTCCTATATGTATGTTAACTTCTATATGTATATTAACTTAGTCTAGCAAATGCAACTAAATCACCTTTGTCGCAAGAGGTAAATTGATGCTTTTCATAAAATTTCCTCACCTCGACACGATCGTTAGTTAACAACACCTTCTGCCTTACTTTTTCGAAACGAATTAATACTTTCTCCATTAAAGTAGAAGCAATTCCTTTTCTTTGAAACTTTTTCAGTATAAGAATATCCTGTATATAGATAATCGTTTCCCCGTCGCCTACAATTCGAACAAGGCCTATTAACTCGTCTTCTGCCCAAGCCGTTACTACGTAAAGCGAATTTAATACAGCACGTTGTAACGTATCTGGATCCCTTATATAGGCAGTCCACCCGACATCATTATAAAGATGTAATAATTTCTGCTGTTTGAGTTCGGTATTTTCTTTATATGTGACGTTCATTATTTCCCTCCTCAAACCAGGCAATCGCTTTTTTCTCGATTTTTTGAATGTAACCATGTTTCCCCTTAATGTATTCCTCCATATTCGTTGGATGACTCATTGCTAAATTTTGTTTTAATTGACTATAGAACTGTCCTTCCTCTTTAAATGTCCGCATATAATCTCGAAAAACCAAATGCCTGGCGATCTCTTTATTTTCAAACTGATACATATGAACATGATGTGTACGTTCATCTCCACCTTTAATAAAAAATCGCCTACCACTCAAGCCGTTCTCACCTTGCGCTTCGTATCCGATCTCAAATAATGGTTCATTATAATCATCCATTTTTTCGATATGCTTTACCACTACAAGAATATCAATAATGGGTTTAGCATGCATACCATTAATCGATGTACTTCCTATATGATGAATTTCCTCTATTTCAGATCTTAGTATGCACTGCAGCTTTTCTTTTTCAACTTGAAAAAGAGTGTTCCAGTTTTTTTGATAGGGAATCACGTCTACCTTTCTCAATTACTCTTCCCCTTTCTTTATTAAACACCTTTAATGCTCCTTGATTATTATCGAGCTCTGATTAACTTTGGCATGTAGTTGAACTAGTCCACCTATTGGAAAAGTAAAGATTGGGGATGTGTGGCCAAAACTAGCATTGTATACAACAGGTATTGAATGAAGTTCTTGCTTTGTATGAATAATTAGGCGCAATTGATCTTCTGTTATATTAGAGGCTCTTTGAAATCTGCCAATGACCAACCCTTTCACTCCCCTAAACTGTGGTAGGTGCAAAAGAGATTGTAAATCACGGTCAAATGCTACAGCAGAGGAATCAAAATCGTCCTCAAGAAACAGAATACTCTCATGAAGATCAGGCATATAAGGAGTCCCTTGTAATAAATTGAGCGTACACAAATTGCCACCTAACAAGCGCCCTTCAGCACTTCCTTCATAGATGACAGTTAACCCTTTATTCTCTTCAAAAACTCTCTCGTTTTGATCAAGATACCAGTGATCGTCACTCCATTGTTTTGATGATTCAATTTTGTATGCTTGGTCTTCGAATAAGCATTTTTTAAAATATTCGAAGGTGTAATCAAACCCTTTAAGCATACCAAAAGTTGAAAAATGAGGTCCTGAATAAGAAACTAATCCTGTTTTCGCATAAATTGCGGCACTCAACGCAGTAATATCTGAATATCCACAGAGGATCTTTGGATTTTTCTTTATTAATTGATAATCAATGGATGAAAGTAGCTGATTGCTGTTATAGCCTCCAAGTGTCGTTAAAATCGCTTTTACATTTAGGTCTGCAAATGCTTCGTGTAAGTCGTCAATTCTTGACTCGATACTAGATGAATCAAACACATCGAGTTCTTCAGCATTCTTAGAAAAAGTAACGTTTAGGCCTAAGGACTCTAAACGTTTTATTGAAATTTCTCTTTGATCAAGTGCAACAACAGCTAAGCTTGTCGAGGGAGAAATAACTCGAACTTCATCTCCGACCTGGAGCTTTTTAGGAAAAATCATTGCTCTCACTCCTTTTTCTCCACATCGTAAAGTCACAAAATTCTCTTAAATAGGCTCCGTTTTACAAAGTTCATCATAATGTGCCTTAACAGTTTCTCAACCCTGACAAACGTTAAATCCCTTCCATTTCTTGTCTTTTTACTATAACATATAACTACATTCTGAAAATAATAAAAACTAAGTAGTAAAATCAAACGATCTAACTAAAAAGGTGGACAGCATATGAAAGCCATTCTACTTGGCATTTTATCTTCTCTTTTTTTCGCCTCGACTTTTATTCTTAATCGATCGATGGAGCTTTCTGGAGGAAGTTGGATTTGGGGCGCTTCCTTACGCTTCATTTTTATGGTTCCTTTTTTAATGGCTCTTGTTCTATGGAGAAAAAACTTTAAGCCACTTTGGAAAGAACTTAAGTGCAATCCAAAACCGTGGTTGATGTGGAGTTTTATTGGTTTTGTGCTCTTTTATGCACCCATTACATTCGCAGCCGCTTACGGTCCTGCCTGGCTCATTGCAGGGACATGGCAATTCACGATTATCGCAGGGGTCTTATTAACACCATTATTTAAAACTAAAGATCATCAAGCGCAGATGAGGATTCCACTAAAACCTTTAGCGATTTCATTGATTATCTTTATTGGGATCGTACTCATACAGGTTCGTCATTTTGAATCTGTCTCTTTATCTATTATGTTATTAGGTTGTATTCCTGTCATCATCGCTTGTTTTGCCTATCCACTCGGAAATCGAAAAATGATGGAAGTTTGCAACGACCGTCTTGACACATTTCAGCGCGTGCTTGGTATGACGATTGCGAGCTTACCCTATTGGGTTGCCCTGTCTTTTTATGGCCTTGCTACAGTGGGATTACCTAGTGGCAATCAAGTGCTTCAAAGTTTCCTCGTCGCTATTTGTTCAGGTGTGATCGCAACGATGCTTTTCTTTTTCGCAACTAATCTCGTTCGGCATTCATCAGAGCAATTAGCTGCCGTTGAAGCAACCATTTCCATTCAAATCATCTTCGTTATTCTCGGTGAAGTCTTTTTGCTTGCAAGTCCATGGCCAGATTCAATTGCTTTAACCGGCATTTTCATTATCATCTTTGGGATTATGGTTCATAGCTACTATTCAGTGAAAAAACCTAAAGTGACTACACATTTAAATACCGGTAAATTAAAAGCGTGAAGAAAGGTTGACTCGTATCATCGAGTCAACCTTTCTTTTGTATTCAATTGAATACCTACTTGCTCGATGTGAAACTGTTTTTGACGTTTTCGGATTAATAATATTTGCTTTCACACAATCACAAGCTTCACAATAAAAAACAGATGTGAGCCATTCACTTTCTGCTCGAGTACCATCAGCAAATACTCGACAATTATTCATTTGGTCATATCGATCAAGAACCTTTTGTATATCTTCATCGACTAAATATAATACCTGTAATAGAAACGTTGCTTTTTTTAGAAAAGGGAATGAAAATCTAGCTCCACATATTCAGGTAACCTACTCTCTAGCTCGGTAAGACTTCTAATTGTTACAACAGTCGGGCGTTTATGACCCTTCCAATTTAACCAAATTCCCTTCATCCCAGCGTTTCGACTAGCCAGAGCATCTATTTGAAGATTGTCCCCTACATAATAACAATTTTTTATTGGCATGTTCGCTTTTTCCGCAGCTAGTTCAAAGATTTTCTTGCTAGGCTTAGCTTTATTGCACATGCTGGCGGTAATCATAATTGAAAAAAAAACGTTCAATGCCAAGGTTCTTTAATTTTTTGACTTGTTGATTATAATCGCCATTACTAATGATCCCGATTTCAACTCCCAACGCTTTCAGCCGTTGTAAGCATGGTACTACATCCGCAAATACAGTCCATGAATTTTCATATGCCTCCAAGTACTCGTAAATGTGTATTTTTTCTCCAAAAATGCCTGAAAATGAATGGTTGATATTTGATGCCATAACTGGATAAAAGAATGAATAGGCATTTGAAAAGTGGAACGATAATGCTCAAAAAACACCTCAGCTCCTTGCCGAGATGCGTTTTCATGATCTAGTAACGTATCATCATGTCAAAGAATATCATCTTCTTTCACGCTCTCTCATAATGAACTAGTTACACTTTCGGCAAAGTTTAACTTAAATCCTTTATCTCACAAAAAAACATGCTATCCGCAGCATGTTTTCGTTTACAGTGTGACTATCTTTTCTTCTTTTTATTTCCTTTTTACTTGTTCATCCTGCTCATATTTACTCATCATTTCATCAATATAGGCTAATTCTTCATCGGCTGCCTTTGCTTGTAAGTATTCAATCGTTTGAGACATTTTATTTCCTAGCATCATAACTCCAAAGAAAAGTAAGAAGAAAATGGATAGAGAAATCGTTATGACTACTGTAAACATTTGACGTCCCCCTCGCCCTTTATACCATCATACGAAGGAATCCTCTAACTCATGCATACTTTTTCCTTTAAGTTCCATACTAAAGGAAACGTTTGCTAACGGAGGTTGATCTATTTTGAATAAGAAGTGTCTTTTCCTATTTGTAGGAGCCAGTATTCTGTTAACTAGTTGCGGAGTCGATTCAGAAGCTGATATCGCCAACGATGTAGAAGCTCAACAATTCAATCAAGAACGCCTTGGTCCACAGCCACCTAGTATAAGAGGACAAAACAGAGAAAGAATGGCGCAGGATGAACGTCACACCGCCTATGCACATGCAGCTGGTTTTTATTTAGCTGAAACAGCTACTTTACTAGAAGATATGACAGTTTTATTTGAACAAAATCAAGTAAATCAAGAAAACTTAAGTGCTACTCAAGATAAATTAGATGAAATTAGACAAAAGAGTGAACAGTTTATTAACCTTGATAGACCAGCAACGTTTGATGGTTTTCATCATGTCCATTTAGCTACACTTGTTGAATTGGACGCTCTTCGTAGAATACTCGATGACATGCAGGAACCTATACACCCTCTTCAAGTAACAAATGCGCGTGTTTATTATGAAAATGCAGTCATGTCCCATAAATTAATGGAGCGGGAATTTATGTCCGTTACAGAAGAATTAGGGATCTACTAATGCCCTAAAATATTTATCCACATAAAAAAGCAGGGAGAATCATTTCCCCTGCTTTTATCTACGTCCATGCGCGGCATCATCGACTAAATCGACAATGTCTCCTACTGCTCCTCCAATTGACTCAAAAGGTCTTGGTAAACCGACACCATGCTCAAGTGCATTCATCCGATTGATGATTTTTCGGTCTGTTGTAATATATACATTTGCTGTATCAACCAATTCAGATACTTCTTCTTTTACTGTTTTTATTAATTTAGGGCGATCTTGTTCACTTGACTCAAGGCCGATAATAATTCGATCCCCATCTGTAATCACATGTGCGTCACGAACAATTTCTAGCGATTCAACATGTTCTTCAATTGTTCTCGTTTGACTACTCGTTGCTTGAAAATCTTTTTGTCGGTTGCTTTGTTTCTGATTCACATCTGGATTATTACTATGTGCGTAACGTTCTCTTACAACCCCAGGTCGATTACTTAAAATTCTCTGCCCATAAATAGACTGCTCGTTAGCGATACTTAAGTCACGTTTCCCTGTTTTATAAGCTCCTTGACCGATTAATTCAGACGTAGGATCCGATAATCCTTTTGGTGCATGATCTGGAACCATTAAATCTGAAAGAGGTCCTTCCATCTGCCTTGTTTGATTGACTCCGTATCCATTAAATCCTTCGGTTCGATTTGAATTAGCCCCCATATCTGCTTGTTGTGGGACTGTGCAACCTGTTAAAAGTAATGCAGCAACCAGTAGATAGTTCCTATACCTCATTGGAATCCCTCCTACTTGTATTGTGCGGATAACCAATTGAATTCAACCCTGAAAATATTTAGAAATTCGCATCGTAGCTCATAAAAACTTTGTCGATTCTACACTTATTCAATCTAATTATGACTACTTTAGCAGAATCACTTTTCAACAATTTTCTTTTGGTTATAATAATCGTTATGAGCAGATTGTTTGGACCGATCTAACATATTTTTCCAGCAACAGCAACTAAGCCAGTCTGTTTTGATATATTATTTGAGTTGGAGTTGGAAGAAAATGCTGTATATTGAAATAGAACAAAAACGATTACAAATGTTGAAATTTGCAAAAAAATACGGGATGACTGCTGAGGCTACGGTACAATGCAGCCAAGAGTTAGACAAGCTCTTAAATTTACTGCAACTTCCCTCAACAAAAAAAAGAAAAATACTTTAAACCATTGCAATCATATAAAACATCTGGTAATGTAGACTCAAAATACGTAATATCTTACTTCAAATACTGAAGTGAGGGTAGAGGTGCAACTATCATTAGTATGTTAGCTGAAGAAAATGAGGTCTGTTGATGCTAACAAAAAGGGATATTTGCCGAAGCTTCTTGAGAACTCATTACTCAAAAGCTGGGACTGTTCTAAATAAGGGCAGTACTGTCATATAGCACCAGCTATATGGAGGGCTATCTCACACATTGAATGGTTTTGCAAGTCACGCATAACCTATCAACAATGAGTAGAGGCCTCATTGTTGTTTTTTTGTGCCTCCCAGTAGCCCATCTAGCCCAATACGTACGCGGAAAATTTGATGAATTGAGGGTGAATTGGATGAATTTTGGAAGAATTGTAACTGCAATGGTGACTCCTTTTAATCAACATGGACAACTGGATGTTGAAGCAACAAAGGACCTTGTGCAGCATTTAATGTCAAATGGAACAGACGCTTTAGTTGTAGCAGGTACTACAGGTGAATCACCTACTCTATCTACAGAAGAGAAACTTCTTCTTTTTAAAACAGTAGTAGAAACTGTAAATGGACAAATTCCTGTTATTGCAGGGACAGGCTCAAATAATACACAAGCCTCAATCGAACTTACCAAGCAAGCTGAAGAAATTGGTGTTGATGCGATTATGCTTGTTGTTCCTTATTATAATAAGCCTTCTCAAGAAGGTATGTACGCTCATTTTAGTACGATTGCGAACACAACAAAATTACCTGTTATGCTTTATAATATTCCAGGTCGTAGTGTAGTCAATATGAGTGTTGAAACGACACTTCGACTAGCTCAATTACCAAATATTGTTTCTACTAAAGAAGCAAGCGGTGATTTAGACGCTATTGCTTCTATTATCGAACATGCGCCTGAAGGGTTCTCTATTTATAGTGGTGACGACAGTTTAGCATTACCTGTACTAGCTATTGGTGGCACTGGTGTTGTTTCTGTAGCGTCCCATATAGTCGGAAGTGAGATGCAGCAAATGGTTCGCAATTACCAAGCTGGTCAAGTGACCGCAGCTGCCATGCAACATCGTCAACTTTTACCAATTATGAAAACTTTGTTCATCGCTCCTAACCCTACAGCGGTTAAAGCAGCACTTGAATTAAAAGGGATAAAAGTAGGTCAAGTTCGTCTACCACTTGTTCCGTTAACTGCTGAGCAGCAAGCTGAACTACAAACGGTTGTTCAACCAACGATTAATTTTTTTGTCAGCTAATGAAAAGCAGGGATAACAAATGTTATCCCTGCTTTTTTTCGTTTATGTAGGATCATCCGCTCACCCTCTCTTATTTTACTGTACCATTCGGTCACGGTTCCCCCAAAACTCTTTTCTAATTTGAACTTTTTGAATTTTACCTGATGCCGTCTTAGGCAAAGCATTAATAAAGGAAACTGATTTAGGTGCTTTAAAATGCGCTAGTTTTTGCCTCGCAAATTGAATTAGCTCTTCTTCAAGAAGCTCATAACCTTCTCGTATAACCACTACGGCATGTGGAACTTCTCCCCACTTCTCATGAGGAATGGCAACTACCGCTGCCTCTAACACGGCGGGATGATGATAAAGCACTCCTTCCACCTCAATTGATGAGATATTTTCTCCTCCGCTAATAATTACGTCTTTTTTTCGGTCCACAATTTCAATATATCCTAGCTCATTTACAGTTGCCATATCACCCGTATATAGCCAGCCGTCTCTAATTGTCTCTGCTGTAGCTTGAGGGTTTTTCCAGTAGCCCTCCATCACTCCGTTTGTTCGTGCCACGATTTCACCAATCGTTTTTCCATCAGACGGAACAGTTTCTCCATGTTCATCAATGACTTTTACTTTAGACCCAATCATCGCATAGCCCGTTTTCGCTTTCAGCTTTGATTGTTCACTTGGTTGTAAATCAACATATTGGGATCTTATTTCAGAGATTGTAATAAGTGGTGAAATTTCTGTCATTCCATAAACTTGAATAAACTCCCATCCTAAGCCTTCTTCCACTGCTGCTACAAACGCAGGTGGTGGTGCTGAACCCGCTATAATGATTCTTAATTGATTGGCCACATGTAAATGCTTTTGTTTTTGATACTCTAATAACATATTTAACACAGTTGGTGCCATATGGGCAACGGTAACACCGTAGGCATCAATCTTTTTAAAGATGGCTTCCGGATCAACTTTTCGTAACATCACCTGTGTCGCCCCATTAGCTGTATAATAAAATGGTGAACCCCATCCATTCACGTGAAACATTGGTAGTACATGAAGCAACGTATCTTGATCTGATACACGAAGGTGATGTTGAGTGGATAACGCATGTAAATAGTTACTTCGGTGTGTAAGCATGACACCTTTTGGTTTTCCCGTTGTTCCACTCGTATACAATAAACTAGCGACATCTATTTCTTCTAATAAGACACGATCAAACGATGCGAAGGAATACTGTGAAAGCCACTGATCATAGTTCTCTCCTTCTCCCTGTCTTTGAGTTCCTTGAACTATCACTTTCTTTAAGTTAGGTACGTTCGGTAAGATTGGTTCCACAAGTGGATATAATTCTGAGTCAACAAACAGCACTTTGCATTCGCTATGCTCTAAAATATAAAGATAATCCTCTGGTTTAAGACGAGTGTTCAATGGCGTCATGATTCCTCCTACTTGAAAAACACCGTAAAACCCCTCTAGCATTTCCATCGTATTAGGAGACAAATACGCCACTTTATCACCTTTTTCGATGTTAAGCGCTTTCAATCCATGGGATAATCGGTTGACTCTTTCCCCTAACTCGGCGTATGTATACGAACGATCATCACCAATAATCGCTAGCTTATTTCCGTACAATTCAACCGCTCTATCAAGAAAATCTGTAAGAATTAAAGGAACATGCATACCATTAGCCTCCTAATTATTCAAAATAGATAGAATATTCATATTGTATTATAACACATTCACCTTGTTTTTAGGATATGAAAAAAAGTGGTGACTGATCGTACTCACCACTTTTTTACTCTAGACTACTACATGCTTTTATTATGTAAGAGCTGCTTATGCTTAAGAAATGCACGTTCAATATATCCAGTTCCAAAAAGAACACCAATCACAATAAACATAAATCCAAATGTTTGATACCAATAAACTTGTTCTTTTAGGAAAAGCGCTGAGAATATCAACCCGAAGAAAGGTACAAAGTTGTTAAAAATGGCCGTTTGACCAGCTCCAATATGTTGGATTGCCGCATTAAATAAGAAGTGTCCAACAGCAGTAGCTAAAATAGACGAAATGAAGAAGAGCACATACAGAACTAACGATGCTTGGAACAGATTTGTCACTCCTGATGGTTCTACAACTAGACTAATAAGTAAAAGCCCAACCGAACCAAGTAGTAGCATTAAACTTGTCATTTGTTTAGAATCAAGAGTTGAAGTTGCTTTTTTTATATAAATAAAACTAATGGCTTGAAACACCATCGCAAGGAAAACATAAAATTCTCCGAGATCAATTGACCACGTTCCTGTGCCACCACCTTGTATAAATAACACACCAATAAAAGCAACACCTATCCCAAATAATCGCCATCTTGTTAAACGATCTTTCAAAAAAATGACAGCTAGAATAGACGTGGTTAATGGCAATAAAGCAAGAATTAAAACCGCATTTGTTGCATTCGTTAATGTTAACCCAGTGGCTAGAAAATAATGATGCCCTACCACGCCAAATAGTGCTCCTAAGAAGGTAAGATACCATTCCTTTTTGGTTAGTTTTCTGATTGAGCGCCCGAATAAAACAATCGTTAAAGCTGTTACACCAGCTAGCATGATGCGAAAGGTGGTCATCGTTACAGGTGGAAAAGCTTCCACTAATACTTTCAGTAACACAACGTTCAAACCCCAAGTGATCATCACTAAAAAGACGACTCCATATGTAAAAGCAAGTGGTTTGTCTTTCATTTTAACTTTCCACTCCATTTCTTATCTCTTTGATTAGTATCTTATCACCGCTTCATAAAATCGTCACGGACTTTTTTTCGCAACACGAAATGATAGCGATTTCAAATTAAATAAACCCGAAAAAGTAATTTTACTGTTTCGGGCTCATACTTTAGCGCTTATATTTAATTGTATTCTTCTTCCATTTGACCTAAGAAGTTTGCTCATCTGGTAAAATACCAAGCACCGGTTTTTCATATAGATCACGCGAGAAATTCGTTAATAATTCATGACCTTTATCTGTTATTCGAATGGTTTCAGTGATTTCGACACCGTAATCACTATACCAAATACCAGGCATTAGATGAAAAGTCATGTTTGGTTGTAAGATCGTCTCATCTCCTGGTCGAAAACTAACGGTGTGTTCCCCCCAATCAGGTGGAAAACTCAAACCAACTGAGTAGCCCAGTCTAGAGCTTTTCCGATGCCCATATTTTCCAATTGTTTTACTCCATACACTTTCTACCTCCTCAGCCTTCATGCCAGGTTGGATAAAATCAAGTGTCGCTTCAATGCCTTCCTCTACAATCTTTGCTAATTCCTTCACTTCGTTCGGTGCCGTACCGATTGACATCGTTCTAGCCATTGGAGCATGATAGCGTCTATACGCTCCTGCAATTTCGATCGTTAAGAAGTCTCCGTTTTCATACGTTTTATCTGTCCACGTTAAATGAGGAGAAGATGTGTTCTCATTTGTCGGCAGCATTGGCACAATGGATGTGTAATCTCCTCCATATTCTGGAGTTCCTTGAATTTGGGCATGATAGATAGCGGCTGCTACATCACACTCTCTAACACCGATTTGGACGCGCTCATACGCTGCTGTCATAGCTTTTTCGACTATTTTTCCAGCTCTTTTCATAAATTTAATTTCTTTTTGCGATTTAATTAAACGAACCCAATTAACGAGACTAGAAGTGTCCTTGAATTTAGCATTTGGTAGCCCATGTTTTAATCGTTCATAACATAGGGCGGTGAAATAATGCACATCCATCTCAACGCCGATCGTTCGTGCACTTTGACCAATTTCCGTGAGAATATTTGCGACGAAATCAACCGGATGTCTTTCTGTTGATTGGACATAAAAGTCTGGGTAGGAAATAATATGATGTTCATCTAGCCACGTCGTTTTCCCAACTCCACTTGCATCCATTTGCCGACCAATCCAGATTGGTTGTGCATCTTCTAATGTAACCACCATCATCTGATGGACATAGAAGCTCCATGCAGAATAATTCGTTAAATAAAACATATTTGAGGGGTTAGAAATAAGGAGTACATCTACCCCCTCGTCGACCATTCGCTTCTTTACAGTCTCTAATCTTTGTTTATACTCTTCTAATGCGAACAATCAGATCACCCTCTTTCTCTCTCTACTTCAATCCCCATAGAAGAAAGGTGCATTCTTTAATTTAAATGCGACTACCTTTTGCTCAGTCATGGCCTCAATAGCGTACCGAACTCCTTCTCGACCAATTCCTGAACCTTTTATCCCTCCAAATGGCATCGAGTCAATCCGGACATCACTACTATCATTGATCATGACTCCACCATATTGTAATTGATGAATCGCTTCAAATGCTTCCTCTAGCTTACTTGTAAAGATTCCTGCTTGTAAGCCGTAGCCTGTTTGGTTAGAACGCTCTATTCCTTCGATTAAAGACGAGATGGATTCGATTATTACAACTGGACCAAACACCTCATATTGAGCAAGTGTAGCGGTCTTAGGAACTTCGGTTAGAACAGTCGGTTCCAAGAAAGCCCTTGTTCTTTTTCCACCACACTTTACCTTTGCTCCCATTTTGACGGCTTCTCTTATCCACCCTTCTACTCGCTTTGCCTCTTTCTCTGAAATTAATGGACCTAGATCAGTCGATTCATCTGTTTTCAATCCAACTTTTAGCTTCTTTGTCGCGGTAATAAATTGCTTTAGAAATGCCTCGTAGATGCCGTGGTGAACAAAAATCCGTTGAACCCCAATGCAATTTTGACCGGCTACTCCAAAAGATCCAGATACCGTCGATAATACTGCTTCATTTAAATCGGCATCTTCTAATACAATCGTCGGAGAATTTGACCCTAATTCCATCGCAGTCTTTTTTACGCCCACTTTCCGGGTAATTTCTTTGCCCGTTTCATATCCGCCTGTAAATGAAACAAAGCGAACGTCCTCATGTTCAACTAAAGGATCACAAATTTGTGCCCCTCTGCCTGTTACAACGGATAAGATCTCTTTTGGTAAGCCCGCATGTAAAAAGGCTTCTGCTAACCGAATCGCACTTAGCGGCGTCGCAGTTGCCGGTTTTACGATCACGGCATTTCCAGCTGCGATCGCAGGACCAACTTTATGTGCCACGAGGTTTAACGGATCATTAAAAGGAGTGATCGCTGCAACAATTCCCACCGGAAAACGATACACATACCCCACTCGATTCTCGTGTCCTGGCATTTGCGAAAAAGGAATGGTTTCACCTTCAATTCTTCTCGCTTCTTCAGCACTGATTCTTAATGTCTCAATACACCTTTTTACTTCTTTTCTAGCTTCTCTAATCGTTTTGCTGCTCTCTAACACGATGGTTGTCACATAAACATCCTGATTCGATTCTATATAGGAAGCGGCATCTTGAAGAATCCGCATTCGTTCATGTACCGGAAGACGAGCACTTTTTTGTAACCCTTCACGTGCGGTTTCTATCGCAAACTCAACATCCTCTACCGTCGCTTCAGGAACAGTAGCGATCAAATCACCTGTACCAGGATCAAACACATCTATTGATTCATTTTTATGAACCCAATGACCACCAATCAACATCCGCTCTTGAACAATTTGCGTTGACATGTTATCCCTCCATCCCTTTTTTATGACGGCTTATTGCAATTAAATCGATAAGCACGGCAAATCCGGTTTCCTTAATACCAGCTCCTGCTCCCACTAATGTGATAGGTCCTGATAGATCACATGTATACGTGATAGCGTTCATCGCCCCTGTTACTCCGGCCAAAGGATCATCTAGATCAACCATTTCAGGCTTTACCGTTGCCATAACTCCTGCTTCTGTTTGTTTAAGAGACCCAATTAGTTTCCACCTTTTCCCTAACTCTTTTGCTCTATCAAGATCAGCTAAACTAATAGATGCTATTCCTTGACAGGCAACTTCCTCTCGCTTAAGAGGTACTCCTAACACAACATTAGCTAGAATTAATATTTTATATAGTACATCGTGTCCTTCTACATCAGCGGTAGGGTCGGCCTCTGCATACCCTAAACCTTGCGCTTCTTTAAGGGCTTCCTCATAGTTAAGCCCCTCCTCCATACGCATCAGCATATAATTTGTTGTCCCGTTTAAAATTCCTTTTATTTCCGTTATGTCATTTCCCGTTAAGGTCGTTTGTGGCAATCTGAGGGCTGGAGTACCGCTCATAACAGCCCCTTCAAATAACCACTGAACCCCGTTTTGTCTAGCCAGATTGGATAATGACTCATAAGCTAAAGCAACCGGTCCTTTATTGGTCATAACGACATTACGTTTATGCAAAAAAGCCCACTGGCAATGATCAATTGCAGGCTGTCCTGTTTGAACATCTGTAAACGTCATTTCGATAATTGAATCCGCATTCGTTTGTTCAATGGTTTCTTTGCTACTCCAATTCCGGATTAAACCTTCTTCATCCGGATACGCGTTCAAAGAACCCGTCTCTTGAACAGCTTTTATAACCTTATCTAAACAAAGTCCATCAGGATGGTATAAGGAACCCTTAAATAAGTCTGATATGGATACTACTTTGAGATCAATCTGATGATATTCAGACAACTTCACTTTTTTTTCTCTTAATATGTTAACAAACCCTTGACCAACTCCACCAAACCCAATTAATGCAAGTTTATGAGCCATTAGGATTCCTCCTTCTCCTGATCATACGTAATGCTCCGTCTACAAGGATTCGCATACCTAGTTCCATTGCGCGTTCATCAAAGTTAAAAGTAGGTTGGTGCAGACTTGTTTTACTTTCTGCTTGCGCACCAAGGAAGAGCATTGCTCCTGGAATTTTTCTAGTGAAATGACTAAAGTCTTCACCACCCATTCCAAATGATTGCTGAATAACCGTACAATTGGGCTCCATTTCCTTTATGAGCTCTTCTATCATTTGAGTGAGTTCAGGATCATTTAAAAGAGCAGGTTCTCCTTGATGAACATGTAAATCGTACGATCCTCCTAGTTGTATAATGATCTGTAAACCACGTTTTAGTTCTTCGACTAATTTAATTCTAGCTTCCTCGGAATACGTACGAATCGTCCCTCGCAACATGACATCAGAGGGAATGACATTTGTTGATGCTCCACCGGATATTTGGCAAATACTTAAAACAGAAGGTTCATGTGCTGCAAGCTTCCGACTTGGTAGGCTATATAAATAAGGCAAGACGACTGACGTAAGCCAAATGGGGTCAACCGTCTGTTCAGGATACGCTCCGTGACCACCTGTGCCTAAAATCGTTAATTGAAATGTATTGACATTAGCCATAACGGGTCCTGATTGTAACTTAATCTTTCCTAACGAAAGCTCTGGGTCGAGATGTAGTGCGAGAATCGCTTCAACATCGTCTAATACGCCTTTTTCTAATACATACTGTGCACCTGTTTTCCCCTGAGCATCTTCTGATTCTTCGGCTGGCTGAAAGAGACATTTTACTGTGCCTCGTAATGTTCCGAGTTGATACAGACTAGATAAAGTATGAACAGCACCTAGTAACATCGCAGTATGACCATCATGACCACACGCATGCATAATTCCCGAGTTACATGACTGATAAGAAGCGCCTGTATTCTCCGTAATCGGCAACGCATCTATATCCGCTCGGAGCCCAACAATCGGTCCGTTACCATTACCGACGATTGCCAAAACTCCTGTATGAACTCCTATTTGATCTATACCACTTCGTAATTGAACACCCGGCAGCCCTTGTAATTGCTCGATGATATAACTGGTAGTTCTGATTTCTTGGAAACTTAGCTCAGGTTCGCGATGTAGGTGCCTTCTCCATGTCATTAGTTGTTCAATACGAACCATAGATGCACCGCCTTTTCTAGACATCTATTGCAGCTAGAGCTTGCTTTAAATCTGAGATAAGATCCTCTATATCTTCAATTCCAGCAGAGTAGCGAACGAGTCCCTCTGGAATCCCAAGAGCGGCGCGCTCCTCTTCCGTATTCTCTACATGACTTGTAGTCCTCGCAGGTCCAACGGTTGTTTCAACGGCTCCTAGATTAGCGGCACGATGGGCAAACTCAAGCTTCGGCAAAAATTGTCTAACAGCATCCAGTTCACCCTTTAAAGCAAAGCTTAACATTCCGCCAAATCCGTTCATCTGCTGTTTCGCAATATCATGGTGTTTGTGAGTTTCAAGACCAGGATAGTACACTTGCTCGACTTTTTCATGAGTTGATAAAAAACGAGCAACTTGTAGTGCATTTTCTTGTTGTTTTTCGACCCGCAATTTTAATGTTTTCATTCCTCTTAATAATAAATAGGCAGCCATTGGATCCATTGTGGCACCATTGATTTCACGATAATGATAAATGTCTTTTACCAGACTTTCTGATCCACAGACGACACCACCCAATGCGTCAGCGTGACCTCCGAGAAACTTCGTTGCACTATGGATAACGAGATCCACTCCAAATGCAAGTGGATTTTGATTAATAGGTGTCGCAAATGTATTATCAACAAATACCAAAGCACCTACTGCCTTCGCCGCATTCGTAATCCGAGCTAAATCAGTAATCTTAACCGTAGGGTTAGTAGGGGTTTCTAAATAAACGAGTCTACAACCTTTTGCTATTTCCTTTTCCATTTCTGTGTGATTTCCTGTCTCCACTAAAGAAACATTAATTTGTAATCTTGGTAAAAATTCTGAGAATATTTTATTTGTCCCACCATAGGTATCTTTAATAGAGACCACTCGATCTCCAGGTTTTAAAACCGTAAGTAAAGAGTTGGAAATGGCAGCCATCCCTGTAGAAAAGCTTGTTGCAGCCTCTGCGTGTTCAAGTGCTTTTACTTTATCTTCAAATGCCTGAACCGTTGGGTTTGTATTTCTGCCATAAATGTGGCCTTTTCTTTTTCCGATTGCGACTTCATACCATTCATCAACATCATCATAACTAAAGGCAACACTATGCACGACGGGAACTTGTGTTGCCCCATGTACTAAATACTCCTTTTCACCAGCCCAAACTGATTGCGTTGCATCGCTTAAACGTCTTTTCTTTTCCATGCTGCCACCCCTTCCTCTATTTACTACATCTTATTTCAAATAATAAAAGAAAACATTCAACAATTTGTATGAAAGTTTAAAGGGCTGCATCATCTACTTTTACAAATAGTCTGATAATGACTACAATAAACGTAACTGCTTCATGTTTTAAGGAGGTTAGCTACATGAGTGTGACCATGATGGATGTTCAATCTTTAGAGATTTTCAAAGGTTCTACCATTCGAACAGGAGCAAATAAACTGCAGTCTCGTTATGTAAATTGGGTTTCCGTTATCGAGACACCGGTCGAATCGTTCGTTCGTGAAAATGAACTTGTCTTAACTACAGGTATTGGCTGTGGTCATGATCAAGAATTATTTTACAGCTTTGTTGACGACGTCATAAAATCAGGTGCCTCTGCCTTAGCTATTGCCCTTGGTCCGTTCGTTGAAGCAATTCCACATCGCGTTATTGATTTAGCTTTGAAGGAAGAATTCATTTTAATTGAATTAAATTGGTCTGTACGGTTTTCAGATATTTTAGAGCAAGTACTTGAACAAATTCATGAAGAAAAAAGACAGTACTTTGAAAAGATCGAAACCATTCGTAAGTCTTTGCTCCACTGTATATTGTCTGGTCAATCTCTTGATTTGGTTGCTAATCACTTTGCAACTTCCATTGGTTGTGAGGTTTTTATAGCAGATAAGCGAGGAGTCATCCGTGGCAAATGTAAGGACCTTGCGGAGGATTTACAAGATAGATGGACTTCATTCATGCAAGAACAACTTGAAGAGGATGGGATTTACCACTCTCTAGGTAATACATTTGAATGGCTTCAGTATTCAGGAGGTTACGCACTTCAGTTAACGATTCACTCAGCTGGGAATATACAAGGTTATATTATTGTTGGTGGGTTTGGTGCAGAACCATTTACCGAAGAGGAACATAAAGAGTGGTTGATGTTACTCGAGCATGCAACTACAGCTGTCGCGATTCACTTTCTTCATGAGCAAGCAGCAAAAGAAGCAGAATGGCGACTTCGAGATGATTTTGTATGGGAACTAACAAGAGGTTCATTTCATTCACAAGAATCCATGCTTTCAAGATCAAAATCATTAGGCTATCAATTGAATCTTCCATATATTTGTGTCGTTGCTAAGCCAGAGCACCTAAAACAGAGTTTTCAATCGATGACACACTTAACGATTACATTTGATCACTGGCTTCACGAATGTATCCGTCACATGGAGGAAGAAGCAGAAAGTGTGGCGAAGTCCATGGCTTTAAAGTCCATGGTTACATTTCAACAAGAAGAATTAATCATCTTCTTGGAAGTAAACCATCATAATGCTAATCAACAAACGAGAACGTATATTACGAAGTTAATCAGGCGCTTACACTATTTATACCCAACAATTACCTTAACATGGGGAATCGCTAAGCAATATGGGTATTCTTGTTTCACTGCTAGCTATCAAGAAGCGAAACGCGCGCTTGAAATAGGTAGAAAAAAAAACGATCAGCATGCAATATCGACGTTTGCTGACACTACAGCCGATCGAATTACTGAAAATTTATTAAAGAACGAAGAATTAATAGATATTGCTAGTTCTGTCCTAGATTCACTTCTTCGATATTCGGAAGAAAGGCAAATCAACTTACTGCACACGTTTACGACCTATCACCATAATAGAGGAAATGTTAGTCAAACTGCTAGAGAATTAAATTTACATCGTCAGTCACTTCTTTATCGTTTGCGAAAAATAGAAGCGTTGACTAATTGCTCCTTAGATGATGCAGATGATTTATTTATTCTAGATTTAAGTACTCGTTTATGGTTAAATGGGATGAAAACACATAGCGATTAGATTAAAGATCATTATAGATAAAGAACCTCCCCCATTCCCCGCCATTACGTATAATGGTCCGGAAATGGAGAAGGTTCTTTTTACTATTAAAAACCATATTCACTTTTACATTCGTTAAGCTTTTCAAGTGAAGCTTTCGCCCAATCTGAATCGTCTTCTTCTAAACTTTTTTGCAGTTCGACGACTGCTTGAAGAAGAGAACTTTTATATTCAGGTACTTCTCCCTCATACGATTTCAACGAAGAAAGAGGTACCCACGTTTTCTCAAATTGCGCTAATGCTTTCCTTTGATGAAACAGAGGCACTTCAATCATTTTAGGGTTATGAAGATCACCTTGTGTTGGATGTTTTAAGACAGCTAGAACTTTAACAAGTGCACGTTGCATGCTTTCTTGTCGTTCCACTAATTCTGCGATATACACTCCCGTTTTATAGAAGGCACGAACATATTCCATATTACCGAACCCCTTTTATAGCTGTATTAGATAATCCCGAAAGAAAACATAACGACTAGATAGATGATAATCATAATAAGTCCAATCGAAAAACTCCAAATAGCTCGTTTTTTCTTTTGATGGAAAATACTCCAAATGCCAATTCCACCAAACAAACCCGTTAATATAAAAAACACAAAAACAGTTATAATTAATTGAATTTCTTCTGGCATATCCCCCTCCTACAAACCCGGTACTAGCCATGTGAAAAGTTTCCACATAAACTCCGAAGTAGGAACAAGGTATTGTTCAGATAACACTCCTAGTCTCGTCGTTTCTGAAAAACTGTCAATGACGATAAACGTAAACGTAATTAAAATGGCAATAATCGTAATTGCTAATATGATGGCAAGTAATGCTACGTATCCGAGTAAAACGCGAAGTGTCCATTTTAACCATTCCGGCCGTCTTTTTTCTTGAACATGTGAGTTCAAACAAATCCCTCCCTGCTGATCATTATACATATATCTTTATCCTATCAGAATTATGTCGAAAAGCAGAGAAAGTAATTGAAAAAATAATGAATTTCTTAATCTAAATCTAGCTTATCAAGTATCGCACCAATAGGAACCCCGTCAGCAGTAGAAACATCACTGAAATCATAATCTCTTAAATCAATAAGCTGATTGCTTATTCCACGAATTTCTACACTAGAAAGCACATTACTAGACACAACGTCTTCTTCTTTCTTAGCACCATTCTTTATCGAATCAGGAAAATCAAAGGCTCTCTCATTACTTACTTCAGTATTAGCAGTATAATTAAGGGAGGCAGGATTTGGATCATGGGTAAATTGGATAAGAACTATAACCCATACTCCAACAAACATTATAGCAGCCAAGCCAATTATTAATAATTGTTTAATCATTCTTCACTCCATCTTTCATTTCATCCATTTTATAGGTCAATTTTACCACGAATGATCATCCATGTCTGTTACAAAATATCTAAATATGTAAAAAAACCGCGTATAATTTATACGCGGATCATACTGTTCCATCTAGGAGGCATATCTTTCCCCCATGGAATATTCCCAATGGTATGGTGTTTTTCATGTTGATCTAAATAAGTGTGATAATGAAAGTTAAAGGTATATCCCTGTTTAGGTGGTTGATCTCTTCGAACGTGAAAACGGAATATATCTTCTCCTGTCTCCTCATTGTATAAGTGGAAGATCTTTTCCCCTAAACCAGCAGAAGGTGTATTAGACATTTTAACCTTTTCCCAATCTTCATTAGAAAACGTCTTTGTTGTTTCACGAAGAACGTACTCTAATTCCGGTAAGATATCATCTTCAAAAGGACCACTAATTTTTTCAGTAATTACTGTACCAAATTTCATCATACTTTGTTTAACAGCTTCTTTAATAAAAAAGTTATTAAGTAGATCGGCCGATGAAACATTACGGTGAATATATTGCTCCGTTTTTGCAGGTAAGACCTCATCAAATAAATCATAACTATGTTCATTAACTTGATATATTAATGGTTTTTCGCTATTTGTTTCACCAGTGGCTTTCTGTGGAGTTTCAGCTTGCACCTCTCGAACAAAATCCGTTGTCGGAACAAGGAATCCAAATGTCAGAAGCGCCGATGAGATAACGATCCCACGCTTCATAAGTTGAATCACAATCATACGCCCTTCCATAGTTTCATTTTTGAAGAAAATTGCTCAAAAAGATCGACCTAGTATCTTTTTCAACATTTTTTAATGAGCGCTTATTGTTATGAGAGCCTGCTATGAGTAAATACTCACAGCAGGCTAACATAATTGTATTTTCATACACGCACTCTAATACTATAATTCTCTCATGAAATCTATGAAAACGCCATTACAAATAGATTAAAAATTGTGAAATACTATGGTAAATTAGAACTTCCCATTAAGTAACGATCGCACTCTCTTGCGGCTTCGCGCCCTTCATGAATAGCCCATACAACAAGACTTTGTCCACGACGATTATCACCAGCAGCAAAAACTCCCGCTACACTTGTCATATACTTACCATATTCAGCCTCAATAGTAGAACGTGAAGTGGTATCAATTGAGAGTTCCTCTAGGATACGCTCTTCAGGTCCTGTGAAACCTACCGCTAATAGAACTAGATCTGCAGGCCAAACCTTTTCTGTGCCAGGAATTGGTGTACGAATCTTTCTACCACTTGCATCGATTGTCGTTTCAACACCAATTGTGTGAATTTCTTTAACATGACCGTTCTCATCACCAACAAATTTCGTTGTACTCACTTGGTAACTACGAGGGTCCTGTCCATAAACTGCTTTAGCTTCTTTTTGTCCGTCTTCAACAGTATGGACAATGGGAAATAGTGGCCAAGGATTCTTATCACTACGCTCATCTGGCTTTTGACGGTTAATATCAAATTGAGTAATTGATTTTGCTCCGTGACGAACAGATGTCGTAATACAGTCTACACCTGTATCTCCGCCACCAATGACAATTACGTTTTTCCCTTTTGCTGATGTGTATTTTCCATCTTGATGATTAGAGTTTAAAAGGCTTTTCGTATTTTCAGTTAAAAAGTCCATTGCAAAATGAATTCCTTTTAACTCACGGCCTTCAACCTCAACATCACGAGGCTTCGTTGCTCCTGTACATAAAAGAACTGAATCAAATTCATTCTTTAAATCAGTCGCAGAAATATCTTTTCCAATTTCTACGTTGGTCTTAAACGTGATTCCTTCTTTTTCAAGAATGCTTACACGTCTTTCAACCGTTTCATTTGCGAGTTTCACATCAGGAATTCCGTAAGTAAGGAGTCCTCCAATTCGATCTTCTCTTTCAAAAACTGTAACTAAATGCCCTGCTTTATTAAGCTGAGCTGCTGCTGCTAGACCAGCTGGGCCAGAACCAACTACTGCCACTTTTTTACCTGATCTTTTCAAAGGAGGTTGTGGAACAATCCACCCTTCTTGGAAGCCTCGTTCAACAATATGGTACTCAATACTTTTGATAGAGACCGCATCATCACTGATCGCAACTGTACAGGAACCCTCGCAAGGTGCAGGACATACTCTTCCTGTAAATTCAGGAAAATTATTTGTTTTATGAAGACGATCTAGAGCTTCTTTCCACTTTCCGCGGTAAACTAAGTCATTCCATTCAGGAATCAAATTATAAACAGGACAACCAATTTCTCCAGACCCGTCTATTGTTGTTCCAGTTTGACAAAAAGGAACGCCACAATCCATACAGCGTGCTCCTTGTTGACGTAAAACTGGTTCAGGCATTAAAATTTGAAATTCCTTCCAACTTTTAGTACGTTCAAAAGGATCTCGTTTTGTAGGATTCTCTCTTTTATATTCTATAAATCCAGTTGGCTTCCCCATCGCATTCACTCCAATCTTCTTCTTCTCTAACAATTAAGAAGGCAAATAACTCAGGGAAACGACCCTCTCTTAAGCTTACTAGCTTAAGAGCGGAATCGTTTGTAAGTCATCTATTATTTCCCGCTTACACGAGTCTTGTCACTTTTATTTTCATCAAAAGCAACCATGACCGCATCCACGTCCGTAAGTCCTTCTTGTTTCACTCGATCAATTGCTTCAAGCATTCTTTTATAATCTTTTGGAATTACTTTTACAAATTTCGTTAAATAGTCATTCCAATTTGTAAGAATGTCTGCAGCACGAGTACTCTTCGTATAAGAAGAATGGTTTTCAAGTAACGTACGTAATTGATCAATATCTTTTGTTTCAATTACAGGCTCAAGATGAACCATTTCTTTATTACACTTCTTATCGAATGTTCCGTCCTCATCAAGAACAAATGCCACACCACCAGACATACCAGCAGCAAAGTTCTTTCCAACAGTTCCTAGGTTAACAACCACACCACCAGTCATATATTCAAGACCGTGATCGCCAACACCCTCAACAACAACTTTTACTCCAGAGTTACGCACAGCGAAACGTTCACCAGCAATACCGTTGATGTAGGCTTCTCCACTAGTTGCTCCGTAGAATGACGTGTTACCAATTAGAATATTGTCTTCAGCCTTAAAAGTTGAAGCTACAGGTGGATAAACGATGATCTTACCACCTGATAAACCTTTTGCTGTGTAATCATTGGCATCACCCTCTAAACGCAATGTCATACCTTTTGGTATAAATGCACCAAAGCTTTGACCTGCAGATCCTTTAAAATCAAAGGTAATTGTATCTTCTGGTAAACCTTTTGCTCCGTATCGCTTGCTAATATGACTACCAACAATCGTTCCAACAACGCGATCTACGTTTTTAATAGGGAATTGAGCATGAACCTTCTCACCACGTTCAAGAGCAGGTTGACTTACAGCTAGTAACTCTCTCATATCTAAAGAAGCCTCTAATTGATGATCTTGACTCTTTGTGCAATAATTCCGTTCATGGTTATCTGGTTTCGGTTGATAAAGAAGATTTGATAAATCTAGATGTTCAGCCTTCCAGTTATCAACATTCTTATTCATCTCTAGTAAGTCTGTACGACCAATCAATTCGTCAATTTTACGAATTCCTAGCTCAGCCATTAGTTCACGAATTTCTTCGGCTACAAAGCGCATAAAGTTTTCAACATGCTCAGCTTGCCCCATATACTTCTTACGTAATTCAGGGTTCTGAGTCGCAATTCCAACAGGACAAGTATCAAGGTGACAAACACGCATCACAATACAGCCTAATACAACTAGTGGTGCAGTAGAAAAGGCAAACTCTTCTGCTCCAAGTAAAGCTGCTGTAACGACATCGCGTCCTGTCATAAGCTTACCATCTGTTTCTAATGTAACACGATCACGTAAGTTATTAAGAAGCAACGTTTGATGCGTTTCTGCAAGCCCAATCTCCCAAGGAAGACCTGTATGTTTAATACTAGTTCTCGCAGCAGCGCCTGTACCACCATCATAACCACTAATAATAATTCCATCAGCGCGACCTTTTGCAACACCTGCAGCAATCGTACCAACTCCAGTACCAGCTACAAGCTTAACACTGACCTTTGCAGTAGGATTCGCATTTTTTAAATCATGAATCAATTCAGCCAAATCCTCGATTGAATAGATATCATGATGTGGTGGTGGTGAAATTAAACCAACTCCAGGTGTAGAACCACGAACTTCCGCTACCCAAGGATAAACCTTGTTTCCTGGTAATTGACCACCTTCACCAGGCTTAGCCCCTTGAGCAACCTTGATTTGAATCTCATCAGCATTCACAAGGTAGTGACTTGTTACTCCAAATCTACCAGAAGCAACTTGCTTGATAGAACTACGGCGCAAATCCCCATTTTCATCTGGTGTAAAACGGTTCGGATCTTCTCCACCTTCACCTGTATTACTCTTCCCGCCAATACGGTTCATTGCAATAGCTAGTGTTTCATGCGCTTCTTGAGAAATCGATCCAAACGACATTGCACCTGTACGGAACCGTTTGAAGATTTCTTCTACTGGCTCTACCTCATCAAGTGAAATAGATGTGCGTCCTTCTTTAAAAGCCAGTAACCCACGTAATGTTGTTTGTTCTTTC
This sequence comes from Halalkalibacter alkalisediminis, assembly GCF_028610705.1. Classification (GTDB taxonomy): domain Bacteria; phylum Bacillota; class Bacilli; order Bacillales; family Bacillaceae_D; genus Halalkalibacter; species Halalkalibacter alkalisediminis. The sequence continues at coordinate 279,135 of NZ_JAQQWT010000002.1, forward strand.
GTTTGTTCATTAATAGCATTTGAATATTTCTTAAAAAGATTAAAATTGTTCGTACGACATGCATTTTGAAGCATGTGAATTGTATGAGGGTTGTATTGGTGTGGATCCCCATTACGACGCCATTGTAAATCATCACCTGGGTCTAATGCTTTATCAACGCCTTCTTGATCTGAATAAGCACGACTGTGACGTGTACGAACTTCTTTTTCAATGATTTCTAGATTTATTCCACCAATTCTTGTTGTCGTCCAAGTGAAGTACTTATCAACAACGGACTCGTGAATGCCAACTGCCTCAAAGATTTGAGCACCACGGTAACTTTGAATGGTTGAAATACCCATTTTTGATAATACTTTCATAATTCCTTTTGAAGCAGCTTTCACATATTTGTTAACAGCTTCTACATAAGAAATTTCTTCAAGTAATCCATCTTGAATTAATCCATCAATAGAATCGAAAACAAGATATGGGTTAATAGCTTCTGCTCCAAATCCAAGCAAACAAGCGAAATGATGGACTTCTCTTGGCTCACCAGACTCAACCAATAGGCTTACTTGTGTTCTCGTACCTTGACGAATTAGGTGATGATGAAGCCCAGATACCGCAAGTAGTGCTGGAATAGCGGCTTGTGTTGCACTCACCCCACGATCACTCAAGATAATTAGAGTATGACCAGCTTTTATTGCCGCATCAGCGCGAGCGAATAAAGAGTTTAATGCATCTTCTAACTGGTTATCTTCTTTAGAAACATCAAATGTAATTGGTAAAGTGATAGATTTAAAGCCTTCCATTTTATTATGACGAAGCTTCGCTAACTCTTCATTATCCAGAATCGGATACGGAAGGTGAATATGGCGACAGCTAAGTGGCTCTGGATTTAATAGGTTACGCTCAGCACCAATGGTTGTACCCATTGCTGTAACAACTTCTTCACGAATGGCATCAATTGGCGGATTAGTAACTTGAGCAAATAATTGCTTGAAGTAGTTATATAAAAGTTGAGGACGTTTAGACAAAACCGCAAGCGGTGAGTCATATCCCATTGAACCTACTGGATCAACACCTTCTTTAACCATTGGTTGAATGACTTTTGACAACTCTTCATATGTGTAACCAAAAGCAAGCTGACGAGTACCTAAATTTTTAAAATCGGTATTTTCAACATGAGCTGTTTCAAGAACATCTTCAATTTGAATTAGGTGATCATTTACCCAATCTTCATATGGATGTTCACTTGCGATTTGGTGCTTAATTTCATCATCAGGAATAATACGACCTTCTTCTGTGTCAACTAGTAACATATGCCCTGGATGAAGACGTTCTTTATATAAGATATTTTCTGGTTCAATATCTAAGACCCCAACTTCAGATGACATGATAATATAGTCATCTTTTGTTACATAGTAACGAGACGGACGTAGTCCGTTACGGTCTAAACATGCTCCAATTTGTTTTCCATCTGTGAATACAATGGCCGTTGGTCCATCCCATGGTTCCATTAATGTGCTATGAAACTCATAAAATGCTTTCTTTTCAGGCGACATATGTTCATCATTTTGCCACGGCTCTGGAATCATCATCATAGCTGAGTGAGCCATCGATCGACCAGATAGCGATAAAAATTCAATTGTGTTATCAAACATAGATGAATCTGATCCATCTTTATCAACAACTGGGTGAATTTTTTCTAAATCACTTCCGAACGCATCGGATTCAAACATTGCTTCACGAGCATGCATCCAGTTTACATTTCCTTTGACCGTGTTAATCTCACCATTATGAATCATATAGCGATTCGGATGTGCTCTTTCCCAACTTGGGAACGTATTTGTACTAAATCTTGAGTGAACAAGTGCAATGGCTGTCTCAAAATCTGGATCCGGAATATCTAAAAAGAATTGATCAACTTGTTCTGTTGTCAACATCCCTTTATAGACAATTGTACGACTAGATAAACTAGCAAAATAGAACGATTCGTCTTCTGGTACAAATGAGATTAATTCTTTTTCTGCACGTTTACGAATGACATACAATTTACGTTCGAAATCTAATTCCGTCTTTAAGCCTGGGTTTCTTTTAATAAATAATTGACGAATATATGGCATAGCTGCTTTTGCCGCATTACCAAGCATTGAATCATCAACAGGAACTGTACGCCAGCCTAGAAGCTCCATACCTTCTTTTTCTATAATGGCTTCTAAACCTTTCTCGCAACATTCCCTTGCTTCTTCATCCTGTGGCAAAAACAGCATCCCTACTCCATACTCGCCTGTTTCAGGAAGAGTTACACCATCTGCCAAACAGACCTTTTCGAAAAAATGATGAGGTATTTGTAATAAGATTCCTGCACCATCTCCCGTATTAACTTCATCACCTTGCCCGCCACGATGTTCCAAGTTTCGCAAAATATGAAGGGCATCTTCAACTATTTGATGCGATTTCTTCCCTTTCATATGGGCTAAAAAGCCGATGCCACAATTATCATGCTCAAATTGTGGATCATATAGGCCTTGTTTCTTCGGTAATTGTGAGTACCGCATTGGCATCAACCCTTTCTCCAAAAAAGTAAAAATCAATCAACTCTCCCCAAAATCTCATGAGCTAATATACAAGATCATATCATTTTTCTGACATTTCGGCAAATTAAAATTTAATATAAATATCTATGAAAGCGCTTCCTGCCGTGTGGTTTTACCGTTTTTTTTACGTTTTAGAGAATTCACCACAATGTCTAACTTTGCATAATAATAAAATGCATTTGTATAAAAATTCACCTTTCCGAACATCTTAATTGCTTTTCTATAAAAATGTTATTACTGACTCCATTCTTTTTCAATTCGTTTTAGTTTTACTCCTTCTGGTCCGTACCCTTGTTCGACAAACTTCATTCGCCCTTCACTGTCCATTAAAATTATTGTCGAAGCGCGCGTACCATAAGTTCTTCCATTAATAAAAATGGATGAAAGCTGACGTTCACGTTTCATTCCAATACCTGTATCTGGTAACTCACTATCATGAAATAGTTCGTCATCTCTTAACATATTCATGCATAGTTCAATGAATAGTTGCTCTTGTTCATTAGTTTGACAAATTATTTTAAATTTTTCTTTCATTCGCACAGTTTTAGGCCAATCTGTTTGTAAGTCAGCATTGCTAACTACATGAAAACCCTGCTTGAGTTTTGTCTTTTTCGCTCGATTGGACATATAGAACCATTCATCTTTTTGACCAAATATTAAATTATACCCTTCAAATTGAGTTTCACTTAACTCCAGCTGGGTCAAATATTCATTTACACGTACGGATGTCGTTAGAAAATCCAAAACGAGTTTCCCTCGAGAATACTCAGCTTCTCCTCTCAATCCATTGGGATATTCTCGTACATTCGTGACAGCAGCGACCTTACCATTGCGATGAACCCCCATCCAAGTACCACCTTTCAATAAATCTTTTCCTGCCCAAACGTTAGGTACCTCTTCCCAGTAATAAGGGCGTTTAGTTGGTCGACTAAAAAATTCATCTCTGTTTGCACAAATAATCAGCTTGTAAATCGGATGGACATTTAATGCCATTGCAAGTAAACACATTTTTATCACCTCTACTATCATTAACTTAATCATAAAATAATCCCCTACATTAATCTAATTTTTATACACAGGATCAAGTACTCTCTCATTTGTCTTTTTCTTCTTGCGGTTTGATATGATTGTATTCAAAGAGAAAATCCATCATAATATTACTTGACTTGAAACAATTTGAAACATCATCACGTAAAGACAATAGATCGTGATTAGAAGGAGGCATATTAATGATTAACCAATCCGACAATACCCACAGTTTATTAAATCAATATAAAGAAGATAAAGACATGTCCAAACTTCTTTCTTCATTAGATACACTAGGTGAAAATGAGCAACGTGAAGCAGGAGAATCTCTTGAAGCCTTAAAAAGGCCTGTAAAAGAAATGATGCAGGATCAATCTAATCAATTGCCTACTCAGTTGCACCAATTAAAAGAAACCGTTAGTCAACTAGAGCCTAATTATTTAAAAGCGAGTCAAACTAAAAAATGGGTCAACAAGCTGCTTCGCAGAAACCCTATTGAACAATATGCACGAAAGTATCAAACAGTAGAAGCTCAAGTAGATTCCATTGTGGAAGGTCTCCTTAGTGGTAAGGATAAATTGCAGGAAGACTCTCTAATGCTGCATCAATTAAAAGACACAGCACGAAAAAGAATAAATAATCTAAATGAACAAATTGAACTTGGTCAGCAGCTCAACCGGATGCTCGAAGACGAAATGACAAAAGAACAATGGGCCGACAATCCAAATGAGTTAAAAAAGGGACAGTTAAAAGTAACTTCTCGTGTAAAAAACATGTCGCAAGCCGTTATGGTCCTTCAACAATCCTTAGCATCGGTTGATTTAATTGTTGAAAACAATGACAAACTAGAGGAAGCCATTTTTAACGCGATTACCATGACTAAAAATGTCATTACGGTTTCAGCTTCCATTCAATTGGCCTTGTCTAACCAACAAAAGGTCATTAAAGCAGTTAAAAATGTTAATGAAGCAACAGAATCAATGCTATTATCGAATTCAGAGTTGTTAAAACAAAATACTGAACAAACACTTAAAACATTGGAAGAACCTGCTATTGCGATTGAATCTTTTAGAAAAGCTTATAACAATGTATTTGAAGCGATTGAATTAACTGAGAAATCTAATGAGAAAATCGTTCAGTCAGGTCAACAATTTATTAAGGAATTAGATACATTAAATAAAGAAATGCAGACAAAATTACTAAATTAACACTTGTCATTCGTTGGAGAGGAGGAGTTTTATATGGAGTTAATTGACAAAGTAAAGTCCTTCTTCACCCCCGCTCATAAAAAGCCTATTGATGAACATTTAATAAGAGATAAATCAACTAGAAGTTTAATTGAAGATTCGGAAAAGCTTTTAGAACGCATGGCCCAAAATGCCCCTTCTTACAATAAGAAACGTACTGTACGTCGGAAACAAAAAGAGTGGCAAATAAAAGTTAAGATCACCCATTCTACAATTACAATTGTGATGATGGATCACAAAAACTCTACCTCACCGATAAAAAAGCGCTTTGTCATTACATGCTATCGAAAATATATGAAAGCTCAAAATGGTGTTGGTCTTTGTAAAGAAGCAAGCATTCGTTATATAAAAGATGGACGAGCGCACATTCGTGCTATTCGTGAATCTCCTATGTTCCATACACTTTTTTATCGTATTCATCAATTAGATTTAGCTTATTCCAATGAAACTGTGTCTATGGGTCAACCATCGAAAGAGATATTAACGAACCAACAAAACCTTTTACAAGAGACTTCAACTAAAGATGTCTTGCTCTTACTTGAAGAATCAAAACGGTACGTGCAAACCGTAAAACAATTCTCTCTTGATCCAGTAATCGAAAGTCGACTTCAAAGGCTACTGCAACAGGCTGAAAAATTGAAAGAAGATTTCTTACTGTTAGATTTTGAAGAGAGACATACAGTCCGACGGATGTTCAAGGACGACATCCCATCCTTGATTCACACATATTTATCTTTATCGCTAAAGCACCAACTTCATCAGAAGGAAAATCTCTACATTGCTCTATCTAAAATGGAACTTACACTCATTAACTATGTTGAACGTCTAGAGAAATTAAGAGTTGACCGGATGGACCATCTCCTTAGACTACAATCATTACGGTATGATAAAGAGTAGTAAGAAGATCTTTCATATTTTAAAAATTATCCTTGTCACTTCCTACTAATACACTTACACTATTTGTAAGTGTTTTCATTTTGTAGGGAGGTTAGTTGTATGTCTACTATCACATCGATATCACCTAGAATTTCACTTATCGACGGTTTTGATCTCGGCCTTAAAGAAAGAACCGGTACATATGTCATTCAAGAAGAAAAAATTACGTTAGTTGAAAGTGGTCCAAGTCCCTCAGTCCCTCATATTCTTAAAGGGTTAAAAACACTGGCTATTCTACCGGAGCAAGTTGATTACTTAATCGTCACTCATATCCACCTTGATCATGCCGGTGGAGCTGGCCTTTTGCTTGAAAAATGCCCAAATGCAAAGTTAATCGTCCATCCTAAAGGTGCCCGTCACTTAGTAGATCCTTCTCGTTTAATTGCCGGTGCCCAAGCTGTCTATCAAGATAAATTTGATGCTTTATTCCAACCGATTATACCTATTGACGAAGACCGGTTGCTAATAAAAAATGATTTGGACACTCTTGAAATTGGACCAAATTGCAACTTAACTTTTTATGATACACCAGGTCATGCTTTCCACCATTTCAGTATTTTAGATCCGGGTTCAAATGGTATTTTTACAGGAGATACTTTAGGTGTTCATTACGAGTCCTTAGCCAAAGATGGTATACATTTTGTTCTTCCATCAACGTCTCCTAACCAATTTAATCCAGAAGCCATGATTGCTTCATTGGAAAGAATACAATCTCTTCATGTCGACACCATCTTTTTTGGTCATTATAGCGCCTCACACCAACCAGTAAAAGTGTACGAGCAAGTAAAGTATTGGTTGGAGAGATTTGTCTCAATAGGCAAGAATGTAGAAGAAGGAAATGGCACTGTTAATCAACTTAGTCAGTTACTTCTCACCTCTATACAAAATGAACTTGATGAGCTCGGCGTTTCTAGAAGTCACCCCGTGTATGAACATATTCAATTAGATTTACAAATCTGCTCGATCGGCATATTAGATTATTTACGAAAGCAAGAAAAAGGAAAAGGAAAAGGTTATAGCTGAATATTTGATAATGACAAGTAATAACTTGCTTTAAGAAAATAGAGACGTCTATAATAAAATGGAATAGTATGGATTATGATTACAATGCATCAAGACTGTTGTAGAAGTGAGGGGTTTTATGGACCGAAAAAAAGCACAATCATTAATAGGAAAGTTCATTAAAGTAGATGATGGAGTAGCAGGCTGTTATATTGCTATCCTTAAAGAGATTAACGCAGAGCCCCGAAAGCCTTGGAAAGGGGTCGTACAAATTAAAGCTGTTCTAATGCTACCAGCAATAAATGAGTCTAACAATCAAGATCGGTTGCTCCCTTATAAAGAGGACCAAATTATAGAATTCGATGGAGCTAAATTATCAGCTGATTGCAAGCAAGAAACTCCTGAATCCTATGAGAATAGTTTAGTAAAATCTGCACAAGTCTTCATGAATAATTTGCAAGCTGAACAGCTTTTATTAGAGGAAAAAGAAAAGACCGTTCTCTCCTATTTTGAAGATATAGGCATTGATTTACATGCCATACAATCTGAAGATGACGAGAATGGCGAATTTATTATATACACATTCCATCATGATGGGGATCGTTATATCTTGATTGATGATCAGGATGAACGACTTGACTTACAAGATTGCCCGTTTAAGATATCATGGAAACATAAAGATCAAGTGATTACGGGAATTTACGAGTCTAATGGTACATTTCTTTCCGATAATGGGGTCAGATATACCCCAAAAGAAGGTGCTGTCTTTATCATAGCGAAGGAACAGTTTGACCCTTACGTTATTTTACTCAATGAACTTGAACCAACAGCATTAGCTTCGTTAGAAAAAAATTTGGCCCATCATCAATTACAGCATGATGATTTAGTAGAATGTCATAACTCGCTTTTAACCCAACTATTGGATGGCGATGGTCAAAAATCTTTCAAAGGTGTCAATTTCTTAACGTACAATGGAGCGGATGGTATAGTTCACGTTCAACATCACTATGAACGTGAACTGCACAGATATAAAAACGATAAAGTGTATGATCGCTTTGAGTTTACAACCGAACAAGGTAAACGTTCCATTGTCACTTATACGAATGAATATTCCCACTAAGGCAAGTAAATGAAAAAGCTCCCGTAAATGATCAAACCATAGATTTACGGGAGCTTTTATTTTTTTATTTCAAATTAGAAAGAATTTACTCCAAACCTTAGGTAACTCTTTGTTCCTATTTTTCTTTTATGTTGCTAGTCATAAAGCATTTAAGCATATGCATGGCGTAATCCCGATCTAAATCTAGCACCATAAATGACTTCCCCACCACACTTGAGAGAATAGAAAAACGAAAACTAGTCAATGCTTTTCGTTTTTGGAAAAAAGACGTTCTTATTTCCGCGGCTTGAATCTTTTTCCGTTCGGAAATGACTACGACCTGGCTGACTTTGCGATAACGTAACCAAAAATGTGTATGGTCACAACCAGCTCCTGAATCACGGTATTGTAAGTAACCAAAGATTAGACATATGACCACGATGATCAAACCATAATAGGCAATTGGATTGATGAGCCAACCTATTAAGACGGTTACGACTAATGGAGTAATCGCATTTCGGATTAAAAAGCGAATTAACGCTCTTCTAGGTACAGATTGTAACGGATATTCAATTGCGTAATTCGGTAAAATTCGTTCAAAAACACCCCGAATATCTTTCATTCTAGCAAGAGGAATTAACACGGTTGATAACTGCTCATCATTCGTCCCACCACCTGCACTCTCGACATAAACCGTTGCAAAGCCAAATGGTTGTCTAAAGATATTACGAACTACACGAATGGCTGTCACTCGATGTGTGTGGATTGTTAATTGCCGCTGTTCGAGCAAACCTCGTGTTATGACAATCTCTTCTCCATGCTTTTCTATTTTAAAACCACCATACTTCAACAACGTTCCCAGAAAAGAAATACACCAGGATAAGATTATTATGATGACAACTAACCCTATAAAAAGAGCTAGTCCAGATTCAGCAAGAAAACCAAAAAGTTGCTCATAAATTGATTCCGGTAAAAATTGTTCAACTTGACTAAACAATGCAGCAACAGCAGAAATCGTTAAGCCAATTCCACTTGACGTAAGTGCAGCAATTAGTAAATGACCTTTTGATAAGAACCAGATATAATCAGCTTTTTCTTCAACTGCTTCAATTGTCATCTCACCTGATTCATCCATCACCGAGTGAGAAGTTTCATTCTTTCTAAGTAACTGAGCACGAATATCTTCTGCTTCTTCCCTACTTACTGCACTTAGATGAAGCTCTGGCTCAGTTCCTCCACCCGCTGTTTCCACTTTTAATTTTACAAGGCCGAATAAACGTTGAAACACTCCTGCACTAATATCAATACTTTGTACTTTTTGTTGTTGGATGTATCGTTTCTTTTTTACAAAAATTCCTCTTTGTATATAGAGTTCCCCTGCCATGATTCGGTATCTAAACGTTAACCAATGACCAATTCCTTGTAAGAAAATAAAAAGGAGAATACCGATCCAAATATATTCAAATCGAAAAAAACCCGTCGGCTCATTTGAACTCCCTAGAAATAGACTCAAAACAAGCGGGATTAAGAAGCTTCGTAAAGCAGTTAAAAAAGATACGAAAATAGCTGCGACATGAAGTCTTTTAAAGTCATTCATCTTCAGCCACCGCTGCTAATTCCGCAATACGGTCTCTTAATTCATCGGCTACTTCCATCGTTAATGATGGAATTTGATGCACTGTTGCCGCTGTAGAGATCGAAACCGTTGCTAACTGGTATCTTTTAGATAATGGCCCTTGTTCTGTATCTACATACTGTACCCTAGTCATTGGAATTATCGTACGTTTTACAATAAAGACACCACGTTGAAGGTCAATTTCATCTGCAAGTACATCATACCGCCAACGCTTCCAACGCATTGGAGGTATGATTAAAACTGTTACAATAATATAAACCAGATAACCTGTAATTAAAGGCCATAAGACCCATACTCGAAAGTCAAAAAAATAAAGTAGAACACCATATCCAATTGGAACAAGTGCTACAAAAAGACTTTCAAAAAAAGCTTGTAGTCTCCAAAGCGGCAATGCTTTTTTCGATAGAGGTTGAGATGGTTCAAGGCGCAAGTTATTGCCCCCTCTCATGTAATTTACTCTTCTTCTTCATCCGTTATAAATACGATTGAGACACCAAGTTCTCTTAATACATTTAAAAGAGCCTCATTTAGATTCCGATCATAAAGCAGGCCAATTGACTCTACTAATTCTAACTCTTCTAGATGACCTTTTTCGGCATCTTCAATCATTTCTAGCATATCTTCCATACCAAGACTCTCTAATTTGGCAATGACTTCATCTTTTGTCATTTTTAACACCTCTAATCATTTTGTTTACGGGATTCGGTCATTTGTTTCCAGACAGAGCCCTTCGCTTCTTCTCCACCTTCAATTCGAGCAAGTGCCATCTTCACTTGTAGAGCAACTTCAAACTCTCGATCTGATTCAGCTTCCCTTAAAGGCTCTACAGCTCTTTCGTCTCCTACTTCGTAAAGAAACATCGCTGCACGCCAACGTACTAATTTATTTTTATCATTTAACGCTTCAATCATCGCAGGAATGGCATCTGCATTGCCTAAGTCCGATAAACAGTCTCCAGCTGTCCGACGTACCGTAACAGATGAATCTTTAAGCGCTCTGTACAAATAAGGCAATACGGCTTCAGTCTCGATCATCCCAAAGTAAACGGTTGCTAATCGTCTAATGGACGCTTTTTCATCCTGCAATGCTTTTTCCAAAACAGGGATATCCTTTTGTTTTGGATCCATTCTCTCTAATACCGCGTAGCGATCACGCCAATCCTCTTGACCTAGCATAGCTAGCGTCACATCAATGAAACGCTCACGTTGAGCAGCTTGAATATCTTCTGTTCCATTTGCCATTGCTACAAGTCCATTCAACCGCTCCTGAGAATAAGCGGCAGATAATTCATCGGCTACTTCCTTAGCGATTTCATCTAAATCGCCATAGCGCACCCCTTTATCAACCCATTTCCGAGCCATTACCACATTGTCATCAGGCTTTTGAGCTTTAGCAACAGCTTGGACAAAACGATCAGGCAGACCTTCTCTTTTCTCTTGTTCTCCATCTGTTAATTTAATTTGCATTGGTATCCCTTTAAACATTTGAATCGCAACATTCACTTCACCAAAGTGATCATTTACTTGATTTTCCTGTACGGTGGCATTAACATCTTCTCCAAACATCGTACGTACTTGAGGAAGGATTTCTTTCCAATCTTTTTTAGGATGACGATCAATCGCAATAAAATCGGCAACGTGATAGACACCTTTAACACCATCAATTTCAAATAGTTGTTGTATGTAGGTTGGGGCTTCATTTTTATTTTTTTCGTTATAACTATTTCTAGCACTTTCACCCAGACTTTCACTTAAAGTTAATTTCATGGTATTGGGACTTGGTGTTGGTTCAATAGATGTAATATACATAAGTTTAACCTCCAATTTCTCTTCTTTTTAATCTCTACTTGATCTTATCATAGCTGTAAAAATCCTGCCAACCACACGGTTTACTCTTCAATAAACAAAAGAATCACAAATGAAAAGGATTTGAAACATGAAATTTTAAGCTTGTCTGTTATAATAAGTAAAAAGGGAGGGTTTACATATGAGAATAGCTTTTTTATCTGATATTCATGGAAACGCGACTGCTTTAGAAGCCGTTTTAAGAGATGTACGATTACAGCAAGTAGATAAGATTTGTTTTCTTGGAGACTTATGTTTCCGCGGTCCAGAACCGAAACGTGTCCTAGACATTATTCGTAGCTTAGATGCAGATGTTATCAAAGGTAATGCGGATGAGTGGCTCGTTCGTGGGATTCAACAAGGTGAAGTTCCCGAGAGCTCTCTTGAAATCATGAACTTGGAGCGGGACTGGACACTCCAACGCCTTGATGAAGAAGATCTGAAATATTTAAAAAATCTTCCAACTGAGCTCATTCTTGATGACGGGTTAGATTCAATTGTTCATGCATTTCACGCTACTCCAACTAGTTTGTTTGATGTAGTCTTGCCTGATGATACCACTAAGATTGAAGAAACGATTATGCAACGTGACGAAGCGGACCTTTATGTATACGGGCATATCCATCACCCTTTTATAAGGTCGATGCACGGTAAGAATGTCGTAAATACCGGAAGTGTCGGAATGCCATTTGATGGACATCCACTTGCCTCTTATTTGATTGCTGACATTGAAGAAGGTAGACACCGTCTTCATTTAAATCGTGTACCTTATAACCGCGAACACGTTGTAGAAATCTATAAGCAAGGTGGATATCCAAATATTGAAACAATGGGAAGAGTTATATTTTATGGGGTTAGACCTTAATGATTAAGGTCCTATCAAGGTTGCTACACCTTGCATAATGTCCATAATCGTAGACCTATCGTGATAGATAAAAGCTATGTTTTTATTTTCGTCAATTAGAACAGTTGTTGGGACACCCATACAATGATACTGATCATAGACTTTTGTTCCAGTGTCTTTTAAAACAGGAAACGTATAGTTATGCTCCTGTAGAAAGGCTGATACATCAACATCAGGATCTCTACCGGTCACATGAATCATCACCATTTCAATGTCATTGGTATGAAGCGACTTATACAACGTATGCTTTGCTTGCAGATCTCTTTGCGAATCCGGACACCAAGACGTCCAGAATGTTAACATGGTTACTTTCTTAGTTGCATCTTCAAGTGTCCAATCGCCTTCTTTTACACTAGGCAATATAAAAACCGGTGCTTTTTTCATGATTGCATCATCCTTTACAAAAAAATGGTGACTCTTTATTTAGAGTCACCTTCTTTCAGCTTATATACTACAATGTTTATTATAAGCCATCGCTAAATTACGGATAATGCTTTCTGGGGTTTGACCTTCAATTTGCTCACGAGGAATAAAGTGAACGACTTCTTTTCCTTTTAAGATAGCCATTGATGGTGAGGATGGCGGTATTTCTGAAAAATAAGACCGCATTTCAGCAGTAGCTTCCTTATCTTGACCCGCAAATACAGTCACAATATGGTCAGGAGTGTTGTCATGTTGAAGCGATGTAACGGCTGCAGGTCGTGCTAAACCGGCTGCACATCCACAAACTGAATTGATTACAACCAAAGTTGTCCCTTCAGCCTCCTCCATATACTGTTTAACTTCCTCGGCCGTAGTTAATTCTTTAAATCCATTTTCAGTTAATTCCGATCTCATCGGCAAAACCACTTGACGCATGTATTCTTCATAAGCCATTGACATCATTCATTTCCCCTTTCATTTGTATTTGTTTTTTGTAAAGTCCAAGCAGTCGCATAAGGTTTTAACTTGTTATAAAGGAAACCAATAGAACCAAATGCATAGATACGTTCAACTCCTAGTCCTTTTTGAAACACAAGTAAACATGGAACACTTTGTATTTTCCATTGTTGCGCAAAAGTTGGTGAGTGATTGATATTTAGACTATACATTGGTAATGATTCAAAACTAGATTCAACAACTCGTAACATCCCCTCTGCTAATTTACATGTACCACATAATGGAGTATACACAAAAACAATCGTTAGTCGTTCTCTGGCTGCTAACTTTTTATCCAGTACGTTACTTACAATTTCCTCCATCTATTTTCCCTCATTTCATCATTATCTATTTTACCAGAAAATAATGAAACATGCTTGAGTAATGATCGATTTCTTTATACATACAAGTCGAAAAAAGCGAACACCCTAAGTAAGGATGCCCGCTTTTTTATTAACGCTTTAGAATAAAATGATTTTGCATTTGATGAACTTGAATTTGAGCACGATATAATTCATCACGTTGCTCTGGCGCAGCTGCATGTAATAGGGTATCAAGCTCGTCATCCAATTGTTGTAATTGACTTTGTACTTTCATATAGTGTTCCGGATCACCAGCTTGGACACGTTGTGAATCATCAAAAACCTGTTGGGCCCCTTGTAATGCCATTTCTACTTCTTCAAGAAATTGTGCAACTTGAGTACGCTCTGCCATGATCATTCCTCCTACTATAGTTGAATTCCTGATCTTACTTTGCGCATCTTACTTAGTTGTTATTCATTAACTTGTACACCATTAAATCATGTGCAATGAGCGACTCTGTAAATGTCCGCTGAGCTTCTTCTAGTAGTTCTTCTTCCTCTCCTGCATATCGGGAACTGATATGCGTCAAGATCAATAGTCCTACTTTAGCCTCCTTGGCTATTAACGCAACATCTGAAATCGTTGAATGGCCAAATTGATCAGCATGATTTTTTTTATCATATCGAAATGTCCCCTCATGAATAAGAAGGTCTACTCCTTTTGAAAATTCCTTCATTTTTTTTAATGGTCTTGTGTCTCCGGCTATGACTATTTTACGACCAATTTTATTCTCCCCAATATACTTAGAACCGTCAATCATCTTTCCACCTTCAAGTTCGATGACCTCTCCATTTTTAATTCTCTGAAAGATAGGCCCTGGTTCCACACCTATTTCTTTTAACTTTTCAACATTTAACGCCCCGGGCTTATCTGCTTCAATGATCTTAAAAGCAAAGCTAGGCATCACATGATCAAGTTCGATCGCTTCGACTGCAATCGTTGCATCTTCAAAAATAACCCCCTCATGAACTGGAACATATGATACCTCATAACCAAGATAAGATTTTGATACATTTAATGCAGTTTCAATAAACGTTTCGATTCCAAGAGGTCCATAAATGGTTAAAGGAGATTTGGCTCCTTGTGCGGAACGAGAACACAATAAACCAGGTAGTCCAAATAAGTGATCACCGTGAAGATGACTGATAAAAACTCGTTCAATTTTTGATAAAGAAATGGGAGTATGTAGGATCTGATGCTGTGTCGCCTCTCCGCAATCAAACAACCATTGGGTACTCTTCTTTTGTAGAAAGCGGACAACCAATCCGCTTACATTTCGAGTGGTTGAGGGGACGCCTGATCCCGTTCCTAAAAAATGAAATTCCATGACATCACCACTTTAATCCGCTAGTGCATCTGCAAAAGCTTTTGCATATGGAGGTAAATCTGGAGGTCTTCTGCTTGAAATAATATGTCCATCGACCACGACGGCTTCATCCAGCCACTTTGCACCTGCATTTTCCATATCATCACGAATACCTGGTGTACTTGTAACCCTTCTTCCATTCAAAACCTTTGCCGAAATAAGTACCCAACCAGCATGACAAATTTGACCAATTGGTTTTTTATCGTGATCCATCTCTTTTACAAACTGCAACACTTCACTATACCGACGCAATTTATCTGGAGCCCATCCTCCTGGAACTAAAATCCCATCATAGTTCTCGGATTTTATATCTTTAAACGCCAAATCAGTCGTAGCTGGAACTCCATATTTCCCTATGTATGTTTTTCCTTTTTCAGCTCCCACTAAGTGAACGGTAGCCCCTTCTTCCTGCAAACGCATGATCGGGTACCAAAGTTCTAAATCTTCAAATTCCTCATCAACTATCGCCATCACTTTTTTATCCTGTAACCGCATAACAATCACTCCCAATCCTTTTTACATACACTAAGTATAGCATGTCTAAAGAATTAGCAAAACCAATAGACAGTTCTAGCAAGGAGCTTCACTATATAAAATAAATGGTAGATTACCCAACAAAACTAACTAATTTCAGGAGGGAATCATCATGAATGCAAAGACTACAAGCTCTCTAATCCTGTCAACCGCTATGTTTGGAACTGTATTAGCCATGCCTCTAAACGATAGCCATGTCGAAGCTTCGACAAAACCTATTTCGAGTAAAAAAAACTTCAAGTAAACCAAATTCTTCAATTCGGGGCAACCGGGACACAGGTTTATGAGATACAAAGTTATTTAAAAGTTTTTGACTACTTTTTAAGGGCAAGCAAGATGATCTACGGCGTTCTTACTAAGCAAGCAGTCGCTACATATCAAGAAAAACATTCATTAAAGAGGGATGGAATAGCCGGTCCTGAGACTATTGGCCACTTGTTACATTCAAGTGATGTGCAAATTAATATAAACAATGCAACAACAGTGAAAATCCAGGAAGAACCAAATGACCCTAATCAAGCACTGACTTCAGACCGATTCTCCTTAGCCATCAAAGGAGAATCGGTTAGAATTTTCAGTCAAGGTGATCGTGGTAATTAAATCACCGAGTTTCAGCAACAACTTCATGAACATGGTTATTATAGTGGGGTAGACGGTATTTTCGGACCTAAAACAGCTGCGGCCGTCAGGTGATTTCAACAAACACACGGATTACAAGTTGATGGTATTATCGGACCTAAAACAAAAGCTATGCTAGCAACCACAGCCGAGGTTCAAACACCTAACATCCAACAACCAACTAAAGCAAATGAAGTAAAAGTAGAAACAACTCAAACTGTACATGAAACAAAATCTAATCATTCAAACCTTACAAAAACCGCTTCATCTTTAAAAGGTACGCCTTACGTTTTGGGAGGTACATCGCCTGTTGGTTTTGACTGCAGCGGCTTTATTCAGTACGTCTTTAATAAACACGGGAAAAACCTCCCTCGAACAACAACAGATTTATATCAAGAAGGGCAGCCTGTTTCCAATTTACAGCCTGGAGATATTGTGTTCTTTACCACTTATAAAAATGGGTCTTTTCACGCTGGCATATACTTAGGTGATCGATCATTCATTCACGCCGGATCTTCTACGGGAGTTACTACAGCCTCCCTTGAACAACCTTATTGGTCACAGAGATACTTAGGAGCTAAACGTTTTTAATAGAGACAAAGAAGGTTGCTATTTAAGCAACCTTCTTTGTTTCAGTTAAATTTTAAGCTTCATTAGCTGTTCTAGAACTTACTTCGCTATACACGCCTTGAATTGCTTCTTTTATAGGTGATTTTTTATATCTTCCAATAATCGTACTTGCTACAAAAATGGTAAATATAGATAAAAGAGCATTGCCCCACCCTACTAGTAACCCAGCAAAAATAACAATTAATAAGTCACATAAAAATATCGTAATTCCACGGTTAATATTCCATTTCTGATCAAGGTATAAAGCTAAAATGTGAATACCACCGAGAGAAGAACCATTGTTTAATACAAGAGTAACTCCAAAACCAATACATAAACCTGCAAGGATGGTTGCAAGCCACATAGGAACGGAGAAAAAAGGAATTAAATCTAAAGCGTCACGAATAATAGAGATCCCAATAATGGACATAAAACTAGAGATCGTAAACCATTTTCCGAGCTTCTTGAAAGACATCCAGAAAAAAGGTACATTCGCTAAGAAAAACAGCACACCCCACGACCACGTGCCAAGAAAGGTCAATACTGTCGCAAGTCCTGCTGTTCCTCCAAAAGTTAACTCGTGCATCGCTAAAAATTTCAAGCCAAAAGAAGTGAGAATTAACCCCAAGATAACTAAAGAAACCATTTTCATGCGCTCTGCCATCGTTTCCACCCCCTATTTATCTATTACACTATCTACCATATCTGATCGAAAACTCTCCGTCAATGCATATAAATGAATTTTTATTCATCAGAATTATCAGAAAAGTGTATCAGAGTTGATAAAGTAAAAAGATCATACAAAAGAATATGCATAATTCCATTCATTTTCAAACAAAAAAAAATGATAATTAGTTTTAAAATTCGTTTTCTAGACGAAATAAAACCTTATCATTCTTTCCCTTTTATAAAATTAATTGATCAATAATTTGAATGAGCTTAACGATATCTGGCTTACTGATTTGGGCATTAGCTCCAACACCCTTCCCTCTATGGTAGACATCATCTGTAATTAACGAAGAAAAAATGACAACAGGTAATCCTGATAATTGTTCATCTTCCTTAATTCGTTTTGTTAAATGGTGTCCGTCCATTTGCGGCATTTCAACATCCGTAATAATCAGTTGTACTTCCTGATTAATATCTACTTTTGGGTCTTCTTTTAAGAAAGTTAAGTAATCCCAAGCTGCTCTTCCATTATCAAAAAAGGTTACTTGGTCATATCCAGCTTCAGAAAGAGTTTCGTGGAGAAGCTTTCGTAACATCGCTGAATCTTCTGCTGCCACAATTTTTTTATAACTTCTCTCTCTTTCACCTAATGACTTCACTTGCTTTACATTGATGCCTTTTTCAGGGTTTATATCAACGACAATCTTTTCAAAGTCAAGTAATAATATCATCTGATCATCCATCTTTACAATCCCTGTTGATGCATTTTGTAGCCCTTGAGATAACTCTGTCGGCTTCTCAATTTGTTCCCAAGAAATACGATGGATTCTAGAAACATTCTGTACTCTAAAAGCTACCTTAATTTGGTTTAGTTCTGAAACAATTAATTTATCATGTTCTGGATTCTCAGAAGGTGGCAATCCTAATACTTTTGTTAAATTAACAACAGTAAGTACTTCATCTCTTAAACGAATAATGCCTTCAATATGAGGATGAGCATTTGGTATTGACGTTACAGGAGGAGCTTGTATGATCTCTCTTACCTTCATAACATTAATCCCAAATGTGCCTGTTCCAACCTGAAAGACGATGACTTCTAGTTCATTTGTCCCACTTTCAAGTAAAATCCCTTTTTCTTCGTTCACTTATGAACTCCTCCTTAAAGGCCATAGATCTAAATAGTTATATTTATATAAGTAGGTGAAAAAGGCTTTTATCTTTATTTATCTCTTGGTAATCAAATCCTTTTTTCTCAAGACGCTTGATTAAGCCAGGATAATCCTCCGGACTCTTCAATTCGATTCCAAGCAAGACCGGCCCGTTTGATTTGTTGTTTTTCTTTGTATATTCAAAACGAGTGATATCATCATCTGGACCAACAACCTCTTGAATAAATTCTCTTAATGCACCTGCTCGTTGTGGGAATTGAATAATAAAGTAATATTGTAATCCTTCGTAAATTAAAGAGCGTTCTCTCATTTCCTGCATACGACCAATATCATTGTTACCTCCACTAACCACACATACGACGTTCTTTCCTTTAATTTCATCTTTATAAAAATCTAATGCCGTAATTGGCATAGCTCCAGCAGGTTCACAGACAATCGCATTTTGGTTATATAATTCAAGAATGGTTGTACAAATTTTCCCTTCAGGAACGAGGACGATATCTTCTAAAATATTTTGACAAATTTCAAATGGAATTTCGCCTGGTTTTTTCACGGCTGCTCCGTCAACAAATTTATCAATTTTCTCTAGCTCAACAACTTTTCCTTGTTTTAATGATTCCTTCATTGCTGGTGCTCCAGCGGGTTCACAACCCACAATTTTCGTATGCGGACTAATACTTTTTATATAGATCCCCGTCCCACTAATTAAGCCACCACCACCAATAGAAGCAAAAAGAAAATCAATATTCTCCTCAATGTCATTCATAATTTCCATTCCAACAGTCCCTTGACCTGCAACGATCTTTTCTTGATCGAAAGGATGGATAAATGCTTTATTGTTTTCATTGGAATAACTCATCGCTTCATTAAAAGAATCATCAAATGTGTCTCCAGACAAAACAACTTCTACGTATTCTTTTCCAAAAAATTTAACTTGATCCACCTTTTGACGAGGAGTTGTTGATGGCATGAAGATTTTTCCATTGATTCGTAATGTACGGCAAGAATATGCGACACCTTGAGCGTGATTACCCGCACTTGCACAAACAATGCCATTATTTAACTCTTCTCTAGATAAACTTGATATTTGATGAAAAGCTCCACGGATCTTGAATGAACGGACTACTTGTAAGTCCTCTCGTTTCAAATAAACATTACATTCATACCTTTCTGATAATACTTGATTTAACTGCAAAGGTGTATGAGTGACAACGTCTTTTAATCGCTGGTTTGCAATAATAATATCTTCAATATGTACGGTTCCCATAGTCTTAATCCTTTCACTTCAAACTATCTTAAATTTACAATACGTTTATCTTATCATAACCGTTATCATTTGCGTAACCCCAATCATTCACACGTTTCGTAAACAATTCAAGTGTATACGCTTACCTACTATGTCTTTTTTCATGATTGATTATTTATAGGGTCCTAACTATAATAGAGAAGATAGAACATGACACTAACAGATACATATGTAGAGACATCTGTTTTTTTATTTAAGGAGGGTTGATCATGGGAAAATTGCTTACATTATTAACAACAATGGTTTTGGCTTTCGTTATCGTTCCTGGACAGATTCTAGCGGCAGGAGGCGGCGGTGCTGAGGATGCAGCTCACGCTGAGCCATCAGGTTTACTTTTGGCCACATTAACAATTATGTCCATTTTAACAATGGTTGTAATGATTTTTTTCTCGTTTCGTGATAACGGCTAATAGCTAATCGCAAGTGAACGTGGACAAGCGAAAGATTTGTCCACGTTTTTTATTGTTAAAAAAGATTTTTGGAGGAGAGAGAAACATGATTTGGGACATTTTAACACTCATTGGAACTGTAGCCTTTGCACTTAGTGGTGCAATCGTAGCTATGGAAGAAGATTATGATTTAATGGGTGTATACATCTTAGGTTTAGTTACTGCTTTTGGAGGAGGAGCGATTCGTAATTTGTTAATTGGTCTCCCTGTGTCAGCATTGTGGGAACAAGGCTCTTTTTTTATAATCGCGGTTATTGTCATGAGTATCGCTTTTATCTTTCCAACCATATTATTTAATCATTGGGTTAAATTCCATCTTCTTTTTGATGCAATTGGTCTTTCTGCATTTGCGATTCAAGGAGCTTTATATGCAACAGAAATGGGACACCCCCTTTCTGCGATCATAGTAGCGGCAGCTCTTACAGGGGCAGGTGGCGGTATGGTCCGCGATGTACTTGCGGGAAGAAAGCCACTTATTCTTCAAAAGGAGATTTATATCGGGTGGGCGATGCTAGCGGGTGTTGTTGTGGGGCTTGACCTTCTTTCAGGGCCTATAGGATTAACCATATTATTTATTAGTGTGATTATCCTGCGAATGCTTTCCGTTCATTTACAATGGCAGCTACCTCGTAGAAAGATCACCGGTATAGTTAGGAATGGGGAAAAGAGTTTAGAAAAGAGTTTAAATTAGGTGGATCATAAAAAAGGTTGTCGAAAAGGAGTGCTCACCTTTTCGACAACCTTTATCAATACTTATTTGTCAATTGCTCCTAACATTTGATTTAATACGTATTCTACGGACTTAAACGTTTCCATTTGTCTTTTTTTACTGGTTTCTTTATAAAACGATTTAATAGCTACAATTTCAAGATTTTCTTCCGTTTGTTGAAGTTGACTAGGATGAAGATGCAGCGGTTTTTCTTTTTGGACAAACTCTTGTGCTAGTGGCATCCACAGATCACGTACCTTTGCCATGTCTTCGGCAAAAGGTTTGACTACTCCAAAAAAATCAACCTCCCCCTCTTCCTCTCTAGCTTTTATATAATATTCTTCAGCCTTTTTATTTAAACGGATTAATGCATTTGTTAGATATTTTAATTCGGAACGGGTCATTTCGTTCATTTCGCACCTCCGTTCCTCATCTTAGCAAATCAATCTCTAACTTAAAAGGAAAAGATCTGCATAAGTGAACGCCATTTATTTTTATTGACACTTCCGCCAACAGCCATTGGGAGCTCACGCTCTTCAGGGATGTTATGATCCTGCATACGATTCTCAATTTTATTTAAACGTCCCTCTAAGTTTTTAATCATTTTCATCATATCCTCTAATTCTGAACGGTGCTTAAGCAATTGATAACTAACTACCTCATCTGCTTTTTGAGACAACTTACGATCTAACTCGCCGACACGAGTTATAACCTCTTCTAATTTTTCTTCATAAGTTGCTGTTTTAATGTTAAGTTCATTCTTTTCCATTTGGTTTAGCCCCATTCCTAATTGGATCTCCTTCATTTTCTTTCCTTGTTGAAGTTGAATCTGAACTTCACGCATCGTCTCCACATGCTCTTGGGTGAATAAGAAATGACCATGTTCATTTGTCTCACATACAAGACCAAAATATTTCGCCCACCGTTGTACCGTTGTTGGATTAACACCCAATACCTCAGATACCTCTTTTGTTTTCAAAGCAGTCTTCATGTAACGAACCTCCCATTTTTTCTTCTTGCAAACGAATTCGTCTCAACACTCACATATCCCTCCACCCCTGACAAAACTAGAATTAATTCGTCAAAGAAAGTGGAAAAATTCTTTCTGACGTGAAGGAAGTTCGCATTTTGACAAAACTTGTAAGCATTTGTTGAGGTTCGTCATGCATGGAGAACTCATCCCTCTCACATACTACTTTTGAACACCAAAAAGGGAGGCTATTCAAATGAACCAAAACAACAAGCAACAAACAGAAGGTAATACACACGACAAAACAAAACAACAACGCAAGGAAGGCTATACTGGGGACAAAAAACTAGGTGGGCCAAATCGTCCCGCTGAGTAGTAAGTGGTTTTAATTGCCCATCAATAAAAAATGGAACAAATGAACTCAGATCTTATGATTCGTTGTCTTAAACAGTCAAGTTATTGACTATTTGAGACAACTTTTTTTATCTTTTGAATGAGAAATAATTCTACCCATTTACGATGTAGCCATGACGTTCGTTCCACAGGTATACTTGTTTGAATTGGCTTCAAATAGCGACTTGGTTGAAGTACTGTCTCAGACCAATCCTTTCTCTCCGACCAATGGTGGGATACGACCGGATAAACGTCTCGTAATATAGGACTTGTGTTCCCAGTAGACCAATTCATAAACTGTTCATAATCATCTCTAGAACCTGTTGGTACGGTTTGGATTGTAAATTTGTAAATGTCTTCATGAATGAAAGGATGAAATAACAATTGCTGCAGTTGTTTCCCTAACCAAATTCGAGCTTTTACACTCTTGAAATTTCTTACATATAAACCATATACCTCTCCTTTTACTGTCGGAAAAATAACATAGCTCATATGTGCATGTTCTTCCAAAATGTAAAGGAGAGAAGAGAACACTTTCTTTCTATACAATGGATTTTTCATGACTGTTTCCTCAATCATATGTTGCTCATTGATAATCAAAGCTGTACAAAGTCTTTCTCCATCTCGGTTTTCAAAATAATACTTCCATTCCTTTTGCATAAACTTTGAAACCCCTAAACAATTAAGGAGGTCATAATTCGGATAACTTTCTGATTTGACCCACTCATACCAAAGTAACTGAGGGTATGCGTCGGCAAATATGGTCCAGTTTGCCCGTTCATATGTTTGAAACAATAAATCTCTATAACGATTCGTTAATAATGTTTGAAACCATTTGCTTTTAAGATCCGTCATATTCCAGCCAGCATTCCTTGACACAATTCCAGCTAATAAAGGCCATTTGATCTCTGGGTGCCTTTTGTAAAATTGTTCATAAAATTCGGTACGTGAAATATTATCTTTGTTACCTTGTTTCGTTTTCTTTAGAATTTGTTCATGAATCTCCGCTAACATACGTGCACCCTCTTTTGTCGTTCATCGTTTCTTCATAAATTTCTACCTTCTAAGTGTCTATTTATGGTAAGATTATGTGATGGAATCTAATTATACTTTCTTCAGTTCTTAGATAATCCATGCATGCATAGATATTTGTTTGGAAAGGTTTGTGAGTGAGATGGCGATACGTTATCCAAACGGACGGCAATTTAAAGGGCCCAGTGCCTCAAAGAAAGCATCACAAAGAGAGATAACTTATAGCAATCGAGGAATGACACTGGAAGAAGATTTAAATGAGACAAATCAATTTTACTTAGAGAAAAAACGGGCTGTCATTCATAAAAAACCAACTCCAGTCCAAATTGTTCAAGTTGATTACCCTAAAAGAAGTGCTGCCGTTATTAAAGAAGCTTACTTTAAGCAAGCTTCTACAACAGACTACAATGGAGTCTATCGCGGTCATTATCTTGACTTTGAAGCGAAAGAAACTAAAAACAAAACTTCTTTTCCATTGCAAAACTTTCATGACCATCAAATTGAGCACATGAAACAAGTCATGATCCAAAACGGAATCGCCTTCGTCATTCTAAGGTTTTCAATAACAGACGAAGTCTATTTACTTGATGCGAGCCACTTAATACAATTTTACGATCAAAAAAAGTCCTCAAGAAAATCTATTCGCAAATCAGATATTGAAAAATACGGGTATTTGATTAAAATAGGATATCATCCACGGATTGATTATTTACAGGTGATTGACTCTGTTTATTTTAAGGACGAGTCATAAACTTACCGAGGAAAAGGAGAAAAACGATGTCAAATGAAACGAATAATACAAGACTCGGGCGTCGTCAAGCCCAACAACAGAAAAAAACAAAGAAAACTCCAAAGAAAGGGATTTGGAAAAAATTTTTATTAGCCCTTCTCATTCTAGCCATGGTTGCAGTATTAGCTGGTGGTGTGACCATCTTCGCTATGATTCAAGGAGCTCCAGATCTCGATGAAGAAAAGCTTATGCTTACTCAGGGTCTGCTTATTCATGATGATGAAGATGTGTTTGTGTCACAGCTAGAAACGACTGAGCGTCGTGTTACTGTTAGCATTCAGGATGTCCCTCAAGTCGTTGAAGATGCTTTTATATCCGTAGAAGATATCCGCTTTCGCGAACATTTTGGGATCGATATTAGACGACTCTTTGGTGCAGTTAGAGCGAATATTACGGGTGGTTTCGGTGCAGAAGGTGCAAGCACCATTACACAACAGTTGGTTAAAAACCTTTTCTTAAACGAAGAGAAAAAAATAACTCGTAAAGTTCAAGAGCAATATTTAGCCATCCAGTTAGAGCAACACTATTCTAAAGATCAAATTCTTGAAATGTATTTAAATCAAATTTATTTAGGGTCTGGGGTTTATGGTGTTGAACTTGCATCACAAACTTATTTTAATAAGTCTGTAGAAGATTTAACGTTAGCAGATGCTGCTCTTCTTGCAGGTATTCCGCGACGTCCAAGTTTTTATGATCCAACTAAGAACCCAGAAGCTGCAGAGAGCAGACGAAATCTAGTTCTTTCTCTAATGGAGCAACATGGAAAGATCACAAGTGAAGAAGCTGCAGAAGCTAAAGCTGTGCCATTAAGTGATCAAATTGTGTTAACTGAAAGAGAATCTTATGCTTATGAAGCTTTTTACAATCAAGTCCTTACTGAACTTGAAGCCATGGAAGGCATTACAGTTAATGATATTTACAATGCTGGTTTGAAAGTGTACACAACCCTTGATGTTTCAGCTCAAGAACATGTCGAAAATGTGTTGCAAACAGATGAGTTTGTCGGGGTCTATCCTGATAATGAAGACTTTACTGCTGCCGTTACCCTACTCGATACGAAAACAGGGCAGATCAAAGCTCTCGGAAGCGGCCGAGAAGATACAGGCTTGCAACGTGGTTATAATTTAGCTACGGATGAACGACGTCAGCCTGGTTCAACGATTAAGCCTATTCTTGATTATGGACCGGCTATTGAATATTTACAATGGTCTACGGCTCAACGTATTACTGATGAACAACATGAATATTCAAACGGGACTCCTATTCGGAATTTCGATCGACAGTATGGCGGTCCGATGTCCATGCGTACAGCGTTAGCCCGCTCTCGAAATGTGACTGCGATAAAGGCCTTACAAGAAGTTGGTGTTGATCGTGCTCAAACGTTTGCAGAAGGATTAGGAATTCCCATTGAATCCCAAATACAAGACAGCCAAATGCCAGAAGCATATGGGCTTGGTGGATTTGATAATGGTGTAACGACGAAAGAACTTGCTGGTGCTTATGCTGCCTTTGGTAATAATGGGACGTACACTGAACCTTATACCGTTCGTAGAGTCGAATTTCCAGATGGTCGTGTGATTAATTTAG
This sequence comes from Halalkalibacter alkalisediminis, assembly GCF_028610705.1. GTDB lineage: Bacteria > Bacillota > Bacilli > Bacillales > Bacillaceae_D > Halalkalibacter > Halalkalibacter alkalisediminis. The sequence continues at coordinate 304,890 of NZ_JAQQWT010000002.1, forward strand.
AACCAGAATCTACATTAGCGATGAGCGATTATACAGCTTATATGATTACAGATATGTTAAAGACCGCTGTTACAAACGGAACAGGTGGAGTAGCTAATATTGCTGGTCTACCTATGGCTGGGAAAACAGGAACGACCAACTTTGACCAAAGTGATCGAGAGCGACTCGGAATCCCAGAAGGTGGTGTTCCTGATATCTGGTTCTCTGGATACACAACAAACTATACGATTTCAGTCTGGACAGGATTTAATCGTAATGCTGAAAATGCTAGTAACAATTATTTTCCTAGTGGGGCTAATTCACGACAAGCAGCCCAACAAATCTTCAAAGCTATTATGCAAAATGTTTCATCTGATATAGAAACTCCTGATTTTACTATGCCTAACTCTGTCGTCCGAGTTGGTGTTGAACGAGCAACAGGTCTCCTTCCAAGTGACTGGACTCCTCAAGATGAAATCATTCAAGAGTTATTCGTTCGTGGAAATGAACCAACTCGTGTTTCTGAAAAATTTATTGAAATTGATGCTCCAACTAATTTGATGGCAAGCTATGAAGAGGCCGCTAATCAAATCATCGTAACATGGGATTACCCAAAAGAGCATCGCGATGACGTTACTTTTGAGATTCAGGTTGCTATTGACGGAGGTAGTCCGCAAACGCTTGATCGTAAAAAAGATATGCAATACATTTTCGGTGATCCGCAACCAGGTTCTAGTTATGTGTTCACTGTCATTGCGATCTCAGATGATAACAGTTCTTTAAGAAGTGATTCGGCTTCAGTTGCGGTTAAAATTGAAGAAGAAATTGTTGAAGAGGAGGAAGAGGAAGAAGAAGAAGAAGAGGAAGAAGAAGAGGAAGAAGAAGAGGAAGAAGAAGAAGAAGAACAAACGATTCCTAATCCTCTTGATGAAGTTGAAGATGATGAGCCAGACGATGAAGTAACTGACGGTGACCAAAATACGAACGAAGAAGAAGACGCAGATCAAGAATAAGGAAAAGACCCGCATATAATTGCGGGTCTTTTTATTGCTACAATGCTTGAAGCTCGTTGCTTTCTTTTGCCAATGATTCCACATGCTTAGGATCAGCCAAAGCCTCAAATCTCTCAAGTTCACGAACTAGCCCCTCGCGGAGTTTTTCTTTGGCTAGTTTCATTTCATTTTCAAATTTTTCATCAAGCAAGGCCAGGGTTTGTTGTTCGATGGTGCGCAAAGCTGAACTAGATTGCTCCGTTCCCTTCTCGACAAGAACCTCTTTTAACTTTTTAAGTTGGCCCTCTTCAAAGAACGATTTTGCCGAATGAAAATAAGTTTTAAACTCTTCTAATTCAACAGTAATAAATCTCTCTGTCTTTTTTAGAGGAATATCTTGTTGGTCTCCTTCGTACGATGCTTGAAATACAGGAAAATCAGCACGAATTTGTTTAATCGTTTCAGCCATCCAATCTTCAATTGCGTTAGACAAAGCAATTTCAATTCGAGTTAATGTCGCTTGTATCTCCTGCTTAATAAAGTGCTCCCCTTCACTTCTCCATTCTTGAAGTGCACTAATCAAAGCTTTTTGTTGAGCGCGCTTACTAGCACCTACGACTGTTGTCACATTAACCGCTTCAGAAAATTGATCTCCTAAAACGTATCGAACCCGATCTCTTAAAAATAAGAATAGCTGATTCACTTCTTGTGTACTTGTTTGATACGCCGTTAAAGGCTTTATATCGTCCAATTTCTTTTGCCAAATTGAAATCGCTGCAACAATTTTATTTCGTTCCTCTTCTCTTCCCTTTTCCTCTCCTGTTGCATATTCTAAGCCCTTCCTTAACATCGCTTTATACCTAGTTAACTCTTCTCCTAATAACTCAAAGCTTAATCGTTTAAGTTCTGTAATCGTTTTATCATAAAACGATTTTTCAAAAATAGTAAATAATTCATCTCCGTCTCCTTGCTGTTGCTTCCCTTTTAAGCCTTGCTTGCTTGAGAGAGGATATAGGCGAGGCTCATTCAGGCCATTTTGAATCAATTGGTCGTACACATGTTTTCGTACCCCATTTAATTCATATGGGCTATGAGCCAAATCAGCAGCATTTAAGATGAAATAAAGTTTATCTGTACGAAAACCTTCATTCACCTTTGCCATTTGCTGCAAGAATTGTTGGTCTGCTTTGGAAAAAGCATGATTGTAATAGGTTAAATAAAAAATCGCATCTGAGTCCCTTAGCTGCTTAAATGCAACATTCGTATGTCTACCGTGAATCGAATTAACACCTGGTGTATCAACTAGAATGATTCCTTGCTCGGTTAAAGGACAATCATAGTAAAGTGTCACCTGATCAATTAAACAAGCATCGTGTTCGTTTGCGACAAATGGTTGAAGTTCTTGTAATTTCACTTCAAAAGATGAACCTAATTCCCATTTCCCGTCTGCCAAACTATTTTTCAATGTTAAGAGATACGATTGATATGTTTTTTGCCAACTTGTCGTTACTGTAGGATCTTCTTTCCATGACACTAGTGATTCAATGGTTACTTCTGTGTCTAATTGCTCTCCCACTGATTTAATTTCATCTGATAATTGTTGTTTTGATTTCACTTGTACAATAGCTGTTCCAGAAGCATGATTTTTATCAGATCGTTTTACAATATTAACTGTTGCAGTAGTCGGATGCGGAGAAACTGGTAAAACAGTATCGCCAAGCAGCGCATTGGCAAAACTAGATTTACCTGCACTAAAAGCACCGAATAAAGAGATCGTAAATGTCTGCTCCTTAAAACGTTGAATTCGTTCTAGTAACATCGATCGTTCAAAATCAAATCTTTCTTTTACTTGATATTGTTGAAGCACAGTACGTAGTTGTTGAATCCATTCATTTGCTTGCTCTTGGTTAAAATCATTTATGACAACATCTTCTTGTTGCCAATCCGTATTAATGACTGACTCATCAGGTAAAGTAATCGATGACACTGAAGCTGATACTTTAAATTCAGGTATATCTTTCTCCATTGCTTCTACTAGAACTCGTTCAAACCCTCCAGCATCTTGGTATTGGTTTACTCGTTCTGAGTGTTCTTCGATAGCCGTATCAAAGCTATCCTCAATCTTAATTAATTGCATGGCAAACACATCAATATCATGAAGTTGCTCGAGCTCTTTTTCTACGTCCTCTTGTTCTTGTTCCCAATGATCTTGCATACCTATAGCCATTATATTGATAATAGATGCTGCCTTTTGACGAAGTATTTTAATGATTGTTGCTGTACGATCTTTCGTAAAAGTATATACATATTCTCTGTTTTTAGGCCCAGGCTGCACAGCTTCTTTGAAAAATTGCTCATCAATCGTTACATGAAGTTGATTTAATTCAGTCTCAACCTGTTCTCGATTAGTTAATAAAGTAAAATCATAGGAGTGAAATAGTTTATGCAGATGAAATTCTAACTGGCTTTTTACTTTATCTTGTGTTTCTTCTAATAGGCGTTTTAGCCTAACTTCTTGTTCTTCTTGTGTTTTCTTTTTTGTAAACAATAATCCTACTTTAAAACTTGGATCCATGCTTTCAAGCCAACTTCTTACTAGTTCTGTTGTTGTATAAGGAAAAACCGTTACATCCTTTACGATTTTCTGCCATTCCCTTTCGAAACTTTCTTCAAATAACTTCTTTGCATGAATGGCTTGTTCATAGCTTATCGCTAACGTTTGTCTTCGATCTAATTGTTTCAAAGAAAAGCCTTGCTGTTTCATTTCTTCCTTTACTTGATCTAATTCATCTTCTTTTTCTTCTTCAAGTCGATTAATGATACTTAGATAAAACCCTTGTTGTAAACGCTGTTTGGCGAAAGGAAGTAGTTCTTGCCCCCGATATAAAATAGCCTTCATTTCTCTTTCAAATTGCGCTAATTGATTCAGGGGATGTTGCCTCGCTTTCATGCTTGTATAGCGTAATTTAAGGATGTTAATTCCCCATGAAGCAAACGTATCACGAATCGATTGATCGAATTCTTGAAAAGAAAGTTCCCCGTCATCATGTTTATCAATTTGATTGACAACTAAGTATAATGGTTTCTTTTCATCCGATAATTGTTTTAAAAAGGTTAAATTCGTTTCAGACTGAACGTGATTATAATCCATTACATAACAGATGAAATCTGTTGTGTAAAGCGCTTCCAACGTTACCGCCTGATGGGTTGGGTCTGTAGAATCGACCCCTGGAGTGTCATAAATCCAACTATTATCTCCTAAGAACGGTAAGGGTGCTTGAATGGTTATGGATGAGATTTCTGCACCATTCATTCCCCATTCTCTAACTCGTTGCCATGGAATTTCCCCATCCCAACTTGTTTGTTCACCCTCAATCGATTGAACCGTTAAGCTCAAGTTTCCATTTTTAATTCCAATAATGTTTGCGCTTGTAGGAATGGGACTTGTTGGCAACATTTCTGCGCCTAATAAATGATTAAGAATCGTCGATTTTCCAGCAGAGAAATGACCACAAAAAGCTACTTGAAAGCTGTTATTTTGTGCTTTACCTTCCATTAATTGCTGACGCTCACGTTCTTTTTCTGTTATTTTCGTTACTTTTATCATTGAATCTAATGCTTTGCTCATCTCAACACCTACTCTTTTCTAGCTTATTCTATGTATTCTGATTATTGTATTAGTGAAAGAAGGATCTAGTGCGAGATCCTTCTTTTTATTTAAGTAATATGTTCAAGTAATTTTATTTTAGCGTATGTTTTTCGTACTTCTAGATATAAAGCTCTTAACTGTGTAAATGATTGATATTGACTCGGATGCCGAAGGACAAAATCTAATCGTTCTTCGCAATTAATTGGTTTAAACTTAATGTGTGCAAGATCTTGCTCAAGTTGAGTTAGTCCTGATAAAGTCTTATCATTCATCCAAAATAAACAATCAATAAAAGCCGCAGACATAAAAATCATAACAGGTCTAGCTTCTTTCGTATTACGTTCGCGGAATAACATTGTGAGTGTTTGTTCTTCTTCACTCCACCATTCTAGTAGTACCGGAATAATTTCATGCTTATTTTTCCAGTACTTCTGGTCCTTTACCATATCGTAATAAAAAGGAATCGTTCGACAAATTTCTTTAAATGAATTCTTTAAATCCGGTAAAGAGACCATTTTTTGTTGATAAAAAGGTTGAATCTGAAATGAATCTGGTATTTGAATCATTTTTTCTCCCTTGCTTTCATTCGCTTCTTGCCTTCACGACAACTCTCAAGTAAAGGACAGGTCTCACATCGCGGAGACTGAGCTTTACAATGATAACGTCCGAAAAAAATGAGTTGATGATGAGAATCAGACCATCTTTCTGCAGGGATTTTTTTCATTAGTGATTCCTCTACTTGAAGAACACTATCTTTCCACCGACAAATGGCAAGACGCTTTGATACGCGTTCTACATGCGTATCAACCGCAATGGCCGGTACACCGAATGCAACCGACGTTACAACGTTGGCTGTTTTACGTCCCACACCTGCTAGCTTTACAAGTTCATCTCTTTCTTTCGGTACTTCCCCATTATACTCTTCAATTAACATTTGACACAGCTTTTTTATATTTTTCGCCTTACTGCGAAAAAGTCCAATCGACCTGATGTCTTGCTCTAGTTTTTCTAATGGAACGGCTAAATAATCCTCAGGTTGCTTGTACTTTGCAAATAATGAAGGCGTAACCTTATTAACAAGCGCATCCGTACATTGTGCAGAAAGAAGAACTGCAATAACTAACTCAAACGGATTCGAATGTGTAAGTTCGCATTCTGCATCAGGATACATTTCGGCAATGACGTCAAGAGCCTCTATCGTTTGTTTCTTTGATAACATCTTTCTTCTCTCCCTATTTTCCCTACGACTGATCTAACCAGCTAAAAGTTGGGTATGATTCAGCTCGAACTCTTTTTGGTTCAGGTTTTGGCTGTTGATTATATTTACGAAATTTCTCTCCCTGTGCTTTCGCTTGGTCTAAAGTCCTGATGCCATTTCGTTTCCATTCAAATAAGATTCGATCAATATAACGAAAGTTTAATTTTGCTGAAACAACAGCTTCACGCAAAGCTGCAAGAATTAATTCTGAAGAATGATGGTCTTGGTCTAGCCACATTGATAGCGTTTCAGCCTCAATGGGGGATAACGGTCTACAAAATTCTTCTTCAAATCTTTTATATAAGATTCCTTCATCATTTTGCTTTTGTTGTTCTTTCTCCTCGAGCTGTTCCCCTTTCATCAATTGAATTAATCTAGTCCATAACGGTTCAAGCGTAAAATATTCATATAAAATTCCGTGATCATCCCACTTTTTATCAAGCGTGAGAAACCCATTTCGAATTAATCGTCCAAGCATTTCTGCACATTCATTCATAGATAACGTCATTCGTTCACTTAATAGCTCTGGAGTAGGAAATCCATCACCTTCATCGATAAACGATTGAACGTGTATAAGAGCAACAAGTTCTTCTTCTTTCAACCCTAACTGTTTATAATGTTTGAGCAATAATGTTGGTATGGAAAGTTGTCTTTGAGTCGTCCATTTTATAAGTAAATTCTGGTCCATTAGCAAACACCTCTACTCTAATTATAACATGCAAATACGTATACCGGTGTTTCCTTTTACTGACTGCGCACCTGTTAGCATAGTTATCGTAAACGGCTACTTTTGCTCCTTTTATTGACAAAAGCCTGCTATGAGTGTCCATAACAGGCTTTTGTTGCAGCTTGCGAAGTAAAATGTTTAAGGATATAGACGGTTTAAAAGTCTTGGGAATGGAATCGTTTCACGAACATGCTCAACCCCCGAAATCCAGGCAACCGTACGTTCTAATCCTAAACCAAAACCTGAGTGTGGAACTGATCCATATTTCCTTAAATCAAGGTACCATTGATATGCATCAAGAGATAATTGATGCAATTCTAAGTTTTTCTTTAGTAATTCATAGTCGTGAATACGTTCTGAGCCACCGATTATTTCACCGTAGCCTTCTGGAGCAATAAGATCCGCACAAAGAACCACATCATCACGGTCAGGTGCAGGTTGCATATAAAACGGTTTTAAAGATGTTGGGTAATGCGTAATGAACACTGGTTTCTCGTAATGTTCAGCAATAGCCGTTTCATGAGGAGCGCCAAAATCATCCCCCCATGATATATCATTAAAGCCTTTTTCATTTAGGAACTTAATTGCTTCATCATACGTTATTCTTGGGAAAGGAGCTTGAATGGCCTCAAGTTTCGTAAGGTCTCGCCCAAGCGTTTTCAATTCTAACTGACAATTTTTCAGAACAGATTGAACAATGTATGATACGTATTGTTCCTGAATTTCAAGGTTTTCATTAAACTCAACAAAAGCCATCTCTGGTTCAATCATCCAAAATTCGATTAGGTGTCTGCGTGTTTTGGATTTCTCAGCGCGGAAAGTGGGTCCGAATGAAAATACTCTTCCCATTGCCATTGCGGCAGCTTCCATATAAAGTTGTCCACTTTGAGAAAGATAAGCATCTTCATCAAAATACTTTGTTGCAAAAAGCTCTGAGGTCCCTTCTGGTGCACTCCCCGTTAAAATAGGAGGGTCAATTTTAGCAAAATCATTTTCGTTAAAGAACTCATAGGTTGCACGAATAATCTCGTTTCTTATTTTCATTACGGCATGCTGACGTTTTGAACGTAGCCACAAGTGACGATGATCCATTAAAAATTCCGTACCATGTTCTTTAGGTGTAATTGGATAATCGATGGCTTCATGTAATACTACCACTTTAGTAACCGTTAACTCATATCCCGAAGGAGCTCGATCATCTGCACGAACGATTCCTGTAACATATAAAGAGCTTTCTTGTGTTAAATTTTTAGCTTTTTGGAACATAGCTTCTTCTACTTCAGCTTTCACCACAACACCTTGAATAAAGCCTGTCCCATCTCGCAATTGTAAAAAAGCAATCTTACCACTTGATCGCTTACCTGCAAGCCAAGCACCGATTGTAACTTCTTGATCAACAAATTGGCCCACTTTAGCTATAGTTGTTTTCACATTCATACCTCCATCACTACTATGTATAACATCATTCATTATACCCTTCTACAATTTTTCAAGTCAACGAATTAAGTACGAAAAAAGGTGACTCAAAGGTTATACCCATTGAATCACCCAAAATTTTAGTAACAAAGCCTAATAAAGATTATAAACCCAATCAACTAGTTCTATCTCTAGTCAAGAATAGAAAGATAAATTATTTCGTATGTGTACGAACAAAACGTTCAATTCTTGTTAATGCTTCTTCTAAGGCATCTAGCGATGTCGCATACGATAATCGGACATTATCTGGAGCTCCAAACCCTGATCCAGGCACTAAAGCTACTTTCTCCTCTTCCAAAATCGCTTCAACCCATGCATCTACATCAGCAAAACCATTTAATTTTACAGCTTCACTTACATTCGGAAAAAGATAGAAAGCTCCTTTTGGTTTTACGCAAGAAACACCAGGAATTGAAATAAGTTTCTCAAATACGCGGTTTAAACGACCTTCAAACGCTTCTCTCATTGTCTCTACAGAGCCATCATCTTCTGTATAAGCGGCAATCGTACCATATTGAGCAGTTGTTGTTGGATTTGAAGTACTGTGGCTAGCTAAGTTCGTCATCGCTTTTATGATCTCTGTGTTTCCTGCAGCATAACCTATTCTCCAACCTGTCATTGAATGTGATTTCGATACTCCATTCACAACTATCGTTTGTTCTTTAAGTTCATTCGATAATTGAGCAATTGAAGTATGTGTTGCTCCGTCATACACAAGCTTCTCATAGATCTCATCTGAAACAATAAGAATATTATGTTTGATACAAACTTCTCCAAGTTGACGAAGTTCATCATCTGAGTACATAGAACCGGTTGGATTACTCGGTGAATTAAGAATAAATGCCTTTGTTTTTGAAGTAATGGCTTGTTCGAGTTGCTCCGCAGTTACTTTAAACTCATTGCTTTCAAGTCCTTCAATATAAACAGGATTTCCTTCTGCAAGCTTCACTTGTTCAGGATAACTTACCCAGTAAGGTGTAGGAATAATGACTTCATCACCAGCGTCTAAAATCGCTTGAAATAACGTATAAAGTACATGTTTCGCTCCTGAACCAACAAGGATTTCACCTGGAGTATAAGAGATGTTTTGGTCTGTTTCAAATTTACCAATAATCGCTTGCTTTAATTTGGGTAATCCAGCAGAAGGTGTATATTTCGTATGTCCTTCTTCCATCGAACGAACTGCAGCATCAATTATGTATTGAGGTGTATTAAAATCAGGTTCACCTGCTCCTAGACCTATTACATCATGTCCTTGCTCTTTAAGCTCCTTCGCCTTTGCTGTGATCGCAAGTGTTGAAGAAGGTGTTAAGGTAGATACTCTTTTTGCTAAATTCATTGATTAATTTCCCTCCCATGTTTTATATATACACTATAGTGTCTCGCTTACAATGATTCAAGTCCGAATGTGATGAAATGTTTAAAATAATTGCTTTCATTCAACATTTTACTTCCTTTTTACTCTGTACGAAGGACATATCTTTTCATAAAGGTGCCATCTTCAAAAGTCAGGTAATAATAACCTTTGCGGTTGTCTTCATTAAGGTATGTCACTTCATAGACCGGTAAGTTTCTTTCATATCCAAGCTTAACAGATTGAATTCGCTTCACACGGTCCTGTTGTTTTACGATTGCAATTGCCTCTTCCTTTGTGATGCCTTCGCTTACTTTTTCTGTATGATATGCTGAAAAATCCTCTGACACCCAAACAATCGTATCCTCTTCGTCTTCCGTTAAACCAAAGAAAACATAATATGTTTCAGTCCCATGATAATAAGAAACATCATACACAGTTTGTAGTACCTGACCTCTCACAAAATGTTCTGCTTGCTCAAGCTCATGTAACAATGGTTCACGAATGGTTTGATACGCGTAAACCCCAGCTCCCGTTAGCAAGACTGTTACTAATACGAAGATTATGATCAACCATTTTTTCATTATAATGCTCCAATTATGTACGATAAATCGTAAAAACCATTTTGTCTTGATCCTGCTTATCTAATGCGAGACCAAACATTAGATCCTGCTCTTTTAAAGTTCGATTTAATGAATCCACAATTTTATAAAGATCAGACGTTTTATTCACTCGAGTAGTGGATAACACAACCATTTTTTGTTCCATTTTTCTCCTCCAATTGGCTAAAGTTATTCCTTGATGTACAAGTATTGCTAACATAGTAATAGCGGACATGGTGATACTATAAGTACGCCAATGAAAGGGGGCGTACATGTTGTCCAGCTTAAAATCAACTGCAGAACGTTTTCAAAAAGAAAAAAATGATGTTGCCCTGTTACGTCGTAAAGGATTGAAATGGCATCAAGTATTCCCCATCTCAATCAGACAAACGATGTTTCCATCATTTTTTCAAGATCGTCCTGATTAAATACTGATATGTATCATCATAAGACAAAGTTGAAAAACAAACAACAACATTTCCTTCTCACACCTCAATGATGTCCTACACAATGCCCAGTGTAGGACATTTTCGTGGTCATCAAACACAGCGGATCCTAAACATGGCTTACTAAACTGCTCGGTGATCTGAGAAGTTCACTAAAGAAACATCTTAAGACCCTGCATTGACTCTGCTCATGCTTTGTAGTCATATAAACAGGTATGACCACTAGAAATGCACGGTTACGAGTTCGTAGTCAAATTCATTAACTTTTAAGATGACAGATCCATTTTGGTTCATAGTGTAAGTATCTATCCAGGTTTCTTGTAGTCTTTCCAACAGTGCTCCGCTTATTTCAGCGTTTTCTTTTGAGAATAGAATAGCCACCTGTGGGTCAATTTCTTTTAAAAAGCGCTGTGTGGTTCCTTCATCTGTTCCAAATTCAGCCACTTTTAAAAGGGTAACCGGTGACAACCCTTTCTCTAACCAATTTCGTTCTAATTGCTCATTTGCTTCAGAAGAGAAAAAGAATCGATGTTTATTGTGAACCGTAATAATAAACGAGAGCATGGGCATTAGCGATGAATGATTAGACAACGTCTTTATTTGCAAAAACTCACTTATATCATAATCTTCTTCTTCTTCCCAGCCGACAATATCTATCCCTAGATATTGATATTGTGTAATCGCTTGACTTAGTCCTTGATTAGGTACGATCAATTGATCCGTCTGGAACTGTGTAACCATTTTTTCAACATTTCCACTATATTCTTTTTCAAACCTAGGCAAAATAATTGTATTTATATGACTTACATTCAATTTATTTAATCGTGTAAATAATTCTTCGGACGAATCTTTAGCTCCCGTTCCAATTAAAATGGTTTCACCATCTGGGAGTTCCAAGTAAGTCGATTCTCCATTCGGTAAATCTAAAAACACCATTCCTAATTCTTCTTCCTCTAATTGTAAATCCAATTCAATTTGTTCATCTTGTTCATTTGTCGTAACACGAATATCTAACCCTACAATTACTCCTAACACAATAAGGCCTAACAGTCCTAAAAGACCTTTTCGCATAGCAGTCGCCTCCATACATTTACATGTAGTCTTGAAATTGTTCGAGCAAGTTTTCTAGTTCGTCTTCAAATACTGGTACATTTGGTAATGAACGAATAAATTGTTTTCCATAGCGAGCCGTTGAAATCCTTCGATCAAAAACAAACACAACTCCTCGATCTTCAGCCGTTCTGATTAAGCGGCCAAATCCTTGTTTGAACCTAATGATTGCCTGAGGTAAGGAAATCTCCATAAATGGGTTCTGACCATCTTCTTTTGCCTTTTCAAATTGAGCTTGAAGGAGTGGTTGGTCGGGAGGTGAGAAAGGCAACCTTACAATGACTAGGGTTCTCAACTCATCTCCAGGTAGGTCAATCCCTTCCCAAAAACTACTTGTACCAAAGAGAGTAGCTTGGTTGCTTTGTTTAAACATTTTCATTAGTTTCGCTCTACTCCCACTAGTAATTCCTTGACCAATCAATTGATATGTCCCAAATTCATTGAATTGTCTAACGTGATGATAAACTTGTTTCAGCATGTCATACGAAGTAAACAAGACTAAAATCTTCCCTTTAGACACTTCCATTAATCTCCACAGTTTAATGGCTACTTCAATTGAAAACTCTTCTTCCTTTACGTCTTTAATTGCTGGAATATCTTTAGGTAGCAGCAGTCTAACTTGATCCATATATGAAAATGGCGAAGGGATGATCGACGTCTTCAATCCAAAATCTGTCAAACCAAGTCGCTTCTCTTGATAATGAAAAGTTCCATTTACCGATAAAGTAGCAGAAGTGAGAATAACACTTTTTTTCTTTGTAAAGAAATGATCCGCAAGTAGTTCCGATACATCAATTGGTTTACTAAAGAGGAAAGTTGCATTCTTTGCTCCTCTTGGTTCAACTTCAATCCAATAGACGACATTCGGATCATACTCAAGTAACATTTCATAAAGAATTTGTTCTTCTTCGTATAACATGTCAATTACGCTTTCAACATCGACAATAAATCCCCTGTCTTTATAAGTCATATCATCACGTATATCTTGAAAAAGTTTTAACCACTGTTTAAGCTGTTGCAAACAGTCTTTTGTTTGCATATGAACGCGCATTCCACATTCTAAAATCGCTTGCCAATACGAATTGTTTTCTGCAAAACTTTCAAACCGGTAACGAATTCGACCTACATCAGTCGAACTCGTTCTTTGCTTTTGCATTACATAACCATGAAGCATTCGGAACAACTCGTCTATTTCTTCCTTTAAGCTTATAAGTTTATTTGAAAGGTCTTCTGCTTTAACAGCGATCTGGTAGTTCGCAATCAGGTGAGTAAGAGTTTTTAGCATATCTGCCTCTTGATTTATGCCGATTCGTTGAAACAAGTAGGAAAATGTCAAGAAATCCGTTTTAGCTCCTAAGTGATCACTCGCTGTCTCTTCTAGATGGTGGGCTTCATCTATTACAGCATGTGTGTACGCTGGCAATAACCTTTGTTCATGAACTAAGTCCGTACATAATAAAGCATGATTAGTAATAATTAAACTCGCTTTTTGAGCTCTTTTTCTTGCACGATGGTAAAAGCAACGAGAAAACCACGGACTGTACCTCCCTAAATCAGATGCCGCATCACTTTGAACTTCAAACCAAAATCCTCTCCCCCCTGAAGGAAGATTCAACTCTTCTATATCACCTTGATCAGTCTCCGTCAGCCAAATAAGTAACAAAGCTTTCGTTAATAAAACATCATAGCTATCTGTATCAATAGAGGTAAGTGATTGTTCAAACTTTCTTAAGCAAAGATAATGACTTCTCCCTTTTAAAAGAGCTGCATCTACTTGAAAGGGAAGCATTTTTTTTAGTAAAGGTAAGTCTCGTGCTAATAACTGTTCTTGTAAAGGAATGGTTTGCGTGCTAATGACAACCGGCTGCTTATTTTCATGAGCATAAAAGGCAGCCGGAATTAGATAAGCAAGTGATTTCCCTGTACCCGTTCCTGCTTCAATCATTTTATGTTCATTTTGTTGAAACGCTTCATCTACTTCCTTCATCATTTGCCTTTGACCTGGTCTTAATTCGTACTTTATGAAAGCTGATTCCATTTTCCCGTCTTCTTCAAATAAAGAAGAAGAATAATCAGAAAACGTGAAGGAATGCTCAGATTCAACTTCTACCTTATCATCAACTATCTTTTTTAAGGCAAGTTGACGATAGCAATCATAGTCCCTGTCATCACTTATTCCCATATTCACTTTTTCGTGGATGTAACTTGATAACAAAGGTTCTAAATCACTTTTAAACCGTCTCGATAAAGGAACCAATTGTTGCAAGGTAAGTAATGGTAATTGCTTTAGCTTATGTATTAAAGTCAAAAAAAGAGTCGCTGTAACCTCAGCATCACTATCGGCTTGATGAGGACGCTCATGAGAAAAACCAAGTTGGTCCGATAACTGACTTAATTTGTAACTCTCCTGTTGGGGAAGTAAAATCCTTGATAATTCAACCGTATCAAAAACAGGCATCTTAGGAAATCGATACCCTTCTAACTCCATCTGCATTTTTAAGAAAGATTCGTCAAAATCCACATTATGTGCAACAAATGCGCTTCCTTCTAATAATTCAAGGAGATCAGGAATGATCTTATGAAAGGCAGGGGCATTTGCTACATTAGCATCAGAAATCCCCGTAAGATCCTCAATAAAAGGAGGAATGACTTGACCAGGATTTACAAACGTAGCAAATGTTTCTACAACTTCACCATGTTCAATAACAACAGCCCCTATTTGAATAATTCTGTCCCCTTTTATGACTGAATGTCCAGTTGTCTCTATATCAACCACAGTATAACGTTCTTTCATTTTTCCACCTCTATTTTAAACGACCCTGCCCTTTAATTATAGTTCATGTACTTCTGGCCAAGTTGCCCCTAGCCATTGAAGCGATTGTCGGATATCGCTATTACCAGGATCTAACCGAAGTACATCACGGAAAAATTTAAGAGCGTTCTCCTTATCATCTATTAAAGCAAAGTTCCATGCTAAGCCATGTAAAGTAGGAATCGTATCCCCATGTATTTCCTGGATTCGTTTATAACAATGTATAGCTAAATAATGATAACCATGCCATTCACAGACATAAGCTAAAGAAAGCAAAGCCTCTGTTGATTTTAATAAGTTGATACTTGTCGTCCAAGACGCCCAGGCATCTTCCTTTTTTATGTTTTCCCACTGGCAGCACCCTAAGAAGAATAACGCTTCCCCATCTTCTGGTTCCTCTTCACAATAAGTCATGAAATACTTTTCAGCTAGATGAAACGCTTCTTCATAGAAATAACATACTCCTAAATTATACACGACATCGGTCGTTAACGTAAGCTGTTTGGCTGCCTCAAAAGAAACGATCGCATCTTGAATGCGCTCTTCTTGAGTTTGCAGGCAACCTAAGCCCATGTATGCAAAATGCTTAATTTGTGGATGTACGCTTACTTGGATCAAATATAAAAATGTTTCTTTTGCCTTTGCCACCTGCATAGAAAAAAGAAAAGCAAAACCTAAGTACAATCTGCGCAATAAATCCTTATCACCATTTGTTTTTTCATTCTCAAGTTCTAGGCTTGCTCGTTCAAACATCTCTAGTTCATAAAACCATGTCCCCTTGGAATGAAATGAAATGGAATCTGTTCTCCCTACTTCCTCCCGCAAATCATTAATCTTTTCATCCATTTCTGTCCATGTATCTAAAAGTGTACCAGCTGTTTCTTCTAAATAATGTAACTGCTCTTTTTGTTCCTCTTGTGACATAAGTGCCCATTTTTTTTCTGTCTCTTTAAAAATGGTTTGCCATGAAGATAACCATTCATTCAAAAAAACCCCTCCTCTTCAAACGCCTATTTAAAGTGTTTATCGAAGAGGAGAGGAATATGCGAATTATAGAACGGTAGAAGCTGGCTCTGCGTGCAACATTTCAACAATTTGATTGCACTCATTCATAATAGCGACTTTCGGCTTATGTTCTTTTACTAATTCATTAGCTACAAGTGCATACGAAATGACAATAATTACATCACCCTCATGAACTAGCCTTGCTGCAGCTCCGTTTAAGCAGAATACATTACTTCCTCTAGGTCCTTTTATCACATAGGTTTCGAACCTAGCACCATTATTATTATTAACAATTTGTACTTTTTCATTTTCCACTATGTCAACAGCATCCATAATATCTTCATCAATGGTAATACTACCTACATAATTTAAATTCGATTCCGTGACACGAGCACGGTGAATTTTGGCTTTCATCATTGTACGGTACATCGTCACCCTCCTACGCCTCCAAAATATAATTATCAATTAAACGTGCGTTTTGATAAAAGTAAGCAACTGCAATAATAATGGCACCATGTAATGTTTGTGTCTCATTGAGACTTGGATAGCTGAGAATCGTTAAGTAATCCAAGCGACCAGTACCATTATCCAAGCGAGCTTTCATTTGGTCTAACACACGATCACGTTTCTTTTCACCTGACTTAATAAGTTCTGCCCCAAACTGAAGCGTTTCGTATAGTAATGGAGCTTCTTGTCGTTCTTGATCTGATAAATACACATTTCTTGAGCTTTTAGCAAGTCCGTCCTCTTCTCGAACGGTTGGGCATGCAACAATTTGTAATGGTAGATTAAACGCAGACACCATATTCATAATAACAGCAATCTGTTGTGCATCTTTCTGGCCAAAAAAAGCTTCATCTGGCTGAACAATCTGAAATAGTTTCATGACTACTGTCGCCACACCATCAAAGTGACCAGGTCTACTTTCCCCACAAAGAACCTCAACCCCTTTTGTCACATGAATCGTCATTGGCATTGTCTCTGGATACATTTCTTGAACAGTCGGGTAGAAAAGGATATCCGTACCAATATGTTTAGCTAGACGTTCATCCCTTTCAAAATCTCTTGGATATCGCTCTAGATCTTCATTCGGACCAAATTGTAACGGGTTAACAAAAATGCTGACAACCACAACGTCATGCTTTTCTTTTGCTGCCTCAATCAAGCTTAAATGTCCTTCATGTAAATAGCCCATTGTCGGAACAAAACCAACTGTCTGACCAGCTTTTCTTGCAATTGTTATTTCTTGTCTCATCTGTGCAATGGTTTCAATGATCTTCACGAGCTTACTCCTCCATATAAACCTCTGAGTTCCTGTTCGTTCATTGTAAATGAATGTTCTTGTGCGGGAAATGTCTTTGCCTTAACTTCATCTACATAGGACTTAAGAGCTATTTCAATAATCGGTGAAACTTGCGCATAGTTTTTGACAAACTTAGGCACGTGCACATCACCATACCCAATTACATCGTGATAGACAAGGACTTGGCCGTCTGTGTCAACACCAGCTCCTATTCCTATAATCGGGATCTCGCAAACTTCTGAAAGCATAGCCCCCACCTGCTCTGGAACACATTCGACAACAATAGCAAATGCACCGGCTTCTTCTAATGCTTGAGCGTCAGCTAAAAGCTTACGAGCTGATCGGGAATCTCTTCCTTGAACCCGATACCCACCTAAAACCCCTACTGATTGTGGAGTCAATCCGAGGTGGCCCATTACAGGAACTCCAGCAGCTGTTAACTTAGAAATCGTCTTAATAACTTCCCCTGCCCCTTCAAGCTTTACTGCACTTGCTCCCCCTTCTTGCATTAAGCGCGCCGCATGCTTTATCGTTTCTTGAATACTAGAATGATAGGTTAAAAAAGGCATATCTGCGACAATAAACGTATGGGGAGCACCTCGACGACTTGCTTTTGTATGAAGCACCATATCATCAATTGTTACGGGAACAGTTGAATCATATCCGAGTACGACCATCCCAAGGGAGTCACCAACGAGAATCATGTCTGTCCCAACACGTTCAACTATTCTAGCAGCTGGAGCGTCATACGCCGTCATCATTGTAATCTTTTCTTGTTCTTTTTTCATCTTCAAAAAGCTTGCTGTTGTTTTCATAGTTCAATTCCCCCTTATTAAGGAGGGCCTCAAATCACGATAAACGTCGAAACGAAAAAAGATTACCCCTACAAGATTATACACCTTGAACACAGAGGTAACCCTTTATAGCCCTTTTAAGGCTAGTCTTAAGAACTATTTCAGCTTTTGAAATAGCACTAACGTTTATGTTATGAACCCCTCTGTCCTAGTCCAATCTGGATCAAGGCAGATCCGTATATAAATTAGTTGTTCGGTGCAGTTCTAATTAGATACCGCCCATTCCTCAAAATTATAACAGTAACTTTTATGTTTGGGAAGCAATTTCAATATCTGCAGAATAGATGTGATGGATTTTTCCTTCTTCGTCCTCAAGTAATAACACACCGTCATCTGTGATCCCTTTTGCAAAACCGTAAATGACTTCACGCATCGTCCTCGCATAAAGATACGTACCCACACTAATTGAATGAGCCTCCCATAGTGATTTAATGGGACGAAAGCCGTCTGTTAAATAAAGGTCATACAATTGTTCAAATTCATTTAATATAGCAGATATCACGTTAGCGCGTTCGACCATTTCACCTTTTTCAAGCGCTAAAGAAGTGGCAATGTCTCGAACTTCAGGGTCAAAATCCTCTTCTTTTTGATTGACATTGAGACCAATACCAATTATTACGGACTGAACCATATCTGGGTCTGCTTGCATTTCTGTTAATATACCGACTAACTTTTTTCCATTAATTAAAATATCATTAGGCCATTTTATTTCTGAATTGACCCCTAGTTTCTTCTTTAACGCACGGACAACAGCTACTGCTGTCAGTAATGTGAGTTGTGGTGTTTTTTGAGGTGGTAGTTCAGGACGTAAAATAAGGCTCATTGAAACACTTGTTCCGGACCTAGAATGCCATTTCCGACCAAGTCGCCCTTTTCCAGATGTCTGCTCATTAGCAATCACGACATGCCCTTCCTTCGCACCCTCTTGAGCTAGCTTATGGGCTACAATTTGAGTCGATTCTGTTGCGTCAAAATAAGTAATTTCCATACCAAGACGACTTGTTTTTAATCCCACTCTAACTTCATGTGAATGAATACCATCTGCTTTACTCACAAGTCGATAGCCTTTTCGAGGTGCTGATTCTAATGTATACCCGCTTTTTCTTAATTCATCAATGTGCTTCCAAATGGCAGTTCTCGAACACCCGAGTTGTTGACTGATCTTTTCACCCGACACAAATTCTCCAGGATGATCGGCAAAAACTTTCAACAGTTTTTCCTTTAACAATGTTCACACTTCCTTAACTCTTTAATAATAATTGATTTTTCATTTAGACATTTACGTTCGATCACTAGCTTCTCTGCTCGAAGTAAAAAGTCTTTGAGCCAAGGGCCTTGTTCTTTTTTAAACTCTTGTAAGAGGTCTCCGCCTGTTACAGCCAATTCTGATCGATTATGTATAGGTAGCGAATCCCACATTGCTTTTAATTTCGATTGGTCCTGTGCAGGAAGGCCAAATAAAAATCTTAATTTTTCAACATCTTGGGCGACATCAATAGACGAATCATATAAGTCCATATCTGACCAACTATGTACCTTCCTCTTTTGGTAATAATACATTCTCACTTTGACCGCACGAAGTAATTCATTAGAGAGATTTAATTGCTTCAAAGTCTCTTCATTCGGAACATTCATACACAAACAGAAAGCAGACCAACAAATGCTCTCAGACTCATTAACTAATGATTTTAAATGTAATAACTCATCTATTGCTTTTGCGTGAAGAGATAGACCTGGTATAGACTGATATAAACCTGTTTCTACTAAGAAACGAAGAGCGTCTTTTCGATCGGCTCCTTTTAATACTTTCACCCATTCTTTGACCACTCTTTCAACAGCTACCTTATTAATCAGTGGATGATTCTCCTTAATCGTGTTAAAAAGATTAGGGGCGACAGAAAACCCAAGCTCACTAATAAAACGAGCAACACGTAGCATTCTTAAAGGGTCCTCTGTCATTCGAGCTTTCGCATCAATTGATCTAAGCTGCTTGAACTCTAGATCCCTCTTACCATTTACTACGTCCACCAAATCACCATGCTCATCCATAGCTAAACTATTTATAGTGAGGTCCCTTCTCTGCATATCCTCTACAAAACTTGTCCCACGTATCGTTGTAACCTCAAACAGTTCTTGACCTTCTCTTACAAGAACAGTCTGATGCTGGTTGCTCAGTTGAACCGTTTTATCAAATAATTTTGAGACTTCTTTCGGTGTAGCGGCAGTAACAATATCAATATCAGAGAGCGTGCGACCTAAAAGAAGATCACGAACTGCGCCACCGACGATATATGTTTGGTATCCTTTGTTATTTAATTTACCAATAAGCGTCTTCGCTTCGGTCCATTGATGTACCACAGTCTTTTCCTCATTTCTGCAATACTTGTTTATAAAGTTTTTCATATTCAGATACAATAATTTCGGAGTGAAAAACGGATTTCACATGCTCCATTGCCCGTAATGAGAAAGCTTCATAACTCGAAATATCTGATAGTAACATAACCGCTTTCTTAGCAACACATTCAACGTCACCTACTTCGCATAAATAGCCTGTTACACCATCTGTAATGACTTCAGGAATCCCTCCTGCATTTGTTCCAATAACCGGGACTCCACAAGCCATCGCCTCTAGTGCGACGAGACCAAAGCTTTCTTTTTCGCTTAAAAGCAACATAAGATCGCTCATGGAAAGCAGTTCAGCAATATGCTTTTGGTTCCCTAAAAATAATACTTTATCTTCAATTTCTAACTCTCTTACTAATTGCCTAGCAATGGATAACTCTGGTCCATTTCCAATTAAGAGTAATTTTGATTTGACCTTTTTTGAAATTAACGCAAAGCTTTTGACGATATCCGGTATTCGTTTGACTGGACGGAAATTGGAAATATGGATAATCACTCGTTCATCCTTAGCAATTTTGTAATGACCCTTTAACTCTTCCGTATCAAGCTTTGTATACACACGTTCATCAATGAAGTTATAAACGGTTTCAATTTCTTTTTCGGTTGTAACTAATTCCCTCGTTTGCGTCACCAAATCATTAGATACCGCTGTAACAAGATCAGATTGCTCAATTCCAAACTTAATAATATCTTTTAAAGATGGATCATACCCTAGAACCGTGATATCTGTCCCATGCAAGGTTGTCATAATTTTTAATTGGTTGCCGAGCATTTGTTTAGCTAAAATAGCACAAATCGCATGTGGGACGGCATAATGGACATGAATGAGGTCTAACTTTTGCCTCTTCGCTACTTCCGCCATTTTGCTAGCTAGTGTTAAATCATAAGGGGGATACTGAAATACAGAATATTGATTAACTTCAACTTCATGATAATAAATATTCGGATAGACACGATCTAAACGAAACGGCACACTCGATGTAATAAAATGTACTTCATGCCCACGTTCAGCAAGTAATTTACCCAGTTCTGTAGCAATGACACCTGATCCGCCTACAGTTGGATAACAGCTAATACCAATTTTAAGCTTCATTGTCACGATCCTCTCCCGCAAAGAAATCAGGAACAATGATTGGTTTTGAAGTCATAAATCCCTCTGCAAAAGCAACACCCACCTCTTTACCAAACAAACGCTCTCTCCCTTCAACAACAGCGATGTAATCGTTTGTTAACGGAGTGTCAACAGAGTCATCTGTCTTGACAAACTGACTTTCGTAAACCATCAAAGCTTGTTTCTTTTTCTCCATTGTCTTCGTAACATCAACGACAAAGTCAGGATGTTGATAGCCATTTATAAAGTAATAATATAAATCTCTAGGCCGGTAAGCATCTAATCTGCTTTTACACGGATATTTCTTAATACCTGCATTAAAAACTGCTTCCTCTATCAGTTTGGCACATGCGCCGTGATCAGGATGACGATCCTTTTTAAAAGGAGCAAAGACAATGGATGGTCGATACTTTCTTATAATGGAAACCAATTCAGCAAGTTCGTCATTGGAAATCATCTTCAAACCCCGATCAGCCATTGTTAGCTGAATTCGAACATCTATACCTAAAACATCAGCAGCTCGCTTAGCTTCTGCCTGTCTAATTTCAACCGTACCGTTTGAGGATAATTCAGCTTTTGTTAGATCGCATATTCCAACACGATACCCTGCTTCTACATATTTAGCTAATGTTGCCCCCATCCCGATTTCAACATCATCGGGATGGGCACCAAAAGCTAGGATATCAAGCTTTCTCATTTAACTCATCCTTATCTTCTGCTCTCCAAGCAAAATCTCCTCTATCTAAACCCTTTAATAACACCTCAGCTGTTCCTAAGTTTGTCGCAAGAGGAACTTGACGTACGTCACATAAACGAATGAGTGCTGTTACGTCTGGCTCATGTGGTTGAGCTGTCAATGGATCTCGGAAAAACAAAATTAAATCAAATTTATTCTCAGCAACAAGTGCACCGATCTGTTGGTCGCCTCCAAGTGGTCCTGATTTAAATCGAGTTACATCTAATCTCGTAGCTTCCATAATTCTCGTTCCTGTCGTTCCTGTCCCATATAGTTCATGCTTAGCTAAAATTGCTTCATAAGCAATCGCAAATTGTACCATTTCATCTTTTTTCTTGTCATGTGCGATTAAAGCGATTCTCATCTAACTTCCCCCTTTAAATAAGTCAAACAAAACATAAACCTCTAATAAGTGGTGGTTTCACTAGTAACTTATAATACTCCATAGATTTTACTCAATAATATGTTCTAAACCATATACAAGCGTATCAATTTTCAACACAGATTCAACAGCTAACTTTACACCTGGCATAAACGATGTGCGATCAATCGAATCATGACGAATGGTTAACGTTTGACCTACTCCTCCAAAGATGACTTCTTGATGAGCAACAAGTCCAGGTAACCTTACACTATGTATGCGCATGCCTTCAAAATCTGCTCCACGAGCTCCCTTTAACTCTTCTTTTTCATTCGGATGCCCTTGTGCTTTCTCTGCACGTACTTCTGCAATTAATTGGGCTGTTTTAACAGCAGTTCCAGAAGGAGCATCCAACTTGCGGTCGTGATGCTGCTCAATGATCTCGACATCTGGTAAATATTTTGCAGCCATCTGCGAGAATTTCATCATTAAAATAGCACCAATAGCAAAATTCGGTGCAATGATCGCCCCTAGTTCTTTTTGTTCTGCCATGTTCCTTAATTCGGCAATATCAGCCTCTGAGAAACCCGTTGTTCCAACAACAGGTCGCACACCATTTGCAAAAGCAATCTCCATATGCTTTCGACCAAAAGCTGGAGCCGTTAAATCAATAAGTACATCCACATCAAGCTCCTCAAAACATGTCTGTATGTTTGTGTAAACTGGAACATCAATGCCGTGGAACCCTTCAATTTCGCTTAAAGACATTCCCTCATGTTTTGAATCAACAACAGCTACAAGCTCGAAGCTTTCCGTTCCCGAAACCATTTTTACTGCTTCTCTCCCCATGTTACCTCGAGGTCCGGCCACTACAATTTTCACATTATTCATTAGTTATTTCTTCTCCTTCTTTTCTTGTCCAACGATCTTTATCTCGGACTTCAAATTTATTCATCACAAGGTTAAATGCTTCTTCTAAATCTATGTTCAATGAATTGGCAAAACAGATCAAGACGAACAGAATATCACCCATTTCCTGTTCCATCGTATTTTCTTCTTCTTCAGATTTTTTAGGTTTCTCCCCGTAGAAGTGGTTAACTTCTCGAGCTAACTCGCCAACTTCTTCACTCATTCTAGCAAGCATAGCTAAGGGGTTGAAATACCCTTCTTTAAACTGACCAATATATGTATCAACTTCAGATTGCATTTGCTTCATCGACTTATCCACCTAATTCACCTCATCTTTCTACACATCCATGTTAGCGAATTGTTAACCGTTTGACAAATATTAGTTCTCATTTAATTAAGATTTGCCGTTCGACGGCTCTTTCTATATAATAGGCATGAAATTCCATTCTTATTTTATCACAAGGAGGGCTTCATGGCTTATACGGTTCGCTTAAAAAATATTCTTTTTATTTTACTTGGTTCGGCCATTTTATCCTTTGGTCTTGTTTATTTTAATATGGAAAATAATTTAGCCGATGGTGGTTTTACAGGTATCACACTTATTCTTTATTTTATCTTTCTCATCAACCCAGCTATTTCCAATCTTTTATTAAACATTCCCCTCTTTTTTATCGGTTGGAAAATTTTAGGTAAAGTTACATTTGTTTATACCATTATCGGAACGGTTGGTGTTTCAATTTTTCTGGAGATTTTCCAGCGTTTTCAGGTAATTAATATACCTCTTCATGATGACATGACACTCGCCGCTCTTTTCGCTGGTGTGTTTATCGGTGTTGGCCTAGGTATTGTTTTTAGATATGGTGGAACAACGGGCGGGGTTGATATTATAGCCAAGCTTGGCTTTAAATACTTAGGATGGAGCATGGGAAAAACGATGTTTATGTTTGATGCACTAGTCATCGCCACCTCTCTTATCTATTTAAATTACCGAGAAGCTATGTATACGCTTCTCGCTGTTTTCATAGCAGCTAAAGTCATAGATTTTATCCAACAAGGAGCGTATTCTGCAAAAGCTTCCCACATTATTTCTGATAAGGTTCCTGAAATAGCTGCAGCAATCATGAAAGAAATGGACCGTGGAGCCACCATTCTAAAAGGCAAAGGAAGCTTTACGGGTACAGAGAAAGAGATACTTTATTGTGTTGTTGGCCGAAATGAGCTCATCCGTTTAAAAACATTAGTAGAACGAATAGATCCACACGCTTTCGTTACCGTAAATGATGTCCAAGATGTAATTGGAGAAGGATTTACCTTAGATGAAAACAAAAAACCCCTAAGCCTCTAAATACCATAACTGAACTATTTCAGCCAATTAAAATACAAAAAAATCTTGGAGCCTAAGCTCCAAGATTTTTAATCATCATTATTCATTCCGATGTACATTAAGATAAAACGAACAAGTTCTAACAGAGCAACAAGTGCCCCCGCAACATACGTTAAAGCTGCTGCATTTAGGACTTTTCGAGTATCACGTTCCTCATCGTTACGAATGACACCAGATGAAACAATTTGTTCCATCGCTCGGCTAGAAGCGTTAAATTCAACTGGTAATGTAACCAATTGGAAAAGAACCGCTGCTGCCATTGCAAAAATCCCTAATAAAATAAATCCAGAAGCACCCATTAAAATACCAGCTAAAATCAAAAAGAATGAAGCATTTGATCCAAAGCTAGCAACAGGAACTAATGAGTGACGAATTCGTAAGAACGCATAGTCTTCTGAATCTTGCATCGCATGACCAACTTCGTGAGCGGCTACAGCCGCACCGGCAACCGAAGTACCATAATAGTTATCCGTAGATAAGCGAACAACTTTAGAACGAGGGTCATAATGATCCGTTAATGTACCGCGTGTTTCTTCGACTTTTACATCATACAACCCATTTTCGTCTAAGATTTTTCGCGCAACTTGTGCACCTGTAAGACCAGATGAAGCATGAACTTGAGAATACTTACGGTAAGCACCTTTCACTCTCATTTGTGCCCAAATAGGAATAATGAGAAGCAGGATAAAATAAACCAGAAAAGCCATTGAATAAACCACCTCTATGAGTATTTCTTACTACTAGTTTAAAATGAACATCAAACAAAGTCAAACAAAAACACCATTCTCACAGTAGTTTCAGGCAGTTCTCACATTTTTGTCACATTACTCCTTAACTCGCACTTTTCGTTTTTCCGCTCTGTACTTTTTCCAACCGACATAGGAAAGAGACATGGTAATCATTCCACCAATCGTAAACATAACCCACCAAAGGGAAGGATCAGCACTATCTTCCTTTATTCTTTGATAAAGATTTGTCCACTCTTTTTCCATAATTTCTAGATGAGATATCACCTTATCTTCATCTAAGCTTTCATTTCTTATTCGTTCTAGAAATGTAATTTGAGAATCCACTCTTTGTAGTTGCTGCGGTTCAATATCAATAAATAAGGCCGGTCTGATCATATCATAGTGCCGCAGAAATTCATTAAAGCGATGTTGGAATGCTTGCGTTTCACCTTCTCCGATCGTCTCCTTCATAGCCCTGATTGCATTCATAACCGATTTTTCAGTATGCAACCACAAAGGATGATGTTCACTTGATAAAGCATCAATAGCTAAGCGAAAGGCCGTTACGGTAAAGATTCGTTGATCCAAAGGCATATCTATAGCAGTTACAGCCTCAACTGCTTTTTCAAATGAGCTCGTTACCGTTCTTAAAGAACTCATCGTTATTCCTTCTTCTTGAAAATCAACTTCTAAAAAAGAAACAGAAAAATAATCCAACATTTGCTTCGCTTCTTCAAACTCCTCTTGTTTCACTAACTGAAGAATTTGGTCCGATGTGTGATTTAATTCTTTCCATGTATGTAGGGATGTGGCTTCCTCGGCATGAATACTTTGCGGAACATTGAAAAGAAATATGGCTATCAATAGTATGATTACTTGACGCATGTTTGTCCCTCCTTCTTCTATTTCCATCCTATGAGCAAATGGACAAGAGTAGACCAATAAAGAGAGACAAACTGTTAGAATTATTAAAACTAAAATAGTTAAATCCTTTACCCTTCTAGTTCAAGCACTTTTCTACCTTTACGTACACCAATCAAATAGACAATTAAAATAGAAAACAAACTTAACCAAAAAGTAAAATAACCAATAAGATTTATGTCCGGTACTAAACGGACAGATACCCATGGATGCATCATAAAAACATAATCAATGAAATCGTTATGTAATGTCCAAATGGCCGCAACAATTATATGCCAAGACTTTATCCGATAATAAGGTGCGTAAAGTATGGCCTGAAGAGCCATCCCAGCATGAGAGATGATTAGCATATAATTAGTCCAATGTAGTGTATCGCCCGCCACACCTCCAGCGATATTCATGACAACGGCCCATATTCCATATTTGATCAACGTAACAGCCGCTAGAGCTTCCATCAAAGGCCAGTTTCGCCTTATAAGAAAAGCCACTAACACGAACACAAAAAACAAACTTGCCGTTGGGCTATCTGGTACAAAAAGCAAAAAATGAGTAGGTGTTTGTGCTAGCTGACTTCCATACCAGTCATATCCAAAGATGGTGCCCGGAATATTTATCAGTAGCAATAATACAATTATCCATTTCTGACCAAACAATCGGAGTAAATTTGTAATCATCTACATTCCTACCTCTAATCTAATTTTGATATGAAAAAAGCTGACTGAAACAGTCAGCTTTTTCTCTTATTCATCTTCAGGGTTACCATGTGCTGCAATGTATTCAGCAAGAATTTCAAGCTCTTCATCTGAACCACCGAACAATCCAGCAGGCATCGCACCTTGACCATTAACAATTACATTCATTACTTCTTCTGGAGTTTTCTCAGTGTCTAGTAATGACGGGCCTCCAGCTCCTCCAGCCATAGTATCTCCATGACAGCCAATACATGAAGCTTGAGCTGAATAGATTGCATACCCTTCTGCGTCCGTATTAATATCAGCTTCTTCTACAATTGCACCTTGTTGAGCTGCTGCTTCCCAATCGTGTTGGTCAACAGACTCCCAAGTCAAGTAGAATACGGAAATAAATCCAAGTAACATCATGCTAGTAGCAATCGGACGTCTAAATGGGCGACGCTCTTTACCTGTATCTAACCAAGGTGCAAGAAGTAGCGCACCAAAAGCAAGACCCGGCATTACGATTGTTCCGATAACGTTATAATCACCAGAAGCATAAGTGTATTTTAAAAGTTGATACAAAAATAAGAAGTACCAGTCTGGCAATGGAATATATCCAGCGTCAGTAGGGTCAGCCATACGCTCAAGCGGCGCTGGATGAGCAACCGTGATGAGTAGATAACCCATTAAGAATACCGCACCAACCATCCACTCTTTCAAGAGGAAGTTCGGCCAGAACGCTTCTGTTTTACCTGGATACTCCGAGTAGTCCTTTGGAATATTGGGTTTGCGATTGTTTGCCTTGACACGAGAGTCACCGACAAACTTCATCCCTTTACCACGTTCCATCTCGTTCCCTCCTTTTTCATTTGTTTGCAAGTATGTACAAAAGAGTTGAAATGATAATACAAATCTAAGCTCTTTTGACAACCATTAAAGATTTTTTTATAACGGTCCAGAAATACCTTGTTTACGGATCATGTAGAAGTGAGCCGCCAGCAAACCAAGTAATGCAGCTGGTAAGAAGAAGACATGGATCGCAAAGAATCTAGCTAATGTTGCAGCACCGATTACTTCCCCACCGGCAAGCAACGTCTTTGTGAATCCACCAACAATCGGTACACTTTCAGCAATCTGAAGAACAACCGCTGTTGCAAAGTATGCCTTCATATCCCAAGGTAATAAATAACCCGTTACCCCTAATGCAAGCATAACAAAGAAAATAAGGACACCAACTACCCAGTTTAATTCACGAGGCTTTTTGTACGATCCTGTAAAGAAAACACGTAATGTGTGTAAAAACATCATAACAATAACCAAACTTGCGCCCCAGTGGTGCATTCCTCGAACGATTACACCGAAAGCGACTTCATTTTGTAAGTATGCTACTGATTGATAAGCGTTGACAATATCTGGTACATAATACATCGTTAAAAACATTCCAGATAAGATCTGAATAACTGTAATGAAGAAAGTTAATCCCCCGAAACAGTAAACGAATGCAGAGAAGTGGTGAGCAGGGTTAACATGCTCAGGTACTTCGTGGTCAGCAATATCGCGCCACATAGGCGTAATATCAAGACGCTCATCAACGTAGTCGTAAATTTTTTGAAGCATCGATTACGCCCCTCCTTATGTTCGCTGATTAATTTGACCTAAGTAAACTTTTCCATCTTCCACTACAACATCATAAACGTCTAGTGGACGTTGTGGAGGTGTACCTGGAATGTTAATACCTTCTTTGTCAAACATTCCAAAATGACATGGACAGAAGAATCGATCTGGATGATCATCTTGTGTACCATACGCTACCGTACAACCCAAGTGTGTACATGTTGGTGATAATGCAGTTACTGTATTATCACGAATGTAAATGTACGCTTCTCGAGTTACTTCTGATTCGTACCATGCATCAACTTGTTCAAATGAAAATCTGAACTTTTGTGGTTCTTCCGTTAATTCTGCCACTTCACATACATATTTGAGGTCTGATTCCGCACCAGCCTTTAGAGCAGGGTCTAGCGCAAATCTAGCCATCGGCATTAACATACCCGCAGCCATAAAGCCACCAACACCTGTAAGTGTGTACGTTAAAAATTGTCTTCGTGACACTCTGTGGTCTCTTTCACTCACTCGTTTTCCCCCCTTACGCCATCAGGTAGGCCCAAAAATGGGCATAATTTAACACATATTATACTAGGACATACCCATGATAATATAATGCGACTCAATAATCAACATTTTCCGCAATTTGGCACAAAATCGGCATAATTAATGTGATGAATCTCATTGACCTTTGCACTTGTAGCCCATACAATATCAAACAAAATGCCATTTTTCAAAAATAACTGATTCTCAAAAAGAGAAAAACCATTACTTGGATTGCCACTTATTTGTCATAATAGGCATGATTTGCTTAATTTGGTCTGTTATGACATCTTGCTTATAATTCGCTTCCATATGTTCGAGTGGTATCGTCGGCAACCAAAGTAACATCCCATCTAAATCGCTCTCTATGCTTTTCCACTCACTATCTGATGTTAAATAGATAATGTGTTTAACTCCACCAGCTTTTAGTTCATTTTCCCAATTACGAATTCGTTCAATACGTGGAACCTTACCTTCACTTTTGATGTAAGAAAATGCTGGAAACTGAACGACTCTGCCATGAAATTGCTTTTCAACCTCGGTTGCAATAATGGAAATAAATTCTCCCATAGCAACGGTCTGTTTAATTTCTTTTTCCCACGAAATCGGTATTAGTGTAATGATCGCCGTATCAACATATTCCCTCGCTCGTAGATATGTATCCATCTCAGTAGCTTGCCATTTCATTTATGTACACCTCTTCTAAATAACAGTCGCTTTTTATTTTAACGGTTAATCTCTCAACACACAAATAAAAAAGGATGATTCATGTAGTCTTTTTGCATAAGCTACCGAATCAACCCTTTAATATTTATTTACATCTCATCTAATTGCTGCAATTGTTGAACTAACCGTTTAAATGCAAACTCATCTTGTTGATCAAGGGCGTTATCAATTTGCGATAACAGTTGTTCTTTCCTGAACTTACGTATTGAACGATCTAGCAAAAGTTCCGCTTCCTTCTGGAAGGCAACCGTCAGCTCAATATTCTCAGGAATATGTGGATTGTCTTCTAAGACGACTAAATAAGGTGGATAATGTTTTGCACCATTAAAATGCAGTTCAATATAAATTTCTTCGTTTTGATTCAAGCGAATATCATGAAATGCTTTTTCAGCATCAGTCGTTATATGCTTTTCTTTATGGAAAGAAAACGGTATAGTATCGACCCCTTTTGCTGATATAATTAATGCTTTAGGAGTATGCGCTGCCTGTTCAACAAAATGAACTCTTTCCATCAATTCATCATCACTCATCAAATAATTTAACAACCAAGCGCACTCACGACGTTTCAACTCAAACTGTTGCAAGAAACTTTTAAGAAATTCTTTTTTGTCCACAACTGGAATGATGTTGCCCACGCTTCACCCCTCCTTAAGATCTTCTCATTTCATAGGTATTCATGAAGAAGTTTGTATGATGATATATTCGCTAAATATTAATGAATTCCTTTTTAAAACAAAATTTAATCGAGACTTTCAAGTAACTCAATTATATCGGCATTCTCAGGTTCGAAGATTAAATATTGTTGCAATTTCTTTTTTGCTTCTGCTCTCATCCCATATTCCAATAAGAAATAACCAAACTCTTCCAAGAAATCAATATCTTCTTTAAAATGAGCTTCAATTTCTACATAACGCTTGTAAGCATCCTCAAATTCATCTAATTCTTTTAACGCGGTTGCCTCATACCATGTAAAGAGAGTATCTTCTTCACCATACTCTTTCATATGCGTCATTAAATCGAGTAATTCATCAAATAAGTTATTATGTTTAAAATAAGCAGCCAAAGTTTGTACGGCATCAATGTTCGAAGGATTTATAGCGATTACCTTTCGTAAAAACTGCTCTCCTTCTTCTGGTTGTTGACGCTTAAAACTCAACTTCCCTGCATGTACATATAGCTGTTCATTAAACTCATCTACCTTAATGCCATTTTTCAGAGTCTCTAGGGCATCATCTAACCTTCCCTCAGCCTCATAAGCCTTTGCTAAATAAGGGTAGAGACTGGAATAATCCGGGTCTAATGCGAGTAAAGACTCTAACTGTTCAATTGCCAAAATCATATCCCCTACTTGATAGGCAGTAAATCCATAACCAAAAAGAGCATTTGGTTCTAAATGGTTTTTTAAGCCTTCTTTGTAGTACGTAAGTGCATCTTCAAATTGACCACTAGCACTATAAGCTTCTGCTAATAATAACTCTACGTGAACGTTCGGAATCGGTTCACTTCCATGGACAGCTTTTTTAAAATATGGGATACTTTTTATGTAATCTCCACGCTCTAAATAAAATTCCCCAAGCCCATATGAAATAATCGTTTCCTCTGGAGCTTTTTGGGCTGCTAATAGTAATTTTTGTTCCGCCACTTCGTCTAGGGACTGCATTTGATACAAGTCAGCAAGTAACAATTGCGCTTGTAAAAAAGCAGGATCATCCTCTTTAATTTCAAGGAGCAACTCTATCGCTTCATCTTCTTGATCCATATCAATCAGTAATTCTGCTGCTAAAGCATATAAAGTCCCTTCATCTGGATACAACATTAATAGCTCATCAATGATCTTTTTTGCTTTCTCTATATGTCCTAAGCTATGGTAGATCTCAGCAATATCATATTTCATTTGGTGATCTGCTTGTTTTTCAATTCTTGCAAGTTCACTAAGACCTTCGTTCACACTACCATTCTCAATATCCTGTATTGCTTTTTCAATCACGTTCATGATTAATTCCTCCAATGTTTAAATACCATGAATCACACTTCGACACTCAAACACAGGAACCCTTCGATAAAGAAAGAAAACCACCATTCCATTGAATGACGGTTTGAATGTCCAAGCATAAAATCAACCGCCGCTAGACTGTTGATGTAGTTGGTCCGTACTCGAAGCCTCTGATAAAGACATAAATCGCCCTGGTCTAACCACTTCAACTAATCGTCCAAAACCAGGCCTGAGTGAAAATGTATCATTCGATTTAACAATTTCCCCTTTTACAATGACAATAACCGGTTCTTTCTCATGATAAACATTCTGATCAACTCGTGCAACTTTTTGATCTACGGAATAATGACTTTTACTACTTTCTTCATGGAAAAGTAAATAATCTGCATCACTGCCATTCAACAAAATTCCTTTTTGTGGGAATAACCCAACTTTTTGCAATAATGGTTTAGACCAGTTTTTTAGTGGTTGAAGCGAGGGAGCTGTATGGATTTGAAAGTTTGCACAATGCAATTCCCACTCTTTCAATAGAACACTTTTTAACTTCGTAGACGACGTCTCTATCTCTGGTACAAGTACGATTGGATATGTTAACAGCGTTTGTGATAAATGCGTCCAAGGTAGCTTTTTTATGTCATTAAATGATTTAAGGGTAATACGTAAAAAAGGAATACGTAAATTTTGACATAAACGTAAAGCAGAAGTTCGTAATAAACAAACAGGAATTGTAAGTCCTACTACATAATCTAAGGTACTACTCGCTAGCGCATGTTTCGCACGTTTAAATTCAGCCTCGATCTGCCTCTCATATTCAACTAAGGGCGCAACCGCAACCGTCGTAAACCCGTTTTTGATTAATTCCTTCTGCCGAGTTTGAAATTCATGAAAACTTTCACAACCTAGAATTTGATCATCAAAAGTGATTCTTCCATTTGTCATAAGTATGCCCTTCATTGAAACGCGGCTTTTATTCCATTTATCAAAAGTAGTAGTTACATATTGGATTTGACCATCTTTAATCAAATAGGAACGTAGCGTATTTACTTCTTCGTCTATTTTCATCGCTTTGTCTAATAAGTACATCTATATTCCTCCTACAACTTGATATAGACAAGCTATGAAGAAAATGTGCAAAACAGAACTGCACAAAGTAAAAATAATTTTCGATTCAGAATTTTATCATTATTGTATTGACTTATTTTGAGATCTAGCTATAATAAAGATTAAGCGTATGGTTTCTCTCCACTCCTATCCATACAAATTTTTAGCTTTTGCTAAACTCCTTATTGAAAACGCTTACGTTCTCAATAAGGAGCTTTTTTTATGATTATACATATTCTCCTTTAGCCAAAAAAGGACTTAAATCAAAGTTATGATCTAAGTCCTCTTTCTCATTATTTGCTTTGTAACGTCTCAATGTGATTAAAAAAACTCGGGTAAGAAACAGCTATGGCTTCGCTACGCTCAATCTTCACTTCTTCACTAGCAATAAGGCCTGCTATAGCCATCGCCATACCGATGCGATGGTCTCCATAACTACTTACTGTCGCGCCATTTAATGACGAACGACCTTCAATAACCATTCCATCTTCTGTCGCTTCAATATTTGCACCTAGTTTCTTCAGTTCGCTAACAACTGTATCAATACGGTTCGTTTCTTTTACTTTCAATTCCTCTGCATCGCGAATAATCGTTCTTCCTTTTGCTTGCGAAGCAAGAACAGCAATAACAGGAATCTCATCAATTAACCTTGGAATTAGGTCTCCACCAATTTCTATTCCCGTTAAGTCTGAAGTAGAAATAGTAATATCAGCAATTGGTTCCCCACCAGCCATCCGTTCATTTTGAATAGACAGATTTGCGCCCATTTGCTGTAATACATCGATAATCCCTGACCTCGTAGGATTCATCCCCACGTTTGTTAACGTAATCTCACTGTTTGGAACAATCGCCCCAGCAACTAGGAAAAAGGCTGCTGAAGAAATGTCTCCCGGCACGACAATATGTTGTGCCTTCAGTGTTTGACCACCCTCCACTGAAACCGTTAACCCATCACGTTTCACTTCCACTCCATATGCTTCGAGCATTCGTTCTGTATGATCTCGAGACAGGGCTGGTTCACTCACAGACGTTGTGCCTTCACTTTGTAACCCAGCCAACAAAATGGCGGATTTCACTTGTGCACTTGCTACTTTTGATTGAAAAGCGATCCCTTTTGTTGCTCCTCCACGAATCGAAAGCGGCGTGAAATTCCCATGATCACGACCATCAATTGTTGATCCCATACTACGTAAAGGTTCCGTCACACGTGCCATTGGACGCTTAGCAATCGAATCATCACCAATTACAACGGAGTGAAATGGTCGAGTTGCTAATATACCTAGCATTAAACGAGTTGTCGTTCCTGAGTTGCCAACATCAAGAATGTCTGTTGGTTCCTTTAATCCATCCCACCCTTTTCCTTCAATCGTTACTTTTTCTCCCTCTTGCTCAATGGTTACACCTAATTTTCTAAAACAAGCAATAGTACTTAAGCAATCTTCTCCTGGTAAAAATCCTTCAACTGTCGTTGTTCCGTTTGCAATCGCACCAAACATAACTGCACGATGCGAAATTGACTTATCTCCAGGGATTTGTACCGAACCCTTTAGACCTACTTGGATATGGTTAACAATAGCAGTACTCATCTTTTTCCTCCTCATAAAATATACGTATCGTACATTTCTTGTTGTAAATGAATTTGGGCTCGTTCACGGTCTTCTTCAGAACGAAAACTCAATCGAAGAACCCCCATAATATCTTCTCTTGTTTCTAAAATACGAATATTCGTCAAACTAATTTGGTGTTGAGCAAGAATTCCCGTCACATCCGAAATAACACCTGGGTGATCTGGAACATCAACAAACAAATCGTAAAAAGAAGGAATAGCCCCTTTTTTCCTAACAGGAAGCCCATCCCGAAAATCTTTTGCGTCTTGGAAATACGTATGTATTGCTGAGGCA
This sequence comes from Halalkalibacter alkalisediminis, assembly GCF_028610705.1. Lineage (GTDB taxonomy): Bacteria > Bacillota > Bacilli > Bacillales > Bacillaceae_D > Halalkalibacter > Halalkalibacter alkalisediminis. Next base: position 339,553 of record NZ_JAQQWT010000002.1, read on the forward strand.
TTTTCCTCTTCGATTAGTGTTTTGATTTGATCCATTTCACTCGTCCAAGATTCAAGCAACTGTAATAAACTCTCTTTATTATGTAAAAGGATATCCCTCCACATCGTAGGACTCGCTGAGGCGATCCGAGTAATATCACGAAACCCTCCTGCAGCTAATCTTGAAACAAGGGGGTCTTCTCCTTCTATTTTGGCAATCTGATGCACAAGACTAGCGGCAATTACATGTGGAAAATGACTAATGGCACCTGCTAATCGGTCATGTTGGGTTGGAGTTAGCTCAATAAAGGTTGCTTTTGTCCCCTTCAACCAATTTTGTAGTTGAATGATTAACCGCAAATCGGTTCCTTTAGCGGGCGTTAAAATATAAAAGGCATTCTCAAACAGATGAGCTCTAGCTGCCTCTACTCCTGTTTTATGCGACCCTGCCATAGGGTGACCTCCAATAAAAGTCACTCCTTTTTCCTTTAAACAAACAGCTTTGTCGACAATACGACGCTTTGTACTACCAACGTCAGTAACGATCGCTCCCGCCTTCAAACTATAATTGGTCAAGTCTTGAATAAATTGCTCTGTTTTACTAACAGGAGTTGCAAATATAATCAAATCTGCGTCCTTAACCCCTTCTTCAACCGTGGAAGCAACTTCATCAATAATTTGTAAAGATGAGGCCACTTTCAACTGCTCTTCTGAAATATCAAAGCCACGGATATGGACATCGTGCTCTCTTCGAATAGAAAGAGCAATCGAACCACCTATTAACCCGAGGCCAACAATAAACACCGTCCGCTTCATGTTAAGCTCCCTTCAGCTCTTAAGAAAAAACGCCCTTCAGCTTTATGAAAGACGATTTTTCATCCATACTTATTGTTCGACCGTTTTTGAAACGAGCATCTCTTCTAAAACAGCAAACAATTCTTCATTTTGCTCTTTTGTACCAACCGTTATTCTTACACAAGTAGGAAAGCCCAATGCTTGTCCTGATCTAACGATAAATCCTTTTCTAAGCAAATAATCAAACACCTCATCGCCAGGACAATTAAAGTCAATTAAAATGAAATTCGTCTGTGAAGGGTAAAAAATTAAATGGTGTTTATGACAAAAATCCTCAAATTGCTTTAGAAATTTCGAATTTTTCTCCACACAATGATCAATAAATTGGTCATCTTCTAGGGCAGCTACTGCTGCAGCATGAGCAAATAACGTATTATTAAATGGCGGTCTAACAGGATCAATCGTAGAAATTAGTTTAGGATTGGCTACACCATATCCAATTCTGAGAGCGGCTAAACCATACGCTTTAGAGAAAGTCCGCAAAACAATTAAGTTTTCAAATTTCTCAAGCAACGGCAAGGTTTCTGGATAATCTTCAGCCGTTACATACTCGTAATATGCTTCATCAGATACAACAAGAACATGTGCAGGAACATGTTCTAAAAAGCGACTAAATGCTTTATCGTTCACATATGTACCCGAAGGATTATTAGGATTACACACCCATACAATTCTAGTATTTTCGTCTATCGCCTCTAACATAGCATCTAAATCATGGACACCGTTGACACAAGGAACTTCTCGTAATTCTGCCCCTTCAATAGCCGCATTTAATTTATACTGTGAAAAAGTAGGGTCTGCTGTTACCGTGTTTGTATTTGGGGAAAGAAAGGCACGGCATAGAAATTGAATAACTTCATCAGAACCATTTCCAAACACAAGTTGATTTTCTGACACGCCTAATTTAGTAGCAACCTTTTCACGAATAGTAGCAGCATAGCCATCTGGATAGATAGCTGTCTGGGAAGCAATTGCTTGAATTGCTTCTACTGCCTTTGGTGAGGAACCGTATGGATTCTCATTAGAAGCTAGTTTCGTGACTTTAGTTAGACCTAACTCCTTTTTCACTTCTTCAATTGGCTTACCTGGTTTATAAGAAGGCAAACCATTTAATTGTGGTTTTGCTTGCATAAAATTCACCTCATCTTATCTATTTAGTCTACTGTATAATGTTACGATGAAATAAGGGATGAGACAAACCTTTTTATTTCTTCGAGAGCATCTGGACGAGTTTCTTTGTTTGTAAGCTCCTGCTCTCGTGCTCCAATTTCTGTAACAAGTGCACTTCCTACAACTACACCATCAGCGTGCTCTCTCATCACCTTTACTTGCTCGGCAGTAGAAATCCCAAATCCGACTGCAGTAGGGATATGACTTGCTTCACGAACGGTTTTAAGAAAATCATAAACTCTTGGATCCAACTCATTACGAGCTCCTGTTACTCCAAGTGAGGATACACAGTATAAGAAGCCTTTCGAACGTTCGGCAATCTTAATCATCCTTTGTTTCGAAGTGGGAGCTACTAATGAAATGAAAGAGAGATCCTTCTTTTCACAGAGGATTGCTAAAGAATCACTTTCTTCAAATGGCAAATCAGGGACAAGTAAGCCATCAATTCCAAGCTTAGCTGCTTGTTCTGCAAAACGTTCTTCCCCGTATTGTAACAATGGATTAAAGTAAGTAAAAATAATAACAGGAATGGTTAAGCCACGCTCTCTCATTTCTGGTACCAATTTCAATGCTTTTTCTAATGACATACCACCTCGTAGCGCTCGTTTAGATGCTGCTTGAATGGTTGGCCCATCAGCAAGAGGATCGGAGTACGGAATGCCTAATTCTAAAATAGAGGCGCCAGCTTCTTCTAAACATAAAGCAAGATCAATCGTTGCTTCAGCCGTTGGGTCCCCTGCTGTAATAAAAGGAATGAACAAAGGTGTATCAGACTGTGTCGCTAACTCCATACGTTTATTCGCCATTTGATTCACCTCGGAAATGTTTCATTAATGTATGAACATCTTTATCTCCTCTACCAGATAAACAAACAAGGATTGTATCATTTGGTGTTAACTTTTTCGCCCGTTCTACTGCCTTCGCTAACGCATGAGCAGATTCAACCGCCGGGATAATACCTTCCTTTTCTGATAGGAGTTTTAATGCATCTAAAGCTTGTTGATCCGTAACGGCTTCGTATGAAACACGACCATTACTCGCTAAAAAGGCGTGCTCAGGACCAACTCCCGGATAATCCAAACCGGCAGAAATGGAATAAGGTTCTGTTATTTGTCCAGCTTCATCTTGTAATAAATAGGTTAGAGAGCCGTGAATAACTCCTTTTCGTCCGTGTGTAATGGTTGCTGCATGTTTGTCCGTATGAACACCAAGTCCTGCAGCTTCAACACCTATTAACTTAACCTCATCCTCTAGGAAAGGGTAAAACATGCCAATCGCATTACTGCCTCCACCGACGCAAGCAATAATCTCACTTGGAAGAGACTCCTCTCTCTCTAAAAATTGCTTTTTCGATTCATCTCCAATGATTCGTTGGAAATCACGGACCATCTTTGGATAAGGATGCGGTCCGACAACAGAACCAATTAAATAAAAAGTATCCTCTGCATTAGCCACCCAGTAACGAATGGCTTCATTCGTTGCGTCCTTTAATGTTTTACTACCAGAAGTGGCAGGAATCACCTCTGCCCCTAGTAGTTGCATTCTAAACACATTAAGTGCCTGACGCTCCATGTCTTCTTCACCCATGAATACTTTACACTCAAGACCAAATCTAGCAGCGATCGTAGCCGAAGCTACTCCGTGCTGACCGGCTCCTGTTTCCGCGACAATTTTAGTTTTTCCCATCTTTTTAGCAAGGAGCGCTTGACCCATCGCATTATTAAGCTTATGGGCACCCGTATGAAGTAAATCTTCCCGCTTCAAGTAAATTTTAGCGCCACCTATCGTTTCTGTTAAATTTTGAGCGAACGATAACGCCGTTGGCCTACCTGCATATTCTCTTAGATGCTCTAAGTACTCCATTTTAAACGACTCATTGGCCATCGCATCGTCTAAAGCTGCTTCTAATTCTTCAATTACACTCATTAAGGTCTCAGGGACATACTTCCCACCAAATTCACCAAAACGTCCACGCTTATCTGGATGTACGTCTGTCATACTCGATTCATCCTTTCCTCAAGCTGCTTGATTAGCTTGTTACACTTGTTACCATTTTCCTCAATCCCGCTAGAAACATCAATTCCATCAGGCTCATAACTAAGAACCTGATCAATATTTTCTGGTCTAATCCCTCCAGCTATAAAGACAGGGACTCCTTGCGTTCTTCCTTCTTGCAGATAAGCCGGAATATATGTCCAGTCAAAAGAAACACCCGTGCCGCCCCACTGATTCCCTACCTTACAATCAACGATATACCCATCAACACTTCCATGGTACGTTCTCATCACTTGTAAAGCTTCACTATTATGATGAATAGCCTTCCAAACAGGTAAACAGGTAACTTGTTTGATTTTAGCTATTTCTTTTGCTGTTTCACTTCCATGACACTGAATAATATCAATAGGCAAGTCTAAAATAAGAGATTGTATAGTATTTGCCGTCTCATTCACAAATAATGCAACAAGCTTTTTCTCTTTTAATTCTCGATTTAATAACCACGTTTTTAATTGTTCTCGCGTCACTTGTCTCTTACTTTCTGCGAACACAAAGCCAACATAATCTGCTGAACTCGCTAAAGATAGGTTTGTATCATCAATTGAATGATTCCCACACAATTTAAGAAGAGGCTGCAATGGTTTCTCCTCCAAATAAGTGAGAAATACCAGCTACAGGTGTCTCAGCGCGCATGAGAGATTCTCCTACAAGGACTCCAGCTGCGCCAACTTTCCCAACTCGTTCAAGATCTTGTTTACTATGGATCCCACTCTCACTTACAAATAAACTTCCGTCCGGTATTAAATCTGACATTTCTTCAGTTTGAGTTAAAGAAGTTTCAAATGTTTTTAGGTTACGATTGTTTACACCAATAATCTTAGGGCTAAATGATGCCAAAAGCTCTTCTAACTCGCTCTTAGCATGAACTTCAACTAAGCATTCAAGTCCTTGACTATATGCATACTCATAGAGCTCCTTTAGCTCAAGGATCGGTACGGTTCCAACGATTAGTAGCATTGCATCCGCACCAATCCTTACCGTTTCATCCACTTGCTTTTTATCTATGATAAAATCTTTCCTCATAACAGGAAGACTTACGACCTGCTTAATAGCCGTTAAATAATCACAATGCCCTTGAAAGTACTTAACATCTGTTAAGACAGAAATCGCATCTGCACCACCTTCTTTATATCCTTTTGCAATAGCTACCGGTTCAAACTGTTCTTTGATCACTCCTTTAGAAGGAGATGCCTTTTTCACTTCAGCAATTAATCCAATTGAACGATTCGGTGAGCGTAAAGCTTCGTAAAGAGAGTGATGAGGTACATCTACTTGCTCCGGTAACTCCAATGCTGCAATTTCCATTTTTTTAGTTTCAAGTATTTTCTCAAGCATGTTGCTGTTCCTCCTGCAATGTTTGATAATGACGATTTACGACTCCAGTTTGAATAGCTTCTTTAACCAACTCAACACCTTCACTTATCGAAGCTATCCTCTTGGCCGCATAAAGAGCCGCAGCCGAATTAAGAACAACAATACCTGTAGCCGAATCATTTGCTTCCCCTTTTAGGACAGCTTTAATGAGTTGCGCACTTTCAGCTGGCGTATTGACTTGGATCTCTTCAAGAAGTCCTCGTTTTAAGCCAACTTCTTCCGGAGAAAGGGTATAAATGCTTTGCTTTGTTCCATTAACCTCTACTATTTGTGATTCAGTTGTAATCGATAATTCATCAAGGCCCTCACCACCTGTGACAAATAACGCTCTCGTTGTTCCTAATCGCGCGATGGTCTCTGCCATGTTAATGGCAAACTCTTTGTCATAAACACCGATTAATTGATGTTTCGCATTAGCTGGATTCGTTAGCGGTCCAAGCAAATTAAATATCGTTCGAAACCCGATTTCTTTCCGTGGGATCACCGCATGCTTCATCGATTCATGATATAAAGGTGCGAAAAGAAAACAAAGATTAGTGTCTAGTAAGGACTGTCTTGCTTCTTCTTTTGTATGTTGTGTTGGAATCCGAAGCTCTTCTAAAACATCAGCACTTCCACTTTTAGAAGAAACAGCTCGATTACCGTGCTTGGCAACAGGAACACCCATTGCAGCGAGAACAATCGCACATGTCGTTGAAACATTAAATGTGCTTAAATCATCCCCCCCTGTTCCACATGTATCAACTATAGAAAGGTCATCTGCTAGAATTTTAAGTGAATGTGATCGCATCGATCGAGCAAATCCTGTCATCTCATCTACAGTTTCCCCTCGAAAACGCATGAGTGTAAGTAGGCTTGCAATTTGACTAGGAGTCGCGTATCCATTCATGATTTCATCCATCACATCTTGTGCTTCTTTTTCTGTCATCAAATGACCATCTAGACATTTTTTTAGAATGGACTTAAACATATTGTGAGACCTCCTTATTACCAAACATTTTCTCAGCTAGTTGTACTGCTCGGATCAAAGCCTTCGCTTTATTTTGAGTTTCCTCAAATTCATTCTCCGCAATTGAATCAGCTACAATTCCTGCACCCGCTTGGATATGAGCTTTCCCATCTTGTATTACCATTGTTCGTATCGCAATGCAAGAATCAATATTTCCATCAAACCCTAGATATCCAATTGCTCCTGCATACACACCTCTTTTGGTTGGTTCAAGCTCTTGCAAAATCTCCATCGCTCGTATCTTTGGCGCCCCTGATACTGTACCTGCAGGAAAGGATGCCATCAATGCTTCTAGAGGCTTTGTCCCTTCTCTAAGGCGTCCTGTTACTTTGGAAATAATGTGCATGACATGTGAGAATCTACCGACCTCAAGCAAAGTTGGAGTTTCAACAGAACCGTATTCAGCAATCCTACCAACATCATTACGAGCTAAGTCTACTAACATATAGTGTTCGGCTCTTTCCTTTTCATCTGCCAAGAGTTCTTCTTCTAGCAATTTATCTTCTTTTTCATCCTTACCACGTTTTCTTGTTCCAGCAATCGGATGAATCTCAACATGTCCGTCTTGTACTTGAACAAGGCGTTCAGGCGAGCTTCCGACAATCTCCATCTCATCAAATTTCAAATAAAATAAATATGGTGACGGATTTACCATCCGAAGAACACGATATACATCAAGAGCTGAAGCTGATATGTCCATTTCAAACCTTTGTGAAAGAACCGTTTGAAAAACATCACCTGCTTTAATGTATTCTTTTATTTTTTCTACATCTGTTAGAAAATCTTTTTTCTCGTAATTAGACGTTACTCGTTCAAAGGAAACATCCACATCAATTTTTGGAACATTCTTTAACATAAGTCCATTACTTGGTTGTTCTAATATAGAGGAAATCCTTTTAATTTCAGCTCTAGCATTATGGTACGTATTGACTAGTGATTCGTCCTTATTTGGTCTAGCGTGAACCAAAATAGAAAGCTCTTTATTTATATGATCATAAGCAATTAATGTTTGGCAAAAAAGAAATTGATAATGAGGCAAACGCTCCTTCGTTTCACTTTGTAGAGACGGCTCAATGGTTTCGATGGCATCATAGCTCATGTATCCTACTGCTCCACCTTGAAATGGAATAGGGATGTCAATCGGTTGAACATTCAAAAACGCCATTGTCTCATCAAATGCCTTTTGAAACGTGTTTGCTTCATTGACCACATCACGATTTTTGGAGTAAGTTCGATAGACTTGATTTTCTTCAAGTAGCTCAAACATTGGATTTAAACCGATAAAGGAATATCTAGACCACGGTGACTGTTCATCCTTACTTTCTAGTAAAAATGAAACCTGGTCTGACAATTGATGGACAATTTGAACTGGCGTTAAACCATCAGCAAAAAAACGTTGGTAAACCGGAATGGTGTGGTAGGTTTCAGCGGTCTTTTCAAATTCTAAAAATGTTGGGGTTATCATTTACAATCACTCCTTATTTGGGAATGAATGAAATGAGTGGGAGGGGATGATTATAATTATATTAATATAAAACCTCCTAAACAAAATCTGTTTAGGAGGTTAATAGATAGACTTATCCCTCAACTAAACTCAGCTCTCCTCAACTCAATCTCATTCTCGACTCGTCTCAATATTCTTACTTTTCTAACTAAGGCTCGAAGGAATTCATTTTCCTTCATCTCATCTGCCCTCAGTCTACCTTTTTATTGACCATTCGTCAAGGTTAAATCTGGTCTAAGCTTGATCGCATCTCGTAAGTATGCATGAGCTATTTGGTCTTGTTTCACCTCTGTATTTACGGTAATAAGCACACGAATGCACATAGGTAAACTGCCAGGAACCGGTATTTCTTGGGCACAAACGACAGGTACTAATGACCAACCTGGAAATTCTCTTAAAACTTTGGCAGGAAAGGCCGCTGTAACGTCTTCGGTTACTGTAAATAGAACTTGTGCAACAGTATCTGGATCTATCTGATTTTGTTCAATTAGTACTTGAATGAGCTCAGAAGATGCTTCTGTAATCTCTTTATCTGTATTTGCATCAATGGTAATTGCTCCACGTATTCCTCTAACCAATCTTTTCTACCCCCATTCTTTCAACTAGTAATTGCTTTACTAGTGTTGGAGGAATGTCAATTAAGGCGGCCTCCCCAATCTTCTTTAAAAGGACCATTCTAATCGACCCTGCCTCCGCTTTCTTATCTTGACGCATTTTCGCAAGGAGAAGATCAGGCTCACAATCTGGCGGAATTTCAGTTTGAAACCCAAGATCATTAAGCCATTTCTCAAATTCCTTCACCTGTAGATCGATCTGATACATTTCTTCACTAACTCTTAATGAAAAAATCATTCCTACTACGACCGCTTCTCCATGTGTCAATACCCCATAACCAAGTTCAGCTTCTAGAGCATGCCCAAGTGTATGACCAAAATTTAGAAATGCACGAACTCCATTCTCTTTCTCATCTTCCTTCACAATCTTGGCTTTTACCCTAATAGACGTTTCTAATATTTCGCCTAACTTTTCAACAGGAAGTTGTTCAATTCCATTTAGCTCTTGTAAGTTATTTAAGAAAGTGTGATCGTGTATAAACCCATGTTTAATCACTTCAGCGAAACCAGAACGCCACTCCCTAACAGGCATTGAATACAACGCCTCTGTATCATAAAAAACAGCCTCAGGTTGGTGGAAACATCCCACCATATTCTTACCAAGGGGATGATTAATAGCTACTTTCCCTCCAACACTACTGTCATGAGCTAATAAAGTTGTCGGCACTTGAATAAAACGAATCCCTCTCATGTAAGTAGCTGCAACAAACCCAGCTAGATCCCCAACTACGCCTCCACCTAAAGCGACAATTAATGATTTACGATCTAAAGAACTAGAAAGGGCTTCTGTTAGTACTTGATCATAAACAGCTAATGACTTAGATGCTTCACCGCACTTAATGACTTCAGTATAAACAGGAAGCTGATTGTCAAAGCTCTCAACAACGTCGTTTAAATAAAGAGGAGCGACATGAGAATCCGTAATGACTAGAACCGATGAAACCGGTTCTGTCATTACGTTTTTTATTTTATCGCCAATCAAATGGCGAATACCAGGCTCTATGTAGACGAAGTAGTCCTTTGATTCTGCTTCAATCTGGACTTTTCTCATTAAAAAGACCTCGCTTCATCCTGATGACGTTTTACATTTGCTTGAATCGTTTTCATTTGATCATGTCCAAATGTTTCTAATAGCGCATTAGCTACTTCCCAAGCTACAACAGCTTCAGCCACAACAGCTGCTGCAGGAACAGCACAACTATCTGAACGTTCAATACTAGCTTCAAACGGTTCCTTTGTATCAATATCAACACTTTGAAGCGGTTTATAAAGGGTTGGAATAGGTTTCATAACCCCACGAACAACAATCGGCATCCCTGTTGTCATTCCACCTTCAAATCCTCCAAGACGATTGGTCTTACGTGTATACCCTTTTTCTTCGTCCCAAAGAATTTCATCATGCACCTGGCTCCCTGGTAAGCGTGCTGCTTCAAATCCAATTCCAATCTCAACACCTTTAAAGGCATTAATACTCATCACAGCAGCGGCTAATTTCGCATCCAGCTTGCGGTCATAATGGACATGGCTTCCAAGTCCAATTGGCACATTCTCAATAACAACTTCAACAACTCCTCCAATGGAATCTCCGTCCTGCTTAGCCGTATCAATTGCTTCAATCATTTTCACACTTGCTTCCTCATCTAAGCAACGAACTTGTGAAGCCTCAGAACGCCTTTGTAATTCTTCAACTGAATCATAAGATACATTCTCAGCTTTAACACCACCAATTTCAAGCACGTGTCCGCCTACTTTAATTCCAAATTGTGAAAGAATTTTTTTAGCCACTCCACCAGCTGCTACACGAACTGTTGTTTCGCGAGCAGATGAACGCTCAAGTACATTTCTCATGTCACGGTGACCATATTTGATCGCACCATTTAAATCAGCATGGCCTGGGCGTGGTCGTGTTAACTTTCGTTTCACTTCTTTTTCTTCTCCCTCGCCAATTGGCTCAGCACCCATTACTTTTGTCCAATGAGTCCAATCTTTGTTTTCAACAACAAGGGCAATTGGTGCACCCGTTGTTTTCCCGTGACGAACTCCACTCAAAATCTGAACTTGATCTTTCTCAATTTGCATTCTTCTTCCGCGTCCATACCCACCTTGACGACGTGCTAAATCGACATTAATGTCTTCTGCTACTAGTTCAAGTTGAGCAGGAACACCTTCTATAATCGTTGTTAATTGTGGTCCATGTGATTCACCAGCGGTTAAATATCTCATCTTTTTACTCCTCCATTACAACTCATTCTCTTTATCGCTTTTATGCGTTAAATTATAACATGATTTCAAACCCTTGTCCCGAAAATTTTTGACAATTAAGTTATTAATTAAACATTGTAACAAATTCGGACAATATAGTCTAAGAAAAATAAAAGAAAGTTGGTCTTCTGTTGCAGAATGACCAACTTATCTTACTATTATTATACTTTTTTATAGAAAAATGTATCTTCCGTATCAAATTGAAACGTAGAAGGGTTAAAAATTTGTTCTGTGCTTCCGACAAATAGAACGCCGCCAGGACGTAAAGCACGGCTAAATTTATGGTATAATTCATGCTTGGCTTCTTCTGTAAAATATATCATTACATTTCGACAAATAATTAAATCATATTGTTCTTCAAATCGATCAGCTAATAAATTTTGCTGTTTAAATCGTACTGTTCTTTTTATATTATCATTCACTTTAAATCCCATAGGGTCTTTGGTAAAGTGGGCGGATAAAATTTCTTTAGGTACTTCTTTTAAAGAGCGGTCTGTGTACAACCCCATCTTTGCCCGTTCGAGTATTCCACGGTCTAAATCTGTAGCGAATATAGACACTTTTGATAAAGAAATAAATTTAGACATAATCATCGCAAGCGTGTAAGGCTCTTCTCCCGTTGAACATGCTGCACTCCATAATTTGAGTTTAGCATTTTCTTTCAGTAGTCGGGGAAGAATTTTTTTCTCGAGCACTTCCCACCTTTTAGCATTCCGGTAAAACTCTGATACATTGATCGTCATTCGATCAAGAAATTCATTGAACATGTCTTCATTTGAAATTATCGCTTGATAATAAGACCGAAAATCATTGCAACCTCTTTTATTTCGTAAAGACTCTAGTCTTCTTTTCATCTGAGCCTCTTTATATAAAGACAAGTCAATGGCTGTTTTCTTCTTAATATCTGCGATAAATTGTTGATAGTCCTGACTCATTTCACTTACTCCTCATTAATTCATAATGATTTAATGATACGATGAAACAACAATAAATACTATTACAAAATAAAGCTCGTCCAAAATTTGGACGAGCTCTTAAATGATTAATTTTGATTAAACCCACTTATTAACTGTTTTCTCATAAGCGCTTAACTCTTCTTCATTAAAAAAGATTGAAATTTCACGAGCGGCACTTTCAGGTGAATCCGACCCATGAATAACGTTCATGGCAACTTGAACACCAAAATCACCACGGATCGTTCCAGGAGCTGCTTCTGCTGGATTTGTTGCACCCATCATCGTACGAGCAGTAGAGATGACATTCCCACCTTGCCAAACCATTGCAAATACAGGACCTGAAGTGATAAAATCAACAAGTTCACCGAAGAACGGACGCTCTTTATGCTCTCCATAATGAGTTTCAGCTGTTTCTTTAGAAAGTATTGTTAACTTAGCCGCCACTAATGTAAACCCTTTCTTTTCAAAGCGCGAAACAATTTCTCCAATTAAATTACGTTGTACTCCATCTGGTTTAATCATTAAATATGTACGTTCCATCTTCTCTATCTCTCCTATCAAATCTTGTAGTTAGAACCTCTATTAGTATAGCAAACAATCAAAACCGGAACAACAGTAGTTGAGATTTTTTTCTTGGAAAACGCAAACATTGTAAAAAGAAAGAAAAAAGAGAACTCATCCTCCCTAGTTTCTTTCCATAGGGTTTACTGAGACCTCTTTTATATTTAAAATTTTCGCTTTCCTATATAGGCAGCTATTTCTCGTAAATACGTTTTTTCTTCAATGTCAGGTAGTTTTTCTAGTGCTTCATAAGCCTTTTGTAAATATTGATCACTTATGGAAAGAGAATATTCAATTCCACCAGAATCCTTAATGGCTGATAGCACTCCCGTTAAATCAACATTTTCTGGAAACTTGGTTTCAAGTAATTCCATAATCCTCTTCTTAAGCTCAGAATCATGATGCATCGCATACAAAGCCGGTAAAGTGACGTTCCCTTGGCGTAGATCTCCTCCAGCAGGTTTCCCTAATTGCTCATCTGTACCAACAAAATCTAACACATCATCTGTGATCTGGAACGACATTCCGACATTATAGCCAAATTGATATAAATTTCGTTGCGTTTTATAATCCGCATTAGCAGCTAATGCCCCTAATTCACAACTAACAGCTATAAGTAAAGCTGTTTTTCTTTTAATTCTGCGTAAATAAATCCTGAAATTTTGTCCCCAATTATACTGATCTCTAATTTGTTCGATCTCACCTAAACAAATCTCTAACATCGTATTGGATAAAATTTGATGAATTTGAGGGTTATCAAAAAATGTTGTAGTCTCGATCGCTTTACCAAAAATAAAATCTCCAGTATACATAGCAATCTGATTATTCCATTGTGATTTGATCGTTTTTTTGCCTCGACGCAGCTCAGCATCATCAATCACATCATCATGTACAAGAGATCCCATGTGAATTAATTCCAATGGAACAGCAATATGCTTAAGCTCACTAATATCATACTTTCCGAATCTAGCGGCTAACAGAACAAAAACAGGACGAATTCTTTTTCCTCCTGCCTTAAGTAATTGTAGGGAGGCTTCTTGTAAAATGTCATTATCTGATTGAACAGATGCTTCAAGTTCTTTTTCAATTATCGTAATATCAGATTGAAATTGCATATAAATTTCTGCTAGTTTCATGTCGTCCACCTTATTTAATCAAGGCGATATCTCATCGCCGTTACTACAATCATTGTATTTATTGAATCATTGATACCTTATTTTTGCAAGCTCTTATTCAACTATACGCGCTGCATCCCAAATATTTAACGTTTTCACCTGATTCGGCAGATATCCCATTTGAAAGAGAAGTTCATAGAAGTAATCTAATCCTTTTTGTTCTTGTTCCCCAAAATCATTACAGAGATTTTGAAAGTACATATCCCAAAATTTCTTTTCTCCACCGTGTGTTTTTAAAATGTCGTCAATCATTAATTCATATTGATTGGTTTCACTCATTTTTTTACTTTCAAGAAAAGAGCGATAGACCGCTCCTATTAAACTTGGGTGCTCATTTAGAGTTTCATTCCGAACTGCAAAAACGGCAAACGTCATCGGTAGCCCTGTGTGCTTATACCATATATCTCCTAAATCATAACAATAGTATGATTTGCCAACCTCGTGTTTAGCTAAAATGGCATCATCACCAATAAGTAGACAGGCATCATGCTCTACTAACATTTTCTTTAGATCAGGTGTCATCGTAGTATAAGATACCTCCAAAGAATAGAAATGCTCCAATACGACCTTTAATAAGTTAACAGAAGTAGCAGAACTACTTGTTAAAGCAATTTTCGCTCCACCCAACTGTTGCAGAGGTTTTTTAGAAAATAAGAAAATAGACCCAACAGGACCATAAGAAGTAACCGATAAATTAGGCAACAAGGTAAAATGAGTTGAGTTTTCAGCATAGGCAAATGACGAAATACCTCCAACATCAATCTTTCCAGCGGCCATTGCTTGATTGAGCTGTGCAGGAACCTGTGGGACAAAAGAACATTGTTGCCTTTGTAGTTTGTCCCGGTCCAAATAATAGAAGAATGGCAATATATTCGTATAAGAGATTTCCCCAATGATTACGCTCACTGTCCCTCCCCCCATCTAGTAAACAATGTATGGTCTACTCCAAGGCTATCTAAAGCTTTTCCAACTAGGAAATTGATTAGATCATCCATCGATTGCGGCAGATGATAGAAACCTGGCATCGCAGGTAGCACTTTCGCTCCTACTTTTGATACACGAAGCATATTTTCTAAATGCAACTGATTTAATGGTGTTTCTCTCGGTACCAGTATTAATTTACGCTCTTCCTTTAACATAACATCAGCAGTTCGCTCCAATAAATTACCAGACGCTCCGGTCGCAATTCCTGACAAAGTTCCCATCGAACAAGGGATGATAATCATTCCATTATTTTGATACGAACCACTTGCAATGGGAGCTCCGTAATCATGTAAGTGATGAGTATGAAGTTCACCTTCATACTCACCAAATAATTGATCAATCACAGCATCACGATTTTCTGTGTCAAGTAATAACTCTTCTTTAAAAACACGCCAAGCTGCTTCCGTTAAAATTAAATGGACCTTATATGATTGTTTTAAAAGCTCCTGTACGAGGCGAACTCCATAAATAGCACCACTCGCACCAGTTATTCCAACAGTATAAATCCCTTTATGCTCTCTACTCATATAAGGATATCTCCAATCGCAAAAATGAACATAACAAGGCTTAGGATTCCATTCATTGTAAAAAATGCAACATCTAGTTTTGATAGGTCATGTTCAGAAACAAGCGTATGTTCATAGACCATAATAGCTCCAGCTATTAGGACGCCAACAAAATAAATCCATCCAAGTGGAGTAACGAAAAACAAGCTAACAAACGACAAGAAACTGATTACATGCAGAAATCGAGCAATTACAAGTGCTCGTCCAATTCCAAATCTACTTGGAATAGAGTGTAAATTATTTTCTCGATCATAATCAGCATCTTGGGTCGCATAAATAACATCAAATCCAGCAGTCCATAAAGCAACAGCGAGAAACAATAGAAACGCTTCCCACGTTAACGCACCGGTTGCACCGACCCATCCTCCAAGTGGTGCTAGAGCAATGGTTACACCTAAAATAAGATGACAAGCCCATGTGAATCGTTTGGTATAAGAATAAATAACAAGGAAAAAGACCGCAAGTGGAAGCAAATAAACAGCTAACATATTAAGTTGAAAAGCTGCATAAAAAAGTAAAGCAAATGAAACAATGATAAAAAATAAAACTTCTAATTTTGAAACTAATCCAGCGGGAATCGCCCTTGTAGCTGTTCGCGGATTATATTTATCGATTTGCTCATCAATTACTCGGTTTAGTGACATCGCTGCACTTCTTGCCCCAACCATTGCTACCGTAATCCAAATCCACTGTAACGTGGAGGGAAACTGTCCATTGACAATGAACGCTCCTAAAATGGCACCAAAATAAGCAAACGGTAATGCAAAAACAGTATGTTCAAATTTGATCATTTCTAAGATGATTTTAATCTTTCTAATCACGTTATCTGCTCCAATTCTATATCCTTCTTACCAAGGTGCATCGCTGCAACCCCACCAGAATAACTTTTCACTTCAATGTTGATTAGCCCAGCGTCCCTAAACATTTGCGCTAGTTTCTCTCGATTTGGAAAAGACATAGTTGATTCCTGCAGCCACGAATATTCGTCATAACTCTTTGCAAAGAATTTTCCAAATATCGGCATAACTCGACTAAAATAAAAAAAGTATAACTGTTTAAAAACGGGAATCGTCGGCTGAGAAGTTTCCAAACATACAACGCTACCACCAGGTTTTGTGACTCGAAACATTTCGCGCAACACCTGCTCATAATCAGGTACATTTCTTAATCCAAAGCCTATCGTTACAAAATCAAAACTATTGTCCTCATACGGAAGTTCCATTGCATTTCCGTGAGTTAAATTGATTTGAGTCAAGTTTTGCTCTTTTACTTTTTCTTGTCCTACCTTTAACATATTCTTACTAAAGTCTAACCCTTCAACTCGGCCCTCTTTTCCTACAGCCTCTGCAAGAGCTATGGTCCAATCAGCCGTACCGCAGCAGACATCTAATGCATGGTCACCAGCTTGGACATTCATTCTTTTCATAGTATCTTTACGCCATGCTTTGTGGCGCTGAAAACTTATAACCGAATTCATAACATCATATTTTTTATAAATTGATTCAAATACTTGATGAACTCGTTCTTCTTTTGACTGTGTCATCTTGCTCACCCTTCTTCTGCTACGATCTCTTGTAACGACTTACGACCAATCAGTTCATCAACATGTTCCACAACAAATCTCTCAAATGATTGCAGTGCCTTGCTGTTAGAAAGAAGTCGATCTTTCACATCCTCTACTTTCTCTTCAATCCAATTTAGTTCATTTCCAGCAGTACCATTGCTGTCTCTTAATATAGCTTGGATAATCGGTGCTTTTTTTCCTGCTAGCCACTCTACTCGGTCTTCTAAAAGCCGTTTTAAAAAGAAGAAATCTTTCATGACCCCTTTCCAAGCAGTTTGTTCAAAGTGTTCAGCCATATTTTGCATTAACACCGATTCAATTTGAGAAGTATTATTTTGTACTTCTTCGTAAGATAGGTCCCTTGAATTGCAAAGATTTAATTTGTATTCATTGATTTCTTGTATTGACTGACTGAATACCCTAATCATGGGTATTTGTTGTTTCTCTGCTAGTAAATAATAATGAAGACTTACATAATAATCGCCTGCTAAAACAGTCAATTGCCTATTTTTGCGTAGTCGATCCGAATGGATAGGATCCTGGGAAACTTCATCGTGAACATCAAGACCAGCTTGAAGTAATAACGCTGAAATCGTAAACATTTTAGCCTCATTAGTGGAAAGTTTTTTTTGCATCATCGCGTACAGAAAACGAACTTTATCATCATCTAAATCTGGTTTCTGAACATACGATTGTAAATACAGATGCTTCGTTAGACCATAAAAGCTTTTTTTTATCTCTTTTACTTTGTCATCAAACTGACTCATACTCACCATTCTAAAATCCCCCAAATTCCGTCCATCATTGTTGTATCCACATTTATATCGCAACTATTATACCATAGGTTTTTACATACGAGAAAATGAAAGTCCTTTCCTTTCATTTAATAACCAGTTAATCTTCCGTATCCATTGTGCCATGACTTGTTTGAATGAGGGCTTTGCCTCTTATTTTCACAGCCGATGTATGCTCTGTAAACTGTGCGATCATAACTTCACCTTTATCCAGTTTTTCAGAATGATGAAAGCGAGTATCAGAACCACGAGTAAGCCCAATTACATTTACTCCGTTTTCCTTCGCTTTAATAACAAAAAATTCATTTTGATTGCTCATCTCAACTCTCCTATTCAAAAATTCTTCACAGATAAATCCACTTTGTCCATTTTAACATGAAATAGTATTTTTCGCTTCCGTTCAGAAAATTTCCCTAATCACTCGCCATTATACGTTAAAATCTTAGCATAAACATTGCCTATAAGGCAAAAAGAACCCCCTTTGTAAGGGAGTTCTAGACTAGCTAAACGAAGGTATAACTTTATACAATTAGAGGATAATCGCGATAAGCCCACCAGATCCTTCGTTTATAATTCTTTCTAGCGTTTCTTTCAATTTGTAACGAGCATTTTCAGGCATTAAAGATAGCTTAGCTGAAATACCTTCACGTACAATCGAATTCAGCGAGCGACCGAAAATGTCGGAATTCCAAATTGAAAGAGGATTTTCTTCAAAATCTTGCATTAAGTAACGAACAAGTTCTTCACTTTGTTTCTCCGTGCCAATAATTGGAGCAAACTCAGACTCAACATCTACTTTAATCATATGAATAGATGGTGCTACAGCCTTCAACCTAACACCAAAACGTGAGCCTTGACGGATAATTTCTGGTTCATCGAGACTCATGTCAGACAATGCTGGAGCTGCGATTCCGTAACCCGTTTGCTTCACCATTCGAAGCGCGTCAGCCACTTGGTCATACTCTTGCTTCGCATGAGCAAAGTCTTGCATTAATTGAAGAAGATGGTCTTTCCCTCTAATTTCTACCCCAACTACTTCTTTTAGCACCTGATCGTATAAGTCATCTGGAGCATATAAGTCAATCTCTGCAATACCCTGCCCCATCTCTATACCAGCAAGACGAGCGTCATCAATAAATTCATATTCTGTAAATTGTCCGACTACACGGTCAACATCACGAAGACGTTTTATATCTTTAACGGTCTCACGAACAGACTCTTCATAACTTTGACGTAACCAATGATCTTCTCTTAAAACCATGACCCAACTTGGAAGATTTACATTCACTTCATGAACTGGGAATTCATATAACACTTCGCGAAGAACATTATTAATATCTTGGTCTGTCATACTCTCAATGCTCATCGCCAAACAAGGAATGTCATACTCCTCAGCTAATTGTGTACGTAAAGCCTCTGTATCAGGATGATGAGGGCGAACACTATTTACGATCATAATAAATGGTTTGCCCACTTCTTTTAATTCCTCAACTACACGAGCCTCAGATTCTAAGTAATCATGACGTGGAATTTCTCCGATTGATCCATCAGTTGTAACCACAACACCTAATGTAGAATGTTCTTGAATGACTTTACGTGTTCCAATTTCAGCTGCTTCTTGAAATGGAATTGGTTCCTCATACCAAGGCGTATTAATCATACGAGGTCCATGTTCGTCCTCATATCCTTTGGCTCCTGGAACCGCATATCCTACGCAATCCACTAAACGGATATTCACATCAAGACCCTCATCCACATGGATAGAAATCGCCTGATTTGGAACAAACTTTGGTTCTGTTGTCATAATTGTTTTTCCAGCCGCACTTTGAGGCAACTCGTCCTGAGCGCGAGCTTTTTCGGATTCATTCGTAATATTCGGGAGAACGACTAGCTCCATAAATTTCTTAATGAATGTCGACTTCCCTGTGCGAACTGCACCTACTACTCCAAGATAAATATCGCCACCAGTGCGTTCAGCGATATCCTTAAAAATATCAACCTTTTCCACGTGATCCCCTCCCGATCGAGTAAAAATTTGAGATTCAACTTCTTCCGGTAAACCTTTGACACTATCATATCTATGATGTTGTCCAAAGTTTATGACAACTGTTCTTGAAAGAAAGTAGATTCTCGTTTTTGGGCTACCGAGAAGGGGAGATAAATAAATGCCCCTTCCTCTGATATGTATATCAACAAGGTAGGGACATTAGACCAAAAAATTCAAGTCAACTCTATTATTTTTTTCTAAGCTCCATCGAATAAGTCGGTTCACCATTATCATCAAGTACATACGGAACGCTTCTTACAGGAACAAAAGGTGCGATTTCGTATAGTAGCGAGCGAATATCTTCCCCTTCTTCAAATTGATGCTCCTGTTGCTGAAGCATCATATTTAAATCAATTCGGTAATCAATAATGATTTCTCCATCATTTGTTAATAATAAAGGAAGCCATGTATCATGATAGGGACTTCTTACATGAGGAGCTTCTTTATAATTAAGAGCTTCATGATCAAGGAGAAAAAGCCCAACATCAAGCATTTCCTTAATTGGAGCGAAACGATGTTGTCTCATATATTCATTTAATCGTTGCTGCAATAGTCTAATTTCCCCTTGTGAAGTCAGATCAATTACTTTTACTTCAGGTTGATCTTCAACATTAACGAGCACATATTGAAAAACACCTCCACTTTCAAACGCAGTACCAGGAGGTTGTTGTAAATATCTCGGAATCAATTGATTGAAATCTACAACATAACGTTGATACAATGAAGTATTTTCATCAAACGTGCGAATAGGCAATACACCCGTATCCTCTTGAAAACGTTCAATAGCTTGTTCAACAGACTGTAACTGGTCAGGATAAGCAATTCGATTCTCTGCCCGTTGATCATCTGGATACATACACCCACTTAGTAAAAAGAAAACCATTGCACTACTCATTAAAACAAGTCGGTTCATACGTATTAGTCAACTCCTTTCTTATTTACTACAAAGTAGCGGTCGGCCCACCTACAACAATAAGAAAGACAATAATCCCAGATACAAGTAGACACATAAATGAAAAGGCCAATACTATTTTTTGGACCCATCCTTTTAACTTTTCTCGGCTAAAAATTGCAGCTCCCGCTGAAACGAACATTAAAGCAAGTGCAAAAAATGAAATCCACATATTTAACATCGCTTGTGACACGAATATCATCCTCCATTTAACTTTTTCCATGACACATTATAGCATAGCTTGTCCCAAAAGTCGGTGTCAGGTTGTGGTCAATTTTAGTTTAATAGCGAAAAAGACCAAAAGGCTAAAGTGCGGCCTTTTGGTCTCCAAACTAAAATCAGAGAAGTGGGGGCACACTTCTCTGATTTTGACGAAACCCTTCGTCTATAACGCAGCCCTATTGTAATGTTCGTTCTTTACAAGTATATGCAGAAACCTCATTTGTGTTTGTGGTTTTTGCCTACACACCGTTATTTTTTATTGAACATTTTTGCAAGTGAAGCGAAGTCCATTGGCATGTTGTTCTTTGTTATAGCTTCAACGATCTGATCTTCTTTTTCTTTTGAAACCGGTTTGTTAGCAAGCTTAGCTACTTGTGCAATAAGCTGTCTAACCGCAGCTTCATCTTGAAGATTTGTGTTACTAACGGAGTTAGCTAATTTAAATAAATCATCTGGTTTTACATTAGCTTTTTTCTGAATTTGATCCATGAAAGATGAGTCATTATTTTGAAACATGATTTGCCCTCCCTCATTCTAATATCACGATATCATATGCGTGAGGATGAGGAAGGTGCCGTGTAATTTATTATTTATTCAATCGCTTATTGGAAATCGACCGATAATTGCTCAACTTCGTGTTTCTTAACACGCCCCATTAATTGTTCTGTTGCTTGATTTGGAGAAAGACCTTCAAACAGCACAGCATATAAAGAACTAGTGATTGGCATATCAACTTGCCATTTCAACGCTAATTCATGTGCCGCTTTTGTGGTTCTTATTCCCTCTACAACCATTCCCATCGAAGCTAAAACATCATCTAAAGATTTTCCTTCACCTATCATCTTACCGGCTCTATAATTCCGCGAATGAATACTTGTACAAGTAACAATTAAATCACCTAAACCAGAAAGACCTGCAAATGTTAAAGGATTGGCACCAAGCTTAACACCCATCCTTGTTATTTCTGCTAGTCCACGAGTCATAATAGCCGCTTTTGTATTATCCCCTAGTCCAAGTCCATTCGTTAATCCGCAAACTAATGCAATGCTATTTTTTAGAGCTCCGCCAATTTCAACTCCAACTAAATCAGAATTCGTATAAACTCGAAAATGTTTATTAATGAATAAGTCCTGCGCAAGTTCGGACGCCTCATGACTTTCTGAGGAAACAGTTACCGTCGTTGGTTGACGAAGGCTAACTTCCTCTGCATGGCTTGGGCCAGAAAGTACCACAACATTTTGAAGCAGATTAGTCTTAGAAAATTCCTCTTCAATCATTTCAGAAACTCGTTTATGAGTTCCTGGCTCAATTCCTTTGCTAGCATGAATAATCGTAATTGGCTTCGATAAGAACTTAATCATGTGTTGTACGTTTTCTCTAATTGCCTTAGTTGGTACAACTAAAACGACAACTTCTACATTTTCTAAAGCTTTGTCTAACTCAGTATAAGCGGTAATTCTCTCAGATAAGGTTATATTAGGTAAGTATTTCGAATTCGTGTGATGTTCATTTATTTCATTCACTTGATCTGATCTTCTTGCCCATATGCGAACATTGTGGTCATTATCTGCTAAAACCATAGCTAAAGCTGTTCCCCAGCTTCCTGCTCCAATAACAGCTAAATTACTCAATACAATCACTCCTTACTCTCTGCCGGTGTCTTTTTTCCTAATTTGCTTTCTGTCCCAGTTACCAAACGGCTAATATTGGCGCGATGTCTCCATATAGATAGCAATGCAACAAACCCTGCTAAATAAAGATAAACGACTGGATAGTCATAATGATTATAGAGCAAAAAGGCAAATAAAGGTGTTAATCCAGCAAACAATAAGGAACCTAGTGACACGTATTTTGTGACGAAAATACTCAGTATCGCAACAATGCCCGCCCATAAAGCAGGAAAAAATACAAGAGTAGCTAACACACCAATGGTTGTTGCAACTCCTTTTCCCCCACGAAAACCATAATATACTGGCCAATTATGACCAAGGATTGCAGCTAATCCAGCTAAAGCTGGAAATAACCCAGAATCATCTGGTGCAACCCAAGCAGCTACAAGAACAGCGACAATCCCTTTTAGTACATCTAAAGCTAAGACAGAAATGGCTGGTCCAATCCCTAAAACTCTCAACGTATTAGTCGCGCCTGCATTCCCGCTTCCATGTTGTCTAATATCAACCTTTTTAATTTTCTTCGCAATAATATAACTAAAACTCAATGAACCTAAAAGGTAGCCAAATAAAACAGTTAAAATGAGTGCAACGATCATAAAGCCTTCCCCCATTTCAGCCTCTCCCTTTAAACATTTTTCTTTCTAGCAAAAATTTTAATCGGGGTTCCCTCAAATTCAAATGTGGCACGTAATCGGTTTTCTAAGAACCGTTCATATGAGAAATGCATTAACTCAGGCTCATTCACAAAGAACACGAATGTAGGTGGTTCTACAGCCACTTGAGTAACATAATTTATCTTAAGACGCTTCCCTTTATCTGTCGGTGTTGGGTTCATCGCAACCGCATCCATGATCATGTCATTTAATACATTCGTCGCAACACGAAGGTGATGATTTTCTGATACCTTTTTAACCATTGGCAAAACATGTTGCAATCTTTGTTTTGTTTTTGCAGAAACAAACAAGATTGGTGCATACGTTAAAAATAGTAGTTCTTCCCTTAATTTCGTCTCGAAATTCTTCATCGTTTTATCGTCTTTTTCAACGGCATCCCATTTATTAACGACAATGATAACAGCACGCCCTGCTTCATGTGCATATCCGGCAATTTTCTTATCTTGTTCAATTAATCCTTCTTCTGCATTAATAACAACTAGTACCACATTTGAACGTTCAATTGCCTTAAGCGAACGAAGTACACTGTATTTTTCAGTTGCTTCATATACTTTTCCACGTTTTCTCATTCCAGCGGTATCAATCAGAACATAATCCTGCTCATCTCTTGTAAAAGGAGTATCAATAGCGTCACGTGTTGTCCCAGGAATGTTACTCACAATTACTCGCTCTTCACCAAGCATTGCATTAACGAGCGAAGATTTCCCGACATTTGGTCGTCCAATTAATGATATGCGAATCGTATCTTCATCATACGGGTCTTCTTCTTCATCAGGGAAATGTTTGATTACTTCATCGAGTAAATCACCTAAACCTAGTCCATGTGAACCAGAAATCGGATAAGGTGTATCCATTCCTAAAGAATAAAATTCATAAAGCTCTTCTTGCATCTCTGGATTGTCAATCTTATTCACTCCTAATACAACTGGTTTATCAGAGCGGAATAATATTTTTGCAACTTCCTGATCTGCACTAGTAATACCTTCACGACCATTTACAATAAAGACAATGACATCAGCTTCTTTAATGGCTAACTCTGCTTGAGCGCGCATTTGAATAAGTAAAGGCTCATCACCTAGTTCGATACCACCCGTATCAATTAAATTGAATTCACGGTTTAACCATTCACCTTTACTATAAATACGATCACGTGTTACCCCTGGCATATCTTCGACAATGGCAACTCGTTCTCCTACTATGCGGTTAAAAATTGTTGACTTCCCTACATTAGGACGTCCGACTATTGCTACAACAGGCTTTGTCATCACGTCACAACCTTTCTTTTTTCATATGTAAAATCATCCATTTTTCAATGTAACTTATTTATCTTACTTGATTTTTAAGCACTTGTCGATGTTTTCTATGATCAACATGATTTTCAGGTTAAGAACTTTGTTTCAATACTCGTTGTTTCGACTCCGAAATAAGCTGATCCGCTATCCAAATAGAAATTTGTTGAAACCCCCATACGATCGAGAACAAAACACTTACAATTGCTACGATGTCAAAGAAATATAGATCGCCAATTGTTTGTTCTATTCTCATATGACGTACTAGGACCATACTGGTTAGCAGTTCTCCTTGAACAAGTCCTATTAAAGCCACGTACAAACGATCCTTTAAATTACGAGAAAGAAAAAAAGCAATGATCGCAATTATACAAGATGCCATCCATCTACTATCTGTGTATTCAATTACAGGATCAAAAATGAGAAGCATCTGAAAACCGGCATGTGCTGCTGCAATCGTAATAGAAACAATAAAAACATGAATAAGTCGGGACATTTCATACGATTTCATATGCCAACTTAAATAGATAGAGAATAAAACAAAAGCCAAATGAAATTGGATTTGACCAAATTGAATAGAAAGGGGTAGCACAATCAATAACGCAAGAATAAGAATGGCATAACCCATCCTACGTTTCGTCTTCGGCCAAAAAAAACTAATAATTGTCCAAAGTCCCCAACCTATCCAATATGCATAGACACCTTCCATTTCATCACCTCTTAATTATCCTTTACTAATAAGTATCGACTAAGGCCCACAGTTCTAACCATCCAAATACATAAAGAACGATCTTTGTTGGAACATTAATTGAGAACGCTTCTATTCAAAAAGTGAAAGGAAGGGGATATGTATGGGGAAAGACCGTCAAGAAAGAAAATTAAAACAATCAGGTAAGGTAGAATCTGACCGTGATCAAAATCTAGAATACCAAGGAGCTGCAAAATTACAAAGCCCAGATGAAGCAAGGAAACAGCAGCGCCCTTAAATGATGGTCCACTCTTAACTAAAAAGAGACGAACTCTTTTGGATTCGTCTCTTTTTAGTACGATTATCTTTGACTTATATCACTTATATCTAATCCTCGTTGAGATGCCCAATGAAAGGTATCCCCTGAAATAACAAGCGGCACTTCTTTTAGTTGTTGTGGAGCGTGTAGTTGTAGCGCTGTTAAGATCATCTTCAAATCTTTTTGAAGCTCTGTTATTTCTGTAATAAGTGCTTCTTGACCTTTCTCTACCAATATCTTTAGAAAATGCCCAGCAAATCCGCCAGCACAGGCTCCTAACGCCATTGCTTTAGCGAGATCTAGTGCCGTTTGTAGACCACCGGACGCCAAAACGTGAAGAGTCGTTCTCGCATCTTTCGCTTCCAAGAGGGAACAAGTCGTTGTTATTCCCCAGTCATCAAAGAAATCTAATCGACGCTGTCGGCGTTCATTTTCAATCCTCGAGAAATTAGTGCCTCCAAAACCACCAACATCCACTGCTTCTACACCGACTGAAGCCAGTTTGGAAACAGTGGATTTACTCATGCCATAGCCGACCTCTTTGACAATAACAGGGACTTCTAGTTGATGAACAAGATGTTCAATTCTAGTTAGTGTTTTTGTGAAATCTCGATCTCCCTCAGGCATCACAAGTTCCTGGATAACGTTCACATGGAGTTGAAATGCATTCGCTTCAAGCATATCAATCGCTCTCTTTGCTTGATCAACAGTAGCCTCACTCCCTAAATTCGCAAAAATAATACCTTTGGAATGAATACGGCGTACAACCTCATAAGTCGATCTTTGTTCCTGATCTTTAAGCGCCGCCATTTGTGAACCTACAGCCATCCCTATATTCGTCTCAGCTGCCACCTCTGCAAGTTGTTGATTAATTTCTTTTGTACGCTCTCCGCCGCCGCCGGTCATCGCATTGATAAAAATCGGCGAACTAAGGTGTAGTTCGCCGATTTCCGATGTAAGACTAATTTCATTAATGTTTATTTCAGGTATGCTATTGTGTACAAACTTAAGATCCTGAAACCCATGAGAATTTGCTTGACCGGTTATAAGAGCGTGATTAATATGATCTAGCTTTCGCGCTGACCTATTCATCTCATCACCCTGTTGTCATTAATTTTTATATTTCTTTAATTGGTCACCAATCATATCACCAAGTGAAAAACCACTTTGATCATCTTGCTTTGACGCCTCATAAGCTTGATAATCTTCATCCGATGTATCTTCTTTTTCAAGTAAATCACGGATGCTTAAGGAGATACGTTTTTCTTGAATGTTTACATCCAAAACTTTCACCTGCACGGTTTCACCCTCCGAAAGGACTTCAGAAGGTGTGCCGATATGTCGGTTAGCAATTTGTGAAATATGCACTAACCCCTCAACGCCTGGAGCTAATTCAACGAAAGCACCGAAGGAAACTAATCTTCTTACGGTTCCGTCGAGTACATCACCAGTTGACACAGTTCCTGAGAAAGCTTCCCAAGGTCCAGGTTGAGTATCTTTAATAGAAAGAGAAACGCGCTCACTATCTTGATCGACTGAAAGAATTTTAACTTTAACGTTTTCCCCTTCTTTCACTACATCAGATGGTTTATCGACTCGATGATGAGCAAGTTGAGAAATATGTACTAAACCATCTACCCCTCCAACATCAATAAAAGCACCAAAATCCGTTAAACGTTGAACTTTCCCTTCTACAATATCACCAGCTTTCAGCGATTGTAGTACAGAACGCTTTCTACCTTCTAATTCTTCATCTAAGACCGCTCGCTGAGAAAGAATTAATTTATTATTCTCTTTATCAATTTCTTCTACTTTCAATCGAAGTTTCTTTCCTTTGTAATCAGAAAAATCTTCGACAAAATGACGTTCGACTAAAGAGGCTGGAATAAATCCTCTAACTCCTAAGTCGACAACCAATCCACCTTTAACTACATCGGCAACTTCCACTTCTAAAATTTGCCCGGAGTCATAAGCTTGTTGAAGTTCGTCCCACGCTTTCTCTGCTTGCACAGCACGCTTTGAAAGAATGAGCTCATCGTCCTCTACTTTGAGAACCTTTAATTCTAGCTCATCGTCAACTGAAAGAACATCACTCACTTTTTCAACATGTAAACTTGATAATTCACTAATAGGAACAATACCGTCTACCTTAAATCCCACATCTACAAATGCTTGTTTATCTTCTACTTTCGATACTTTCCCTGTAACAATTTCTCCTACAGAAAAAGATTTTATTTTCGTCACTTCGTTGTTCATTTCTTCGACCATTGACTTTTGCCTCCTTCAAGCCCGCATTATATACGGTTATCTTTCTTTTATTATAACGAACTTTCGACAGGTGCGAAAACTCGTATATACCCTAATTTAATTAGTCGTGTGTTGTTCAAGTAACAATCTAATCTCATTCATAATGACTTCAGTTGCTTCCTCAGCTGACGCCTTTTCTTCTCTTAATTGAGTAAAGTCAATTGGCTCACCGTAGACAAGCTTCAACGTTTTAGACCGTTTATATGGTCCAATAATCGCACACGGGATAACGACAGCATCTGTACGTAGAGCAAAGAAACCAGCTCCAGATAACCCCTTTTGCAGTTGTCCATCTTTGCTTCTCGTTCCTTCAGGAAATAAGCCGAGGACATTCCCCTCTTTTAACAGCTTTAAAGCTGTACGAAGCGCTTGTTTGTCACTCATTCCTCGACGAACCGGAAAAGCACCTAATTTAGGTAGTAATTGTTTTAAAATTGGTTGTTCAAATAATTCCTGCTTTGCCATATAGTGTACTTGGCGCTCTATGTAAGAACCAAGGAGTGGAGGATCAAAGTTATGGATATGATTACAACAAAGAATCGTCCCCCCCTTATTGGGAATGTTCTCCTTCCCCCTTACTTCTACTTTATAAGAAGACGAAAGAAACATTCTACACACACTTCGACCAAACTGATAAATACCCATTTATGTCGTTCTCTCCTTTGCTAGCTCAATAATTAGTTCAGCAACTTCTGGTATAGACAACGTTGTTGAATCAATTTCTATAGCATCATTAGCCATTTTCAAAGGAGCAAACTCACGTGTGGAATCAAGTTCATCACGGCGAGCAATATCAAGTTTTAATTGTTCGAAATCGGAGTCGATTCCTTTTGCTTGCTGTTCTTCAAAACGACGCCTTGCACGCTCCTCGACAGAAGCTGTAAGAAAGACTTTTAATTTGGCATCCGGCAAGACAAATGTCCCAATGTCTCTACCATCAAGTACTGCATGTCCACCTTCAGCTAACTTCCTTTGCCGTTCAACCATTTCAACACGTACTAACTCGTGACTTGAAACGAGCGAAACATTGGATGTGACCTCTTTTGTTCGTATGACATCCGTAACATCCTCCTCATTAAGAAAAACACGAACTCCACTCTTTTCATGTTTAAGAGAGATATCTATTTGACTTAATAATTTAAATAGAGAAGGTCCATCATTCAATTCAATTTCATCCCTTAAAGCTGCATAGGTTAACGCACGGTACATCGCACCCGTGTCAATATACAAAAATGAAAGTTGTTCAGCTACTAGCTTGGCGACTGTACTCTTTCCTGCACCAGCAGGTCCATCAATTGCAATATTCATCTTCTTGTTCATTTACATAGCACCTCTAAACAAACAATTGAAAGTGTTTTCAATTGGTCAAACATTCCAATTGTTCTCATTATTATCTTATCATACTCTGACTGCTTGGTCTAACGAAAGCTTATGAATCTGTCAGATATTTCCGAAATCAGGCTTCATTTTTACGACGAAGCGCTAATTGCCTTTCAAAACAAAATCGGATTATTTTCTGTTGATCCCGTTCATCTACATTTAAAAATTGCAATGAAGCTCTTAGTCTTGCATCAGGTCTTGGTTGGTATACACGAACGATTTTGCAGTAGGCTTTTACATATGCGATATCTCCAGATTGCATGTGTAAAACGAGCCATAAATTAAGTTCCCCAACCTCTGGCAAAGTTTGATCCTGTGGGATTACAATACTACACCCCCCACCACTTAAATCAAGTGTAACCGTTCTAAACGGAGAAAAACCCTTTTCAATTGGATATATTGCTGCGTCTACTGTAGTTTCCACTCTTACGTAGTTTCTCCGTTGAATGCGCAAGTATTTTTCTTTACCCGGATTCTTCAAAAGCAGTACAGGAATATTCCCTTTTCTCCTCCCAATGATCTCCGTGTCAAATGCATATACCGCATCGTCATCTGCAATAAAAGAGGCTCGAAACTCTGTTCCATCGAAGAAAAAACTAGGTTTGTTTGTTTCTTCATTGATAGGATAATCGATAACGTAAATAGAATCAGTACGATCAACTAACCGGCAACGGAAACGAGTCTTTTTTTTCTCAAACTCTTTCATTTCCTCTAATTCTAAAGAGATCGTAGTACCAATAGTAATCAAGCTTCTTACTCCTTCCAAACCTTTATAAGTTACTGTTTCTAAACGAATTATTCACCTAATTCTAAAGCATCTGACGCAATCCCTATGTCATCACAATAAAGCGTTAAGATGACTTGCTTTTTTGCTTCCAATTAAACCTTTGATTATGTACACGCATAGTTTCTATTATTGCACGAAAGTCCAAAAAAAAGAAGAAGCATCTCCTGCTTCTTCTTTTCTTTCATTAGGTGAAATCATAGACCGGTTCTGAGTTATTTAAACGTTCAACTTTCTCTTCTTCACCATCTTCAGCATTAATAAAAATACGATACGTATCATCATCAATGACACCAAAAAACTCATAACAAAGCACTTCTTCACCTAAATCATTTTCTATTACAGCAATATGATCCTCCATTACATCTAAACGAGGGTTTAAACGTTCACTAGCCTCTTCACTAGTGATCTTAGGGTCAGGAATATTGCGCTTCTTATGATTTATTAAGTAAGCTTTTGCTTCATAACCTAAGATATCTCCATCATCCAATGCAACTTCTAACGAAATTAAATCGTTATAGACACGAACATTATCCTCAAGATGAACAAATTCTAATAACGCAATTGAATCATATTGTCTGCTATCTATTAACTGCATGCCTTCTTTTCCGTTATCTTCAAGAAATTTTTGTGCGATTTCCACAGCTTCATTTAAACTGATCTCTTGTTCCTCAATTTGCCGGTCTTGCAAGAACCAAATCGGTTCTCCACCATTAACACTTACATCCATGTAGTAATTCGTTTCATGATCGGGATCATCTACCACAATCGTATAAGCAGGGTACGCCAATCCATTTCCTGTTTCCGATACATGTACAGTAGCTTGTTCTCCAACTTCTAAATACTGACGTGCGACATTTTCAGCATCTTCTTTTGAAGTAGGTTCACCGTCTAATGCTCTCTTTAACTCACCATTCAGGTCATCAATAGCAGCTAAACCAGCACCCCATTCCGTTTCACTATAGCTTTTAATGGATTTGTTCATCACTTCTAAATTATTAACCATCATGTTATCAAGCGGTTCTTCTGAGGCAGCCATTTCAGCATCAATATCAACCCATTGATCTCCATTTGCTAACATCATTGCCTGCGACTTACGGACTTCTTCTCTAATTTCTTTAGAGTATCCATACAGCTTTTGTAAAGTTTCATATTCTTGATCCGTTAGTGGATCCGTTTCAAGATCTCGTATCGAAGTTCGATAACTAAAACGACCTAACTTGAATAAAAATTCTTCTGTTTTTCCTAAGTCTACAGAACTAAGTGGAAGTTGTCCGATGTTCTCTTGAGCCAGACTAACGATTCTCCATACATCAGCCAAAGCAGGCGTTAATTGACGACGTGTATTCATTGCTAACGTCGCCCCTAGTTGATCTTCAATTTGATCAATATGAAAGGCTAGCTCATGAAACGCACGCTGATAATTGTTTTCTGCCGTAATTTTTAGCATAGCCTTTTCTTCACGTTCTTGGAAACCCCAATTACCTGTCGCCACAACGGCAATGGCTAAAAGTCCAATTACAAAATTTCGTACCATAACTACTCACCTCCAAAAAATTAATGACAGAATATATGCTTTCCAATTCTCTTAATTTGTGGTCTTGACCAAATCCAACCCGATGTAGCTGTGTCTGGATTAAAATAATAAATCGCGTTTCCAGTTGGATCTTGACCATTAATCGCATCAAGAACTGCTCGACGTGCTGTTTCATTAGGTGTCATATAAATTTGCCCGTCCGCTACAGCTGTAAAAGCTCTAGGTTCAAAAATAACACCAGAAACGGTATTTGGAAAAGTCGGACTATTAATGCGGTTTATAATAACCGCTGCAACTGCCACTTGTCCTACATAAGGCTCCCCACGTGCTTCACCATATACGGCTTGAGCCATAAGTTGAATGTCATTCTCAGAATATCCAGGAGGTACATTTGTAGCCTTTTGAATATTCACATCATTATCAGCCTCTTCAGGTGTCTCTTCATACGGAACAGGTTCTCCTGGAGTTGGTTCCGGTTGCTCTTGCTCTTCTGGAGCTGGTTCTGGTTGTTCTTGCGGCTGTTGTGGTGTTTCACCCGCTCCTGGTTGTTCACCTGCTTGTGGTTGTTGCTGTGGTGCTCCCGGTTGTGGTTGCTCTTGACGCTGAGCAGTCCCTTGAGCTTGACCATCGTTACTTCCTTTTGGTCCTTTCTGTATTTCTTTAGGAGTTCCACCGTAGTGAGTAAATTTCCGTCCTTCATTTAATGCTTTTTTTACAAACTCTTCATTGTATTTAGTTGCTCTTTCTAACATATCTTTCATTTTCGGCCCTACAAGACCATCAATCTCTAAACCAAATTCACTTTGAAAATTTCGGACAGCCCAATAAGTGCTCCACCCGTAAACTCCATCGATTGTACCGTCATAAAAGCCGTTGTACTGAAGACGGGCTTGAAGTTCAACGACATCGTCACCTGTTGCACCTCTTTGAATGATTTGATCAGTGAATGCGTGAGTTGGAGAAGCTTGACTGATCAAGCCGATACAAATGAATGCCATGATAAGTGGAATCTTAAACGAAAACAGATTACGTTTCATGGTGTATACCTCCTTGTGTTCATGTTATCTGTTTCATGACACTACTTTTTTGGTCATGATTGATATGGATATTGTTTGTTAGCATTCTCTTTTTATACAATTTTTGAGCAAAAACTTACCATAATTCTTCCTAAACATCCTTGATATACAGTTTTGTCCAAGAAAAAACTGCTGAGAATATCTCAACAGTTTGAAGTGAAAGCGCATATAACAAAAGCCTACGTACTTATAAAATGTTAAGCTAACACATTAAAGTATCGGCCTTCAGGATGAGCAAATACCATTGCAGTAACGGATGCTTCAGGCTCCATCATAAATCCTTCTGTTAATTGAACGCCAATTTTTTCTGGTTTTAATAATGAAAATAATTTCTCTTGATCCTCCAAATTTGGACAAGCAGGATAGCCAAAAGAAACTCGCACACCTTGGTACTTCGCTGAAAAACGATCTTCCATTGTCATGTCTGCAGAATCTGGGAAGCCCATTCGATCTCGCATTTGCTGGTGAACACGTTCAGCAAACCCTTCAGCTATTTCAAGAGCCGCTGCTTGGATTAAGTGACTATATAAATAATCTCCATCTCGTTTTGCTTGTTCCGCTAATTCTCTCACACCATGACCAGCAGTAACAGCTAAAAATCCTACATAGTCCATTTCACCACTTGAAACAGGACGTAAATAGTCTGCTAAACATAAAAATGGTTTATGACTTTGTCTCGGAAAAGAGAATCGTTCAATTTCAGTTTTCTGATCGGCTGGATCGTAGATAACGACATCATTCCCATCTGCTTGTGCAGGGAAGAATTGATACATACCGTGTGCTTGAATCCATTGATTTTGCTTTGCCTTAACTAAAAATTCGTCTACCTTCTCTTTTAAATCAACAGTTCTTGGATCTTTTTCTTCCAGCAGCCTACTAACTTTCCCTTGAATTCCAAGATGTCTACCAAGCAACATTTGCATATTAATATAGGGCTCCAAATGTGATAGTTTATAATCACGTAAAATATGTGCATCCAAATCGGTTGGCGTATAGATAGGTCCATCTCGCTTAACATCTGATTGGGCATTTTCGTCAACAGGACGCTCATTTAGCGGTTTCCGTTCAGTTGGACGTACTGCCTCTTTCTTCGCTCGAGCTTCTGCAAGTTCTTCCGCAAGACGTTCACGTTCCTCTGGCTTAGCTAAGCGATTGGCTATATCCAACCCATTCATAGCATCTTTCGCGTATAAAACGAGACCATCATATTCAGCCGCAATTTTTGTATCAGTAAATTTTCTCGTTAACGCCGCTCCCCCAACCAAAATAGGTATGGAAATATTTTGTTGTCGTAAATCTTGAGCAGTTAACACCATTTGTTGAGCTGATTTCACTAGTAGGCCAGATAAACCAACCGCGTCAGGATCTTCTCTTTTTACAGCTTCTATTAATTCATTGGACGTAACTTTAATACCTAGATTAACGATTTTAAAGCCGTTATTCCCTAGAATAATCTCAACTAAATTTTTCCCTATATCATGCACATCACCTTTAACGGTAGCGAGCAAAATTTTCCCTTTACCATTATCGTTTTCCTTTTGCTCCATATGTGGCTCTAAATGAGCAACCGATGCTTTCATCACTTCAGCACTTTGAAGAACTTCAGCAACAATCAACTCATTATTATTAAACAAACGGCCAACTTCATCCATTCCCGTCATTAGCGGACCATTAATAATATCTAACGGTTCAGAGTAAGTGGTTAAAGCTTCGTTCAAATCTTCCACTAATCCTTCTTTTGTTCCTTCCACAATATAGGAAGCCAATCGTTCTTCGAGTGTTAGATTGGAATTATCTACTTTTTTCTCTGCTTTTTTCCCTCGATAAAATGCTGTGAATTCAGCCAGAGTTTCATCCGTTGTATCAAATAAGAGTTTGCTCGACATCTCTTTTTGTTCATCGGGAATGGAGGCATATCTCTCTAATTTTTCTGTATTTACAATGGCATAGTCTAAACCAGCTTGCGTACAGTGATATAAGTAAACGGCATTTAATACTTCACGCCCAACAGGTGGCAATCCGAATGAGACGTTACTTACTCCTAAAATCGTTAAACATTTAGGAAGAGCTTCTTTAATTAGCCGAATACCTTCAACAGTAGCATTTGCTGAACCAATATACTGTTCATCACCTGTACCTACAGGAAAAACTAATGGATCAAAAATAATGTCCTCGGATTTCAGTCCATACTTATTGACAAGAAGGTCATGAGAGCGAACGGCTACTTCTAGTTTTTTCTCCGCTGTAACAGCCATCCCGTCCTCATCTATTGTTCCTACGACAACAGCAGCACCATAGCGTTTTATGATCGGAACAACTGCTTCAAACCGTTCTTCTCCATCTTCTAAATTAATTGAATTAATGATCGCTTTTCCTTGAGAGTAAGTCAATGCTTTTTCAATGACTTTTTCATCGGTTGAATCGATCATCAGCGGAACCTTTACTTTGTTGACAAGAAATTTAAGGAAGTTCTCCATATCTTCCATTTCTTCTCTGTCAGGATCTGCTAGACAAGCGTCAATAACATGCGCTCCTCTTTTTACTTGGGCACGCGCAATTTCTGAAGCTTCTTCAAACTTTCCTTCAGCAATTAGACGCTTAAATTTCCGTGATCCAATGACGTTCGTTCTTTCCCCTACAAATAATGGACGCATACTATCATCATAAATTAGTGGTTCTATTCCTGATACAGCATGAGGGTGAGATTGCTGAAAAACTCTAGGCTCAAACTCTCTCGTTGCCTCTACCATCGCCCTGATATGATCTGGCGTCGTTCCACAACATCCACCAACAATATTCAACCAGCCCTTTTCTGCAAATCCACGCAATTTGATGGCTAATGATTCTGGCGATTC
Source organism: Halalkalibacter alkalisediminis (assembly GCF_028610705.1). Classification (GTDB taxonomy): domain Bacteria; phylum Bacillota; class Bacilli; order Bacillales; family Bacillaceae_D; genus Halalkalibacter; species Halalkalibacter alkalisediminis. The sequence goes on from NZ_JAQQWT010000002.1 coordinate 374,777, forward strand.
ATGATAATGACCTTCTTCATCAGGTAAACCAGCATTGGGGTAACAACTTACATAGGTGGTTGCTAATTCTGATAATGAGCGAATATGATCTCTCATAAATTCAGGTCCAGTCGCACAATTTAATCCAACGACCGTTGGGTTCATGTGTTCAAGCGACAAATAAAAAGCTTCAATATTCTGACCAGCTAACGTCGTTCCCATTGGTTCAATTGTTCCAGAAATGAAAATAGGTAACTTTACATTTAACTCTGTGAAAGCACGTTCAATTCCAATATAACCCGCTTTCACATTACGCATGTCCTGACTTGTTTCAAGCAACAGAATGTCTGCTCCACCACGGATAATCCCTCGTGTTTGTTCATGATAGGAATCAACTAATTTTTCAAAAGTGGTTCCTCCTGTCACAGATAAAGATTTAGTCGTTGGTCCCATTGCCCCAGCGACAAACCTTGGCCATTCTGGTGTAGAGAATTCATCTGCTACTTTTCTTGCAATCTCTGTAGCAACTCGGCTTAACTCTTCTGCTTTATAACCGAGATCATAATCGTCCAAAACAATATCTGTAGATCCGAAAGTATTTGTTTCTATAATATCTGCACCCGCTTCTAGGTAAGCACGGTGGATGTTTTCAATCACATGAGGAGCTGTTTCATTTAAATACTCATTACACCCCTCATACTCTTCTCCACCAAAATCTTCTGCCGATAAATTCGCTTGCTGAAGCATGGTCCCCATTGCCCCATCTAGTATGAGAATTTTCTTTTCAAGCTGTTGTTCAAATAAAGACTTAATCATAATTACGTCCTTTCTACTTCCTCATTATCTTGACAATGATCTATTATCTTGCAAAATTAATTTCTGTGATTCAATATATTGTGTTAACTCTACCGTAATTTCATAGCGGAGAAAAGGAGTGATTAAGTAAATCCCATTAAAATGAGATAAGGCTGCATCAATTAATGATTTAGCAATAACAATCCCTTCCTTCGTTGAAGCTTCTCTGTCCTCTCCACAAGCAGCCATTGCTGCTCGAATATCATCTGTCAACTTGATACCCGGAACTTCATTATGAAGAAACTCAGCGTTTCTTGTTCCTGTCAATGGCATAATCCCTATATAAATCGGCTCACTTATATGCTTCGTTTCTTCGGCAAGTGCTTCAATTTGATCCACACTATAAATCGGTTGAGTCATAAAATAATCCGCGCCGCTATTCACTTTTTTCTCCATTCGTTTCACAGCCTTATCCAAGTGCCTTACATTAGGATTAAAAGCTGCCCCGACAGAGAAATTAGCTTTTTGGCCTAGTTCTTTTCCAGAGAAGGAAATTCCTTCGTTCAATTGTTTAATTAATGAAATAAGTTGAAACGAACTTACATCGTAAACAGAAGTAGCCCCTGGAAAATCACCAATTTTCGTTGGGTCACCCGTAATAGCTAGAACATCGTCAATCCCTAAGGCATGAAGTCCCATTAAATGAGATTGTAATCCGATTAGGTTTCGATCGCGACACGTTATATGAACGAGTGGACGAACACCAACCTGCTCTTTAATCATGGCTCCAAGCGCTAAATTATCAACTCTAGGAGAGGCCAGAGAATTATCCGCCAAAGTAACTGCATCAACTCCAGCCTCTTTCAAGGCTTTTGCTCCGTCCATAAATTTCTTCGTACTAAGCTTTTTAGGTGGATCAAGTTCAACAATAACAGACTTTCGCTCTTTAACAAGTTCTGGTAAAGGCCGTTGTTTTCTAGGTATATGAATCGCTTCACGAGCTATTTGCAAAGGGCGAACCACTTTTTGAGTAGCAGGCTTTGTTTGGGCTCTTACTTCTGAGAAAGCTTGGATTAATTCTGGATTCGTTCCACAACATCCTCCTAGCAGTCTAACCCCTTGCTGAATAAATTTTTCTCCCATCGCTTTAAAATAATCTATATTTGATTCGTAATAAACACGACCATCCCGAAAATCTGGCAGACTAGCATTCGGATAAGCAGAGAAGAATGCATCTTGTCTAAGTGGAATCGTTTCAAATGACCTGAGCATGTGAAATGGGCCCGTCCGACAATTTAACCCAACGACATCTGCTCCTACAGCCGTTAATTGATTAAAAGCTTCTGAAATAGGAATGCCTCCATTCATAACACTTACATCACCTAAGGACAAGTTAACGACAAGTGGCAAATTCGTTAATTTGCGTGCTAAACCAGCTGCCATTTTGGCTTCCTCTAAGTCGTAAAACGTTTCTAATAATAAACCATCAACACCTTCTGATAACAATTCGTTCATTTGTTCTGATAAGGCTACTTCGATTTCTCGCAAGCTCCATTCTTCAAGTTGAAAACGTCTAACTCCTCCGAGGGTTCCAAATACATACGTTTTTTCGTCTGCCGCTTTTTTAGCCAGTTGAACAGCCGCCTGGTTTAATTCTCTTGCTCGCCTCTCTAGCCCGTATTTCTCCAATTTTAATGTGTTGGCGGCATACGTATTCGTTTGTATGATATCAGCGCCTGCTTCCACATATTTTCTATGCACACTTAAGACTTTTTCAGGTTGTAAAACATTTACTTCTTCGAAACATTGGTCTACACCATTTTCATACAATAAGGTACCCATTGCTCCATCACCAATTAAAACCTCTGATTTTATTTGTTTTAGGAAACTCATTCCTTCTCCTCCTTTTATGACTGAATATGTTCTTTGACGAAGCGAAAAGCTTGATCCAGATCAGCAATTAAATCTTTATCGCGTTCAATGCCAACCGAGAAACGAAGGAGGCGATTACAAACACCATTAGCGATTCTAATATCTTCTGGTATGTCCATGTGCGTTTGTGTAGCAGGGTATGTCATTAAGCTTTCCACTCCGCCTAAACTCTCCGCAAAGGATACTAGCTTCAACTGTTGGAGGAACGGGTTCACCCAAGCCTCATGCAGAATTCTAAATGAAATCATGCCACCCTTACCTGGATAAAGAACATCGGTAACACCGTCTTGATCCTCTAAATACTCGACTAGTGCTTTTGCATTTTCTTCGTGTTTATCCATTCGAAGGGCAAGTGTTTTCATTCCTCTTATTAAGAGATACGAATCAAACGCTGATAAAATGGCTCCAATTCCGTTATGATAATAACCAATGCGATCACAAAGTTCTTTTCCTTTAGCTGCAATCAATCCCGCAATGACATCATTATGCCCACCTAAGTATTTCGAGGCACTATGTATAACAATGTCAGCTCCGTCAACGAGTGGTTGCTGCAATAAGGGTGTATAAAATGTATTATCAACAATTAATAACAATCCATGTTTTTGAGCTATTTTAGCTAAGTCAGGTATCGAAGCTTCCTGCATTAAAGGATTTGTTGGCGTTTCAATAAAGAGTGCTTTTGTTTTCTCAGTTATACATTGCTCAAACTGCTCTAACTTCCTTGGATCTGCGAAGACAAAAGATAGTCCCCACCGATTCCAACCTTGTTCAAATAAACGGTATGTCCCCCCATATAAATCTTGAGAGGCTAAAATTTCATCACCTTGTTCAAATAAGGATAACACCGTTTGAATCGCAGCCATCCCCGAACTACAGGCAAACCCTCTATCTCCCTCTTCTAATCTAGCGATCGCGTTCTCAACTACTTCGCGTGTCGGATTTCCCGTCCGTGCATAATCATAACCTGTTGATTCTCCAATTCCTGTATGTCGATAAGCCGTTGAAAAGTAAACGGGGGTATTTATTGTACCAGTTCGATCTTCAGACCTGTTTCCTAATTGTACTAAAATCGTTTCAAGTTTGTCTCTGTTCATAAAGGTATCCTCCAGTTTATCTAGAAATTAAAAAAACCACCTTCGATAATAAGAAGAAGGTGGTTGTATCATTGGGCTCTTCTTCTTATCTTTCAAGTCGGTTGACTTGATGGAATTAGCACCTGACCAAATCCTTTGGCTGGTTGCTGAGACATCATAGGGCCATTCCCTCCGTCTCTCTTGATAAGAAATTTTTATTAAATTTTAATTATTCATTTAATCAAAATTACAACAATTCTCATAATATTGCAAGCATAATTTTAAAATGTTCACTCAAATAAGTCAACTAGTCTACTCAAGAGTCGCATCAATATTTAACGTTTCTTCATTTCCACAAATGCAACGTTTAAAACCAGTTTCATATTCACCTTTTTCATTTCGTCTTCCCCGTAAAATGTATTTTTCACCACATACAGGGCAACGAATTACGATTCGATAACGTCCTTCAGCCATATTATTCACCCTTTACTTCGTTCTTTTCCTTTAGTGGTCTAATTGGTTTGCTTGTTTCACTTTATTTAATGCTACCCACCAGAGCAATAACATAAACGGAATAAGTCCAATTAAAAAGTAAATATCGAAAATAATTAAAATGAAATCATACATTCCATGTAAACCAACAGGCAATAGAATAGATAATAACAAATGCTTCTTTCGATTTTCTGTTTCCACTTTTGCCCGCCCCAAATAGTAACCCATGATGACTCCATATAAAGCATGGCTCGAAACGGGTAACAACGCGCGTCCAAAGGCTGTTTCAAGCCCATTAGCAATTAGATAAAGAACATTTTCTACTGTCGCAAAACCTAAAGATAATGATACTCCAAACACAATCCCATCATAACGCTTCGAAAAAGTAGCATGCTGATAGGCAAACGCCCATAATAAAAACCACTTAAAGAACTCTTCCACGAACCCATATAAAATAAAAGCCCGACTGAACGGTTCAGTGAAGTAACCTTCAACCGTGAAAGCATACTGTAAAACCATAACAGGAAAAACAAGAAGAACCCCAATTAAGAACGTACGAAAGACTAAACCATTTGTCGTAGTACTATAATGATTCTTTAAGTAAAAATAAGATAATAATGCCATCCCTGGCGCCATTGCTGCTGTTACAATTGCAAACAATTCGCCCTTCCTTTCTTCTTGCATCGCTCTTTTTTATATAGATTAATTTATTAGATATGTTATTATGTATGAGATAAAAAGACTAACATTCATCGAGGTGCCTATATGAAAAAAATACTTGTCTTACATACAGGGGGCACAATTGCCATGCAAGAAAATGAGCAAGGTGCCGTCCAGCCAAACGTAATAAATCCATTATATTCCACTATCGAATCTCTATCAAGCATAGCGTCCGTTATTGTCGATGATTATCTTAATATACCGTCTCCACACATGACACCTGCGTTAATGGTTGACCTCGCTGAGCGATTAAAAGAGCGAGCGAAAATAGACCAATTGGATGGAATTGTCGTAACACACGGGACAGATACGCTAGAGGAAACGGCTTATTTGCTTGATCTCCTATTAGATTGGGATATACCTGTTGTCATTACGGGAGCGATGCGCTCAAGCAACGAACTAGGAGCCGACGGTCCACATAATTTAATTTCTGCCGTTCGAGTCGCTGCAAGTGATTCCGCTTGTGGGAAAGGTGTATTAGTCGCTTTAAACGATGAAATTCACACAGCAAAGAATGTGACAAAAACGCATTCGAGCAACATCGCTACCTTCCAAAGTCCACAATATGGTCCGATTGGAATAGTCACTAAACGAGGCGTGTTTTTCCATCATACTCTCTCTGATCGAGAATGCCACCCCGTAAAATCACTTACTAAAAAAGTGGCTTTACTTAAAACGTATGCCGGGATGGATCATACCATTATTGAAGCTGTCGCTGAAACTAAAATAGATGGATTAGTCATTGAAGCATTCGGCCAAGGAAACGTACCACCTCTAGTTATGGATGCCTTGACAAAACTCATCGATGCGAACATCCCAGTCGTGTTAGTTTCACGTTGTTTTAATGGAGTAGTCCAAGATACCTATGCCTATGAAGGTGGCGGCAGGTTGTTAAAAGAAAGAGGAGTCATCTTTACAAACGGTCTTAATGGTCAAAAAGCCAGACTAAAATTAATGGTAGTTTTAGAACAGACAACAGAACATGCTTCATTACAGGAATGGTTCTACAAATAAAACAGCTAAAGAAGCCAACTATGAGTATAAATGCTCTAGTTGGCTTCTCTTACTTTCAATTCATGCAATTACTTTCGTTTTTGGATGGCAGCTGCAATTTGCCCTCCATGAAAACGACCATTTTCAATAAAAATCTCATTTGCATTATTGCCAGCTGCAATAACGCCTGCGATAAATAAACCCGAAATATTGGTTTCCATCGTCTCTGGATCAAAATGAGGACGACCGCTGTCATAATCAACTTCCACACCCATCTTCCGAAGAAACGAATGATCTGGATGATACCCTGTCATAGCAAAAACAAATTGAGCCGGCACCCTTTTTATTTGATCATTTTGTCTATAGATCACTTCCTCATTTGTAATCTCAATGACATCAGCATTAAATTCCAACTTAATTTGTTCATGTCGAACGAGGGAATCAAATTCTGGTAATATCCACGGCTTCACACTTGGTGAATATTGGGATCCACGGTATAGGTTCGTTACACGAGCTCCAGCCTTCTCTAGCTCCAGGGCCGCATCAACAGCTGAATTTTTCCCACCGATTACTACAACATCCATATCAAAGTATGGATGCGCCTCCTTAAAATAATGAAGCACATGCTCTTGATCTTCCCCAGGGACTCCCATCAAATTAGGAGAATCGTAGTAACCAGTGGCAACAATTACATACTTAGATGAATATTCCTCTTTAGTTGTTGTTATGAAGAAGTGTTCATCAGGGTGTTGCTTAACAGAGATCACTTGTTCATACGCTTGTACGCGAATATTTTTCCGCTTTACAACTTCACGATAGTAAACAAGTGCTTGGTTTCGTTTAGGCTTCCTGTCCTCAATGACAAATGGCAATCCTCCTATTTCAAGCTTTTCACTTGTACTAAAAAAAGTTTGATGTGTCGGATAACGATGAATGGCACTTACTACATTTCCTTTTTCAATCACTAATGGCAAAAGCCCCACTTCTAAACACGCAATCGCAGCCGCTAAGCCACACGGACCTCCCCCAATAATAATAACCTCTTCTTTTCTCATACAATCACCTCTTATACAATCAGAGCAACCCTTGCATCGATCGATACAAGGGTCACGTTAACCACAGCTAATTTACACCCATCCGCGGAATCTTGATGCTTCAGCCATTTTTCGAACGCCAATCATATACGCTGCAAGGCGCATATCCACCTTCCGAGTTCTTGATAGCTTATAAATATTCTCGAAAGAACCTACCATGACTGCTTCTAGCTTCCCTTCCACTTCTTCTTCCGTCCAGTAGTAACCTTGATTATTCTGAACCCATTCAAAATAAGAAACCGTTACTCCACCTGCACTTGCTAGAACATCAGGCACTAATAAAATGTCACGTTCCGTTAAAATACGTGTTGCTTCCATCGTAGTCGGGCCATTAGCAGCCTCTACCACAATGGATGCCTTTATTTCATGCGCATTTTTTTCTGTTATTTGATTTTCAATTGCTGCAGGAACTAGAATATCACAATCAAGCTCTAACAATTCTTCATTTGTGATCGTCTCTTTAAATAACTTCGTGACCGTTCCAAAACTATCACGTCGATCGAGCAAATAGTCAATATCTAGTCCTTCAGGATCATATAAAGCACCATACGCATCTGAAATCCCAACGACAATTGCTCCAGCATCATGCATAAATTTGGCTAAGAAACTGCCTGCATTGCCAAAGCCTTGGATTACAACACGAGCGCCCTCAATGTCAATTCCCTTTTTCTTAGCCGCTTCTCTTATACAGATTGTTACACCTTTAGCAGTAGCGGACTCTCGGCCATGAGATCCCCCTAATACAAGTGGCTTCCCTGTAATGAATCCAGGAGAATCGAACTCTCGAATACGACTATATTCATCAAGCATCCACGCCATAATTTGTGAATTGGTAAATACATCAGGAGCAGGAATATCTTTAGTTGGTCCAACGATTTGACTAATGGCGCGTACATACCCGCGACTAACCCGCTCTAGTTCCCTAAATGACATCTCTCGTGGATCACAAATGATTCCACCTTTGCCGCCTCCATACGGGAGGTCAACAATACCTGCCTTTAAACTCATCCATATTGAGAGTGCTTTTACTTCTTTTTCCGTCACATTAGGGTGAAAACGTACTCCCCCTTTTGTAGGTCCAACCGAATCATTGTGTTGAGCACGGAATCCAGTGAAAATCCTAGTAGAACCATCATCCATTCGAACTGGAATACGAACAGTTAACATTCGAATAGGCTCTTTCATTAATTCATACATTTCATCTGGATAACCGAGCTTGTCCAATGCTTTCTTTATGACACTTTGTGTCGATGCAAGCACATCGGTTTGTTCGGCTCGCTTTTCTTGTTCTGCCATTTCCCTTTTCACCTCAATAATGGTAATTAAAGCTTTTATCACTTCTAACTATAATGAAACGTGCGTAACTTTTCCACCTTTTATGAAAAGTTTTATACAAAAGAAATATCGAATTTTGTTTTTCAGAATAATCATTTTTTCCTTTCTGTTTACCCATGTCATTTGAAAGAAAAAAAGAACTGATAGTCGTTTATCAGTCCTTCCTATTTTCAATAAAACAACTGTATAGCTGTAAAATAGAATCAGCTTTCATTAGTTTTTTTCCGTACTCTTCAACTAAATACGAAGAGACTGTTGAAGGACTTCCAAATTCAGACAATAAAGCAACAAAAGCTTCTTCATCTACAACATCAACATCATATTCTTCAAATTTAATGAAATATTGATTCTGATAAGAATACAACTTTCCACCTTTTATTCCAAATGGATGGAGTCTTGAAGAAAGTGCAATCACATCTTCAATATCTTGAAACTCATAAAAAATATCATCTGTTTCATCAAGAGTTACTTGCATTTCAATATAACCCTCTTCAAATCCTTCTTCATCAAAGTCGTCATCTGCTTGACTCTTTGAAACGATGATTACCATTCCTTGAGCGGGCATTGCATACACTTCAACTGCAATAGGTCCATCAACTTTAAATCCTAATTCATCATCTGCTTCAATAATCATATCACGAAATAAGTCGTGAACTTTGGGAAGGTCTTGCCACAAATCTTCTTTAGTCAAACCTCTTTCGTGCATATCATCATAGGTTAAAAAAGCTTTGAATTTATCTGTATTTAAACGTTCAAGACGCATTTTAAACCCTCCTTATAACGAACGTCCATCATCACTTTCCAGGTCCGTCAATAACCGTTTACTATACAGTATGAAAGGACAGAAAAGAAGGTTCGATACACAAGACTAGAAATTTAAATTATAGGTTCTTTTTTAACCATTTCTCCCAATCTCCTTTTTTCTTTCCAACTAGAAAATCAGCGTATGTAGCCGCTTTGCTTTCATTTAAACGATCAAAGGCAAATCCACCTGCTCCAATTTTAAGATCCGGAAACTGTACTCGTAAGTGATCTAAAAGCTGTATTGAGGCATCAAGGTTTTGATCCATCGTACAGGATGTAAAGAACATATCTGGATCGACTTCTTCAATAACATGTTCAAGGTCCGTTTCAGGTATTCCTGCCCCTAAGTAAATGACTTCAAAACCCTTTCTACGCAGAAAAAGCGTAAAAATTAATAATCCTAATTCATGGGTTTCATGAGGACCACACACTGCAACCACTTTTGGCATAACCCCATCTACCGGTAAACCATGAAAAATGGTTCCAATTTTCGTTCGTAAAAAAGAAGTGACGAAATGCTCATGAGCAACTGAAATTTGATTCCGTTCCCACATATACCCAACTTTAACGAGCAATGTCCCTAAAATATCAATCGTCACTTTATCAATGCTAAATAAACAAAATGCTTGATTCAACAGTTGATTCGCTTTATTCTCTTGGAAGGACAATAGCGCCTCTAGAATGTCTTCAGATAATTGGATTGAATAATCCGCATACTGTTTATCTTCTTGCTCTATTGAAACGGTCCCTTGTTCAAATAAGTCGACGGCTTGTCCAATGGTAAACCCTTTATTCACCTTCTCCAGTAGCCAACGTAAAATAGCCACATGTTCATCTGAATATAATCTATGTCCAGCCTTATTTCGAACTGGTTCAATGATTTGATAGCGTCTCTCCCAAGCTCGCAGAGTCCCCGCTTGTATGCCAAGCATGGTCGATATTGCCTTTATATTATATTTCCCTTCTTTTGAAGCCATATTCCCTTCCTCCCATACAATCATAAAGCAAAACATCCAAATTATCTCTACTCTTAGTAACAAGAGTATATCGAATTACATCAATTGTGTAAACTTTGTACAACTTTTTTCTACATTTCACTTTGTACTTAATGTGATCAAATGAGTTTCCGCAGGTGCACAAAATCTTAAAGGCAAAGCCGTTGTTCCATAACCATTGCTTATTAATAGGTCAAAATGGTTGTAACGATAGAGTCCGCCTTTTCGAGCGATTCCCCATCTAAAAAGCCTTATTTGTCCACCATGCGTATGTCCAGTTAATATTAACGAAAAGGAATGGTTAGAAGGTAATTCTTCCGTAATTTCAGGATAATGACAAACGAGAATAGAAAAGGAATCCATCATTGGGTCTACCTTACTTAACGAATCTTTAGCAGTCTGTAATTCGTCTATTCCTATAAGAACGAGTATTTCTTCATCACGTTTAATTACTTTTTCATCTAACTCGAGTACCTTATAGTTTTTTAAGATGGTTTTAAGTTGTTTAACACCGACTTCGTGATCATTATTTCCCCAAACAAAAACACATGGAGCTAGTTTTGAGAGCTTTTGAATGTTAGCTTCAATTCTCTTTAACGGCACACCTTTTTCACACAAGTCTCCTCCAATAATGATATAGTCAACACGATTTTTTACGCTCTCTAACACTTTGTCTGAAATTATTCTTCTATGTATATCACTAATAAAAAATAGACGATAGCCTTCAAAAGCACGAGGCAACTCTTTATAGGTTAACGTTAGTTCCCTTACGCGGTTACGCTTTGACTCAACATACATATATAAGATCAGGATTACAAGTACCCCACTAGCAATGATCAAGCTCATACACGATTCTCCCCTTATCGATTCCAACAAACTACCTGTTCCGTTTCTCTAGATTCACATCCATAATACCATACCAAAGCGCTAACGCTAAACCTATCAAAGCTAACATGCCACCTTGCGAAAGCAAATGAAGCCAAGAAAGAATGGCCAGTAAAACAAAAAATAGCCTAGGTATTCTCAATGTATAATCGTGTATACGTGGACGATACACTTTTACTAAATCTCTAACAAATAATGAATATGATAAAAAGCCAACAACAAATAAAAACACCGCTATTAGTAACTTTAATGGAGAGAACAAAATTTCACCAATAAAAGAAGATATCGACCAAGGTGACGGATTAGGAATCATCGTAACGGATGATAATATTCCCACATATGCCGCTAATAAAAGTAGCACTTTCTTATAAATCCAGTACGCCAACTAAGCCACCCCCTTTTATCTAAAATATATGCAATTCAGTTCCAACAAGTCCATCTTTACATTAAAAAAGGCTCAAATAGCTGCTAAGCCGATTTGAGCCTTCTAATTTATATAATCCTTAAATTAAATGTTCTTGCACCCTAGACGTTTCAGTTTCACTACGCTCAAGAAAATCAATAGCTGCTTTGCCTAAGCATTTCGCTGCGACTAACATAGCTTGTTCATCAAAGTCAAATTTCGGATGATGGTGAGGGTAAATAATTCCCTTTTCATGGTTCCCAGCCCCAGTAAAGAAAAATGTACCTGGAACATGCTGCAAATAATAGGAAAAATCTTCCCCTCCCATTACAGGATCCATTTCACGAACAAGTCCCTCCGTTTGTATGGTTTTAGCTACTTCAATAAAACGAGATGTTTCAAAAGAATCATTTACCACAGCTGGATAGCCTTTTTGATAATTTAATGAATAAGTCGCTCCCATTGCATCACAAATCCCTTTAGTGATTTGATCTATTCGTCCAATGATTAGCTCCTGTATAGCGGGATCAAACGTGCGAACCGTCCCTACGATTTCAGCTGAATCCGCAATGACATTGAATGCTCCACCTGCATGAAAAGACCCTATACTTATAACCGCTGATTTTAATGGGTCTATATTTCGGCTTACAATTTGTTGCAATTGCATGACAACACTGGATGCTACTGCTATAGAATCAACGGTTTCATGAGGAATAGCCCCATGCCCTCCGCGTCCATGAATAACGAGTTCAAATCGATCAGCTGCCGCCATAATAGGACCTTGTCGATAACCAATTGTTCCAAGTGGCATAGTCGACCATAGGTGGGTTCCATAAACCGCATCAACTCCGTCTAAACAACCATCTTTTATCATCTCAATAGCCCCACCTGGAGCAAGTTCTTCAGCAAATTGATGAATAAGAACAACCGTACCCGTTAACTGATCCCGATACTCCACTAAGGCCTTAGCTAACACAAGTAAAGTAGCAGTATGCCCATCATGTCCACATGCATGCATGACACCTCGATGTTTCGAAGCAAAAGGCAGACCTGTTTCTTCTTCGATTGGCAATGCATCAAAATCAGCTCTAAGTGCGACTGTTTTCCCAGGTTTTTGCCCTCTTATGTAACCAACTACACCTCGCCCACCAACGTCTCGCTTTACTTCAACGCCTAATCCTTCAAGGTAGTCTGCAATTAGTTTGGGTGTTTTCACTTCATGAAATGACAATTCTGGTTCAGAATGAAGCAAGCGTCTAAGCTCCACCATTTCTGGATACAACTCTTCTAATCTAGTTAATAATGTATCAACCAACGGACATCCCTCCCTTTTCTATTGTACGCTTCGCTTTTCGAAAAGAAAACAGGAAATGCAAAATGTTCCGTTAATTATGCATAAAAAAAGAATAATCCAAATTTATTGACTTTCTGTCAAATCCTTTGAATTATCCTTTTATTTAATTATATCTGTTATCAATCTGAATGCTCTGCTACTTTAAGCATATAGATAGCCATCGCAACAGCTACCACCATGGCCATAAGTCCGATACCAAGGATTGCTACTAATTGACCTGCTGTCATCATCCATCCACTCCTTTATTCAAAAAACTTTTTCATTTCTCAGTCACATTTCCACTATAAAAATAGTAGCATAGGAATAAAAGGTCCGCCAAAACACTATGTGACAATTTTAAGAATTTTCCTTTGAGAGTGATTAAAGTCATTGAAAAGTTACTTAGAAAGTGCTGAAAGTAGCTGATAATAGTGCTAATAAGATTTAACAAAATCTCTGTTAGAAAACTCAACAAATAAATTGAAAATTTAGGTAATTGACGGTATACTGAAGTTAATAACTAAAAGGAAACGCTTACAAAATCAAAAAATCGGGAGTGATCTGCATGACCTTAACTAAATTAACCGACAAATCGCTCATTACGAACGAAGACCTTGATTTTAATCATCGCCTAGGACTTCCTGTTGAAGTGTTCTGCTCGAAAAAGGGAAAAACGATCGCCTTTGGTGCTATTCATGATTTTGATGAACAACATATTCATATACGCGGTGATGAGTATTGTCGTTCTACCTTTTTGTTCTTCGGTCAACCATCATTATCTTCTCCTTGTTGATTAAAATCATTCATACCCACAATAAACGACCTCCTTTTTCAAGGTCGTTTATTGCTATTTATGGTATAAATTAATATCGTGTTCTTCCTTCATATACGAATATACGGCTTCTCTGGATTTCCAATTAACGTCCGCCTCCCAAAATTCTAGGCTTCTAGCAATAATTTCTTCACGTAATTCATCAAATTCTTTTTCAGCTTTTTTTTCCTTTTTCCCAAAGAAGTGCAATTGAAAAAAACCTATTGCAAGAAGGAGCATGAGCATTAGAACAATGGGCTGTCCAATCAATGCACTTAATACATTTGAACTCAGTTGCGACTGTTGAAACTGAAAAGCTCGGTATCCAAATAAACAAAAAATAGCTGCACAAAACATTAAGTATAATGACCAACGTATTTTTGCTTTTTCCATTTGATCTACTTTATTTTTTCTTACTACAATTTCCTCTAACATGACCTTCACGACTTCAGGTCCATAATTCGATTTAACATTCCACTCTTTAAAGGGCTTCATCATGCACCTCCTCATAAACAAAGTATGAGCGAAGGACATGTTTTAGAATAAAATTAACGATCTTTAAGGCAATGGCTACACTTCTGCGCGCTTTCTGAAAAAAACGTTCAGAAAGCTTAAAACCTAGCAGCGTTTCGCTCATTGCTTTGAAGAACATGAAAAAGGTAAAGTTCAACCTTTTTCATGTTCTTCTTTTATGGGAGCCAGTAGGGTGATGTTAGGGCTGTGATGATTAAGGCAATGAAGAGCACTAATAATAAGCGAATTATTGGAAAGGAAAGTCTAAACTTACTTTTCTTTGCTTTTGTTCTCTTTCTTTGAAGGCGACTCCGAGGTGGTAAAGAGTGAATCGGTTGCTCCGCTTTTTTTTCTTCTTCATAAATCTCCATTTCTTCACGCAATTGCTCCGATTGATCTTGTCCTTTAGTCATGTCCTTACTCCTCCCTCTTTTTCAATGTTCTTTTTGTATCTATTTCTTAAAATAATCCCTAATAGAAAATCAATAAGAAAATGGGCGAAAATAGTTATCATAATCATCCCTGTCCAATAAAACAAAGTTCCAAGTAAAAAGCTTACTAGACAAACGTTAAAAAATAAGATTGGTTTATCTAAATAACGAATATGAACTAAAGCAAAGATCACACTTGCAATTACTAAGCCAAAAGCTGTTTGGATAACGGCTCGAAACAACAACTCTTCAGCAAATGCCACCACTGCACATAGAAGAAATAATTGGGGAATAGAAAGATTCCTAAAAACTCTTTCGTTAATTCCCCCATCATCTAGCCACTCTTTAGGCAACAGACGTTCTAAAATGAGGTCAGTAAATACGACAACTAGCGCTACACCGCCCCCTACTAAAATCATCCATTTTAGATTTGTTTTAAACAATAAACCAAAATCGAACCAACGATCAAAAACAAAATAACCGATTATAAGTGCTAAAACCAACATAATGACTTGTGTTAAATAAACATTTAACACTAGTTCCTGATCTGTTAAATCAGCTACGATTTCACGTTGTTTTTTCATCGTTCTAACAACTCACTCTGTCCAAATAGCTTCACTAACGTTTCCCTCCAAGGACGTAAGGTTTCTGATTGACTTAAATCTTGGAACTCTTCGGTGAGTGTTGCTCCGCAATTATCACAACAACCATTAGGACGAGTCTGTAAATATTCGCCAAAATAAGATAGAAGCTTTTCTCTCCTACATGTAGTTGAACGAATCCATCTTAAAAAAGCCTCTAGATTCATTCTCTTAACCTGCATTCTTTCTTCTTCTTCTTGTCGTATGCTTATGAAAGCCGAGTCCAATGAGAAAGGATGGATGCGATCGTTTCTCAAAATTCCTCTTGCTTCAAGTTGGAAACGAAGCTTTCTCCAAGTAATTTCTTGAATAGAGAGGCGATCCATCAGAACTTTTTCTTCTTTAAAATCTACCTGTTTTAATGTTTGTATAACGTTCAGAATTTGTTGCAGCTGATCATCTGTCAACAACTCTCTTTCTAAGAGCATATTAACTAATCCACGATCTTCCTCGCTATAAAGTAAAATGGCCACACTTGCTTCACCGTCTCTTGCCGCTCTACCAACTTCTTGGACATAGGACTCAATATCAACAGGATAATGAAAATGAATGACGTAACGTATGTTTTTTTTATTAATTCCCATACCAAAAGCACTCGTACAACAAATAATATCTATTTGGTCGTTCATAAATTGTTGCTGAATGAGCAATCGATCTTCTGTCGACAATCCACCATGATAGTAAGCCACCCTCCCAATTCCGGCCTCCTTAAGAAGATAGGAAATATTTTCAGCCCACATTCGGCTTGAGAAATAAATCATTCCAGGCCCTCTTAACCTTTTTACTAACTCCTTTATTCTCTCGATTTTATCCTTTGCGGTAGGACATGATTCTACATGGTAGGAAATCATTGGACGATCTACCGAATAGATAATGGAAGTTGGAGTGGTCAGTAATAACTGACTACATATATCTTTTTGAACCACCTTGGTTGCCGTTGCTGTAATTGCTAAACAAGGAGGATGACCTAGTGCTTCTTTTACATTGCCTAGCCTTAGATAGTCCGGTCTGAAATCAGGACCCCATTGTGAAATACAATGCGCTTCGTCGACGACAAAAAAAGAAATGTTCATTCTAGATAACTGCCTTTGAATAAAGGACATTTGCAACATTTCAGGCGATAGATAAATCAATTTATATCTATCCAATTTTTGTAATACAAGATCCCTTTCTTCTTTTTTCATAAAGCTATTTAAAGCAGTAACGGATTTAATTCCCTCACTCCGTAGCTGCTGTACCTGATCTTCCATTAATGAAAGTAGAGGGGAAACCACAATTGTCGCTCCATTAGACAAAAGTGCTGGTAATTGGTAGCAGATTGATTTACCTGTCCCCGTAGGGAGCATAGCGACCACATCTTCCCCTTTTAAAAGCGAGGAAATCACTTCTTTTTGCCCCTCCCGAAAAGTCATATAGCCAAAATAACGCTTAAGTTCATCTTCAAGCTTCATCATTTACCTTCTTTCTCGCAAGCACTAACCGAATCATAAAGTAACTAACTTTTGATTCCATTTTTTCTTTTAATTCACGCAGGCGACTTGTTTGTAATGTTTCTGACAAACTTAAGATGGTTTCTTCTAATTCTTTAGTAACGAAAGCTCTTATTGAGAAATGAGGATTTGAAATAGCAATTTCTACGATATGATCCTCAATTGTGCTTCTTTTCAATTGACGTATTTGACAGATCGAATCCAACGTTTTACCCTGTTCAAGCAAATCATACGTTTGTCTTGCTGATTGGGTAAGAACAAAATCTCTTTTTAAGTCTTTTATAAAGATGGACAGGTAGCTATATTGGGACTCTTTGCTTTCTATAGAATTAATAAGTCGATGAATCGTTGATATGTGGAAAAGGTTTACTTCGTCCAAACTTACTCCTATCTTTTCAGATAATTGAAGTCGTGTCAGACCAATTAGGTTGATTCCACTTAATTGATGCACGAATACTAGAGCTTGTTGCTCATTACACGCTGATAGGAAATCAAACAATTCGTCATAAGTAGCCTGAAGGAATTGTTGCCTTTCTTTAATTGGGATATGATTTTTCACCCATGCTTGTACGCGAATGTTGTGAGTAATTGGATAAAACCGCCGATTCCCACTTACAATATTTGTTAACGTTTGAATAAATAAACTTAAACGTAACCATACTTCTTCTGTATATGGGTGATAGTGCCATCCTCTTAAATCACTGAAACAACGGTTTCTTTCAACATTTTCCTTTAATGTTACTTTCCCAAACTCAGTTAATCGTAAACGATCTTGTTCTAAAAGCGTAGCTTGTCCATTTTCAATTAGTTCACGTACATCTTCTTCTAATTGAGCACGTGTTAATTCTGGAAACAAGCCGAAATAAGAATTTAGTCCGAATAAAGCACCATCTTGAATAGTCTGAGCGGATTTTTTACCTTTTAACAAATGAAAAGCACCATAGATAGACCTTTCTCCGTTAAATCCATTTAAGATTGTTGCTGTTATGGCTTGTCTCACATTCATACAATCATTCCTCGTCAATCTTTTATTCATATTTTTTATTGTATCAAATTCCAGAGAAGATGGTGGCTGAAAAACAAGAACCGGGAGATAAATAACAAGAAGAACTAAATTTTAAAATGAATTGGTTGAAAAGTTTGGCAATCCGTTTTACAATAAATCAGTAGAAAAAACACTTTTCGTATGAAATCGTAATAAGATGAACGAGGAGAAAAACAATGGAGGTTTATACAAATGGCTAAATATACAATTGTCGATAAAGACACATGTATCGCATGCGGAGCCTGTGGCGCTGCTGCTCCAGATATTTACGATTATGATGATGAAGGAATTGCTTTTGTCATCCTCGATGACAACAAAGGTACAGCCGCTATTCCTGAAGAGCTTGAAGAAGATATGATCGATGCTCAAGAAGGATGCCCAACTGATTCGATCAAAGTTGCTGATGAATCATTTGATGGCGATGCACTTAAATTCGAATAGTAGGAAACGCAATAGTTAAAAGAGTAGCTCACCTAAGGGGTGGCTACTCTTTTCTTCTATTTGCATAATTAACCTTTTTATCCGTTTGGAATACGGCATGTTCAACACCGACAATATGACTCATCATAGCTCCATATGCGTTTGTTGAATCTTGGCTTTTTATCGCTTTATAAATTTCAAGATGTTCTTCATATAACAATCTCATCTTGCCACTTTCTGAAAAAAGAAATAACTTACGTGCTTCCCGCATGGAAACTTGCATCGTATCTGAGACCGTTTCTAGCAATTTTAATAGCATCTCGTTTTTGGTTGAGCGGACAACAGCCATATGAAAATCGACATCTGCCTGTTCCCCTACTTCCCCATCCCCTTGCGCTCGTTTCATCTCTGCAAGAATACGTTCCATTTCCAAAAGATCTTCTTCTTCGCGATTAACAGCGGCTAACGAAGCAGCTCCTGTTTCAACAATCTTCCTAATCTCAAATAATTGTCTAATATCCTCTTGTTTCATAAAGGCAACTGAAGGTATTACATTTGAGGTTAAATCATGATTAATCTTCTTTACAAACGTTCCTTCGCCTTGTTTAATCTCAACTAACCCTACTGCCTTTAAAGCACTTAAGGCTTCTCGTATAGCTGATCTTCCAACATTAAAATCTTCAGCAAGCTGTTGGACAGAAGCTAAACGATCCCCTGGCACGACCTCGCCGGATTTTATCATTTCTGTTAAATGTTCTGCAACTATTTCGTATATTTTTTTTGGTCGCACATGTTCAATTGCCATTGTCCTACCCCCGTAAAATCACCCTAATTACCACTTATAGTAAAATTGTAGCGCTGTTTTATTCGTTTGGCAACTAGTCGATAATAGGATGTGCCAAAAGCTACTAACTCACTTTTATCAGATCATTCTTAAATACAAAAGCGAACGGGTTCCAAAAGAACATTTTAAAGAACAAGACCTTCCAAAGCAAGAAGACAATTATTGGACCAAATTTCACCATAAGCATGAATTGGAAGCGGATTGGTTCCTACTCCTACCTCAATTGTAAAACCAGGTCTTCCGGTCTCTTGTATGAACCAATCTTTGTAACCACCATCACTGTCTGCTGTATGGACCGGAGTATATGAGCTTACTAACGAAAGGCGTTCTACCATCCCTTTGCTTTCTGATGGCTCCATCCCGCGGTATCCCCAGTAAATAACTTGGCCTTGTGAATGAAATGCGAAAACGTAAGCAAATGAGTGTTGTTTCGTAAATTGATATACAGCTTTTGCTTCAGGTTCTGTCAACGGCGCTTTTCCACTATAATGGCGCGACCAAGGTTGTTGTGGACTTTCCTTCGCTTCAATCTCCCAGCCCGCGGGCCATTGATGATTTAAATCAACTCCTCTTATATTACTTGACCAATGTTCAAACCTTGTCATTCCTTTATTAATATTTAGTACTTCTTTTGAATAAGGATGTTCATCATAAATACCTTGTAGGACAAGATCAACACCGTCTGGATTTACTAACGGTACCACATACAAAGTAACTTCTCTTAAAATTTTTTCAATATCATATCCATGCCAGGAAAATCCTTGTTGTTGATAAAGAGCCAATTCCTCTATGTACTGAGTAATAAACTTACTTGTATGCCATTCATTTGCATGCCAACCGGCCGAATAAAAAATTTCTTTTTTTCCAGAGCCAATGGCTAGTGCATAAAGGGGTTTATTCATCACAGAATACCCAATTATCTCCACACGAATTCCTTGTTTTTTAAAATCAGGTATTTTTTTTTCAAGATCAGCTTGACCGAATTCCGTTTTTAGCTGAACATCATTGTCATTAAGTGACTGTTCCATTGTGATCTGAGGTATATGAATGTCTTGACCAGGGGATAAATAACTTTGATCTGAGTAAATATGCGGGTTAAATAGCAATAAATCAAACGGTCTGACCTTAAACTTATACGCAACCTTTGCGATTGTATCACCAAGTTGAACAGTGTATTTCATTGTGTTTCCCCCTCCTCCCTTACATGTATATGAGGATCGAATCAGAAGCATACAATTAAATTTTTGAAAACATTGTAGATTTCCTTGATTTAATTGACATACCAAATCCAATATGATAAATTATCAAACAATTAGTACTATTTAATTTCAACTATAAAACTAAACATAAAAATACGATGATGAAGAATGACAGAATGATTACCAATTCAGAGAGCTAGTGGTTGGTGTGAACTAGTTTGGTTCTTTCTTGATAGCCCTTCGGAGTTCATGCATTGAACTAAGTAGATGCATTCGGTTAATCCGTTATCTTGGAGTTAATTCTCCTTAAGATAAGCCCTTTTTATGGGTGTATGAATGAGGGTGGCACCGCGGTTAAAACCTTCCGCCCCTCACGACAGCCGTCGTGTGGGCAGAAGGTTTTTTGTTGTAGCGGTTACAATTAAAAATGATCATATAAGGAGTGTAGAGAAAATGAATAATCAAGTAGTTGCCGATCGAACATCTAACACCCAGACACAAGCAAAATATCAAATTTTAGTATCAGATAGCATGAGTAAAGAAGGATTATTGCCTTTACTTGAGAGTGATCAAGTCATATGTATTGAAAAGAATGTGAATGAACTTGACGATTTATCTCAATTTGATGCCTTACTTGTTCGAAGTGCTACAACTGTAACGGATGAATTATTAGCGAAGATGCCAAATGTTAAAATTGTTGCTCGAGCTGGTGTTGGGGTAGATAATATTGATTTAGATGCCGCAACGAAACGTGGAGTTGTTGTTGTTAATGCGCCTGATGGGAATACCATTTCTACGGCAGAGCATACCTTTGCGATGATGATGTCATTGCTTAGAAACATCCCTCAAGCTTATGCATCTATCAAGGCTGGTGAGTGGAACCGCAAAGCATTCCAGGGTTTTGAGCTTCGAGGAAAAACACTTGGAATCGTCGGGTTTGGACGAATTGGTACCCAATTAGCACAACGGGCAAAAGCTTTTGAAATGTCTCTTCTTGTTTTTGATCCGTTTTTAACGAAGTCTCGTGCGGAAAAAGTCGGAGTGACGACAGCTACTCTTGATGAAGTTTTAACTGGTTCTGACATTATTACGGTTCATACCCCATTAACAAAAGAAACGAAAGGCCTACTTGGCATGAAAAACATTGCTAAAACGAAGCCTGGAACGTTCTTAATTAACTGTGCACGCGGTGGAATTATTGACGAGCAAGCATTGAAGCACTTTCTAGCTAATGGTCACATTGCCGGTGCTGCTCTTGATGTATTCGAGGAAGAGCCTGCAACAGATAAAGAGCTATTAGCATTCCCTAATGTGATTGGAACTCCTCACATTGCTGCTTCTACGAAAGAAGCTCAATTAAATGTAGCGGCTCAAGTTTCTGAAGAAGTCCTGCGCTTCTTAGAAGGTGAGCCTGCTAGTAATTCAATTAATTTGCCGACACTATCTAAAGAAGTGTATGAAAAAGTGAAGCCATTTTATGAGCTTACGAAAAAAATGGGGAATATTCTTTCTCAAGTGATGCGCACACCTGTTCAAGAAATTGATGTCAACTACGGTGGTACCGTTACGGGACTTGAAACATCTATTACAACACGCAGCTTAATGGCTGGGTTCTTGCAACCTCGTGTGGATGCAGCTGTCAATGACGTGAACGCTAGTCTCATTGCGAAAGAGCGTGGAATTAGCTTTGGTGAAAAACAAATTAACCAAACGTTTGGTTATTCTAACATTGTTCATGCTATCGTACGTGGTGAAGATCGTACGTTCGAATTAAAAGGAACATACATTAAAGAATACGGTCCACGCATTGTCAACATTAATGGTTTTAACGTAGATTTCACACCTGAAGGTCATCTGATTTATATCCAACATAATGACCGACCTGGTGTAATCGGTAAAATGGGGCAAACATTAGCTGAACACGAAGTAAACATTGCAACGATGCAAGTAGGACGTAAAGAAGAAGGCGGAGAAGCGATTATGATGGTCGCTGTCGACAAGCTTGTGAATGATCAAGTGATTCAAGCCCTTCGTCAAATTGAAGGCATTCATTTTGCTGATACGATTGAATGCTGATAAAAACAAAGCTAGCCTTCTTTACTTAGCTTAGTCATGTTTGCCGCTTGGAAACCTATCCTGGTTTTTACTAGGATTCCCTTATAAAAAGAGGTTGTTTAATACAGCCTCTTTTTATAATAAAAAATTAAATATTGCTTTATCACAAGGGACATGACGATTTTGCATACGCACTATTGTATGGTGAAAAAACAGCTAGGGGACGATATAGCCGTTAATGCATCGTTTAAAACTACACAAGCTCGTTACTACTACTCAATATGAAGGTAATCTCTCCCACTCTTGTTAGAACATTGATTCAATTAAAGTTTTAGTAGAATAATGAATGGAGCCAGGGCTTAAATGCTCTGACTTTTTTGAATCAAGCTCAAAGTATTTCACACAGCTTAGAAAAGCAAGTAACGCTTATTTCCCGCTTACAAAAACTGGAATTTCGAAATAAGGTAGCTCTGCCCTTTCTAAAGGCTAAAGCAGCAAATTCTACGTGACATTTCCCATGAAACAATCTTATTTTCCAACAAGTTTTCTATCAAGCCTAGAAACTACAAAGAAACCTGCGAATCAACGCAAGTTTCTTGTTCAAATCCATTACCAAATGTATGAAAACAATAAGTCTAACTGCTCTTCTTTATTTTTCAGAAGATAACTGCTTCCTACAAAAGTCAGAACAAGCTTATCATAATTCCTTTCCACTAGACCTTCTGCAAAAGCAACGTCCACATAGAATTGATAAAGATGAGCTTGCTTTCTACTACTTTTGGGCTTCATTAAACCATAACCAAATGTTCGATCATGTGAACGCCAAAACCGCGGATGTAATTCTCTTTCATTAATAAGTCGTATTTCACGGTGATGGTTAATTTTCTTCAACATAAAAATAAACCCATCCACTAAATCCACTTGAGAGCTTTTTAAATCGGTTTGCTCATTTAACCACTGAAACATTTCCGTGTTGACTTTAACCATCTCGATCGCCATCTATCTTCATCCTTACCCACTTATCTTGACTTAATTTTACCATATTCGACAAGATTTTCACAGAGGGTTACCTTCTTAATTAACGACGATCGTTTGTCCCGGAAAAATATCTTCAGAACTCAAATTATTTTGAGCAATCAAGCTATCAATTGTCACTTCATACTGGTCTGCTATAGATGATAGGGTTTCTCCTTGCTCAATAACATGTACGTTCTCAGACTGCTCTATCGTTAAGACTTCATTTACTTGAATGATATCATCTTCTAAAGCATTCCATTCTTTTACCTGATCAACCGTAACCGCAAAGGTGTTTGAAATACTCCAAAGAGTATCTCCCTCTTGAACTTCTACTTGGACCAGTTCAGTGTTTGGTTCAAATACTTCTTCTGCTGTATGCATTGCATCTTCTAGTAACTTCGGACTCATAACAGAGGCAATTTCTCTTTGCTTCCAATCTTGTCCATAAGGAGAGTCTTGACCCAAGGCTGCATACATAAATTCAGGTTCCTTGGATAACACAAGAAAAGGATCAATGGATTCTGATTTCTCCATGTTCCAATTTCCTTTATGCACTTCAAAGTGAAGGTGATTCCCAGAAGATCGACCTGTATTGCCAACGGTCCCAATCTTCTTCCCTTCTTCAATAGCTTGTCCTTCTTCCACTTTTCTTACATGAAGATGCGCATATACGGTCTCTAGACCATTATCGTGCTCAATAAAGACGACATTCCCATATGTATCTGAATAATACGATCGACTAACTTTACCTGGTGCTATCGAAACAACAGGAGTGCCTTCTGGAGCAGCTACGTCAATTCCATAGTGCTTGCCCCCCCTTGTCCCATATATATCGGTAATCTCACCAAACGTTGGCCAGATAAGGGCTTCAAAGAGCTCCTCTGGCACCTCCGTTCTCGTTTCGGCAAATGTCGTCGTCGTACTAATGAAAAGCAATCCAATAAATGTTGCTAAAGCAAGAGCAATACAAATTCGTTTTATAAAGTCAACCATTATATCCTCCTCATATTTAGGAAACCTATTCACTTTTCCATTTGTTACACATGTTATCCTATGGAGGATTCCCTCAAATTATTCCAATAACTTTTACTCAACTGCCCCCGACTGTATGATGTCCAATTGAACCGTCACATTAAATTCAACCGTTGGGTATATCTCATTCTTCCATTTTTCAGGTTCCCAATTTCTAGTCGTGCTACGAAAGGTTTCTCCAATTCCAACAGGATCTATACCATTATCTCGAAATTGTATTAATAGTTCTTCAGCACGGTTAGCTAATTGCTCTTCAATGGAAGATTCAATTTCATCAATAATCTCACCCTCTTCTAAATTTTCTTCTCCATCATAGTCATCAATTGCTCCATCCATTTTAATGTTAAAATGAAATTTAGGTCTATCACCGGCTTTATCCACTCTTCTTTTTGCCTCACTATTAATATTTTCTATCACGACAAAATTAGCATTTTCTCCATTTAATATTTCGAACTGTTTCGTAGCTTGCCTAATAGGTTCTTTCACAACTTTTAAAATAAACGAGTCATCATGGTCCAGTTTCGAATGTAATTTTTCACCTAAAAATAAAGCAGTCCCCCATATAGTAGAGCCTTCTTCTGATTGTCTTAGAAATGGTAAATGTGGATCTCTTCCATCATTATAAAGACTAAACAAAAATTGATGCATATTGGTAGATGGTAAGATGCTTAAATCCATGTTGTGTTCAATTAAATCAGGTAAATAAACTCCTGCTAATTCACCACTTTCACCCGGTTGTAAATGGGCACTAGCGTCATCTCCTTCAGCAATCGCAAGGAAAATCCGATTTCCCACTGAAGGATCCCTATACATAGCATCTATGTACGTTTCTATACCTTGCTCCGCTAATTGCTCGCTGAACAATAACACGCGAAGTTGCCCGAAAACAATTGGTTTTTGACTACGTTTGCTTAAAATAATCCTTGCCCCTTTTGTCGTTTCACCAGTTGCTGAAATCAAACTATCTTCTAATTTGTTTTCTGCTCCATCCTCAGGAAAAGTTGGAAAGTTTGCTGTTAATTTAATTTGGTTATCTTCTGTTAAATCAAAGGATGCCGCTCGAACCATAGACACTTCGTCTACAATATTTGTGTCTAAGCAACCAGTTAGCAGCAAAGCAGACAAAAGAGCAACGAAACTAGAGGTTAGTCGCATGTTCATGATTTCTCCTCCTTACTTTTAAGGTAATTGCTTGAAGAATGACAAGTAATGGAATATAAACAAAAACCATATAAAAACCGATTTCACCAATCCATTCACTAAATACACTCACTTCTTGCCTCGTAGGAAGTAGCATGACGATTGTGACCATAATCACAATTGCAACACCTAATGCAAGACGCTGATTCACTGAGAAAGCTCTTTTCGCACAACGGCTCGCCCCCCATAATGCTAACGCAATATTCGGTGCAATAAAAAACATCCATAAGGATATACCTACGTATTCAAAACGTTCCAAAAAAGGCAATTGAACGACTTTAAATAACGTTAAAGTCGCCCATATTGTTTTATTTAGTTGTTCTTCACTATAAAACGCTAGGCTAACAAACATAAGAGCCGTATAGGAAATGTTCGTAGCAGCAGCTCCAAATTGAGCCCACTTTTGACTCAACTCTCGTTTCTTCAAAAATGGATAATAAAGCAATAGCAACTCAAACCCTAAGTAGCTAAGTGACGTGTCCTTCGCTCCTAATGCCAGCTCTTTCAATGAATGTTTTAAAATGGGTAACATATTAATAAAATTGGCAAATTCCAGAGGTAACAAGAGTATAGGTGATATCACAATAGGTATAACTACTCCAAGAAACATTAAGCCAACTACCGTTCGAAAACCTCCAGTTACAACATAATAGAAAAAAAATCCAGCAACGATTGCTATTGACCAT
The DNA here is from genome assembly GCF_028610705.1 of Halalkalibacter alkalisediminis. GTDB lineage: Bacteria > Bacillota > Bacilli > Bacillales > Bacillaceae_D > Halalkalibacter > Halalkalibacter alkalisediminis. Next base: position 400,994 of record NZ_JAQQWT010000002.1, read on the forward strand.
GTCGGTAAATCAGGAAACATCCACACCTGAACAATTTCTATATAAGCTCTAAGGACAGTTGTTGCCAAAGCGACGAAATAAAAACAAACTAGTAGGCTCAGAGCATTCCCTACCCACTTTCCAAAGATCTGTCGATGTATCGTGATTAGATCACCATCTGCACGTTTTAATAAAATATACATACAGGCAATGATTAGGTGAACAACTGCACCTGCGATTAAAACAGAGATCCACCCATCGTAACCAGCTGACTTGACAACTGTTCGTTGGAAACCAAGTACACCAACCCCCACTTGCATTCCATGAATGAGAAAGAAGGTTAGAAAACCGGACACTAAATATTGTTCTTTGATAGGCTTATCCATTCCTTACACCTCCTTTATTCGTCAATATCTTTTTTCTTCTGTGCCCTCGAAAAATTAAAGCGCCCTTTATCATTAGGTCTTAAATAAACAGGCCGTGACGACATCCAATTAAAGGGGAGCCTGACGAATGCGTCACGCCAGTCTCTAAACCTTGGTGGAAATAAAGGTTCTAAGTACGGTCTTCCTAACGATGTTAAGTTAAGTAAATGAACGACTGTATACAATACACAAAAAGCTACCCCGATACCACCTAGAAAAGCAGCAGTTAAAATAAAAGGGAATCTGATCAGACGGATCGTGTTGCCCATTTGATAAACAGGTGTGGTAAATGAAGCTAAAGCGGCTAAGGCAACAATAATCAATAAAATATTACTTGTAAGACCAGCCTCAACTGATGCTTGTCCAATTACAATTCCTCCAACAATACCAATGGTTTGACCTACTTTTGTAGGTAAACGCGCTCCGGCTTCCCTTAACAATTCAATGGTTAATTCAAGAAAGATGGCTTCAAGGATTGGGGGGAATGGAATATTGCTTCTTGATGCAATAATTGTTGAAAGTAAGTCCCTCGGTATTAGCTCATAATGAAATGTAAGGACGGCAACGTAGATAGGAGTAGATAAAACAGAAAACATTACAGCAAAGAAACGCAACAAACGAACAGAAGTCGCTATTTGCCATGGAAGGTAATAATCCTCTAACGAAGAAAAGAATTCAACCAATGTTGCAGGCCCCAATATCGCTTCAGGAGAGCCATCAGCCAAAAAAGCTACCTTCCCTTCCGCTAATACAGCGGCGACTCGTTCTGGTCTTTCTGTATTAATTAATTGCGGGAAAATGGACATAGAATTATCTGTAATCATCTGTGCAAGACTACTTGAATCAATGACTTGATCAAATTCAATATCTTTTAACCTTTGCTCCATCGTACGTAAATTATCTTGATCGACAAGTCCATCTATATAAAGAACGGCTACACGCGTTTGAGTCACCTTGCCTAATTTAAATTCATTTATTTGTAACTGAGGAAGCGGCAAACGTTTACGAATAAGATTAATATTCGTTTCAATGGACTCAATAAAAGATTCTTGCGGTCCCGCCACACTAAACTCTGTTTCCGGCTTTGCTACAGCCCGGTTTGAATCCAGTGCCGCATCGATGACCGCACACTTAGATGGATTATTCCCCTCATAAATGATAATAGAACCGTGCAACACTTTTTCTTTTAAATCTTTAGCTGTATCAATTATTTCTTTATCTTGAATTGGAATGTTAGGTAGGATCTCCTTAAGATTCTGTTCCTTAGCACTCGTCACATATGGAAGAAGGTCACGGTTTAGACGATCACTATCAATCATTGTCTGAAAGTAACCAACGTTAAATGTCTTTGTTTCTTTTTTTAATGGATGGATAACGAAGTCGCTAGATTTCAAAAACACATCCAAAACGTCTTTTATGGTCTCTTTTCGGCTATCTCTCAATTGCTTATACAACCATTTACCGAGCATCACTCTTCCCCCTTCCGTTCCAAACTTTGTCTATTTTAGTATGAAATGAATGAAGAGAATTATGCAGTTGAACGAATAGATTGGTTAAAAGACATAAAAAAAAGTATAAACTGGCTACTTAATTGTAGTTTCGCTTATACCTGAAGGCTATTAGTGCGTATGGACAGAAACTTGAATTTCTCCACGATTTAAATCAACATGTGAGCGAATTAAAACAGGAAATGAATTAGAATTTTTAAATTTGAAGTCTGGGCCTCCCCAAGAAACCGTTGCATCCCTTCCTTCTGGAACGTAACCAATCTCACGTGAATGGGTATAACGTTCAATCATCTCTAAACCGGCATGATCAACCGCATTAAATAAAGTAGACGACGTTTGACAAATTCCTCCGCCAATCCCCATAACAAATTCTTTATTGACGATTTCTTTAGCCTCTTGATAACCTCGCTCTCTTGTCCGTTCCCCAACGGTTTGATTAAAGGAAAACGAGTCGCCAGGTCCAAGGATGATACCTGAGATCGCTTCTGAAGATAACAATACGTTCTTAGCACGACCGGTTACAGAAGGATTAAAGTATGTGGTGTATTCAGCAAGTTTCTTATTTTCAATTCCTTGCAAGTCATTCTCGCTGACAGCAGGTTCTGTTACATAAATAGGTAGCACTAATTCCTTCGTTCCAACCTCTAACTCTAGTAACTGGTCCATCAGCTCTTGTTCAGACAAAATCACTCGCTCTTTTCCAGGAATGAATTCACCGTTTGGCTTTAAACGAGGATTTTCCATTGGAGTATCAATCTGCCTCGCTAAATCACTAACTAATTGACGAAGGGACTCTTCGTCAACTTGTTGGGAAAATAAATATCCATAGTCATTCATCGAAACGGTATGAACTGCTTTGTTCCATTCATCTTTTAATTGTACGGGCCAATAAACAGGTGGTTTCTCTTTCGTCTCACTTACAAAATATGAAGAATGAACCGATACTACTTTAGGATCCTCTGCCCACACGGAATTCGTACAACCAGCAAGGAACAACAAAGGTACAATTAACAACTTTTTTTTCATCAATCTTCCCCCTCTAAAACATGAACACCCTTCAATATATGAATTCGCCTTTTAAAAATACCATATAATTACATCTTTTTATATGATTAAATTTCAAAAAAAGTTGACTTTAAAGGTGAGGATCCAAACCTTTAAAGTCAACCCATTATTGTTATTATTTCTTTCTTTTTCCGTCCCTAAAAACAATGGCACTTCGCTCATATTCAACATCTTTCACTTGCAGACGATGATTTACAACTCTGGCAATGGCAAAGAAATAATCAGAGAGACGGTTCACATACTTTAGAACAATCGGGTTACATACATCTGCTTCCCGGTGAAGTTTTGCGACATGCCTTTCCGCACGTCTTGTCACGGTGCGGCAAACATGAAGAGTTGAAGCAGGCACAGTACCTCCTGGTAAAATAAATCGCTCTAATTCTGGTGCTTCCTTAATATATTCGTCAATTCGCTCTTCCAGAAAATCGATGATTTCTTGCTTTGCTTTATAAGGGTGGACTTCTGATACTTTCACCATCGCTAAATCCCCACCACAGTCAAACAATTCATGTTGAATTTTGACTAGCTCGTTTCTAATATCAGGGAACAGATTTTCATCTAATTGAGTAAGAGCTATCCCAATGAATGAATTTAATTCATCTGTTGTCCCGTAAGCAACCACTCTTATATCGTCTTTGTCTAGTCTTCCTCCTATTACACTCGTTTTCCCTTCATCGCCAGTTCTTGTATATAGTTTCATTATAGAAACCTCCTATTATTTTAACTGCTCATTTAAGCCATACCAAATGACATCTACTCGGTTTGCCTGTCTAGCTACGTCTTGAAAGCACCAACCAACAAGGTCTCGATAACGTCTTGCTCCCTCATCAGTTGGTACAATCCCTTTTCCGATGTCCGTTCCTATTATGCTAAGATTGAAACCATTATCGATCTGTTCCCATTTTAGCCATGTTACGAGCCACTCTTGAAAGCTCTCCCTAGGCTTTTCCTTCCCAAGAAACGTACGAATGAAAGCTTCTAATCCAAAAATGATGACGTTACCATTATTTGTATTCAACGGTACAATGTTTGATTCACTATAACCATTGTACCATTTGATTGAATCATCACTACTTAAAAACTCAAGTGCCCATCTATTTTTGCCATGATAGGCTCCTCCTGTAATGAAATGAATGTTGATCCCCTCCTTACATCTAAAAGGTTTCCACTTAATTGAAATCTAGCATTAATCGGTACATCCCATTCAAAAAAAGCTCGTTTAATGGGTGAGAACATAGAAAGCCATTGCCTCACGACTCCTCCATGACAAACGATTGTGACATGTTTGACTTTTTTTTCTTCTATTATGTCTAGCATCTCAAAAAAAGCTTCATTTGTACGCGTTTGAAATTGTTGAAAGCTTTCCCCATTTGGAGGAGTCACCTTTTCAGGATCGTCGAGCCACCTTTGATAATGCTCTAACCCTTTCAATTGCTCATACGTTTTCCCTTCCCAATCCCCAAAATCAAACTCTCTTAATTTATAGAAAGGGATGAGAGAGTTATTAGGAAACAAGAGTTGGGCCGTTTGTTGACTCCTTAGCAAATCACTTGTAAAAAGAAGCTCAGTCTTGTGCTTGGATATAGAAGGAATTCGAGATAACACTTCGATTCTCCCCCGCTCTGATAAAGGGAGATCATGCCACCCTAAATACCGCTTCTCTTCATTAAATGATGTTAATCCATGTCTTATAAGAGTAAGAACCAAAGAATTCCCCATAGGAATGTCTCCCCTCCTTCCGCACCTGCTCCGATGGTGTCACCCGTAATGCCAGCAAGCTGATCATTGACCCATTTCTTCCAAATTACTAAAAAGAAAACTGCAGCTAAAAGTAACGAGATTAAACTTGGAGAAACGACAAGTAAAAGAAGAGCCAAACCTATTGTCCAAATTAAATAAATAATGACCATAACTTTAGTTTTTGCAGGTTGAAGCGCTGCTGCCATTCCTTCTGCTCTTGCAAACTTACTTTGTAAAACCTGCCAACCAAGCATCAGCCTAACGAGAGTGTAGATAACTATTACAGCCAAAACAGTTGAAGGAGTGGCTACTTTTACAATTTCTAACATAAAAATAAAACGCCATCCTACCACAAACAGCAAGGCTAACACACCAAATGTTCCAACTCTCGGATCCTTCATAATCTCTAATTTCTGCTCACGACTTCTTCTTGAAAAGACAGCATCGTGAAAATCAGCCCAGCCATCAAGATGCAAGCCTCCTGAAAACAAGATCGAGAAAGTTAAGAGCCATCCTACTAAAACAAATGGAGAAATAGATGTGTATTCTGTGAAAATAAACCATTGTAGAGCCATTAATGTGCCAAGTATGAGCCCAACTAACGGGTACGCACTAACAGATGCTTTTGCCCTCTCATCATCCCACTCAATTTGCTTTCTGATCGGAACCGTTGTTAATAGCTGGAAAGCTAGCATCGTTCCATCAACCCAGATTCTCAGCTTATGTTTCATTGTTCCACTCCCTCATACGCTGCAGGAGTTCATCAACGTTTAATTCTTGCTCTAACCAATCAGCTAACTCATCATAAGCTCGAGTACGTACCTCACTAAATGATTTTTTTTGTTTCTTTTTTAGACCTCGCTTTAGGCGAAGCCGATTCAACCACCAAGTACGCCATTCATCATTATGAAAGAGATGCTGAAAATAAGTTCCTATAATTTGACCACTACGAAGAAAGATTCCTGCTTCTCGCTCTCCCACTTTTAGGAAAGAACTAGAAGCCTCATCAAGCTTTTTCGTTAAACCTAAATGAATCTCAAAACCTTTCACTCGTAAAAGTGAGGTTAAATCACCAGGAATAAATGCCCCAATAGATTGACTTGTACACTTCTCATTTTTAAACCTAGTCTCAACTGGGATTAGACCCAACCCATTTACTTTCGTACCAGGTGTTCCTGTATCAGAACCCACCTCATCTATGATATATGAATTATTGGGTATATTTTGAGATTTAAAAGGTGCCACTTTGATTCCTCTATTAACTAACGCCCGGCAAAGAGCTGTACATATCAAACTTTTCCCGACATCTGAGGAAGTTCCTTGTATCATGATTCCAACCATGATCCCTCTCCTCCTTTTTTAAAACAGGGCAATCCATGTTCAACTAATATAGCTTCAGAAGCTAAGGAAACAATAAATTGATGGAGTCTGCCTAGTAGTTTCATGTAAACATTTGTGCCTAGTTCCTTCACTGGTAGATCGTAGGATACCTCATTTGAAACAACGAAGACAGAATATGAAGAAACAGCCATCTCTGTAAACAACCGCTTCATTTTCATCTCTAGCTCTCTTATAAAATCGTTGCTCTTCCATTTCTCTTGATTTATCTCCCAGCCTACAAATAATTCATTGCTTAAAAGGGTGGTAAGACAGTCTAATAGAATGACATCTCCTTCTTGAAACTTAGGCAAAAGCTCGTCAATCTCTCTTGATTGTTCATAAACTTGCCAATTTGCACCACTCTTAGCTCTTTGATGTTGATGCTTTTCTACTCTTGCTTTCATTTCACGGTCATATATATGACTCGTGGCAATATAATAGAGTCGGTCATGTTTTTTCCTAGAAAGTAGGTTGAGAGCGCGCGTTTCTGCATACTCACTCTTTCCACTTCTAACTCCACCTGTTATAAAAAGAATCATCTTTTCCTCCACATAGCTAAAGCATCCATCAGTTGATCATTATTTTCCCTCGTCTTTACTGCTAAACGTAGATACCGTCCATCTAATCCATTGAAATTGTATGTATGGCGAGCTATGATTCCTTTTTCTAAAAGAAAAACAAGTAAAGGCATCAAATCTTTTCGATCGCGTTCCGCAAGTAAATAGAAATTAACAACAGAATCCGAAACAAAAAAATCAAGATCGTTTAACACGCTTGTGACACGTCTACGCTCTTGATGAATATTCAATAGCGTTTGTTCGACAAATGCATCTTCTTTGAGTAAAGAAAGACCGACTTGCTGAGCGATTCCATTCACACTCCATGTAGGTTGTCGTATTCTTAGCTTCGTAATTAAGTCTGAATTTGCTAAAAGATAGCCAAGCCTAATACCGGCAATAGCAAACATCTTCGTTAAAGAGCGAATGATTACTAAAGTCGAAAATCGATTTACTAGCTGATGGAGACCACAATCTGCTTCAGTAAAATCATAAAAAGCTTCGTCTAGTACCACATAAACTCCTTGTTTTTCCGCCGCTTCTATTAAATGAATGATTTCTTCCTTGTGATAGCTGACGCCAGTTGGGTTATTCGGTGAACATAAAAAAAGGACATCGATGTCTGAAATGGAAGAAAGAACCATATTAACATCGAGATGCCAAGGTGAAGATAACACGATAGATGTCACGTTACACTCAAAAGCCTCGCATGCATCTCGGTACTCAGAAAAAGCAGGTTCGACAATCGCCACTCGCTTTCCTTGAAAGAAATTTGCTAGTAGAAAAATCAGCTCAGCTGCTCCATTGCCTACTAAAATGTTTTTTGTAGGTATCATAGTAAACTGTGCTAGTTTGCTCGTTAACTCTGTCACATGCGGATCAGGATAATTAGTCATCGTTTTAGTAAAGTCTGTGTTTAGAAATTGTATAACAGCTGAAGGTGGGCCATATGGATTTGTATTCTCACTGAAATCGATGAGATCATTTGGTATCTGTTTCCCAAGAGCCTCTATTAATTGTTTAGGATTAGCCCCATGGTTAGGTAAAAACATAGAATATACTTCCCCCTAAAAGTAGCATAAGTGTAAACACATAAGTTGTCCTGAGCATAATGAGGTTCGTTTCCTCAATATGTAGGGACCTAAGAGTCACAAGATCATCACCCATTTTAGCTCGATTTGAAACAACACCTTGATATGTATTTATTCCTCCAAGTTGAATGCCAAGAAGGGCAGCTACAGCTGCTTCTCCCCAACCACTATTTGGACTCGGGTGTTTTCTCGCATCTCTTTTAACAATTGCCCAGCACTCGCTCTTTGAGCGATTAAGCTTCGGTTTTGTGCAAAACACCATAATAAAGCCTGTTACTCTACTAGGAACCCAATTTAGTAAATCATCGCATTTAGCTGATGCCCATCCAAAATCACTATAGCGTTCATTCTTATATCCCACCATTGAATCACATGTATTTACAAAACGATACAACATCGCAAGTGGCGCTCCCCCTATTAACGCAAAAAACAAAGGAGCAGTCACTCCATCACTCGTATTCTCAGCGACCGTTTCCACAGTCGCACGTGTGATCTCTTCCTCGTTCAGTGAGTCCGTATCTCTTCCAACAATATAGGAAAGTTTCTTTCTTGCTTCATCAAACTCTCCTTTTTTAAGTGGAACAGCTACTTCATCTGCAGCCTGTTTTAATCCTTTTGATGCAATCGTTGTAGAGATTAACCATGCTTCTAGTAATATTCCGACATATAGATGGATTTGATAGGCCATTTGTACAAGGAAAATGGTTAAAGTTAGGACCGCTATGGCAAGAGCACCTACCATGAACAACCCTTTTGCTTTTCGATGATTCTCTTTATTCAATAGTCGTTCTGTGATTGAGATGAGTTTGCCAAATCCAACTACGGGATGTGGAATAAAACGGGGATCACCAATCATTCTATCTATCACAACAGCTAGTAATAACGCAACTAGATGAGACATTATAACGATTCTCTCCGTATTTTATTGCGTTTAATAGCGTCTCTTGTACCTTTGTACACTAACCTTGCTATTTCCTTACCAAGCGGTGTAATGGTGCCCGCATAAGGATAACGAACTCCTGATTGGCTTGAAGCAATTAATACGCTGTCTGTTGACGTCCCTGTTGCGATTGTTCCACTGACCGAATCTATTACATGTTCATCATGGAGTGCTTTTGCCTTTGCTTCTGTAACGGTCATCACCGCTTGAATATACGCAGCTTCTGGTAAATTTCCTTCAATAAACACCCAGATGTTAATTGTTCCCATTACTGGAATCCAATCGGCTTGTTGATGAGCTGTTGCCGCATCAACAGCATTTGAGACACCTGCACTAATCATGACATAAATAGCAGGAGAAGACGGTTTAGAAATGAGAATAGAAGCATCTTCGAGAAAAGCGGCGGTCATCATACCTAGCGTATCGTTAGGGTCAAGGCCTTTCTCCCTCAGATACTGCCCATATTCCATTTCAACATTATCAGCACTATAATTTTTATCAACATGACGGTTAACAAATTGATGATGCCAACGAAATCCAGCTCCAATTACAGCAGATGATAGCGTCTTCCATTTTTGACTGCTTTCTATTTTAATCCATTCATGCAGGCGTTCAACCTTTAGATCTTTAATCACTGCAAAGTCTTCAGTCCGCTCTGGAGTAAACGTAATTAAAGGACTTGGAACAGCTGGATGCTCCTTGCGCTGAAGGGATGTTTGGTAAACACCTTCTAGCTGCTTTTCTTCCATTACATCAACAGGAGTCCCTAAAGCAACAGAGGATCCTTCATTCAATAAAAGAACACGGTCACAATAAAGGCTAGCCATATTCAAATCATGTAAAACGGCAATAACGGTTAGCTTGCGCTCATGTGACCATTGTTTTAACGAATTGAGCAAGCCCATTTGATGAGAAATATCTAGGTGATTCGTTGGTTCATCTAACAAAAGAATATCCGGTTCTTGAGCAAGTGCCCTTGCTAATAAAACACGTTGGCGCTCTCCACCACTTAATTGCTGCAATGGCTTCGTTCTAAATTGATACGTGTCTGTTTGAAGTAATGCTTGTGTGATCATGTCTTCATCACGCTTTGAAATCCCTTGAAGCCAACCTTTTTGATGAGGATACCTCCCTAACGCAACGACATCCCAAACCGAGTAGGAAAAAGCCGTATCCGATTCTTGCGGCAAAACAGCAAGCTTCCTAGCTAACTCTTTTGATTGATACGCACTTAAGTCGCGGTGATCGATCATGATCTCTCCTTCTTTTGGGATGATCCCCCCACCAATCGCTTTTAATAAACTTGTCTTTCCACTTCCATTGGGACCGATAATTCCAAACATCTCACCTTGATTTACTTCAAAAGAAAGGTTGTTGACAACTTTTTCTTGTCCATATTGTATCGTTATATTCTGACATGTAATCAACGTTTTGCCTCCTTCCATTTTTTATTTAAGTCGACGTTGTCTTAATAAAATTAAGGCAAAGACAGGAGCTCCAATAATTGATGTAATGACACCTATTGGCAATTCAGTTGGGGCAATTATGGTCCGCGCAACAAGGTCGGTAAGAGCTAAAAATCCTGCACCGACAAACATAGATAAAGGCAAAAGATGACGATGGTCAGACCCCCAAATCAATCTTGTTAAATGAGGAATAACTAGTCCAACAAACCCAACCGTTCCTGAAACAGCAACTGCACCACCTGTTAAAGTAGTCGCACCTATTAGGATTAATATTTTCCGCAAAGCAATATTCACCCCTAATTGTCTCGCTGTTTCCTCACCAAAAGCCATCGCATTTAACTCATGGCGGTTAAAAAACAACAAGAGAAAACCAATGACAAAACAAGGAACAATCATCCATATAAATGGCCAGCCCCTCATTGCTACACTCCCCATTAACCAACCGATAATCTGCCTTAGCTCTTCTCCAGTCAAAGCAATCATGAGCGAAATAAAGGCCCCTAAAAAGGAACTGAATATAATTCCAGCTAATATAATCGTTTCAGCAGCCATCGACCTTTGAACAACCCTTGCAAATGTAATCACCAAAAATAAGGTAAAAAAGCCAGCTAAAATACTAACAAAAGGAAGAGTAAACCTCCCAATTATAGGAAGACTAATCCCGAAAAACAAAACGGCAACTGCCCCGACCGCAGCACCAGAAGAAACTCCCAGCGTATAAGGATCAGCAAGTGGATTTTTCAAGAAACCTTGAAAAGCAGTTCCAGCCATTGCTAAACAAGCCCCAACAAACATCGCAAGAACAGCACGTGGAAAACGAATTTCCATCACAATATTAATGTGCATTGGGTCTAGTTCCACATCAAGTGGCATACGAAACAGTTCGGTTGCTAATATTTGTAGAACGGTCAGAAAGGGAAGCTCAACGCTTCCCCGACCGATACTAGTAATTAAAGCAACAAAACAAAATAGAGTGACAATCACATATGCAATTTTAATATTATTCGCCAAATACCTCTGGATAAACTGCTTTTGCAATCTGCTCGACTCCCTTAGCTAAACGTGGACCAGAACGAGTCACCTCATCTGAATCCAATTCATAAATTCTTTCATTAGCAACAGCAGGAACATCTTTCCACGCTGCACGTTCCATAACACCTTCAGCTGCATCTTCAACGTAATAACCATATGTAATTAAAATCACATCAGGATTAAAGGCTACAGCTTCTTCTTCTGTAAACATTGGCCAACCTTCTTCTTCACCAGCTGCATTTTCTGCATTAATCATTGTTAACATTTCGTCAAGAAACGTTCCTTGACCTGTCGTGTAAATTTCAGGAGCTGGACTCACTTCCACCCAAACATTTTTACGATCTTCTTCTGAAATTTCACTTGCTTTTGCTTCTATAGCAGCAAATGTTTCTTGCATATCACTAACAACTGAATCAGCTTCAGCTTTATGGCCAGTTACTTGACCAATCAATTCAATGGCATGAAAGACCTCATTAATCGATGTCGCATTATAAACGACAACGACAGGAATACCAGCATTACGAATTTGGTTTAATCCTTCTTCTGAACTATGTGCATTCGAAGCGTGAGACAAAACTAAATCAGGCGAAAGCGCTAAAACTTTCTCAACATCAAAATTCATATCTCCAACACTTTCGATATCAAGTACGGCCTCAGGATAATTATCCCAGTCGGTACGGCCAACAACAGCATCTCCTGCTCCAACAGCAAATACTGTTTCGGTTACACTTGGTATTAAAGAAACAATGCGCTCAGGTTGAGCTTCGATGATTACTTCATCTCCTAGTGCATCGGTAATGGTTAAAGGATATGAGCCATCCTCTCCCTCTTCTCCATCCGTTGGTTCTGCTTCTTCAACTTCCGTTTCAGGTGCTTGTTCTAGCTCTGTCGCTTGGTCTTGTCCACATCCAGCAACAAAGATTGCCATCAGTAGCGCAATCAACATTAATTTTAACTGCTTCATTTCTCTCTTACCCCTTTTTTCTTGTTTTCTTATCTCTCTTTGAAACGATTGATCCTATGTAACATCAGTGTTTTAAGCACTAAAAAAAGCCCTCCCTATAGGAAGAGCTTGAAAACAAAAGAGTAAACATCTCGAAAAGTTCGAATGTACATCTATTGCTTCCCCTTTTCCTCGAAGGTTTCACATCAGCGTATAGGCAGGTCTCCTGACTCATGCATCTTGATTCACTTCACCTTCCCATCCATTTAGACAGTGGTAACCGAGGTGCTTCGCATTTACAGTGGCGGGACCGTGTCGGATTTTCACCAACTTCCCTATTATCATCTAATTTACATTAAATGACCTATACGTGTTTCATATGAGATTATGATAAGTACTTTTAGTATACATTAAAACAGAAAAGTTGACAGTATTTTTTACTAAAGATAACCATTCTAGAAGTCACTGAACTTATATGAACCATAATTTTCATTCTTTCTAGAACAGACAAGGTTTACCAATTAAAAATCTATATAAATGTTTTTTAAAAATTAAAAAAAGATTGACAACAACAACCAATGTACGCTAAAGTGAAAACCAATTTCATATGTTGGAAACAGGTACTTTGAATATCCTTTCAAAGTTTAAAAGGGAATCCGGTGAAAATCCGGAGCGGTCCCGCCACTGTAATAGATGAGTTTTCGTGATACATGTCACTGGCAATCGCCGGGAAGACCCACGGAAATGATGATCCTAGAGCCAGGAGACCTGCCTGCTTCAACAACACTGTTTTTTTACCTACGGGAGATAGGGAGGTGTTAACTTTATCACAAGAATTTTTATGGATATAGTTACCTTTCTACTGGTAATTATATCCATTTTTTTATTACAAAGAAAATGAACATGGAGGGTTTATCATGACAAACATTATTAGTAGTAGTAATCTCGGCTACCCACGTATCGGGGAGAACCGCGAATGGAAAAAAACGCTTGAAGCTTTTTGGTCTTCCACTATTTCTGAGGATACTTTTCTAAAACAAATGAAAAATTACCGTTTAAATTATCTAAAAAAACAAAAAGATTTGGATATTGATTATATTCCTGTTGGTGATTTTTCTTATTATGATCACGTCCTTGATACGGCTACGATGTTTGGTTTAGTTCCTAAACGCTTTGAGTACTCAGGTGGACCCGTTTCGTTAACAACATATTTTGCGATGGCTCGAGGAAATGAGCATGCCCACGCTTGTGAAATGACGAAATGGTTTGATACGAATTACCATTACATCGTTCCAGAAATAGATAATAATCAAACTCCTATGTTAGTAGAAAACAAACCTCTTCAAGCATTTCTTGAAGCAAAGAATGAATTAAACATGATCGGTAAGCCCGTGATACTAGGACCATTTACTTTTTTAAAGCTGTCTAAAGGATTCAAGCAAGATGAATTTGCAACGATCTTAAATCGCCTTGTACCTATTTATATACAGATATTACAAGAGCTTGAAACAGCAGGTGCGTCACTTGTACAGATTGATGAACCAGCTCTTGTTACTGATATGACAAAAGAAGAAATGAAGCTATTTTCGACGGCTTACGAAACAATCACCAGTCAGGTTCTGGGACTAGATCTCATTCTTCAAACTTATTTTGAATCCGTTACGCACTACGAAGAATTGATTCAGATACCCGTTAAAGGCATAGGACTTGATTTCGTTTTTGGAAAAGAGGAAAATCTCACATCCATCCTTACATACGGATTTCCCAAGGATAAAATATTGGGTGCAGGTATCATCGATGGCCGTAACATTTGGAAAAGTGATTTAAATGTTACTCTTGATCTTGTTCGCAAGCTTAACGACTACGTCCCTTTTGAACGTCAGATTCTTCAGCCTTCCTCAAGCTTGATTCATGTTCCCGTCAGTTTAAAACATGAAACTCAACTTGAGCCGCTCGTTAAAAATGCATTAGCTTTCTGTCTTGAAAAATTAGAGGAATTAAAACTGTTAAAAGAAGTAGTCAGAACCCCGACTCCGGCTAAAATGCACGAATTATCATTACATCATCAAACATATAATGAATTAGCAACATCCAAATGGCGTAAAGAGAAATCTCAAACACATTTACCAAACCAGAGAACCCTACCCTTTATACAGCGCCAAAATTTACAGCAGAAAAAGTGGAACTTGCCCCTACTACCTACTACAACCATTGGCAGCTTCCCGCAAACAAAAGAAATTCGTCAGACTCGGGCTAAATGGCGAAAAGGAGAACTTACAAATGAAGAGTATGACATTCAAATTAAAGAAGAAATCAAAAAATGGGTTGCGATTCAAGAAGAGATCGATTTAGATGTATTCGTACATGGTGAATTTGAACGAACTGATATGGTTGAATTTTTTGGTGAGAAGTTAGCAGGCTTCACTTTTTCTAAGAATGGTTGGGTCCAATCTTATGGTTCACGTTGTGTCAAACCACCTATTATTTACGGAAATGTATCTTTTTTAGAAGCGATGACAATAAAGGAGACTTTATACGCACAATCGTTAACAAACAAACCCGTCAAAGGAATGCTTACTGGTCCAGTCACGATTTTAAATTGGTCGTTTGTCCGTAACGATATTCCTAATGAAGAAGTCGCTTTTCAAATTGCTGAAGCCTTATTAAATGAAGTGCAATTATTAGAAGATGCTGGTATTACGATGATTCAAGTTGATGAGCCTGCTTTAAGGGAAGGGTTGCCATTAAAACAACGCAAGCATGAAGCATACCTAAATTGGGCAGTTAAGGCTTTTCGTACCACTACCTCTGCAGTAGCAGATTCGACTCAAATTCATACACATATGTGTTACTGCGACTTTGACGAAATCATTGATTCAATTTACGATTTAGATGCTGATGTCATCTCCATTGAGACTTCAAGAAGTCATGCGGAACTTATTTCAGCATTTGAAACAACTGTATATAACAAAGGTATTGGGCTTGGGGTATATGACATACACAGTCCCCGAATCCCAAGTGAACAAGAAATGCTTTTGACTATTGAACGAGCCTTGTCTGTACTCTCTCCTTCTCTTTTCTGGGTCAACCCAGATTGTGGCTTGAAAACACGAACAGAGGTCGAAACGATAGCAGCTCTTAAAAATATGGTAAAGGCAGCTAAAAAAGCACGCGCTTTAACCGTAGAAGTATAATAAAAACCTGTTCAATGGAATATCTATTCTCTACAGAGGAGTTGGTTTTAAAGTGAGATATGAACTCGTCTACTTCCTGCAAAATATGAATGATGAAAAAGTAATTGCTGCTTTTATTAAGAAGTTGGATGCGAAAAGTTTGACGATCTTGTTTCAATATCTTGCTTTAACGGATGATAATACCCAACAAAAATGGGTACATATTTATCAAAACTTGTTTTAAAAAGATGAAAATCTGTTTTTTAAACAAAGAAGGACAATCTTAAAAAAATAAGATTGTCTCTTGTTTGTTTTGCATTCCATATATTTTGATATCGCTACTTGTTCGGAATAAAGAAAGAAAACGTTGTCCCTTCATTTACTTTACTGTGAACAGAAATATGACCATCATGGGCATCAATAATATTTTTAGCTATCGCAAGTCCAAGACCTGTGCCCGAGCGTCCCCTTGTTCTCGCTTTATCTGCTTTATAAAAGCGTTCAAAGACATATGGCAAATCAACTTCTGGAATTCCAGAGCCTGTATCTTTCACATCGAACTTAATTCCTTCGTCATATTGACATACCGCTAGTGTGACTTGACCGCCTCTTTCTGTATGACGGATCGCGTTGTGAAGCAAGTTGGTTAACACTTGATCAATACGATCAGGATCACAGGTTATAGTGGTTATTTCATTACTATCAAGTGATAGTGTTATATCCTGTTCCCTAGCTAAACCTTGAAACTTACGAACAATTCGTTCACTAAACGATTCGACTTCAACCGTTTCAATATTTAGCTCAACATGACCTGCTTCCATTCTAGCCATATCTAATAACTCATTAACCAATCGGCCCATCCGCAATGACTCGTCATAAATAATTTTGGCGATCTCTTTCTTCTCTTCATCAGACCCGGCAATGTCATCAATAATGGCTTCACTGTATCCTTGGAGCATCGATATAGGGGTCCTTAGCTCATGCGAAACATTCGCAATAAAGTCTTTTCTTAACTTATCATGCCTTCGCTCTTCCGTCATATCACGTAAAACGGCAACCGCACCCCTTATTTCATCTTGGTCGTATAAAGGTGTGATCAGAATCGTCCAACTTCTTCCTTGTATTTCCACTTCACTCATTTGTTCTTTTTCAAGAAGAACGACTTTTTCAAATAACGTTTGTAACGTATCAGGTAAGATTTGATCGACATCATCATTCATTCCTTGCTCATAATACCAAGACTGGATAAAACGCTCAGCCGGTGGATTCGTTAATACGACTCGACCCTTTTTGTTTAACGTGACAACACCGTCTGCCATACTGACTAAAATACGAGCAAGCTGTTCTTTTTCTTGATTAAGTGCATGAATGTTGTTGTTTAACTCACGACCCATTCGATTAAACGCAATGGCAAGTTGGCCAATCTCATCGTGAGTTAATATCGGAATCTTTGTTTTAAATTTCCCTTGTGCGACTTCTAAGGCCACTTGACGCATTTTGCGAAGAGGGGCTGTAATTCTAGATGAAAGAAAGAAAGCAAAGATCGTCGTTAAAACTATGGCAATTCCAGCTGAAAAATAAATAATCTGTCGTGTTTCATTGGATGCCTCTTCAATGGCTGAAAGCGATTGATATAAAAATAAAGCACTATCCTCTACGTTGTCAAGTTGCAATGGAATTCCAACTATCATAATCTCAGATAGAAACTCCTCACCATTACCTGTAAATGGAAAGTCCCCTTCTGTCATCACAACCTGCTCTCCTGAAAAAACTTGCGATAAGGTTTCATCTGTAAAAAAAGTATCGAGTGCGACTTGATGTGCTTCAGCCTCATCTGAACTCCAAACTTTTTCACCTTCGACTAAAAAAATGACATGCATATCGAAAGCTTCGGTATACTGGAAAATGGTATTTAACGCATCACTTTCCGAACTATACTCTTGATAAATAGACGAAATCATAACCGCATGGTTTAAAAGGCGCGATTCCGCTTCGTTTACATGAAAACGTTCAAACGACTGCAACAACAAAACCATTAGTACGGTTAGTACAACAGATACTAGAAGCAAAATGGTAATCCAGAGCTTCCCTACGACACTGCGCCAAAACATTATTACTTCACAGCCTCAAATTTATAGCCAATGCCCCAAACTGTTGAAATCATTGATGCCGCCTCAGGTGAGATCTTATTTAGTTTTTCACGTAGTCTCTTTATATGAGTATCTACTGTTCTTAAATCACCAAAGAAATCATAGTTCCAAACATCTTTTAAAAGTTGCTCACGAGAGAATACTTTATCTGGAGACTGCGCTAAATAATGTAACAATTCATACTCTTTAGGCGTTAAGCTAATTTCTTGATCTGAAACTGTCACACGATGAGCGTCGTTATCAATCATTAAATGTTGAAAAACAAGAACATCCTTCGCCTGTGTTTCCGTATGCAAAAACTTAGTGGACGAAGAACGTCTTAGTAACGCCTTTACCCGAAGTACAACCTCTCTTGGGCTAAAAGGCTTTACAATGTAATCGTCTGTCCCAACTTCAAAACCTTGAACCCTGTTTGCCTCTTCTCCTTTTGCTGTTAACATCATAACAGGAGTTGCTTTCGTTTTACGAAGTTCTTGACATACTTCGATCCCATCCATTCCAGGCATCATAATATCAAGTAAAATAAGATCATATTCATCCGTTAAAGCCAATTCTAGGGCTTGTTCACCGTTTTCTGCTTCTTCCACTTCATAATTTTCACGTTCTAAATACATTTTTAATAGTCTACGAATTCGATCTTCATCATCCACTACTAAAATACGCGCTTCTTTTTCCATCTTTACTTCCTCCTAATTAAGGTCTCTTATATGTAGTCTAACACGAATAAGTTGCGAGAAAAACTAAGGCCTATCAGCTTATTTTTCCCTATCCTACTTTAAGTAATGAGAGTAGGTAAAGGATTACCATTAAAAAACTTCCCCGCAATTTCAGATTTTATAATCAGCCTTTTGAATAACTTAAGGCACGTTCATTCTATATCTTTGAAAAAAACCCTCGCATGCAGCGAGGGTTCGTATCATCAAGCGTACGAGTGAAGACCCGCAATAACAAGGTTTACAAACACTAAGTTAAACATGATGATCGCAAAACCGATTACACATAACCAAGCTGACTTTTCTCCATGCCAACCTTTTGACAAGCGTAAGTGTAAGTATGCCGCATAGAACAAGAAGGTCACTAGCGCCCATACCTCTTTAGGGTCCCACCCCCAGAATCTAGTCCAGGCGATTTGCGCCCAAATCATCGCAAAGACAAGACCTCCAAGTGCAAAAACAGGAAACCCAATCGCAATAGCACGATAACTTACTTCATCTATAGCTTGCGGGCTCACACCTTTTAGGATTGGTTGAATGGCACCACCGATTCGTTTACGTAGGACAAGACGTAATAGCCAATAGATAACCAAACCAGAAAGTAGAGACCAGATAACCGTATTAAGATCATTTGCGACTATGATCGCCGGGGCATCAAATAATGGTGTCATTTTTCCTTCTGTTAAAAGCTGACCTTCGTTAGGACCTACTAAAGCCGGTAAGTTGTAAACCATTTCAGCTTCAATGCCATTTTCATTCACATAGGCAAATGTAGATTCATAATTCATTGCATTAAAGATCGACCCCATTAAAATGAAACCAACTAAACTGATAATCGAGTACATCACCATTTCAAGTGCTCGTGTTTGTTTATTTGTTTTCGTAAAGTCGAGCGTCCTAATCAAATAGATGAGGCCAGCAACGAATCCAATTGATAAAATTCCTTGTCCAAGCGCTACTGTAATAACATGTATTTTCAACCAATAGCTTTGTAAAGCTGGAATAAGCGGTGCTACTTCTCCAGGGAACATGGAAGCATACGCAATAATGAGCATGACAATAGGCATGGTAAACATTCCAAGATAATTAGAACGATAAATAGCATAGATAATAACAAAAGCAAAACCAATCGCTATTCCAAGGAACGTCATGTATTCAAACATATTACTTACCGGCGCATGACCAGCATGTATCCAGCGAGTAATGAAATAGCCAAGTGAAAAGATCGAGCCTAAAATCGATAAAATATATCCAATTAATCCCCAACGATTTCCGTTCATTTCCCCTTGTTTGTTACGCCATTTCTTTCCTGTTATTGATACGGTAAAAGTAATTGTCGCACCAAGATAGAGGAAAAAAGCAATAAATAGTAGATTTCCACTAATTGCTCCCATGATAAAACCTCCTGACAAAAGGAAGGGAATACTCACTCACATTCCCTTTCTCCTCTTATTAACCTTCTATTTTTTTCAATTCTTCTTGCTTGGACTCTTCAGCCTCAACCTGATCAATCGGTGAGGAAATTTCCGTCTCAGCAATCGCATAATCAATATCTTTACGTAAAGCAAGATAATTCTTATTCGTATGACCTGCAATCCAAACCTCACCATTTATACGTTGTAACCAAATGCGACGATGAGACCAATACGAACCTTGTGTTAACCCAATCATGAAAATAATTCCCCCAACAATTAAGAAAGGAAGCGTATAATCTCTTCTAACGACTAGTCCAGTTACGTGTTTCGTATCTACGTCAATAAACGTCATTTTATAATTATTTTCACCCATAGGTTCAAGATTCGTTTGAATTCCAACAAAACTCACTTCTCCTTCAGGTGTTTCTGGAGTATACATATCAAAAATAAACACCGGATTGTCCGGAATTTGCGAACGAGTGGACGGGACATTCGAACTATTTAAGAAATAATCAGGAAAATACTCTCTTATTTCAATTCGATAGCCTTCTCCTAAATCATAAATTCGTTCTGGATTAAAGAGATTCACATCAATACGTCCAGTTGTTTCACCCGTTGCTTTATTTTCAAGTGTAAAACTCATTGTGTTCAATTCATGGAGTTTATAATCTACTTGATAAAGAGCAAAGCCATCAAATTTAAACGGTTCATTGACACGAATCTTATGGCGATCAACTTCGACTAGTTCACCTTCGCCAACTATTCCAGTAGATTCACTTTCATACAGTACCGCATCCGTTTGATAGGTTTTTACAATCTGACCACCAGCCCGTTGCATGGCTTCTCCGAAAATCTCATCATCTTCATCATATAATTCGACGAGAAATTCCTCGTTACCAATATGATATTGTCCATTCGTCCCAGGGACAACGGTCGTTTCCCCTTCACGAACCCAGACATTTTCATCAATATACATTCCAGGAAAATAACGAAGCATACAACCAATTAAAAAGACGATTAACCCAATATGATTAATATAAGGACCCCACCTAGCAAAACGTCCCTTTTCAGCAACGATGTTTCCATTTTCTTCTGATAGATTGTATTTCTTCTCTTTCAATTTTGCTTTAGCTAGTTCCAAAGAATAATCAATGTCTTGGACTTTAGACGTTCCATACACACGTTGTCTTTTTAAGAAGTTAGCATGCCTAGTTACCCGCTGCGTTTTTAAAGCGCGGTATAATGGAAATACGCGATCCCAACTAGCGATGAAAATCGAAACACCTAATGCTGCAATTAAGAGCATATACCACCATGAACCATATAAATTATGAAAACCTAACTGATAGTATAATTGTCCAGTAATTCCGTATTCATCGACATAGTATTGTGCTGGATTCACAGTCGGTGGGATATACATTTCCTGCGGATAAATGGTACCAAGTGCTGATGCGAGAAGTGTCAGCACGATCAACCAAATTCCCACCTTTACTGAAGAAAAGAACATCCAAATTTTATCAATAAATGTCGTTGTGTACGTTTGTGACCGGCGGGCAACGCCTTCATATTTCATATCGAGTAGCTGTTTTTGATTTTCTTGATCATCAAGAGGTTTGCCACACGATTCACAAACGATCGTTCCTTGTGGATTTTCATGCGTACATTCACATGTGATTTTGTTCATTCTCGTGCACCTCAATTATGTCCCGGGTTTAATCTCTTCCATGAAGTCTCGAACCATTTGCTCTGTCATTCCACCTTGATGCACACGCACAATTGTTCCGTGTTCATCAATTAATATCGTTGTTGGTAATGGCGAAATTCCATACGCATCGATTACGTCTCTTCCCTTATCAATGGCAATCGGAAAAGTAAGCCCGTAACGCTCAGCAAAACGTTCAACCGTTAGTCCTGGTTCAGCTGCGTTTACTGCAATAATTTCTACACCCTTTTCTTTATACTCGGTGTATAACTCTTCCATAATCGGCATTTCTTTTACACATGGTGGGCAATAAGTACCCCAGAAATTAAGAAATACCCCTTTTCCTTTTAATCCTTCAAGCTCAATACGTTCCCCTTTTAGATCATTCAGAACAAAGTTGACTGAAGCCTCACCAGCTTTGGCGACACTTCGGTCAGCAATAAAGTTTGAGTAAAACGTATAGGCAAGAGCAATTGCGATAACAGCCAGAATGCTCGATCGCATTATTAGGCGTTTTTGTTTCAACAAACTCTCCCCCTTTTTTGAATCAACCAATTTAAAGCAATTTTCTCTATTATAACGTTAGAAACATCACAATTTATGATTGCTTTATGACGGTTTCGTGACAGCTAATTCACGTAAATGTTTCACTTCAATTGGCTTAAGAGTTCTAGCATCACCAGGGTTTAAACCACGTAAATTCAGAAAGCTATACTGTTCACGTTTTAGTTTTAATACGGGGTGATCTATCGCATCAAACATCCTTCTTACTTGTCGGTTTCTACCTTCATGAATAGTAAGTTGAATGATTGACGTTTGCTTTTTCTTATCAATCGACATCACTTTCACTTTTGCGGGGGCAGTCTTTCCATCTTCAAGCATGACTCCATATTGCAGCTTTTTCAACGCTTCTCTTGAAGGGATCCCCTTCACTTTTGCTACATACACTTTTTCAATTTTAAATTTAGGGTGCATAAGCATATTCGCAAATTCTCCATCATTTGTTAATAAAATTAACCCAGAAGTATCATAATCCAATCGACCTACCGGGAAGATTCGTTGTTCGATTTCTAGAAAATCAGTCACAACCGTTCTTCCTTTATCATCACTCACACTAGAAATCACTCCACTTGGTTTATAGAGTAGATAATAAACAGGCTCTTCACGGTCAATCGGGACACCCTCAACTTCAATTTCATCCTTATTAGGCGTTACTTTTACTCCAAGTTCACGCACTACTTGTCCATTTACTTTTACTTTTCCTTCAATAATAAGCTGTTCTGCCTTGCGCCTTGATGTAATACCGGCTTGGGCAATCACTTTCTGTAACCGTTCCATCTCTTTCACCTCATGTCCCATCATACTCTTTCAATTATGAATTCTCAAGCCTAAGAGGGCCTCCTCATATGATTACCGTAAAAAACATTTTAATTTGAATAGTTAGTTTATTCCTGTCGATAATTCGACACGCTCATTTTCTAACAACAAAACATACCCGTTTCACTTGAAAAATCACCGTTACCATAGTTTAATCAGCTGCATTCATTCTGCAATTTCCTTACACCCTCTTGTTTTTTGGTTGTATCGGACATAAGTTACTTTGTTTCTCAAACTGATAAGAATTAGACTGTTCATTATCAGTATAGCTGAACTAATGTCCGCTAAACTCTATTATTAGATCTATTTTGATTGGATAACGGAACCAGTGTCCGCTAAAAACTAAATGACTCCACTCTTACCTTTCCTATTCAAAACCAAAAGAGACCAAATCGAATTTGGTCTCAATCATTCTTTACTAGTAGAAGTTCTCCGTTTAAATACCCAAAGAGATGTACTTCGTTTCTAAAAATTCCTCAATCCCGTGATGGCCACCTTCTCTACCTAATCCACTTTCTTTAAAGCCTCCAAACGGAGCTTGAGCTACTGCTGGAAGTCCATCATTGACACCGACAATTCCATATTCTAACGCCTCGCTCATTTTTATTGCATGAGATAAATTTTGTGTATAGAGGTAGGCTGCTAAGCCAAATCTCGAATTATTGGCACGCTTAATAACTTCTTCTACTTTTGAAAACGTTGCAACAGGCGCAAGAGGTCCAAACGTTTCTTCATTCATACAAACCATTTCATCAGTTACTCCTGCTAGAACAGTTGGCTGGTAGAAGAGTCCAGAAATAAGGTCTCCTCCAACTAATACTGAAGCACCTTTTTCTTTCGCATCACGAATTTGATCTTGTACTTTCGTAATCGCATCTTCATCAATGAGCGGTCCAATCTCTACCCCTTCTTTCAACCCATCTCCAACAGAAAGATCTCTCACTTTCTCAATGAATTTAGCTAAGAACGGGTTCATGATATCTTCATGTACATAAATACGATTGGCACAAACGCATGTTTGACCAGCGTTTCGGAATTTTGATGCCACTACCCCTTCGACAGCCAAATTAAGGTCAGCATCGTTCATTACGATAAATGGTGCATGCCCCCCAAGTTCTAAAGACACCTTTTTTACTGTATCTGCCGCCTGTCTCATCAGAAGTTTTCCAATTTCAGTGGAACCCGTAAATGTAATTTTCCTTACTCTTTCATCACTCATCCAAGTCGAACCGATCTCTTTAGGGTTTCCCGTCACGACATTGATAACGCCATCAGGAATACCTGCTCGTACAGCTAATTTAGCTAAATAAAGAGCAGTAAGTGGTGTTTGTTCAGCAGGTTTGATAACAGCTGTACAACCAGCAGCTAAAGCTGGTGCAATTTTTCGCGTGATCATGGCCGCAGGAAAATTCCAAGGCGTAATGGCAGCCACTACACCCACAGGTTGTTTTTGTACTAGTATTCTTTTATTAGGAAAGGATGCGGGAATCGTTTCCCCATAAATTCGTTTTCCTTCTTCTGCATACCATGAAATGAAACTATTTGCATAATTCACTTCTCCGAGAGCTTCTTTTAAAGGTTTCCCTTGTTCTATAGTCATTAGTTTTGCTATCTCTGCTGCTTCTTCATTAATTAATTGATGCCACTTAAGAAGCAACTCACTACGTTCAAGCGCCGTTTTGGCTTGCCAACTTGGAAGAGACTCGTAGGCTGCATCGACAGCTTGTCTTGCTTCAGATTTCCCTCCATTAGGAACGCTTCCAATCACGTCTCCAGTAGCAGGGTTTGTCACTTCAAATGTCTCTTTTAGCGAGAGCCATTTTCCGCCAATTAATAAATCCCAACTCTTCATAACTTTTCTCCTCCTAGGAACAATTTGAGAATAATAGATGTACAACAAAGCTGGAATCGCTAGCGATTTAACAGCTAGATAATTGTAGATCTGTCTACTAATCTGTAACCTCTTCTTTATTTTTTCAAACGATAATCAAAAAATCAATGAAAAAAATGGAGATTACTCTCTAGTTTTATGCTTAGAATGAGAACAGGAAAGCAGACCTTTATCTGCTTTCCTACATACCGAATACATACGTTACAATGATAATGGAAGCAACAATACCCACCACGTCGGCTAACAAACCAACTTTTAAGGCATCCCCCATTTTCTTTATCCCCACCGCTCCAAAATATACGGTCAGCACATAAAACGTTGTATCCGTGCTTCCTTGCATCGTTGAAGCCAATCTTCCAATAAATGAATCAGGTCCATGCGTGGCAATTAAATCGGAGGTCATTCCTAAAGCTCCCGTTCCAGAGATTGGACGTATCATAGCTAACGGAACGATCTCTGATGGAACTCCGATTGCCTGCAAAGCTGGCTTCATAAATTCAATAATGAAATCCATTGCACCGGACGCTCGAAAGACGGAAATGGCGACGAGCATTCCAACGAGATAAGGAATAATGGAGATCGCCATTCCAAAACCTTCTTTTGCTCCTTCTACAAACGTCTCGTAGGTGGGAACTTGCTTATACGTACCATACATCAGTACAAAAGCAATTAAAACTGGTATGAACCATATTGAAATGACGGTGATCCAGCCCATTTAAGCTCGCCCCTTCCTCACGCGTCTAAAGTAAAAGTATCGATCGATTAGTAATGCTCCCAAAGTCGAACATGTCGTTGCTAAAAGAGTGGTCCCGACAATTTCTGTTGGCGAAACGGAACCATAACTCATCCTGATGGAGATAACTGTAGTTGGAATCAATGTAATACTCGCTGTATTAATGGCTAATAACGTAATCATTGATCTGCTAGCTGAGTCTCTTCCCCCATTTAGGTCTTTCAGTTGTTGCATGGCCTTTATTCCCATTGGGGTTGCTGCATTCCCAAGCCCGAAAAGGTTCGCTGTCATATTCGATAATATATAACCCATTGCAGGATGATTAGCTGGAACCTCAGGAAAAATGCGTGTCGCAATAGGTCTCATCAATTTCGCTAATAGATTTAAAAGTCCACCCTCTTGTGCAATTCGCATAAGTCCTAACCAAAATACAAGAATACTAATTAACCCGAGACAAATGGTGACAGCATCTTTTGCCCCTGCAAAAATAGCTTCATTTACCTCTTCCATTCTGCCATTTACCGCTCCAAATCCAATGCCTATGACAAGCATCGCAACCCATATTTTGTTAATCACTACTTCTCACCCCTATAGTGAAAGAAAAAAAGTCAATGAATCTAGCCCAAAACCCTTTCTTTTCTTGCACTTCTGGAGCTTCGTATAATAATGGGATTTGACCGATAAGCTCATTATTTATTTTGAACTCAACTTTCCCGACTGGTTGGGGTGGGATATAATTTTCTGAACGAGTATCTCCTGGCGGGCGATACAAAGTAATTTCTTTATTAAGTGACTCGAGTTCAGAGTTGGTTAAAGGGTATTCAAACGAATAAGGGGCAAATACACGATCCTTATAAAACTCATCTTCTATTTCAGATAGAGTCCCTTCTTCTACTAACACATTCATGGAAAATGTATCAAATGCCCAGTTAAACAAATTCATATGATCATGCCAATCACTTGGGGCATTAAGCGTTACTGCAATTAAATCAGTGCCTTCTTTTTCAGCTGTTGATACGAGCGTTCGTTTCGCGCGCTTCGTATACCCTGTTTTCCCACCTGTTGAATATTTATAAAGCTCGGTTAACAAACGATTCTTGTTACGCCATACACGAATTTGCTCACCGTCCACACGGTAACTTTTAGTTGAAGATATTTCGCGATACAATTCACTATCCATGGCGTATTGTGTTAATAGCGCCATATCATAAGCACTTGAGTAATGATCTTCATGATCATCTAGACCATGGGGATTTTGAAACATCGTGTTCACCATACCAATTTCTTTTGCCTTTTCATTCATTAAATAAACAAAGCCTTCTAAACTTCCACCGACATGTTCAGCAATGGCTACGGCAGAATCATTTCCACTTCTAAGCATCAGACCATATACTAAGTCTTCTAATTTGATCTTCTCACCAGCTCTTAAATAAATGGAAGAACCTTCTGTACCTTCTGCCCTTGTAGAAACTTTGACCATTTCATCCATTTTTTCCGATTCAATTGCCAGAATAGCTGTCATAATTTTTGTGATACTCGCGATCCTTAATGGTGTTTTCTCATTTTTACCGTATAATATTCTTCCCGATTCCTGCTCGATAAGGACAGCAGCCTGAGCAGAAACAGAGAAATTTCGTTGCTCAGCATGAGCATGTAGCGGTACTGTGACAATAAGTAAAAAAGCAATCAGTATAAGTGCAAATTTCGTTCCCATTTTGATCCCCGTCCTGTCGTATTAATGTAGTCTCATGATGTGAAACGTTGTGCTTGTCTTTTCTTCTCTTACTAGCAATGTCTATGCAGGACAACCAATGTTATGACTGAAACATAAACGAATTACTAATGAACTTGCTTGTTTATCTTTCCTAAATTAGGAAATAATGATTAGATAATTTCGTAAGGGAGAGGACGGATTTATAATGTTATTAGAACTTGCTAATATATCGGGGCGTATCTTAACCATTTTCCCTCTTTTACTTGCAACAACATTATTTATGGGAAAGAGATCGATCGGTCAGGTCCCTATTTTTGATTTCCTCATTTTTGTTACGCTAGCAAGTGTCACTGGAGCTGACTTAGCTGACCCTTCTGTTAGCCATATTCATACAGCCTTTGCAATTGTTGCAATTGGTCTCTTTCAAAAAGCGGTTGCAAAGATCGCTCTAAAAAGACGCAAATTAGGAAAATTAATCACGTTTGAGCCAACTGTTGTGATAAAAGACGGGCAATTATTAATTGATAATTTACAATCAATTCAATATACAATTGATAATATTTTTCAGTTACTTCGTCAGAAAAATATATTCGATATAAATGAAGTCCTGTTAGGTGTTATTGAAGCAAACGGGGACATTAGTGTTCAAAAAAAGCCCGAGAAATCAGCTCCTAGCATTGAAGATTTAGGGATTAAAAAGAAAAGTAGTGGTATGTCCTATCCCGTTATCATTGAAGGAATGATGCAAGAAGAGATTATAAAAGAACTCAACATAACAAAAGAAATCCTTCGTTTGCGTTTGCAAAACGAAGGCATCGTTCGTATAGAAAGTATTTTTCTTTGTACGATGAATGACGAAGGGAAGCTACACCTCGCTTATTCACGAAAGGACGAAAAACATCAACGCATTCAACACTGATATGGCGTTTCTTTCAATAAAAGGTCAAATACTCTAACTTATTAGTTCTATTTCTAAAATGGTAACAACACAAATTAAAACATTCCCAATTCATTTTTTGGGAATGTTTGCATAACCAAGCTATGTATATACTACTCTTTTAAATATCCACTCATATCATCTAACAATTTATCCATTTGCTTGGCATATCCATTGTACATCTCCTTTGCATTTTTATTTTCAGTTTGCAAAGAAAAATTCACTAAGTTCGCCTGAAGCTGTTTAATATTGGCAGCAACTAATAACTTTTGCTTAACTTGTGGCATTTTCAACGTATCGTTATACAGGTCAACATAAACATTTCCCATCGAATCAATTTGAGCGAAAAACACATCTGGAAAATTCTTTGCTCCCTGCTTCATGATTTCACCTAACAACCATTCTTTCGTATAACCATATTCACTCAAACTTCTTTCCATAACATTCCCATCTATAATGACAATACGGGGTTCGCGTTCCTGTTCTGTTACCTTCCCCACATCCTTTGGCGTTAATGGCTGCAGTTCGGTTTTTTTCATTACACTAACTTGTCCATTTTTCTCCATAACAGCTGTTTCGACTTCGGAAAGTTTGAATACATCCTTTTGCCTTAAAGCAATCATAAGTTCATCTACCGTGAAATCTTCCTTTTTTAAACTTTTCTCAAGAATTTTACCATTCTTAATTAAAATTCTCGGTGTGCCTTCGGTCAATGTTCGAAAGCGAAATGATTTTAACTCCATTTTGGATATGAGAACAGGGATGATTGTCCAAATAATCATCCCAAGAAGAAAATTGGACATTCTTACCTCTGTACCGAACGTTAATTCCGCCGCTATACTCCCAATTGAAATTCCTACAACATATTCATAAAAGGTCATATTTCTAAGATGTTTCTTTCCCATAAGGCGAGCCAAAGTTAGCATGAAAGTAATTCCGACCACGCCTCTAAACAAAACAATCCCTAATTCATTCACAAAACCCCATCCTTATTTCATACAATGTACTATTTTTCTATTATTGGGCAAACTATATCCAAACATACTACTTAAAAATAATTAAAAGGAGTGTTAACGTGACAAGAATAAGCAGTGCTTTTGGATTATTGCTGATATTAACCTTCTTTTCAGGTTGTAATGTCGGGAATATCGTAAAAACGGAAAAAGATGAATTTTTATTTAATAAAATCAATGAGTTGCAACATCAGATTGAACAAAAAGAATGGGATGAGGTACGCTCAAACATTACCGAATTTGAAAAACAATATGCGCAACGAAAATGGAAGTTGCAGCTTTTAGCAGCACTGTCTGATTATAAAGACATTGAATTAGAAGTTGAATTGCTTAAAGAAAATGTGAAAGATGAGGATGAGGTGGAGTCTTTGATAAGATTACGACAAATTCACTACCAGCTAACTGTAATCTATAATATGTAAAAGATATAGAAGGACTAACTCAAAAATTTGAGATAGCCTTTTGTTTGGTGGGAGGTTTTCAAACTTCATTATCCATTTTAAAACTTGGTTCTTCCTCCTCCATTTTCTCCATTCGTGTTTCTAACCCTTCAATTATTTCTTGAATCTGTGCCGCAGCTTGGCTATACCTCTCTTTAGCTACCTCATCTTTCGTTTGCAAGGCAAATGTTTCAAAATTTGCTTGTACACTTTTCGCGTTTGCTAAAGCTTGCCTAACTTGTGTTCCTACTGTCACTTTAAACGCCTCCTTTAACGAGCACTATCCTTATACTTTCCCCGTAAGATCATTTTATTTACCCTATAGAACCCACTTCCTAAATAGACCTAGGCGGCATTTTCTTATCGTTATGTTGCCTAATAAGGTTAGTATAAATTTGTATTTTAAATCATAGAGGGTGAAAATGGTTGTCTTCCTAAATGAGCATGGATGGGTTTTATTTATTCTTTCAAAAGGACTAACTTGGTTAGCTGCGCTGTTGTTTTTAATCAGCCGATACCGGCTGAGAATAGATCGCCTGAAAGATCGACAATGGCTATTTCTTATACATACGACTACTTTATTTGTTATTCACCTTGCTTGGTTGATGATAGATAGCAAGGCATCTAATCAAAGATTATTTTTAATCAATGATTGGATTCAGCACCCACATCATGGTTTTTTAATAATCCGATTTTCAACATCATTAGTTATGTGTGGAGTATTTTATATGTCTTTGATCTATACTTCTTTCTATTTTGTTCGTTATTTTGCTGGATTAGGCACCTTAGAAATACATAAATAAGAGAAAAAAACAGTAGCAAAATCCTGCTACTGTTTTTTCAAGTATATTATTGGTTATTTTTAAATTGTGGTTCTTCTTGAAGAACTTGCTCATAGCGTGTTTGTAATTGTTGTACAATGTTTTTTTGCTGTTGGGCTAACTGTTGAAACGTTTGTTTAGCTTGCTGATTTTCTGTTTCTAGACTGAATTGCGTTAAACTTGCTTCAACACTTTGTGCAGAAGCTAATGCCTGTTGAATTTGAGTTTGAACTGTCATTTACTGGTCTCCTAGAAAGTAAAAATGTAAGCTTATAAAGGTTAATATGTCTAATTGAAATGATCCTATACAGCCAATAACTTCCATAACTTATATAAAAGGATATACTATATAATATAACAGTAATTAAAGACGGATATATGAGTGAGTTGAAAGATCATCATTTTAATAAGATTTTCTTTACCTGTGCTATAAAAAATACTGAGTCATGAGTGATATCACTATAGAAAAAAATACGGCTAATCCCCTATATTAATAGAAAAAACATAAAACTATGAATAGTCAAGCTGCTTATGTAGGGCTGTTTTAGCCATTAAATGAGAAAATGGCTTGTTAGATAAAATGAATTCATCTATACAATCTAGATTTGTATTTGAGATGTGGTCTTCATCTAAAATTTCAACTATGATATAAACATCAGCGTTTTTCTCTTGTGCCAATTGTTTAATGGTAGACGCAATTAATAAGGTCTTCCCATCTCCTGCCACCTCATCGATTATATTATCAGGTACAAAAATACAAATGGATTCTGCATGCAATACATTTGCTCTTTGAAGTGTATCTATCTTCGTTACGTTTCCTTGAACATAATGAATTTGATCATGTTGGCACGGAGAATTGTTTAATTGGTCTATTAAGACAATCTCAAGTTTTGGCTTCTTGTTTAATATTTCTTCAATTGTTATTTTCGTTTTTTGAGACCAATTAATCATAATCATATGATTTTTCCCTCTATAACCCATTATTTCTTTCTCCTTTAATTCTTCATAATTATTTAGTAAGTCTACCCACTTAGCAATAATGATGGCAAAAAAGCCCACTCCTATAAGGTATAGTAAGACTGTATAAAGCCTGCCAAACATGGTTTTAGGAATATAATCGCCAAAACCGACTTGTGAGATAGTCGTCATCACAAACCAAAAACCGTTAAGGGGATTTTTAAATTCATCCGGTTCTAATAAATAAATAATAAATGAACTTAAAATAATGAAAACAACACCTATTATCATTAATTTCCAATGTTCTATATTAATTGTTTTTTGAAGTACTTTTTTAATGAGCGCTATTAACATTTATTGATAGCTCCTTGATTAACCGACTAGTTTACCTTATTGATTTTCCTTATTTAACAGGTCCTGTTTTTCTTTTCCAAATAAACTTAACTTACCGTTTGGTTCCAGAAAACCGTGTTGTACCTCGGAAGGGGATCGAAATCCATTAACTCGTAATTCCTCACTTAATTCATTTTTGCTGATTCTGGCTTTACGTAATCCATTCATAATAATTGAGCCATTCTCAATCACCTTAATTGTTTTCCCCGCTATAAAACTTTCAAAGACTGTACTTTTAAGAGACAACCAACTAATAATTATTTGGGCGATCACCAATGCAAAAATAGCGACAACTGAAATCCATGGATTTAAATCAGGGTCTGATAGCGGTTTAGCAATTAAAGCACCAATGGCAATGGCCACAACCAGATCAAAATCGGTTAATCTTCCAACTGCTTGACTACCCATCAATCGAAATGCCGTAAGCCCAACAGCGAACATTCCTAATGCTTTAGCAAATGATATTATATATTCCAACACTTACCCCTCCTTTTTATTTACTCAATGGATTCTAACTTAAAGACAGTATTCCCAAATAAAGCATGATGCAACAAATTGATTACACTAAGACAAAAGAAAATTGAAATTCACTAAAAAATCCCTTCGTGAATTTTGCAAAACGAAGGGATAAGGAGGTATATTCTAAATGATAACTAAAAACATGCACCTTGTAATTAATTGTACTGTCAACTAGTTATGATTTTGTATAGGGTGATACCATTTCATGAACATGCTTCATTTGTTCTGCACACCACTTATACATCTGTTTAACTTGAGCATTTTCAGTATCAAGTGCAAATAACTCCATATCCGCTTGTGCTTTTTTGATACTTGCCTCAAGCAATGGTAATTCAGTTGGTTGTGGCACTTGGAGAATATCGTCAAATAAATCGAACGTTAATTGGCCATATTCATCTATTTGCGCCAAGAATACATTTTCTACAATGGCATCCATCTTCTTAAGCTCTGTTTTTAGCCATTCCTCACTTAAACCCCGTGTTGATAAAGGCTCATGAAGAATCTTCCCATCCATAATCACCGTTTCTGGTTCTTTTATAGGTGGAACCTGATGATGGAGCATTTTCGCCGTTATAGGCTGTTGCTCTTTTTTTACCAGAACATTTAATTCACCGTTTCCCTCAAGAACAGCGAATTCTACATCTGCCACTTGAAACACTTGTTTTCCACGAAGCTTACGAAGTAATTCATCTGTTGTTATATGTTGTTTTTTCATATTGTCTTCTAGGATTTTCCCATCCTTCATGATCGGGATCCCTTTCCCATAAATCACAGTACGGAATGATGCATTTTTCAAACTTAACATAAGGACTCCAAATGTCCCTCCGACCCAGATGAGTAAAGCAATCAATAAGTAAGAGATTGGAATAGCTAATTGAATGGACCCAATTGCTAGAATGACGGCGACTGAGGCGATAAGACCAAATTCTAATTGGGATGTCTCACCAATCGGCTTTCTTACAAATAATCTGGCGATAGCGAAAAATAACAAAAAACCAATAAAACTACGAAGTGCAACCTCAATCCACCCTTGCATCTTAATCCCTCCTTTCTAAGTTTCTTGATACTCGGGCTCTTCAAATTCAATTTGCCCCTTTCTTTTTTGAATCTCTTTAATAATGGTCCTTGTTTTTAAGGCACTTTGATGAAAAGCTTCCCTTGCTTCTCGCTCCTCCGTTTTTACAGCAAGCGACGAAAGAATAGCATCAATTGATTGTAATGATATAAGTAACCCTTGAACCTGACTACCTACTGTCATATTTTCACTCCTTATCCTTTTGGTTTAAATACAAGAGAAGCGATAAATCCAAAAATGATCGCTGCTGAAATCCCCGCACTTGTCACTTCAAAAATTCCCGTTAACACACCAACTAAACCATTCACTTCTGCTTCCGCCATCGCCCCGTGTACAAGTGAATTACCAAAACTCGTTATAGGAACTGTCGCACCAGCACCAGCAAAATCAATTAATGGTTCATACAAGCCAAAACCGTCCAATACCGCGCCAGCAACTACGAGTGTACTCATCGTGTGAGCAGGGGTCAGCTTTAATACATCCATTAATATTTGTCCAATTACACAAATCAAACCACCGACTACAAATGCTGATAAGAAGATCATAACTGTTCACCCACTTCAATTGAAACGGCATGAGCGATACATGGAATCGTCTCTTGTTGTTGAAAGGATAACGGTGAAAGTAACGCCCCTGTAGCAACAATAAGCATTCTCTTTAATTCTCCACGTTTCATTCGGTTTAATAAATGCCCATACGTTACAGACGCTGAGCATCCTGGACCACTTGCCCCAGCAAAAACTGGTTGTCCTTCTCGATAAATCATAAGGCCACAATCTTGAAACGTATTTTCGGGCAACTCTAATCCTTTTTGTTTTAAAAGCTCTTTTGCAATTGGAAGTCCAATCTCTCCTAAATCTCCTGAAGCAATTAGATCATAATGATCTGCCGGAAGATCACGGTCTCGAAAATGAGAAATAATCGTATCTGCAGCAGCTGGTGCCATAGCTCCTCCCATATTAAACGGGTCCGACAATCCCATGTCGATAACTTTGCCTATTGTTGCAGAGGATACTACAGGTCCATTTCCCACATGAGAAACGACTGCCGCACCTGATGCTGTTACGGTCCATTGAGCTGTTGGGGGTTTTTGCCCCCCGTATTCGGTTGGGTATCGAAATTGCTTTTCCGTTGCCGCATTATGACTTGAAGCAGCCGTAACAATTCGCTCTGCCCCTTTTGCATTTACAATGAAAGCTGCGAGCGCTAACCCTTCCATAGATGTTGAACAAGCACCAAAGAGACCTAAATAAGGAATGGCTAGTGTTCTACTTGCAAAGCTAGAAGGGGTAAGTTGGTTAATTAAATCTCCTGTAAACATAAATTGAATATCTTCATTTCTTAACTCAGCCTTTTCAATTGCCGTTGTAACTGATTCTTCCAATAATACTTTTTGAGCTTTTTCATAAGAGTCTTGTCCGATCCATAAATCATCATGTAGTAAGTCAAAATCGTCTGCTAATTCTCCGTTAGCTTCAAAAGGCCCACCAACAGTTCCCGTAGAAAGAATGACAGGATAATTTTCAAATTCCCATGTTTGATGACCTCTTAGCATTTTATAACCCTCCCCACTTCACAAGTATTGTTTTTATGATCGCGATAAAAAAGGCTGCTACCGTACCAAACACAATAACAGATCCCGCGAGTTTAAACATTTTCCCACCTACACCAAGAACATATCCTTCTGTTCGGTGTTCAATGGCTGCTGAAGCCACTGAATTCGCAAATCCTGTAACAGGTACTGCTGTACCAGCACCAGCAAATTGTGCAACTCGATCATACACTCCAAAACCGGTTAAAAGAACAGATAAGAAAATCAAAGTTGCAACTGTTGGATCTCCAGCTGTTCGCTGTGTAAAATCAAAAAATGTATAATAAAACACATGTAAACCTTGTCCTATTAGACAGATAACCCCCCCAACAAAAAAGGCTCGAATACAGTTTTTCCCTACTGGTCGTTTTTTTTCATATTTACTTGCTAATTTTTGATATTGTTCTTGTGCAGGAGTAACATTTTTCTTTTTACTTGTAGACATTCCCTTTCACCTCTTTTTAGCCTCTCGTCATTTCATCAAGTTCTTTCAACCGTTGCTTTAACCGTTTTTCACTAATCGTACGTTCTTTCAACTCTTGCTCCAGTTTTTCTAATTCCATATATATCTTTTGATCTGTAGAAACATGAACAGTAGCGTCTGGATACCTCTTTTTCACTGCGTCATGACCATATTTACGAATTTCCTTTAACCTGAAACGATCAAAATGTTTGACTTTTGGAGCTAAGTAAATATTATTTTCATCTGATACTCCTTTAACCTCAGTAACTTCCTCCATAGAGAGGATGATTTTTTTCGCTTCATCGGCTTGTTCTTGATCCAATACTGCGTTGGTTGAAAGTTGTAAAGGCTTAATATCTTGTTGGGGTTCTGCCATTTGACAGCTACATAAAATGCATAAAACAAGTAACCCTTGAATAATCCCTTTCATGGATAGCTCTCTCCTTTCAATAACTATGTACAACTGACACGAGCCTAAAAACGACTCGTGTCCAAGAACTTTTACTGTTTATATTGTGGCTCTTCTTCCTCAATTTGTTGTAATCGAGGTGCTAACCCATCTACTACACCTTGTGTCTGTTGAGCCATTTGTTGAAAAAGCTGCTTCGCTTGCTGATTTTCTGTCTCTAGAGCAAATGTTTCTAGACTAGCCTGAGCACTTTTTAATCCTGCTAATGTTTGCTTCATTTTTGCTGCAACGGTCACTTTTCATCCCCCCAATTTTTTAATACATGTTGAATAAGCTTTCCACCTTAGGATTGGAGAATTTGTACAGAACTATTAGAAACAAATTTTGTAAAAAAGGCCATTATGCTACACTGAAGGTTAATAACAAATAGGGGTTGTTAATAAATGTTCCTTACTTGGATTAACATAATCGCTCTTTTTACAACTTTATGACTCATATTCATCCTCTTACTAAATCAACGACAACTAAAAAACAAGCTTATACACATTCAACATCCTCTTAGAGACCTATCTCCCTTATCGAAATGAATCATTACTTACAAGAAAAAATACGCGAATAAAGAAAAGCACAGCTGTTGATTTATCAGCAACGCGAGGCGATTGCGAAACAACAAAGAGGTATTTTTCCAAAAGCAATTGAGATCTATCATCTATCCACTTTCATGATTCAGACCTTGTAGCCTTATTTTCACCGAAACAAATGTTAATTATTAAACAATACTTGACTGAGGTAGAAACCTATCTATTAACGTATTGATTGACGGCAGATCGTAGTGGTTTTTAAAGGTCGCCTCGATGATCGTAATTCCGAAACGGCATTGCTTCAACAAGCTTCAAAGCGATTAGTGCATAAATTAGATCAATGGCTCATTCAACTAAACTCACCCTCATAAAATCTTGTATTTATGTACACAATAAACTGAAATGTTATATGGAACAGAGGGGTACAAGTGTGAATACTAATTTTCTTTCTTTAACGCTTGAGTTGTTTGTTGGTTTTTTTGCACTCTTAGTGATGACGAAAGTCTTAGGGAAAAA
Organism: Halalkalibacter alkalisediminis; assembly: GCF_028610705.1. Lineage (GTDB taxonomy): Bacteria > Bacillota > Bacilli > Bacillales > Bacillaceae_D > Halalkalibacter > Halalkalibacter alkalisediminis. The sequence goes on from NZ_JAQQWT010000002.1 coordinate 437,703, forward strand.
CCAAATCACTCAGTTGACTCCCTTTGACTTTATCTCTGCGCTTGTATTAGGAGAACTTGTTGGAAACGCCATTTATGATAAAGATATTGGGTTGCATTATGTTCTTTATGCAGTAGTAGTTTGGGGGACATTGATTTACGTGATTGAGATGATCACCCAGAAATTACGCGGGTCAAGACCATTGTTAGAGGGAACTCCAACCCTTGTCATTTCAAAAGGAAGAATACAATATGATGCATTACGAAAAAACAAGTTGGATTTAGACCAACTTTTACACCTTCTGAGAGATAAAGGTGTTTTTTCTATACGAGAAGTGGAATATGGGGTCCTTGAAACCAATGGAGCGATTAATGTTCTACGTAAACACCCTTATGAGATGCCAATAAATCGCGATTTACAAATGGCTCCTAAGTCTGTTGAGTTTCCCGTATTACTCATTCTTGATGGGGAGATTATTCCTGAAGGGTTAGTTAAATTAGACAAAGAAACAGCTTGGCTGAAGAACGAGTTGTTTCATCTTGGGATTCCTGGTCCCTCAGATGTCTTATATGCAGAATGGTTAGAAGGAGAAGGCCTGGAAATTCAAACGTACTAGTTAATAGGAAGGTGATACGAGATGAGAGCAATCATTGTATGGATTCTTATTGGCTGTCTACTAGTAGGATGTGGCGACAATCGTCCTGAAGGAGCAACGTTAGTACAGTCAACAAAAGCAGATCCTTTAAACGAAAAAAAGGTGATCGTTGTTTTAATCGATTCTATGACGAAACCAGTAATTGAAGAGGGCATGAAAAATGGTGCGCTTCCTGCTTTATCCTATCTAATGGAAAGAGGCTCTGTTTCCCATGATCTAGTAGCTCCATTTCCATCTATGTCAGTACCGATTGAAACGACGATCATTACTGGAACATCACTAAAAGAACACAAGTTGCCTGGTCTTGTTTGGTACGATTCAGAAGCTGATACACTCATTGACTACGGTTCAACACTCGTTAAATATTGGAAACTGGGAATGAATGATACACTGATGAATTCCCTCGTTCATCTAAACACGAATCATATTTCACCACAGACAGAAACCATTTATGAAAGTTTAAATCAAAAAGGATACTCCTCAGGTGCCGTTAATATGCTTGCTTATCGTGGAGATGAGACTCATACAATCACTTTACCAGTCTATGTAAAAACCCTACTCCACGTAAACGGTAAAATGGAAACGAAAGGCCCTGATCTTTTAGCCTTCGGACAAGCGGTACAACCTAAGGTTATTCAAGGAAAAAATGTTAAAGATAGCTTATATCAACGCTTCGGCTTAAATGATTCCTTTTCTGCTGAAGTGACCGAAACACTCATTAAAGAAAAACAACAACCTGATTTCTTAATGGTGTTCTTTCCCGATTATGACAAAGACGCTCACACTCACGGTCCTGTAAGTATTGAACACTTTGCGAACACGGATCTGCACTTACAAACCATTCTCAACGCATATGAAAGTTGGGAGCAGGCATTAGAAGAAAACATTTTTGTAGTTATGGGGGATCATGGTCAAGATTTATTAAAAGAGAAAAAAGAAGTGGCGGCCATTGAACTAGAACCATTGCTTGATCCATTGGTCGTTGCTCCACTTCTAGATGAACCCAGTAGTGGAGATGTTGTGATCGCCAATAATCATCGGTCTGCTTATTTGTATCCTACTACGGATGTGATTCATTACACAGATATTGCTGAAAGACTTCAACAAGATTCACGGATCGATCACCTTGCATGGCTCGAGGAAGAAGAACTTATTCTCTACCAAGTCGGTACTGAGGGTGTTCTTCGAGTAAAAGAAAATGGCGATTGGACCGATTCTTATGGACAAACTTGGACGATTGACGGCAATCATCAAATCGCTGACATCACATTAAACGATAATCAAACGATTACATTTGGAGATTATCCAGACATCTTCCATCAACTATATAGTGCTCTTAACAGTCACCTTTCAGCTATGGTCGTTACCGCCAGGCCAGGACATGTTATAAGTTCTGAAGGGTCGCCTGTTCATCAAGGCGGTGGCGAACACGGGGGATTACACAAAAACGATACACTTACCTCTATTATTATTTCCGGTACAGACAAGGAATTAGAAGATCATCGGATGGAAGCTTTAAAAGAGTTTTTCATTGAGTTACTTGAAGACCAAAACTAATCCATTTTCAAGCGTTTAGCTAAAAAACAAGCTAGCTAAAATAACATTCATCTTGGCTAGCTTAATCCTTTCGTTATTTGTATGTTTTCCACCTTAATTTACGCGCTTCTAAGTAACGCCCTTCTACTTCCGGCCAGTTTACAACATTCCACCAATTCGAGATATAAGGTTTTCGTTCGTTTTTGTATTGTAAGTAATATGCGTGCTCCCACACATCTAATACTAGTAGAGGAATCACATCTTGCTGGCTAAGATTTTGGTGTTTTTCTGCTTGTAAAATTTCTAGTCGATGGGTTCGAGGTGACCAAACCAATATTGCCCACCCTACCGCTTCTACATTTTCAGCAGCTTTTGAAAAATGTTCTTTCATTTTTTTGAAACTACCAAAATCTTGACTTATTTGTGCTGCTAAATCGCCACTTGGTTGACCTCCACCATGCGGACTCATGATGTGCCAGAAAATCGTGTGTAAATAATGCCCCGCTCCGTGAAACGCCGCTTCTCTTTCCCAATGTTTAATTAAATCAAAATCGTTTTTATTTCGTGCTTTTTGCATCTCTAGCTCAGCCTTATTTAATCCATCGACATAACTCTGATGATGCTTGCTATGATGTAATCGCATAATCTCTTCAGAAATGTAAGGCTCTAACGCATGATAATCATAGGGCAACGGCGGCAATTTATGTCCACCGATCGGAACAGGATCAATGAGGTGATTACCTTCTTCTGCACGGGTTGTCGGTTCTAATTCACACCAATGTTCATATACCTCTGAAGCTAGAGTTTCTAATTTTTTGATTCGCTTTTGTTCAGAATCACGTGTTTCTGAATACTCAAGTTCATTAAATAAGGTAACTAACGCTCCAACAAAAGGCTTTATTTGATCATAGCCTACACGGGCCTCAAGCACTGAACCATGTTGATTCCAAGTATCTTTGACTTCATTTGCCCATTCCAAAATTGCTTTTTCTTGTTTGTTCATCGAAAATTCCTCCTCATCTTACTAGCAGTAACATGTTATCCTATGCAAGATGAATATCTATGTGTGCCCAGGGAACAGACTTTTGTGATGCCTATTTCCTCTTATTAACCTTCTCCCTGTCAACGTAAAAAAGCCAATGAACTCAATTGGCCATTGGCTTGTCCTTTCTATTCTGTTTCAAGAGTTTCCTCAAATTTACTAAAGAAAAGATCAGCTTCATCCTCTAAATAAGACTCATCGATATTTTCTGGCAACGGCGGTAATTCATCTAAATTTCTTAATCCAAAATGATCTAAGAAGAATTTTGTCGTTCCATACAAGATCGGCCTCCCTGGTCCTGGTGCCCTGTCCACTTCTTTAATGAGCAATTTCGATGATAGCGTATGAATCGATCGGTCAGACTTCACACCGCGTATTTCATCGATTTCCATTCGAGTAATCGGTTGGCGGTAGGCTATGATGGCCAATGTCTCAAGAGCTGCCTGAGAAAGGCTCGAATGCAAAGGTGAAGTAGCCATTTTTTTAAAGTAAGGAGCGTGCTCCGGCTTCGTCGTTAAACGAAACGCACCCGCAACTTCAACAATTTGCAAACCACGTTGTTGTTCTTTAAACAACAATTGCAGAGAGTACATCACTTCTGAGATTGTTTCTGGCTCTACCTCTATAATGGTTGCCAGATCAGCTGTTGACAAACCTTCATCTCCTGCCACAAATAACAATCCCTCAATAGTTGCTTGAAGTTCTTGAACTGTCAATGTGGATTCCCTCCTCTATTCTGTATATCATGATGTCAGAAAAATTCATCGTCTGTTCACAGCGAATGGCTTTTGTTTTCATTAGTTCCAAAATAGCCAGAAAGCTCACGACAACATGCCCCCTATCTGGTACCGGAAATAAATCGTAAAAACGGCAAAAACCTTTAAATCGATCTAGTTCACTTAGAACTTCTTGCATGCGTTCTTCAATGGAATATTCTTGACTTTTAACGGTTGTCGTCCGTGGAGCTTTTAACTCTTTTCTCTTTAATAATTTTTGATAAGCACTAAGCATATCGAACAAAGAAACCCCTTGTATAGCAATATCTCTTCGTTCTTCATCAGTTATAAAGGGTTCAAGGTCTTCAGGTGGACGTGTATGTACCAGACTTCGCTCTTGTTCCTTTTCTTTCAATTCTGTAGCAGCTTCCTTGTATTTTCTGTATTCAACCAGTTTGAATATCAGCTCTTCACGAGGGTCTTCTTCTTCCATTTCCCAATCCTCATCAAAAAGCTCCTCCTCTTGTTTTGGGAGAAGCATCTTGCTTTTGATAGCAAGTAATGTTGCAGCCATAACCAAGTACTCACTAGCAACATCAAGTTCTAATTCTTGCATCGCATGTATATAGGTTAAATATTGATCGGTAATAACAGCAACTGGAATATCATAAATATCAACCTCTGCTTCATTAATCAAATGCAAAAGAAGATCAAGAGGTCCTTCAAACAAATCAAGCTTTACACTATAGGGATTCATCTTACCACCACTAGCATTCATAATTTACACTAGGTGAAATTATACCATAATTTCACCTAGTGGGATATCATACAAGATAACATTACATAATTATGATAGACTAGGTTTAGTAAAAACTGTAAAAGGAGATTTCCATCATGTATCCAACCGCCTATTTAGATTACCTTATTTACTTTCATGTTGACCGCGACTACTTTGAATGTCATGAAATATTAGAAGAGCATTGGAAAAAGCAGCCTGCAACTAACCGGCAACCACACTGGGTTGGACTTATCCAAATCGCTGTAGGCCTGTATCATCACAGAAGAGGAAACATGATCGGGGCCATACGTATGTACAACAAAGCGTTACAGACCGTTTCGCTTCAAGCGAATGCCCTAAGTCATCTCGGACTTGATGTAGATGAACTTATCCTTCTATTAAACAAGCAGATTAAGCTTGCTGAGACTCCGGAAGAACCTTTTGTTGATCTTAATTTACCCTTAGATGATTCAACGCTTTTAGCTCTGTGTGTAGATAGATCCGAGCAACTTGAAAAAAAATGGATCTTTACCGCTTCACCCTATATCGACAAAGCCTTAATTCACAAACATCGTGACAGAAATCGCGAAGATGTAATTAATGAGCGTCTTCATCAACTCCAACTAAAACTGAAAAAAAGGCAGTGAGTATATCACCTGCCTTTTTGAGGATAACGTTCAACTGTTCTCCTTTTAACTAGTCTTCTCTTCTCCTTGACAAGCTAACATAAAAGCCTCAGTCTCTTTTGTTGGCAGCAACTCACATGGAATAACACTTCTTAATTCATGTAGAATCATTTTGCCGATCCCTTCTTGTCTGAAGGAAGGATTCACACATAAATGCTGCAAATACGCAAACTGACCTTCAATTGAAATCCCAGCAACCCCAACAAAATCATCTTCTTTCCATAAATAAAGCTTCCAATCTGGGTCGTTTTCATATCGTTCCATTGTTTTCAGAAGTTTTTTGACGTCTTTCTCATTTGGCATAAAAGAAAGCAGTCCCATTGCAATTTTTTGATTAATTGGTTTATAAGGTATAAGCATGATAGACCTCTCACGTTTCTAACCCACTTACGGGCTGATTTCGTATGCGCTTTCACCACAATATATTTTACCATATTTTATTTAGTTTTGGATCGTTTTTTTACATTTCGCCTCTTCTAATCTACTTTATGCTAAGAGTGACTAAAATGTTTCTCAAATTCAACATTGATTTTTTATATTTTGTTACAAAATTGAAGTAGTATTTGTAATAGGTACATTAAATTTTAAAAAAGAAAAAGGAGATGCTAGCCTAAGCTAGTGCATCTCCTTTCATGTCTCTCACCTAAATGAAAAAATTAACATGATATAATAAACGATTAATTCTCAAAGCTTCTTCCTAAATTCGCCATTTCAATAGCAGCTGTAGCCGCGTCCCAACCTTTATTACCCGCCTTGGTTCCCGCTCTTTCAACTGCTTGTTCGATTGTATCAGTTGTTAGAACTCCAAAAATAACCGGTTTTCCAGATGAAAGCGTTAGAGACGCCACTCCTTTAGCCACTTCGCTACATACAAAGTCAAAGTGCGGCGTTGCTCCGCGGATGACTGTACCTAACGTAATAACAGCGTCATATTTACCTGTATCAAGCATTTTCTTCGCCGCATATGGAATTTCAAATGCTCCAGGTACCCACGCTACGTCTACATCCTCTTCTTTGATACCATGACGCTTAAGCGCATCTTGTGCCCCACCTAATAATTTACTCGTAATGAACTCATTGAATCGCCCTACTACAATCCCTACTTTTAATCCTGTTGCCACTAAGTGCCCTTCATAAACATGTCCCATTTACATTTCCTCCTCAAGTGTTTTCCGTTTTATTTTTAAATGTTGATGCGTACTACTATGTAGTTGTTCTACTATACTAGAACAACTTGTAATTCAGTTTATAGTAAAAAGGTAAAGTTCGATCTTTTTACTATAAACTCTCTAAAAGTGAAGCATGTGGCCTAGTTTTTCTGATTTTGTTTTTAGGTACTGTTCGTTGTCTTTGTTGTGTGGCAGTTGGAGGGCTACTCGTTCGACGACTTCGAGTTCGTATCCTTTTAAGCCTGTAATTTTACGTGGATTGTTTGTAAGCAATCGCATTTGCCTTACTCCTAATTCTCGTAAAATTTGAGCTCCGATGCCGTAGTCGCGTAGATCCGCTGGGAATCCTAGTTTTTCATTGGCTTCTACTGTATCATAGCCTTCTTCTTGAAGCTTATAGGCTTTCAATTTATTCATTAAGCCGATTCCACGGCCTTCTTGTCGCATATAAAGGAGAATTCCACGACCTTCTTGCTCAATTTGAGCAAGAGCTGCATGCAACTGTGGACCACAGTCACAACGATGTGAGCCAAAAACATCTCCTGTCAAACATTCTGAATGAACACGAACAAGAGTCGGTTCTTCTTCTGTAATTTCTCCTTTTATCAAAGCAACACTTTCTTTGCCATCAATAATGTCAGAGAATCCAACCGCACGGAAATCTCCAAAATCAGTTGGAAGTTGAATTTCTACTTCACGTTTTACTAATTTATCTTTGCGATGACGATATTTAATTAAATCTTTAATTGTGATCATTTTCAATTCATGTTCATCTGCAATCTTACGCAACTGTGGAACTCTTGCCATCGTTCCATCTGCATTCATAATTTCACAAATCACACCAGCTGGTTTTGCACCGGACAAGCGTGCTAAATCTACTGCTGCTTCCGTATGTCCTGCACGTCTTAATACTCCTCCATTCTTCGCAACAAGAGGAAAAATATGACCAGGACGTTTGAAATGATGCTTCATTGACTCATCATCAATTAGAGCTCGAACCGTATCCGCTCTTTCTTTCGCCGAAATCCCCGTAGAATTTGTATAATGATCCACACTTACTGTAAAAGCAGTACCGTGAGGATCGGTGTTATGATCAACCATCGGTACAAGATCGAGTTGTTTCGCGCGTTCTTCTGTGATCGGTGCACAAACAAGTCCCCGACCATGCGTTACCATAAAATTAATAACCTCAGGAGTTGTTTTTTCTGCGATGGCTACAAAGTCTCCTTCATTTTCGCGATCTTCATCATCACAAACGATAACACAACGACCTTGCATTAACTCATAAATCGCTTCTTCAATCGGATCAAACATTTTCGGCTCCTCTTTGTTAACAGTCATTTCTTTCACCATCCTATCTTCTATTTTATTTATAACCGTGCTCCGATAAAAAACTCTCTGATAGCGAAGAACTAGGCTTCTTTTTAGATTCAAAACGTCTTGAAATAAATTGTTCAATGTATTTACTAACCATATCACATTCAATGTTGACGATATCGCCTACACCTTTTAAACCAATAATCGTTTCCTCAATCGTATGTGGAATAATCGAAATCGTAAAACTTTCCTCATCGACTGCAAAAATCGTTAAGCTCGTTCCATCTACCGCAACAGATCCTTTTTCAATCATGTAATGCTGCAAGTCAGGAGATACCCCAATTCGGTAGTAAACCGCATTATGTTCTCGCTTCTTCGCTAAAATATTCCCAATGCCATCAACATGTCCAGATACAAAATGTCCTCCAAAACGTCCATTCGCACTCATTGCACGCTCAAGGTTCACCTTAGACCCTCGCCCAAGACCTTGTAAACTCGTTGCCCTTACTGTTTCCGGCATGACATCCACCGTGAAGAAAGTAGACTCATAAGAGGTTACGGTCAAACAAACACCATTCACAGAAATGCTGTCACCGAGATGAACGTCTTTCAATACGTGACTGGCACCGATTTTCATTACCATGGATTCTCCACTCGAGCGCATTTCCTGAATATTTCCTATCTCTTCTATGATACCCGTAAACATTTATTCACTTCCTTTCACACGCGCCACCACTTTAATGTCTTTTCCTATCTTGGTTACTTCGGCTATGTCTAGTTCAAGCGCCTCCTCCACTTCATCAATTCCTTCTCCACCAATCGCAGTCGGTGAAGCATGTCCCCCAAACAATTTAGGAGCTAAGTAAGTAATAACCTGGTTGACCGCTTTAGCTTTTAAGAAGCTTCCATTTACTTCAGCACCACCCTCAACAAAAAGGGATGTCACCCCTTTTGTACCTAGGACCTGTAATATCGATTCAATAGAATCATCAGAGAGCTGAACAATCTCTACACCAAATTTCTCCAACTCTTCTCTCTTCTTTAAAGAAGGGTCAGCTACTGTCAAAATCCAAGTCGGGGCCTCTTGGTCTTGAACGAGTTTTGCCGATATGGGTGTTCGTAATCTCCGGTCTAGTACAACGCGAATCGGATTCCTTCCACCGTTTGCAAGTCGTGTCGTTAAAGAAGGATCATCAGCCAGTACCGTGCCAATTCCGACGAGGATCGCATCATGCGTGTGCCGATAACGGTGTACATCCTCCCTTGCTTCTGGCCCTGTGATCCATTTGCTTTTTCTAGTTACGGTAGCGGTCTTCCCATCAAGGGTTGTTGCAGATTTCAACGTGACAAAAGGCTTCACATGTTGGATAAAGTGAAAGAACACTTCATTTAGCGCATCGGCTTTTGGTTTTTCAATTCCAATGACAACGTCCAAACCTGCTTTTCGCAACTTTTCTATTCCTCTTCCTGCTACTGCAGGATTTGGATCAGTTGTTGCAATAACGACTTTTTTCAGTCCTTTTTCAATAATTAGATCTGCACAAGGCGGAGTTTTCCCGTAATGACTACAAGGTTCAAGTGTGACGTAAATGGTTCCACCCGCAGCCTTATCTCCAGCCATATTTAATGCTTGCACCTCGGCGTGACCTTCTCCAGCTTTCAAATGTGCCCCCATCCCGACGATCGCTCCGTCTTTAACAACAACAGAGCCTACCATTGGATTGGGTGTCGTTTGGCCACGTGTGCTCTCTGCAAGTTGCAAAGCAAGTTTCATATAATCAACATCATTCATACTATTCCTCACAATCCGTTATTTCATCAACAATACAGAAAAAGCCCTGAGTTTAGTATACTCAGGGCCTTGAAAATAAAAGTGTTCACGAAATAAACGTACAATTAATAAATTGCCGTTTAGCCAGTGCCTCTAAAAAAGGATAGACTAACCCCTTTATAGAAAAGGTTCTTTTAAAAAACTCAAATAACCTTTAACACTGATTCGTTCCTTCTCCCATCCAGACTTTCACTGTCGGTCCCGGATTTACACCAGGTCCACCGGCTCTATATACATAGAGCCGGGTCACGGACTAAGAAGCTATTGCTTCATCACCGCCGGTCGGGAGTTCCACCCCGCCCCGAAGGAAACGACCAAAATTTGGTCTTATATTAGATTGTGCTTAAATTGTATCTCTATTCGTTGTCATTCGTCAACAAAAAGATCTTAAGTAATAGTAAATGAAATTTAATCTACTTAATAACGTCAAGTACCAAGCATCCCGATACCGGACTTGCATGTAACATGTTATCATGGTGACATAGTTATTGTTTTAAGGAGGACCCTTTTCATGCATGTTTCATGGCTATCAGCTACATTTATTTTATCGATTGCTAGTACCCAAGCAACTTTTAATAGAGGAATTAATTATCATCGATTAGGAAAAATTTCAGATTTAACTTATGATTCCCGTCTCCAAACATACTCTGCCGTTGTTGATGGATCTTTGCTTTATGAATGCGAAGTGAAAATACACGGACCAGAACAAATTGATTATTCTTGTGATTGTGAAGCAGCTGCCACCTATCCGGGTGCATGTAAACATATTATTGCCATGTTGTATGAAATCAAAGACGGCTCTAACGAAATCGTAGCCCCCGTGTTAGAAGCGCCACAGGCCAGTAGCATCCTGCTACAAAGGTTTCGAGATACGACTTTTGAAGAAGCTCATTTTACTTCTATTCAAAAGGAAGAACTGCTGGTCGAGTATGAAGTCATCTTCTCATATGCACCAAGCTTTAAAGAACATATCATTGACAAAATTGAGCTAAAATTAAAAGTTGGATCCAAACGTATGTATGTCGTAAGAGATATTGAAGAGTTTATTCAAGCTTGGATGGAGAAACAACCCTATACATTCACTCCAAATTTTCGTTATGATCCATCCGTTCATGTTTTTCATAAACGCGATGTGGCCATTTTTCAACAGCTGTATACTCATTTGGCTATTCAAGCTACACAGCAACAATCTTATTATTATAAGCCACATCAAAAACGTTCATTAGAAATTCCTGCCGTCAGCCTACATTCTCTTTTAGAGAAGTTAAAAGAGGTTTCTTTCTCCTATACAATTGGTGGCTATCAATCAAAGAACGTCAAAATTGAACCACTTGACAGGCAAAGACTGTTTCAGTTTTCACTACAAGAATCCCTGGATCAAGAGAACGTTATTGAGTTAATCAGTTTAAATGCTTCTGATTTTGATTTTGCAGAAGAGGAATACCGAATACTTTTACGCGCAAATAAAATCTATCAATTAACTAGTGCTCAAGCAAAAGAAATTCAAATTATCGGAGAACAACACTCCAATGATGAAGTGATGGATGTCATTCCAAAAGAGCAGTTAGAAGCTTTCTGTTCTTACGTTCTTCCTGCCTTGTCTACGATTGGACAAGTTAATATGTCTGAGTCTTTGCGACAATCGATCGAAACAAAACCACTAAAAGCGAAATTCTTTCTCGACATTGATAATGGCATATTAACGGGACGTGTATCCTTTGAATACGGAGAACACACTCGTAATCCATTTGGTGAAGACGACGATCTAGATCAAGATATAATCGTTACGCGAGATGTCCGAAAAGAAGAGTTAATTTTAGAGATAATTCGCCGTACTGATTTTTCCATTGAGGACGGACAACTGAAATTATCGACTTGGGATACAATTATCCCCTTTCTTTTTGAGGAACTCTCATCTTTACAAAATGAACTTGATGTCTATACGACTGCTTCCGTCAAAAAGGTTATTGCTACACCAGCATCGACTCCATCTGTACAATTAGATGTCAATTCAGAGACCAATTGGCTTGATTTAACGTTTTCCATTGACGGTATTCCGGAAGAAGACATTATGAATGTCCTGCGCGCTTTGCAAACGAATACGAAGTATTACAAACTGACTTCTGGAGCTTACTTACAACTAAATCATGACAGGTTCGATTCAATGAAACAAGTGATTCAAACCGTCTCTTCTCCTAAACAAGCTTTGCAAAAAGAAATGGTGATTCCTTTACATAAAGCTTTTGAATTAGAAAAAGACAAAAGCTCGACAAAAATCTCGAAACAACTGCATCAACTTTTGTCTGACATTCAATCACCTGAATTTAGTGATTGGAAACTCCCTTCAGACTTTCACGCAGAACTACGAGAATACCAAGTCAATGGGTATCGTTGGTTGCGAACATTAGCTCAAGTTGGACTTGGTGGAATCTTAGCCGATGATATGGGACTTGGAAAGACCGTTCAAACGATTGCCTTTTTGCAAGCTGAGAAAGAAGCACGCTCTTCATTTCAATCATTGATTGTCGCTCCTGCTAGTCTCATTTATAACTGGGAAAAAGAAATTGCGAAGTTCGCTCCTACGTTAAACACCGTTGTAGTCACGGGAGCCAAACAAGCTCGTAAAGACTTACTGACCGATAATCCGGCTGCTGATGTCTTTATCACCTCCTACCCACTCATCCAGCGAGATGGTGATATTTATGAGTCTGTTTTATTTCAAACGATTATTCTTGATGAAGCACAAGCAATAAAAAATGAAACAACAAAAACAACGAAGGCTGTACGATCATTGCGTGGGAATAGTTGTTTTGCCTTGAGTGGAACGCCGATTGAGAATCATCAAGATGAGCTATACTCGATCTTTCACAGTCTCTTACCTGGAATGCTTGGGACGAAAAAACAGTTTAAAGAATTGGAAAATGACGTGATAGCCAAACGGGTTCGTCCCTTTATCTTGCGTAGACTTAAAAAGGATGTTTTATCTGAGTTACCAGATAAAATAGAGTCCGTTCAATATACAGACCTAAGTGCGGACCAAAAGAAAATGTATGTCGCCCAAGTTAAACAATTAACCAATGACGTCAACGAAGCGATCACAAGCAATCAATTCCAACAAAAACGAATTGAAATATTAGCTGGATTAACGCGACTCAGACAAATCTGCTGCCACCCTAACTTAATCAGTCAAGACGCCGTTTATCAATCTGGTAAAATGGAACGATTAATGGAATATGTGGAGGAAGGCTTACAATCTGGTCAACGGATGGTGATTTTTTCTCAATTCACTTCGATGCTCCGTCTCATTAAAGATTCATTTGATGACAATAGTTGGACTTATCATTATTTAGATGGTCAAACTCCACCTAAACAGCGGGTTGAGATGGCGGAAAAGTTTAATAACGGCGAGAAATCCCTCTTTTTGATTTCCCTAAAAGCCGGAGGCACAGGACTTAATTTAATTGGCGGTGATACCGTGATTTTATATGATACATGGTGGAATCCAGCGATTGAAGAACAAGCAGCTGACCGTGTGTATCGCTATGGTCAAACCAAAAATGTTCAAGTCGTTAAATTAATCGCCAATGGTACGATTGAAGAGAAAATTCTTGATTTGCACGAACGCAAAAAAGCACTCGTTGATGCAATCATTCAACCTGGTGAGGAAACGTTGCAAGCACTTAGTGCAGAAGATATTAAAGATCTACTCGCTTTTTCTTAAAAATTGGCTGAAAAATGACTTCACTATTGTAGTGAAGTCATCTTCTGTTGCTACCTATCTAATCGAGAACAGCACTAACCTCATCCCTCGTTGACATCCCCTATTGTGCACCGAGTTTCGTCACTTTTAGTGCCCCAACGTTCTCAGGCAAAGCTACTACACGCCTCTGTTAATTCCTTACCCTCAGACAAAGCAACAGCCAATGCCCAAAAGAATCACCTGCCCCTGTTGTTTCTACAACACGTACTTGAACACTTGCAAGATGTTTCTCATTCATGCCATCGTAAAAAGAAATACCCTTCTCCCCTTTTGTCACAATCATTTTCCGTCTTTCTTCATGAGCGAATTTTTCAGCTTCATGTTCATTTGGTGTTAAATACGTGATGTAATAACTCTGGAGAAAGAGATTGAACAGGAGCTGGATTTAAAAGAACAGGCTAACTTAGCTGAGTATTCAACCGTCTTCATTGGAAATTCCAACTAAATAAGTAGAATATCCCTTGAAGCGATCACATTTTCATACGATTGAACGATTTGCGGTGTCAATTCTTGATTTACGCCTTGAATAACAATCATGCTATTGTCTCCATTTGAAAGGGTAATTGAAGCGATTCCCGTAGGTTAGTTAGCTCGGTACCTAGACACAGCCTGATCCCCTCTTTAAAAAACTGGGCCTTCAGTTCTTTTCCAAAGTTTTCTTCCCCAACGCAACCAATAAGGGTCATCCCACCAAGCTTTGTAGCTGCGACCGCCTGGTTCACTTTTTTTCCACCGGGAAAGGGTTTGAAATGACTCACCTTGTACTATTTCACCCTTACTAGGTCGTACCACTGTCGACGTTCGCAATTCCATATTGATCTACCAATCAATGTAATTTTCATTATTCTTCATCTTCTCTCCTATCCCATCAAAGGCTTAATCTTAAATGCAAAACATCCTGTAAACCACTTCTCCCATCAAGCGTCTTTCCATGCCATACAAATCCTACCGATTCATAAAGTTTACGCGCTGGCACATTCTTTTTGTTAACAGCTAATACGATTTCATCTATTTCAGGAAACCTCTGATGAACTAATAGTGGTAATTGATTCATCACTTGCTTAGCAACTCCCTGTCCCTGTTCATTTACATCTATTGAAAAAGCCCTTAGAATTGCAGCTCTTACATTCTTACTAAATACCTCAGTTCCGTTCCCTATATGTAACACGAAAAAACCAACTATCTTTCGCTCTCTTTCAATGATAAATGGATGTCTTTCGGGCTCTTCTTCACACAGTTTAATGGCTTCAAGTGGATGTAGGGTGAAGGCATCTTGCCCCTTTCCGAGGTGATAAGAACAAAACAATTGCTTGTCAACTAATTGATAGGGTCTCACACGGACCAACTTCTCTTTCACGTAGTCAATGACCTCCTTCTTTAATGGGAATGGAACATCTTCCTCTTTTGGATTGTTTTGATTCTGTGAGCACTGTATATGTTTTTTAACGATCTTGATTTTAACAATTTTGTTCGCTAGGCTTTCATTCCTTTAAAATAAGTCGATTGTTCCATATGCTCATTTATTTATACACTAAACTTATCATACAAAAAGGAGTGAGTACATTTGGCAACATCTAAAGCTAAGAAAGCACGCCTAAAACAGGAACGAGAAGGAAGAAGAAATCCCGAGCTTAATCGAAGTCCCTTTACGTTTGCAGATTTACGAACTAGAAAAACTAAAACGAAAAAGGTCTATTATATCGCCCTAAGCACAAGAATCATCCCTCCACTAATGGAAAAGATGATTCTTTTTTATTTATACAATTGTTGTCTTACTCGTCTTTCTTAAACAAACGAGTAGTAAACTCATCGAACGTACTTTCTAATTGGTACTCTTCCCATGTTCCATTACCAGATTCACTTTCCGTAATATAAACAACAGACGGTTCTTTCGTCTTTCGGTAATCAAGAGCTAACCAAGAATGTAGATCTCCTGTTAATAGAACAAGTCCCTCTGGAAGGCCACACTCCTCAATAAATACTGGCGATAAACCAATACCATGTTCCATATCAATTTCATATAAATATGGAACAATTGCCGCATCCCCATCCTCAAATAATACATATCTGAAGCTGAGTTCTCCCCCATTTTGTACTTCCATCAACTTAAGGTAAGAGGCTGGTAATGTAACACCTAATAGTCGTTCAACCTCCTGAAGGGTTTCTTTTGATAATTTCACTCCTGGTTTATATTCAGTTGGAGTTTTCCAAAAGTTAGTTCCCTCATAAAAACGCAAGTTCATTTAGTTGCCTCCCAATTCTCTTTAAGATTCGTACACTCGTGGCTTCTCCTCTACAATACGTTTTGATACAATTTCTAATTCTTCAAGAACATCATGAATAGAAAGAATGACAAATAGCACGATGGTTTCCGTTGTAAAATGATGATGATACTTTTTAACTGAGGGATGCGAACCATCATTTGTATGCCAAAATAATTCGTCAAGTTCTTTAATATTTGCAACATGTGCATCATTCGTGGGCTGTCTGCCAGCTGTTTTCATGAGCGCAACTGTCGAATCCACCGTTTGTTTAAGCAGTTCCTGATTGGAATGAATGAATTCTTTATCATTAATATGTACGGTTATTAAATGTCCTAAATGATAATGAATTTGTTGTAGCTGTTCTAATTTTTTTGTTTCATAGACAAAAGCCCTTAGTTCACTAATGGAATGTCTATGATACTTCCACTCTTCACGCTGATAATGAGCTAGTTGAAAAGACTTTGCGAGTTCACTTGTAATTCTCTTATACTCTTTTTGACACTCTTTTGATATTGCCTTTTTATGTAAAATAAGCTCATCCGCTCTTTTCTTTAAAAGCGTAGCTGTTTCAGTGAAAAGCTGATCATTTCGATTTTTAATTTCCTCTGAAAAACGAGGTGGAAAAATAAAGAAATTAACAAATGTTGAGACGACCAAACCAATGGTTGTCGTACCGCTTCTTTCAATAAAGGTAAGAAAATAGTGATCCTGCGTTACTGGAATCATCGCTACTGCGGTAATTGTCGCAATCAAGGCCCCAGCTTCTAGTTTTAGTCCCATACAAAGATAAATAGTAAAAACAGCAGCAAGCGTATAAGTAATCGGACTGTGCCCAAACCAATACGTAAACGTCATCGCTAAGCCTGCTCCAATTAAAGCAGCAGGAAATCGAATCATTCCTTTTTTAATGGAATCTGAAGCAGTTGGTTCTATTGTTGCTATTGCAATAATAACAGCAAACACAACAGGTAAATCAAAATAATAACAAATTGTAGCGGTAATAAAAACAGCAATCCCTGTTTTCATTAATCTAGCTCCAAAAAACTTTAATTTTTTATCCTTCATAAATGAAAACCCTACCTATTTAATAAGCTACTATAATCTTAGCATAAATAGATAGGATCAGGGGATCTTCGTATAAACTACTCTTCACTTTTTGAAAGATACGCATATAGTTGCTCTTGTTGATTTTCTGTACCAAACGCATGGGTTACTCCCCAAACCCGGTCCACTTTTTGTTGATTCATCAAGGCATCGAGATCATGAAAAATACGATGTAAATACCTAACCGACATGGAGTCTCCTGTGCTCATAGCCATCGTGAAAAAGTCCCTTGCATTTTCCATATCATTTATCACTTTAGATTCAGCAAATCCTTGTTCCTGTAACCACTTTATATCCTCCTCGAGGCTTTTCCAATTCTGATCATTTTTTAGTTGTGTTGAATTAACTGTCTCTGCATTTCCCCAGCCTGCTAGTTCATTTAAATATTCATGTTGTTTCGCTATAATGGCTTTCACCGCTAGTTCTTGGCCTTCATGATAGGCTATATCTTGATCATAACTTTGTTCTTCTTTTTCTAAATTAGCAGAAGCTGTTTGGACGATATCCAGTTCTTTGTCTTCCTCTATATCTTCTAATCCTTCATCAACGATTAGTTCAGGCTCGATGTCATTAAGGGAAGCCTCTTCAATTGAATTATGATTAAAGGATATGTAATATACGCTAACACCCACAACAATGACTCCTAAAATTCCAATAAGTATTCTATTCACAATACGCATCTCCTTAACTTAGTAGTCTATGAAAAGCCTACTATGAAATGAACTGACAATTCAAGCACATGACAAAACAAGAACGAAATCGTTCTGAACAGTCAAATTTCCAAGGGGACATTCGTTTGTTTTCGTCAAAAAACCACCCTAAGGGTGGTTTAATATTCTTCATAATTTCCTTTCACGCCCTGCCTCATCTCGGATGATGACTTCAATTCCTTTTGAATTTCCACTATAGATGTAATTCTCTTCATCCGATATTTGAAATTGTCCTTCTAGACGAACAAATTTCTTTTCTTTACTATACAACTCGACCACATGTGGCCCTAAATCGTTTAAATAAGAATA
Source organism: Halalkalibacter alkalisediminis (assembly GCF_028610705.1). GTDB lineage: Bacteria > Bacillota > Bacilli > Bacillales > Bacillaceae_D > Halalkalibacter > Halalkalibacter alkalisediminis. The sequence goes on from NZ_JAQQWT010000002.1 coordinate 455,559, forward strand.
CGTCTTAGCGTCATGAGTAAAGTAAAAACGCTCGACCAACTCAATCTCAAAGTCAACTTCTGATTTTCCTTTGTTTTCAAATGCGAGAATACATTCGATATCGGCTACCATTTCCGCTTCATTCAACTCATAGATACATTCGCTCCATTCTTTTTCATAGGAAATGGCATGAACACCAGAAGCTAAAAAAGTCTGATAGACATTTATTAATACAACTGGCCCAAAAAGAAAGAACAGGATGCATGCCAATACGACACTACCGTTCCACTTTGGAAGCATTTGATGAAAGAGAATTAAACTCATGAGCAAAAAGACCATTGCTATTATCCCTACATAATGAAAACCCATTTCATGCTCCATATTTGAGTAAGCAGGAATGCCTAACCAATTAAAAATTCGAGTGCCAAATGGGGTTTGATTAGGAAATGGAAAAATGAAAAGCATCGTTAGAACAAACAATAAAACCGCGGCATAAAGAAATACTGTTCTTGTCTTCACCTTCCCAACTCCTAGTTAAGCTCCCTTTGAAAGCTCCTTCTTTTTTTTCACATGTTCCATACGGTTCGTTAGCATCCCTGATGTTAAGTACACACCGATAAAGACAAGAATTCCTCCGACCATTTGTTCAAGCCTAATGGTTTCACCTAGGGCTAGACTAATCAAAGCCGTAAATACAGGAATTAGATTTAAAAAGATTCCCGCCTGACTCGCTCCTATTTTTTTAACTGAAATATTCCAAAAAACAAAAGAACAAACCGATGAAAATAAAAACATATATATGATTCCATAGATGGAAATTTGACTAGTTTTTGCAAACGGAAACCCTTCCCAAAAAGCAAAAGGGGCCAAGATGACCATCGCTAAAAGAGTTGATACTGCTGTTGCTGTAATCGGTGGAATGGATAAGCGTTTGCCAATGATCGAATAAAACGTCCAGACAATCACAGCACCAATCATTAACAAGTCACCACGATTATACCTAATCTCAAAGATTCCAAGTAGATCCCCTCTAGTTAAAAGAATAAGGGCTCCAAATAAAGAAATAAATAAACCGATTATTTGCATCCTTGTTAACGATTCTTTTAATAACAACACAGAAAATAAAACAATAAGTCCTGGATTAATTGCACTAATTAAGGCTGCATTCGTTGGGGACGTATACCCTAACGCTGAATATAGCAATAAATTATAACCAATGATGCCAAGAATCCCGAGTAGCAATAAAGGCTTCCAAGCTTTTTTTACATGATACCAATTCGGTTTCTCCACTACGATCGCAATCGGAAGAAGAACGAACAAGGCAAGTACCCACCTTGAAAATGTAATCCAAATAGGAGACAGCTCTGTGACCACATACTTACCGAATACATAATTTCCTGCCCAAAAAAAGGTGGCTAACACTAACATCAGCCAATATTTTAGCTTATTCAACCGATCTCTCTCCTTTTTCTACCCTCTCTCTTTAAACAACACTCTGAATCAAAAAAGCTTCCTTCAATGAGATAGCCATCTCTCGAAAAGAAGCTTCTAGAGCTTTTTCTATATTATGACAAATATTTAAAAGTAAGTAAACAAGACTTCAATAGTAACTTCGTAGATTAATTGACCAGGCTGAATCGGTGTAGGCGTCGTTTGAGCAGCAAGAACCGTTGGATAGCGTTCGGGAATTAGGCCCTTTGCTACCTCTTTCACTTCAAGTGGTACTGGGTTCAACGTTACATTAAGGGAACGAGCAAGTGTAGCCGCTTTACTTCTAGCATTGTCAACAGCTTGTGCTAAAGCTTGATTATAAACAGTCGTGGGATCTTCAAGTGTGAACTGGATGGAAGCAATTGAATTCGCTCCACTGTTTACAGCAGCGTCAATGACTGGACCCGCTATTCCCACTTGATCAAGCGTAATTTGAAGAAGGTGGACGATCCGATATCCACGAAAAACTTCGACTCCCTCAATGTAATCATACTGAGGGTCAATCCGGTAAACGACTGTTTGTATTTGATTCTCTTGAACATTTAATTCTTGTATGGCTGCAATAACAGCTGCTATCGCTTCTGCATTTTCCTGTTGTCCGATCGTGATCGATTCATTTTGAGTAATCACGCCTAATCTCATTTGCACTTGATCTGGAGTAGCTGATATTGTCCCTTCACCAAATACTCTTAACGTTTTCCGACCTTCAGCTCCCTCTTGATTTTGACGGTGATTCATGATTGTTCCCACCTTTCAAAAGATCCTTACCACCATTATTATATTGGTTCGTGCTTCATATAAGACCAATTGAACAAGTAATGATTTAGCCATATGTTTACAGGAATGACTATGGGGGAACAGAATCTATAAGCGAAGAGGAAAGGAGGGATTTCTAAATGTACTTAAAAGCTAAAAGTTTAGGAAACTTCACTATGAATTCCAAAGATGGAGAACTAGGATCGGTTCACAATCTTTATTTCACTACAAAATCGTTAAGTATTTGTTATATCGTTGGAGACACAAGACCTTGGTTTATAGGTGGGAAAGTATTACTTAGTCCAGAAGAGTGTACAGCGATCAACATAGAAGACCAGACCATCTCTATTAACGCAACGAAAGAGCAAATCAAAAACAGTCCGAAACCAGACAAGCACTCTCCTATTTCCCGCTCTTTCGAAAAACAGTTAAGTGATTATTACGGTTGGCGCTACTATTGGAGGGATACGATTGGTCCATTAATTAACAGCGGTGATGTGAGTGGAACACCTGTTGCTAAAACGCTGACTCCTTCTTTTCTAACAGATAAACCATCGGAAAAAGAAAATGAGGTCCATTTCGACCATCTACTTTTAAGTGTAAATGAGATGAGAGGGTTTCAAGTTATAGCGAAAAATCAGCAAATGGGGAAAGTATCCGATATTCTAATCAACCATAACACGTGGAAAATAGAGTTGTTAGAATTAGAAATAGGCGGTCTTCTTTCCAAGCAATATGTCCCAATCTCAACCGAATGGATTACACATATTAACTGGTCTGAGCAGACAATCATCATGAATAAGGATCGATACCAAACAGCAGAAACTGAACTACGAAACCACGTCAAAGCTGGTCAACCTTTTTCAACCTAATCTGCTAGAACAGTCAAGTAGACAAGCCCCTATTATATAAAGGGTCTTGTCTACTTTAATTGAACCGAGTATATGAAGCTTTTGCATGATTGAAAAGTATTAACACTAGATCTTAATGAATCGTATTAAGTGTAGCCAGCGCCTTTTGCACCTGCTCTTTTGAGACATCGTAATGTGTAGTGAAGCGGATAAGGGATGGTCCAAATGGCACAGCTAAAACACCGTTTTCTTTTAATCTTTCAAGGTACTCCTTAGAGTTTAAACCCTTCTTTGATACATCCACTAACACAATGTTTGTATCCACTGTGTTTACCACTTCTAACCCCGATACATTTTTGATTCCTGATGCTAACAGGGAGGCATTCTCGTGATCTATTGCCAAACGCTCGACCATTTGCGTTAAGGCAATAATACCAGGTGCTGCCAGTACGCCAGCTTGCCTTAAACCACCACCTAGGCGCTTTCTCCATTTCCGAGCTTTCGTAATAAACTTATGATCGCCAGCTATGATGGAGCCAACAGGCGCCCCAAGTCCTTTCGACAAACAAATTTGCACAGACGTTGTGTATTGGGTGAAATTCTTAATCGAACAATTCGATGCAACCGCAGCATTAAACAAACGCGCTCCATCAAGATGAACAGGAACATGATGCTTGCTTGCCACTTGATAAATTCCCTTCATATTTTCTTTTGGAACAACAGACCCCCCTGCTCGGTTATGAGTATTTTCTATACAAATCAATCCTGTTTCAGGTTCATGAATGTCTTGTCCTCGAATCGCTGACTCGATTTCGAGTGGATTCATCGCCCCATTCACACTTGGAATTGTCCTGGTTTGCACACCAGCAAAAGCAGAGATCGCTCCTCCTTCGTAATAAAATATATGTGAGTCTTTTTCTAGTAATACTTCATTTCCACTAACACAATGGGTTAAAACCGCAATTTGGTTTCCCTGCGTCCCACTTGTAACAAATAGAGCGGCTTCCTTCCCTAGCTTTTCAGCCGCTAACTCTTCTAATTTATTAATAGTCGGATCTTCTTTATAGACATCATCACCTACTTCTGCATCAATCATTCCTTGTTTCATTGCAGCCGTTGGTTTCGTCACCGTATCACTTCGTAAATCAATCATATTAGCCCTCCTACAATTATCTCCTATCCTATTATACATCCAATGAGACAGGAAGAAAAAGGAAAGAATGAAAAAAGGCTAGTGAATGAAGGGTGATTTCACCTCATTCATTAGCCGTCAAATGCTGTATCTAGCTGTACTTATTAAGCCTTCTATGAATTTTGATCTAATCCTTCTAATTAAGGGTGATTCGTTCAATCAAATGGTTGTCTTCTAGTTCAAGTAAGTCACTACCTTCATAAATTGATAACTCTAATGTGTATTTTTGACCTTGATGGTTAGTGGGGACGTTTATGATTGTTTGGATCGTATTCGCGCTACCAGGCTTTACTTGTTGACTTACAAGTGTTTGCTCCTCTGTTCTACCATGCTTATCGACTATTTTTACAGCTACAAGCATATCTTTTGTTTCTTTTTGGTTGTTTTTCACTTTATTCTCTATCAAGATTTGCTGGTTTCGTTCAAGCTTTGTAACCTCATTTCCTTTCTCATCAGTAAATGTATTTTCCACTTCATAAGGATCGATTACTCCAACAATATCAGCTTCCCCACGAGGCTTTAGTTGAATCGTATTATGATATCGACTTGAAATGCCCGTTATCGAAACAGTATCTCCATTGTTAAAAGCAAAGTCATCATAAGCCAAACCCGTCCGATTATCAACACGGACACGAACTGTTTCATCTCCTTGAGTCGCATCAAATTCAAACGTACCAAAGTTATTTATACTCGATAAATTTGAGATCGTGGCTTCTTTCACAAAAATTAATTTTGCTTCATTTTCTACTGAAATTTGCTTTGGCGTTACTTCTAACGGCTCAGGTATTTCTCCCTCTCCAACCTTTTCAATCGATGTAACATTTGAGATTTGTATCTCACTAGCAAAAGCTCCTTTCACTCCTGTCAAACGAATGATGTCCCCAGCATCTACATCTTGAGATGATTGAAAGACGTATATCCCTGCTTCTTCGTCTTGAAGATAAAAGCCTTTTTGACCCCAGTAACCAGAATCAGTTGTTGCTACAGCTTCAATGCTGACGGTTGAACCCTCAGCAGCAGCGCGCGCTTCGGTGATTGAGATAGGTTCGATTACCGGTTCTTCGATTTCAATGAAGTCAAATTGTTTGGTATCTCTCAGACCTGGTTGTGAAAAGTAATTAGCTAGACTCCCTGTAACCTGTACCAGCTTGCCATAGTTATCAGGATTATCAACTAAATTCAATCCTGTCCGCACACTTCCTGTAGGTAGCATAACGGGTAAGATTTTCGCCTTATCTCTTTCTTCTAAAGAGTCCGCAATAATTAAGTTTGTCGCCACGAAATTGCCGTCATACACAGGATTATTATTTGTCATAGTTCCGACAATATAACCCTGTACAGTTGCTGTACCACTGTTTAAGCTAATTGCCTCTGCCACTGTTAAATAATCGCGATCCACTGGAGGGTAAGGTTCTCCATTAGATTCATCTTTAATCGTAATTCGTGAACCTTCTTCATAATCAATAGGACCTTCATGATTTGTAATATACCAGACAATTGCTTCCCAAACCTTGCCATAGCTATCACCCACAAGATCACTGCCCAAATTGTAAAAGCCAGCTCCATGCATATAATCGTTATAAGCAACGGTATATTCCTTATTTTGATCTAATGGTGTACCTTCCGGAGTTGTAATAGTCACATCAACAAATTTGCCGTTCTCTTTCACTAGCTCATAATGCAAACCTGATACTTGTAGGTCATTGCCATTATGATAAACGGCTTGTGTCAGTAATATTTCTTTCATTCGTTCAGCTTTTGTTTTCACGACTACAACTTCATTTCCAAATTGATCTAAAAATTCAATTTGACCACCTGTAATGATACCAGGTGCAATGCTGCCGGTAACGGACGAACTGTTTAACATGCCGAAATTAGCATTAGTTATTGTTCGAACGGAATCAGCATATAGATTTCCAAGACTAGAATCACCTAGACGGTTATTAGCTGAAGAAAGTCCTCTTTCAGTTGAGCCGATTGGCTCGCCTACAATTGGTGCGTCATTCGACACTTCAAATGAAATCCTTTGTCCAGCCTGATAGTTAACGGCTTGTCCTTCAGCAGTTAAGTGTTTCGCGTAGGCAATCATGGCATCTGTCATATAACCTGATGTTGCTTCTAGAACCGTTCCCGCAAAATCATAGCCACTTCCACCCGTTCCAATATAATCTCCAACGGCTACGATATACATTTGATCGTCTTCAATCAGTTTTCCATCCACCTTTAATTCTGAATCAATGTAGCGACCCGCATTATTTGTAATAATCTTATAGGTTAATCCCGAAGTTTGAAGATCAATAGAGCTTCGGCGCTCATATGAATATTTAATAACTTCTTTAACGGCTGCACCCGTCATTTCAATTTTCATAATTTCATTGGCGAAAGGTTCAATCGTATAAATATCAAATTTCGTTATATCACCTGCAGGAATATTTGCACGAATTCCACCATTATTCGTTAACGCAATATCTGAATTAGTATGATAACGAATCGCATCTGTCCAAAAATTCCCTAGCTGCGTATCGCCATTTCCACTTCGGTTTAAACCAGTCTCTGTATACCCAATTACCTCTTGAAGCAATTCTTCCATTTCTTCATTGTAACCATCGACTTTTGCTTGAATTCCTTCATCAACTTCAGTTAAATTACTTACGTTCTGTAAGAAACCTGTAACCGATTCTACTTGTTTCGCTACTTGGTTGTAGGATATTGTCACATTTCCAACATTTAAGGCATTTCCGCCTGTTTGGACAATCGGGGTTCCATTCACAACAGCAGGTTGATTTAAGACCGTATGTGAGTGTCCACCAATAATTAAATCAAAATATTCAACTGCTTCCGCTAATGCTCGATCATCACTATAGCCAATATGTGTTAAAGCGATTAAGATGTCAGCTTCTTCTTTCAATTCTTCTTCATATCTCTTGGCCGTTTCAATAGGATCTTCAAAATTGATTCCTACCGTGTTGGCTGGTGCTGTAGCCGGAGGATTTTGAATGACCGAAAATACGCCAACCTTAATTCCATCTACATCAAAAATTTTATATGGTTCTGGTTGAGGAAAGTCTACCAGTGTGTCTCCTACGATCGTATTGGCACTTAACCAAGGAAACTCGCTCTCCTCCATACGTTGTACCATCTCTACCTGACCATAATCAAAATCATGATTTCCTATAGCCATAGCTTGAAGGCCCATATCGTTTAATAGATCAATAATCGGTTTCCCATATTGCAAGTCAACAACTGGGTTTCCACTAAAAATATCACCAGCATCTAAAAACATTGAGTGTGATGCAGCCTCCCGTTCTGATTGAATATAAGCAGCTATTTTCCCGAAATCATTCACACGAGCGTGAATATCATTTGTATGTAATATTTTTAATTCAACGATGTCCTCTTCTTTACTATTTGCAGCAAATACAGGAACAAAAGAGCCAAGCATTGAATAAAGGACTAACGTAAAGACTAGAAACATCGAAATAAATCGATTATTCTTATGTGTAGATAAAGACATAATATTCCTCCTCATTTTTGGATTCTATTAAACTATAAACGACGATTGTTAAAGCGACATTAAAATTATGTAAAAATATGTATATAGTAATTGATGTTGAAAGATTAACCTACAAACCTTCAGGAGGAATGGCTTATGAAAGTTTTTGTAAATAACCAGTCTATAGACCTACATTATGGGGCAACACTCAAACATGCTCTTTTAAAAACAAATGAAAAATTGTATCACGAGGTTATTAAAGGAGAGTCAATTATAAGAGACCACGAAGGAAACGAAACATACATTAGTGGAGCTGTTGCTGAGAATGTTTCATATTTTGTTGTAAAGAAAGAAGATAACTCTTGATCTTTTTAAAGGAGCAGCATCTTCCCCCTCCTTTTATCTATTGAAAAAACGCTAGATTCAATTGAATAGAAATTTAATTCTTACAATGACAATCCCGGTAATTAGTTAGATGCAATCTATCACCATATTTGTTATAATTAACCACACCAACACTTCAGTCCGCTTTGGGAGGCTAGGAAATGTCAAAATCGATTCTTGTATTCTTATTTACTCTCACTTTTTTATTAGGAGGTTGCGGAACCGACTCTACTAGTGTATTTGAGGAAAAAGATTTACTAGATGAGTTAGATGAAAAAGAGGTAGTAGCTCAGCAAGACACACATAGTGATTCTACAGGACAATTATCCGTGCATTTTATTGATGTTGGACAAGCAGATTCTACCTTGCTTACCTATTCAGATGCCGATCAACATTGGAACATCCTTATTGATGCAGGAAATTGGGATTCAGATCAGGTGATCAAGTATCTCCACGCACATGAGATAACTGAGATTGATCTATTAGTTGGTACCCATCCACATGCTGACCATATTGGTCAGATGGATCGTATTTTACAAGATTTTCAGGTCAGTGAGATTTGGATGTCAGGTGACGAAACCACTTCTCAAACCTTTGAACGACTACTTGATGCTATTCTAGAAAGTGACGTTGATTACCATGAACCTAGAGCTGGTGAACTTTATGACCTTGGTGCTCTTACTTTAGAAATTTTAAATCCAGTTTCGCTAACTGGAGATGCACATGAAGGATCCGTTTCTATTAAAGTTTCGTATCGGAACGTATCATTCTTATTTACGGGCGATGCTGAACATCAAACCGAACGAGCGATGATTGAACGTGGACATGATCTTAAGGCAACTGTATTAAAGCTAGGCCACCATGGATCGAACACCTCTACATCCCCTGATTTCTTGGAATCGGTAAAACCTGAAATAGCGATTATATCCGCAGGTGAAGTCAATCAATACGGACATCCACATGAAGAAGTCGTATCAAGAGTTCAGGATGCAGGAATAGAGATTTATTCAACTAGTATTCATGGAACAATCGTTATTACTACAGACGGAGATGACTATTTACTTAAAACGAAAGAAGATGAGATACCCTCTCCACCTGATAAAGATCAGTCACAAGTATCCGATTGTGTTAATATAAATGAGGCGACAGAGGCTGAATTAGAAAGGATTATCCATATTGGGACAGAACGTGCTAAAAGTCTGATTGAATTACGGCCTTTTGAAACACTGAATGATCTCGTAAAAATTAATGGGATAGGACCAGGACGACTTGCTGATATTCTTTCTGAAAACGTTGCATGTATGGGAGGATCATAACATGATAGCTGGTGTCATTGACCGTATTGTAGATAAGAAACACGCTGTGATTTTATTAGAAGATGAGAAGAAAGAACGAGTAATTAGTGTAGATCACTTACCAGAAGGAAGCAAAGAAGGATCTTGGTTACTTATCGACATTCAAGGTGAAGCTATTAAACACATTCAACTTGACGAAAAAAAAACAGAAAAAAAACAAGAACAAATCAAAAATAAACTGACTCAGTTACGGGCAAGAAGTACAGGTAGTCGTTTTAAAAGGAACTAACCAGATGTATTAATACATCTGGTTTTTCTTTACTAAAGAGCTACCCCTATCGATTAGTTCTTGAGCCAATTCTTTAGGGACGAGACTTCCTCCAGTTCCCCAAACAAGATGAGTAATCTTCTTTTTATCGATGTAATGTTTTTCAAGATAGCTCGAATCTTCTATCAGGGCAGGGCCCATCATCCCGGCTAGAGCTGAAGGTTCAAGGAACTTCCCTTCAGATTTTTGTAATATGTAAAGAAGTTTAAATAAGTCTTCATCTTCTATGGTAAAGACCCCACTTAACAACGGTTCCATTAATTTGCCTACAAATGCCGAAGGTCTTCCAACTGCTAAACCGTCAGCTTCTGTTTTATTATCAATGTTAATGTCTTGAACGGAAATTGCACTATGTTTTTTTGTAAGTACGCCAATTAACATTGCAGGTGAATGAGTCGGTTCAGCGAAAAAGCAATGAACTGCATCACCAAATACATGCTTTAGTCCAAAGGTGACACCACCCGGACCTCCTCCTACCCCACATGGTAAATAAACAAATAACGGATGCTCTTGATCGACTTTAATGTTGTATTCTTCTAGCTGCTTTTTTAAACCTAGAGCAGCAACCGCATAACCAGAAAAAAGACTCAATGAATCTTCATCATCAATAAAATAACAGTGTTCTTGTTTTTGACAAAGCGCTCTGCCACTGCTTATCGCTTCACTATAATCACCTTGGTATTCAATCACGTAAACTCCATTTTGCCGTAATAAGTCTTTTTTCCATTGTTTCGCATCAGCTGACATATGAACGGTTACTCGGAAACCTAATTTTGAGCTCATCATTCCGATACTAAGTCCCAAATTTCCAGTCGACCCAACAGCAATGGAATAATTTGAAAACACTTGGCGACTCTCAGACAGCAAAAGTTTAGCATATGAGTCATTTTTATCATGCAATAGTTGATGTTCTAGTGCAATCGCTTCAGCAATGGTGAATACTTCATGAAAGCCTCCCCTTGCTTTAATCGATCCGGCTACAGGAAGTAAATCATCGGATTTTAAATATAAACTCCCTTCGATCGTCGTTTTAGTAAATTGCTCTAATTTTTTCTTCATTTCAGGTAACTCGAGTAAAGGAGACTCGATTTGTCCTTTTGTTAAATGAAGTTCAGAATAAGCAGCTTCAAGAAAAGGCTCAAACCGTTTAAACCGTTGTGCCGCCTCTTCAATCAGTTCGACACCGATTCCGTTAATAGGAAATTCAGTTTTTGTTAAACGATCATTTTGCCATAACAACGGTTCTAAATTCATGATTCTCTTTAAAACGGGGTAACGTGTTATTAAATCAGCTATTTCTTTTTCCATTCCACTAACTCCTTTTAACATAACCTCGTACGATGGATCCTCAACAATTGAGGAAATCTATTCTGTGTTAACTTTAAGCGGGTCCCTTTCTTCAATCATTTGAATGAAAGGAAATACAAATTCAGGATCAAACTGACTATCTGAACATCTCTTTCATTCTTCTATTGCTTCATGAAAACTTTTGGTCGCTTGAAAAGGCCTCACGGTCGTCCTCGCATCAAAAGAATCAATAATACACAGAATTCTAGTTAACTAATGAATGTTATTTCCTGTTAACCGTGTGGATATTCCTTTCACCATTAACTGCAAAGTTCGATTTTATAAATGAACGAAATCATCGCTCGATCATTAGACCCATCTGGCAATTCCTCTGCACAAGGATCAGAATATAGAACTTTATTGAATCCGGAAAATAAATGTCTTCTTTTTGACCATAATTACTTAAGACCAGTACTCCAAGCGTATATGGAACACCATTTATATTTGTCATTCTTGAACTAGTTCCAATACCTCCTTTAAAACCAAGGCAAGACATTCCCGTTCCAGCCCCCACACACCCTTCTTCTACCTCATCTTTCCCTGTTGGATAATGACCAATCTTCATTCCTACATCACGTAGTCGTTTTCTCTTATTAGACTTCTTCTCACAACTTTCTCTCTAAACGTTATAATTAGTGCTTTCGTTTGTTCTTTCCTGTGTTCCGCTAATGATCTATCCCTTTATTTCAATACTAACATAACTTATAGTATACCAAGCAAAGGAGGTGATCGACTCAACCTGGTCACCTTAAATTTAGCTCCTCCACTAGACAAGCATCACGATCAGATTCACTTTTCTCTCCTTTTCTAAAATAGAGAGCGTCACTTGTGACGCTCTTTCGTTTTTCTATTTATTTTCATGTTTATCGAACAGTTTGATAACAGACTTCGCTAAGATCGTCACACCATCTTCTAAAGCTACTAAATCAAATTTCATTCTCGGATGATGTAAGCCTGGTGTAAGATCGGCTCCTAGACCTACCATCGTCGCTTTTAGATTTGGCTGGTGCACAGCATAAAAATGAAAATCTTCTCCTCCTGAAGTAACAAGCGGAGGGGATGTCCCTTTTTCTCCTAACGTTTCATGTATGGCCTCTTGAACGAGTTTCTCCATCCATTTATTAGGAACAGCTGCAACCAGTTCTACCAAAGTTTCAAGTTCTACTTCGGCACCGTTAAATCCAACTGAAGCAAATACAGCTTTTTTTACTTGATCAAGAAGAACTTCCATTGCCTCGTTTGTTTGTGCCCGTAAATCAATTCCAAATATACACTCGTCCGGAATAATGTTCATGTTTTTTCCTTCTGTTTGAACCATCGTTACTTTTGCTGAACTAGGTATAGCTGGATCCATTTTAATCGCATTAATGGCATTAATGATCGCTGCAATGGAATCTAAGACGTTAATGCCTAAATGCGGCCTTGCAGCATGCGCTTGTATCCCTTTGACTTTTCCCTTTAACACCATCGTAGCACCGTGATAAATCGCAGGCGAAGCTTGTTTCAGACTTAACTCTTGGATTGGTCTTACATGGAGCCCAAGTAAATAATCAACATCCTTGACCACTCCTTTTTCGATAAGCGCTTTTGCCCCTTTCCCTGTTTCTTCTGCTGGCTGAAAAATAATCTTTAACGTCCCCTTCGGTTGAAACCCAATATCCTTTAACATCTTAACCGTATATAAAACCACCGTTGCATGTCCATCGTGTCCACACGAATGATTAGCTTTCCAAACTCCATCTACATTTTGCCACAGTGCATCTATATCAGCTCTAATAGCAACGGTCGGCCCATCTATCCCCCCCTGCCAATAAGCTACTACTCCAGGATGATCTTCAAATGTCAAATAAGGTATTCCTATTCGATCAAGTTCCTTGCATAGATATTTTGTCGTTTCTACTTCTTGCCAACTTACTTCTGCAATCGAGTGAAGATGCTGATATGTTTCTTCTAGCTGATCTTTATTCTGATCGATCCACTCATCAAACTGTCTAATTGTTCTCACTCCCTTGTTATGCTGTCTCTACTTATCAAAGAAATTAAGTTATTACCACACAAATGACCATCACATTTTGCAAGAATATAAATTTCCAATTAGCGTTTACTCTTATTCACTATAGGCTTAGAGGACTAATAATGATCTGATATATACTATTCATTCTCCCTCATAAATTCTATTAATTGTTGGGAGTTCATACAATTATTATTGAAAATAAATGTTCCTTCTATCTTTAATACGCCTGGAAACATTTACTGTTATTGACATCCTTAAATGCCCCAAAGTTGACGGTATTGCCTATCCAGAATTAGACGATTATAATGTCCATATATAATTCGAAACATTTC
>NZ_JAQQWT010000020.1 GCF_028610705.1 Halalkalibacter alkalisediminis
TTCGAACCCCCGCGCGGTTTAACCCGCCTGTCGGTTTTCAAGACCGATCCCTTCAGCCGGACTTGGGTATTCCTCCGCGTAACAAAAATGGTGGAGCCTAGCGGGATCGAACCGCTGACCTCCTGCGTGCAAGGCAGGCGCTCTCCCAGCTGAGCTAAGGCCCCATTAGAATGCAAGTCATTATTAACAAATCTTTATGACCCGAGATTTAAAATATTATCATAATATATTTCAAATGGCAACAAGTAATTAGAAAAGATTTCAGCAAGACACCATTTTAAATAGTACAATTGTTATTAAAACCTTTTTAGGCCCCTGATTTAGACTCCTCAATCAGCACCAAACAAATCCAACATCGATTGTAAACAGTGGAGGATCTGATGCGCATTCCAGTCTATCTATTAAGCTGGAACTGGCAAATATTCCTCCCTTTCTGTTTGAATATAACCACTTTTCGTTAACAACTCAGTTCTTATGTTAAAGCATTAACAACCTCTTCTAGTTTCATGCCGCGCGAGCCTTTAACTAAGACCACATCGCTTTCCTCCACAACTTCCTTTAGTTTAGCAATCAACACCTGTTTATCATCAAAAGCCAAAACATGATTCTCTGTGAAATTCTCCTTTGCCCCATCTGCAATCTTTCTGCCTAATTTACCAAATGTAAAAACATAACTGATTTTCTCAGCATCAATTCCTTTTCCCATTTCATAGTGAAAGACCTCTTCATTGTCACCTAGTTCCAGCATATCCCCCAAAACGACTATTTTTTTCCCATAGTCCTTTAAATCTTGAAGCAATTCAATCGCGGCACGCATCGAAGTTGGGCTGGCATTATACGCGTCATTAATAACGGCTACTCCACCTTTGCCTTGGATCAACTCCGTTCGCATCCCCGTAATCTTGATCAGATCCAACCCTTTTTGGATATTAGGAATAGACACTTCGAAAAGTTGAGCAATTGCGATAGCGGAGAGGGCGTTATTAATGTTGTGTTTACCGAGAACCGGAATAAAAAATTCGTTCTCATCCTCACCGTTCAACGTAAAATACGTGCCGTTACTCTTCTGCTCGCTCTTCACAGGGTAATAGTCGTTCGTATTAGAGCTGCCAAAGGTAATGACATTAAAAGGACTGTTCACTACTTTTTCCGTTAATAGTGGCTCATCCCCATGGATCACTAGTGCCCCGTTTTTCTGCAATCCAGCCGTAATCTCAAATTTCGCCTCGGAAATCCCTTCCCTTGAACCTAAATCTAATAAGTGGGACTCACCAATATTTGTGATGATCGCGGCATCAGGTTTTGCAATCGTTGATAGAAGTTCAATTTCTCCCCTTCCACTCATCCCCATTTCCAACACAGCCATTTGCGTGTCTTCCTCTAATTGGAGAATCGTCAATGGCAGACCAATGTGGTTATTATAGTTCCCTGCCGTTTTTTGAACTTTATAAGTCGTTGCAAGCACGGAAGTCACCATATCTTTCGTCGTTGTTTTCCCGTTGCTACCAGTGATTCCAATAACCTTCGCAGGAAGACTTGCCAAATAGTTTTGGGCTAAATCTTGCAATGCCAATAAAGTATTCTCCACATAAATAAGCGGAATGTCAGCAGGAGGGGTCGGCTGATTTTTTTGCCATAGGGCTCCTGATGCTCCATTCTCAACTGCTGCACTCACAAAGTCGTGGCCATTAAAGTTCTCTCCAACAAGCGGAATATACAGATTACCTTCTCGAATCGTTCTTGTGTCTGTAGAAACTCCTGCAATCTCCGTATTAGTAAAACCTTGGTCAACAATTTCCCCGTTCACCCACGTAGATATCTCCTTAAATTTTCTTTTAATCATCATTATCGCTCCTTCTTGTCAGATGTATCTTAAGTATTATGAACATAATTGTAGGTTCCACAGAGTAGGCGGAATAACCGAGGAAGTAACTGAAAAAGGTATGATTTTTTACTTTTTCAGTTACCTTTAAAAGACCCCTCTTTTCTGTTCGCTGTTTCTATTCTATGTAAAAGGAGGCTGACTCACAACGGAGTCAACCTCAATACTCATTTTATACCTTAAAAGGTGTGTTTAATCTTCTGTTTTTCCTCATGGCGCTTGACTCCAAGATCGACTAATTTTTCAATCAGTTTGGAGTACGGCAAACCTGATTCCTGCCACAACATCGGGAACATACTGAATGGCGTAAACCCAGGCATCGTGTTCACTTCGTTCATGAGAACTTCACCCTCTTTAGTCAAGAAGAAGTCGGCACGGACTAATCCAGAGCAATCGAGAGCTTTGAAAGATTGAATCGCTACACTCTTAATGTTCTCATATTCTTCCTCGGTGATATCAGCAGGGATAATAAGTCCAGTGTCCCCATCCTCATATTTCGCTTGATAGTCGTAAAAATCTGTTGTCGGTACGATCTCACCGACAACAGAGCACTCGGGATCCTCGTTTCCTAACACTCCAATTTCTACTTCCCGACCGTCAATTCCTTCTTCAATTATAATTTTACGGTCATATTCAAAGGCTACCTCAAAGGCTTTTTCTAAGCTTTCGCGGTCCTTACATTTACTAATTCCAACACTAGATCCTAAGTTGGCCGGTTTAACAAAACAAGGATAGCCAAGCTGTTCTTCGACATTCTTGTATGCCGCTTCAGCATCCATTTCCCAGTCAGTGCGTAGGTACCAAACATATTTAGCCTGCTTAATACCAGCCTGCTCATAGATGTTTTTCATCATGACTTTATCCATTCCGGCAGCCGATGCCAGCACCCCGTTACCCACATAAGGAATGTTCATCAGTTCTAATAATCCTTGAACCGTTCCATCTTCCCCGTTCGGTCCGTGAAGCAGCGGGAAAACCACATCGATCTTATCTTCATTCGTTTGGTTGTTGTCAGCTTTTGCTGCAACCGGGAAGATTTCCGAATTTAACGCTACCGGAGAGATCGTTTCCCCTCCATCTATTAATTGAAGCTCTTTGACATCCTCCACCGGGCCTTCGAGCTGCGCTCCCCTGACCCACTCTCCCGTTGCTGATATATATATTGGATGAATTTCATATTTTGTTAAGTCTAATGCTTTAATAACAGCTTTTGCCGTTTGTAATGATACTTGATGTTCCGCAGATTTTCCACCATATAATAATCCAAGTTTAATCTTCAATTTTCACCCTCCATGTCCATTTCCATATCCACTTCTTATTGTAACACTATCGTCCCTAAACTAAATATGAATTTTTGCTTAGTTTACACCACTCGTACTGGCTAATGGCCCTATATTTAATTATTGTATGTAAATTTTTTTTCTTTGGGCATGTTTATTGGAAAGTTTTCGTGATAAGAGGTGTCGCATTTGGTAGGACTTCTTAGTGCTTCACTACGGTCACCACTTCCTTCAATTTATTAGCCACTTATTATAGAACCTTTTTTAGCCCGCTATGAAAATGTTCATAGCGGGCCAAGATATCTGAATTCAATTTTATGATACGCCTTTTTCTGTTTATTCTTAAGAACGTTAAAGAACTATCATGAATCCTGGATGTAGGGAATTTGTACCCCTATAATTATCCTTGTTTCTTAAAGTTCTTCACCATTGGTTGCTATTACATTTTTGTACCAGTTAAAACTTTTCTTTTTCAAGCGTTTATTAGAACCTTTTCCTTCACTATCTCGGTCTACATAAATAAAGCCATACCGTTTTTTCAACTCAGCTGTTGAAGCACTTACTAAATCAATGGGCCCCCAGGATGTGTAACCGATAAGGTCCACGCCGTCACCGATTGCTTTTTTCATTTCTTCAATGTGAGCACGTAAATAGTCTATACGGTAATCATCTTCAATAGATCCATCTTCCTCGACCACATCTACAGCACCTAATCCATTCTCTACAATGAAAAGTGGTTTTTCATAGCGATCGTATAATTGGTTACAAACGGTTCTTAAACCAACAGGATCAATTTGCCAGCCCCACTCTGATGCTTTCAAATAAGGGTTTTTAATACCAGCTAATAGGTTACCAGATGCTTGTTGCTTCAGGTGCTCAGGATCAGTACTTGCCACAAAGGACATATAGTAGCTAAAGCCAATGTAATCCACTGTATGTTCACGAAGGATCTCTAAGTCCCCATCCTCCATTTCAATGTGAATGCCCTTTTCAAGCCATTCACTTTTGATATAGGAAGGATAGTAGCCCCTTGATTGCACATCAGAGAAAAATAACGTTTTACGATCCTGCTGAGTTGCTGCAAACATATCTTCCGGTTTTGACGTGTAAGGATATGTGATCATCGAAGCAATCATACAACCAATTTGTAGATCCGGATTAATCTCATGCCCTGCTTTTACTGCCAAGGCACTTCCTAGAAATTGATGGTGTGCCGCCTGGTAAATATCTTGCTCATTTTTTTTACCATCTTCAAATAATAGGCCGCCACCCGTAAATGGTGCGTGAAGCAACACATTGATTTCGTTAAACGTCATCCAATACTTCACCTTTTCATGATAACGCTCAAATAACGTTTTTGCATAACGCTCGTAAAATTCTACAACTTTGCGATTTTTCCAACCACCATACTCTCTCGCCAAGTGCAAAGGCATTTCATAGTGAGAGATCGTAACGACTGGCTCAATATTATGCTTTACTAACTCATCGATCACGTTATCGTAAAAAGCTAATCCTTTTTCGTTTGGATGAAACTCATCTCCGTTAGGAAAAATACGTGTCCATGCGATCGAAAAGCGGAATGCCTTAAAGCCCATTTCTGCAAACAGGGCGATATCCTCTTTATATGTGTTATAGAAATCAATGCCTTCATGATAAAGATTAAAGTCCTTCATAGAAAAATCCGGTGGACTTAAAATTCCATTAGGAGAAACGTCCGCCGTTGATAATCCCTTCCCATCAGCTTGGAAATTACCTTCTAATTGATTGGCTGCAACCGCTCCCCCCCATAGGAAACATTCTGGGAACTTAGCTAATTTACTCATCCTTTTCACCTCATTGATTAATCTAAAATCTCTCCATTTGATTCAATGACTTGCTTGTACCAATGGAAGCTTTTCTTTTTCTGACGCTCTAAAGAACCATTTCCTTCATTATCTTTATCTACATAAATGTAGCCATACCGTTTTTTCATTTCTCCCGTTGAGGCACTAACTATATCGATCGGTCCCCAACTCGTATAACCGATGATGTCGACTCCATCTTCAATCGCTTCGCCCATTTCAGCAACATGCTTTCGTAAATACTCAATACGGTAGTCATCGTTTACTTCTCCATCTGTATTCACTTCATCGACAGCACCTAACCCATTTTCGACAACAAATAAAGGCTTTTGATAACGGTCGTATAATTGATTTGCCGTGATTCGAAAGCCTTTCGGATCAATCGTCCAGCCCCATTCTGACTTTTCTAAGTACGGGTTCTCTATCGATCCGAATACATTACCAGCTGTTTGGTTCTTTAACACTTCAGGATCTGTACTTGTGGCACGACTTGCATAATAACTAAAGCCGATATAATCGACGGCATGATTTTTTAATAAAGCTTCGTCATCAGCTTCCATTTCGATCGTAATATCATTCTCTTTGAAGAAACGTTTCGCATAACCTGGATATGCTCCGCGAGATTGTACATCGATAAAGAAGAACGATTCACGATCTTTCTCCATCGCATCCATGACATCATCCGGATTACACGTGTACGAATACGTCATCCCTGCTGCAAGCATGCAACCAATTTTGGCATCGGGATTGATCTCATGACATGCCTTCACCGCTAAGCTACTGGCAACTAACTGATGATGTGCCGCTTGATACTTGATTTGCCTTTGGTCTTCCCCTTCCTTGAAAACAAGACCTGCCCCAACAAAAGGCAGATGAAGAAGCATGTTAATTTCATTAAACGTCATCCAGTAGTTCACTTTATCCTTATATCGTTCCAAAATCGTCTTCGCATATGTTTCGAAAAATCCCACTAGCTTGCGATTTCTCCAGCTTCCATATTTCACAATTAAATTGACAGGAACATCAAAATGAGCAATTGTTACAACAGGCTCAATCCCATGTTTTAGTAGCTCATCAAATAAATCATCGTAAAATTGTAAACCCGCTTCATTCGGCACTAAATCATCGCCATTTGGGAAAATACGAGCCCAAGCAATCGACACACGCAATGCTTTAAAGCCCATTTCGGCAAAAAGAGCAATGTCCTCTTTATAGCGGTGAAAAAAGTCAATCGCTTCATGAGAAGGATAAAATTCTCCTTCTACCGGTGTAAACTGATCCAGTTTCCCTAGCATTATGTCCCAACGTTTTTTCCCCGTTGGCAACAAATCAACTAACGTCAAACCTTTTCCACCCTCTAAATAAGCACCTTCTGTTTGGTTGGCAGCGATAGCGCCACCCCATAAGAAATTATCTGGGAATTGATAAGTAGACATAACAAACTCCTTTCAGTTAAATAAATAACCAGAAGGAAGGTCTAATTACTCGTTTTCCTTCTGGCTTCTATCATTCTTACTTATTTTTATTTAATTAAGGTAATTAAGCTATCACCATGTTTCACTTCTTTTTCTTCTGTTGTCATTAGGTTATATTGATCTGAATTCGTTACAACTACAGGTGTAGCAAGCTCAAACCCAGCTTCCTGAATCCCCTTAATATCAAACTCAACCATAAGTTGTCCTTTTTCCACACGGTCTCCTTGTTGAATATGAGCCTCGAAGAACTTTCCTTGCAACTGAACTGTATCCATTCCAACGTGAATTAATAATTCTGCCCCATTATCAGAAGTAATTCCAACAGCATGCTTTGTCGGGAATAAGGCTGATACCGTTCCTGACACAGGTGCCACTAATTTTCCTTCTGTCGGCACAACAGCAACTCCTTTTCCAAGTGCACCGGTTGCAAAGGCTTCATCTTTAATATTTGATAAAGGTAGTACTTGACCTACGAAAGGACTAGAAATCACTTCACCTTTCACTTCTGCTGCATTGGTTACTCGCGCTTCTATAGGAGCTTCAGTAGCTGCTACTTCCGCTTTCTCAAGTGGAGTTTCTCCTTTATTGACCCCACCAAATAAATACGTTAAGACTACACCCAATACGAATGCAACAACCATAGCAATTAAAGCACCCCATACGGTCATATCAAGACCATTTGGACCAATAAATGATGGAATCATGAAAATTCCAAGTCCACCAATCATATACGTTTTTGTTCCGAAAAATCCGATTAATGCACCACCAATACCAGCACCGATACAACTGATAATAAATGGTTTCTTTTTAGGTAGGGTAATTCCGTAAATTGCAGGCTCTGTGACACCAAAGATACCTGAAATAAATGCTGGAATACTAAGTGACTTTAATTTTTTATTTGTCGTTTTTAAATAAACTCCAAGTACCGCACCAATCTGTGCAAACGAAGCTGCGAACATCATTGTTAATACTGGATCAGCACCAAATGTTGATAAGTTGTTAATGGCAACTGGTACAAGACCCCAATGTAACCCGAAAATAACTAACACTTGCCAGAAACTACCAATAAATAACCCTGCAATAATTGGACTTAAATCATAGACGAACACCGTTGCTTGACCAATAATTTGTGCAGCCCATGTAGAAATTGGACCAATGATAATAAATGTTAATGGTACAAGAACAAGCAATGTAAAGAATGGTACTAAGAATGTTTTAACAACATCAGGAATGACTTTCTTAAACCCATTTTCAATCTTCGCTCCAAAGTATGTTGCAAGAATGACTGGGATTACGGAAGAAGCATAACTCATTAAAATAACTGGTATCCCAAAGAAGGTTACATGTACAGGAGATTCAAACATCGTCCCTGCAAATAATACGTAAAGCGGATCTCCTGTCATTAATGTATCAACCGCTGGATACACTAACGACGCACCAATGGCAATCCCGATAAATGGCGATCCACCAAACTTCTTCATCGCTGTGTAACCTAAGAATATCGGTAAGAAATGGAATAATGAATCCCCAACGATATTTAGTATTTGATACGTTCCATCCGTTGCTTCTAACCATCCAACGGATAAAAATAGTGCATTAAACCCTTTAATCATCCCTGTTGCGGCTAACACACCTAAGATTGGTGTGAAAATACTTGCGATAATGTCAATAAAGCGACTAAAAACACTACCTTTCTCTTCGTTTCCATCTTCGTCACTTTGCTGCGATTGATCAGCAAATCCACCAACGGTAACAACCGCTTTGTACACGTCAGGAACATGGTTCCCGATCACGACCTGATATTGTCCTCCGCTTTTCATGACTGTTACAACTTCATCCATATTTTTTATAGCCTCTGTTTGGGCTTTGCTTTCATCCTTTAATTTAAATCGTAATCTTGTAATACAATGAACAACACTTTTCACATTTTCTTTTCCGCCAACTTTTTCAAGAATTCTTTTGGCTAATTGCTCGTATTTCATGACTAACCCCCACTTTCTTATTTATCTTTAGTATTTTTTGTAAATAAAAAACCTGATCCGATTGAGCACACAGAATAAGCTTTGTGCTTCTAATCAGACCAGGTTAAGCCCACTTAAGGTAACATTCCTTGGTAAAGATATTATGTTTTGACTAAGGTAATGCTTTCTTTTTCAAAAAAGAAAGATATGATTGCTGTTACATTTTGATCGTTTGTTTACCCTACCTCAGCTTTGCTGGTGACGCTGTGTAACACGATGAATATGCAGCGTCAAATAGATGATTTCATCCTTAGAAATCTCCCAATTATAGCTCTTTTCTAGGTACAGTTGAATCTTTTCACTGCACCGAAAGGCTTCAGGATATTTTCTATTCAACTGTTCAAAGAGGAAATGATCTTCTGTTTCCATCACACGCTCTTTCCGTATAAACCTCATCGCAAAAAAGCGAAGATGTGTGAGAAACCGTTCATAATTAATGGAACTTTCATCTAATTCCATTCCGAAATGGTACTTTACAATATTCAATATATTATTGACCATTTCTGTTACTTGTACAGCCTCAGCCATATTCTCTCCAGATAACTGGCTATTGACTAGATGCAGAGCAATGGATGCCGCCTCATCTTCCCCAAATAAAATACCTGTTTCCTCTTGAATGATAGCTAACGCTTTCAACGATACTTGATACTCAAGCTTATAGTGCTTTCTGATTTCCCATAAGAGAGGGTTCTTTAAAGTAATTCCCTGCTTATGTCTACTTATGGCAAAGCTAATGTGATCGGTTAAAGCTACATACAGATGATCATCTATTTTGTACGGCAATCGCGACTTGGCATAATCTAAAATCTTAGACGATATATTGAGATATCTTTCAGAAGTATCGCTTAATAGCTGAGCTAACTTATCAGAAACACCCTGTTTTTCTAATACAAAGGTCTTCTCAATTTTTGAAGTGTCGATTGGTTCTCCGGCCTTTTTTTGAAAAGCCAGTCCACGGCCCATCACAACAACCTCTTGGTTTTGTTGATTATTCGCTATCACGACATTATTGTTAAACACTTTTTTAATCTTCATCATCAAACCCGCCCTACTTCTGTTTTGTTCCAGTCTGTAAAAATGGGTATAAAAAAAACCCAACCTTGAATACAGAATACCCCATGAAGAGCCTCCGAAACAAACTTAGGTTTTGCCTGCCGAACAGTAACAATCCGTCTAAGAAAATATTTAATTGAAATCGCTTACTAAATTTATACCACGACAAAACAATCAGTGTCAATAACCTTTCAAAAAAAATAATTTTTCATTTTTTCAAAACTAGTTTATGCTTTATCCATCATTATTATAGAGTCATAGGGAGGAGAAAACTATGAAATTAATCACAACAGATATGGATGGGACATTATTAAACGAAAAAAACGAGGTTATGCGAACGCAATCCGCAAAGCACAAGATTTAGGGATCCAGGTCGTCATTGCAACAGGCCGGTCTTACGAAGCGGCGATAAAACCTTTAATAAAAGCTGGTTTAACTTGCCCAATCATTTGTTTAAATGGAGCACAAATTCATCGAAAGAATGGCGAAATAATTCGTAATATTTCATTAAACAAGGAAGCATGTCAAAAAATTGAACTCGCATGTACGAGTGAGTCAAGTTATTTTGAAATCTTTACTAGCGCTGGAGGCTTTTCTGTCAATCGGGATGCCTTTATTCATATACTGGTCGATGTGATGAAAGCCCATTATCCAGACGTTGAAACAAACGTCATTAAAGAAAAAGTTCAGCAACGTTTCCAAGATGAAATGATTCAAACCGTGGATGATTTCGATGATATTTTCAATAATAATGACATTGAGGTCTATAAATTTCTTACCTTTTCTTTAGAAGAGGATGCTTTACAAAGAATCCGTGAGCAGTTAGAAGGTGAAAGAGATATCAACATTACGTCTTCAGGTCATATGAATCTTGAATTTAACCATCGTGATGCCAATAAAGGAGCCGCCCTCGCTTTCTACTCTAGCATACAAGGCATCGAATTAGAGGATGTCATGGCCATTGGGGATCATTTCAATGATTATTCGATGCTTGAAGTAGCTGGGTTCAGTGTCGCAATGGAAAATGCGGCTCCAGGCATTAAAGAAGTCTGTGACTTCACAACCAAAAAGAATTCAGAACATGGGGTAGCCTTTGCGATTGAAGAGGTCCTTCAAGGTAGAATCAAGAAGATGGTTAGGTAAGATACCTATCGTTTCAAATGTAGGATTTGTATAAAACCACTTAAAATAACGATTACAAATATTCTTGCTAGCTCAAAAAAACCATGTTATAGTTAAATCGCAAATAAACAAATATCCATTTAGGATTGTAACTGTTCAAACAGGCAAAACCTAAATCACGTATCTATGAGACTAATATGTCTTCCCTACGTGATTTAGGTTTTTTTTATTTCATCCTAGTGAATGAATATTCATTTCAAATTTAACATGGAGGTTTTCATATGACTAACTATCAATTTCCAGAAGGATTTTTATGGGGCGGTGCAACAGCTGCCAATCAATTAGAAGGTGCGTATCTTGAAGGCGGCAAAGGGATGAACCTTGCAGATGTGATGCCTGGTGGAAAAGTTCGTCTAAACGTGATTTCTAAACCGGGATTCGATTTTAAAATCGACAAAGAAACCTATACGTATCCAAACCACGACGGTATCGATTTCTATCATCGCTATGCAGAGGATATCGCGCTATTTGCTGAAATGGGTTTTAAAACATACCGTATGTCAATCGCTTGGTCTCGTATCTTCCCTAAAGGAGATGAACTAGAACCAAACGAAGAAGGTCTAGCTTTCTATGATAGAATATTCGATGAGTGTTTAAAACATGGGATCGAACCAGTTGTGACGATTTCCCACTATGAAATGCCTTTATATTTAATTACAGAATATGGCGGTTGGAGAAACCGTGAAGTCATCTCATTCTTTGAGCGTTATGCGATTACTTTATTTAACCGTTATAAAAACAAGGTGAAATACTGGTTAACCTTTAACGAAATCAATGGAGCTACACATCTTCCTATTATGAGTCTTGGTTTCTCCCCGGCGACAGAAGATGTTCGTCTTCAAGAAAGCTTCCAAGGCTTACACCACCAATTTGTAGCGAGCAGCTTAGCTGTAAAGGCATGCCACGAAATCATTCCTGGCTCTCAAATTGGTTGTATGTTAATTTATATGCCTGTTTACGCATATGATTGCAACCCTGTAAATGTACTACACGCGCTAAAAGAAGAACAAGTCTTTAACTATATTTGTGGCGATGTACAAGTTCGCGGTGAGTATCCAGCCTTCTCAAAGCGTTACTTTAAAGAAAACGACATTAACATTGAAATGCAACAAAACGATTTAGAAACGATAAAGCAATATCCTGTTGACTTCATTTCCCTTAGCTATTATATGTCTCGCACGGAAAAGAAAGAGCTAACAGAAGAGGAAAAAGCATCAGGAAACCTCATCGCTGGTGTAAAAAATCCGTTCCTTAAAGCGAGTGACTGGGGATGGGAAATCGATCCAACCGGTCTACGTATTGGCTTAAATCAACTATATGATCGTTACCGTGTCCCTCTCTTTGTGGTTGAAAACGGACTCGGCGCATACGACACTGTCGAAGAAGACGGAAGCATCAATGATGATTATCGTATTGATTACCTTCGTGAGCATATTAAAGCAATGGGTGAAGCCATTGAAGATGGCGTTGAATTAATGGGCTACACAGCTTGGGGGTGTATCGACCTCGTAAGCATGTCAACTGGTGAAATGTCGAAGCGCTACGGCCTCATTTATGTTGACAAGCACGACGACGGCAGCGGAACCGTTGAGCGTAAAAAGAAAAAATCATTTTACTGGTACAAGAACGTGATTTCAACAAATGGACAGGAATTAGAATAATAGAGAAAAAGCAGAGATGATGTGCCTGAGGTGCCCCTCAAAAGGTAAAGCTTTTAAGCAGATAAATGGCTGGTATGGATACGGTATTGAACCGGACTCATGCCAGCCAATTTTTTCTTTTACGCTTGTTATTATAATAATTGATATATTCTTCCATTCTCTCTTTTGAGCGCTAATGAACTATCCCTTCTTCTAGTACCTCTGCAATTTGCATCCTTGTGTGGTAGAACTAAAAACCCGCCTTCTCGAAAGAAATAAGCGGGTTTCTAGTGTTCTACAGATTCACTCCGATGTCTCCATGGCCGCCTCGATAGCCGGACTAATTTCCGTGTGAGGATAGTTGATTTGTTCCCCAAATTCTACCCAGTCGAGATTTGCCATCAGAAGCAGGTAACGTTTCCCGCTGGACGGGTCACTGATGATGATGTGGTCACGGCCAGCTGTTTCCACGCGCCCCTGATAAACCATTGCATTCCATCTGCTGTTCCCTTGGTAAGTAAAATAGAAGGTACCTATCTTCCCTTTGTTAAAGCGCAGGATATTTTCGATAAATGATTCTTCCACCACGCCTGTCGGCAATTGTTGCCCAGTGCCCATAGGAACAACGGGGACGGAATATGCCGGTCCAGAAGGCACATTCATAGGGAAGCCTCCTGGTTGTTGTTGTTGTGCAGTCATACCCTGCATTACGGAAGTGGGATAATAACCAGGAAAAGAATTCGTTGGATAATAACTGGAGTCTCCAAACCTCATATGAAGATCAGCTCCTTTTTTTATTTTAGCGATAAAACTCTGGACAGTAGCCCGGTACACCGACATAGAAGCAATGATTCTTGTGCGCAAAATCAAACTGCGTCATGGGGGATCTTGGCATCGTGGCGGTACAAGGATCTCGGAATTGCTGTCCCGGACTGGGGTTAAAAAACCACAAATTCATTCTCGCCCGAGGCTCTCTGTAACCTTGCAGCAAATCCCTGGCCCTCTGAAGGTCAGCTTCGTCAGGGCGCTGTGTATACAAAGTTCCATTTAAGACGGGCTCGAAATGAGGGATTCCAGTTCCTGGGATGGTTTGATAAATCGCATGTCTGATATTGCGCAAATTTTTGAAGTCCGGATCACAGTCTGCCTCCACCCGATTGGCCACAACCGTCCCTACCATGCTCATCCCTTGGGCTCCTTCACCGATCGCTTCCGACAGCATGAGCCTCGCTAACGAATCCACGTCCCGGGAAGTATGTTTTATTCGTCTACCCATTTTCTCACCCCCTTCAGCCTATACAAGTAACTTATTGCCTGAAGGCGGTTTTAGCAACTTGTCTATCAGCCCAAACTTGGGTAATTATTCTTAACCAAGTTCCTTGGCATTTTGTCATTAAATCTATGTAAATAATTATGATCAACAAGAGAAAACCCTGAAATTATGTATCCACTTTCCTGTTTTATAGGTGGAAATAAATTCTGCCCACAATTCTTAATCAAACACGATTTATATTCTGATAGTACAAGTGCGGATATAAACCAAACAGGAAGAATGCATTGAAATTCGAGCTAATGAAAAAGACCTACCCGAATTTGCTTATATCAAAAAGATAATTCATCCAATGAACAGCCTGAACTAGAAGAAGTTCCTAAGTATTTAGAGAAGAGAAACTAGTACATTGAAGCATATCCATACTCCACTACTAGTGGAAGCCGGAGTATCTTGAACAAATTATAGACAGACTCGGCCATTCAGATGATCCAATAACCCAAAATGTCTAACTCCATGTAACGTAAAAAATAAAAAAAGAAGCTTCACATAAGTTGGTCAACTCATAAGAAGCTTTCGTTAATTTACCTCAATGTTAGCATTTCACTCTCACCTCACTAAAAAACCTATTCATATCAAGGTTTTCAGGGGCAGATTAATCTGACGCCCCTAAGGTGAGAGTGTGTAATATTTTTAACGGTAGTGCAGAAATTGCGGTATTTGTTGAATTTTTACTGTACGGACTTTAAAGGAGATTTACCGTTTTTTACTGCATTCTGTTCGCGAATATCTTTTTATTAGTTTTTTTTCAGCTGTTTCATATCTAGTACACTACCTTCATACACCAATAGCTTTCCTTAGTTTGATAGCTAGAACCAGTTGATAGGTTCTGGTTTAAGGTTTTGAAAGATATGCTTGGTTTCTGTATATTCTTCTATTCCTAGTCTCCCTAATTCGCGTCCAATACCAGACTGCTTAAATCCACCCCAAGGGGCATGTGGGAAGTAAAGGTTGAAATCATTAATCCATACAGTACCCATGCGCATCTTTGCTACACAACGTTCAGCTTTTACAATATCGTTTGTCCAAACACCACCAGCAAGTCCGTAAATAGAGTCATTAGCAAGCTTCATCGCTTCCTCTTCTGTACGGAATTTCTCAACCGTCATAACAGGACCAAAAGCTTCATTTTGAACAATGCTCATGTCTGTTGTGCAGTCTGTAAAAATAGTTGGCAGGAAGAAAAAACCACTTTGCAGTTCTGGCTCTTCTGGACGTCTACCACCAACTGCTAATGTAGCTCCTTCTTTCATACCTGTTTCGACATACTTTTCGACTTTCGCAAGGTGTTCAGCTGAAATAAGTGGGCCCATTTGTGTATCTTCGTCAAATCCGCTTCCTAGCTTAAATTTTTTCACTCGCTCAACAAGTGCGTTAACGAACTCATCGTGAATACTTTCTTCTACAATCAGTCTTGTACCTGCTGAACAAATTTGCCCTGCGTGGAAGAATACCCCGTTTAAAGCTTGATCAACTGCTGTCTCAAAATCAGCATCAGCAAAGATGATGTTAGGGTTTTTTCCACCAAGTTCAAGTGCAAGCTTCTTCACATTAACGCTTGCTGCTTGCATAATTTTCTTCCCAGTAAAAATTCCACCTGTAAAAGAAATAAGATCCACATCCATGTTACTAGTTAGCTCTGCACCAACTGTATTACCAGCACCAAGTACTAGGTTAGCAACACCAGCAGGAACTCCTGCCTCTTCCATTAGTTCGAATACTTTAATCGTAGTAAGAGGGGTAATTTCACTAGGTTTCATAATTAGTGTGTTCCCTGTAGCTAATGCTGGAGCCAACTTCCAAGATGCTTGTAGTAAGGGGTAATTCCAAGGAGTAATTTGACCGCAAACTCCAACGGGTTCGCGAACGACCTTGCTGATCGAGTTTGGCACTGGAGAATCAATCAGTTCCCCACCATCTTTATCTGCAAGATCTGCATAATAACGAAATACTCCAGCGATATCATCCATGTCTCCACGGCTTTCCTCTACTGTTTTACCAGTATCTAAAGATTCCAATCTAGCAAGTTCTTCTTTATCTCTTTCTATTAATTCAGCAATTTTTCTTACGATAGTCCCTCGCTCAGTTGCTGGAGTAGAAGACCACTCTCCCTTATCAAATACTGCTCTTGCTGCAGCAATTGCTACTTTAGCATCTGTTTCATCACTTTCTGGAACAGTAGCAATAACTTCCGCGTTAAATGGGTTAATAATATCACGCGTATTACCTGAAATCGCTCCCACCCATTTACCATTAATGTATTGTTGTTGTTTAAGACTCAAATCTATCAACTCCAATTTTTCAATATATTAAGTTTGTTAAAAATTTATTTAATGTAATGAGAATAATAACATGTCTTTTTAAGGCTGTCAAAAATCAATCTAATGCACAAAATTTTAGAAGAATAAAATTTAACTAGAATGACTGAAATTACTAAGTGTTTCGGTATTTTCAATTGGTTAAAATCACGTTTTCCATTTGACATTAAATCTAAACAAGGTATCATAAAGTTTATAAAGAAGATTTACAAAATATTTAACGCGCTTTACTTTATATTGAAGGAGTAACTTTATGAGTAATTCTACTGAAAGTTCCAGAATTAAAATTGAAGAAGCCAAGGATAAAGTCATTGGCGCCATTGCAGAGACAATGGACTTATATGGTGTAACACCCGCTGCTGCAAATTTGTATGCAACGATGTACTTTAAAGGTCAGATGACACTTGATGAAATGCGTACGGAGCTCGGAATGAGTAAACCGAGTATGAGTACTAGTGTCCGTAAGCTCCAAGAAATAGAAATGGTGAAAAAAACATTTACACGTGGTTCTAGAAAACATACCTATGTAGCCGAAAAAAATTTCTTCCGTTCCTTTATGGTGTTTTATTGTCAGATGTGGGAACGAGAAGTAAAGATGAATATGGAAGCAATTGAGGAAGCACAAGAAGATTTTATAAATGTCATTAAAGATTCCACGAGCACAACAGAAATTGTTGCAGAGGCCAAAGAATACTATGACCAATTAGAAGAATCTAAAACCTACTATTACTGGTTGGAAGACTTAGTTGCAAGCATAAAAAGTGGTAAAATATTTGAGTATTTACCTAAAGATAAGCAAGATTAATTTAAAAAGAAGTTATCAGATAGATTAACCAGTATTTGAATTTTTCACTATCCCTTCTAAATAAGGGATAGGTTAGTCTTGTATTATTATTAAAAATATTCTTAACGTATTTAATTATTAGGATATTTTTAAATAAATTATACATATAATAGAGGGGAGTTTTTCTACATGAACAATTGGAAAAAAGAACTTAGTTTTATCTTTGTGCTGCTAATGGTTGCTGTACTGACAGCATGCGGAAACACTAGTGAGAAAACAAACAGTGAATCAGGTGCAGAAACAGAGCCAAGTAATCAAGAATTAACGATTGGTCAAATTAACTGGGCTGAAAATATTGCCGTAACAAATATGTGGAAAGCAATTCTAGAAGATAAAGGTTATAACGTGAAGTTAAGCGTATTAAACATGGGTGCTACGATGAAGGCTTTAGAAAGTGGCCACCTAGATGCTAGTTTAGAAATATGGTTGCCTGTCCAAGATGCCATTTATTTGGAACAATTTAAAGATACGATTCATTTCTCAGAATCTACTTGGTTTGACCATGCAAAAGTAGGACTTGTTGTTCCAACCTATTTGGAAGATGTTAATAGTGTAGAAGACTTAAATAAACATAAAGAACTGTTTAATGGAAACATTATCGGTTTTGATCCAGGTGCAGGTACGATGGAAGTTACGGAACAATTAATTGAAGATTATAGTCTTGAGTTTGATCTAGTAGCAAGTTCTGAACCTGCAATGTTATCTGAGATTGGAAAATCAATTGAAAATGAAGAACCGATTGTGGCACCACTTTGGAGCCCTCACTCGGTATTCTCCAAATATGACTTAAAATTCCTAGAAGATCCACAAAACACATTCGGTGGTGTAGAAAAAATTCACCATGCTACAAGACATGGATTTGAAGAAGATTATCCAGAAGTGAGTCAATGGCTTAAAAATTGGAAGATGGATGATCAACAAATTGGCCAACTTATCGACTATGTAGAAAGTGGCGATGACCCTCTTGAGGGGGCTAAGCAATGGATTAAAAAGAATCAAGAATTGGTTGATGAATGGGTAAAATAAAGGATTAGGTATTTCGAGAAAGAAACAAAGAAGTTAGTCTCTCATTTTTGAAGAGACTAGCTTTTTTGTATAAAAACTATATCAAAATCTAATTTGAATTCTTCCTTTTTCGGCTAAACCTGACCCCCTATATCTTTTTAAGTAAACTAAAAATAAAAATACCTAAAAGTCCACCTGATGTATTTAATATACTATCATCTACGTCAAACACACCTAATTTAGCAACAAGCTTGATGAAGGACTTCCCTCTTCCCTCTTCCCTCTTCCCTCTTCCTATTTCTATTCTGTTTTGTTCTTCCTCCGCTTTATGGAGGACATTTTCCCTGCTTTTCTGTTCCAGTTTGTCCTTCATCGCTTTTATAAAGAGCATTAGCTTATTCAACAAAAACTGTATCATTTTATTAAGCGGTCACACCTTATCAACTAATGGGCTAATTGATGGTTTCAGGTCAAAGTATATGCGTAAAATGGATAGCTACGGTTATTTCTTAACCCAAAAAAGAGAAGGCACTCTATCATAAAATGTCTGCTTTGACTGGCAAATACATTATGAAAGAGGCCTTCTCCCGGAAAGCATTATTTGACTTAACCTTTTATTGTGCCTGCGTCGGCCGGATGTACTCCATGACGGTAATAGTCGACATGAATAGGCTCCAGCGGTTCACGTCCAAGGATTATGTCCGATGCCTTTTCCGCCAACATTAACACCGGTGCATGAATATTACCATTAGTGACATAAGGCATAGCAGACGCATCGGCCACTCGTACATTTTCAAGTCCATGGACCTTCATCGTTAGCGGATCTACGACAGCCATTGGATCTGAAGCGGGCCCCATCTTCGCCGTGCAACTCGGATGAAGCGCAGTCTCAGCATCGTTCTTCACCCATTCCAAAATCTCCTCATCTGTACTAACAGAAGGACCTGGTGAAATTTCCCCCGAATTATAAGGTGCCATTGCTGACTGATTTAGGATTTCACGTGAAATCCTTACCGCTTCAATCCACTCACGACGGTCCTGTTCAGTTGAAAGATAGTTGTAAACCATACTCGGATGCTCTTTAGGATTTTTCGAACGAATCTTTAATGATCCCCTGGCATCAGAGTACATAGGTCCGACGTGCACCTGGAATCCATGGGCAGTGTCCGCTTTCTGTCCGTCGTACCGAACCGCTACCGGAAGGAAGTGGAACATCAAATTTGGGTAGTCGACGTCTTCGTTCGAACGAACAAAACCTCCACCTTCAAAATGATTGGTTGCTGCTGGACCTTTACGTGCGAGTAACCACTGCAAACCGATCCAAGGCATCCGCGCTTTATTTAAGTTAGGCTGCTCAGAAACCGGTAGCGGACAAGCATATTGGATGTAGGTTTCAAGGTGATCCTGAAGGTTTTCACCTACACCTGGAAGATCAACTACCGGTTCGATACCAAGTGAACGCAAGTATTCGGCATTGCCCACACCTGACAGTTGAAGTAGTTGCGGGGTATTGATTGCACCGCCTGCGAGTACGATTTCACCTGCATTAACCTGATGAGTCTTCCTGTCTCGTTGATATGTCAAACCGGTCGCTCGGGTACCATCAAAATCGATACTTGTAACGAAAGCACGAGTTTTCACAGTAAGGTTCTGACGCCCCATAGCCGGATGTAAATATGCACGCGAAGGTGAAAACCGTTGTCCTTTGTACACATGCTTATCAAACGGACCGAATCCCTCTTGTCGAAAACCGTTTACATCGGGAGTTCGCGAGTAGCCAGCCTCGACAGCTGCGTCGAAGAAGGCTTGGAATAGAGGACCAGTAGCTGGCCCGCGTTCCAATTTAAGAGGACCATCGTGGCCACGATATTCATCATCTGGATCCGCAGCTAAAGCATTTTCCAAGCGTTTGAAATACGGAAGACAGTGTGCAAAATCCCACGTTTCCATGCCTGGGTCTGCTCCCCAACGTTCATAGTCCATTGGATTGCCTCGTTGGTAAATCATTCCGTTGATTGAACCCGAACCTCCGAGCACCTTTCCCCGAGCATGCTTGATGCGCCGTCCATTCATATAAGGTTCAGGGTCAGATTCGTATCTCCAGTCGTATAATGGATTCCCTGAGGGGAACGGCAAAGCCGCTGGCATTTGGATCAATAGGTCCCATGAAAAATCTTTACGTCCTGCTTCTAATACTAGAACACTACGTGTCCCATCTGCACTTAGACGGTCGCCAAGTACAGAACCCGCACTTCCGCCACCTACAATAACAATATCATATGTTTCTTTCATCTTTTGGACCTCCTAGAATGTTGAAAATTGAATTCAGTAATTAAACCAATTTGTGGCTTGGTCTTTAGATTCTATGCATTCTTCCAATTTGGATTTTTCCTAACTTACGTCCAATGTCAGACTGTTTTATATCTATCCCAAGACCTACGCAAAATATGGATAATGTCCCTCATTTTTTTGAAACAGATCTCAAACCATTCCCAGTTGAGGAACATCCCACTCCCCACTGTTAATTTTATTAAATTTTTATTTAACGTTCTTAATAACATTAATATAACACAGTGAATTTTTTTTGTAAACCAGGGCTAGATTCTATATTTTACATTTGTTCAAGATACGTTTTAGTACTGAATAAATTTAGCATTGAATATTGGCAAAACATAATAAGAAAGGAGGAATATCCTTGGAAGAGGAAGTGGATGGAAACCAGAATAAAGCAAATGGTGCAGTCATTGACTCGTTGCCACACTGAAAATAAGCTACAAAAAAAGAAGAAACAGGGACCGAATAATATTAGTAGCAGTTTAAAAAATACAGGAATTTTAGAGGATATTATAAAATGAAATGCGTCGGACACTTATGACGAAGGGATCATTTATCGTATTGTGAAAGTTAAAATGAAAAAAAGACTTCCAAAAAGTTCAATGAACCTTTGAGAGCCTCAATTAATAAGTACTATTTTTTAAAATTGTTCAGCTTACTAGAAAACCCTGTTATACCAAGGTTTTCGGTGGCATCCTACATCATGCCGCCCCCTAAGGTGCGAGTGGGTAACATCTTTCATTCTGTATATTAATAGTGCGGTATATCAAGGCTTTGCTAAATTCTTACTGTAACACCTTTAACGGAATTTTACCGTTTTTCATTGAAGCATTGCAGATAAAATGATGTAGGGGTGTTTATATTAAGCTGACAACTCTACTGTATATTTTACTAAGCGTTTTTATTTATTGTACTTAAATATAGGTTTAATGAATCTTCTACTTCGTTGGTGACTAACTCAATAAAGCCATCATATTCTTTTAGTGTATGTGCTTTATCTAATGCTTCATAATAAGCTATTCGATTTTCCACTTTTATAACAATTGGTGGAAAACCATCTTTCATTAGTTCTAAATTTAATAACAAGCGTGATGTCCGGCCATTTCCATCAATAAATGGGTGAATCCCAACAAAAATAGCATATAACATAGCGCCACGAGCAACCGGATGCAACTTTTTGGTTTCTGCTTGTTCATACCATGCCATCAACTGCTCCATCTCTTCTTTTATGAGGAAGGGAGCTGGAGGTATATGTTTAGCACCAGAAATAAAAACTTGCTGGTCCCGATATACACCTGCATATTCATCATCAATTCCTTTTAGTACAAGTCGATGTAGATTCTTAATTTGCCACTCTGACAAAGGTTCACCCTTTTGTACAATCTCCTCTACAAAGTGAATCGCATCCCGATGATTTAAAACCTCCAAGTGTTCACGTAGCGTTTTGCCACCAACAGTAATTCCTTCTAAAACTACCTTCGTTTCGTTGATAGTTAACGTGTTTCCTTCAATTGCATTTGTATTGTATGTCCATTCGAGTAATAACTTTTCACGTAAGCTTTTTACTGTATATTTAGGTAACGGTCGATTGGCATCTAGACGTTCCTTCTTTTGATTAATATGTTCGAACATTTGCTTCACCTCTCTCACTTAAACGTATATTTAAATTGAGAATACCGTCGTTGTTCTGAATATACCTTCTAAACCAGTTTTAATCAAATGTTTGATAAAAGTATATACTTCCCCAATTTTCACCAATATTATTTCCTTAGTTTCATTAGTATCTTAAATCGTCGAAGAACAGCTTTTTTATAGGGTTTTAACTAGAACAAACAGTAGAATCGTTTATTAAATTGTTTATATCACCTCTACCTATTAGAACAATTGAATTTGCTAACCCTTCTCTTTATTTTCACCATTTAGACCATAATCAATAAAAACCTTTGCATAGTTACTCGCAGAAGTTAAGATAGGTTATTAGAAATATCAAAAGACTCTTACTAAGATTAATATTTATCACCACGTAACCAACGAGTTGAAAAAAGAAACTTCCCAAAAGTTTTATCAACCTTTGAGAAGCCTCTAAATAAGCACTATAATTTGAATAATGTTAGCGTTTTGTTAGCAAATCACTTTAAAATGCTTATATACCAAGGGGTTGAGCAGCTATTACATCATGCTGCCCCTAAGGTGAGAGTGTGTAATATCTTACACGATGTGTGCGAAAAGTGCGGTGAATTAAGGATTTGTTAAATTTTTACTGTAACATCTTTAACGGGGATATATTGTTTTTCACTGGATTGCGTTAGCATAATGTTAGCATTTTGTTATTATATAAATCTATTTTTGGCTTTATTTAAAGCTAAAGATAATTCTTCTATTTCATTCAATGTTTCTTTTTGAATAGAAATACTTATTTCGTTAGTTTTCATAAAACTATTTTCTATTTCGCCAGGAATAATGATCTCATCCACACCATCTCTTTTCGATGAAGACTTCATTTTGTGAAACCAGTTCCCTATGTGGTTTTCAAACTCACCAATAGGGACTAACTTTTCTATTTTTATTGTTAGAAAAAGTGTCCGGTTCCGACAAATTTTGTTGCTTTTGTAACTGACTCTGTTTCATAACTAAAATTACCTAAATTTAGTCCTCCACATAATGCATCAACTGCAATTGCAAGTCCGTAACCTTTATGACCACCCATGGGTAGGATGGTACCTTCGATTGCCTTTGTTGGATCTGTAGTATCAAATCCATCTTTAGCTTATCCTAGAGGGATTTTTTTGTTCTCTCTTTCATAACTTCGAATTTTCCCTTTAGCTATTGCACTTACAGCAATATCTAGTGTGAAATCATCAAAGTCACTAGCTGGAAACGATATAGAAAGTGGGTTAGTACCTAGCAATGGATCTTTACCTCCCCATGGAGCCATTGTAGGGCCAGCACTTGACTGAACCATAGAATAAAATCCTTTTGAAGCTGCTTTTCTTGTATAATAACCACATGTTCCAAAATGATTGCTATTTCTTACGGTTGCTAGGCTTATTCCAAAAGCCTCTGAGTGCGCCATACATAAATCTAACACTTTATTAGCTACTATTTGACCTAAACCATTGTCACCATCAATTAATAATAGTGCACCAGTTTCTTTTAATTACCTTAACGTTTGGATTAAGGTTGATCAAACCTTTCTCAATTCTTTGAACATAATGTTTTAATCTCATGAGCCCATGGGAAGGAACACCACGCATTTCGGCATCTAATAAGTTATCAGCAATGATATGAGCGTCCTCAATATTTAGTCCAACATTTACAAATATATTAAGACATTTAGTTTTGAGTTCACTTATTTTAGCATCCACAATTGACATATTAAATTCCCACCTTTTTTCTATTCTTTTCATTACTTTTTCAAATTTTCTATTATTGAATAATCATAAAAGATAACGACTACTTAAAAAAACATCTAGAGAGAAGAGAATTTACCATGCTGTCTCAGTAACTACATATAGAACTAAAAGTGGTTATTAAAACGATATTAATAAGGGATTATTAATAATATACTCTCTATCATGACGCTTAACGTTAAAAGGCTTTTAACTACTAATCTTTCAATTACTTTACCGATGAAGCAGTCATGAATAATGATAATAATGAAAACTTAACAATAATTAATCCGATTTGAAGATTATTTGCTCCTAAAAAAATTGGGATATAACGATATTAAACGAACTCTTAAAATCCACTTATAAAGACATTCTTTGATAAAAAGGAGTTTTTTCATCTATTCTTAGCGCATGGTCAGCAGAAAACAAATCCGCATAATGTAAAATGTACGCTTCAGTATTAGAACCATGAAAAGGGCTATTAGTAGCATGTGTTGCTACCGTACTAATAACTTTATCTGAAAATCCAATTTCATTTAAAATTAATGCTCCGAGTACTCCATGCTGTATCTGACTAGCTATTTCTGTCTTT
This sequence comes from Halalkalibacter alkalisediminis, assembly GCF_028610705.1. GTDB lineage: Bacteria > Bacillota > Bacilli > Bacillales > Bacillaceae_D > Halalkalibacter > Halalkalibacter alkalisediminis. The sequence goes on from NZ_JAQQWT010000020.1 coordinate 24,187, forward strand.
ATAACTTCATTTTCCTCTTTAGCTAGTAGTAAAGGTTTATCGATATCATGGAGTATTAATATTTGAATTAGTTCTTCCCAATTAACATGAGTATTCCATCTATTAATTGATCTTTCTGCAAGCACTATCCCAAAGTACACCACATCATTCACGTGTTCAATTAATTTATACTCAGAAAAAGAAAACCCAGGTACTTCTTCGATTGTTTTAAAACAACTACATTTCCAAGAGGTTATCCAAGCAGTTATAATATTTTCTTGTATTGCCCAAGGCAAACGGTCTAGTCCCAATAATACACTTCTAATATGAGCACGTTCTTCACTAGTGCCCTCTTGAAGAGTATAAAATGCTCCCATATAGCACCTCACCAATTTTTTTGAAAAAGAGGTTATCACCAAAGTTTTTGACACTTTGAGATAACCTCACTACATTTATACCAAAACTTTATAGAGTAACTTTTTTATTACCACCCTAACACACTTTTTACATTCAACATTTTTTCTTCTTCATTTTTTAATACTTCAACAAGATCCTCACCTTTTGTCCCATCAATGTTAAGCCCCATTTCAGCCATTTTTTGAATATGGCCTGGTTCAGCAAAAGCTTCCTCTAATGCATCCTGAAGAATGGAAACAATTTTAGGGTCAAGCCCTTTTGGACCTGCTATTGTTCTCAAAGAATAAAATTCGATATCAGAACCAATAGTTTCTTGGAAAGTAGGTACGTTAGGTAATTGTGGTACTCTAGATGGTATCATCGTAGCTAGAACTTTCAAGCCACCTTCCTCTTGAGATGAGTTAACTTCACCTACTTTTGCCAATAATACATCCACATGTCCACCAAGAACACTAGTTAACGATTCAGCGGCACCTGTAAATTGAACCGTTGAAAATTGAGTTCCAAGTTGTTCGTTCATTTCTAATATCGTAATATGGTTTTCGGTACCTACACCATTTGCATTAATTGTAAGCTCATTTTCCTTTGCATACTCTATTAACTCTTCAATTGTATTAAAGCGATTATCATCTGCACGTACAGCAATAACTCCCGCATCATTAACATGACTTATGATATGTGTAAAGCTATCCAAATCCTCATTTATTCCTGTGCTTGGATTTAAATACCCCGCAATGATTGCTGGGGCGTTGATGAATCCTAACGTATATCCATCTGGGTTCGCATTCACTAATTCTTGCCACCCAATCCAACCAGCAGCACCTGGTTTATTTTCGATAACTACAGGGGCTCCCAATTTTTCTTCTAATATGGGAGCTAATAAACGTGCTCCAGTATCCGTACCTCCACCTGCACCATAAGAAACAATCATTTTAATTGGTTTTGTAGGGTAGTCAATGTCACTTTCACTAGTTAACTCACTTTCACTAGAGTTTTCAGGCCTTGGCTCTATACTAGAATTTTGATTTGAAGAACAACCCGCTATTACGATTGATAAAAAGAAGAGCACTAAACTAAATTTGATTTTTTTCATTTTTTTCCCCTTTCTCTTTTAAAGAAATAAGATTTAATATACTTTTTTATTTGTTAATCAAAACAAATTACAAAAAAAGCGCTTACAAAGACCGTTAAAAAATTTATATTCGACCTTTTTTGCCGATGATAACTAGTAAAGGCTCCCATAAACTAAGAAAAAAATCAAAATACCTCAGTACCCTTCCTTATATAATGTCTTCAGCACCCTTTGATTTCTGTAGTTCGAAGATATCTCCCGTTATTTATTGGAGAGTAGATCTGGGGATATTTTCTATCCAGATCTACTTCATCAACTTTAAGTAAGAGGTCGTTGTTTATTCCCAGATTAGATCTTCCAACTCAATTAAGGTTTGCTCTATATCTCTTAGTTCTTGTTCAAACTCATTGTAATTTTTATAATCAGATTGAAGACCCATTTCTACTTGTTTCTCAACCTGCTCCTCATGATTTATGGCATTCTCAAAAGCCTGACGCAAAATCGCCAATGTCTCGTCATCTACTCCATTAGGAGTTAAAAAGCCACGATCCACGCCTGCAAGTATAACACCAAAACCAGACTCTTCGAATGTTGGTACATCAGGTAAAAGTGGAGATCTTTCTTCAGCAAATATAGTCAGAATTTCAAGGTCTTCGCGCGATGATCTAATGTCTCCTAAGTTTGCAAATAAAATGTCTATATGTCCTCCCATTACAGCTGCCGAACTTTCTGCAGCACCTTGATTATGAACAGTAGTAATGTTTGTTCCATGCTCTTGATTCAATTTTAAAGAAACAATGTGACCGTTACTGCCAACTCCAGTCGATGTTGATGTCAACTCATTACTTTGCGCATACTCTATCAATTCTTTAATATCAGTGAAACGAGTCTCATCCTTTTTAACGGCCATCACCACCCGGTCAGTAACGTGTTTACCAAGCATCGAAAAGCTATCTAAGTTTTGTTCTCTATTTTGTCTAGGATCTAAATAACCTGTTATGAAATTAGGTGTACCTATATATCCAATCGTATAGCCATCCGGATTGGCATTTGCCACATCAGCCCAACCAACCCATCCTCCCGCACCTGTTTTATTAATTACATTTACTGGTACACCTAACTCATTTTCTAAATAAGGAGTAAGAATTCTCGTTGCTGTATCCATTCCACCACCTGCTGCAAAAGGAACAATGACGCTGATTGGCTTATTAGGGAAATCACTATTACTTTCATTTGCAGTTCCCCCGGAAGGCTGGTTATTCCCATCTGTCCCGCATGCTGTTATGGTTACTAAAAGAAAAAACACAATACATATACCTAGAAACTTCTTCATAATTAACCTCTCCTACCTCTTAATTGGTTTTATTTTGATAAGTAATCAGCTACAAATATAGATTTTCCATTAAAAATTTGAATTACAGGTGAATACCTAATATTCCCCTCCAAGATATCTTCCGAATCCGAATAGGAAATTTTCGAGTAATCTGGCTGTAAAACAACGAGGTTTTTAGTAGGATCAATCTTTATCCCCATAAAATCAGTAGCATTATTCAACAAAGATGAGAATACTTCATCTTTTGATAGTCCACCCGCAATAAAGCGAGATACGATATAGCTCATATCATCTACAGGCGGTTTTTTCCACGTGTTTCTTACAAGGTCTGAACTAATAAAATGCGGCTTTAATCCTTCTGAAATCGCTTGCTTAAATACCTTCCAAGAGAAATGCTTGCTGCCTTGTCCGACATCTAATAGCAGACCTTTCTCAACTGCATCCAAAAAACAGGTTGCTACTTTTCCCTTCGCATCTAAGATATTACCTTTTTTTCCGTGATACGGATGTGTCAAAATATCATTTGGTCTTAAAGTATCTAACACTTCATCTATTGTAAGACTGGTGTCAGTAAGATGAACCATCATTTTTAGTTCGCTTTTCTCCGCTGCTTCACGAGCTACTCTAAGTAAACCTCGATCATTTTCTACACCCCTTTGTCCTAATCTCACTTTGAAACCATAGAGCCTTTGCCCCGACAATGATGCTGTTTCCAATAAGCGTTCCATGGAAATGTTCTCTGGTTTCGTTGGATTTGGATTAGGATGTAGGGTTAATCCTTCTGGAAGTACTGAAAGCCAAGAACTAATTTCAATCTGACTATTTTGCCATAAGCGGTCCGCATTCGCCCAGCCATCATAGCCAAACGTTCCTGCATCTACAACAGCTACAACTCCCGAAGAAAGATATTCTATGTCAGTAACTCCAACTGACGCTCCAGGAGCCCAAACATGACAATGGAAATCAACCAAACCTGGAACAATTAAACACCCGTCAGGAAGTTCAAATTCTCGATCCAACTCATTTATTACATCAATTTTCACTTCCTCATTTTCTACAAAACCACTATTGAACCACTTTAATCCACCTTTAAATCCCCAAGTAGCCATTCCTTCACCTCAAATACTTTCATTAATACTGATTTATTTTGTAACCACTTATATGGTCTACACCTGTTTTAAGTTATTTGTTTTTCTATTCTTCCACCACTTCATTATTAAAGGTGAAAAGAGTGTAATGACTATTAACAAGATTAAGACAACCGAAATCGGACGAGAAAAAAAGTATGGAAGAATATCCCCTTTAGCCATAACGAGAGATTGTCTAAAACCCTGCTCGCCAATTGGTCCTAAAATCATTCCAAGAATAATCGGAGCAGGATGAAAACCAGTCTTACGAATTATATAGCCGATAAATCCAAAAACAATCATAACCCAAATATCAAAAATGTTGTTACTAATCGCATAAGATCCCACCACACTAAAACCAATAATAAGCGGGGCTAAAACACTTACCGAAATTTCGGATATTTTGACTAAATACCTTGCTCCAAGTAGCCCAATAATTCCCATCAAGATGTTAGCTAATATAAACCCAATAATAACTGAGTAAGTTATATTCGCATGGGTAGTAAATAACTCGCGACCTGGCACCAAACCTTGAATCATTAAACCACCTAAAAAAACGGCTGTCGCTACATTACCTGGTATACCTAATGTCAATAATGGAATGAGTGAACCTCCTGTTACAGCATTATTGGCTGCCTCAGATGCAGCAACACCTTCGATACTTCCTTTTCCGAATTCTTCCTTATTCTTCGAAAAACGTTTCGCCTCATTATAACCAACCCAAGAACCAATATCCGCACCAGCACCAGGCAACATTCCTACAAAAGTTCCAATTCCTGATGAGCGAATGATAGTCACCCAAATCTGCCTAAACTCTTTAAGCGTCAGTAAAACTTTACCCTTCACTTTCGAGACAATCTTACTAGTATCTTTTCTTCCAAGTTTCTCCGCCTGAATCATAACTTGCGACAATGAGAATAATCCAATCATCGCTGGTATAATCGGAACACCTGATTGAAGAGACACAAAGTCAAATGTAAATCTAGAGTAACCTGTTAAAATATCCATACCAATAGTACCAATAAGTAAACCAATAACTCCTCCTGCTAGACCTTTAACCATTGATTTGGTAGCTAAGCCGCCAATAATTGTTAACCCAAATACTGCGATTAAGAAATATTCAGGAGCACTGAACATTAATGAGATTCTTGATAACGGCGGAGCCAGAAAAAGTAATGCTATGGCACTAATAAATCCACCAATCATTGATGAGATCGTTGAAACTCCAAGGGCCTTTGCACCTTTACCTTTTAATGTTAATTGATAACCATCAAGACTTGTCGCTGCCGATGACGGAGTACCTGGAGTATGAATAAGAATGGCTGAGATGGATCCTCCATAAATGGCACCAGTGTAAATAGCCGTAAGCATTGTTAATCCTGCTATTGGATCCATACCAAACGTAACAGGTATCATTAAGGCTATAGCCATTGTGGCACTTAAACCAGGTAGCGAACCAACAATAATTCCGCCAATAACTCCCATTGTAATTGCAAACAAAACTTGAAATGTAAATAACTGACCAAATACTTGAAGTAGCATTTCTGAATTCATAGTCTCCTCCTTCTAATTAAACAATGCCCCTACCGGAAGCTGAACATTTAGTTGAAGTACGAAGAGAACGTAAATAAATAAGTTTAATCCAACCACCGTATAAACATACACCGTCCACTTTTTCACTCCTACATACCATAAAAAAACAATTACAAATAGTATTGTTGATGGAAAAAAACCTATCAAACTTATTAGTCCTGCATATATCATAACAAGTAATAAAATAGTCAGCGGGGATTTAAGAATAGTGAAAGTTAATTTCTCTTCTTCTCCCTCAGATTGAACATCCTTCCCCTCTTTTAATTGCTTTGTTTTCTTAAATCCACCATAAACAATGAGTATTCCAAAAATTATTAATAGAAGAAGAAGCCCTCTGGGATAAAGAGCAGCCTCACCAGCAAACTCAAATGTTTTAATATAAAGAAAAAGTGAAAGTATTAGCATCCCAATCCCAATGAAAACATCTTGATGTAAAATCCGCATTTTTTTCCTCCTTTCACCTAAATTAAAATTCAAAGTCTAAAGTAATTTGTTTTGACTTTATGAAAATTCCATTTCTAAAATCAATACCTATAAGATCTCAATATCCATTTCCTAAAATCTCTTACTTAAATATTTTTTACTTGCATAGCATCAATTACTTGTGACCAAGAACTTGGAGTTTCCCCTGCGAATTTTTCTTTAAAATTAAATTCTCCAACCTTTTGAAGTTTTTCACAAGCTCCTTTTGACATTAGGTTATCTACTTTTGCAGCTTCTAACATTTTAATTGTACCTTCTAATTCTACAGATCTTCTAAGTGCATGAATAGATGTTCCCGTAACTAATCTATTCATCGTTTCTTCAAAAGTCTTACTATCCATCGTTTCACTGATTGATTTCACCACTAGTTCTTCTACATTAAATTTTCTAGCAGCCTCAAGCATTTCAAACAACAGAGATGGAAGCCCTTTCATAAATATGCTACGGATCAATTTAACAGCTGAAGCCTCTCCAGCGGTATCACTTACTTTACTGATTTTCATGTTATACTTTGACATTAGTTCAATGAACTTATCTGTACCGTCACCACTAGCAAGTATCGGAACTTGATGCTTATACACTGGTAAAGGTCCCATCATCGCAACATCTACGAATGTAATGCCTTTTTTATTAACACATTGACTTATTTTTGTCTTCACATCTGGTGTGGAAGCGGATACGTCAATATAAACACTATCCTCTTTTAAATTAGGAATTAATGATTGACTAACGGCCAGTGCTTTATCCGCTGGTACTGCTACAATCAAAACATCCACTTCGCTAACAACGATATCTGGAGCTTTTTTAAGAACTACATTTGCTTTATTAGCACGTTCTTTAATGAGCCCTCCAAATTTTTCGTCATTACATAATGGGTCAAAAGCTACTATATTTTTTAGACCTTCTTCTTTCAAACCCATTGACATTTCATATGATGCCTCTCCAAAACCGATAAATCCTAATTTCATTTTCTCCTCCTCCAACACACTTTTATCTAAACGATTCAATTTTTTCCTTTAACCAAGGTGGCTCAATACTGCCTGTTGCTTCCCCTGCTTTGCGTCTTTCTTCATATTGTTTAATAATTTCTATTCTATTGTTTTCATATTCTAATTTTTTCTCTGCTTTTAATAAAGCTGTTTCAATTTCATCTTTAGGAACTGCGATAACCCCATCATCATCACCGATGATTAAATCTCCTGGTTGAACTGAGACACCTCCACATGAGATCAACGTATTAATTTTCCCTGGACCATCTTTAAGAGGGCCATTCGGAATAAATCCTGTTGCAAAAATCGGAAAATCTAGTTGACTAAGAATATCTTTATCTCTTACTAAGCCATCAATAATTATTCCTTCTAACCCTCTAGCTTTAGCAGCAAATGCCATTAGTTCACCTAGGTAAGCATTTTGGGTATGACCCTTACCATCAACAACGATTACATACCCTTCCTCACCAATATGGATTGCTTGATGTAAAAATAGATTATCTCCCGGTCTTAAACTTACAGTTAGCGCCGTACCCACTACCTTTACTGTATTTGTCACAGGTTTTATTTTGTAGTCCATAGAACCAGTACATCCCATTGCATCTGATAAAAGAGTAGTGTTTAGTTTCTTGACCCTTTCAATAATATCAATCGATAATAACGGAGGTAAATTACTCACAACTTTTCTCCCCTCAATTCTTTTAGTTTAAGATTCCTCGGCATGCCTATACTACAATTTCCTATTTAACTTAATGAAGTTTTTTTCATTTCTTTTTCAGACGCTTTTAATATTCGTTATTTAAAAATTGGGGTAACTTCATTAAATTAAGTTGCAAATTTATCTTTGTAGTATTTATTACACCTTAAAATACTTACGTAATATTTATTACTACTTTAAAATCATATTACCATCGCCTCTCTTTTATGTAAACCCTTACTTTTAATTTTTTTGAGAATTTAGTTTCTTTTTAAAATAATGAAACGAAAAAAAGGTTGAAGGAAAAGCTTAAAAACGCTTTCCTTCAACCTTTTTTAATTATTATTGTAATGATAATTAATTTTAGTTAGTACTTCATTCACTTTATCTAGACGTGCTTTTGTCTTATCAGGATAATTTATAGCTATCGCACTTATTAGATAATCTGCGACAACCATGGAAGCAATTGGTGAATTATGAAAAGCTAAGCTTCCTGAGTTACAAGGTAGAACAATGTCTGAATACTTAATTAAAGGAGAAGAATAGCTATCTGTAATCGCAATGATTTTGGCATTACGCTCCTTTGCTTGAGATACGAAATCAACAATCCTTCTGGCGTATCTTGGAAAGCTGGTTGCGATAATCAAATCATTTGAGTCTAGATTCAAATGCAAATCAACCCAATCACTTTGGTCTGCTACAATTAACTCGCAATTTCCTATTAATCGATTTAACCCAAACGTTAAGTACTGTGCAACAGGTAAACCACTTTTCACACTTGTACAATAAACTCGATTAGAGGACATAACCATATCTAAGACACGCATTAATGTATCATTAGAAATAATTTCTTTTGTTTTATTTATGTTGCTAATTTGATTTTCCGCACAACGCGTCCACAAATCATTCTCGGAAACACCCTTTAAATTGGCCTCTAACCTTGTATGAGGCGCAGCTTGGTTCCGTAATAACTCTTGAAGTCCTTTTTGAAATTCTGTATAGCCCGTATAATTTAAGCTAAATGTAAGTCTCATAATAGTTGTCGTACTCGTACCAACTAAACCAGCTAACTGATCTACAGTTAAAAAGGCAACTTCCATTGGATTTTTAAGAATATAATCTGCAACTTTACGTTGGGAAGCTGTTAAATCTAATATTTTTTCTTTTAATTTTAATATTGGATCATCCATTTTTATCACCATTTTTCAATTTAAAATGTCTTAAATTTAACGAACTTTTATAAAAGTGTATTAATTACTACATTGAAAATGTTAACACTAAAATATATAAATGTTAACTATAAATTGTTCCTTTAGAGGTTATATTTTAATTTATTTAGTTAAAATCGTCTTCACTACCTTTATTCTTCCACTATCTATACAATGATTTACTCTACACCGATTTGGTCCAAATTTAGGTGAATAGAAAAAAGGCTCCTCAAAAGTTTAGTCAACTTATGAGAAGCCTCTTTTTTATTCCCAATGTTAGCATTTTGTTAGCAAATCACTTTAAAACGCTTATATACCAAGGGGTTGAGCAACTATCACATCATGCCGCCCATTCCACCCATTCCGCCCATGCCGCCCATGTCAGGCATGCCGCCGCCAGCGTTTTCTTCTGGCTTATCAGCGATAACTGCTTCAGTTGTTAGGAACATAGCAGATACACTTGCTGCGTGTTGAAGTGCAGAACGTGTAACTTTAGTTGGATCCACGATACCCGCTTCAACCATGTTTACCCACTCGCCAGTTGCAGCGTTGAAGCCCATGCCAATCGCTTCGCCTTTAAGACGTTCAACGATGACAGATCCTTCAAGACCAGCGTTGTGTGCGATTTGACGAACTGGCTCTTCAAGAGCACGCAAGACGATGTTCACACCTGTAGCTTCGTCGCCATCAGCTTGAACGGCTTGAACAGCTTTGATTACATTAATAAGTGCAGTTCCACCACCAGCTACGATACCTTCTTCGACAGCAGCACGAGTAGAGTTAAGAGCATCTTCAATACGTAGTTTGCGCTCTTTTAATTCTGTTTCAGTCGCAGCACCAACTTTAAGAACCGCAACACCACCAGCTAATTTAGCAAGGCGCTCTTGAAGCTTTTCCTTGTCAAATTCTGAAGTTGTTTCTTCAAGTTGAGCTTTGATTTGGTTAACGCGAGCTGAGATTTGAGCAGCGTCTCCAGCACCTTCAACGATTGTTGTGTTCTCTTTAGTTACAACAACTTTACTAGCGCGACCAAGTTGAGAGATGTTAGCAGACTTAAGGTCAAGACCTAGGTCTTCTGTAATCACTTCTCCACCTGTTAATGTAGCGATGTCTTCAAGCATTGCTTTACGACGGTCACCAAATCCTGGAGCTTTAACAGCTACAGCATTGAATGTACCACGTAATTTGTTCACAACTAGTGTTGCAAGAGCTTCACCTTCAACATCTTCAGCGATGATAAGGATCGGACGTCCTTGTTGGACAACTTGCTCAAGAACAGGAAGAACTTCTTGAATGTTAGAAATCTTCTTGTCAGTGATTAAGATATAAGGGTTATCAAGAGTCGCTTCCATCTTATCAGAGTCCGTTACCATATAAGGAGATGCATATCCACGGTCGAATTGCATACCTTCTACAACTTCAAGCTCTGTAGAGAAACCTTTTGATTCTTCGATTGTGATAACACCGTCGTTACCAACACGATCCATTGCTTCAGCAATGATTTCGCCGACTTCATTGTCAGCAGAAGAAATTGCAGCAACTTGTGCGATTGAAGCTTTTCCTTCGATTGGCTTAGAGATGTTTCTTAATTCCGTAACAGCAGCAGCTGTTGCTTTTTCAATCCCTTTACGGATGACCATTGGGTTCGCACCAGATGTAACGTTTTTAAGACCTTCGCGGATCATTGCTTGTGCAAGAACTGTTGCAGTCGTAGTACCGTCACCTGCGATGTCATTTGTTTTGCTAGCTACTTCAGCAACAAGCTTCGCACCCATGTTTTCGAATGCATCTTCAAGTTCGATTTCTTTTGCGATTGTTACACCGTCATTTGTAATTAATGGTGAACCGAATTTCTTTTCTAGAACCACGTTACGTCCTTTTGGTCCAAGTGTAACTTTCACAGCGTTCGCAAGTGCATCTACACCACGAAGCATAGAACGACGAGCGTCTTCACTAAATTTAATTTCCTTAGCCATGATATTACCTCCTAAGATTTTATTTTATATGTAGAGTCTCAAACTCAAATTAGCTAATAACAGCAAGAATATCGCTTTCACGTAGAATTAAATATTCTTTTCCTTCAAACTTCACTTCAGTACCTGCATATTTTGAGAAGATAATTGTATTTCCTTCACTCACTTCAAGAGCAACGCGCTCACCGTTTTCTGTCACACGACCAGAACCAACAGCAATCACTTTACCTTCTTGAGGTTTTTCTTTTGCAGAATCCGGTAATACAATTCCACTTGCAGTTTTTTCCTCTGATTCAACTAATTCAATGACAACACGATCACCTAACGGCTTTAACAAGGAAAACACCCTCCTTCAAGTTCTATACATTTTTATTATTAGCACTCGACTCTAACGAGTGCTAACACAATTATTATAATAATAATAACTGGATCTTTTTGCAAGTGTTTTGCAAAAAAAAATTACATTTGCAAAACGTTTACATTTTAATAATTAATTCGTTTTTATCTGGTACGTTTTATCGTAACTTACTTTCATATAATTTGCATTTCTAACATAACGTAGGAAGAACATGTCCAAATTCAAACCTTCATTATCATACCCAAACAGACGGGCTTTATGCATTAATTCGAGACTGACTCAAGGCTTTCCTTCTGCTTTTCTGGAATACTTATGTTAAAATATGTTGATGAAATTTTTACATTACCTCTAATAAAGGAGCTTTGTACATTGAATAAACGTTATTGGTGGATTCTAATTACATATGCCATTATGCAACTGTCTGCTATTATAGGAATGCCTCTTTTAATATCACTTGGCGTTGAAATAGAGCGGATTCCTGGACTTTGGAGCATGTTCAGTTTTACAATTGGATTGGTCATTATTCTTCTTCTCCTAAGACCTGATATCAGAAATCGTCATGCTCGTTCTGAGCGTTCAACCAGAGGAGAAGCCCTTCGTTGGTCTGTTATTGGGGTTTTTCTAGTTTTTGCTGCTCAATATGCTGCGGCATTAATTGAAATGTTTGTACTCGGAATCGAACCAGGCTCTGAGAATACAGAAACCATTGTGCAATATGCGAAAGCATTTCCAGCCTTTATTATTGTTATTTCCGTTATTGGTCCGATTCTTGAAGAGATTGTGTTTCGCTTAGTCATTTTTGGAGCACTCTATAAAAGATTTGGTTTTTGGATTGCTGGCTTCGCTAGTTCCTTAGTATTTGCCGCTGTTCATATGGATTTCACACACTTACTAGTATATACTGCGATGGGATTCGTCTTTGCCTTTTTGTATGTAAAAACAGGTAGGATTCTTGTTCCTATTATTGCCCATGTTGCCTTAAATCTTTTTGTCGCAATTGTCAATGTTTTACTTGCAGACAGACTCGAAGAAATATTAGAGCAACTTGAACAGATCCAACAATCAATCATCATCATAATTGGAGGGTTATTATGAGAGCATCTCCCATTACAATGGCTCTCCTTTATTTTTCAATAGGGGTGTTACTCATCTTTTTTGCCATTCAAAACGTGAGTACCTCTGGTTGGAATTTTTGGAGCTATTTAATTGTATCTTTTGCAGCGATCGACTTCATGATTGCTTATCGCTTCTACCGCTTACGTCGAGTGATTAAGCAGCTACAAGATCAAAATAAAAAGAAAAAAGACTAATAATAAAGGCTGTCGTCCCATTCTATTGACGACAGCCTTTTCTTATTTATGTTGTTTGACAAATTCCTTGAGTTGATCTTCTTGGAAAGATGGATACATCGCAATCCATCCTACGTCAATCATCTTCTCCCCTTCGTCTGTTTCTATCTTCATTCTTCGTGGGACAACCACTGTTGTTGAATGGTTGCAGTACCTTCAGTAAAATTTTACCTGGTTTCATCACTTTCACCAACTTTTCCAAGCACAACATCTTCTACCCTTCGCCACAACAAAGAAACCCGCAGTGAGATGTCGCTCACTGCGGATTAGCTTAGCATTCTTACCTACTCTTTTATCCTGCTGCCATTCGTTTTTCATCTTGGCGTGATGCTCGTTCTAAATAGAAAGCAGCTGGTATCGACAAGGCCGTTAATACGGTTATGACAAGGAATCCTTCGTTGATTGCTTGAATACTCGCTTCTTCGAATGAGTTCATCGTGACCGCTAGTTGGCCTCTTCTCACTTCATAATAAATCGATACAAAGACGATACCTAGCGCTGAGCTCATCTGCCTAATTACATTATTCATGGCAGATCCACGAGAGATCAAGTGACTAGGGATTGCGTTCATTCCCGTCGTCGTCGACGGCATACTGCAAAGACCCATCCCGATTCCTCTAACTGCCATCCAAATAAAGATGACAACAAGTGATGTTTCAATGGTCATAAACCCGAGTGGCAGAGTACCAATGGTCAAAATAATGAGACCGGATGAGATCACCCCTGTTGCTCCCCTTCGGTCAAGGATCCGACCACCGACACTCATGAAGACACCCGTTAAGAGAGCGGATGGTAAAAAGATAAGACCCGTCATGATCGGACCAAGACCATATACTTGCTGAATTAATAAGGGAATAAGAAAAATTCCAGCAAACAAACCAATCGACGAGATACTCGCAATCAACATACTGAACGTATATGCAGGAACGCGGAACAACGTCAAATCTAATAATGGCTGCTTCACTTTACGTTCAATTTGTACAAATACGTACAAAAGGACAACTCCAATTACGACTAGAAGTAAATTTACTGGGTTGGTTAAATGCGCAAGCTCAGACATTCGGCCTAAAGCATACAAAACCGCTCCTACCCCTATGGTAATAGTTACGAAGCCATAGCGATCAAACGTTACATTTGGATTGGCTTTTGTCCTCGGCAAATATCGGAGGGCAAACCATAACCCAATTAAACCGAATGGAACATTGACTAGAAATAAGTATTTCCACTCCAGGGTTTCTAATATGAATCCGCCAAACGTCGGACCAATCGTTGGGGCCATCATCGCGGAGATCCCCCAAACCCCCGTGGCCAAGCCTCGTTCTTTACGAGGAAACGCCTCAAAAATAAGGGCCATCGATAATGGTATCATCACGCCACCACCAATACCCTGTAATCCTCGGAACACAATCAAAGAACTGAGATTCCAAGACATTGAACCTAGAATCGAACCAATGATAAAAATAAATAATCCTATTACGTACAGCTTCTTTTTTCCAAAGCGATCTCCTAAATATCCAGTAACAGGTACCGTCATTCCCATCGTAACCATAAATATCGTAATGACCCAGCCTGTTGCAATCGCGTCAGCTTCAAATACATTCATTAGCTGTGGCACGGCTGGATTTAACATACTGTTATTTAAAATCATCGTAAAAGACCCTAGTAATACCGCTACAACAACCAACCACTTTTCTGATACTTTCATTTTCTTCACTCACACCATTTCGCCAATCGAAATAAATACCAAACTTATCATATCATGAAATGGCATCAGTCAACAAACGAGAAAACAAATCGAGGTCAACTCGTACCTCTCCTGAGTCAACCTCTAATCATTCTTATTAGATGGCTTCTTTTAATTGATGTTTTACGTTCTTATCTTTTCCTTGATTAAGACGATTTTCGAATAACATTTGCTTCACATAAGGTAATACCCATCTGTCTCCACCATATCTACCAGCATTTGCACCTGCTACAAGGATGAACATAGAGATTAAAATCATCCAAGGGTTAGTAGAAATAGTGCCTGCAAATAAGAATGACATATTCATGACAACTCCGAAGAATGCTGCGGCAGAGGTTAATACTCCTAAAATAAGTCCTAAACCAACTAATACCTCTCCCCATGCTACCATAAAGCTAATGATTTCAGAATTCGGAATTGCAAAGTTTTCAAGAAATGCAATATAATTTGGGTACAGAGCCGCTTCGCCTTTCATTACTGGATTGGCAACAGACCCTTGTAAAAATCCTCCTGCATTAAACTCACCAGTTACTTTTCCCCAACCAGCAGTTAACCAAGACCAACCTAGATACACTCGTAAGAATAACCAAACACCTGCCATATATTTGTTTTCTCTAAAAAATTGACCAATCATGCTGACTCCTCCTTTTTTTATAAAGATTGTTCAACGTTTCACAATTTATTGTGAATGTTTTCACAACCTTACTATACACATAGTATATGTCAGATCTCTTGATTTGACTATAGCAATCATAGAGTTGTCAAACTTTGTTCAATATTTCACAATCCCTTCCCTATTTATTTACACTTGCGAGTGACTCTAATAGGAACTCCAAATAAAAAAAAGATACAAACCATTTAAGTTTGTACCTCCTATTATACGTCTACTTTTCCAATCCTGCTTCGCGCTCTTTTTCTGCCTTTTGTACTTTACGATAAGTGAGATAAGATACCCAAATACTAAATTCATATAAGAGCAACATCGGTACAGTCACCATTAAATGTGAAATGATTTCTGGTGGTGTAATAAAACCCGCAAGAACTAGTAAGACAAAGTAAGCAAATTTTCGAACTTGCGATAAGAAGCTTGGGGTAATGATCCCTAGTCGAGTTAGAAACATCACAACAACTGGCAACTGAAAGAGGATGCCAAACGGGAGTGTAATCTGAAACAAAAAGGAGAAGTATTCATTGACTCCGTATTGCTCCGTTATTCCTAGACTGCCTGCTAGATTTCCCATAAATTGAATAATGTACGGAAATAAAATGAAATAGGCAAACGAAAGACCCGCTATAAATAAGATAAAAGCAAACGGAATATAAGCAAGCGTTGCTTTTTGTTCTTTCTCATGTAGCCCTGGTCTAATAAACGCCCAAAGTTGATACATGATCACTGGAAATGTGAAGATAAAGCCGATCGAAACCGCAAATGTCATAAAAATTCGAATCGGATCCGTCATTTTAAAGGCATTCATCGGTAAGTCTTGTGCTGTTGGCGTGCTTTGTAAATACATGATTAGTGGTTTCGCTAAAAAAAAGCCGGCGATCAGTGCCACCGTGAAAAAGATGAGCGATATAACTATTCTTCGTCTCAGCTCCACAATATGCTCCATCACCGACATGTCTCTTTGTTCCATTTATAGACCCTTCCTACTTAGGCTTTGTCATTTTCTTTTTTCTTGTCTTCATCATCATCTGCTAAGCCTTTTGTTGCTTGCTTGAATTCACGCAATGTGTTTCCAGCTGCTTTTCCTAGCTCTGGAAGTTTCTTTGGACCAAATATTAATAATGCAACTAGTGCAATAATGGCAATACTACCTGCTCCTAAACCCATAGGGAGCACCTCCTTGTCCGACTATTTGTTATTATAGAGCGTATTTCAAAAGATCGCAATGGCCCCAGAGACTTCGTATCATAAAAGCACCCACTCTTAGAACGAAACAGCTCTGCGACTTGCTTCAAGCTTGTGCAAAGTGGAAAAAAACGACATTTGACCATGCCTTTACACAGGATAATGCTTCAAAAAATAAACCAATGACTGTAATTCAACAGACAAATCAATATGGTGAACTCGAACTTTTTCTGGTACATCTAGTCTAGCTGGTGTAAAGTTCAATATTCCTTGTATTCCTGCTTCTACTAATTGATCAGCAATTTTTTGTGCCGGAGCGGAAGGAACGGTTAAAATGGCTACTGTTACTTCCGGGTCCATCTCTTCTTTCAGATTCTTTAAGTTATGAATCTGTACGCCACCCACTTCGCTTCCTATTTTATTCTCATCTACATCAAAAGCCATGACAATTTGTGTATTATTGTTTTTCGAAAAATTATAATGCAAAAAGGCCGTGCCTAAATTTCCGACACCCACAAGAATCACTTTTGTTAATTCATCCTGATCAAGCGTTTTACGAAAAAAGGATAGCAAATAATTGACATTATACCCATATCCTTTTTTTCCAAGCGCTCCAAAATAAGAAAAATCTCTTCGAATCGTAGCAGAATCCACTTTCACAGCCTCACTTAATTCTGTTGACGATACTCGTTGCTTGCCTGAGGCAGAGAGATTTTCTAGAAATCTATAGTAAAGTGGTAAACGCTTTGCTGTTGCTTGCGGAATCTTAGTTTGGTCATTTTTCATCGGATTGCCTCCCTTAACCGCCTGCCCTAGTTGGAGCTCTAAACGTACCTATATTGTACACTATTTCACAGAGTTTGTAATCGTTTAACCTGAGTGTTCATGAAGTTGTTGAAAGCTCCAATCTGCGATACACTTAAACTAGATGAAACTGATTCTCTGCAGATAGGAAGGAAACCTATGATTGTCTTACAATGTATTAATATATCAAAATCATTTGGCGTCGATCCCATTCTAACAAATATTAAACTCGATATTCAAACGGGTGAACGGATTGCACTAGTAGGAAGAAATGGTGCTGGGAAATCAACGCTTCTTAAAATAATAGCTGGACAACTTTCTTACGATAGCGGACAGCTTATGATTCCAAAAGGAATTGAACTTGGTTATTTAGCTCAACATACAGGACTCGAATCAGATTTATCGATTTGGGAGGAAATGTTATCCGTTTTTAAACCACTTCAAAAAATGGAAAAACAAATCCGCGAGATGGAACACCAAATGTCTGACCCGGATTTACTCGAAAGCCAAACGAAATATGAAAAGCTGTTAAAAGAATATGATCAACTTCAATTGATCTTTAAAGACCAAGGCGGCTACCAATATGAAGCGGATATTCGTGGCGTATTATCAGGAATGAACTTTGCTGACTTCGATTACCAAACGAAGATCTCGACTTTAAGCGGAGGTCAGAAAACAAGACTTGCTCTTGCCAAGCTGCTTCTAACAAAGCCCGATATTCTTGTGTTAGATGAACCGACCAACCATCTAGACATCGCTACACTAACATGGCTAGAACAATATTTGGTGTCTTATAAAGGAGCCATCTTGATCGTTTCCCATGATCGCTATTTTCTAGATAAAATTGTGACAGGTGTTGTTGAGATCTCTAGAACGAAATCAACGAAATACCTTGGCAACTACAGCTCGTATCTTGACGAAAAAGCAAAGCGCTACGAACAAGAATTAAAGCAATTTGAACGACAACAAGATGAAGTCGCGAAACTTGAAGATTTTATTCAACGCAATCTAGCGAGAGCGTCTACGACCAAACGTGCTCAAAGTAGAAGAAAGCAACTCGAACGAATGACTTTACTCGATCGCCCTGCCGGATCTGAAAAGTCGGCCTCCTTCTCATTTGATATTAAACGTCAGAGCGGAAATGAGGTTCTCCGTGTTCAAGATCTTCATGTCGCGTACGGTGAGGACACCATTTTTAACGGACTTAACCTTGCCATTGATAAAGGAGAAAGCATTGCTTTGATCGGACCAAATGGAGCTGGAAAAACGACACTTCTAAAAGCACTTATGAATCAAATTCCTATAAAAGGCGGAACCGTTAAATTAGGCAGCAATGTGACCGTTGGTTATTACGATCAAGAACAAGCAAATCTTAAGTCTAATAAACTTGTTCTGCACGAACTATGGGATGATTATTCGCTAGTCCCTGAAAAAGAGATACGAACGGTCCTCGGCAATTTTCTATTCAGTGGCGATGATGTACTAAAACCCGTATCCGCATTAAGTGGCGGAGAAAAGGCTCGTCTTGCTTTAGCGAAACTCATGATGCAAAAAGCTAATCTACTCATACTTGATGAGCCGACGAACCACTTAGACCTTGACGCGAAGGAAATACTAGAGAATTCCTTAATTGATTATCCTGGGACACTCTTATTTGTCTCTCATGACCGTTATTTTCTAAACCGGATTGCAACGAGGATGGCTGAGCTTGAAAATGGAAAAATCACCAATTACCTTGGGGATTACGACTATTACATTGAAAAGAAAGATGAAATGCTGCAAAGGGAACTGCTGAACTCTGATGGGAAAAAGGGCCCTAATGTAGCTGAATCTGAAAGTGAACAATCCGATAAACGAGCCTATGAATTAGATAAAGAGGCAAAAAAAATGGAGCGTCAACGCACACGACGCATAGAAGAAATTGAAAGTCAAATTGAATCATTAGAAACCATATTAGTAGAAAAAGAAGAAGAACTTTGTGATCCTGCTGTTTACTCGGACCATGAGAAAGCCCAATTGTTACAAGAAGAAATCGATCAAGCCAAAAAAAGTATTGATTCGCTTATGGAAGAATGGGAACAACTTCAAGAATAATGAGCTAGCCTCACTACCCTTTACTAAAAGAGTAGTGAGGCTTCCATTTTATCGCTTCACTTTTTTTTCAGGGATAATCCTAATTGTCTCCCCGTCTGAGACGACAAGAATATTACCATGAATGCTTGTCGCATAGACTTCACTCCCACTTTTTAAATAACGCTCATAAACTTTATCACTTTGAAAAATATTCGCACTCATAATCGTATATCGTGGTTTGACAGCGTTAATGAACGCTTGAGAGGAAGACGTGCTATCACCGTGATGAGGTGCATCCAAAACGTCGACATCTAGCAGCTCTTTTTTAAAATGCACTAATTGCTTCTCTTGTTTCTGATAAATGTCACTCGTAAATAGAAAGCTATGATCTTGATAAGTTACTTTAATGACTAAGGAAAGATTATTTATATCTCTAGTAGAAAGCTTCTTTTCCTTTCTTGCTTTTTCTAATTCCCCTTCGCTCGGACTTAGAAATTCAACGTCAATGTTTTCTCCAAGCTTAAATCGGTCCCCCTCCTTTACATAAGTTGGTCGAATGTTTTTCTCGATCATTTTGTTTAGAAAGACGGAGTAAACTTCCGTTGTATGTGGAAGTTCTGGCATAAGCAGAGTGTCTATTTTTCTTGATTGCAAAAGAGTATGGTATCCACCAATATGATCGTGGTGTGGATGTGTCGCAATCACATAATCAATCTGATCCACAGATAAATGATCTAAATACCTGTCCAATTGTTCTCCCGTGTCGACCATCCCTGCATCAATTAACATTGTGTATCCATCCGGACTTTGGATGAAAATGGAATCTCCTGATTTACGATCTGCTTTTAAATGTAAATACCTAACCTGCAATGATCCTTCGTTCTGTTTTGTGTCAAATACTTCCTCTGTATTTAAAGTAACCGTTTCTATACTTGACGTCGTTATCACTGTGCTACCAGGACTAATAGAGACCATTAAACTAATCATTACTAGCAACATGAGTAAGATATATACCAACCGATGAAACATCGTCTGATCCCTCTTTCTGCTACAAACTGTCGTACTGAACAAATCCTATGTTAGTTAAAGTGTCTCCTATTTGGTCCTAATTATTAGCTTTATTCGACATCTTTTTCCATTAAAAAGACGCGTTCTTCTCAGGGAAAAGCCGTTACTCTTCCAATAGATTTCCCTATTTCATTGAATCACTTAAACTTTCACCTAAAAAAAATCTGACCTATTTGCAGTCAAGCAAATAGGCCAGATTCGTCTTTCAATCCTTACTCTACTTCTTCCTTTTCTTGCTTTCTTTCTAAATTCCACTTGATAAAGGCATAGACAACAAATATCCATAGTACAGGATGAACAATCGTTAACCCAATTTGCGAATTTCCACCTAAGAACGTATATAAAGCAATTAACGCAATGACATACATAATAAAAAACAAATCATGTTCAAACAACGGAACATTTACCTTTTTGTTTTTCTTTCTAGGCAGCAAAATTTCCGCAACCACTGCAGCGAGAAAACAGAACAAAACCAAGGCGAATATCGCATTTTTCCCAACTGCTCCCCCTGTCATCTGAGGAAAATAGTCCATCGCAAGACCGATGGCAATGATAACAAGAACACTAATCCTCAACCGCCTGGCCAGGATTAATCGTTTTTCCAATGACAAACTCATTCTCCTCCTTGCTTACTGACAACCAATAATAATGGGCTGATACCACACAGAACATGGACGTTGCCGCTGCAACGACTCCAGAATCATTTAATAAGAGTAAGGCAAATGACGATATGACACCCGTTTGTAAAAAGAGCTGTTTTCCTAGCTCATTAAGCTGTAGTCTTTTTCGATAAAGAATTACAGCACCAAGCAAATAACTCGTAACAAACAATTGAGTCCAATTTGAATGCTTAAAGATCTTCCAATTCATTGCTAATTTGCGTTGAATGGTGTCTTTAATATAAAGAAGATCCCCATTTAATAATCGTTCAAATGCCAAACCTATGTGTGTTTGTTCTCCCGTTAATTGTAGCATATATAGAAGGATGAATAACGAACTAAGCGCCCCCCCAAACAAAAGCACTAGAAGTCGCCAAGACCAAGTTTGAAACACCGACCGGTAACATAAAAAAGCAAAGGCCAATCCCGCTGACAAAGTTGCTCCAGCGTTCGTACCAAGTGTATTTTTTCCAAGAACAATTGTTAAGAAAAGAAGCATGATGGTGATGTACGCAATTCTTAAGACACGATTGGAATGGGTTAAAATAGGATGAAGCAACATCATGGCTGAAATAAGGTACACACCTGCAAATTCATTGCCGATTCCATAATATCTTGCTCCTATGATGGGATCGTAACCTAAATAAGACCGTTGCATAAGTGGAGATCCCATAAAAACATCGATTGTCATTAATAAAAAGGTAAAAGACCCTATCCAAAAGATTGGATTCCGAGCTGTTCTTTCCACAATATATCCACATAAAAAAGAACCAGTTATTAAGGTTAAGACAAATCCTGCTATCCCCAATTTATCAACAACTCCAGCCAAGGCGAGAAACCAAAAAGGCGACCATAATGCACAAAGCAAGATTAGTCTAGTTATATAGCGCCAAGTTTGTCTTTTATTCGCCCCAAGAAAGCCAAATATCGCGGCTACAATCAACGCAATAACTAGACAAGAAATATAAATGGACAATACACTAGCACGGCTTTTATAAATTAATACGATTTCGTTGACCCTCGTTATAACTGGTGTTTTATCGACCATTCCAATATTTGATTGCTTAATCGCATTTCCGGAAAAACCCTTCTCTTGTATATCATAAGCAGCAAGAAACGTCGGAATAAGATCAAGACTACTAACCAAATAGTCTTGCTTGGTTGTATTAGATGTTAGAAATCCCCCTGCATTTTCTCCCCAATAGAAAACAGGAGCAAGCTGCTTCCGTTCATCATACGCTTGTTTATTCATCATTGGAGCTAACAACCAAACTTGGTCCACTTCATTTCTTGCTCTTGTTACGAATGAACTAATTCGTTTTAGTTGTCTTTTTTCTTCCCTTTCAAAGTGATGAACCTCCATATAATTTTGTTGGTCATAAAGGCGATATAAATCCCCCCACTCAATTACAAAAAACTGATTACCTTTCTCCACATTTGTTGACAACTTGTTGATAAGAAAATCCTCATTCATTTCGATCCCATAAGGAGCACCGGTTTTATGTTGAACAGCCTCTTTTAACTGTCCACTCACATACCCGCTTTGATCAATCGCTAATAACGAACCATACCGAACCTTCTCCTCCAACGTATCGCTATGCCCGTACACAGCTCTAGCAATATCATGTTGCTTTAATATCTCTCCAAAAAGACCAACTGACCCTTTGTGAGTTGTTTCTTTATTTTTGTCTTCTAAACGGTGATAATCAGGGTGAACTAATCCTGTCATCGGTTTGAACCCAGTAAGCTGGTACATCCACTCACTAGCTTCAAAACCATTTATCTCCTCATCTAACTCAAAGCTATTCCATCCTTGTACTCCGACTGCTTTGGCACCTGCTCCAATTGTAACCATGTGATTCAAATACGAATAAGGTCCATCCGACCGAACGTTCATGGCTCCAAAAGAGGCATTCTTCCATATCGATGAATCACCATGATAGATGAGCCATTCCGCCTCGTTAAACGACAAACCAGGTACGATTAGAGCCAGAATTTTTTTTGATTCATCAACTTGTTCAGCTTGGCTTTCAACGATTGGAATAACTAGAAAACTAATAAATACAACCAGCAACACTTTTCTCCACATAACACTCAACCTTTTTGGCCTAATTTTCTGACATATCCACACTATCCACATAGTTATACACAACTAAAACCCTTAATTTATAAGAGTTTCTTAATTTATTCACATTATCCACTACGTTATCCACAAGTAAAGTTAACCACAACAAAAACAGCATTAACTCTAGTATTTTTAAACTTACCCACAGTGTTAACATTATTGTGGATAATAATTGTGCACAACTGTAAAAAAACCACTTACTGGTAGCATTTGCTCCAATAAGTGGTTTTAAACATTTATCTTTGTTCTAAATCAAGCCCTGGATTCCCATTCAAGTCATAAGAGGAGAATTGATTTTTTCTCCATTTTACACTAGCGGCTGCTCCAATCATTGCTGCATTGTCTGTACAAAGCGAAAAAGGAGGGATGACTAATTCTACTTCGCCTGTAGAAAACTCTTCATCTAGCGCCTGCCGTAAGCCTTTATTCGCAGCAACTCCACCAGCTAAGAGTAGTTGTTTGACTCCGTATTCTTCCGTTGCGCGCTTTGTCTTTTTTACAAGAACTTCAATGACGCTAGCTTGAAAGCTTGCGGCAATGTCCTCAATCACCATTTCTTCGCCACGTTGTTTAAGATTGTGTAGTGTATTAATAACCGAAGACTTCAATCCGCTGAAACTAAAGTCATAGGAATCGGGTTCTAGCCACGCACGTGGAAAAGCAATGGTTTCTTTGCCTTCTGCAGCCAAACGATCGATATGAGGACCTCCTGGATAAGGAAGACCAAGTGTTCGAGCCACTTTATCATAGGCCTCACCGACAGCATCATCTCGCGTTTCACCGATTATTTCGAACGAGCCATCTTCACTCATATAAACAAGTTCCGTGTGCCCACCTGAAACAACTAGTGCCATTAAAGGAAACAATAATGGCTGTACTAATTGGTTCGCATAAATATGTCCTGCAATATGATGGACCCCAATAAGCGGGATATCATGGGCAAAAGCAATCGACTTCGCGGCATTCACACCGATCAATAAGGCTCCCACTAAACCGGGTCCTTCCGTCACCGCAACAGCACTTAAATCAGCAAACTCTACATTTGCTTGTTGCATCGCTTCTTCAATAATCACGGTAATTTGCTCGACATGATGTCTTGATGCAATTTCTGGTACAACGCCACCAAATCGTTTGTGACTTTCAATTTGTGAGGAAACGATATTACTTAGAATCGTCGTGCCGTCTTTAATCACGGCTGCTGACGTTTCATCACAGCTTGTTTCAATGGCTAAAATTAATTCATTTGTATTCATTCTACATTCACCCACATTACTAAAGCATCTTCTAAATTATCTGCGTAATAATTTTTTCTAATTCCACCTTCTTGGAACCCTACTTTCCGGTAAAGGTTTTGTGCCACACTATTTGAAACACGAACTTCTAAAGAAAGCTTCGTCACCCCCATTTGTTTCACAAACGCTATCACATAACGTAACAATTGCTCTCCTAGTTTCTGACCTCGATAATTGGAATGAATGGCAATGTTCGTAATTTGCGCTTCATCCATCACGACCCAAAGTCCACAGTAGCCAATAATGACATCATCGATTTCATACACGAGGTAATGAGCAAATTGGTTAGAGGTGATCTCACTTTTAAAAATTGCCGAGTCCCACGGTGTAGAAAATGCGTCTTGCTCTACAGCCATAACAGCAGGCAAGTCCTCAACAGTCATGAAACGAATCATCCCTTTTTCTTGATCAATCATGGGCCTCATCCTTTTCCTGTTGCGCCGCACGCCACTTGGCCTCTGCTTCTGCCAACTGTATATAATTCGGTACAAACGTATGAGTGACGGTTGTTTCCCTATTCTTTTGATCATTTCCTAACCTAGCCAATTCAGCCGCTCTCGGTAAGGCCATGGCCCCTAGAGCAAAGTGAGCATGATCACCTAATTTCTCCTCAATCAATGAACGATGTAATTCCACATCTTGTCCAATAAAAAGAACCGGTTCACCTAGATTTTCTAGATGTTTTAACCAATCTTCTAGCATAATTAAGCGATCTTCTTCGACGATTTCAACAGACATCCCCATACTTGCGTAATGCCCTGTATACACCTGTCCACGTCTCGCATCCAAAATTGGCGAGACAATTCCATTGAAAAAACGGCCCGCTTGCGCCATCACAGCTAAACTAGACACACCTATAACAGGGATTTGAAGCGACCACGCCAGTGTTTTAGCCGTTGTCACGCCAATACGAACACCTGTATAGGAACCCGGACCATTGGCTACGACAATTTGTTCCAACTCTTTCGCCTTCATCCCAACTTCTTTCATCAGTGCATCTATCGCTGGCATCAGCCGAATTGAATGATTCTTTTTTATATTTGTTGTCACTTCTCCCAGTGTCAGATCACCATCTGTAACAGCCAAACCCATGACAAAGGAAGAGGTATCTATTGCTAATGTCTTACTCATAATGATAACTCCTTTACTAATTCAGAAGACCGTGCACCTGTTGAATAGATCGTAATCTTCCGACTAGTCTCTCCCATATGTAAAAGGCTAATGATCATCCGGTCTTCAGGTAATTGGGCGAGAATCATGCTTGGCCATTCAATGACCGAAACACCTTCTCCGTAAAAATATTCTTCAAGCCCTAAATCTTCCGTATCATCTTCCATCCGATACACATCCATATGATAAAGAGGAATTCTACCGTTATATTCTTTTATAATCGTGAAGGTTGGACTTTTGACAACTCGTTTCACACCTAACCCTTTAGCAAGCCCCTTTGTAAAACTCGTTTTGCCAGCTCCTAAATCACCTTCTAATGTAATCACGTCACCTGGTTTCACGATTTCCCCTAGTTTCTCTGCTAGTTCCATCGTCGCTTCTGGAGATTCCGTTATTAGGCTCCATTCGTTCACTTCGATCACCCACGCTTTTGAAAATGATTATATCCATGTTTCTTTAATTTCTTTAACTCGTCATCTTGCTTTATATAAACACTCGCTGGTCCTGCTTCTACAAAACCAATGATCTTGAACAAGTGACCCTGTGTTTGAAATTGATCTGCGAGCTCAACAGCTTCTTCTTTCGGCACTGTCCCAATTAAAACAAAATCTTCTCCTCCAAAAAGAGCCCATTTAAGCCGTTTTTCTAGTGGATAAGCATTCATCGCCTCATGAATGGGAAGCTTGTCTGCTTCAATGATCATTTTCACTTGGCTTGCTTCTGCAATTTCATTTGCTTCACTAGCCACTCCATCACTTACATCATTTAAGGCAATTCGTTTTTGTGAATATGCTAACATTCTTCCTTCAGCAACATGTGGCAGCGGCTCTTGATGACTCTTTACTAAAATCTGTTCCTTTTCGTTAAAATCTCCGTTTAACCCTTTTTCAAATAAAAGGTCTAACCCTGCAGCTGAACTCCCCACAGCGCCTGTTATAAAAATAAGATCTCCCGCTTTGGCCGAGCTGCGATAAAGGCCTCTCCCTTTTTCCACTCGCCCAATGACCGTCACCGTCAACACAAGCGACTCTTTAATCGATACGGTATCTCCACCAATTAAATCCATGTTGTGTTGCTTAGCGATCTCATCCATCCCTTTAAAGACCTCACCTAGCTCCTCTTCGGTCCAGGTAGGTGGAATAGCAATGGATACAAGATAAAAGGCTGGGACTGCTCCCATAGCAGCTACATCACTTACATTTATAGCAAGACCCTTTTTCCCAATTTGAAAAGGCGTTAGCGTATCACGACGAAAGTGAATCCCTTCGACCATCGTATCGACACATACGACCTCATCCAAATTAGGAGCTCCACGATAAACAGCAGCATCATCGCCAATCCCACATATTAGAGAGGGTTGATGGGTTTGCTTAGGCGAGATTTTCGAGATAAATGCAAATTCATCTTCCATTTTGATCGTCCCACTCCCATAAACGAATTCTGAAAAATCCTTAGGATGCTTCACACCTAAGGAACGTCTCTTCTAGTTTATCCGATTTCATGGAAAAAGCCTAATAGAAATGGCGATATTAAATATGCACTCAGAATTTTAACGTAATCTACGTGCTTTTTTCGTAAAGGACGGATTTATGATCCAACACTAAAAACAAAAAAACCAAAGCTGTAATCGCTTTGGTTTTTCCTGGTATTGCGGGGGGCGGATTTGAACCACCGACCTTCGGGTTATGAGCCCGACGAGCTACCAGACTGCTCCACCCCGCGTCGTTTTAAAGTTACGGAAGATGCTATTTCAATGAAGAAGACATTTTCCTCTTCTAGCAAATCCCAGACGTCTATGCGTCAATGTTACTCGTAGTGAGTTCAACGATGTATTGCTCGTTGCTCCACCCCGCGTCGTTATAATGTTTTACTTGACTACCTTATTTAGTATAGCCAACTCAACTTATTTTATACAAATAAATTTCAGCCTGGCAACGTCCTACTCTCACAGGGGGAAGCCCCCAACTACCATCGGCGCTGAAGAGCTTAACGACCGTGTTCGGCATGGGAACGGGTGTGGCCTCTTCGCTATCGCCACCAGACTGTTTTTCTCTGACACAAGATATATCATACCATGCTGATTTTAAGAAAGCAAGCTTTTTATAAAAATAATGTCTGGTTAGTTGATAAAAGTATAAACGAAGAAAGACATAGCTTGTAAGCTATGTCTTTTCTTAGAAGTGTATTACGCTTTTTCAATTGCTTTCATAAAAGCCTTGATGATGTCCTTCTGATCTTCAATTCCCACTGAAATACGAACCAATTGTTTTCCTATTCCTAATTCATTTCGGAGTGTCTCAGGAATCGTGCGGTGCGATGTACGTAATGGATAAGAAACCGTTGTTTCAACACCTGCCAATGTTGGAGCAATTTTTACCCAACCGAGTGATCTGAAAAAGGTCTCAACATTTACATGCTCAGCAAGATCAATACTGACCATTGCACCATTTCCTTTTTCCGAAACAAATTTCGGATAATAAACTCTTGCTACTCCCTCATGTGAGCTGAGCGCATCTGCTAACGCCTGTGCATTACGGCTTTGTCTTTCCATTCTCACACTTAATGTTTTTAACCCTCTGCATGCAAGCCATGCCTCAAATGGACTTAAATTACAGCCAAGTGTGATTACTTTTGATTTGGCTACATTAATTAACTCCTGTGTTCCGACAAGAACTCCAGCTGTTACATCACTGTGGCCACCGATGTATTTTGTTGCACTATGAACAACTAAATCAACCCCAAGCTTACACGGTTGCAATAAATACGGGGTTGCAAACGTATTATCAATCATGGTTTTGATCCCATGTTCTTTGGCGATTTTCATGACCTCTTCTAAGTTCTCCACACGTAGAAGAGGATTGGTTACAGACTCCGTATAGATGAGCTTTGTTTTTTCTTTAATCGAACTTGTAACGGCATCTAAATTTTCAAACGAAATAAAACTGACTTCGATTCCAAAATTCAATAACTCTTGCGCAAATAATTGGTACGTCCCTCCGTACAAATCATCCGAAGCTATCACGTGATCACCTTGACCGGCAACGGCAAGGATCCCTGCTAAAATCGCAGACATTCCTGATGAAGTCGCAACCCCGTCCTCTGCTTCTTCAAGCAGGGCAATCCCTTTCCCTAAATCATCTGTATTTGGATTGCTGTATCTTGAATATAGGTATTCCTTTTCTCCTTCATAAAAGCTCTCCATATCATCTAAATCGGTAAAAACAAAGGCTGATGTCTGATAAATCGGCTTCGCCTTACTCGCGTTCCGAGCTGGCTCCTTTGTTTGAAAATGGACTGTTTTTGTATTGAAATTCGTCTCGGTCATTTCTTCATCCCCTAATTAATCGTTTATTTAAACAGTGTGAATCCAAGCACAAATACTAAAATCGATCCTACAATCGATAATCCTACATACGCAATCAAAGCCTTCCACCTTTTTTTCTGAAGCAATAAGATTGCCTCCGTACTAAAGGTTGAAAAAGTTGTAAAAGCTCCAAAAAAACCAATAGCGATCAGTAAAAAGACAGGCTCTTCATAAGCTCCTAATGGAATGATTCCATAATAAGCACCATGAAAAGTCCCTAGACCGAATGATCCTAAAAGGTTCACTAAAAGCATAGCTATCGGAAAGGGAGGAGTAGGAAACCGCTTCATGAGAATAAGGCCGAGTAAGTACCTGGCTATTGCCCCAGCTACTCCTCCAATGCTAACAAGCAATATGTTCAAGCCTTACTCCCCTCCTTCTCCTTTTGCTTATGACCGCATTTCTGCCCAAGCATAAACCCGAATAAGGCAAGTATCATTCCACCAATTATAGAAACCATTAAGTAAATAGCACTCATCCACCAAGATCGTTCTAATAATAAAAAAACACTATCACTGGCCAATGTTGACATCGTAGTAAACCCACCACATAAGCCAACGCCTAGACCGACTTTTACCCATTCACGAGGATGCTTAAAGACGAACCACCCTGTTAAAAAACCAAGTAAGCCACTCCCAAGCAAATTCTCGATAACGGTACCAATTGGATAACCTGCTGCTAGAGTGTAGAGATTTAGAGAGTACCTGAGGCTTGTCCCTACTGCAGCACCAATCGTAATCGCCGTTAGATTTTGAATCACTTGTTTATTCACAAAAAAACGCTCCTAATTCGTACGAATAGTTTGATTTTATCGTAAAGAAGCCTCTTCTAGCAAGAGTGACGTAATATAGTTCCATTTTAAAGAGCGTATATAAGGTTACTTTTCACCTTGTTTCAGTGACCTTGAGACATTGCTGTCTCTTGTAAGATCTTCCTACTGCTATTCTATTAACCTATTGACAGATAGAAGCATATGATTTACGGTGGGGATTGTGAAAAATAAAATATACCTCGTTAGGTGAGGCTCCTGTGCTGGAGATACGCTGCTGCCCAAAAATGTCCAAAGACGCCAATGGGTCAACAGGAACTATCGACATAAGGTGGTTCTTAATGTAGCTGGTCGTTGACCTATGCCGCACAGTGCTAAAGCTCTACGAATGGAGGATCACTTCTAAATCGAAGGATTATGTATGTTTTTTAGGCACCTCGCATTCGTTGAGGTGTCTTTTCTATTAATTTGTTAAGGTGGTGCATGTATGGATAAGAAGCCAGAACCAGACCCCATTAATTATAAAATTAAAAAATTCCACATGCACCTAGTGGCCTGTGGTGACTCAACTTAGAAGGAGGTCATAACACATGGTTAGACTTAACAATGATACTAGAGATGAATACGCGAACTATTTACTTGGCTTAATAAAAGAGAATGAACTTGAACAATTTCAAGAAGACTTCCTACAGCTTCACCCTACAGATCAAGCTGATTTTTATTTGACATTGGAAAAAGAAGATAGACAAAACCTTTATCAACTAATCACTTCTGAGGAAATGGCGGATGTTTTCCAAGCTCTTGAGATTGAGGAACAGAAGGATCTCATTACGGAGATCGACCATCACTATGCAGCTGAAATGATAAACCATCTATATGCAGATGACGCTGCTGATTTTTTGGCAGAGTTAGAACAAGCAGAAGCACTCAAAATTTTAACAGCGATGAACTTAGAAGATGCTAATGATGTAAAAGAATTAATGGCGTATCCATCTAAAACGGCTGGAGCCATTATGACTAAAGAATTTATCTCTCTTACCTCCACCCAAACCGCTCAAGAAGTCATTGAGCAATTAAGAGAAGAAGCACCTAACGCAGAAACCATCTATTATTTGTACGTCGTCGACTATCAGCAGCAATTAGTTGGAGTTGTTTCGTTACGCGACTTGATCACCGCTCAGTCCCATGAACTTGTGAAGGATTTAATGAGCCCTAGAGTTGTATCTGTCGCCTCAACGACAGACCAAGAAGAAGTGGCACAGTTGATTAAAAAATATGATTTCTTAGCAGCTCCTGTTGTTAGTCCTGCTGGGATTCTTTTAGGGATTGTAACCGTTGATGATGTCATGGATGTATTAGAAGACGCAGCCACCGAAGATTTAGGAGATTTTACAGCTTCTCGTGGTGCAACCGATGTAAATGTAACTGCTTTTAAAGCGGCAAGATTACGGGCCCCCTGGATTGTTCTTCTCATGTTTTTTGGTCTAATTACAGCTGGCGTCATCGACCAATTTGAAGATACACTGAGTCAAATTGTCCTACTGGCAGCCTTTATCCCTTTACTAATGGGATCTGCCGGAAATGCAGGGACACAATCTTTAGCAGTTGTCGTTAGGGGACTTGCACTTGGTACTCTCGAGAAGAAAGGATTATTTAAAACATTATTAAGAGAATTTAATACAGGTATGATGATTGGGCTCATCTGCGCTCTTGCCCTCCTTCTCATTATCCCAATCTTCTATGGAAGCTTTATCCTTGCAGTTATCGTTGGTATTTCAATCTTTTGTTCATTAAGTGTTGCAACTGTAATCGGAGCTATTGTTCCACTCATCATTAATAAACTTAAGCTAGATCCAGCTTTCGCATCTGGCCCTTTTATCACAACCGTTAATGATATTTTAGGTTTACTCATTTACTTTACCATTGCGACTTCCTTGCTTGAGTTTCTTTAAAAAGGCTAATAAACTTTCTATGGAAATTAGCGCTAAGTCCTTGCCTAAACTTTGCCTGGTCACTTCCTAAGTTTTGTATGTATTGGTAAAGACATGATATGTTAATTACGTCAATTTAGTAACAGAGTAATTCAAATTTTGAGTTACTCTCTTTTTCATACATTTTTTTTGAAAACTCGTTTCTCACTTAAATTTTAGCTATAATTAGAACAAGCCCCTACAGAACAGGAAGATAATATGGAACTATTAAAGCATCTTATTTTTGAATATGGCTATTTCGGGATTTTTCTGGCTCTTGTTGGCGGAATCGTCGGACTTCCTGTCCCTGACGAAATCTTGTTAGTCACCATTGGATATTATGCCTATCTAGGCAGAGTCGACCTACTTACAGCATTGGTAAGTTCTTATCTAGGATCGATTATCGGGATCACGATTAGCTATCTCCTTGGTGCAAAATTAGGTCTACCGTTTCTTTTGAAATTCGGAGGAAAAATACGCCTTACTCCTACACGAGTACACAAGGCTCAACAACTCTTTTTCAAACATGGTAAATGGTTATTGCTAATTGGTTATTTTATTCCCGGAGTTAGACACTTAACAGGTTACCTAGCAGGCATTGCTCGCATGCCACTTCGGATATTTATGATATATTCTTATGTTGGTGCTTTGTTCTGGGTCTCTTTATTTGTCGTAACGGGTTACGAACTCGGTATTAAATGGTATTTTATTAAACAATCGTTTGAGGCTTATAAAATTATCGTCTACTTTGGTGTCTCCATTCTATTATCGATTGTTGCACTGCTGTTCTTTTTTAGAACAAAGAAAAAAAAGCCATAGTCCTACAACTAAACTTAAAAAGAGCGTGGTAATTGCCACGCTTTTTTCCTTTCCACTACATCCTATATTTCTTATCAACCCTTTCAAGACCGAGATTCTTCTTTTTGTCTCCTTGCAATAATGGGTATATGCTTATATTTCTAGGCTAAAACACAGTAAAATTTGGTAAGATGATAAAAATAGTTTAAAGTACTACATAGGTAGACAGCAACTAGTTCTATTAACATAAACTCTATTTTAAGAAGTATAGAGATTACGAATACCGTTAAAAAATGATTAGGAGTTGATTCACATGAGCGACTTTACACATTGGAATGAAGAAGGGCGACCTAAAATGGTGGATATTACAGAGAAAACAGAAACTACTCGTACGGCTGTTGCTCAAAGTACGATCACCTTTAAAAGAGCATTATACGAAGCCATTCAAAATCAACAAATCAAAAAAGGTGACCCATTGCAAGTTTCCCAAATCGCTGGCATTATGGCAGCCAAAAAAACATCTGAACTGATCCCGATGTGCCATCCTATTCAAATTAAAGGAGTAGACTTTACATTTGAATACATAGAAGACAATCATCAATACAATTTAATCATCCAAGCATCTGTACGTTGTAACGGTAGCACTGGAGTTGAAATGGAAGCTTTAACAGCCGTTTCCGTTGCAGCTTTGACTTTTTATGATATGTGTAAGGCCATTGATAAAAGTATCTGTATTAAAGAAACCCTGTTAATTAGCAAGACAGGTGGAAAAAATGGAGACTATCATATTTCTAAATAAATGTTTGTTTAAGAGGGCAATCAACTGATTAGTCCTCTTTTTTCTCATGATCACGTCTATTTGTTCGAGCGGATTCCTCTTATTTACACTTATTCTTAAACACGAAGCTTCTTTTGACTCTCCATACCTTCCACTTCCTATTTTACAAGAAATAACGTTGACTCATACTGTTATGCATTCACACCTCCTCTAGATTCAAAATAAAAGGGTTTTAACGATTTCAAGCAGAATAACATTAATTAAATAATAAAAGGAGTGAATAGGGATTGGAAAAGGCTGTAGAACATTATTTTAGTGAGGACCTGCTAAGTCGTGCTGCAGAACTATTTAATTTGGATATAGACTCTTTATAAGAACTAGGCTCTTTTGAGAATTATGTTTATGAAGGAAAAAAGAAAAGAAATCTGTCATTCTTCGTCTAACCCATAGTAATCATCGAACAAGAGCTGAAATTGATGCTGAACTGGATTGGATTCATTTTCTATCTGAAAAGGGTGCTCCTGTTTGCACCCCATCCTTTCAAGAAACCGTCACTATGTAGAGGAGTTAGAAATTAAAGACTCCTTCTTTTTCATTAGTTTATTTTTAAAAGCTACAGGAAAAAAGGTTAACCTTGATGATCTACAGTCAAATCACCAGTTAATTCAAATCTGGGAACAAACAACAGGTCTATTTCACCGTCTAACTAAAAACTATGTGACTCCTAGTCATCTCCCAACCTCGTCATGATTTGGTCGAGAGTTATCAGGTCCAATTTGCTCCTTATCATCTAAATGATCAAACAGTTAATCAAGCTATTGATGATGTATTAAAGGCTGTAAAGGTTCTATCAAAAGAGCCTCAACAATATGGGCTTATTCATTCAGACCTTCACACTGGTAACTTTCACTTTGACGGTAAGGTAATTAAAGTGTTTGATTTTGATGACTGTGGTTTTCAACATTTCATGCATGATATTGCCATCCCATTGTATTACCTGCCCTGGCAATTCCCTCACGAAAATGATGAAGAAGAGGTCTTAGCATTTTCTAAGATGTTTTTATCTCATTTTTTAAAAGGCTATGAAAAGGAATATTCCATCCATTCTCTCGAACATTTACCTCTTTTTTTGAAATTTCGTGACTGTGAATTATATGCAGTCCTACATAAAAGCTAGATATATAATCTATTACTGCAAAACAACAAAATTTGCTTGAACGTATTCGGAGAAGAATTGTGAGTAAAACAGCAATCATTCACATTGATAACGGAGTTCTATTTAGAAAATAGTTTCGTTGTCTAAGGAGACTTTTTAATTAGTACGAGTACCCTCAACTGAGTTGGAACTATGCTAAAACAGATATATCTATTGTACTAAGCAAGGATTTTGACCGATAGCAAATAGAGCAAACAAAATAGTAAATCAATACTGTTATTTCATTTTGACTGAGATAATTGATTACACTTCATTTTAAGAAATCTAACGTCTTAAGTATTTAAGATAAATTAATAAAAAAAACACAACCCATTGGATTGTGTTTTATCAGCCTGGCAACGTCCTACTCTCACAGGGGGAAGCCCCCAACTA
>NZ_JAQQWT010000021.1 GCF_028610705.1 Halalkalibacter alkalisediminis
GGACTACCGCACACATCAGTGTTGTCCGTTTTTCACTTAGGTCCACTACGGTAAAATCAGAATATTCTTTCTGATTTTACCTTCAACGAAACAATTCGATTGACAATAGAGATACTTATTTATGCAATGCTAATGATATAATGTATATAAATTTGCAAATAACTACATAAAATTTGATGATTTTATAAAGAATCATGGCTGGAGAATAGAGGATTGGGAGGAAGTTGATTTTCTAATCCGAGACGTAGAACTTACTGATAAAGTACTCAAGAGCTTACCTTTTAAAATCAGGAGAAATCTTTTAGCTGCAATCCAACATTATCAGAGAATTGAATTAGCAGCACATTTAGATTGTTCACCGAGTCTACTGACTAGAATTCTTGATTATAAAGAAGAAAATGATTCAAAGGAAAACCTTCTCGTACCTCTAGCTAGATTGTTAGAAGCTCCCTATTGGGATATAAGGTTTAATTCTTGTGATACGAGTCGACGATCATTTGTTGAATATAATTATGTTAAAACAATTTCATTAATAGAATTAATATCTGAATTAAATATTGAACCAAATATTGTAAAGTTTTTCAAAATTAAAATAAATCAGGAGTATTTTATAAGTGAAGGATATGAAGGATATATATTTGTTAAAGTGATTTCTTTCTCCAATTTTATAATAGTGGAAACAATGGGGCTTAACCATGAAAAAGAAGAAATACATGATTTTATTCATTACGGTATCCGAGATATTGTACGATGTATTATTGTAACTCCAGTGATACTTCGAAAAACTAAAAAGGTGATCTATGTTTTAAAAACATCTGATGAAGAAGACCCTGAAGAAATGATTAATTATATTTCTACAATGAGCAAAAGAAAATTCACTCGCATTATTGGTGAAGGAAGTTATTGTTTTAAAAAAGTGAAATGGTGAATATGAATTTTCTAATTAGAAAACCTTCTAGCATGCAAAATAATTAGTTCTAGGGGGGTGTATCGATAATTTTTACCGATATTGAATTTTCCAATTTGTTGGGGAGCCTCCTAAGTAAAATAGGAGGCTCTTTTACTATAGAAAGAAACAAGTCAAATAAATTAGCGAAGGTACGCGAAAATAGGTTTAGATAAGTGGAGGAAAGATTAGTGAAAAATGATATGGGTAAAAGGAAGAAAATTAAGTAACGGAGCCTCTCTATACTTTCGTAAGGCAATCTCCTTTTAACTAAAAAACAATTATTAGATATTTTATTACCTTCAAATTAATAAAAGGAGGAAAGGAAATGCAATATGAGGACTTAAAGGAAGTACTAACTGTAAAAGATATCACACTGTTTTTAGGAATCAGTAGGGCAAAAGCTTATGAGTTGGTTCATTCAGGGGAATTTCATACAGTTAAAGTCGGTACTAGGATACTCATACCTAAAAAGTCTATCCAGAAATGGTTAGAAGGAGACGATTAAGGATTATACGGCTCTTAAACTCAAGCCATCTATGTTTAATACTTTTAACACTAAGTCATACTGATAATGGTGATTTAAGTTTAGGTGCCCAGTCAATTAAAGGAGGAAGGTCAATGACTGGTCGCATAACCAAGGATAAAAAGACAAACAAGTATTACTATACAATTGAAATTGGCACAAAAGAAAGTCGCAAAAGGAAAGTTAAAAAGAACTTCAAAACAAAAACGGAAGCTAAAAGTGCTTTAGAAATTGCCATGGCGGAACTTCGAAAAGAAGAGCATGGTAAGGAATCTAGGAAGGAGTGGACTTTAAACGGTTATTTCGATTACTGGCTTAAAACCTATGCCAAGTCAAGCACCGCGCCTAACACATTTAGAGGTTATGAAGGGATTATCCGTGTACATTTGAAACCTGATCTTGGACATATTAAGCTTCATGAGTTAACGGTAATTCAAATTCAAGATTATTATACTGATAAATTAGAACAAGTATCCGCCCAATCTGTCAAACACCATCATCGATTGTTATGTAAAATGTTAAACGATGCAATTGATTGGGAATTTCTGACCAAGAATGTGGCACTGAAAGCCAAGCCTCCCAAACCAGAGAGATTTAACCCGACCTTTTATTCTAAAGAGGAATTGAATCGACTGTTTGAGGCAGCAACAGCAAGTACCGTGTACCATCCGATTATTTTTACGGGAGGACATACAGGAGCGCGTTTGGGTGAATTGAGAGCTTTACAATGGGAAGATATAGACTTCAATGCACGTAAAGTGTCTATTAATAAGTCTGCTTATATGGATAAAGACGGAAAGACCCAAATTCGAGATTTAACTAAAGGCAAAAAAGACCGTACCATTATAATTGGTAAAAGTCTGATGGTGTTTCTAAAGACTCACTTCGAACGGTATCAAGAAATGAAAACGCTACTAGGGGATACGTTCAATCCAAACTACCTTGTTTTTTTCAATGCTATGGGTGACTATATTAAACCGCGCGAATTACATCGAGCGTATAAGAATGCCATTAAACGAGCAGGTCTTAAAGATGCACGATTTCATGATTTGCGTCATTCACACGCAACGGTCTTACTGACAAAGAATGTACATCCGAAAATAGTCAGTGAGCGTTTAGGCCACTCTAAACCAAGTATTACATTAGAAATCTATAGTCACGCCACATCTTCTCTTCAAGAAGAGGCAGCTCATGTGTTTGATGAAGATGAATAAAGCATTTGGCACCCAAATGGCACCCGGGATGAGATTCTCTGATGTGAAGGCTTTAGTTTTGTTCTAGGAAAAAGCCTTCAACCCCTTGATATGTAAGGTTTGGCGGGACTGTGTAGGAATCGAACCTACCGGAGACGGCACGCGCCTCCCAAGCGGTTTTGAAGACCGTGGCGAACACCAGTGTCACAGCCAGCCCCATGAAGTATTGATATATCAACATTTTTATCGTGTACTTACTCACAAGGTTTTACTCTTAAAGTCACGCATTCTATTATGTAATACATAGTTGATTTCGTCAAGTAGAACGGTTAAAGGTACTAAATTGCTAGAGGGATTCTGAATTATAACAGATTAACAAAGTTTTACAAGTCCTTCTTGTTATGGACGGTTTTCTGGAATGGTTCGAAAGGTATAGATGCCTGAAAAATTTTTATTAAAGGGTAAGGTGAAGAGAGGAATTTTCCACATTAATCTGAAAGATAGGTTAGAATTATTAAATACAAAACGTTCATATAATTGATTATTTTAGGGAAGCATAAATGCATAATAGGTATTTTTGGTAGTAAGTGAAGTAAATACTTTAATACTCAAAAAGGAAAAGAGAATGTTATGCATATCATTTATAATCTTTTGTATATATTAGCAGGTTGGCGTTGGGGAGATTGGAGAAATTGGAAAAAGTATTATCCAACAATACTTTTTCTTATTTTATGTGACCTACTACATAATTTTTTTGCTTATAATCATCCTTTATGGATATACCATGAAAACTTATTTCCTCAATTACTTCTGAATCATACAACTATCTCATTATTGTATTTGCTGTTTATGTATCCTGTGACGATTTTGATCTATCTGAAATATTTCTTTAGAGCAGATAAATGGAGAAAAAGAGCTTTTCATTATGTGTTATGGGTTCTCATATACATTTTTTCTGAGTTTATTAACCTCCAGGTAGGTTTATTTTCTCATCACAATGGTTGGGAAATGTGGCACTCAATATTATTTGTTATGATGATGTTTATTTTATTTCCAATCCATTATAAAAAACCTCTATTAGCTTGGGCTATTAGTTTCCTGATTATTGTACTGATAGTGTTCAAGTTTGATTTGTATCTTTATTTCAAGTGATATGGGTGACTAGGGGGTTGTTATACAACGGTTTCTGAAACTTGGTATGGAGTGTTGTTCTGTATCACTTTCACATTCTTGTGAGTCGTTTTATATATTCGATAAATTAAATATTCAGTTTGTAATTGTAACCATAAAAAGCCACCAACCATTAAACCAATATACAATCTTGTTTGTTTTCACTTCTTCGATACCTAAAAGTAGATAAATGGATGTAAAACATTTGCTAATAATAATATGAATGTCATTCAATCACCTTAGATTAATTAGGAAAAACGATTTTTTTAATTCACTTTTTGAAGGGGAGATAAAGCCTTGAAAGCAAATAGGTACGCACATATATTTTCACTTACCGTAATTATTTGGTAATTTTTTTGTTGACACTATCCGTTTAAACGCTTACACTAAAGGTAGTTAATAGACATTAGTGTTTCATAGTTAAAGTGAAAGAGTTGTTGTTTAATGGGATTGAATAAAGACCGTCGAATTGGTCGACATGCAATTCTTCTGTTGCTTTCTGATGATTCAGCTCAACAGCTTGCTAAGCTGGAGCAATCGAATTGGAAGGGGTGTACAGGGAAAGTTGGTTCGATGGAGGCGCATAAAGTAGTGGCGGCCATTGAAACAGCAGCTAAGAAAAATGGAATTATCGAATCAAATGTGTATCGTGAATCTCACGCGCTTTATCATGCGATTATTGAAGCTCTGCATGGTGTGACGCGAGGCCAAGTTCAGTTAGGATCAGTCCTTAGAACAGTTGGTCTAAGCTTTGCTGTTTTGAGGGGGAATCCGTATGACAGCGAGCAAGAAGGAGATTGGATTGCGGTTTCTTTATACGGTACGATTGGTGCACCGGTTAAGGGATCGGAGCATGAGACGATTGGCTTAGGAATTAATCACATATAACTGCCCATAGTTATTTTAGTTAATAGGGGGCTATATCTTGAAATCAAAAAATGATTTCAATGATATAGCCCCCTTTTCTATTGCTTCTTTACTATGGTAAAGAGATGAAGGGAGAGAGTAATATGGTTACATTAAATGGTCAAACCCTCACGTTTCCAGAGGTGAGGCGTGTGCTTTTTGATAGAGAGCAAGTCACGGCTTCTGAGGAAAGTGTTAAGAAGGTGCAGGCTAGTCGAAAGGCTGTTGAAAGAATTGTAGATGAGGGGAAAACCGTCTACGGGATTACGACCGGCTTTGGAAAGTTTAGTGATGTGTTTATAGGTAAAGAGGATGTCGAGGCCTTACAGCTGAATTTAATAAGGTCACATGCATGTGGGATAGGGGAGCCTTTTCCAGAAGTTGTTTCAAGGGCGATGGTGCTTCTTCGGGCCAATGCTCTACTTAAAGGGTACTCTGGTGTGCGTCCAGTGGTTATTGAGAGGTTATTAGATTTGGTTAATAAAGGGATTCATCCGGTCATCCCACAGCAAGGCTCGCTCGGTGCCAGTGGAGATTTGGCTCCACTCTCTCATTTAGCTCTCGTATTAATTGGCGAAGGTGAGGTCTTTTATAAAGGAGAGAGAATGCCAGGGATTGATGCGTTAACGAAGGAAGGAATTTTTCCTATTACGTTAACCGCAAAAGAAGGTCTGGCTTTAATTAACGGAACTCAAGCGATGACAGCAATGGGGGTTGTTGCTTATTTAGAAGCGGAGAAATTAGCCTACCAGTCAGAACTGATTGCTGCGCTGACGATTGAAGGCTTACGCGGGATTACATGCGCGTTTGATGAAGACATTCACTTAGCTCGGGGCTACAAGGAGCAAGTGCAAGTAGCAGAGAGAATGCGCCATCATTTAGTAGATAGTAGGTTAACAACGAAACAGGGGGAGATACGAGTTCAAGATGCGTACTCCATTCGTTGCATCCCGCAAGTACATGGAGCGACGTGGCAGACACTAAACTATGTCAAAGAAAAATTAGAAATTGAAATGAATGCGGCCACAGATAATCCCCTTATTTTTAATGATGGAGAAAAGGTGTTATCAGGAGGGAATTTTCACGGTCAGCCGATTGCGTTTGCAATGGATTTCTTAAGCATTGCGATGGCGGAACTAGCTAACATTTCAGAACGACGAATTGAACGTTTAGTGAATCCGCAATTAAATGATTTACCGCCATTTTTAAGTCCTGAGCCGGGATTACAATCAGGGGCCATGATTATGCAATATGCAGCAGCATCTCTAGTATCAGAAAATAAAACGTTGGCTCATCCAGCTAGTGTTGACTCCATTCCGTCGTCTGCCAATCAAGAAGACCATGTCAGCATGGGGACGATTGGATCAAGACATGCGTATCTGGTGATTACGAATGCACGTCGTGTGCTTTCCATTGAGGCTATTTGTGCGATGCAGGCAACAGAAATAAGAGGAATCGATCAAATGGCCCAAACAACAAGACAGTTTCTAACGAAGGGGAGAGAACTTGTTCCTTCAATTACAAAAGACCGAGTGTTCTCCAAAGATATTGAAGTAATTAATGCATGGTTAAAAGACAGTGAATTTCATTTTGATAAACAAACTACAAACAAAATTCATTCGTAAAAGGAGAGGTAAAAATGACAACCAAAAAACGAATCATTCGAGCGAAAACAGGTGTAGAGAGAGAATGTAAGGGCTGGGAGCAAGAAGCGGTTTTACGTATGCTATACAACAATTTGGATCCTGAAGTAGCAGAAAAGCCAGAGGATTTAATTGTATATGGTGGCATCGGTAAGGCGGCAAGAAACTGGGAATCGTTTGATGCGATTGTTCGGTCTTTAAAGCAATTAGAAGCTGATGAGACGTTACTCATTCAATCTGGAAAACCGGTCGGCATGTTTAGAACTCACCCGCATGCGCCGAGAGTGTTGCTATCAAACTCGGTATTAGTTCCGAAATGGGCGAATTGGGAGCATTTTAATAAGCTTGAAAAGGAAGGTTTAATGATGTACGGGCAAATGACAGCAGGGAGCTGGATCTACATTGGGACACAAGGAATCTTGCAAGGAACTTATGAGACGTTTGCAGAGATTGCGAGACAACATTTTTCTAATAGTTTAAGAGGTACGTTAACCTTAACTGCGGGTCTTGGAGGAATGGGTGGGGCGCAACCACTCGCCGTTACGATGAATGATGGGGTTGTTCTAGCTGTGGACGTCGACTGTGAGCGTATTCAAAAACGAATCGATACAAAGTATTGTGATCGAATGACTCATTCACTAGACGAAGCACTTGAGTGGGTAGTAGATGCAAAAGAAAAAGGAGAGCCTCTATCAGTCGGTTTAGTAGGAAATGCAGCTGCCGTTCACCATGAAATCATTGCGCGTGGCGTTCACATTGATATTGTCACGGATCAAACGTCTGCTCATGATCCACTCAATGGCTATGTGCCAGAAGGGTTTTCTCTAGTAGAAGCAAGAGAGCTACGTGAAAACGATTCTACTAGATATGTAAAACTAGCGAATGTTAGCATGAGAAAACATGTGGAAGCGATGCTTGAATTCCAAAAAAGAGGTTCCATTGTATTTGATTATGGAAACAACATTCGCCAAGTAGCAAAAGATGAGGGACTAGTAGAAGCATTTGATTTTCCTGGATTTGTCTCAGCTTATATTCGTCCTTTATTTTGTGAAGGGAAAGGCCCATTCCGCTGGGTTGCGTTATCAGGAGATCCTGAAGATATTTACCGTACAGACCGTTTGATTAAAGAGTTGTTCCCTGAAAACGAAGCTCTTTGCCGTTGGATTGACATGGCACAAGAGAAAGTGGCGTTTCAAGGATTACCTTCACGCATTTGTTGGTTAGGATACGGGGAACGCAAGAAAATGGGTCTAGCGATCAATGAACTTGTTCGAACAGGTGAATTAAAAGCACCAATCGTGATTGGACGTGATCATTTAGATTGTGGTTCAGTTGCTTCCCCAAACCGTGAGACAGAAGCGATGCTTGATGGCAGTGATGCAGTTGGGGATTGGGCGATTTTAAATGCGCTAATTAATACATCTGCTGGGGCGAGCTGGGTTTCCGTTCACCATGGTGGTGGTGTGGGAATGGGATACTCCTTACATGCGGGAATGGTTGTCGTGGCAGACGGAACAGAGTTAGCCGAACAACGATTGGAACGAGTGTTAACGACGGACCCTGGTATGGGTGTGATCCGTCATGCAGACGCGGGTTACCAGTTGGCAAAAGACGTGGCAAAAGAGAAAGATGTTGTGATTCCAATGGATGAAAGCAAGGAATGAGGAGGAATGATGATGAATCAGCATGTGGATGTGCTATTAATAAATATCGGACAGTTATTAACGATGGAGTCAACAGGGCCAAGAGCCGGAAAAGAGATGCAACAGTTAACCGTGATTGAAGATGCAACCGTGGCCATAGCAAACGGGAAAATTGCCTTTATTGGTACTTCCGAATCGGCAGAACCATTTAAATCAGAAAAGATCATCGACTGCCAAGGAAAGCTTGTTACACCCGGTTTAGTAGATCCTCATACACACGTGGTCTTCGGTGGATCACGCGAACATGAAATGGCCTTAAAGCAGCAGGGAGTTCCATATCTTGAGATTCTAAAGCAAGGTGGTGGAATTCTCTCTACCGTAAAACAAACGCGCGAGGCGTCAGAGGATCAATTATACGAGAAAGCTCGTTTTCACCTTGACCGCATGCTTTCATATGGGGTAACCACAGTAGAGGCGAAAAGTGGGTATGGACTAGATGTTGAAACGGAGTTGAAGCAGTTAAAGGTAGCGAAGCGTCTCCACGAAAGTCATCCGATTGATCTTGTTTCAACCTTTTTAGGAGCTCATGCCATTCCTTATGAGTATAAAAATAATCCAGAAGCGTTCTTAAAAGAAATGCTTGCCATGCTAGATCATATAAAAGAAGAAGAACTTGCTGAATTTGTTGATATTTTTACAGAAACAGGCGTGTTCACCGTTGAGCAGTCAAGAGATTATTTGGCAGAAGCAAAGTTGAAAGGATTCGATCTTAAAATTCATGCAGATGAAATTGATCCGTTAGGGGGGACAGAGCTTGCTGCTGAATTAGGTGCGATTTCAGCGGATCATTTAGTCGGAGCATCAGATAAAGGAATCGAGATGCTAGCAAAATCAGGTACGATTGCCGTACTCCTCCCTGGCACCACCTTTTATCTTGGAAAAGAAACATTTGCAAGAGCGCGTAAGATGATTGATGAAGGAGTAACCGTTGCGTTAGCGACAGATTTTAATCCAGGAAGCTGTCCGACTGAAAATATTCATTTAATCATGACATTCGCTGCCCTGAAATTAAAGATGACTCCAGAAGAAATTTGGAATGCGATGACAGTGAACGCAGCTTATGCGATTGGTCGAGGAGATACTGCAGGGCAACTTGTCGTGGGTCGAGAGGC
The DNA here is from genome assembly GCF_028610705.1 of Halalkalibacter alkalisediminis. GTDB lineage: Bacteria > Bacillota > Bacilli > Bacillales > Bacillaceae_D > Halalkalibacter > Halalkalibacter alkalisediminis. The sequence continues at coordinate 9,200 of NZ_JAQQWT010000021.1, forward strand.
AGATATCGTCATTTGGGATGCGCCTAATTATTTATACCTTCCGTACCATTACGGAGTGAATCACGTAAATTCCGTCTTTAAAAGGGGAAAGATTGTCTCAAAGAGGAGGGACATCATTGAAGATACCTTATCTACAAAAAGCTAATGCCGCATTTCTTGATCGCCATGTAACGAGGGCCTCAGATCTCATTCAAGAATGGGGTGGTGAATCTTTTAGTGGGGTTGGTATCATTGGGGCTCCACTGTCCAAATCCTCCATCAGTCATTCAGGAGCTTGCTTTGCACCTGGGACGATTCGAAAAGCTTTCTCTGCGTTTTCGACTTATTCCATTGAAGAAAACATTGATTTAGCGAGTTGTATGATTCGTGATTTAGGCGATATTGCGATGCATGTGACGGATGTTTTACAGTCTCAAAATCGAGTGTATGAAACGATTTTTCGTGTATTTGAAGAGAATCCTCTTTGGCTCCCGATCGTACTTGGAGGGGATAATTCCATTACGTATCCAAGTGTAAAGGGCTTCTCTAAAGCAAAGGGGAAAGTCGGCGTGATCCAATTTGATGCCCATCATGATGTGCGAAATTTCCAAGATGGCGGACCTACTAATGGGACACCTTTTCGCAGCTTAATTGAAACAGGAACAATTAGTGGTAACCATTTAATTCAGATTGGTATACGAGATTTTTCGAATAGTAAACCATATTTTGATTATGTAAACAACAAAGGGGTTACTGTGTATACAATGAAAGATGTCCGCCAGAAAAAAATGGTAGACATCATGAGGAAATCACTCGATAAATTAAAGGACGAGGTTGATTCTATTTACGTGTCTGTTGATATGGATGTGGTGGATCAATCACAAGCACCTGGGTGCCCGGCCATTGGTCCAGGGGGAATGGACACACAAGATTTGTTTGAAGCGGTTTCTTATTTAGGAGAACAATCGATTGTAGAAGGACTTGAGATCGTAGAAGTCGATCCAACGGTTGATTTTCGTGATATGACGAGTCGAGTGGCTGCCCATGTCATTTTGCATTTTTTAAAGGGGAAACGTAAAAGTGTTGAGATTTAACAGTAATAAACAACAAAGCAAACCATTCTCTTTGAGTTGGTTTGCTTGTTTTGTTTGAAATTAAAATTAGAAGACTGAAATTGTTTTTTAAAGGGAAAATACATGAGGAAAGGAGGAGTAACAATGACCAATATAATCGATGGAATGGATGCAGCAAGATTTAAATCAGCTAACCACCCAGAAGGTAAAAGACAAGAGAAAAAAATGAAAGAAGAAGAGAAGAAAATGCCTATGGTATTAAGAAATTTAAAGAATGGGTCTTGATTGAACTGGTTCACATTTTACTGTTACATCAGAACATCTATCGCTAGGGACAATCACTCCCTAGCGATTTTTTTAATTTTTGTGTAGGACTAAGTAGATTTAAATTCTCGCATCAAGGGATTGGATTTGCTCGTGAGCTTAGTTCAGCAGGTGAAGGTAAGAGAGGGACAGCCAATCAAGTCTTTGTGGAGTAATTCATTAAACGGATGAGAGAATGGAATTTTCTGATGAGATGATTGCTGAGGTAGAAGGGAGCAATCAGGTTGAATTCATCATTAATGAACTATACGCTGCCTCGCCGCTTATTACGATTTCCATTTACAAAGATGGATTTGGAACGGTGCAAGATTTGTTTTATTCATTTGTTATTAGTTTGTTTGGCTGCATGATGCAAGCGATGATTTCTTTTGGGCGATGTGTACCAAGCCAGCACATCTAGCTGACTTGGCGCGTACTCATCGTATCTCTACATGAATTTTAGTTTTCAAGTGTCCCTTTTGGCTCCGTTTGATCTAAGTCAATGTAATCTCTTTCAGGATGAACTTGACCTTTTGGGGGGGCTAGTGCTTTACATATAAAGGTAAGAGTTCGATCTACATCTTTTAATACCTCTTCAGAAAAAACTTCCTTTGTGTCAGGGTCAAACACAACCGCTTTGAATGTTTTATCCTCATTAAAATAAAGTTTTACCGCATCGCCAAATTCTTCAGGTGGATGATGATGTATGAAAATCTCATATGGCACATCTGAATTTTGTACATGCTGAATTTTCTCTACTATCTCTTGTTTATCCATAACTGTCCTCCATTTCTCTTTCTAATCTCTTATCTTTAGTGTGTTGTTGTTTTACTTATTTTAGTCATCTTAAGGACGAATGTGGGAGTAGAAAATATAGTGATTATAACCAAATAAACCGACCGCTGATAACAGGAAGAGATTAATTTAAGGACCATTGAGATATTACGGTTGATATCATATGTCATTAAACTGTTTAGGTATGTCAAATGGCAAACACTAAAAATAGAGGTCCCTAAATGACTCTTTAGGTACGTCAAAATTCAAATACTAAACATACAGGTACCTAAACCACTCTTTAAATCCTGAAAACGTAAATCTGATCAATAAAATTACTCATTTATAGTACTACTCTCTAATTTCTATACTATTTTCAAAAAATATACTCGATAAGACCTGAATTAATAAAAGAGAGATTCGGTCTTCGACGTGTCCTTTTCTTTGTTTCAGAATGATGTATATAGTATGATAATACAACATGCATAAATGGTTATTAAAGAAGGGGAATATTGTTATGAAACATTTTACAGTTGGGATGGCGGGTCATATTGATCATGGTAAAACAACATTAACGAAAGCATTAACGAATATTGATACAGATCGTTTAAAAGAAGAGAAGGAGCGAAATATTTCAATCGAGCTTGGCTATGCTCCATTAACATTAAATGAGGAGATGGAGGTATCACTCATTGATGTACCAGGTCATGAGCGTTTTATCCGTCAAATGATTGCAGGGGTCGCCGGAATAGATCTAGTCATGCTTGTGGTGGCTGGTGATGAAGGAATGATGCCTCAAACGCGTGAACACATGGATATTCTTCGTTTACTTGGTATTGAAAATGGCCTAATCGTTGTCACGAAAATAGATCGCATTGATGAAGAAATGCGTGAATTAGTTGAATTAGATATTAGAGAAAGTGTGGAAGGTACGTTTTTAGAGGAAAGTCCTCTCTTTTTTGTAGATAGTGTGAATGGTGAGGGAGTTGAGAAGTTAAAAGAAGGCATTGCACAAAAATTAGTTATTCATTCTAGTCGTGATGCAAGTGGAGCCTTTCGTTTACCGATTGATCAGGTGTTTACGGTTCATGGTCAAGGAACAGTCGTGCGAGGGACGGTCTACGAGGGGTTAGTGCAAGAAGGGGATGTGCTAGAACTTTTGCCGAAGAGGATTCCGGTGAGAGCAAGGCAGCTTCAGGTTCATCATCAACCCCGAGAGCTTGGGCGAGCAGGGCAGCGTGTCGCAATTAATGTAGGTGGTGTGTCCAAAGAGGAAATAAGACGTGGTGATGTGCTAGTCTCGAGAGGCCATTATGAAACGACAGAAACGATCGATGTGGCGCTAACGACCGTAGCAGAACTGCAATTTTCGCTGAAGCAACGCGGAGTCATTAAATTACATATAGGTACAGCTGAAGTGTACGGGAAGATTGTTTTCTTTGACCGTAATGAATTAGTAGAGGGAAATGAAGAGCTAGTGTGTCAGATTCGATTAGAAGAACCTGTTGTCACAAGACGTGGAGATCGGTTTATTTTAAGGAGACCAACGCCGACGGAAACGATTGGTGGGGGAAAAATCATTGATGCACATGGTGGGAAATATCGGTTTGGTGTAGAAACGATCGATGCACTAAAAGAAAAGATGGCGGCAACTCCTGAGGAACGTTTATTTCAGCTTTTATTGGATAAGAAAATGCTAACGGTAAAAGATGTAAGCAAAGAGTTAAATGTACCTGAGGAGGAAGTGAAAGAACAGCTTTCTCAGAATGAATCTCTCTTAAGTTTGCCAAGTGGAGAACTAACGAGTGAATCGGTTATGAGGACATTATCAGGTTCTATTGAAACTGAATTGGAGCGTTACCATAGTGAATTTCCTTTACGTGAGGGGATTAAGAAAGCAGAAATAATCCAAGGTTATCAAAAAACTTATCCGAAACGATTGGTTGATTGGACTTTAGAAGAAGGAACAAGAACGAGTTCGTTTACGATTCGAGGACCATTTGTCTCACTAAAGGAACATGAACCTCATCCACCAGAGCAATGGGGAAAGCGAGTGGATCATGTTTTAGCAGCGATTAAAAAAGAAGAGTTACAAGTGACGCCTATTCAAACTCATTTATCAGCTCAGCAGATTCCTCAAGGGTTGCATGACGAGTTAATTTACTATTTTCATCAACAACAAATCCTCTTTCAAATTGATGAAAAACTCTCCATTCATAGAGAACCATTTAAAAAAGCGGTTGAAACATTATTCAAGCAAACAGACACTGCATTTACTCTTCAAGACGCAAAAGAAGTAACTGGTTTGTCTCGGAAGTATTTAGTTCCGTTTGTGGAAAAGCTTGATAAGCTTGATTTGACATTACGTCAAGAGCAAGAACGGAAATGGAGAGTGAGTGAAGTTGAAAATTGGCTCGATAACGAATCCTAAAATTTTGTTCTTCACTCCTTACTATGAACAAAATCGTGGGAATGCGACAACGGCTAAGCGTATTGTAAAGGGCTTAACAACGTGGGGCGCTTCTATTCGAGTGTTTGCTTATGAGGAGCAATCGTGGGATGCAGAATGGGAATCATATTTCCATGAAGCTGATATTTACCATGTCATTCATTTAAAACGATTTGCCGAATGGTTTAAACGGTATTCTCACTTAGAAATTAGTAAACCCTATATATTAACTTCTGGGGGGACTGATGTGAATGAAGACTTAAAAGATGCTAATGCAGCTAGGCTCATGAATGCAGTAGCGGATCAGTCATGTGGGATAACGGTCTTTAGTGAGGATGGGAAAGAGAAGATTGTAAGGGCCAATCCGGTCCTCGCTGATCGGATTTACGTCATACCACAAAGTGTGGAATTACCGGTTGGGCAAGTAACGAGTGTAGAGTTTAGTGGAGATCCAGTATTTTTACTTCCTGCTGGGCTAAGGCCGATTAAAGATGTGTTTTACTTATTTGATGAGCTTAAAAAAATGCGTGTAACTTGGCCATCTCTCTCCTTTAATATCCTTGGACCAGTGCTTGATAAAAAGGTGCACCAAGAAGTCGTAGAGCGAGAAAAAGAAAATGACTGGTTTCACTATTATGATGCTGTTCCGATTGATCAGATGAAATCGATCTATGAGAAAGTGGATATTGTTTTAAATTCGTCTATTTCAGAGGGACAATCAGCAGCTGTTCTAGAAGCGTTGTCAATTGGGAAGATTGTTTTTGCGCGAAATAATTCTGGAAATGCGAGTGTTATCAAAGAGGGGAAGACCGGTTTTCTTTTTCATACACCAGCTGAATTTCATCAAAAAGTGACCGAATTATTTCATTCAAAAGAAAAACAAGCGGAAATTAGAGAAAAGGCCAAGACGTATATTGATCAGCATCATTCCTTAGACAAGGAAATGATGCAATTTTTAGAAGTGTACACCCACTGTTTAACAAAAGTGTACTCTAGCTAGCCGAGGCTAAATACTTTACATCTAACTAGCTTGGTGGTAAATTTTACAATGCAATTCTAATAGAAAAAGGTGGAGAGAACATGAAGAAATGGTTATTAACAGTGGGTCTTGTTTTTGCCTTAACAGCTTGCGGTGCAGCGGACGAGCCCGATGAGGTCGTACAATCACCAACAGTAGATGAAGAAACAGAGGCACCAGCAACAGAACATGATGATAGTGAGTTTATTGTGGCTGTTATCCCTTCCCAATCAATGGGAGAAATGCAAACAGGACTTGATAATCTAGAGGTACATCTATCAGAGAGTCTCGGGCGTGATGTAGTGGTTGAGCAATACCCAAATTACAACGCGGTTGTGGAAGCAATCAACTACAATCATATTGATCTTGCTTTTTTAGGACCGTTAACGTACCTGATTGCACATGAACAAAGTGGAGCGCAAGCGATTATCACTCAAGAAGTCGATGGTAGTCCCTATTATTATTCGTATATCATTACTCATGCAGATCGTGAGTGGGAAAATTTAGACGATATGCTTGAAGATAGAGCAGAAGTTGATTTTGCCTTTGCAAGTATTTCTTCTACTTCAGGTCATTTAATTCCGGGTCTTCACCTACGTCAATTAGGTTATTACGATAGTGAAGATGAACATGCGTTTAATCAAATTCAATTTGCTGGTTCTCATGATATTGTAACGACCCTCGTTCAAGATCAAACCGTTGATGCCGGTGCAGTTGATAGTGCCATCTTAGAAGCGCTTATGAAAGAAGATGAGGCGAACGGTGGTAGTCTACGTGAAGATATAAAGGTTCTTTGGCAGTCTGAACAACTTTATCAATATCCATGGGTGGTTCCTGCACAGACGAGTGATGAGCTAATTGCTGAATTGCAAGAAGCTTATGCACAGATTGAAGACGAAGAAATTCTGCGCATTTTTGGTGGTGCAACGCGCTTTGTTGAAGCGGACGATAGTCAATACGCGGATGTGTTAGAAGCAGCTCGTGAATTCGATATGCTGACGTTACAATAGGAGTTTACTTGATATGGTTTGGTTTCGTAGGCGCTACATCGTTTATATCCTTCTCATTCTAGTTGCACTCTGGTGGAGTATGGATATGACTGGTTTTGAATGGAGAAAGCTTACGCAAATCGGAAATATTTATCACATGGTGACCACTCGTTTTTTTCCAATTGAGTGGTCCCTTTTTCCGAGAATGGCGTATCACAGTTTAGTGACACTGGCTATGGCGTTTCTAGGGACGTTCTTGGCCTTACTCGTTGCCTTGCCTCTTAGTTTTCTTGCTGCGAAAAATACAAGTGGATCGGTGGCTATGTATGGAACGGTAAGAGGGGGGTTAAGCGCTCTTCGTTCTATTCCAGAAATCGTGTTTGGTTTAATTTTTGTGTCCGCTTTTGGACTTGGACCGTTTGCAGCTGTTTTAGCGATTATTCTTCACAATATTGGAGTATTGGGAAAATTAATCTCGGAGCTAATTGAAGCGGCTGAGAACGGACCTCAAGAGGCGATGCGTTCAGTTGGGGCAACCAAGTGGGTTGGGCATTTATTTTCGATCTTGCCCCAAATCTGGCCGAATGTTCTTTCACAATATTTCTACCGATTTGAGGTGGCGATCCGTACATCCCTTATTCTAGGTTTTATTGGCGGAGGAGGAATTGGTCAGCAGCTCTTTAACCATTTTCAGAGCTTTTATTATACCGCAGTCGCGCTTGATATTGTCCTGATTATGATTCTCGTCATTTTCGTCGATTTTATCGGTGGGCGAATTCGCGCAAGGGTGATATAAAGGGGGTTACACACATGCTGACGATTCAAGATTTAGTTGTTCAATATCCAAAAACAGAAGAACATGCAATCGATCATTTAAACGTAACATTAGAAAAAGGCGAGTTTGTTTGTGTATTAGGAAAAAGTGGTGCGGGTAAATCGACTTTTATTCGGTCCATTAACCGTCTCCAACGGCCAACTTCTGGTACCATCAAATGGGAAGGAACTGACTTAACCAAACTATCTGAAGCGAAAATGAGACGGGTACGTTCTGAAATGGTAATGATTTTTCAGCATTTTAATTTGATTCCTCGGATGACCGTTTTCCAAAATACGTTAACAGGTGCATTTGGCAGAAGAGCCCCGTATAAGAATTTATTTGGTATCTTTTCTGAACAAGAAAAGAAACGCGGCTTTCTAGCTCTTGAAGAAGTGGGTTTAGAAAGACATGCCAATAAGCGAGTAGAAGCATTAAGCGGGGGGCAGAAGCAACGAGTAGGTATTGCGAGAGCCTTGCTGCAAGATCCTAAACTGTTGCTCGGTGATGAGCCAGTTGCAAGCTTAGACCCATCCACTTCTAGAAGAATTTTTGAACTCATGAAAAGAATTCATGAAGAACGCGAATTGTTGTCAATTATTAATGTTCATGATGTTCAATTAGCGAAAGAGTTTGCAACTAGAATCATTGCCTTTCGTGATGGGAAATTGATTTTTGATGGGAAACCGGAAGAAGTGGATGAGCGTATGTTTGCTAAGATTTATCAATAAAAAACAGTAAAATTAATTAGTTCCGATACTGTGAAGAAAATGTAAAATAGAAGGGTAAAAAACATTGGAAATCACATCAGAAATAGCATATTGAAATCACAATAGAATTAGTACAAAAAACGCTTGGATTAAATGAATGAAATCCAAGCGTATTAATTAGTCTATTCTAATTAAAGCTCACGTTCCTAATAAATTTTTTACTTGCAGGTACTTTTTAGTAAGATGATAATAGATAAGATAAAGACTATTAACAAACAAATAAATAGGGATTGAAAAGAAAATTTGGTATCCATTTTTATAATGAAAAATACCCATTTTAACACATATCCACTCCATTACTATTCCAAAGCATGTAAAAAAAATGATGTAAATAATATTCATGTATCCCTTTATTTTTAACTTATCATAAAAATAAATAATCAAATACGTAAATGGTCCGTACATGATATAAGATATAAAGTCAAATAACTCAAAATTGGATGAGTCGTTTACGTCATAGTAATCAAAAGGTTCAATGCTAATGGTATGATCAAACAAAGTTCCTAAAAATACACCTACTAAAAAATACATAATAGAAAGTGATAAGGGAAATCGTTTTGGCAAAAGAAAAATGACCGTTATTGTAATGAATAATATAGCTAATATAAACAATTCGTTTTGATTAAACTGATAATCATAATAAATAGTATTCATATAAATATCCCATCCTTCTTTAAACGTTTTCTAAACCATTTAGCACAAAGAAGAGTAAGAAGGATATAAAGGAGCAAAGAAAGTAATTCAATAAATGGGCTCCAATTTTTGTACGTATATATACCAAAATAAATAGCTAAATACTCTAAAGAAATTAACAAGGTTAGCGTAATAAAAATGGAGGCATATTTTATTATCTGTTTTTTGGCTATATAGAATATATTACAAAAAAGAAGCAGCGTTAATGGAATCACGACGTTACGAGACAATAAATGACATAGATACAATACAGTATCTTTTGTTATTTCAACATATCCAAAATTAAGAGAGACAAGGGTTGCTTTATTAATAACAATCATTGACACGATGATATATATAAAGAGATTTTCTAAAATAGAAAGCTTTCGTGCATACAATGCAAATGACGTTATTGTAAACCATGTAATCATGATATAGATAGAAAGTACCATTAACTCCCTCCATTTCGGCCATAGTCTTTTTAGAATAACCGTAAAAAAACATTAAACCCCATATATTTTAACTTCTTTCACTTTGTTCTTGATTAACAGATTTTGTTAATATATTTCGGGAAATTCCGTACCTCTATCATTTGTTTAATACCTCTCTATTTTTTTGATAAAGCTGATAACTTTAGCACTTCAATCTAACCGTCCAAGTTGCGTTGTTTGTATGTAACTTTTCTCTTATTACAGTAACTACTCCACAGTTTAAGTACACTTCATCACAAATTCTAAAAGTACTTTAACATAAAATCACAATTTTCTTTATAACGATTTAGTGTGTTATTTGCTATACGCTCTCACATGTTAAAGTCTCAAGAATTGTTTATATAACAAGGATTAGTAAAGCCTAAACCACTATACGTGATAGGCACCTATTGATAGGTTATTTTTTGTGTTTCTCAACGATAAGGAAACTACAATGTGTATGACTTCGGGGAAAAATAGATCCTTTGTCATAGCGGGAATATGTTAAAATATCGATTGATTATAACTTCCCTAGTTGAGAGGGAGAGGAGAAAAACGATGCGACAAAAACAGCTTCGAACAAAATTAAATAAAGTCGTTAAGACGAGAGCACCAATAAATATAGCTCTTAAAGGGGTGAGTCTACTTATTGGTGTGGTGGTGGTATACACGGTTGTCCAATCCGAGGTATGGTTTAGATTATTTGTTGTTTTATTTTTACTAGGAACAGCCTTCGTTTTAAATAAAAAGGTTAATGAGTTAAAAGTAAATGCTAAGGAAGAGGATGTTTCACCGGCTATAGAGATGGAGAATCAACATACACGTATCTTTGAGAAGACGGTAACCGAGAAGGAAGAGCAACTAGAAAAAATTGACTTAGATCGTACGCAACTGCTTGAAGAACTATTCTCAAAAGCAGAGCTAGATGAACGAGAAAAACAAACCTACCGCGAACGCATTAAGCAAAAAGAATCGGAGCGCTCCTCTATCATGCAAGATTTAATGATTGTGAAAGGGAAGTTACAACAAGCTGTGTATGAAACGAAGAAGTACTTTGTAAAAACAGATCCGATGAAGGAACTAGCTGCTACCATTGAAGCCGAAAATATTGAAGAGGCATCGATTGTGATGCTGAATAAAAAAGTTAAAGCAGTTATTTCTTCAACACTATCAGAAAACACCATTGAAGCATTAGTTAAAGGCAATTATGTTGATGAGGATTATAATTTAACTCGCTCCGGTTATAAGGCATTGCTGAAGACTATGCAAAAAGACTCAGAATGAATGGCGAAAAACCGCTTAGGTCATTTGACCTAAGCGGTTTTTTATTTTACAACGATTGGCTTGTCTAATTTTTCACTTACACTTCCAATAATCGTTGCGTGAGCACTAACTTGATGCATCGAAGCAACATATTGATTGGCCTCATCAGGCGGTAGGCTGACAAGTAGACCACCTGATGTAATCGCATCACATAAGATGCTTTTCTCAACGTCCGTAATCGCCTCGGCATAATCCACACAACCATCAAGCCAACGTTCGTTCGCTTTCGAACCTCCTGGAACAATGCCTTGTTCAGCTAATTCACGGGTACCATCAAGCATCGGTACGTTATTCATTTGAATTTCAAAAGTAACGTCGCTTCCTTTAGCCATTTCATAACTATGACCAAGCAGGCCAAATCCTGTTACATCAGTCACTGCAGTTGGATGTAAACCCTCCAGTTTTTCAGCGGCTTGTTTATTTAAAAGAGCCATAGTTTCAGTAACAGCTTGCTCTTGTTCTGGTGTTACAGCTTCTCGCTTAATTCCAGTTGTTAAAATTCCAACACCAATCGGCTTCGTTAGAACAAGCAGGTCACCTGGCTTTGCTCCAACGTTTTTAAAGATTCGATCTGGATGAGCAAGTCCTGTAACAGATAAACCGAACTTAGGTTCTTGGTCATCAATGGAGTGACCGCCAACGATAATAGCACCGGCTTCTTTTGTTTTGTCAGCAGCTCCTCGTAAAATATCAGCTAGAATTTCTGGAGGTAACTTTTTAATGGGAAAACCTACAATATTCATGACAGTTGTTGGCTTTCCGCCCATTGCATACACATCGCTTAGGGCGTTAGCAGCGGCAATTTGACCGAACATATAAGCATTATCAACAACAGGAGTGAAATAATCAACAGTTTGAATCATAGCTATGTCATCAGTCAGACGATAAGCACCTGCATCATCTGATGTATCTAATCCTACAAGTAAGTTGGGATCATGATTTTGTTTAGGTAAGTGACGCAAAACTTGCGCCAGGTCTTCAGGACCAATTTTGCATCCTCAACCAGCTTTTGTTGAGAATGAAGTCAAGCGAATTTCTTCTTTTTTGTCCAACACGGACACCTCCTATTTCTTACATAGCGAACATCTATAGTTTGCCTATTGATACAAATTTTTTGCATCATGCCTGGTCTTATCCTACAATATAAGTGAAAACCTTGTAAAGGAGATTGATTTGCCATGGAATATAAAGTATCTGTTGAATTTTGCATGATGTGAAACTACGCTCCAAAAGCCGTGAGTGTCACGGATGAGATACTCGATCACTTTCGCGGGAAAGTGAAAGAAGTAACCCTTGTTACGAGTAAGGGTGGCGTATTTGAAGTTACTGTCAATGGTGAGAAGATTTATTCGAAAAAAGAAACAGGGAAATTCCCTAGTTCTAAAAGTCTGATTTCGAAAATGGAACAAATGAATGGATAATGAGGGTGACTTATTGCTGGCCTAGCTTCGTAACAAGCTAGGTCAGGTTACATCACCCTCTTTATGAATAGAAGGGTGGTCAAGCAAGTGAATCATGTATTAAGACAACTACCTGCAATTCATGAGTTAAAGCAGGATCAACGATTTATAAATTTACTAGAGCAAAAACAGGTTTCATTGGACAAGCTGACGGAGTGGTTGCAAGAGGCGGTTTCTGATATTAGGCAGGGAATCCTTACGCAAATGATTGATTTAGATAACTTAAAAGTAGTTGGCATGGAGGAGGCCATTTTTTCAACCGTATCAGAGCGTATTAGCCATCACTGCACGTACAAGTTGAGACGAGTTATTAATGGCACAGGCACCGTGTTACACACGAATTTGGGGCGAGCAAGGCTAGGTGAAAAAGCAATCCAACAAGCAACGGAGACGGCCTATTCCTATTCAAATTTAGAATATCATTTAGAACAAGGCAAAAGAGGCTCACGTCATGAACTGATTGAAGAGCTAGTGAAGGAGACCACGGGAGCAGAAGCGGCTATGGTTGTGAATAACAACGCTGCGGCCGTTTATCTCGTTTTAAAAGCTTTGGCTAAGCAAAAAGAAGTGATTGTTTCGCGCGGAGAATTAGTCGAGATCGGGGGTTCCTTTCGTGTTTCGTCAATTATGGAAGAGAGCGGTGCGAAATTAAAAGAAGTAGGGACAACGAATAAGACCCATTTTTATGATTACGAGCAAGCGATTACCGAAGAAACGGCTATGATTATGAAAGTCCATACTAGTAACTTTAAAATCATTGGTTTTACTAAAGACGTTTCAATTTCTGAGTTAAAACCATTAGGGAACGAACAAGAGATCATTCTATATGAGGATCTAGGTAGTGGGGCGATTTATGATCTGAAAAGGGATGGCATTGGTCAAGAGCCAACTGTTTCTGAAGCACTGCAAAATGGTGCGGATCTTGTCACGTTTAGTGGGGATAAACTTTTAGGTGGACCACAAGCTGGCATTATTGCAGGGAAGAAAAAATGGATTGACCGTTTGAAAAAGCATCAGTTAGCTCGGGTGTTACGCGTTGATAAAATGACGTTAGCTGCACTAGAGGCAACATTAAAAGAATACGTGAATGAGGAAACTGTGAGAGAGAAGCTCCCGACCTTACGTGCTATTCTTTTATCAAAAGAGGAAATCAAACATAAAATAGAAAATTTTCTTGCTCCATTATCTCCAGTTTGGGTGACTGAGCTAAGAGATGAGGTATCTCAAGTAGGTGGGGGAACGATGCCGGAAGTTGAGCTAGATACTAAAATTTTATTGCTATCCAATTCTAAAATAAAAGCACAAACGATGCATGAAAAATTAAGAATTGGTGTACCTGCCGTTGTTTCACGGATCATTGATGAGAAAATCGCTCTTGATTTTCGAACCATTGAAGAAAGTGAGTTTAGTGACTTACATAAGAGACTTCAAGAACTTGAACAGGAGATGAGATAAAGGATGATTGGAAAAAAAGCATCGGAATCAAGGACTGTTTTAACAGACCTTGTTCTACCTCCGGACACGAATTATCACGGAACTATTTTCGGGGGGAACGTCATGGCTTACATTGATAAAGTTGCGAGCATTGCAGCAATGAGACATGCGCGAACAATGGTGGTCACTGCGTCAAGTGATAGTCTAGATTTTATTTCTCCTATAAGAACTGGCGAAGCCATTTGTGTGGAGGGGTATGTTTCATACACTCGAAAGACGTCGATGGAGATTTTTGTGAAGGTAGAAGCGGAAGACCTTCTGACTGGAGAACATCGTTTAACTGCTACTTCGTATTTAACCTTCGTTGCCCTTGATAATCAAGGGAAACCAACGGCAGTCCCACCAGTGATTCCAGAAACAGAAGATGAAGTATGGCATTTTGAAGGTGCGGAGGAACGTTTTCAACAAAGAAAGAAAAGAAGAGATCAACGTGTGGAAAGGGAACGTAACAAGTAAGTTAAAAATTCGCCTAATTTTGTTCTTTTTTATTGTGAAGTGGTCGTTTTTAAAATTAGGACTCTGCGTACTAATAAGGATTCACGAATATGTTAACTTCTTAGCTAAGAAATCCCAATCTAAATGGATTTACCTAGTTATGCGTTAAATTCAAGGTTTGGGCGCCAAAAAATAGTTAAAAGAGATCGAAGTAAAGAGATGCAACCGAATTGGACGTCGTCCACTGCGGTTGCATTAAATCCTCATTGAAGGCTAAAAGTTATCCTTCTCCGTCTGTTTGCCCCACTTGGTTGCGTTTTTTCACTTTTTTAGACCCACTTAAAGGTTCTGGTTGTCCTGATTGTGCATTTTTTGGTTGGTTTCTGCGTTGGTCTTTGGATGTATTATGTTCAGTCATTTTAGCCATCCCTCCTCGCTTGTAGTATGGCAGTAAATACAGGGAGTATACGCATATTTCAAGTCGTGAAACACATGATGAAATGGCGCTTATACAAGGGGGGGACGTAGTGCCAAGTTCTGATAAAAAGAAGTCCATTCAAGTAGCCAGACAAGCAGTTGAGGAAGCTCGAAAAGCTGTAGGGAATATTAATTTTCATGAGGCGGACCCGCAAGCAAAGGAAAGGTCTAAATGATAAATGAGAGGGTACGGAATAAATAGGATGATCCCTTGCTCCGTATCCTCTCTGTTTCGTTACTGACGTTTTTTTGTTTTTTTATTATGCTGACGTTCCATTTCCGTTAATGGTTCATTAACCGTTCCTTCTTGGAATTGCTCACCTTCTAAAACTCGCTTATCTTTTTCGTGTGATCTTTGTTTTGCCATCATTAACACCTCCCATTTCATACTTTTTGTCCCAATTACTCGGATTATGCAAAATTTAAATAAGCTGTTGTTGCAGTGATTACGATCATATTTACGAAAAGTTTATCGAAAGGAATAAAAAAATATATTTATTCTTTACATAACTTTTGATATTCTATTAAAGGGACTGTTTTTGTCGATGATTTAAGCGCTTTCTAGAATGGCGGAGATCGACGGGCTAGTCGGTCTGTTTAGACAATTTCGACAGTTTAAGGTATCATTAGTCTTGTGAAGGAGGGTTTACATATGTCAAAGAAAAACGATGTATTTAAGGCACGTTCATCCTTTTCTCTGGATGGGAAAACAATTAACTATTACTCTTTAAAGGCTTTAGAGGATGCAGGATTAGGTAATGTATCAAAACTACCATATTCAATTAAGGTGTTACTAGAATCCGTTCTTCGTCAATATGATGGTTACGTCATCAAAGAAGAACATGTGGAAAACTTAGCGAAGTGGGGAACAGATGAACTAAAAGAAATCGATGTTCCATTTAAACCATCTCGTGTTATTCTTCAAGATTTCACTGGAGTTCCTGCAGTAGTTGACCTTGCTTCATTACGTAAAGCAATGGCTGACCTTGGTGGAAACCCGGATCAAATTAATCCTGAAATCCCTGTTGATCTAGTTATTGACCACTCTGTACAAGTTGATAAAGCGGGTACAATGGACTCATTAGATTTCAACATGAACTTAGAATTCCAACGTAACGAAGAGCGTTATCAATTCCTTAGCTGGGCAAAGAAAGCGTTCGATAACTACCGCGCTGTTCCACCAGCAACAGGTATCGTTCACCAAGTTAACTTAGAGCATATTGCTAATGTTGTTCACGCAGTTGAGCAAGAAGGCGAAACAGTTGCTTTCCCTGATACATTAGTTGGTACTGACTCACATACAACAATGATCAACGGTATTGGTGTTCTTGGATGGGGTGTAGGTGGTATTGAAGCAGAAGCTGGAATGCTTGGACAACCTTCTTACTTCCCTGTACCAGAAGTAATTGGTGTGAAACTTACTGGTTCACTTCCAAGCGGAACAACGGCTACTGACATCGCATTAAAAGTAACGCAAGTTCTACGTGAGAAAAAAGTAGTTGGTAAATTTGTTGAGTTCTTTGGTCCTGGGCTTGCAGAAATGCCACTTGCTGACCGTGCAACGATCTCAAACATGGCTCCAGAATACGGCGCAACATGTGGTTTCTTCCCAGTTGATGTTGAGGCACTTAACTACATGCGTTTAACGGGTCGTTCTGAAGAGCAAATTAAACTTGTAGAAGCTTATTGCCGAGCAAATGGATTGTTCTACGTAGCTGGTGAAACACCTGATCCGACTTACACGGATACAGTTGAAGTAGACCTTAGCGAAATCGAAGCAAACCTATCTGGTCCTAAACGTCCACAAGATTTAGTTCGCCTTTCAGATATGCAAAAATCATTCCGTGACGCAGTTCTTGCACCACAGGGAACTCAAGGTCTAGGTCTTACTGAAGCGGAATTTGATAAGAAAGTAACAGTTAACTTTAAAGATGGTCGCGAAACAGTTATGGAAACTGGTTCAATTGCAATTGCAGCTATTACAAGCTGTACAAACACATCAAACCCGTACGTTTTAATTGGTGCTGGTCTTGTTGCGAAAAAAGCAGTTGAATTAGGACTTGAAGTACCTGAATTCGTTAAGACATCTTTAGCTCCAGGTTCAAAAGTTGTTACGGGTTACCTTACTGATTCTGGCCTTCTTCCATACTTAGAGAAGCTTGGTTACAACTTAGTTGGTTACGGCTGTACAACATGTATCGGTAACTCAGGTCCTCTAGAAGATGAAATTGAAGAAGCAATTGCTGCTAACGATTTAACCGTAACTTCAGTTCTTTCCGGTAACCGTAACTTTGAAGGACGTATTCACCCATTAGTGAAAGCAAACTATCTAGCATCACCACCGTTAGTAGTTGCTTACTCTCTTGCTGGTACTGTGGATATTGATCTTCAAAATGATCCAATCGGTCAAGATAAAGACGGTAAGGATGTATTCTTTGCTGATATCTGGCCAACTGCAGATGAAATTTCTAAAGTTGTTTCTGAAACTGTAACACCTGAGTTGTTCCGTCGTGAATACGAAAATGTATTCAGTAGCAACCCACGTTGGAACGAAATTGAAACAACGGACGATGCTCTTTATAAGTGGGATTCTGAATCAACTTACATTGCAAACCCTACTTTCTTTGAGAACTTATCTCCAGATCCGGAAGATATCAAGCCATTATCTGAGCTTCGCGTAATTGGTAAGTTTGGTGACACGGTTACGACTGACCATATTTCACCAGCTGGTGCAATCGGTAAAGACACTCCTGCAGGTAAATACTTAATCTCTAAAGGAGTAGAGCCAAAAGACTTTAACTCATACGGTTCTCGTCGTGGTAACCACGAAGTAATGATGCGAGGTACGTTTGCAAATATTCGTATCCGTAACCAAATTGCTCCAGGTACAGAAGGTGGATTCACAACTTACTGGCCTACAGGCGAAGTTATGTCAATTTACGATGCTGCAATGAAGTACAAAGAGCAAGAAACTGGCCTAGCTATTTTAGCTGGTAAAGATTACGGTATGGGAAGCTCACGTGACTGGGCTGCCAAAGGTACGAACCTTCTTGGCATTAAAACAGTTATCGCAGAAAGCTATGAGCGTATCCACCGTAGTAACCTTGTTCTTATGGGTGTTCTTCCACTTCAATTCAAGGATGGCGATAGCGCTGAAACACTTGGATTAACTGGAGAAGAGTCATTCTCTGTTGCGATTACAAATGATGTTCAACCTCGTGAAATGGTTGAAGTTACAGCAACAGATAAAGATGGCAAGCAAACGAAATTTGAAGTTCTTGTTCGCTTTGATAGTGAAGTGGAAATGGACTACTACCGTCACGGTGGTATCTTACAAATGGTACTTCGTAACAAACTTGCTAATAAATAAGTTAAGTAAGGCCTTCATCCTTATTAGGATGAAGGTTTTTTTGTGTTTTACTATCAAATGTTTCGATAAATTTCACATACCGAATTTATTTGTAATAAAAACTTATATTGAAATAAAAGTTGCACATCCTAAAACAGATTAAAAAGGAAAAGGAGGACTTTAAATGGGAAGACAGAAAAAAGGGAATGCGAATGCTCAAAGAAATAACAATGCCAAAAAACAAGGTAAAGATAATCATCCAGAGACTGGATTTGAATCATACGCAGAGCGCGAAGCTGAAAAGATGAACCGAAACCAACATTCATAAAAAAAGTGCAAAAGACCAGGTCTAATTTATTTAGACTTGGTTAATTGTTTGAGAAGAAGGCAGAACGGAGGGATCAACTTGTTTGATTTCTGGCAAGGTGCTGAAGGTTTACCTGTTTATGGGTATATGATTCGAGCAGTCATTGTCTACCTTTATATTTTTCTAATTGTTAAAGTGTTAGGGCAACGCTCGATGAGTTCCATTGATGCGCTTGATTTTATTTTTGGTGTAGTTATTGGCGATATTCTCGGAGAACCATTAACAGATGGAGAATTACCATTAGCAGGTCCAGCAGCAGCAGCAGCAATGACAGCGGCACTTCATTATTCTTTATCTGTTATAGCTTTAAAAACCCCTCGTTTTCGTCGAGTAATTGAGGATGAACCCATTATTTTAATGAAACATGGTAAAATTTTGCATAAAGAATTAAGGAAAGCAAAGATTACACTCGAAGCTTTTCTTATGGACCTTAGACAAAATAATGCATATGATTTATCGGAAGTGGATTATGCCATCTTAGAGATGAATGGTGCTATCAGTGTAATAAAAAAATCCAATTATGAGAGTGTAACATTAAATGATTTAGAAAAAAATGTACCATCAAAAGGCTATACATCTGTATTAATTGAAGATGGTCGAATCATAGAAGCAAACGTAAAAAAGTTTGGTACGCTCGATTGGTTAAGAGAACAGATTCAAATAAAGGGGTTTGCAAACCCAAAGGAAATTTTTGTTATGACCATTGATGAATCAGGTCAAATTTACGTAAGTCCTAAATAATGTATAAAAACACTTCTTTATGACCAAAATGGTTTAAAAGTAAAGGAGTGTTTTGTCATGAGAAGAGTCAGAAAATTATCATTTGAGGAATTAGTTAAAGAAAACAGAGAAAAGTTAATGAATGATAAAGAAGCCCTAGATCGACTAGAAGAACGGTGGGAACAAAGAAGGTCGTCTGTAAACAGAGTGGAAATGTGAATAAGAATGCTTTTTAGAGGTAACCTATTATTAGGGAGGGGTTACTTATGAAAAGCAACAGCACAAAGTCAAATTTCGCTCAATTCCGTCCGGACCACCTTGGGACACAGCCAGTCAAATCAAAGGCTAATAACGGAAAGAAAATGGCACAAAAAAGTAACGAACAACCTGATTACGTACCTCCTAAAGGTTAATTAAATCTAAAGCCCTGAAGTAAAACGTGCTTCAGGGCTTACTTGTATTTTTCGAGATTTTATAAAAACGCTATCATTAGAAAATGGAACATTTTATAAAAAGTTGTCGATATAAAATGCTTGTCATGCATGGAGATAAACGGAATAATAAAGAAAGATGATGTCATGCATGAGGAGGTAGGGGAACATGGGACATCGACAATTATTCCGAAGAGCTTTGTTTGTGACTTACTTAATTGCGTTATTTTATGTGACTTTATTAGCTTGGAATTACGGAGCTTCACTTGGCCCAGTTGGTCCAGGTGGGAGAAATTATAACCTTATTCCTTTTCGCAGTATTTACCGGATAGCGGTGTTTAGTCCAACTATAAACGACCCTATTCGTATTCTGCTTGGCAATGTGGTTCTATTTATGCCTTTAGGTTTTCTGATACCGTCAATTTGGGTAAAATTAAGGCGGGTTGCTTATATAATGGCAGTTGGCTTTTCGCTGTCTTTTTTGATTGAGATGAGTCAATTTTTATTTACTCAACGAGTAGCAAATGTGGATGATGTCATTTTAAATACACTCGGTGCAGTCATTGGATATATGTTATTCTCTATTTGTTTTTGGGCCAAAAAACGAATCGTATATATTCGTACATAGAACCGAACGAGAAGAGGGATCTCATTAAAGAGATCCCTCTTTGTTGTTTATCAACAAGTAACGATTAAACAGCTTGTATGCCAAGTAAACAATTAATAAGAAGGCACCGTAAAAGAACGAAAGAAAAAGTAAATCTCGTGGATTGTTAACGATTGAATTACCAACTGTTGCAAACAAAATCATTGCTGGAATTTTACCGAGTGACGAGGCAACGGTGTAGCGGATAAAAGAGACGCGACTTAAAGCCGAATAGATATTAACAATGATTGAAGGAATGACTGGAATCAGTCGTGTGATAAAAATGGTCATAAACGCATTTTGTTCAAACATTTTTGTGATTTTAGAAAGTCGGTCATATTTATACAACCATCTCTTGCCCCAATCCTGATAGCCATAACGAACAAAAGCAAACATGAGTATGGAGGCCAATGATGAGCCTAGCCATGTGATCATACTACCTGAAAAGGGTCCGTAAGCGGCTCCGAGAACACCACCAATGATTGGATATGGAATAATCGGAAATAAAGCAAAAAATGTGGCTAAAGTGGCAGTTACCACCATATAATCAGTACCGCCTTGGTGTATCCAATTTAATAAGGACTCTCCGTAGAGATACATAAAGAGAGCTATAAATAAGTAACTGAGTAATACTAGACCTTTCTTCATTGGATCCTTCCTTTCTCCAAGTATTATTCTCTCATACATTTGCGAAGTTGTCCTACCGACTTTGCGTCACTTTTATGAAGAAATAGAGAGTTAAACTTTTCGTACATAGGGTTATCTGTTAAAATAATAAAACAAAGTGGATAGGTAGGAAAAAGGTGATCAGATGAATAAGTATGTAGCTTTTATATTGATATTTTTGTTGTTATTACCCGTACCTGTTGGTGCGCACTCTTATGTAATTGATTCTAACCCAGCTGAAGGTGCTGTAGTCGAAGAAGCTCTTGATGAAATGGTGCTTACCTTTAATGCAGGAATTGAGTCTGTCAGTACAGCCACCGTTTATAATGACAAGCGTGAAGAGGTTGCAATTGAGTCAATTGAGGTAGAAAGTCCAGTTCTAAAAATTGGTTTAGTAGCCCCGTTGATACCTGGAAGCTATACGGTGAAGTGGAAGGCGCTTGGAGAAGATACCCATCTAACAGAAGGAAGTTTTTCATTTGATGTATTAGCATACGAATTAGAAGATGCGATAGAAGAAGGTTCAAATGTAGAGGAAGAACCAGTTGATATTGAAGAGAACAGTGAACAAACAGATGTATATGAAGAAAGACCGGTTGTAGAAGAAGATACGGTAGAACCTTCACTAGGTCGATTCATACTACCTATTCTTATTACAGGAGCAATTGCGTTGGTTTTCTTAGTGAAATATATGATTAAGAGGATTCGTTAATGTTGTCATCATTAGCAAACTTAATTCTCTATATTTGTTTTTCTATAGTAACGGGCTACCTATTACTAAGAAATATACCTGAGGGAAAACGGCCAACTATTCATATATCGGTTCAACTAATTAAAGGGTTAATTACAATGATCCCGATTTTATTATTAGTCCCTGTGGTACGAGTCATATGGACGCTTTATTCTGGATTTTCAGTTCCATTACTACAATCTATCCGGATGGTTTTTTTTGATTATTCTACAGGGCAAGCATTTTTAGTTGCAGTCATTCTAGTAATAGGATTGCTAATCTGTCTAAAGTCTAATCAGAGATGGATGAATGAGATTGCCCTTGCTCATATAGTTCTCCTTATATTTATGGCAAGTTGGTCTAGTCATGGAGCATCTGTTGCTGGATGGTTTGGTTTTCTAGGCAATTTCCTTCATTTATTGGCAGTCGCGGTTTGGCTAGGGACCCTATCAGTAGTTGCTTGGTTCTCGCTAGAGTGGAAGGAGTCTAAGACTTTTTTTCAGTGGTTTTCAGTCACTGCAGTTGCATCAGTAATGACCATTGTAGGTTCTGGTTTTATGCTAATGGCTGTCATTGTGCCCGACTATGTTCAAGCGTGGTTACTTAGTTACGGACAGCTATTATTTATTAAACATTTACTATTCTTTCCTCTTTTAGGATTTGGATTCCACCATCTATTACTAGGATTTCAAAATAATCAATTCAAATTGGAAAGGGTGAAGCGTTCGTTTCGAATTGAATCATTTATCGCTTTATTGATTTTCTTTATATCAGCAGTCATGACAGAGCAAACACCTCCACATGAGGTGGCTCAAACGTTACAAACGGAAAACATTTCGTGGTTGATGCAGTTGTTTATCGGAGCCACGAGTGGCTTGATCGATTTACCCATCTCGGTCTTCAGTGTTTGTATGGCCGTTATAGCTATTACATTATTTAGCGCAGCCATGTGGACGTTGACACGTTCACATCAACTAATCAAAGCGAGTGTTTTATTTCTTTTTAGTGTCTTGGTCGTTTATTTTGGAGCAATGTTCAGTATTGAAATAGGGTTAGGTGAACGTGACGAAACGGTTTATGGAACGATTGATGAAGCCGTCTACCAAACATACGATTCATCAGTAGAAATTGACATTTTAAAAACAGATTATCAAGAAGAAGAAGTATATGTCGTTTATACCATTGACTCCGCTGAACTAGTCGCTGAAAAACTGATAGAAGTGGAAGGCGGTTATATGAGATTACCAGCTGCTATGCTGACGATTGGCGGTACAGCAGTGATTGATGAGCGACAAAAAATTCGAACATTTCGTGTGAAAAGTGGTAATTGGCATAATGAAGATTATGAATATACCTATGTTACATTTGGGGTGATTAGTGACCCATTTGATGTTGCTCGTGTTCAGATTCACTACGAGGGCGGGTCTTACATTGCTCAGCTTGAAGACCATACATTTATTAATGTCGTCTCAAGTCATGAGGAGTGGGCTGATCAACATCCGATTGATTTTCTTGCCGACAGCGGTCAGGTCATAGAAACCTATGCAAGAAATGTAATGGAGGAAGGAGTATACTGCCATTAAGGTAGAAACTCCTCTTCTCTTTTGAAGCTATTTCGTAAATCGAAATATAAAGGAGGGTTTCAAGTGGACAGAAAAAAACGATGGATGATTTATGGGATGTTAACTCTTGCTACAAGTACGTGGGGAAGTGCTTTTATTGCGGGGAAGATTGCAATTGAGAGCTTCGATCCAGCAACAATCTCTTTTTTACGTTTTTGGGGTGCAGCGCTATTATTGTTTCCGATTATGTGGATAGTAGAAAAGAATATCCCTAAAATCACCAAAAAGGATTGGGCATTATTTGCGCTCTTAGGATTGACCGGTATTGCTATTTATAACATCTGTTTCTTTTTGGCGAGCAAATATGCACCAGTTATTAAAAGTTCGTTGTTTATTGGAGCCAATCCGATGTTAATCATGCTTTTATCGGGTTTATTACTTAAAGAAACGATTACAAAAAGAAATGTTATTGGACTTTTACTTGCTTTTTCTGGTGCTGTGACCATCATAACTGAAGGGAATATGATGGTGTTATTTACACTTCAATTTGAGCTAATTGACTTCATTTTACTTGGAGCACTTGTTTCTTGGGCATTGTATAGTGTAATAGGTCGTGCAGTTTTACAAAAATTTAGCTCGATTGTATCGACCACATACGCAGTAGGCTTTGGAACACTTTTCTTATTGCCGTTTTCACTATATGAGAAGCCGTGGGAGAACTTTGGGTCTAGTACACTACCAGCATGGTTAGCAATCGCTCATATGAGTGTATTTGTGACTGTTATTGGATTTATTCTTTATTATTATGGGATACAAAAAATTGGAGTGGCAAAGGCATCGATTTTTATTAATGTGATGCCGGTTTCTGCTGTAGTAATGGCAACGATTTTTCTAGGTGAAACGCTAACGTTTACAACGATGGTTGGAGCTATTTTTGTTGTTACTGGGGTCTATGTTGGCACAACCGTAAAGCGTCAAAAAGATTTAGCGACTGCGCATGCCAAGACAGGGTAAGCATGGTAGAATGAGGAACGTGATCGTTGGAAAGGGGGGTCAGTATGTTACAAGAAAAATGGACAGTTGAGAATATTGAATTATGGTTGCGAAAGGTTGCGGCTAAAGAGGAATGTTTCCAAGAAGGCAAGGCGTGGGAATGTCTCGCACAGTTAGAGCAAAGGGAAGACCTGGATAATGAGATCGTGTCGTATAAACCGATGCTGTTATCTATGCTTGCAAAAGCGCGGTTGGAAAGAGTCAATAAAGTCGATCATTTAGTAGAACGATGGTTAAATGAGGCGTTACAATTAGACCCTTCTAATGCTCTAGCTCATCAATTGAAAGTCGAGCAGTTTATTCATGTTCTTAAGCAAATTCCAATCCCGGATAAATTTCCTCCAATTCGTGAAACGGACCATGGTTCAGAGAAAAAGAAAACGGCTAGTAAGTATGAACAAATCGCTGAACAATTTTTTGATTTTGTGCACACATATGAAAACCTCTGGAGAGCTGTAGAATTATCACTTCCGTATATCGAAGATCCTGTTCAGTGCCAAACCATTGAGACGGTATCAAGCTTAATGGAACAATTTCAGGAACCATTCAAAACCATTCTAAGTGCCACAAAGGAATATGCCCGTTCATTAACAGGCGTGTATTATTCAGCATCCCAGTTCCAGGAAATTGCGAAATCGACGAGGCTGATCGAGCAATTAATGAAGAGATGGAACCTGGAGGTTTTTTCTACTTTTGCGAAGAGTGAAAGTGCTTCGGCTATAGATGAATTACAAAGCATGGTCGGTCTTGAAAAGGTAAAGGCTAGAATAGAGAAGCTTTATCAGTTTCTTCATTATCAACAAGAACGAGTTAAACAGGGTTTTCATACGAAAGATGGCATTGCATTACATATGATTTTAAAGGGGAATCCCGGTACTGGAAAAACACATCTCGCACGCTTAATGGCAAAGATATATTTTGAATTGGGTTTGTTAGTACGGGATGAAGTTTATGAGGTAGACCGGTCGCAGCTAGTAGGTGCTTTCGTTGGTCAAACAGAAGAAAATACGTTAAAGGCGATTGAACGAGCAAAAGGTGGAGTCTTGTTCATTGATGAAGCCTATAGTTTACGGAGGGCTGGTGAGGCAGGCAATGACTATGGTCAAACTGTCATTGACACACTTGTTTCAGCGATGACCAGTGGTCAGCATGCGGGTACCTTTGCCGTAATTCTCGCTGGCTATCCAGAAGAAATGAGTACTTTTTTACGAGCGAACCCTGGACTTAGAAGTCGTTTTCCCGAACAGAATCATATTGAAATGAACAACTATTCTGTTGAAGAATTACTTGAAATCGGTGAATTAGTTGCGCTTGAAAATGATTATTTATTAACTACAGATGCAAAAGTAGAATTTTTGAAGCGAATTGACGATGCGAAGGTTGACCAGTCGTTTGGAAATGCACGTGCAGCAAAGAACATCATTCTTGATGCTATTTTTCAAAAAGGGGCACGAATGTCACTTAAAGATGCCGAAGCTGATGATTTTGTTTTATTAGAAGCAAATGATTTTAAAGAAACGAATCAACTAATAGAAGAAAAAACGGCTAGAAGTGAACTGGCTAGTTTGATTGGTCTTGAACAAGTAAAGGAACAAATTTCTCAACTTACTTCATTCATATGGATTCAGCAATTACGGCGAGAGAACGGGTTACAAACACTTCCCATCCAAGTCCACTCTGTTTTTACAGGAAACCCAGGCACTGGCAAGACAACGGTGGCTAAGTTGTATGCAAAGTCTTTAAAAGAGATTGGCTTGTTAAAAAGAGGGCACTTAGTTGTTGTTAGTAGGGCAGATTTAGTAGCTGGGTACGTTGGTCAAACCGCACAGAAAACAAAGGAAAAAGTGAAGGATGCTTTAGGTGGAGTCTTGTTCATTGATGAGGCGTATTCCCTATTATCTAGCGGTGTAGGAGATTTTGGAAAGGAAGTTATTGATACACTCGTACAACAAATGACTGAACATGAAGAAAATTTGGTTGTTATTTTAGCGGGATATAGTAAAGAAATGAATGAATTACTTAATAGCAATCCTGGACTTCACTCGCGTTTTAAAAAACATATTCAATTTGAAGATTACTCGAAGCAAGAACTAATTGAAATAATCGATAAGCGAGCAGATCAATCAGGATATCGGTTTACACCTGAAGCAAAAGAGGGATTAATGCAAGGGATCTCAGAATCAGGTCATAAGGCGAATGGACGTTTTGCAGTGGACCTCTTTGACGAACTCATTCAAATTCAAGCATTTCGCTTAGCTAAATACAAAGAAGTAGGACCTGAACAATTAGTTATGATTGAAAATGAAGATATTCAGGAATTAGATACAAAAAAAAGCTAAGGGGGGTAAATATGATCATTTCAACAAGAGAGATTCAAATTTTATATGCAGATACAGATATGATGGGTGTCATCTACCACGCAAACTATTTGAAATATTTTGAGCTAGGCCGAGGTGGGTTTATTGAAGATGTGGGTTATAGTTATATAGAGATGGAAAATGCAGGATATTATGCGCCCGTTTATGATGTACAAGCCACTTACAGAAAACCAGTTCGTTATGGCGAATCGGCTTTTGTAAAAACATGGGTTGAATTAAATGATGGAATTAAAACGGTGTACGGCTACCAAATCATCAATCATCTAGATGAAATTTGTGTAGAAGGAACAACAACTCATATCATTGTGAAAAAAGAAACATTTAAACCGACTGCATTTAAGAAGGCTTTCCCTGAGTGGTTCCAAAAATATGAAGAAATAAAGAAAAATATTTTTTGCGAATAACCCCTGATTCGTTAACCATACTAAGTTTGCGTAAGCGAATTTTTTACAAAGGGGTAATGGAGATGGCAAAGCCAGATAATCGTAATGACAATGTAGAAAAGCTACAACAAATGAAAGAGAACACGGAACATAACATTGAAGCTGCAGAGGAATCATTAGCTCATACGAACATGAAAGATGAACAAAAGCAACAAATAAAGCAAAAGAACAAACAGCGTGTTGAAAGCATTCGCGGGTTTGAAGCTGAGATTGCTGATGAAATGCAAGCTCGTAAAAATGGTTATCAAGACGAAAAATAAACGAAAGCTGTTGAGAGTTAAAATCTCAACAGCTTTTAGTTTATACTTTTTAAGAAATGGTTAAGGAGAAAGAGACCACTTAGGTATAGGCCAGTAAATTTAAATAAGCGACAACCTATGCTATAATCGAACAAATGAAAATTGGCGGGGGATTGGAATGGCATTTGGTATAAATAAGTCGATGCTAAACGAGTGGAAGGCAGTGGCCGAACAAGGAGACATTGCCTTTTTAACTCATTACTGGCTCGATGAGCGTTTCCCGGATTGTACGACGGTTACAAAAGTTGCCTGTTCTGATCGGGATAAGTTAGTCAGGTGGGGACAGAAATATGGCTTGAAGCCTGAATGGATTCATGAAAGAAAGGGGTATCCTCATTTTGACCTGCTTGGAGAATGGCAGGAGAACATTTTAACGAAGGAAGGGAAATTGGAGCAACTTACGAATCTAGTTCGTCGCTTCCACGGATAACCTTTTTCTTGTTATAATAAGGATATTGAATATGAGGGAGGAAATAACATTGTTAACAAATCAAAATTCTATTATCTCAGATCTAAATACGAAATCATCTGTTGATCCTAAACAGGAAATTCGTCAACGTGTTGATTTTCTAAAAAACTATTTACTACATACTAGTGCGAATGGGTACGTATTAGGCATATCTGGTGGACAAGATTCTACATTGGCTGGAAAGTTGGCACAGACAGCTGTTAATGAATTAAATGAGGAAAACCATGAAAAGACGTTTTCATTTTATGCTGTGAGGTTGCCATATGGTGAGCAAAAAGATGAAGCAGATGCTCAAGATGCGATTCGATTTATTGAACCAACACGAGCAATAACGGTAAACATTAAGGGAGCTGTTGATGCATCTGTTGAGGCATTTTGTGAAGCAACAGATGGAGAGCAACTATCTGATTTTAATAAAGGAAATACGAAAGCTCGGGAACGTATGAAGGCTCAATATGATTTAGCGGCACATTTTGGCTGTCTTGTTATTGGAACAGATCATGCAGCTGAAGCAATTACGGGCTTTTTTACTAAGCATGGAGACGGGGCATGTGATTTAGCTCCTTTATTTGGATTAACTAAAAGGCAAGGAAAATCTTTGCTTATGGAACTTGGTGCACCTGAACACCTTTACACAAAAGTCCCAACAGCTGATTTGGAAGATAGCAAGCCTGGTTTGCCAGATGAAGTCGCATTAGGCATGACGTATGAGCAACTAGATGATTATCTTGAAGGAAAAAACGTTGACCCTGCGATTGCAGAGAAGATTGAATCGCGATATGTTAATACAGAGCACAAACGACAAACCCCTGTTACGATTTATGATTCTTGGTGGAAATAATTTTTAGTTCTAAACAGCCTGCTAGCATCATAACTTAATTCGAGTGTCTTCTAAGTATGCTCATAAAAATACAGGGCTTATCACTGGTTAAGGAGAGAGTATGATGAAAGGGAAATTGGTTATATTAGTAGGTTTAAGCATATGTTTGATTGTTCTTGCTGGATACACTGTTTCTCATTATTTTGAAACAGAGACTTCTCAAGCAAAAACAGTAGTAAAGAATTTAACAAATGATGAAGTTCGTGAAATAAATGGGATTGAAATGACCCTAAACGGAGTTCGTGTGGAGTCCGTTATGGAAGAAGAAGGAAATCAAGTGTTGATTGTTGATATAGGAATTGAAAACATGAGAGAAACGGTATATGAGTTCTCTTCATATAAGCTCACGTTAGTGGATGAAGATGGTTTTGCTCACGGAATGAACACATCGATTGTAACAAAAGGGATTCTCGGAGGGCAACTTCATCCAGGGAGAACAAACCGTGGTGAAATAGCTTTCGTTGTTCCTATTGGAACAGAATATGAGCTTGTGTATACAGATCATCTGAGGACAGGACAAGTTACGTGGCAAGTATCAGTAGATAAGGGATGAGAAGTTAAATGACTGAAAATAAGAACAGTGATCTTCATATGCACTCTACTGCATCAGACGGTGGTTATTCACCGTCTGAATTAATGAAAAAGTGCAATGAGGTTCAACTTGAGATCGTTTCACTAACAGATCATGATAGTGTTGATGGAATCGAAGAAGCGATTCTAAGCGGCGAGAAACTGGGGATTCAGGTTATTCCAGGTATTGAATTTTCAACGAAATACAAAGGAAAGAGTGTACATATTTTAGGTTATCAATTTGATTATAAAAATGAAAAATTACAAGTCATGCTTAAAAAGCAAAAACAACTTCGGAGAGACCGTTTAGATACAATTATTGAAAAACTAGATCGTATAGATTTAAAGATTAAACCTGACCAGGTGTTAAAGCATACAGATGGAGGCAGTATTGGCCGACCTCATGTGGCAAAGGCTTTAATAGAAGCCGGTTACGTAAAAGATGTCGCAGAAGCCTTTGAACTTTACTTAGCTGAAGGAAAACCTGGGTATGTAGAAAAATCACAAGAAATGTCTGTTGAAGAAGCGATTAACTGGGTTCACCAAACAAACGGGATTGCGATTGTTGCACACCCTGACTATTATGACGTGGATGATGAGTTAATAAATTGGGTAAAGGATTGGGGTCTTGATGGAATCGAGGTCTATCATCGTGATCATAATGAAGAAGCGGTGAAACGTTATGAAACGATCGCTGATTCTATTGAAAAGGAGTTAGGAAGAACTTTGTATCGAACAGGAGGCTCCGATTTTCACCACGAAGATTATGGACGAGTTCGAGAACCATTAGGGGTCACGAGAGTTTCCAATCAGTTGGCGAATCAATTGTTAGAGAGTTGAGTGATGCTTAGTCTTAGGACTGAGCATTTTTATATAATTATTTTCAAAGGGGATTTTTTCCATTTGTTTATGTTACTATTTGATTAGTGCATATGGGAGGTGAGTTATAGCTTTAATAATTATAGCAGGCCTATTTTTCATCGTACTTTTGTTTTTTTTTGCAGTATTTTGGCTACCAATCTAGTACTATTATTTTGGCGTTTGAGTGGATTACAACATTCATTTTACCGTGGATTTTTTTATTCTGGTTTATAAAATTGGTTAAAGGTTTAGAGCACAAGAATCATCAATAATGAAGGTAAAGTCATTACTTTTGTTTAAAGAGTAGAGAATAGATAGGTGCGAGACGTTGTTTTGGTAAGGTAGCGTATTAGGTTAACGGGATTAGTTGAAGCGTTCGTCTTTTTTACCTATAATAAAAAGAAATCAAAAAATGGAGGGTTATAAATGGCAAAAGAGAGTTCATTTGATATAGTATCAAAGATTGATATGTCAGAAGTAACAAATGCTGTTACGATGGCTACGAAAGAAATCACGACGCGCTATGATTTTAAAGGGAGTAAAAGTACCATTACGTTCGATAACGAAGAGCTTGTATTAGTTTCTGATGATGAGTATAAATTGGAGCAGTTGAAAGATGTGTTAATTAGTAAACTAATTAAACGGGATGTATCCATTAAAAACTTAGACTATGGAAAAATTGAAGGGGCATCAGGCGGAACAGTACGCCAACGTGCTAAATTAATTCAAGGCATTGATAAAGAAAACGCGAAAAAGATTAACACTATTATTAAAAATAGCGGAGTAAAAGTAAAAAGCCAAATCCAAGACGACCAAGTTCGTGTGACTGGTAAGAATAGAGATGACCTACAGGCGATAATAGCTGCGATAAGAGGAGCGAACTTGTCGATTGATGTTCAGTTTATTAATTATCGTTAAGGTTTAGCTATACATATTACATGCGACATTTAATAAGATTTAAAAAAGCGGAAATACTTGCTTTTGAAATTGACGAATAAGTTGGCGTAAGTGGTGCATAAAGTAAAATTGCTTATAATCAAATGTACGAATCTTATCAAAGTTACGATTTTGCAAAGAATAATGATAAGCTTGAAATAATCAATAGACTAAAACAAGTTTTTTCTTAAAAATCACGGTTATATGATGAAATGTTAGCAAGTCATAGTCCAGTTATCTTATAGCAAAAAATAAGAGAAGATCCAACGCTGGTCGCGTCGGATCTTCTCTTATTTATGTTCGTACCCTACATCATTACGATGAGATAGGGTTGTTAGTACCTGAGAAAGTGTCTCACTCAGATTATCGGGTGTACTATTCTAATGATTTAGAAGCGTTACAACAAATTTTGTTTTTTAAGGAACTAGGTTTTTCTCTAAAAAAATAAAAGACATCAACTATAGTCCAACTTTATCAGCAAATTCTTTAGAGGTGCACCGGAACGTGTTAATGGTGAAACGCGATCGTCTGAACCGAATGATTAGAATGGTGGATCAAACGATTCAAAAGGGATAATTATTTATGTCAAATAAAGAAAAGTTTTCGGGTTTGATTTTAGCACTCAAAATATCGATAGATGTAGAGAGGGTTTAGCTACATGAATAACAGAGGCAATGGGTATTTTGGCGGATCAAAGTGAATCAACCGAAAAGTAGAAAAAGAGCACTCAAGGTTATGTTGAGCGCTTGTTTCCTTTATTGTTTTTCGATAATCGCTTCAATCTTTGTTCCTTCTAGAGCCTGAGTTGCGAGTTGATCAGCTTCTTTATTAAGACTACGGTCAATTAACTCATATTGAAGTGTTAATCCTAATTTATGAGTTAGTTGATCAATTCGATTAAACCATTGTAAGTAATGTTCTTCATAACACGGCCATTCACCAGAGGCTTGGTTAACGACAAGCATAGAGTCAGAATACACACTGATTGTTTGGTGATGAACATCTAATTCTTCTAATTGTCTAAGTAGAAGGTAGAGAGCTGCATACTCAGCTTCATTATTATCCTCAAGTAGATCGAGTGTATCATTGAACCTGAGGCGCCAATTTTTATGGTTTTGCTTATAGTATATAGCCAGGCCGATTCCTGCATTTTTGGTCTCTTTATTGTAGCCTCCATCAATATAAGCTTTAACATCATGAGGTTCTGTTTCAAATTGTTTTAAGAACTTCGTTAGTTCTTTCTTCGTCCACGTAGTGTCTTGGTCATCATAAAACTCAATATTTTTTAGTCGTCCGGTTTTTTCCAGATCATCACTAAGCATAAGTGCTTGAGCGACTGACATCCATTCAGATTTCATAAAAAAAGACTGTTTCGTTTTCGGAACATGATATTGCCATTCTAACCTTATTTTCATATTCACCCATCCTTTTTTAGGATAAAATAATTGCAGAATTGTTTAATTCATGATAAGTTAAATTATCGAAATGTTATGTTATTTTACAAGGTGTGTTTGATCATATTAATCATATCATATGTTAGTATGGTGACATCATGGCCTTTACATACAATGTTTGAAACTTACAAAGGAGTTAATGTTATATGCCCATTAAAATCCCAGATCACTTACCCGCAAAAGAAATTTTGAATGCTGAGAATATATTTGTAATGGACGAAAGCAGAGCTTATTCCCAAGACATTCGACCATTGAAAATCGTCATTTTAAATCTGATGCCGATAAAAGAAACGACCGAAACTCAACTATTACGCTTATTAGGGAATAGTCCCTTACAAGTAGAAGTATCATTTTTGTATCCGAGTACGCATGTTTCAAAGAATACATCACATGAGCATTTACATAGTTTTTATAAGACTTTTGATGAGGTGAAAACGAGAAAGTTTGATGGAATGATCATTACAGGAGCTCCGATTGAGATGCTTGAGTTTGAAGCAGTTACTTACTGGGAAGAGTTGAAAGAGATTATGGATTGGAGCGTCCAAAACGTAACCTCTACTTTGCACATTTGTTGGGGTGCTCAAGCTGGTTTGTATCATCATTACGGAATTAACAAGCATTTTGTTGGTGGAAAGATTTTTGGTGTTTTTAATCACACCATCGAAAAACAAAATGTGAAATTACTTAGAGGTTTTGATGATGACTTTTTAGCGCCTCATTCCCGCCATACAGATGTCCGAAAAGAAGACATTGAGCAAGTGAATGACCTTGAAATTCTTAGTATGTCTGATGAAGCAGGTGTCTATATTGTCGCTTCAAGAAACGGTAAGCAGATTTTTGTAACAGGTCATTCAGAGTATGATGTATGTACATTGCAAGATGAATATGAAAGAGATCTAGAAAAAGGGTTGGATGTTAACTTGCCACATAATTACTTCCCGAAAAACAATGACAAGCTGCCACCGCGATTAAGGTGGAGAGCACATTCCAATCTTTTATTTTCAAATTGGTTAAATTATTATGTATACCAAGAAACACCTTATGATCTTGGTAACCATTCGCAACGTTAGAGTTCTTCGAGTTCATTTGGGTAGAAAGAATAAAACGTTTGGTCAAATAGACCAAACGTTTTATTCTTGTTATGAGATCTGTTCTAGCTCTGAAGCTACGCTGTTTTGCTCTTCATTCCATTCGACAATCATTTTTCACTGTGGTGGGACTTTTTTTATGTGATGAGTCTACTAGATGGACAGATTACATTAAAGAATGATTAAATAATAGACTGACGCATCTCTTCATTTTTAGTAAGCTATGATATAATGAGATGGCTATAATGAACGGTTTTGCTACTGTTAGACAGCTGAGACGTTCATGTCTATGTCAGTAGGAGGTGGAGCAATGGATCCTTTAGACGTCATGATGAATAAAGATCAAGTTATCCCATATTTTCAACCTATTTTTAGCGCTGATAAGCAACTGGTGGTTGGTTATGAGGTTCTCGCAAGGATGAAAACGGCTGAAGGTGTGAAAAGCTTAGGTTGGTTTTTTCAAGATAAAAGCATTCCTGACGAATATCGATTGGAATTAGATGAGCATATTCAGAAGTTAGCGCTTGATGCATATATAGAAACGGATCAATCTACTTATCTATTCTTTAATTATGATGCATCGCTTTTAATCAAGGATAATGGAGAAACCTTTTTAAAGCTAATTGAACCATATCAAAAAAAGGGATTAAAACTACATCAGATTGTATTGGAATTAAAAGAAGAAGATTTAATTGAATATGTAGATGAGCACAGGCATCTTTTTTATTACATTCAGAGTCTCGGGCTTAGATTAGCGATTGATGACGTTGGCCATAATGGTAGCAATTTAGACTTAATTGCTAAGCTAAAGCCGAACATCGTGAAGGTCGATGTGACATTTATGGAAGATGAGGAATTGCCTCATTTATACTCTGAAGTACATCAATCGTTATCAATGCTTTCCAGGAAAATTGGGGCAACACTGCTTTTTGAAGGAGTTGCTACATTTAATCAACTGAATTATTCATGGAGAAATGGTGGTCGTTATTATCAAGGTTTCTATCTTGAAAAGCCTAGTCCAACGTTTGTAGATGCGGACTGCTGTAAAGAAAAAATGCAAAAGGTCTTTCATCATTTCATTGTATACGAACGAAAAAAAATGGAGGCTCAATTTACGTTAACGAACAATTTGAACCTCCAACTAAAACAGACCATGAAGCAAATAAGTCCTGAAGATCCTTATGATGAGGTAATTAAGAAAGTCGCTCAGGATTTGGATCGTTTTGCTTTTCGTATTTATGTTTGCGATGCAGAGGGATTTCAACAGTCATCTAACTTGGAAAAAAACACTGAAAATGAGTGGGAATTAATGAAAGAAGGACGCTTTAAAAACTGGAGTTGGCGTCCCTATTTTCTAGAAAATATTGTTCGGATGACTATTGAAAAACGAGGCTTTTTATCAGATCTCTATACCGATATTGAGCGTGATGAACGAATTCGAACGTACTCTTATCCTATTAGTGAGCATTTATTCTTATTTCTTGATATTCCATATGAATATTTATTTGAACAAGAAGGTTTACTTTGATTACCGGTCTGATCCTAGTTGGAGACAATCCAAAAGAGATCAGACCTTTTGATTTAAAGTGGGTATTAGAACTAGCAAAAGCGAGACGTGTGGAATACTCAATTAAAGGTAGAAAAAGAATTTAAAACAAGGGAGACATCTATGAAAAATAAATCTGTTTATCGTTTAATGGCCTATCTATTTTTTGCCCATTCGACGATAACCATTATTAATGGGTATATACCCGTTTTCTTTAAAGAGCAAGGGCTGAATGGTTCGCAAGTCGGAATGTTAATGGCAATTGGTCCGTTTGCCACGATTTTAGGTCAACCAATGTGGGGATATTTGAGTGATAAATATCAAAGTATTAAGAAGATGATCCTCGTTGCTTTGATAGGTGTTGTCTTAACAGTGACGGCTTTTATATTTGTTCACTCTTACTTTGCTTATTTACTAATCATGTTTAGTTTGTTTTTTTTCATCTCTCCTACAACTGCACTAGGGGATTCGCTTTCTCAAAAAACAGCTATTCAAAAGAGCATAAGTTTTGGTCGAATACGATTATGGGGATCACTAGGATTTGCAGTTACTTCACTCGTCGTAGGCTATGTATTAACCGCGGTTGGGATTGAGTACATAATGTTTCCTATGTTATTCATGTCTCTTATAGCTTTTATCGTGGCCTTAACGATTAAAGATGTTCCTGGAGTAAACAAACCTGTTACCGTAATAGATGCCCTGAAACTCGGAATTAACCCTTCATTATTGTTATTTTTCTTATTTATTTTATTTATTTCTGTTCCACACCGAGCTAATGACATTTATTTAGGTCTTTATGTGGTAGAGCTGGGTGGGCCTGAAGCAATGATTGGATGGGCATGGTTTATTGGAGTTACTGCAGAAGCAGGTATATTTGCAATGGGGGCCTTTTTCTTGAAACGCTGGTCATCCCTTTCGCTTATCGTATTGGCTGGATGTTTCTATACCGTTCGCTGGGTTTTAATGGGATTTATTTTAGATCCTTGGTTTATTTTGCCTCTTCAGATATTGCATGGTCTTACTTTTGGAATCTTTTATTTAGCTGCTTTTCAGTACATAAATAAATTAATTCCTGAACATCTACAAGCTACTGGTCATGTCCTATTTATAACCGTTATTTTTGGAGTTGCAGGTATCATTGGTTCCCTTTTAGGTGGAAATATTATAGAATTAACTTCAATCTCAACGCTTTATTTTATTCTTGGAGGAAGTGCACTATTTGGTACGATCAGCCTGTTCTTTTTTCAGAAAATGAGAAAAAGCCATGAAAAAGAGGCTAATCAAAATTAGCCTCTTATTCTCTTATATTAGCTAGTAGAAAGGAAGTGCAACATGGAAATTATTATAACAGACCGTGGAGTTAACTATCTTAAAAGTTTAGATGTTCTACAAAAAGCGGTTCGTATTAGAGCGATAGACACATTTGAATGAAGCACGATGGTTGAGTACGACCTCGCTCTGGATGAGCCGAGGAAAATGGATTCGCAAGTGAGATTACATGATTTATTGTTTGTTTATGATCGTAAAGCAGAAGAGGAAATAGGTGTATTTGTAAAAATTGATTTTGTCCCATCACAAGGTCTTAAACTGATAAATGCCAATCAAACACTTGCATACGCCCTTCAGATGAAAACGGTCTAGCGTTATTTTTTAATAAAGAAACTACTTACCTGTTTTACAAGAGGAGAAACTTGGTTTACTGTTTTCATCACTTGGTCAACCGTATTGACGGTTTTTCCCATGTCAAAGTTACCACTTTCATTTGTAAAAGCAGCTTTAAAGAAAGAAGCTTTGCTAGGAGTATATCCAGGTGGTTGTGATTGATTCATTCCCATATTTGGTGGAGAAAATGGTGTATTCTGTTGCTTAGGCATATAGCCATTCATTTGCATAGGGTGTTGCGGGTACTGTTGCTTGTAAAAAGGTCCTTGATGATAAGGATAATGAAGATTCATAGGTCTGTGTGGATTAGGTTGAAACATTCTAATCTACCTCCTTACTCAATTGGGATTTGCTTACGATTACTTGGAACTAAGATGCGAAGTAACCCATTCTTATAACTTGCTTTTACATCTTGTTCTCTTATGACAAAAGGGACTGGAATGACACGCTGTCTAACCTGAGTATGGCCTCTGCGTTCGGTAATACCTGTTGTTTCATCTATAATCTCAGATTGTTCATCTTGTGATACCTGAATGCGGATGGCTTGTCGATAAATATCTAATGCTATTTGTTTTTTATCTACCCCAGGTAATTCTGCTTCAATAACAAATGTTTTCTCATCTTCAAACACATGGACTGGGATAGGTGGTAGAAACAAAGAATTGTCTTGGATATTGTCATACGTTTGCTGAAAGAAATTGTCTATGGATTTTAAAATGTCTTGATATCCTTTTGGTAATTTATTTAACCAAGGCTGTTGATCAGACATTTGGTGTCACCTCTTTTACATCATTAATTAGTATATATGTATGAATGATTGCTTATATATGTGCAAGGTCTAAAGCTTAGTTTAGAGGAGGAAAGAGTTGTGAGATTAGGAATAATTGACACTCATTGTGATGCATTACTTAAGCTTTGGGATGATCCTAACCGCGATTTTGTAGCATCAGAGGAAATCGATGCAAATGTAAATCGGTTAATTGCTGGTGATGTAAGGGTTCAGGTCTTTGCTATTTTTGTTGAACCTTATGTGAAGCAAGATCAAAAGTTTCAAGTTGTATTAGAGCAAATTGATTTATTCTATAAAAGGGTTCTCAATTCAAGCTCTGCGTTCAGGCATATCCGTAAGTGGTCTGATTTAAAAGACCTTAAAGAGAATGAGATTGGGGCAGTCTTATCTCTCGAGGGTGTTGATGCTATTGGTGATGATTTGTCCAAACTCTCCATTCTTTATCAGCTAGGTGTTATTTCTGTTGGCTTAACATGGAATCAAGCAAATCTGGCAGCAGATGGTGTCGGTGAGCCTAGAGGAGCCGGTCTCACGTTATTAGGAAAAGATCTTGTACGAATGAATAATCAAAATCAGGTCTTAACAGATGTATCACATTTAAGTATTAATGGTTTTTGGGATGTGATAGAATTGGCGGAGTTTCCGATTGCCTCTCATTCAAATGCAAGACGCCTTTGTGAACATCCGAGAAATTTATATGACGACCAAATCCAAGCGCTCGTAGAGAAAAAAGGGTATATCGGTCTTGTCTTTTGCCCTACTTTTGTCACGTCTAATGAAGGTCTTTCTACCATACAAGATGTTCTAAATCATCTTGATTACATGTGTTCACTTGGGGCAGAACAATACATTGGGTTTGGATCTGATTTTGATGGCATTACTGAAAAAGTAGTGGGTTTAAATGATAGCGGAGAATATCAAAATCTTGTGAACGAGTTATTAAAGCATTACTCAGCCTCGCAGGTTCAACGATTCTTGAGTTTGAATTTTCAACAACTAATTCAACGTCTTACATGAAATTAATTTTTAATTTCGGTATAATGGTTAAGTAGAAAAGCGAGGTGAATGATATGAATATTACAGATCGCGCTAAAACATTTCTTCAAGAGACGATGAACGAACACGGATTAAATACAGTACGTGTCGTTTTTACTGGTATGGGTTGAGGTGGTCCAAAATTAGGGCTAGCTCTGGATGAGCCAGCAGAATCGGATCAACAAGAAGTTATTAATGGTATTAATGTTGCGATAGAGAAAGATGTTGTCCCACATGTGACAGATTTAACTTTGGATTACCAAGAAACAGAAGGTCAACCAGGTCTTGTTATGCTTGGTGGAGGTCAAGATTGTTGCTAATAAGAACAAAGAAGGAGAGAGTGACTATCTAATTAGTCACTCTTATTCTTTTTACAAGATTTTTGATATAGTCGTCTACCATGTGATAAAAGTGCTGCTAGATCAAGGTAAGACTTCAAACACTCTTTCACATTTCGCTTAGTTTCAGGTTCTTGCAATTGAGAGAAGGCTTATCTTTATGAAATAAATGTTTATATATGTTACAATAGCGAAAGGTTTTTAGAGAAAAGGAAGGGGATTGATTAGATTGAAAAAAATAACAATGAGTTTTGGAATTTTAGCATTAGCATTTGGACTAGCTGCTTGCGGTGGAGATGAAACGGAGCAGGAAGAAGCAGTAGCTGCACCAGAAGAATCAGCACCTGCAGAGCAGGATTTGAATTCTATCATTGATACTGAAAATATTCCTGATGTTATTGCTACCGTAAATGGTGAAGATATTGAAAAGGAAGTTTATGTTTCTTATTTACAGCAACAAGCTACTCAAATGATGATGCAGGGCATTGATTTAAATAGCGAAGAAGGCAGAAGTTACTTAGAAATGATTGAGGAAAGCACGCTACAGCAGCTTGTTAATGAAAAGTTAATTGTACAAGCAGCGAATGAAGCAAATCTTGAAGTAACTGAGGAAGAGATTGAACAAGAAATTGCTTCAATTCTTACTGAATTTCAATTAGAGTCTGAAGAAGAGCTTCAAGAGCTAATAGAGCAACAAGGTGTAACAATGGATGAACTTCGCGATGACGTTGTGGAATATGTAAAACGTGATAAATACATTCAACAAAATATTAATGTAACAGATATTACTGAAGAAGAACTTCAAGCAGCTTATGATGAATTGTTAACAATGGTTGAAGATGAGTCTGAAGTTCCTGAGTTTGAGGATTACAGAGAAGAGTTAGAATCTAGTTTACTGAAAGAGCAAGAACAAGCACAAACGGCTCAATTGTTAGAAGAGTTACGTGAAGATGGTGAGGTTACGATTCATATCTAATCTGAAGTAGATGGCTTATAAGCAACTTATTCCTAAACGGGGATTAGGGGCTATAGGCCATCTTTTTTTGATTTTTAAAATTCTCTTGCTGATTTAAGAATTCGACTATAGAATATAGGTGATTGGTAT
The DNA here is from genome assembly GCF_028610705.1 of Halalkalibacter alkalisediminis. Taxonomy (GTDB): domain Bacteria; phylum Bacillota; class Bacilli; order Bacillales; family Bacillaceae_D; genus Halalkalibacter; species Halalkalibacter alkalisediminis. The sequence continues at coordinate 49,078 of NZ_JAQQWT010000021.1, forward strand.
TGGTTAATTATGAGTATGCCGATTATTGGAGGAAGAAACATGATCGATATAAAACATAGCAACATTTTATTAGAGAGTGGAACAAATGAACTTGAAATCGTTATGTTTTCAGTTGGGAGCAGTACATTTGGAATTAATGTATTAAAAGTAAGAGAAATCATAAACCCAATGCTTATTACAGCAACGCCAAACGGCCATGAGCATGTGGAGGGGATCATTCACTTACGACAAGAAGTGATTCCAGTTGTGAATTTAGCAAAAGTATTAAAATTACCTGAATCGAAAAACCCAGTGCAAGATAAGTTTATTATCTCTGAACTGAATCAAACAAAGGTAGCTTTCCATGTTCATGGTGTTTCTCGAATTCATCGTATTTCCTGGGAACAAATTGAAAAGCCAAGTGAACTCTCGCAAGGTAGTTTAAGTGCAATGATTGGAATCGTCAAAATGGATGAGTTGATGGCTTTGCTATTAGATTTCGAAAAGATTGTTGTTGATATTAATCCAGAATCAGGGTTATCTATAGATCAGGTTAAAGCATTAGGACTGAGACAACGTTCGACTAAACGCATTTTAATCGCAGAAGACTCTGCTATCCTACGGAAACTCCTACATGATACGTTAGCGGAAGCGGGCTACGAAAGCTTACAGTTTTTTGAAAATGGAAAGAGTGCTTGGGAATACCTTGAATTTCTCGCTGAAGAGGGAATAGATGAGGTAAATAGACGTATTGATGTCATCATTACAGATATAGAAATGCCACAAATGGATGGACATCACTTAACTGTGAAAATAAAAGAGAATCAAGTTTTATCACATATTCCTGTTCTTATCTTCTCTTCGCTTATAACAAATGATTTATTTCATAAAGGTGAAAGAGTAGGAGCAGATGCTCAAATAAGTAAACCGGAAATTGTTAAGCTTGTTGAAACGATTGATCAATTTGTAAATTAAGCAAAAGCCTGACCTAAAAGACTGAAGATCGACAGGGATGATCTCGTTAATGTCTTAAGGTCAGACTTTTTTTATTTTTGTTTTTCATTTATTGCTTTTAATAGGTCTTCCTTTTGTTGCTCGGACAATATCCCTATCTTTTCAAAAAGTTGTGCATAATAGATTGTTTTTTTAGTGATACTCATTGGACTCTCTCCTTTAGCTTTTCTACATAATATGCATAAATATAAAAATGTTGACAAGGAGAAACTTTTTTGGTGGATTGCGGAAATGTAGAATTACCTTTCATAGACAAACCTTTTAAAAAATTGATATGATGGTAAGGTCAAAAAAAGGAGTGAATTGCGTTGAATATACAAGTAACAAAGCCAGCGATTCAGTGGTTCAAGGATGAATTAAACTTAAAAGGTGAAGGGGAATATGTTCGATTCTTTGCAAGATACGGCGGGTGTGGTTCCATTCAAAGTGGTTTTTCTTTAGGCATCAGTCACGAGGAAGAAGTTCCTGTCTCAGTTGGAGCAAAAGAGGAAGTAGAGGGGCTTGTCTTTTTTATTGCGGAAGAAGATATTTGGTATTTCAAAGGGTACGACCTTAAGGTAAAGTATAGCCGTAAGAATGAAGAAATTGAATTTATTTATGATGAACAAAATTAAAACAGACTATTATTGTTTTGATTAAAGGTGGAAATAACAAAATTTAATTGTTACAAATAGAGGATGAAATCGCATAGATTTCGTCCTTTTCATATTTATGTTGAAACAAATTTTCTTGAGGAGATAAGTACATAACAACTATCGAATTTCTGAACTGATTGTATAAACAGACTTTTAACTAGAGAAAGTTCAATTTGTAAACTGAATAATATTAGAGCTTAAATATAAACTAATTGAAACTGCTTAGATAATTGGAGGAGTATTGTATGAGAGAAGTTAGCCATCATGTTCGTTTAACCTCAGCTGAAATTGCAAATCTTTGGTCTCAATATCTTAACGATAGTATGGCTATTTGTGTCCTAAGACATTTGTTAAAACTGCCAAGATAAAGACACTCGTTCAATTCTTGAGTTTTCCTTACAGTTATCGCAATCTCATATTGAAAAAATCAATTTTTTTTTGACGCAAGAAAATTTTCCTGTTCCAAAGGGATTTTCAGAGAATGATGTTAATCTGGATGCTCTGCCATTATTTTCAGATACTTATATGCTTATTTATATGCACATTATGACGATTCATGGTTTGACTGGATATGCTGGTGCTGTTAGCACTTCGATACGTACTGATCAAATTGATTGTACAGAAGAATATTAGAGTCAATGGTCCATAAAGGGATTGTTAGTAGGCCCCCAATATTAACGCGCCAAAGGAAGTGGATTTTGTTGAGAAACAAAGCTTTTTAACTGGTTGATTTGGGGCACGTAGACCATACTGGTTGGTTAGAACAGCCACCTACTTTTGACGATCGTAAAAACTAGCTAACAAGCATTAATTTGTAACCAAAAGCATATTGGTCATGCTTGCCTTTTTGATTACATCAATGAGATTTAGGTATTACTAAGAATAATCATACTTAAGCCATCGAAGGCAGGCTCGACAAACTTCTTAATTTGATTACCGGATTGTAAACGAGTGAAGCCGCTTTAATAGCGATAAAAAAGAAGGTTGGGAATTAGCGATAAAGAATATTCAAAGTAAATCCCTCCACATTGAAGTTTTAGTGTATGGTAACACTTTGTTTAGTATTTGCAAAATATCACTAGTGTTGCATAAAAACTAACTGAATTTTCAGTTTTAAAGTTCTTCCTGTTTAGAGCCAAAAAAGTAAATAC
>NZ_JAQQWT010000022.1 GCF_028610705.1 Halalkalibacter alkalisediminis
CCGTCATTGCTTGCGTAAATAAGCTTTTACACTGGATCTATGCCCTTTTAAAAAACAGAACAACTTTCCAAGATATAACCTAATTTATAATTACAACCGAATAAGACAAAACCTTCCATCCATAAGATTGTGGAAGGTTATTTGGCATGTACATTTTTAGTATATCATGGATAATTTATATTTTTTATTGAAAAATATTGACAAACTATTAGCTGGTTTAATTGAATACAGCTGACAGTTATTTATTTACCGTTTCTGACAAGGAAATCACAATAATCTTGTTATACCTGAAACTAAAGAGTAAGTTGCGACAATAAAGGAGAGAATTCCAAAGATTCTCGCCACTTTATCTTTGTCTTTATCTTCTACTATAAAAAATTATTGTAGTATTTCGCCTCTTAGTTTAACATTAATTTCCTTTTATGTGACTACATTGTTTATTGTATCATTGAAACAAAAACGTCAATAATTCCTGTATAAGTCTTATACAGAAGGGATCACGATGCTCTTATCACAAGCGTGGAAAAACCTATAAATTTCATAAACGAATTGAAGCTTTCTCTTCACATACGTTAAATGCAAACCGACTTCAATCGTGCCTTCTCATCCGTTATTTTAATGATGCATCGATTGAATCATTGTCTACAAGTATGGGTCAAATACGAAAAGACGACACTTTTGAAAGCAATCGTCTCTTTACAGGATTATTCTATTTACCAGCATCGTTGTACTATTCAGCAGATGACTTTCTTTGTTATTTGACAATCATGGATTTAGAACAATGACAATAACTTTATTCGTTCGGATAAAGATTCTGATATGTTTCTACTGTATGTTTAATTAAATCCTTAAAAACATTGGTTTCCATATCAGCTAATTTATTAATGTAAATACATACCTTACTCTTCGTGTGTTTACCAAAGCTTTCTAATAATTTTTCTCTTTCCTCACTTTCATAGGACAAATAAAGACTAATTTTCGCCTTTCTTGGTGAAAAACCCACTAAAGCGCATCCCCTTCATGACCTGATGCATACTTATAGTGATAGCTACCAAAGCCTAAAATACTAGGACCCCACATTATCGCATCGTAACCAGTTACCTCTTCAAAAATTCCTAATAACTGATAAGCACCTGCCTTCTTCTTCTCATTTTCCACACGTTCAATAAATTCAATTACACTATTGTCAGTTTCTTTCATCTTTGGTTCATACATATATGCGCTCTCCTATTCACTGAATAAATACTTGTTTACATTATTGTCATCATTATTACATTCTAGAATAATAGACCAATTCCACAAACATGAATAATCTTTAAATAACTTTATATAACAGGCAATGCTTAAATTAAGCTCTCGTCGCTGTAGTTTACACCATTCTCCAATTTACAGGTAGAAAAAAAGAGTTGCAACTGCAACTCTTCATTTTTATTAGCACCCCTGTTGAAGGTAAAGACGTTTTTTATGTTTGACCTTTTCAACATATGTGTTTAGAAATTATGAAGTCTCATTCAAATAAGACTTCAAGGTTACCTGTATCTATTTTTCCTTAATAGAGATCCAGATCTCGCTTTTTTCATCTTTGCTAGCTAGTATCTCTGGTCCTTCTGCCAATTCATATGATGATGAAGGTAGCCACTCTGAATATATTCGTTGCCAGTGTTCTTCAACTTTCTCCCAGTTTCCATCAATTTCAAAAACTGCCCATAAGAAACTAGGCACTTCTAAAATGGAATAATTCCCTAATAGTTCTTGCGTCGTAGCTGCTCCGATATATTGATCAAAGATTGCCTTCCCTTCAGCGTTTTCTGAATAATTTGCTGAAACATGAATGACACCATTAGGCTCTTTATTCGAGATAGATTCTAATTCTTTCATCTTGGAATCACTGATAGTTGATATCATACTTTCGTAAGTAGGTGTTAGTATCTCATTTACCATCTCAACTTTATATTTAACCCCCACCACTTTAAATGCTTCTTTTTCAACAATACGATAATTCATCTCCGTTCCTCCTTTTATCTTTAATTGAAAGGTCATTCTTGGATATGCTTTTAAGTTCTGCTCCGTATTCCTAGCTATTGAAGGGGTAACACCATGATAGTTTTGAAATACTCGTGAAAAGGCATCTGGAGATTGATATCCATATTTGATTGCTACATCAATCACCTTTACATCTGGATCTTTCAATTCTAATGCTGCCAATGTCAAACGCCTTCTGCGAATATATTCTGATATGGTGATGCCTGATAAAAGAGAAAACAGGCGCTTAAAATGATATTCAGAGCACAATCCAATTTTAGCCACCACTTTTAAATCAATGTGATTACTTAGATTTTCTTCAATATAATTTAATGCGTCGTTAATTCCTTTTAACATATCCATGAATCTCTCCCTTCACTTGTAATATCATAATTAATTAATCTGTATGGTACCCGACTTTTTATGCTCATTTCAGTCGGTTAGAGTAACTTTTGGCTTCAATGAAAAATACATTTCTTCAATTACCCTACTTCGTTATTTAAAAATGATATTTCCTTCATGAGGGAAACTCCCTCGATTTTTTCTTGAGTGCTTCCAAAAAAATGACTGAATATAAACTTTTTATGTATAAGGACATCCATTGGTAGATACGTGTACTTGAATTGGAGTGGCGGGCATGATAACCCTATTTTGGCTGAGTAAGTAACTCTTCTTTCGCCTTGTGCCATAGTCATGACCACAAATGCTCCGAATCAAGTGTCAAAAACAGCGCCCCTGACGATCAAATTTGTGGTGCATAAAAAAGAGCTGCAATTCATGCAACCCAAGATTTTACTAATACTTATTCGTAGATGAAAAAAGAAAACATTTTAATCTGGTTTAATATCCCCAATCGTCAACACGCCAACCATCTGAATGGATCTCTTACTAATATCCAATTGATTGACCTTTTCTTAAATCTATGAAAGGATTATCAAAATAGCGCCAGAATCTTGGGATCTTCGTTTTTCTTTATTGGCATTACACAGCTTTGACATTTTTAATATTCTTTCATACTATCGCCTCAAAAAATAATTCAATTAAGTTTCTAATGCTTTATAGATTTTTTCACCCTTTTTAGGTGTGGAGCTGTTAAGTATTTTTCTCTTTTTCGTAACACAGTCAAAAATTCCTCTTTATTTTCACCAGTTACGGCTAATAGTGTGCTTTCCGAGTGCTGAGGAATTTCCTTTGGTCTGCAATCCTCAAGGTGATTGAGCAAGAATGGAAAAATCGCATCATTGTTTTCCTTTCTAACGGCTGCTAACTTCGCAAGAGTTAGGACACCTTTATCAATGGTAATAACCGAACCTATTTTTATGGCACTTTTTAATGTGTCAAGATGCTCCATAATGGTTTCTGATGCTGCCTCAACAATAAAACTCCCCTGCAGATGATTTGGTGTTCTTTCTTCTTGGCTTTCCATACCTCGCTTTGCAGAAGATCAAAACGATTACTCCAAAATTCCTCATGAATATGGAACCATTCAGTAACTTGAGATATTCAAACCTGACAAAAAAGGGGTCCCTATATTACTTTTGGGACACCCTCATGGTAAAAATATTAATACGCTGTTTCTTTGTTATTTAGATTAAATTGCCAAATTACACCAAATTTATCAGTAACTCGACCATAAAGCTTTGCCCAGAAAGTCTCTTGAAGCTCCATGTCAACAGTTCCGCCTTCTTTAAGTCTATTATAAACAGATTGAAGCTTGTCCGCGTCAATACTATGATAAGCAAGGCTTATGTTGTTTCCAACCATAAATGGTGAACCAGGAAACGTATCAGAAAACATAACATTGCTTCCTTCTATATTTAAACGTGTATGCATAACTAAATTTTTTGCTTCCTCTGGAAGAGGAAATTCTGGATTTGGAGGGTTTTCTCCAAAAGTCATAATGGTAGGTTGTTCTGTTCCAAAAACCTCTGCGTAAAATTCTACAGCTTCACGACAATTACCATTAAAAGTTAAATAAACATCAACAGCCATTTTCATTCACCCCTATAATATAGTGCATAATAAAATGTTCCCCTATCATTATAACCATAATAATCAAAAATAACATTCTTTTCCATTAGTAAGGTGTGGAAAAAGCGACACCGCCTGTTATGAAGTGGTCTGTAACTTTATACTAATATTATTACATTTATTCCTAAAATTCTTGATGAACACATGAGAAAACAAAAATATACAATCGATGCTTTAAATCAAGCGTTACGCCAAAAAGGTATTTTTGATATAAAAGAGGTGAAATATGCGGTTCTTGAAGTAAGTGGTCAGTTGTCGGTGCAGAAAAAAGCAGAACATTTACCTTTAACTCAAAAGAATTTTTATAAACATTCTTCAGATGAAATTAAGAATTTTCCAGTTGAGGCACCCAATCACTTAATCTTAGTATATAAACTGAAAGCCACCTGATTAAAGGTGGCTTTTTTCCTCTTATTCTTATCACTTAATTATCCCCTATATTTTCAAAACCAAGTAAAGATGATCAAAAGAAAAATTTAATAACGTTCTTCAATTATAGGGGCAGATTGTTTAAATACCGTTTTTTTATACAAAACATATATGTCAGTCCATAAAACTCCTGCAACCATAAACTTTGATTGCTAATTATTTATCATTCGAGATCATTCTCTCTACTTACATTATACTATCAATTATAAATTATTTATAGACTACACTTTCTAAAGTTCCTGTCCTATACTGTTTTATACAAATCTAAAAATATAAGAGGTGTATCAGTATGAATGACAAAAAAGATGTCTTAGATAATGGTCCTTTCTTTCATGGTACTAAAGCAGAACTAAAAATTGGAGATCTATTAGAACCGCAACACTTATCGAATTACCAAGACAAAAAATCTAACTATATATATTTCACTGCAACATTAGATGCGGCAAAATGGGGTGCTGAATTAGCAACATCTAATTCAAAAGAAAGAATTTACATTGTAGAACCATTAGGTGATTTTGAAAATGATCCTAACTTAACTGACAAAAAATTTCCTGGAAACCCAACACGTTCTTATAGGTCTAAATCTCCTTTGAAAATAATCGCTGAATTAAGCTCATGGGAAAGACATTCCGATGAAGAAATAAATCATATGCTTACATCTTTAAAAAAGTTACGTGAACAAGGAAAAGCTGTAATAGATGATTAACCTTCAACATCTATAGAATCATGACTAAAAAGAACCAATAATCAACTTGCTTTTACAATCGGTTTTCGTTTCGGCACCGGAGCGCACCAAGAAGCGCAAACGTTAGAACTTGAGTGTCGCCCACATCCACCCAACTTTTGACATCTGTACAAATTTAAACCGAACTCCTCCCCCTCAATCCTTGAGGGGGATATTCATTCAAAAAAGAATTTAATAGTTACGTAGTATGTGTCAAATGCGAAAAGACATTCACCTAATAATTGTCCCAGGTAACTTTTAAACAGTATGGTTGTACTGTGATGTTCTACACTATTTAAGCTATCTTAGCCTTTTGTTCTGCTTATTTTCCTATTTGTTTATAAATTTCAAAGTATAATGGGTTCCGCATACATAGATTCTCATAATGATAGGTGATCAGTTAAAAATCTTATAGCCGACGCATCAGTGAACCTAATGCTTTAAAATGGTTACCAAAAAGGAAAGTGTTTTTACTGTTTTGGTGATAATTAATTCATAATTCAAAAAGCATACCCATTTTAAACGTTACCACATACCATAAAATAAGGTTTCTACGATTGGGAGGCAGTATTTATGTATAGACAGCAAGCAAGAATACCACGAAACTGTCCACAGGGTTTTTTGGGTCGGTATACCGTAATTCCAGGAGACACGTTCTATACCATCGCGCAGATGTTTAGAGTAAGAATAGAAGCACTTGCAGTCAACAATCCCCATATTCCAAATCCTAATGTATTATTCCCCGGAGACATCCTCTGCGTACCGGGTTTAATCAGCTACCCCTGCTGTACGTCTTTACAGCCCCGAGGGAGTGCACCATTCGGTACAGGCGGCGTAGCTTATGTGAATTTTGGTCCAAGAGGAGGTCAGGCTGTGAGCATTATGGTAACCTTACCGCAGCCTCAAGTTTTCGGTGATTTTGACAAGTATACAGGTGAAATTATCATTCTCGGGACTGGCAGCTTTAGAAACCAGTTATTTGCTACTCCCGAAGACCCACCTACTTGGACATCCCGAATAGAACTTCCTACCGCTGCATCCGTTACGCCAAACTCGCGTGTGTTAGTACGCCCTTTTAATTCGTTGGCCGGCACTTCAGGCGCTCCTGTCTTAGAAGGTATAATTCTTGTTGGAAATTGTCAATAACATCAATAGAAGCAAAAGGAGCTGTCCTTCGTCATGTGTGACTAAGAGGTAGCTCCTTGCATTGTTTTCAAAATGCATCAGGTCTCCAAAAAAAGCTGGTCCGTCAACTTTAGGATCCAAACTCACAGAGAGAATTAAAATAAGGACAGGCGCACTTCCGTATCGATAATGCGATCAGTTTCATGAGAAATAAATTCCCAAACTTTGCCCCAGCAAGAATATTACTCCTTTTATAGATGACAGTTCTTGTAAAACTAATGCTTCCGTTTTGTTTAAAAACCCGCTCAATGCTATTCATTAAACCAATAAGAAGTTTTCAATGAAACCTAAATAGGAACCAGGATGATAATCGCTGATTCCTACCATAACGACCTAAGCCTTTTTCACAAATAATTCTAATAACTCTTTGGCACTATGCACTTCTTTATCTGGTTTATAGGTAGCATTAGTCGGTAAATCTTTCTTACGATGATTCATCCAGATCGCTTGCCAGCCTGCTTGTTTTGCTCCGATAATATCTTTTTCAAAATTATCCCCGATATACACGGTTTTGGTTTGGTCAAGGTCCATTTTCTGTTCAATAAAATCAAATACTTCTCTTTTCGGTTTTGCATGACCAATCGTTCCAGAAATAAACGTCATTTCTGCCGGAATCCAACGACTAAGGCTGAGCTGTTTAATTTTCATTGCTTGATGTTTTTCTTCACCATTTGTAAGAATCCCAAGCTGTTTCCCTTCTTTGCAAAGTACATTTAGTAGTTCTTCGACTTCTGGAAACAAGGTAATGTTTTTTTGTTCGGTCACATACGTTTCATGAAAAATAGTCGCTTTTTCCGTATCTATAGGGATGTTAAAATCCTTACACGCAGCCATGATTCGTCCGGTTTGCCATTCAAATTGGGATATTTCACCTGCTTCACTTTGATCAAATAAAATCTCGCTATACTTACGACTAGCTTTATATAATTGATTGATTTCTTCGTCTGAAAATGGCTCTTGAAAAAGCTTCTTCACCGTTTTATGAAAAGATTGTGCTTGATCATATAATGTATCATCGACATCAAAAATTATCGTATCCATTCTCATAGCCCTCCTTATACTATGATGATATCACTTATTCTTCAACTAGAGAATGGGACAGGGGGACAGGTCCCTTGTCCCATTCTACCCATTGACTTAATCGAATGTGGTATAAGTTTTATGATCATTCCTACTTTCATCAATCCAAAAAGTAATTGAATAGTACCTACCATTAAAGCTAGAACGATCGTAAAGGAAAAATACTCAAACGTTCCAGGTTCTGCATATACAGAAACACCTGAAAATACAAGCAGAGATGTAATCGCAACAGGACCAATGGATAGGTACCTTGAGGAAGCAAAAAAAGCGTAAATGATTAAAAGATGGGTGGATGCATATAATCCCATGACAGGAGGAAGACCAGCTAACATCGCATACGCCATCGTCTAGGGAATCAGCATGACGAAAAGTGTAAGACCAGCAACCAATTCTTTTTGGAATATTTACGATTGTAAGTCGACATGATGGAGTGATTATGCTTTATTTTCATAACCCATAGCCTCCCACGGCGTAATAAGACACAGTAAACAATAAACGAGAATCATACTAACAGATCCTATACTTCTAAAAACTAAATGTATTTTTTTAAAAACTATTCCCTAACACCACTAAAGAAAGAGGGGCATCCTGTAACCACCACCTCCCCTTAAGTAAAATATTGCGGTTTGGCAAAATCATCGTTGACCACGTCAAAACTATTTCTATTTATACCGAAACTATTACTACCCTCCAACTAAGCTACTCTAACTCAATGGTAGAGATCTTAATCGCTTCCCTTCACAAGTAACTATGTGGACTTTCTTCGAATGACCTTCTTAACAAAAGGAAATAGAATAATGATGATAGATAATACAACAAAGGTAATTGAAATCGGACTACCCACAAATATGTTGTAGTTATTTCCAGATAACATCAACGCTTGTCTGAACTTCTGTTCTAGCATAGGACTTAAGATCATCCCAAGTAACAATGGGGCTAAAGGATATCCGTTTTTTCTCATGAAATACCCAGCTACACCAAAGACAATTAATAGTCCGACATCAAACAAGCTTTCTCGAAATGCGTACACACCTATAAAACAAAGACTAGTAATAACGGCTGTCAAATAGGGTTCTGCCTTTTGAATTAATATCGTGAAAAATGGGACGAAAATTGTGTTTAATATCAACAGTAAAATATTTGCAATAAATAACGCTGCAATTGCACCCCAAACGATGTCTGCGGAATCACGGAATAACAAGGGACCTGGCTGTAACCCTGCCATCATAATCCCACCCAATAGGATCGCCGCACTTGCCGAACCAGGAATTCCTAAACTAAACGTAGGAATTACCAATAATCCCATCGGTAACACTTAATAGTCTAATAGAAAGCTTCTCTTCAGTCTTCTTATCATAAACGTAAATGATTTGGTCTAAATATTTATCTAATAACTTTGCCTTACTAACGAGATCAAAATCATAATTTAGTTCAATAACATGAATACCATTAATCATAATCGAATCAGTTTCTATTTTTTTAGCTACGTCTAAATATTGAATCTCCTCACAAGACTCATTAGAATGTAAATTTCGTTCCTCTTTGACAAGAGCGAATTGGTTATTGTAAATGGTGATACTTTAACCTTTCATTTAGTTCATTCGTTGATTGATAGCGCATCTTAATGTCCTCCTCTTCATTCATATTTTCATTATACCGAGAACATATTTATGACCCCGAATAAAAAACGGGGGGCTTACTGATAATTCTTGTACAATTTCTCCGCTTCAACCTTTAGCATCTGCACAAGCCTTGGTGGGTATAAAACTTTCACATCACTTCCCCATGTTAAAGTCCAACGTACCAGCCCCTCACTAATAATCCCTTTCGTAAATAGCTTAAATGTTGAATCATCCATTGGACGAATATCGGCTTTTCTACCAAAGCGATCAATCACAACATTAATGAGACTTGCAGAAAATTCCATTTCAATCTCTGTTTCTTCGCCTGCATACATATGAAACAGCTTTTCTGTGTATTGCGTAATGTTAAAATTTGAATCGGGTAGGAAGGTTTCATGCGTTTTAGTGATATTTTTATAAATCCGATCAATTCGATAATGCCGAATCTCTTTTTTTGCTATGTATTCTCCAATTAGATAATAGTAGTCATGATTCCAAACTAGAGCATTCGGTTTAACTCGATATACATTTCCTTGGTGACTTAACACAAATTGTTTATCCATGTTATAACGACCATAATAGAATTCCACGATTGATTTTGTAGAAATAGCATCATGTAAATCACTAATAATATACTTAACGTAATTATTTTCAGATTTTGAATGGTCTGCAAGCAAGATTCGATTTTCAAGTTGCTTGGCTAAATAAATGCTTGTTAACTTTTTTAGCCTTTCAATAATCTTGTCTATATCGGCTTTTGGTATAAATTTTGCCGATGAAATTGCGTCAATCATTAAACGTAACTCATGAACTTCAAAGGGACGATTTTGATAGCTATAATAGAATGGTAAGCCATTTGCTTCTTGATAAGGGATGACAGCGAAAGTATTAACCATTTCTAACTCTTTTAGATCATTTTTTATCCCAACCGAATTAACCTCTAAACCTTAGTCTTCTTCAAATAAATCAACAATTTCTTGCACGGATAATTGATGATTTGAATCTGTATACCTTTTCAGAATTTCCTTAAAAGCAATAAGCGTGTGTGGTTAGACAATTGATCTCCCCTTTTCCTCTTCATCGGTCAATACCTACTATATTAGGTCAATTGCTAATTTATATATGAGTTAATTCTATAATTTGGATCATTAGTCTAGTAAAACTTTTAAACCACGAAAAAAGGAATATCTTTTAAGAATTAGTTGGTTACTACGAAACTAAAGACTAGAAGAAGATCCCTTTTCACAAGTATATGACAAGGTTACCTGTTTGACCTGCAAATCCTTATTATGCGTTCAAAAAAAAGAGACCTCAATTTTCTGAGATCACTTTCCTGAGTTTTATAACAATAGCGCCTGATTCTTGAATATCCTTTTTCTATTGAACAGCATCGTTATACTGTGCTACTAATGATCTGTTGTTCTTTCGTATTTTCTTCTTCAACATGAGCTCCCTTTTAGTTGAAGAAATTCACAAGGGTACAAACGTTCCCCTATCTATCCAGTTTTCTTAATCTTTTTTTATTCTTTTTGTTGCAATTGTCTTTTGGAAAGTATCGTCATGTTCTACAAAAACCATAGTAGGCATAAACGTTTGGATCAGCTCTTCAATTTGCATACGAGAGTACACATCAATAAAATTTTTGGGGAGTGCCTAGTCACTCCCCCTTGATGCTAAAGAAGATAAAAAATCTATTCCAATCCAAAAAGCTAAACCTAGTTGCTTTCGCCTTTCAATCTTTATCTCTTTTTATTCCCTTTATTGTTATCACCGCTAGCTGGAACTTTGCCATGTAATTCTGGTGCATTTTGATTACGGCTGCCTTTATTATATTTTTTGGTCATATTTCACATCTCCTTTCTTAATTCTTTCTTCAGTTTACCCCTTTTTTTAAAATCATATGTTTTTTCTATTCATACCTGTAGACTCCATTCTTTGATCAGTTCAGGCTCAAGAAGGATGGCTCCAATAACAGCTGTATGTATGATACTGGTGGTTGTAACAAGCGGTGCCTGTACGTTGAGACCCAAAGTGTTTCTGACATTTTTTAATACACTTTCCATAAATGATAAACCCAGAATTGGGCAATCTAAAAATGGGAGGTATGAAAATGATCGCTTATTTTGGTACTATGAATAAAATTGAAGATTTTACTAGTGAAGAAAAGGTTCAAAACGTCAATAACATTATTGGTACAATTGGATTTTGGCTTACATCTGATATTCATTCTGCTAAACGTTATGCAATAGGAACGGAGACGATTTTTCAAAAGTCAGAAACGGAATTTTGGGAAGATGGAAAACCTAAAGTTATCCAAGTTGATAAGCTGATAACTGGCTTTATTTACAAAATATTTATAGATGACCCAAACCTTAAGATATATGATTCTAATACCATGGATTCGTATGATTTGTTTATGAATGATCGTGACAAATATTGTGAATATTTTCATGCAAGAAAAAGAAATTTCACCTGGAAAGATGAGGCTACCCTTTTAAATATGGAGGAAGCCAATGAAAAATTTCGTAACAGCCTTATTCGTCAGGGGTATGAAGGCTTTGTCATTCAAAATTGCAAACTACCAAATGGGGTTACTGACTTGTATTGTCTTTTTTCAATAAAATCTCCGCTCATTTCAGATATTATACCTGTAGAAACTTTGTAGTGTGAAACGGTGCCTTGAACAGTGTCTGCCCCAACCACTAACGTTTAAAAAAAGCGGGGGAGCAATCGCACTCCTTTAGTTGAAAAAGTAGCTATCGCCAACAAAAATATTCTATTTGATTTTTGAAAGACACTTTCTTGGTATTTCGTTTCTGCTTTATCCTTCATTGCCTTTATGAAAGACACTTCTCGAGCATTTCTCGTCTCCTTTGTCCTTCATCGGCTTTATGAAAGACACTTCCTCGGCGATTCGCGTCTCCTTCGTCCTTCATCAGCTTTATGAAAGACACTTCCTTGGCATTTTTCGTCTTCTTTGTCCTTCAATGCCTATATGAATCTATTATAAAATATTAATATTGATAATAATGCCTGTGTCACTACCTGTAATTTGTCGAGAAGATTTCAACATGCTTTGAGGTAGGCAGGCACCTAAATTCAATCTTACGCTCTAGTTCCCAATAGCTAAAAAAATGAACATAAAAGGGAACCTATATCTTAACAGTATTTAGGTCCCTTAGCTGCTTTTATTCATTTGTAGTTGAGACAAATCAATACTATAACCTGCTTTCATCAACAAATCTAATTCCAATAAACCATTGATATCATGGCGAACCGTTCCTGGCACTGTTCGCTAATACTCTTCAGCTGTGCGTTGACTCATCGACATTTCCAGGTTTGTTTTACTGCTCTATCATCACGTTTCAAAGTTGCTATAATAGAACTGTAAGTATATTTTAGACTATCAATAACTATTAAGAGTATACTAATGTCACAAGTTAATAAAACTGAAAGGAAACTACTGTTATGAAACATCCATTTTTTCCGACTATTATTGGAGGAATCATTAGTTTTGTCATCTTTACATTTGATTTTTTCCAATTTAGTTTGATAGAGAAATTTTTAATGTTTGCGTCGTTTGTGATTTTACCACTCATTATTATTTTAATTAACGATAAGGATCAAACAAAGTTTCAAAAAAAGATTTATTCCTTCATTACTGTTCTGCATTTTCCTGCAGCACTTCTTTCTTTAGCTTCCCTTATGAGTAACAAAACCTGGGAAACGGGAAATAGTGCTATTTCAGGATCTTTGTCTCTTGCGTGGCTTCTTTTTACTTTCTTACTCGCTTTATATGGATTGCTTCTAATTTCAGAGAAAAAAGAAAAGATCGAAGAAATAGCAATCGGTGCAGGGTTAATTTATTTTTTTATTGGAGGGATTTGGTATACCCTTTATCAATTTCAATTAACCTTTCTACTAGTCGATCCTACAGTAAGTGCTTTAAGCTCCGTTCATTTTCATTTTTCATCTGCTATTGTTCCTATTTTTATTGGAATGCTAGGGCGGATTATGGTCAAAAAAAGTTGGTATACCTGGTTAGTTGTCATTGATATCATCGGACCCATTTTGATTGCGATTGGAATTGTTTTTTCTAAACCACTGGAGATCATGGGTGTAAGCATCTTTGCCTGCAATATTATCATTTATAGTACCTATCTCCTTTTGAAAATAAGAAAAAGCACTAAAAAAAGTTGTGGAAACTTATTATTAACCCTTTCCTCGCTTGCTTTTTTCAGTATCATTGTCCTTTCAATTTGTTATCCGATAGCGAAACGGTATTTTTCCTTAACCATTTTGGATATGGTACCTATATACGGATCACTACATGCGTTTGGATTTGTATTATTTGGATTGTTAGGATGGATCTTAATGACTTACTATCCAAATAAAGGAGATAATTGAAGAAGTATATCTATCCATTACCATGGCAATTAGAACTTCCATTTTTCGAATTGCATTATAGATTTAATCTTATAGACTATAGGAAAAAACTCAAAAGGGCGCCCAAAGCGTATATGTGTTCAAAAAAAAGCGACCTCCATTTTCTGAGATCAGCTTTCCGGAGTTTTTCTAACAATAGCTCCTGATTGTTGAATATCTTTTTCTATTGAATCGTATCGTTGTACTACGTAGTAACGCTGCTTATCATTAACAACACTTTTCAAATAAAAGGATTAGTATTATTAAAATAAGACATAGAATTTCATCCATGTCACTAAGGTTTCGTAATTAAACAATTCAAATATCGTTAAATTTTTGTTATTAGACTAGACCAATAGTTAGAAATACACCTCATGGTTTTTATCGGATATATAACAAGTAAATCCGAAAAAGATGAAAAACAGGGTCAACTTCTATATAATTATACTATACGTATTTGAATAATCGGATTAATAACCGCAAAAAAAAAACAGGCTGTTGAGAAGACTTTTCAACAGCCTGACTTAAAATAAATTTTAAGTGATTTTGGGTTTCAGGCCCCTGTAAATTAAATAAGAACTACTTCCCTTTTTGCTTTTTGCTCTGTCAGGCCGTCAATACAGAATGGCCCGTATAGAATTTCGAGTTTTTCCTCCGCGCCGATTAACACAACTGGAAAGGAGTCTGATTCACCGGAGATGTCATCCGGGTGAATCTCGATTTCCAGCTCGTGCCCTATGAGAGAATATGCAAAGCCTGTTTCTTTATATAAGTTGGCCGTATTTTTAACCAGCTGGTTAGTAGTACTCTGTAAATCATTCTTGCCGTTTTCCGGAAACAGTTCTTCCCACTCTATATTGATTAAAAACCCGAAAAACCCTTCTTCATGAATCGTTGTTAGAAAGAATATATTTATACCCAAAATTTCACCTGAAATTTCAATGGACAAGTAATAGCACGGGCCGTCGATTTCCAGCTGATTTGCTGTAACCTCTCTCTCCGCCCAATTCTCGCCATCTGCATCTTTGCTGTATTTCACCTTTAATATGGTGCTGCCCTGTTTTACGAAGTACTGAAGAGTAGCCTCCAGTTTATCCTGAATGTTTCCATTATCGTTAAATACCTGAGCAATATTAATGTATCCGCCGGCTGCCATATATTATTTACCTCCTGAGTATTTAGCAAAATGGGGACTGACCCCATTACCTCGTTTTTCTGTATTTCTTTCGTATTCATCATATTCTTCAACTATATATAATATATTTTGTTAATCGTGAAGAATAAAAAACGTAAACAATGATGCCACTTCTCAAGAAGATGAAGGTACTAACCCAGGAATATCACGATTATAATGGCCCAAGGGGAGTGTATGTTATATGCCTGTTGTAAGACAATCACATGTCGTTTACACCGTTCAGCCAGGCGATACGTTATATGCAATCGCTGCACGTTTTGGCAGTACAGTCCTAGAAATTCAAAGAGCGAACCTACAGGATCCTCGTTTCATCGATCCAAATGTCATTTTTCCAGGTTGGACACTTGTTATTCCTGTCCCTACCGTACGTCCCTTTGACACCACCTACCTTCCGGCCCCTGGAAATACACTTTTTCGGATTAGTCAGCGATTTTCAACACATTTCGATCTTATCGCCGGAGTTAATAGACTCCAGGATCCGAACCTTATTTTTGTTGGGCAACTTCTCTGGGTTCCAGCCTTTGTGTACGAAATTGAAGTAGGAGATACTCTATTTGGCATTTCCAGACGCTTTCAAATTCCGATAGCAAATATTTTAGCAGCAAACGAAGGTCGTCCTGGATTTTCACTTGATTTAATTTTTGTCGGTTTTCGCTTACTCCTTCCACTTCCGTCATCAAGAAATATCGTAGTCACTCATCCTTTTCCAGGGGATATTATTCCAAGCAGAGAGCTTGTGGAAGGCTTCGCTCGTGTATTTGAAGCCAATGTATTGATGCAGATTCGGGATGATAACGGGGTGATCGTCTCAGAAGAACGCTTTACAACAGCACTTGAAGGTCCACCTGCATACGGTTATTTTTCTGGAACCGTTCTCACCGATCGACCACCTACCTCACCTAGCGGACAATTATGGGTATACTCTCGCAGTCCAGTCGA
The DNA here is from genome assembly GCF_028610705.1 of Halalkalibacter alkalisediminis. Lineage (GTDB taxonomy): Bacteria > Bacillota > Bacilli > Bacillales > Bacillaceae_D > Halalkalibacter > Halalkalibacter alkalisediminis. The sequence goes on from NZ_JAQQWT010000022.1 coordinate 15,653, forward strand.
CGGCAGTATTATAGATCTTGTACAAATAAGAGTTTTCTTTATGTAATGCATGGGGTCGGTTCTTTTGCTCCCTTTGCTTCTCAGAAACACGAGAACCGTCCCACGCTTCCCCTTATGAGTCATTCCTGTTGAGATAGGCTTTACTAGTAACTTAATACTTATAAGATTGTCCACCATCAATTGGCACGACAGCCGCATTGATAAATCCTGCTTGATCAGATAGAAGGAAGGCAGTAAGGTAGCCTACTTCTTCCGGTTTACCAAAACGTTTCATAGGGTTAGGCTCAACAAACGCTTTACCTACTTCTTCCCAACCATCTTCACCACCAATTTGTTTTAATGATCCTTCAACCATTGGTGTCATAATTGCTCCTGGGGCTATCGCATTAATCGTAATACCGAATTGACCGTACTCAATAGCTGAGTTATGTGTTAAACCAACGACCCCGTGCTTACTTGCCGCATAGCCTGATTGGTTACCAACACCACGAATACCACCAACAGAAGCAGTATTTACGATATGGCCACTACCTTTTTCTTTCATCACTTTAAGAACATATTTCATACCATAAAATACACCATTTAGATTGATATCCAAAACTTTACGGAATTCATCAGAACCGAAATCTTCAGTCAAGTTTTGTTTGCCTTCAATTCCAGCATTATTAAAGAAACCATCAATGGTTGCAAATATTTCTACTGTTTTATCTACATAATTTTTTACATCATCTTCGTTAGCGACATTGGCAGTTACTAAAAGCACCTCGGCATTTGGAGCTACTTTTCGAACCTCGCTTTTTGTTTCTTCTAATCCTTTTTCATTTAAATCGATTAAAGATAGCTTCGCCCCTTCTTTTCATCGGTTAACCAGGAAGTCATCGGTTACAGAGTCTATGTGAATGGCGTACCAGTTAAAGATGAACATGTGATCTTCAACCCAGTCAACAATGAAATGACTACTACCGAAACAAGCTTTAAAATCTCCAATCTAGATACTGGCAAACGTTATACGTTCAGAGTAGAAGCTGGAGGAGCTACAACTAAGCTTGCGAAGAGAGAACGACTTGCTGACGTTCTGCCAAACGGTCTTTTAGAAGTAGAAGATTACCGTTGGAGCGGATTTGGACCAAGTACAGAACTTCATCTCACGCCAAGAGCAACACCAACACCGCCAGGAAAATCAGTCACACCACCTGGTAAACGAGGCAATTAATTGGAACAGAAATAAAGCTTAGAGAATTTTTCCTTTCTCTAAGCTTTATTTTCAACAAGACGATGGAGTTTGATATGAACTTTGACATAAAACTTTGCTAAAACATATTCCTGATTGTCCCCTGGTTCATCATTAAATTGATTTCCTTTACGAACCAAAACCCCGACTTCGTTTTGTAGTGGAAACTCGTCCGGCTTCCTTCAGATTCTAGGTCGCCCTAGACACCCTTGCCATTCGCTAACAGTTCCCACTGCCAAGCCTGTAGTGGACTTTCACCACCTAGCTGTTAGACATGCCGGGCACACCCCATATAGTATGCTTACATGACTGGAAGTTCATTTTGTCTTTTGCTGATATTGTTACGAACCAGTTTAAGGACCGTATCCTGATTTTGTTTTATGTAAAAATGATCTCCATTTAAAACTTGCATGCCCTCAATGGGTTCTATATATTCTTCCCATGCTTCCATACTTTCCTTTGTCACCGTATCCTCGGATCCTACTAATAGCATGGTGTGACTTCTTAATTTTTGATTAGGTTTTGGACCGCCACAATAGTTAGCTAATATCGTTAAGTCAGCTTGCATGATTGGCAGGAAGACCTGTAATATATCTTCTTTTAAAAGTTGTTCTGAGGTTCCACCAATTTCTTTTAACGTTTTTTTTAACTCGGTTACATTCGAACAATCCATTTGCGCTAATTTGTAATGGGGAGATGATTTGCTAGAAAGAAATAGATTTTCTATTTTTTGACTGTATCGTTGCTCTAGTTTTACTGCAATCTCATAGGCAACTGTCGCCCCCATGCTATGCCCAAAAAATGACAAATGATCTAGCGGAGTTATGTTATAGTTGGTAACAATTTCTTCAATTAATAAATCTGTTAACTCAGACATACTTTTACAGAGAGATTCACTGTACTTACTACCATGTCCAGGATACTCTAGCGGTATGACCTGTAGGCTAGCATCTGTTTTCCAGTCTTTATAAAAGGACGCACTACCTCCCGCATATGGAAAACAAAAAAGCTTGTTCTTCATTCCAATCATCCTCTCTTCGGTAGTACCGATTAATCCAACATATGCTTCATAAAGTTTTCAACATAATGAACATCGATAACTGGCATGTCCATTGAAACTTTCACCAATTCTTTTTTCGTTTTCTCTTGTAAAATTGTAGACTCTTTTAACTTAGTTGATTCATCAATTAATTGAGATAAGGCACTTAAGGAATGAATTTCATCTGATTGTGTTTTTTCTTTTAAAAGTTGCAGCCATTGCTCTAGCTTCATATTTGTATAGTTTAGTTGGTATTGGTCAAAGAAAGTAGTTACAAATTCACTTGAAACCTTCTGACCGTTAAACATATGGTAGATTCCTAGTTTGTCGTCGACCTCCATTCTTGTAATTTTATAAATAAAGTCACTGACAAAATCAACCGGCATTAATTCAAAATGAATCTCTTCCTTAAATGGCATTATCTTTTGATTAACAAATGATTCAAACACTTTGTATAACATGTCTTTTTTATTCCATATTCCGTTTACTGAATGAGAAGAAATACGCCCTAACCGGAAAATATCAATAGAGAGTCCCTCTTTCTTTGCTTGAAAAAGGAGCTTCTCTGCAACCCATTTCGACTGACTATATCCAATCATTAAATCAGGTGTATACACCAATTCATCTTCTTCATCCCACTCTCTTTCACCGGTTAAAACAGAGAGTGTTGATGCGTAATAAATATTCTTTCTATTATTAGACGCTGCGAATTTCACAACCTCTCTCACTCCATCTACATTTGAACTTTTGGACTTGCTATAAGAGTTGAAAAAATCTGTTTCTGCTCCCACATGATACACATGAGAGACATCATTGCTTAATTCTTCATAGGTGATATCATCTAAACCAAATTGAGGCTTACTGAAATCTCCTTCTATCACAACTAACTGACTTTCAAACTTATCGTCCCACAACTGGTAGCTCTTTAATGTTTCCTGTAATCGATTTTTCGAAGGGAATCTAATCAAACAATAGATTTTCACATCTTTCAACTCGGTTAGTAATTTGTTCAAGAGATGCGCACCTAAAAAACCAGTTGCACCAGTGATCAGTATATTTTTATCAAACGCAACAGACTGAGTACTAATCGACCTAATGCGTTCTTTTAAAATAGGGTCCAGTTCAGAATCTTTCTCCATCAATTCTCTCATACTAGTAGCTGCTTCATTTTCGATAGCGTCCACAAACTTATTAACGGTATTGTTTTCCAATAACTTTTGAAGGGTAGCTTCTGGTAATACCGTTTCCTTCATTAAATACACTAGCTTCGTAGCCAAAATGGAATGGCCACCATGGTCAAAGAAATGATCATCCAATCCCAACTTAGTATTTCCTAACGCTTGTCTCCATATCGCTAATACTTCTTTTTTCTTTTCATTCTCTTCAACTGCTATAGCTGTTGTTGGATCAAAGATATCCATCTCAAGAACTTTCCTTTGATCAACTTTCCCATTTGCGTTAAGCGGAAATTCTTCAACTTTAACAAAGAAATGTGGAATCATATAACTTGGCATCTCACTACTTAAGTAGTCTTTTAGCTCTTTATCCACGTTCTGGGCGTTTACATCTTGATGTTTATAATATGCTACAACGTAAGATTCATCATTTATGGTTTTTACCGCTACTAATGTAGTTTCCACTTCAGAATATGCATCAAGCTTTTCTTGAATTTCATTTAATTCAATTCTAAATCCCCGAATCTTTACTTGGCTATCTCTTCGTCCTTTGTAGAGTATTTCTCCATTGCTTTGACGAACAGCAAAGTCCCCTGTTTTATACCACTTCTTTTGTAAATCATCTACAAACAATGCTCGTTCTGTTAACTCCACTTGATTTAAATATCCTCTCATAACCCCCTGTCCACCAATATGAATTTCACCTATCTGCCCATCTGCAACTTCTATCTGGCCCTCAGAAAGGATTGAAATTTCGACATTACTTAATGGTTTTCCGATCGGAATCACTTTTGTATCTTCACTTTTCACTTCATGACAAATTGCAAAGGTCGTACACTCTGTTGGCCCATATCCATTAATTAATGAGACATCTTGAAGGGATTGCTTCAACTTCTTTACATGGGAAGTCGAGATCTTATCTCCACCCACTACGAGTTTCTTTAACCCGTCAAATATCAATGGATCCTCATCAACAATGGCATGGAAAAGACCTGTTGTGAAAAAGGCGACATCCACCTTACCAATCGTAATCGCCTCCTTCCAATCATCGAAAGAAGTAAATTCATTAGCCATTAAGAACAGTGTCGCTCCGTTTAATAAGGCTCCCCAAATTTCATAGGTTGCTGCATCAAAGCTAGGATTAGAGAACTGAGCAACTATATTGGATTCGTCTATTTTAATGATGTCAGAATTAAGAACGAGATTAGCAATACTACTTTGTTCAATCATGACGCCTTTAGGCTGTCCCGTTGTGCCAGATGTATAAATCACATAGGCAAGGCTGTTTGTGGTTGAACGATTCACTGGCTTCACCTTCATTTGACCGAGTTCATCTAGGTCGAAATAAATGGGTGAAATCCCTAACTCAACTAATTTGTTATGATCCTTACCATTTGGTAGGAAAATGCTCATTTTAGTGTCTGCAATCATATATTGCAATCGACTACTTGGATACTTTTCGTCTAACGGAACATAGCAACAACCAGACTTCATAATAGCCAACATCCCTACAATAAGTTCAATCGAGCGTTGACTTGGAATTCCTATCATAGCTTCCTCTTCAATTCCTAAATCGATGATTCTCTGTGCGAGATGATTGGATAGATGATCAAGCTCTTCATAGGTTACGGATCTATTATTTTCACGAATAGCCACTTTTTTTGGATTAGCTACAACTGTATTAGAAAAAGCCTCTGTTACCGATATTAATCCACTTGCTGTAATCATTTTGCTCATTACCGCACCTCAACTCTCATATCATTTAGTAGTTGTCCAACAGTCATTGATTCATCTTCTATTAGTTTCGTAAAGATCGTTTGTACTTCATCCATAAATCGAACGATTTCACTCTCTTCATACTTATTTTCTTTATAGATTAGCTTATAATGGAGTTGTGTTTGTACGATAGCCGCAGAAAATGTTAGATCAAAATTTGTCGACTCATTTCCAATAAAGTTCTCAATCATGATGTCAGAATCAGTTACTTGTTCTGTGCTCGGATAATTTTCAAAAACAAAAATATGCTGGAATAAATCCTGAACCCATGAAACGTCACCGTACCTTTTAATATCAGTTAATGAACTACTTTCGAATTCTCTCATTTGCAGTTGTTTCATTTGAACAGTAGTTAAATACGATTTGAAATCCTCATTTCGATCAATATTAAACGTGAATGGTAATGTATTAATTAGCAATCCTACAGCTGATTCAATATGAGGGATACTAAGATTTCTTCCAGAGCTTGTCACACCATAACAAATGGACCCACTCTCACTAAAATGAGACAGAACAATGCCCCATACCCCTTGAACTACCGTGTTAATGGTTTTCCTATGACGCCTTGCATACTCTATAACTTTTTCCGTCAGATCTTCTGGCAGGTGATACTCCATGACTCGGTCGTTTGATCCGGCATCAGTTTTCTTTTTCGTTGCTAGAGACGGAGTGACTTCTCCTACATTTTTCAGTTCATTTTTCCAGAATAGAGCCTCGGCTTTTTTATCAACAGTTTGAATGTGTCTCATTACTTGCTTATACGCAAGTCTGTGCTCTCCAGTGTCTTTGGCTACGATCATTGGATTACGATAACATTCAAGAAAGTGATTCATTACCACTTGTAGACTCCAGCCATCAAGCAATGCATGATGATGTGTCCATATGAATGTAAAACGATGATTTGGCAGGTGAGCGATTGTTATATTCATCAGTGGTCCATTCTCGATATCGAATGGCTTATTCCTATTTCGGACTAACAATTTATCAAGTTTCTCTTGCAACTCCTCACCGGAAAACATTGATATATCGACATGACGAAAGACGTAATAGCTATCACTAAGAATAAGCTGGTAGCGGTCCCCGGTTTGATTCCTTCTGAACACCGAACGTAGTACATCAAACTTTCTTGCCGTTTCATTCCATGCTTCTTCAAGAAGATTAAGGTTAATATTTCCTGTGATATCGAAGGAAATCTGTGAAATATATTCAGAGCTTTGTATTATCTCGCTATGAAATAGCATCCCCTCTTGAAGTGACGTCACTGGATAAATTTCTTCTATATTGGAAAACTTTTTGATAAAATAATTAATCGTGCTTTCATCAACAATCTGATCTGACTCAAAGTCTGTTTCAACAATCGCATTAGATAAACCAAGATTCCCCGTTAAAAGTTTCGTAACTAAGGACTCAATTTCTCTACATACCGCTTGGAAGTTGCTATTGCGCCCATCTCCCATCACATTCAATGTCAATCTATCGTTGATGATACTGGCGACGACATTTATTTTATACGGGAATACATAGTTCTCATCTATATTGTTACTTTGCGTTTGTTCCATATCATCTACGTTGTTAAACTGACCTAAATAATTGTAGCTGACAAGACTCCCAGGGGAATTTAAATCTTGTTCAGAAAGGAACTTAAGGATTCCAAAATCAAAGCCTTTATTTGGTACGTCTCTCAACCTTTTTTTCGTGTTTCGTAAGGTTATTCCAAACGATTGTCCTGCTTCAAGTCTTACCGGGTACATCGTAGTAAACCAGCCTACAGTTCTAGTCAAATCAAGATTATCTGAAATCTGCTCTCTACCATGTCCTTCTAAGTCGACCCAAAACTGGTCTATCCCCATTTGACTCGATAGGCCACTTGCTATAACAGATAATAGTAATTCATCGATAGTTGTTTTATACTTTCTTAAAGTATTTTTTAAAAGGTTTTGAGTTTGTTCGACATTAGCTTCAAATGTATATATGTGTTCACCATTACAATATTCTCCTAAATCCTGTGTAACTGGAGAAACCGTTTGATTCATTTCATTTTGCCAATACTCAACAATATCTGATGTTAGTTCGTTCGCTTGATAGTCCATAAGTGTCTTAGACCACTGTTGAAATGAGGTTGTTTTTAAAGGTAAGGACAAGGTTTGCTTGTTTGTAATCTGTTGATAGCATTTCTCAAAATCTTCTAGAAGGATTCGCCAGGAAACACCATCAATAAGTAAGTGGTGGCTAACCCAAAACATTCTTATATGGCGTTCATCTCTAAACAACAGAACCTTCATCAGTGGACCATGAATAATATTAAGACTTCTCTGCGCTTCGTCCTCTAGTTTTTTTATCTCTTTCAAACACTCATCATCTCTAATATCAAAAAAAGAATAATCAATCACTTCACAAGCTGTATTAGCCTCCCGAATAATTCCTACATAAGAATCACCTTGCTTTTCAAATACCGTTCGTAACCCATCATGATGTTCGACTAATGCCCGGATAATCTCTCTGTATTGCTCCGTTGTTAGTTGGTGATTCTTACTTATTACAATAGACTGATTCCAGTGGTGTATATTCTGATGGTTTTCATTTAAAAACCAGGACTGAATCGGAGTTAACGGAACAGGACCTGATACCAGATCCTGTGACACGACACTTTGAGTCGTTTCACCTACAACGGACGCTAGTTCACGAACCGTTTGTGATTCAAATAGATCTTTAGGTGTCATAAACAAACCCTGCTCTTTTGCTGCCGAACAGATTTGAATACTAACAATCGAGTCACCGCCACATTCAAAAAAGTTATCATCCGGTCCAATGAACGAATCATCAAGAACCTCCCTCCAAATACTAAGAAGGGCTGTTTCCGTTTTTGATAATTCGGTAACGGTTGGAAGCGTTGTCTCACGCCCATTTGTGTAATCTGTCCATTTCGGTAAAGCCTTTTTATCAATCTTTCCACTCGGTGATAGGGGAAATTTCTCAAGCTTGATAAAATAAGAAGGAATCATGAAGCTCGGTAAAATTGCTCGCACCTTTTTTCTAATCGCTTCTTCGGTAACCTCCGACGCGATCGTATAGTAAGCGATCAGCTTTTTTGACCCATTACTATCTTCCATAACTGTTACAACACTATTTGTAATTTCATCAATCTGAAGAAGGGCCATGTTTACCTCTGATAGTTCGATCCGATATCCTCTTATTTTCACTTGATCGTCTGCTCTTCCTATATATACGAGCTCTCCGACTTTATTAAATTTAACTAGATCACCAGTCTTATATAACTTTTCATTGGGATTATATGGGTTGACAATAAATCGTTCATTGGTCAATTCTTCCAGATTCATATACCCCCTTGCTATACCAAGCCCTCCTACATACAGTTCACCTACTGATCCGATCGGCATAAGATTTCGATGTCGATCTAATACGAGCACATTTGTATTCGTTATCGGTTTTCCAATCGGGACAACATGTGCGTCCTGGATATCCTCGTTTGGTAAAAAGAGTTTATAGCTGGTACACACTGAGTATTCCGTTGGTCCATAAGCATTAAAGAAGGTAATCTGTTTAAATTTTGAAACCAGCTCAACCGTGCATTCGGAACCTGCCGACCCTAACACCTTAATGCTATTTAATTGATCAATTGGTAGCTCTTTTAAAATAGCTGGTGGCAATATAATATGAGTAATTTCTGCTGCCTTTATTTGATCAACAAGCTTGTCCATATCAAATTGGTTTTCTTTATCAAAGCTTATATTAAGTTCCGCACCAAATAGCAGAGTGCTAAAAATCTCGATAACAGATGAATCGAAATTAAAGGTAGCAAATTGTAACAATTTAGCTGATGGGTCTAAGCACAGCATCTTTTTTTGGCTATATACTAAATTAATAATTCCTTTATGCTCAAGCATAACCCCCTTCGGCCTACCTGTTGTCCCTGACGTATAAATCACATAAGCCAAATTGGTGCTCTCAGACATATCAATATTAGTTGCCCCTAGTGTCTCTGCTTCAGCTTCAACTGTTTCAAGAAAGATAAATTCAGAGCTAGCAACTAGTTCACTTTTACCCAGCTCTTTATTGGTTAAGCAGTAGGAAAGAGAGGAATCTTCAATTATATAACTTAATCGATCCACTGGATAATGAGGGTCTAATGGAACATAAGATGCCCCTGCCTTTATAACAGCTAGCATACCAATGACCATATCAATCGATCGGTTGACATAAATCCCTACCTTCTCTTCTTTGCTAATGCCCTTTCCTAATAAGTAGCGGGCAAGCTGATTACTCTTTTGATTCAACTTCTCGTAGGTTATCGATTTCGCACCGTCCACAATCGCTATCTTGTTAGGAAACTGTCTAACGATTTTAAAGAAGGCTTCCGGAATCGTATCGTCCATGCCCTCAAACGTCACCTGCTCTCCTTGCCATTCCTCCAATAACAGCTTCTCCTGGCTCTCACTAATACCAGGTACTTGATATATTGAAAGTTCTGGCATATCGATGATTCTCCTTATCCAAGCTAGAAAATTCTCGCTTAATTGCTGAATTGTTTCTTCTTGAAAAATCTCTGACTGATACTCAAAGGCAAGTAACAGCCTTCCATCAAGTTCCTCGACAGCTAAACTCAAGTCAAACTTTGCTTTTTGAGACTTTAGTATTTCTGATGTTATTGTTACATACTCACTCTGGAAATTAACTGCATTGTTTTGTAAAATGAAAGCTGTTTGAAACAACGAGGTACTCGTTGAGCTTCTTTCAGGGTTGAGCGCTTCAACGATTTTATCCAATGGCATTTGTTGATGGTCATATACATCAATAATATGTTCAACATTTCTTGCCAAGATCGACCTAAATGTATCGTCAGAATTGACTTTTAATCGAAACGGTAACGTGTTAACAAAATACCCAATGGTCCTCTCTGTCCCTTCAATGAGGCGATTTGCTAACGGACTACCTACAATAACCTCATCTTGTCCTGTGTATCGGATTAAAAATGTTTGATACATGGTTAGTAATGTCATATATAACGTAGAGTTTCTGTCAAATGACATGCTCTTTAAACGTTCTAGCTCTTCTTTCTTTACTTCTACAATAAAGCTACTACCTGGATTCGTACTGTCCTTTAAACGAGAGCTATCTAAAGGCAATTCTAACTTCGGTAAGTCTCCTGATAAATTGTTTTTCCAAAACTCCATTTCCTTTTTCGCATGAACTTCCAGCCAGCTTCTTTGTTCCGCTGCAACATCCTTATATTGTTTAAAATCAAGATCGAGATTGGGCTTCGTTTCATTCATCAAACTATCATAGAACGATAACCATTCATCCCAAAAAATTCCTACAGACCAGCCATCAAAAATCAAGTGATGGATATTCACATAGAGGACAAATTCAGACTCAGATAATTTGACCAGCCGTACCACCAAAAGAGGACCTTCTTCAACGTCAAATGACATAGACTGGAGGGTTTCCTCGATTTTTGATAGACGGGTCAATTGCAATTCTTCTGACAAATTTTCTATATTTTCTTCACTTAATTTAATAGAAACATCCTCTCTAATTTCCTGAAATCCCTTTCCTCCTTTTTCTCGTACGACCGTCCTTAAGCTTTCATGCCTTTTAATCACCAGATTCAGTGCCTTTTCTAATAGGACTGCGTCTAATTTCCCTTTCACCCTATACTTTTGCGGAATAGTATAACTCGTTGAATTACCAAGTTTTTCGTTAAACCATAAGGCTTCCTGATTACTAGAAAGGACATACTGCGCTGTCTCGCTACAACTTTCATTCCTTATCTGATCATCCATCTTCGTAGACAGGTAGGTAGATAAAGAATTAACACTTGGGTGCTCAAAAATTGCTTTCAAAGTGATAGCGTTCTTAGAGACTTTGTTTAACTTCGATACGACTTTCATCGCTGTGATCGAATGACCACCTAATTCAAAAAAGTCGGCATTAGGATCTATATGCTCTATTGCTAATACTTCTTCCAATACTTGTTTGACCGAAACTCTTATCTTCTCTTCTAACGTTGAACTAGAAGTAGGCATAGGTGGAAACAGCTTCTTGCTTAGTGATGCTAAAGTAGGGTTTTCAAATAACTCTTTTAATGTAAGATTGACATTAAGCTTCTTATTTACCCTAGAAATAAACTTCATCGCTTTTATGGAATGACCACCGATTAAAAAAAAGTCAGCATCAGGATCACTTTCCTCATTAGGAAAGAACTCAAGCCATATCTCCTTTAGAGGTTCATGAACGAACGAGGTTAACATTGCATTAGATTGGTTCAATTCTCCTTCCTTCTTTCCATTAATAGGAAAGGGAGTTGTTAATGTTATATCTTTAATCGTGGAAACCTTTGTTATTTGGTTAGCAATCTCCATAAATGCTTCGTGAATTACCTCGGCAAGAGCTGGTTCTATAAACTGAAGATGAAAGTATAACTTACAGAAAATCGCTTCTTTGTTATCTTGAGCTTGTAGTGACAATGGAAAACTATGTGCCTCAGAACCTCCTTGGATCTCCCAATCAAGATCAATATCCGAATTTTTAGCGGCTTCTGGATAATTCTCATAAACAAAAAGAGTTTCAAATAAAGGGTCTTCTTTCTTTACATTTGTATACTGTTTAATATCAACAAGTGATATTTGAGAGTATTCTAACATGTGATTTAATGTGTTTTGAAATTCTTTCAACACCTCTTTTATGTTAGCCGGCTCTTTGATTTCCGTTATTACTGGTAGTGTATTTATGAGCAATCCAACAATTTCTTCTGACCTATATAGCTGTGACGATCGACCTGAACTTACTATACCAAAGACGATTTTTTCTTTTTGTGACATCTCCTTCAAGACGATCGACCATATTAACTGCAGCAACACATTAACAGTTACGTGATTAATTGCTGCGAATTCTCGTAACTCTCTACTCAACTCATGACTTAATTCCCAGAAAATATGACTATCCTTTTGGTCTGCTTTCACATCTGGTAATGCTGAAAATGTAATAGTGGGGCGATCTAACCCCTTTGCCTTTTCCTTCCAAAAAATAGTCAAATCCTCTTTATTTACTTTATTCATATAACGAATAAAATCGCCATATTGCCTTGGCTTTTCAACAAGATCCCTGACTTCAGCTTGAACAATCTGACCATATCGCTCAAATAACTCATTGATTACAATGCTCGTGCTCCAGCCATCTAAAATAATATGATGGTGAGTCCATATCAATGTAAAAAGCTTTTCTTCCAATTTCACCAAATGAAGCTTCATCAAATTTGAGTTATTAACATCCATTTCCTTGCCCTTGTGAGAGATTCTATCTAGCTCTTTAAGCTTCTCCTCTGCAGTTAAGGCCGAAACATCTATTAGCTCCGGTTGATAATCAAGTGTATCAAATACTACTTGAACGTTATTTTCAACGTTCTTTGTTATAAGCCTCATTCTTAGCGCCTCGTGACGTTCAATAACATGATTCCAAGCCGCAAACAACGCATCTACATTCAATGGACCAGCTATTTTTATTTTCATTTGAGAAATGTATAAGTGCTCGGTATAATCCTTCATTTCGAGTTCATAAAGAATTCCTTCTTGAAGTGGTGTTAATGAATAGATATTTTCTATTGATTTTCTCATTTTGTCCCTCCCAATTCCCTCGTTAACTTTGATGCTAGTATTAGTTATTCGAATTTAAGATATGAAGTAAGTCATCTTCCGATATGACAGCATCTGGAAAGTCACTTTCTATCAGGTAGTTCTGGACGACATCGGAGTCCTTTAGCTCCACTATGATACTTTGAATAGTTTCAACTAGAAGTGATATTTGCTCCTCCGCTGCCTTTGAGATAATTTTTATATGGAGCCTGTCATTCTGAATGACTGCTAAGATATGAAGTCTTGGTTTACTCTCAAACTCACCAAAATCTGAGCTAACAGAGAATTCTATTTGAGAATCGAGTCGCCCCAAATAATTGAACGTCATATAAATGTCTGGATCCTCAATCAATACAGGAGTTGAATACTTGATTAGACCGTAGTCGAATCCTTTGTTCGGAATTTCTCTAATAGCATTCTTAGTATTTTTCAAGGTAGTGGCAAAAACACTGTCCGACTCCAATAAGATCGGGTAAATTGTTGTAAACCAGCCAACGGTTCTTGTTATATCTATTGTGTCATCAACCATTTCTCTTCCATGTCCTTCTACCTCTATCCAAAAACGGCGAACGTCAAAGGCTTGCCCCATACTCTTTGCAACTAAAGTCAACAATACTTCTTCCACAGATGCTTTAGACTGACTCGTTAATTCCTGAATGAAAAAGGTTGTGTCATCTTCACTGAAAATTATTTCCCTTGTTTTCTCTCTTTTTTCAGTCATGTGATCTACTAGTCTAAAAGGTGAAACATTACTATTAAGCTTATTAGTCCAATAGTTAATAGTATCTTGGGCTAGGACTGAACGAATATATTTCTTTAGATAAATAGACCAATCTTTATATGATGAAGTTCTAGGTGGTAGATTAGTTGGTTGATTATTTAACACTCTATCATGAAGATGATGGAAGTCTTCAAGTAAGATTCTCCAGGAAACAGCATCTACAACAAGATGATGGATCACCCAGAAAAAGCGATACTGATGGGCTTGTTCTTTCAAAACGAGCATTTTCATAATCGGTCCATTCTCGATATTCAAAGATTCTTGGATTGCGATTTCCCATTCATCTCTTTTTCTGATTCGAGTATCCTTATCAAGATGATGAACATCTTTATAGATCAGCTCCCATGTCTTATGTTCCGAATTGATCAGGCCGATATATTGTTCGTCTTTCTTCTGAAATAGGGTTAATAATACGTCATGATGGTCGACGATTTCAGCTAGAATCTGTTCCAGTTCTTCTTTTGAAGCACACTCATTACTGTTGAAGACTAGCGATTGGTTCCAATGATGGATCGATGTCGAGTGTTCTTTGAAAAACCATTCTTGAATAGGAATGAGCTCAATACTCCCTCGTGTTTCTAAGGGCTGAATAATTGATTTATTTTCTGTGTGTAAACTGGCTGCTAATTCAGCTACCGTCTGATGTTCGAAAATTGACTTAGGACTAATAGTAAGACCTTCTTGCCTTGCTAACGAGCAAATTTGAATACTTTGAATCGAGTCTCCCCCCAGTTCAAAGAAATTATCTCGAATGCTCAGTTTATCCATGCCTAACACTGACTCAAATATGGTCAGAAGAATTCTCTCGTTCTCTGTGTCAGGGGTCTGGACTACCTTCTCCGTTTTTGTAGCAGGATCAGGAAGTTTGTTCGTATCTACTTTCCCATTTGCATTTAACGGGAATGAATCAATCTGTAAAACAAAGGAAGGAATCATGTAAGTTGGTAAACTTTCTTTTAGAAATGCCTTAATTTGTTCTGTATCGATTTGTTCATTTGATGTAACATAGGCAATTAGTTGCTTGACATAGTTTACATTCTCATCAATCTTTATATAAGCATCACTTACTAAAGGATGTGCATTGAGTTTGATCACGATCTCATCCATCTCAACTCGAAACCCTCTGATTTTGACTTGGTTATCAGATCTTCCTTGAAACAACAATTCACCAGTCATTGTATATTTAGCAAGGTCTCCACTACGATACAGACGCTCACCTGGTCTAAAAGGGTGTTCAATAAATTTCTCTTTCGTTAATTCATCATTATTATGATAACCAGCCGCTAACCCTTCGCCCCCTATGTACAATTCACCAGTTGCACCAATTGGAACAAACTGTTTCTCACTATTTAATAAATAGACGTTCGTATTAAGAATTGGTTTACCAATAGACACCTTGCGCCTAGTTTCGTCATAATCGTTAGATACTTTAGATGCCTCAAACATCTCAAACGTCGTCCAAACAGAGTACTCCGACGGTCCATATGCATTGTAAAAATTTACATGCTGATATTTCTTAACTAACTCTACCGGGCAATCCGATCCTGCAGATCCAACAAACTCCACTTCACCATTTTCAATATCCAACACCTGCAAAATCGCTGGCGGTAGTACAAGATGTGTTAGCTTTTCTTTTTTAATTTGCTTTTCAAGTTGAATTAAATCAAACATATCTTCTTTATTATTTCCGATATGTAGCTCTGCCCCATTTAACAAACTTCCAAATATCTCGTATACAGAAGCATCAAAGTTATAGGTAGCAAATTGCAGTACTTTTGAAGTTTCTTTAAGATGCAAATATTTATGCTGACTTCTAACCAAATTTACGATCCCTTTATGCGAAAGCATGACTCCTTTAGGTCTTCCCGTCGTTCCAGATGTATAGATAATGTAAGCTAAATCTGTTGGTTCAAGCCCGGAACAATCGATGGCACTTTTCTCATAACGAACAGACGTAAGGTTAATTACATGGCGAATCGTCTCAATTACCCCTTGCTGTCTTTGATCAGTTATACATACAGTTAGAGCCGAATCATGAATAATATATTCCAATCGTTCACTGGGTAGAGAAGGATCTAGTGGTACATAAGCGCATCCGGCTTTCATAATTCCTAACATACTAACAACCATGTCAATCGATCTTGTTACGTGAAGCCCTACCTTTTTCGAACGTTCGCCCATTGCCTTTTTAACTAAGTGCGCTATGCCATCAGACTTCTTATCTAACTCGTAGAACGTTATTTGTTCCCCGTTATCATAAACAGCGATGCTGGTAGCACGCTCTTTTACAACCTGTTTGAACACGGAGATAACCGTCTCATTGGCATAGTCATTGGTAATCTCTCCTTGCCAGCTTGATAACAAATCTAACTGATCATCATCTAAATATTGTAATTGTCTGATCGGTGTTTCGAAATGTTGACAAATTTGGTATAGCCATTTTTCAAAACTCTTCATAAGTCTCTTGATCGTTTCTGGTAGAAAGAGCTCATCTGAGTATTCAAATTCAAGAATTAACTTTTGAGAGCCCTTCACTTTAATGGTTAGATCATAATTAGAGAAAGGAATATCAAAATTTTCTTTTTCCAAAGTAAAAAATGAATTCCTAAACTGACCATCAAAGCTTTCTTCCATTGCTATTGCTGTTTGAAACAACGGAGAATAACTTAAGTCCCGATCCGGGTTAATGATATCTACTATCCTATCAAAGGGATAAGCTTGATACTCAAGCACTTCCAAAATTTGTTGCCGATTCCGAGTTAGAATCGTTTGGAAAGATTCAGTTGAATCTACTTCTAACTGAAATGGCAGTGTGTTCACAAAGCAGCCAATCACCTTAGCAAATTCCTCTTGAACCCGATTAGCCACTGTACTACCAACAACAATTTGCTGCTTCCCTGTATACTGAGCTAAAAATACTTGATAGGCCGTCAACATAAACGCATATAGCGTTGTACCACTTTGCTTCAAGACACGGTCTATCAACACTCGAAGATCATTGTTAATTTCTAATTCTATTCGGCTTCCCGAAAAGGATGGAGATTTTGGTCTTGAGAAATCATAAGGTAATTCTAAATTCGTCTCTCCCTCCATGAAGTAACGCTCCCAGAATTCTTTTTGGTTGGCGTCATTCTCTTGAACCCATTCCTTATGCCACAATGCATAATCTAAATACTGCATTTCTAAAGGCAGAGTAGTGTCTGTTGCATTGGCTGTAGAGTTCCGTTCATACGTTTCTGTTAATTCTTGAAAAAAGGTCATAAATGAAACCCCATC
This sequence comes from Halalkalibacter alkalisediminis, assembly GCF_028610705.1. Taxonomy (GTDB): domain Bacteria; phylum Bacillota; class Bacilli; order Bacillales; family Bacillaceae_D; genus Halalkalibacter; species Halalkalibacter alkalisediminis. The sequence goes on from NZ_JAQQWT010000022.1 coordinate 32,580, forward strand.
AAAAATAATATGGTGAAAGTTACAAACTAAATAATAGAATTCATCTTCTATTTGGAAAATCTTCAGCGTAAATAATGGACCCGAGTCTAGATGAAAGCTTCTTCTTGCTTCTTTATTAAGATGGTTATCAAGCTTCACGAAAGCGACTTCTAGTTCATCGTCTCGCAAATCTTCGTAGGTAATCGTATTTCTACTAAACTTGTTCACGACTTGTCGAATTTGATGGTTCTCTTCTAAAAAGTTGGTTCTCAAGCTTTCATGTCTCTCTACTAGAGAATCGAGGGCTTTTTGTAGAACTTCGATTTCTAATATGCCATTTAAGCGGAACTTAAATGGCATATTATAGAGCATCTGGTTATCTCCAAGACTATCGAACAAATACATCCGATCTTGATTATGAGAAAGTTCTCCCCGGATTGCCCCGCGTCTAACAGGTTTAACTTTATGGTCTTCTCTCATATTAATAACCATCTCGATAAAGCTTGCTAGTTTTTGGATGCTTGATTGAACCGTTATTACTTCCATCGTTAGTTCGATTCCAAACATCTTTTTGATAAGCGCGAAAAATGCCTCTTGCTCCGCATACGTTTTTAATTGATGACATAGGTTATCTGTAGACGTTAAGGGCGCATCCACACTTCTTGATAAAATAGTCAAAAGCTTCTCTTGCGTTCCAGTCATTACTCTATTCATAGATTCACCTCATTTATCGCAGCCCTGATTAATATCACTTAATTGCTTGATCAGTAGCGAAAGCTCCTCAATAGTGGGATGTTCAAACAAAACTTTGATAGCTAATTTAATACCCAGGTTATTCTTCACCATTTGAATCAATTGCATTGCTAGAAGAGAATTGCCTCCAAGGTCAAAAAAGCTAACATTTCGGTCAATACTCTCCTCTCCTAGAATTTCTCCCCAAAACTCAATTAGTTTTTTTTCAATTGCTTCAGTCTTACTTGTAGTAGTTATCTCCATATGTTTTTCTCCTCACTTAACTTTTAAATTTTCAAGTAGTTGACTTATGATTTGATTAAACGTTGAAATAATGGAAGACCTTACGTTTACAGCAATGGTTGCCTCGTTAAATTTAATTTGAACGCTTGTACCTGGAGTAATAACAATGACCATTGGATAATGAGATGTTTCTCTTCCTTCTATTAAACTCACAGTCAGTTCATCTGTACTCGCTATTGTCATTGGGTAGTTTTCAAAAGCATACAATGAATCAAACAAATGCTCTTGTGAATTCGCCCATTCCTGAATTTTAGATAAAGGTGTATTTTCAAAGGCACTTACTTCTAATAGCTCGCTTTGTACTTCTTTCATTAGCTCTTTATACGTCGACTCTTGATCCACTGTCTTTATAAAAGGGATCGTATTAATAAATGGTCCAACCATCGTATCAATCCCTTGAATTGGAATATTTCTTCCTGAAGTCACTACACCACAACAGACCGTATCTCTTCCTTTTAACTCGCTCAAGGTTGCAAGCCAAATCGTTAAGAAAAAAGTATTGGCAGTAATCTTGTTTTCCTGACAGTATCGTTGAACCAACATAGAGAGTTCATGATCTAATTTTTTCGTATATACGTACTCAACGTAATTGTCACCTGTAAACGATTCTAGTGAGGAAGTAGCGCTTTGTAATTGTTGAAGCTTTACGTTCCAATAATCTTTCAGTTGATTCTGCTCCATATACCTTTTCATGTATTCAACGTACAATTTGAAAGGTACATCTACTGCTGAAAGTGATACTTTGGCATGATAGAAATCGAAAATTTCGTTAATTACCATTGAATAGCTCCAACCATCCATAATAATATGGTGGAATGTCCATATTAATTGGTATTGTTGCTGGGCAGACTTAACGATTAAGAAACGGTTGATTCGATTGCTCTCAATATCAATTTTTTTGTACTGACTCTCCATCCATTGTTCTAGATTTAAATGCGAATTCCATAAATCGACATAGTCGATTTCAATATCCACAGAGTGCAATAAAAATTGTTGAAAGTGCCCCTTCTTGTCGGAATGGAATTGGGTCTTAAAAATATCATGCTTTAACATTGTTTTCGTTATGGCATTCTTTAGTTTTTCAATATTCAATTGACCATCTAAGCCAAAGCTAAGCTGTACGGTATACTGGCTACTATCACTATCAAATAAACTATGGTATAACATTCCTTTTTGGGTCGCTGTTAAGTCATACACATCTATAATTTGGGAATCAGGTATTGGAAAGTCCAATGTCACTTCAGCTGATCCATTCTGCTCGGTCTTTTCTCTTAAACTATAAAGTAATTTTGGCAATTGGATCTTCACATAGTTTTCAAAGTCCTCTTGGACAAAATATCGGTTGTAATTGACTCTTACTTCCTGTTGATCATCAACAAGCAATAATTCAATATCTATTTCATGCTCAGTATAGGAGTTCTCTTGAATATCCTGTTCACTGAAAAAATGGATCTCTGTCGCAAACATATTCTTGCTTTTATGAAATTTCCCTAAGTTATTGAAGCTAAGGATCGGTTTATTCAGTCCAGTCAATTGATCCTTTAATATGCCATAATCAATACCTTTATTTGGCATAGTTCTTAACTTTTTTCTTATGTTAAAAATAGTATCGGACAAGGAATCCTTCTTTTCTAAATAGATGGGATACATAGTTGTAAACCACCCTACGGTTCTAGATAAATCAACATCATCAAACAATTCTTCACGGCCATGGCCTTCTAGTGTAAAGTGGACATCTGTTTTATTGAAATACTCACCAAGCAATGTTGTAAAAACAGCTAGATAGACTTCATCAACCGTTACGTTATATGCCTTTGTTATTTCGTTATAAATCGCATGAGTTACTTCTTGATTTAATGTTAAAGCAAAGGATTCCCCTGCATAATCAGTTGTAGTCTTCACCAACAAATGGTCATACTTCTTGCTGCATTCATCCACCCAATATTTCTCAATATTTTCTGGGATTCGTTCCTTATACTCAGCTAATTTATTGGCCCACTTTTTAAATGATGTTGTTTTGGAAGAAAGCCGTTGTTCCTCATTATTCAGGGCTTGCATATAGAGCTGATCAAAGTCTTCTAGTAGAATTCTCCAAGAAACACCATCCACAATTAAATGGTGAACGATCCAGATGATTGTATGCTCATCTTCACTCGTCTTAAGGCAAACTACTCTCATTAGTGGTCCGTTTATAATATTAATTCCTTTTTGAGCGATCTTTTCTAGCTGAGAGATTTCTTGTTGGAGTTGCACCTCACGAAGGTTAGAGTGATCGAGGTATACAGCCTGCCAAAATGCTTGGTGTTTCTCAGCTCTTTCCACTGTTGAAAATTCTTCACTCGCGGTAAATCTTGTTCTAAAGGCATCATGATGCTTTACAAGCTGGGCAACAATCTGATTAAGTCTGTTTTCATTCATAGCTGGATAGCCTTTTAACGTAACAGATTGATTCCAGTGGTTATAATTGTTAATATTTTGAGAAAAGAACCACTTTTGGATCGGGGTTAGCGGTGCCTGTCCATATACGTCTGATTCAGTTATTTCGTTGTCGTTCCTCCATTCCACAACCTTAGCAATTTCTTCAATGCATTGTTTCTCAAATATATCTTTAGATGTAATGAAAAGATGTTCTTTTTTGGCAAGGGCACAAATTTGGATACTTAGAATAGAGTCCCCACCACATTCAAAGAAATTATCAGATATGGTAATATTCTCTTTGTTTAAGACGTATTCCCATATTTCTAATAATTTCTGTTCAATTATATTCATTGCTTTCTCTTTAGGTGTTCGTTCACGATGTGATTTTAGATCGGATAGGCTTCTCATATCCACCTTTCCATTTGTTGTAAGCGGAAATGAATCCAACCTAATAAAAGAAGAAGGAATCATATATTGAGGCAAGTGCTTATTCATATGTTCATGGATGTCAGCTTCGGCCATCTCATTGTCTGAAATAAAATAGGCTATAATAAGCTTTGACTGTGCTTGATCCTTAGTTGTAACTATGCAATCCTTTATTCCATCAAACTTTTTTAGTACTGCATTGATTTCACCTAATTCAATTCGATAGCCTCTAATTTTCACTTGGTCATCTGCTCTTCCTATAAATAGCAAATCTCCATCCTCAGTAAACTTAACTAAATCCCCAGTTTTATACAGTTTTTTAGTTGGATTAAATGGGTTTGGGACAAAGCTTTCTACGTTCTTTTCCGGATTATTAATATAACCTCGTGCAATTCCTTGACCTCCGATATACAGTTCTCCAACTTGTCCCTTAGGAGTCAACTTCATCATTGAATTAAATACATATGTCTCTACATTCAAAATGGGTTTTCCAATCGGAATCACCGTATTATCTCCTGGACGAACTTTATGGGCGGTTGAAACAACCGTTCCTTCTGTCGGACCATAGTTATTATATAAATTAAAATTTAATTGATTAGGGATCGTTTTCAAACGGTCACCACCAGTAAGAATGCTCCTAATCGAATCTGGGAATTTCATTTCATTAATAAATAATTGCTCAAGAAGTCCTGTAGAAAAAAATGCGATTGAAACCTTTTCATTTTCCAATTTTTCCGAAAGTACTTCGACATCAAGTAAATCATAGTAATCTAATATCACAAGCTTATTGCCATTAGTTAAGTAAGGGAACATTTCCCATATCGAGGCATCAAAAGAAGCACTCGAAATAAGTAAGGCTGCATCTCCCTCTGTAACGGAGTAGTAATCGATATGCCAATCACATAGATTCGCGAGTCCTCCGTGTTCGATCATTACTCCCTTAGGTTTTCCCGTTGTTCCCGAAGTGTAAATAACATAAGCTAAATTCGTCTTGAAAAGTCTTCGTGCCTGGAACTCATTAGCTTCACCTAGATTAATAATTTCGTCAATGGCGATAAGTTTCTTATCATCTCCTGGATAAGTAAGTTCTCCATTATTAGTTAAGCAATACACAATTTCAGAATCGTCAATCATATGAATGAGTCGCTCTTCTGGTTGTGAAGGGTCTAGCGGGACATAGCCAGCTCCTACTTTCATAATGGCTAAAATAGACGCTATCATCGTTATAGAACGTTCCATAAAAACACCGATTTTGTCTTCCTCACATACCCCGTTCTGATGTAGATAAGTAGCAATCTCATTAGCCCTTTTATTTAGTTCTCGGTACGTTAATTGCTCTTCTCCATGAACGACTGCTACGTCCTCAGGCCTACTCCTCGCCTGTCGTTCAAAACGGGACACTACATCCTCGAACTTCCTCTCTTCACCTTCATTATGACCTCTGTTACTAATCGCTAGTGTTAATGTTTCTTGTAATTGTGCTGGTTCTATGTATGATAAGTTTTTTAATTGAGTTTCTTCTTCACTAGTAATTTCATGTAACCAGTGTTCGAAATTATTAGCCATTTTCTGAATGGTTGATTTATTAAATAATGATTGGTTATATTCAAAGGAAATCACCAACTCCTCATTGATTTGTTCTGCTTGTACAACTAAGTCAAAAATCGCTTTATATGAATTGACCTGTCTCGGTTGTAATTGAACGGTTTCGTACGTTAATTTTTCCTTTTCGTTATTTTGTAAAACAAATACTGTATCGAATAATGGTGTCGAATAAATCGAGCGATCCTGTGCATGTGCAGCGTACTTCATTATTTGTTCAATCGGTAAGTTTTGGTGATCAAACACATTTGTGATATTCTTAATGTTTCTTCTTAACACGTCTGTAAATGATTCTTCTTGATAGATGTGTAATTTAAAAGGTAATGTATTTACGAAATAGCCTATTAACTGCTCTATATCAGCATGATTTCTTTTGGCTAATGGACTTCCTACTACAATCTCTTCCTTATCAAAATAGACAGATAAAAACGTTTGATAGGCAGATAGCAAACTCATAAACAAAGTCGATTTTGTCTTTAGATTAATCTCTTCTAATTTCGTTTGAATGGCATTGGGTACAGAAAAACGAATAATATCTGAATCATTTTTACTAGCTGCTGTCTTCGGATAATCATATGGTAATAATGATTCCTTTCTCATTGTGGAAATTTCTCTACTCCAAAATTGTTGATCCTTCTCACTTATATAGGTTGGTGATGTTTTTTGCCAGTAAGCATAATCACCATATTGAATCTTTTCTTCACAATGGGCAGGCTGATTCTCACTATTAAGATTGTCATACATAGTAAACCAAGTGTTAATCAGTAAAGGAATTGACCAACCATCGAATATAATATGATGGAAGTTACAAATCAATTGATACTCCAAGTCACTCTTCTTCGCTAGAGTAATCGATAATAACGATCCATTTTCGATATCAAATTGTCTAGTTGTTTCTTGTTTCACGAATTCTTCTACCTTTTCTGCTTGCTCTTTGGCAGTATTGCTTGAAAGATCAACAAAGGTAAAGTGATGATAGATTGTCTCATCATATACTAATGTCCCTTTTCCTCCTTGCTCTCTAATGGTACTTTTTAATATTTGATGCAAATTACCCATTTTATTAAACGAGTTCTCCAGGGCCTTCCTATCAATTTCTCCTGTTATATCATAGGAAAATACAATATTATACAGAGACTTATCTTCATTTGTATGGTAAATGAACCATAAATTCTCTTGTTCATATGTAAGGGGGTATTCATTCCTTTTCTTTATTTCAATAGGGTGATACTCTTGCATCTCTTTTTTCTTTAATCGTACTTCTATCATGCTCGTTAATTTTAGAATCGTATCATTTTCTAGCATCTCTAATGGAGCAAGCTCAATATTGAAAAGGTCTCTCACCTTCACTATTATTTTCATTATCGATAATGAATTCATTCCTGATGCCAATAATGACTGTTTATTTGAAATCCCTTCATTGCCTAGAATATCGATAATCACTTTTCTTATTTGTGCGGCTAATTGTTCATCTACTACTATTGTTTCGGACGGTGTTGGTTCAATAACTGTTTGTTGAAACTTTGGTAATAATCCCTTATCCAATTTCCCGTTTACGGTTAATGGAATTTGGTCGATCTTGATAAAGAAACTTGGAATCATATATGCAGGGATCAGGGTACTAACTGCTTCTCGTAAATAACTGGTAGGTAATTCCTCCTCCGCAACATAATATAAAACCAAATGTAGGTCATCACTAAAGACCGTATCGGTTATAGCAACTGCATTGCTAATTTCCTTAAGTTCATTATATGCGCTCTCCACCTCACCCAGTTCAATTCTAAAGCCTCTTAACTGGACTTGTTCATCATTTCTTGAGATGTATTGAAGTTCATTATTGTCTAATTGTTTCACTACATCGCCTGACTTATAATATCGAATATTATCAAACTCTTTAAACTTTTTCTCATTCATTTCTGGATTATTATAATAGCCTATTGAAAGACCTCCTCCTGAAATGTACAACTCCCCTTCTCCCCCCTTAGAAACTTCTTCTTCACAATCATTCATAATCTTAAAGTCTAAGTGAGGGAGTACCTTACCAATATTAGTCACACCATTTTCCACACTACATTTTTTCACTTCTTTAAAAGTAACATGAACCGTCGTTTCTGTTATCCCATACATATTTATTAGTTTTGGTAAGTACTTATTTTCCGGAGAAAACCACGTAGCTAGTTTTTTAAAGTTTAACGCTTCTCCTCCAAAAATTATGTACTTTAAGTGTAATTCCTGTTGACGCTTTATGAGTTCTGTACTCATTTCAAAAAAAGCACTTGGTGTACAATTAAAAATGGTCGTCTTCGTTTGTACCATGAGATCAACAAATGAAATTGGACTCCTACTTTCTTCAAAGGAAACGACGATCACTTCACCACCATAGAGCCAAGCCCCCCACATTTCCCATACCGAAAAATCAAAGGCATATGAGTGAAAAAAAGTCCACTTATCTTGGTGGTCGAAATCAAATAAACTCTCACACCCTGAAAATAAACTCATCACATTTCCATGGGTTACACAAACTCCTTTTGGGTCTCCAGTCGAACCAGATGTGAAAATGATATAAGCAGGGTTTTTTGGGTCGATGGATATATTTAGATTGTTGCCCTCAAATTGTGTTGATCCGTCAATGACTTGAGCACTCGTCACATGTTGACAATTTTCGGATGTTTCTTCGTCTGTAATCAGTAATTTCAACTCTGAGTTCTTAATAATATGTTTAACTCTTTTAGCTGGGCTTTTTGGGTCAATTGGAACATAGGTAACGCCTAATTTAAACAAGGCTAAGATGAAAAATAAAACATATTCCGATTTTTCAATATAAATCCCTACATTATCACCTTTTTGTATTCCCTGATTTTGTAAGTACTGTGCAAACCGATTTGCTAATATATTCGTTTCTTTATAAGAAAATTGTCTATCTTTATTTCTTACTGCAACTTTATCCCCATGCTTTTTTGCACTTTCTTCAAACAAATATACCAACGATTTCATAGTCGTGTTTCCCCCTTGTTACTTTAAATATGTTCCTGATGTTACCGTCAACATATGAAACACTAGAGAAATTAACGCGATAATAAGTGTAATGATAATCGCATTTCTTCTTTTTATTTTTGCTACTTTTTCTAAGGAAAGACTAAATACAATAAGACTAGCAATATAGAATAACTCAAATTCAGCCATAAAGGTGTGTAATGTAGAATTTTGATCATGAACAAGTAGAGCTAAACTAGTAAATGTAGTTTCTTTCGCACTGACTAAAAGCGCAATGATTGCATTGACACCAGAGCCAATGACGATCAATATCCCGGCATTGACAACCGATTTCATAATACCTTTTACGTTTACGGGTTTCTCTTTTAACATAAATGCCAGTAGTATTACGATAAGGGTTTGAACAATAAACGTAAAAAATAATCCTAACGATCCCATAGCAATCGTCATACTAATAAAACCGATGACACCTAGCTCTGACATTGAAACGCCATTTAATACATCCATTCCTTTTTGTTCCGCAGAGTATAATAATAAAGTCGTTTCAATGCCCGCTATGAGGCTAAGTAGTACTAAAGCAATAATTAACTTACTAAATTTGTCCTCTTTTTTATAAAGATGATTAGTTAAATTTTTTTTGTTTCGTACTTCCCTTTTCAGTTCCATTCGTAATCTCCCTTATCCGTTTACTTTTGTAGAATTAATTGGAAACGTAACACTTCGTATCTGGTCTTCTCTAAGCACAACCTTACACTGATATTGCGTAAAATGACTAAAAAACAATAAAATGCCCTCATGGTCAACCTCAAACCTCGAAATTTCAAAAATTTGTAGTGGTGTGGTTAATCCTGTTTTTAATATTTTTGATAGACTTTCTTTGGCACTAAAAAGAATTTCCTTACTTAAGAAGCTACTCCCCTGAATCATCTCTCTTTCGTGCTCAGTTAAATATTCTTCTAAAAACGGAGAATCCTCTTTTGTTCTTTGTTCAACATCGATACCCATTGGATGCAACTGATCAAATACGACGATTCCAATTGTTTTTGAGGTATGGGATATCGAAATGCCGACATTAACCGGCAGAAACCTATTTCCGATAACGACGGGCTGTCCGAACACACCTTTTAGAAGAGAAATTTGTTTTATTTCATTTAAACCAATATCTAAAAATTTCATGATAGAAAATTTTGCACAATATAAACTTTTCTTTGCTTCTGAATTTTTTTTTACAGTTAGTGAATCTAAATAACTACGTTCTTCCTCACTAAATATCCCATCTACATCGTTTAAATTTAATAAGTCTGCCTCATAAAACATGGTGAAGGCTTTGTAAGTATTGCACTTATTCATAAAATATTCGATCAATCTCCCCCCTCCCTTTTTACTAAATTAACAATAATGATCTACCTTTTTACCGATATAATTTTATTTATTTTAATTATTTTTTTACTACATTGGCCAAAAACATTATCATTATCATTATTGATAATACCTTACCATAACAAATATGTAAGGTCTATTAAATTTTTGTAAAATTATAGGTTGTTTAATTGTTTTTGGTTGATTTATAGTTTTATTTACTTATATCTAAAGCCTTAACACAAAAGTATTTTACTCGTTTAGTTAAGAAAAATTTTATTTTTAAAATTTCTTTTAAAAATTTAAATAGATTTCAAATTTTTATATAAAAAAAAGCCTATTCAATTTGATCATTGAATATGGCTTTCTCCTATTATTTAAAATAGATTAGGTCACCTATTTAATTTCTTTCACCAAAATATGCATTGCTTTTTTAAGTATTTCATTTTCCTCTTTGAGGCTTTCAATAATTTGGTCTTGATCATTTGTCATGTTTGTTCCTGAATAAACAATGCTCCCGTCTACTTTATAGCCTTCCTTATTTTTTTCTTTATAGGTGTTAACCCAGTTACGTAGAGTTTGTAATGACACATTTATCTCTTCAGACAGTTCTTTTGTCTTCCTACCTTCCTCTACCACTAACCGTGCAACGTGCATCTTAAATTCTTTATCATGATGCTTCCCCATAGGTAGATGCTCCTTTCTTGTACCTTTAATGATTTTCAAGTAAATCTTTTACAAAACTAGCTTCACCTTTTTTATTAGGATAAGCAATGTTGACATTCCCAATAAGAGAGTAATAATTGTCGCTATAAATGATTGATCCACAAACCATATTAAGCTAAAGTGAACCGCTATGATTAGGATCAATATTGGTAATCCATACAGGAGACTGATTAAAACATTCGGATTTGATTTAATCGCCTCTGCTGGGTTTTCCCAATCTAGACTTGGTTTTTTCATATCGTAGAGTGGTGTGAGAAGGTTATAGCAAATGACTAGACTTGTGATAGTCAGCAGCAATGCTATACTTTCAAATTCCCAGAACCCAAATAGAGCCAATATTAAATAACTTACCAAAATAGCCATAATACTCATTATTGACGAAATGACGACTTTCGAAAAATAGACATAGTTCTTATTAAAGGGAGCACTCTTCAATAGATAATGATATTTTCCCTCTCTTGAATATGGTGTACCACTTATATTATTTATACAGCACAGAAACAGGACAACATATGAAAAGAATGATCCTAAAAAACCTTTATTTGAAAGAATGAAATAGGATGGAAATACATCCTTTTGTACTAATACTAATAAGATCACTGCACCAATGGGAGGCAGTAGGAGACCTAAGGCAATCTGCATTTTAAAATATGCTTCTGATTGAATAATCCATAGTTCTCTTTGTAAATAGTTAACCCATTGACTATTAGTAATTCTAACTCTTGATGGTCTTAGACTCGTTTCACTTTGTTCAGATACTCCATTCTTAACATAACTGAAAGAGCATATTTTTATCACAATATAATATAATAAAATACTAATTAAAATGGTGAAACTTAACATCACAACCCATAGTCCCATTTGCTCCAAGGTGGTAAAACTCGTCACAATCAAGCTAATTAGCGCCATGTTATTGAACGTTTCATACATCGTCAGAAGGACAAATTCCACCGAGTTCAGTAAACCTTCAATTGATGTTACATCCATTTGTGACAGAAATGTTGAGATGGTAACCGTCATTTTGCTAGAAAAGTAAACTAGGCAGCCGATCAATACGAGGAGGATAACAGCCATGTTGGCAGCTAAATAGTCTACTTTATTTTTAAATCGATAATACTGTGTATTCACAATAGAAAGAAGAAAGAGGAGAAGCAGAGCTGTTAAAACATTTACTATTGGTATGAAGAGTAGCAGCTTCATTGCTTCGATGATTCTAATTTCGATAAGTAAAAGCACTAAAGTAGGGATTTGAACAAGCATTGAAATCACCATAGGAACCCATAGACTACTGATCACCTTAGCGGTTATAATTTCTCTAGCACTTAAGGGAAGAGGAACTAACATGTTAAATTCATAATATGCAAACACCTGAGAAATGGAGAAATAACAAACCAATGCAAAGATAAGCACACTCGATATCAGTAAATTGTAAAACATGAACATAGGCGTATTTCCTAGTAAAAATACGGCGAGATTCACCACTGTTAATTGGACAAACATGTAGAAAGCAGCTATAATCAATACGACTTGAAGCATCGGTTGCTTGGGTCTTCTATAAAAGGAAGAAACGAAAAATTTAATTAATTGACGTTTTTCGTTCATATACTTGTGCCTCCATAAAAATGGACTCTAATGATTCTTCGCCGAGGATATTTTGAATATCATCATGTAAAATAATCTTTCCTTCTTTTAGAATAGCAACAGTACTACATACCTTTTCAGCGATGTCTAATAAATGGGTAGAAAAGAATACGGTCCCACCCATTTCTACATAGTGTTTGATTAATTCTTTAAAGACTAGAACCGCATTTGGATCTAAACCGTTTAAAGGTTCATCCATAATAATAATAGGGGGAGAAATTACAAAAGCAGCAATTAATAAAACTTTACGGAGCATTCCGTACGAATACGTCCCCATTGGTTTAGTTACGGCCTCTTGCATATCAAATTTCTCAATAAACTGATCAAACCTTTTTTTATCCTTTTCCCCATATAGGTTCATTAAAAAACAAATCCAGTCATATCCCGATACATTTTTAAAGACATTAATCGTATCAGGTATGAAAAAAAATTGCTTCTTATACTCAATTCCAGCTTCTTTAGAGAGACCATTGATTTCTACTTTGCCTTTTTGATAATCCACAATGCCTGTAATAACGTTTAATGTTGTAGTTTTACCGGCGCCATTCCCTCCAACAAACCCTAATATTTCGCCTTTTTTTATGTTGAGATCTAATCCGTTTAAGACTTTCTTTGAGGTATAGCTTTTTTCTAAGTTTGTAATCCTTAACATCTCTTAACCTCCTAGCATTTGTGTATACTTACATTATTGCTCATTACTAAACTTCTTTTTTGTGATCCAATTATTTGTAATGCTAAGTGTGAAAATAGTTAGAAGTAATGTTGCTATTCCACTGAAGATGACACTCTTATTAATTGATCCTACAACCAATACTTCCATCGCATAATGACTCATACTGGCAGGATTAATAGAATCGATAATAGGACTTAGCCCCACTATCATTCTACAAAAAATTAAAAAAACAATTGAGATTAAAGCTATAATTCCCTGACCATTGAAAATGGTGCTTATCATTGTCGTAAATCCAACAATGAACAACACCCAAACTAGATAAAAGACTAACGCAGTTAGTAGGTCCGCAAGTGGAATACTTGTAAATAGAAATTGAACATAAAAGTATGAAGCAACATAACCGATTGCCACGCTCAAAGCAATAAACAGATAGTTGGAGACTACTTTACCACTAATATAGGATCCAACCATAACAGGTCTTGTTAGAATAAAAGCTAACATTCCATTTGATTTATCAGACTGAACAATCCCCATCATCGAAACAATGATAATAATCAAACCTAATTGATCAAATTGAGAGGCCAATGTCGTAGCTAATACTTCTCCACCACTTTGAGCGGCCATGCTTGGATCAATGATAATCCCCTCACTACCACCAAGTGCCTCTAATATTGAAGGTAAATAATAACTAATAATTGGTTGAGTCATCCCTAAAAATAGATACACAAGGGGTAGCCAAATAATCTTATATTCCCGAAGCATTTGAACAAACTCTTTTTTTAGAATTACTGTGAAGTTATTCATTTCGCCACCACCAATTTTAAGAAGATCTCTTCAAGAGTATCGTTATCTATCTCAAATTTTGCTATATCGACATTATGCATAAGAGCACTTTTTAACAACATATTTTTGTTCAGTTGTATATTTTCAACCTCTACTTTCACCTTATTTCCGATGACCTCTACGTCTTTAACATACTCTTCTTTCGCAATGATCTGAACCCATTGCAGGTCTTTGCTTGCCATCTCAATATTCAGCTTATTTTGACTGTTTTGGTTTAATAGTTCAGTCAGTGTCGTATCTTCAATCTTTTCACCATTTTTGATTATGACAAATCGTTCACAAATCTCTTCTGCATCTCCTAAAATATGAGTTGATAGCAAAATTGTGGTTTCCTTTTTGATTTCTTCGATGATATTAAGTACTTCCCGTCGACCAACTGGATCTAGAGCTGATACTGGTTCATCCATGACAATAAGCGCTGGCTTATGCAGCAATGCCTGGGCAATCCCTAGTCTCTGCTTCATCCCACCTGAAAAAGTTCCAACCCTTGAGTTCTCTTCTCCACTTAATCCTACTTTGTTCAATATTTTTGGTATCGCTTCTGTTAATTCTTCTTTTTTAACTCCTGATAACTGTCCCATAAATGACAAGGTTTCTTTTGCTGTCATCCATGAGTAGAAATTCGGATATTGAGGTAGATAGCCGATTTCTCTTTTCATTAGTGAAATCTTCTTACCATCAAGAAGAACTTCCCCCTCAGTTGGGTCAAGTATATCTGAAATCACTTTAATTAGTGTCGACTTACCAGCTCCATTAGGTCCTATTAATCCAACACATTCTCCAGATTGAAGCTCCATTGAAAACTGATTAACGGCTGTTTTTTCTTTAAATGTCTTTGTGACATTTCTGATTTCAAGTCTCATCTTTCACTTTCCTTTCTGCCGATGACCAAATATAATATTGGCCCGAGGGTATTTACAAAAAGTATAATTAAGGTCCATAGTAATACGTTATTTCTTCTCTTTCGATTTCTATACAAATCAATTAATGCAATCAGTATTAAGATCCATCCAATAACAAGGACAGGTAAAATAAATGGTAGAAAAGACATAATATCTATATTCTTCAACGTGTCTATTCCATAATGTAATTTCATGGCTCTCACTCCTCCTATTAATCATTATCATTATTGATAATGATAACATAACATTTGGAAATTCGCACCTGTTTTTTTAAAATTATTGTTTTAATTATTATTGTTATTTATAATGATAATATTATCATTTTAAATAACAATACATAGAAACACTTAATAAGAACGCATAGAAACAAAAAAACGGAATGTTAGGAGCATATTATGATTAACAAAGCTGAGATTTTAATGCACCCAGTACGAATAAAAATTTCCCAAGCTTTAATGAGGAACAGAGACAATGGACTAACCCCACTCGAAATGCTGAAAATTATTGAGGATGTTCCCCAAGCTACACTCTATAGACATATTCAAGTGTTGGTGGATTATGGCGTTATCCGTGTACTCAAAGAGAAAAAAGTTAGATCCGTCTCTGAAAAGTATTATGTTCTTAATGAAGAAGAAGCTAGACTTAGTGGGGATGAATGGAAAAAATCGCCAAAAGAAAAGAAACTAAATTATTTTTCCTATTATCAGTTATCACTAATGAATCAATACCAGAACTACCTTACAAAATTAGAAGAAAGGGAACATGCAGAGGACGGTTCCACCTTCTCACTTTTAGAACTAAAGCTCGATGATCAAACATTTCGCACCTTTCAAAATGAATTAAATGAGCTGATGATCAAGTATTATAAGGCAACGAAACAAAGCAAACTGAAAGACGCTCCTATTCAAACGATTGGGGTTACTATTATCCCCGAATCTTAAATACAGGTCTCTTCATACGTTCCTTTCTAAAGTGATCATTCTGTAGGATCTGGAATAGGAAAAAGGGTGTCACGATTGGCACCCTTTCTTTTTACATGTTAGAAAAGGAGGGTTTCCATATTCAGCATGTAGGAATTCGCCTTCTCCCCTTCCTTCCTGTACATACTAATTCTCTCTTCATTCCAAACATAGTTAAACCTTGCCACCTTATCACCAACCTCCTAATAAAAAACACAACTGTAAGTACAAGTTGTGTTTAGTCTAACCGCCTATTTATTCATTTCAAGAATTTTTTTTGCACATAAAATTTAAGGAATTTTTTGTCGCTAGACATTACTTTTCGTGGTATATAACGTAATGGATCAACCGCATTTGACTTCGCACCATTCCAACCGCCTTCATATACTTCAAAGTGAAGGTGTGGTCCAAATGATTGTCCAGTATCCCCATCATACCTAAACGCTGCCCATCTGATACTTCACGATTTTCTAAATGCGTTAACTTGGATATCAGGCCGCGATAATAAGTAGATTCATTAAAAGCAACCTAGCAAACCAACAATTGAGTAGAAGCAGGCATCTCTTATTGGCTGCCTGCTTCCTCTTTAAAATAAGCTGCGAACTCAATATGTGAGGGTTTTGTGTGGTCTAATAACCTATATCTGCCTTTTTAATCCAACCAATTGTGTTCGTATTATTTAAATGATGGAAGAATAACTTATCGTCTGACTCAGTTGCTCCAGTGATTTCTGTATATGAACTATCTGGATCTTGTAAATCAGCTAAAACTTCTCCTGATTCATTAATGGCTATAACATGAGAATATCCATTACCTTTAGGCAACAGAAAGTCAGGTAAGCGCATCGCTATAGAACGAAGCCATGGTTTGTTTGCACTATAGTCTAAAAAGTCATTTCGAGGATAAATTAATCCAATCCAGTATCTTCCATCTTCCCCTTGCACTATATTATCAGGTAGGCCTGGTAAATTATCAATGACGATCTGTGCAGATTTATTCTGTTTGAATGCACTGGTGTTTTCTGCAGTTACGTCTAATTTCCAAACACGATATTTTCCTGTTTCGTTTATGAATAAATACTGTTCATCTTCACTTAAAGCAATTCCATTTGCAAAACTTAAGTCATTTATTAATACTCGTGTTTGTTGTGTTTGAGGATTGTATTCCAATACTCTTCCCGAACTGCTATTGGCTAATATGTCTAGTTCACCAGCTTTTCCAACATCACCAATTTCCTTTGCCTTCACTTGTAATGAGGCATCTGTAAAGTAAATCAAACCGTTTTTTGCCACTACAACAGCGTCAGCAAAATAAATGGGATAGCTATCGGCGGAATCAGTTAAAAGTTCTGTCTCTGCTCCCCCCTCAAGGATCGTCACTCGAAGCAATCCACCATGGTCTCCATACAAAGGATCAGCAATGATAAGTGCTCCCTCTGAATCAAAGTCGAATCCAAGAGGACGTCCCCCTGTATTTACGACAATTTCAATTTCTGATCCATCAGGGCGAACTCGGATAATTTCTCCATCCTTCATCGCGGCATACAGCCAATTATCTCGATACACAATATGCTCTGGTTGTTTATAATGATCTAGTTCAATAAATCCCATTCCTGCTAACCTACTATTCACTTTATGTGGACCTGTATATCCTTCTGACTTTGGAGCATCCCAATTCGGAGAATGAATCGGTACGGGCCATAACGTTAAATAAAGTATGAGGAGTAATGTACTTAGACCAATAATTAAATAACCTTTCTTCTTTAGGCTCATCATCTTTTTCCCTTCTTATGTGCTGGAGTCAGGCACTATTTAGAGATAACTAGTTTGAAGTGAACGATGTCGACAATGGGACAACTTACTTCAATAATCGTCTCTCTACTCCTCTGAGCTGGTTTAGTAGATAAGATTTAAAAATGTACTTCTCCAATTAGAACGCCTATAACAATGATGGCAGAAAGAAAAGCTACTACTGAAGTAAAATCTTATTAAATAAACGAATAGGTTTTAGACCAGTTTTCAGCTTATTTGAAAAAGTTAACATTACAATCAGTATAGCAATACTTATGATTGATGCTATTAAGTCAGTGAAAGTGAATGGCTTGCTTATATAATCATCCGAGTAATAACTAGTAAAGATCAACACTCCTCAACCATGTTATGTAAATGAGTCATCCATGAAGGCACAACGAGCAGATAAAATCCGCTAGTTGTGCCTTCTTTCACGCAAAACTTCCGATTGTCCCCTGTTAAAACCTGTCCCCTTGCTTCGGGACAGGTTCATTGACTCCCTGGATCGTGGTTCCTATCCCTTCGGCCTTTTATTTCACATAGCGATATTCCAGCAGGCTATTCAAAATAGAGAGTTCTTGTAATATTTCCTCTCCCACATTCGTTTCTAGAACCTTTTTTCTCTCTAATTCTTTATCGACTAATCTTTTTACTGATAACACATCCGTTCCATTTATAAGGACATCTTCTTTTGAATTAAACTGTTTATGGGCGACAAGTTGCATACCGAACGAGTTGTATAATAACGTGTATCCAGCAATCCCTGTTGTTGATTGATAAGCCTTGGAAAATCCTCCATCAATCACAAGCATCTTTCCATTTGCTTTAATTGGGTTTTCTCCGTCTATTTCTTTCACTGGTGTATGGCCATTTATAATATGACCTTGATCAGGGTTAAGATCAAATTCTGCTAGGATTTTACGGCAGATTTCTTCATTTTCACGTAAATGGTAGTATGGGTTTTTTCTCTCTTTATGGGTTGTTTTATCCTTAATGAAATACCTTTCAAAGGTCGTCATTTCTCTTTTCCCAAATAGTGATGAATATTCACCTGTCCATAAATACCAGACCATATCTTTCGCAAGATCATCTGTCTCTTCAGGATGAGCAAATGCATGTCGTAAATAATGTTCAAACGTATCAAGTAACTCACGACCAGCATAGGTTTTATTTTCAATGACCATTTTTTCCATATTTCCTTCTTCATCTAAAGGAATACAGCCGTGTATTAATAAGTTTCCGTTATATCTTAAATAAAGGCTGCCTTTTTTCATCAGAAAATTCATATGTCTAGCCAGCTTTTCCGAGTGCTGAACAGAAAATAACAGTTTATCTATGACTTGCTCTTCTTCCTCTAATAGTTGATCAGGTTGTTCTGGATTAACTGTCGCAAAGCAAGTATGATCTAGTGGATATGTTTTCCCATGAATCGTTATTTCATTTTTATCATAATCAATTTTCTCAAGCAGAAGTCTCTCTGACATTTTAAAGTCCGGGCGTCTCTTTATAATAGGGCTTTCGAGTTTGAACTGAATCATGGCAATGGCTTGATGAATTTTCGTAATTTGTAATTCTTCTTCCACAGATCCTTTTTTATCTGATTGTATTTTGGGTCTAAAGACTGGATTGTCGTTATAATATTTTTCCGCAAGATTAAGAAGTGGTCTGAGGTTAATTCCATACACATCTTCAATAATATCCAAATTGTCGTACCGAGCGCAGATACGAATAATGTTAGCGAGGCAAACCTTGGATCCAGCGAAGGCCCCTAGCCAAAGGACATCATGATTTCCCCATTGAATATCAACAGAATGATAATT
>NZ_JAQQWT010000023.1 GCF_028610705.1 Halalkalibacter alkalisediminis
TGGACGTAAATCAAAAGAAGAACAAGAGCAATGGCTTCAAGAACAAGCCGAACGCGAAGCAAATCTGTCGGTTTTCGAGAAACCCATTGAAGCTCAACTTGATACACCTCTAAATGTATTACGTTCATCCGTACCAAATGCCCCTAAATGGGGCATTAAGAAAAACAGCGAAGGGAAGAATGCTTATTGGTATGGATATAAAGGACACTTAGCCGTTGGAACCAAGAGTCAGTACATTCTACAATCCCTATTTTCATCTGGTAATCTGAATGACGGAAAAGCGGCAATCCCTTTATTAAAAGGCATTCATGAGCGTCTTTCTATCCTTCCGATCTCTTATAGCACATTGGATGCAGGTTACGATTATCCCGCTATTTATCAACAAATCTATCGGATCGGTGCCCAGTCGATTATTGCTTATAACAAGAAGAATGAATCAGAACCAGTAGGGTTTGATAAGAATTTTGCCCCTACTTGTGTTCATGAACATTCATATCGGTATGATAGTTATGACCCAACTTATGAGACGTTAAAATATACACGTCCAAAAGAGTGCAAAGACTGTCCGCTAGCAGAAGATACGTTGTGCCAGAAGGTTTATAAAGTCAAAATCACCACTGATTTACGTCGCTATACAGCCCCAGCCCGCGGTTCAAAGGCGTGGAAAACGCTCTATAAGCAACGAAGTGCTGTCGAACGAGTCATTGCTTATCTCAAAGAATTCTTCCAATTAAATAATGTTCGTTATCGTACAGGAAAACGAGCAAAAGTACACTTTGATTTGACACAATTAGTTTATAACGGAGCGAAGCTTGCTTGTGACCGGATAGCTAAGTCACTTTCCAACAAGGAGCTGAATCACGTGGCTTAAATCCAATTTTAAAAATGTTAAATGTAAAATTGGATTCTTGTACGATTCATGAGTTAGGCTTTATGAAATTGATTCAAATATATGAATTTTATCTATAATGAATCTAATAGGGTTATAACCTGCACGAAGAAGACTAGTTCTTACATCATTCAAAATACAAATGATAATGAGTTTGACAGCCTTCATTAAATGACGATTTACAAACAGGACACTTTGAACCACTATTTACATAAGCATTAATCGTTAACTCTGTCTTACATACGCCACATAAGATCGCTTTCTGGCCCCTTTCCTCCCGCTTCCAAATAACAGACTCATGTCCTGCCACTTCTTCATGGCAAAGGTGACAAGGATAATAAGTGTTGCAACATTTAAATTTAATCGCTATGATATCTTTCTCCGTATGATAGTGTTCACACCTTGTCTGTTTATCTACCTTCACGCCTTTGACTTCTACTTTTTTCATTTTCACCGATCCTTTTTCCCTGATTTTTAAATTCATCTAATTAGTATACCACCTGAAATTGATCAACTGGATGGTCTACCCTACTCATGAACATAGATTCCTCTTTTTTACAACAATCGCCCTTTCTACTGATTTTCGGACGTGAGTTCCGCTATCTACTAAAAGTCAGAAGAACTATACAGTTCATTGATAGATTAGCAGAACTCATGTCCACTCCGCCTCTCTACATCGCCTCCACCAAAATAACAGACTTCACGTCCCCTAATTCCACATGATGGCACACTATAACGAAAAAGAAGCAACGCCCTAACGAGCGCTGCTTCTCATCTTTAAAGTATCCAAGTTAGAACACCCAATACATCTAAAAACACAATAATGATGGCAATAGGTGTGACATAACGCAATAAATAAAACCAAGTATAATAGAAACCCATTCCTACTTTAGAACCTTGCTTAAGCTCATCTAGTAAATCTGTTTTTGAGACTTTAAACGTAACAAAGATGGATACCACAAGCGCTCCTAAAGGCATAAGGATGTTACTCACTGTCATATCAAGAAAGTCGAAGAACGTCCGGCCAAAGAAAACGGTATCGGCCATTAAACCAAAAGATAGACAGGAAGGGATTCCAACAATAAAAATCACCCCTCCGAGAATCCACGTATATTTTTTTCTCTTGTTTAAATCATCTTTTGCTAAGGTTGCCACAAGCGACTCAACCATCGAAAAGGCAGAGGTTAAAGCGGCAAATAAAAACAAGATCAAAAAGGCAATAAAGAAAACCATTCCAAATGGCATTTGATTAAAAACCGCTGGTAACACAGCAAAGATTAAAGTAGGTCCCTCATTGACTTCTAACCCCATCGAGAAGACTCCCGGAAAAATAGCTAACCCTGCAAGCAAAGCGATAAACAAATTCATTCCCACAATGGAGACAGCCGACTTCGGAAGATCCTGTGATTTGGGAAGATAAGAACTATAAGTCACCATAACAGATACACCAAGTGATAAAGAAAAAAAGGCTTGTCCTAATGCAAAGAGAATCACTTCTGAATTCAATTGTGAAAAATCAGGAACAAGTAAAAAACGCACGCCTTCCATTGCCCCATCCAAACTTAAAGACCGAATCACTAGTAATAAAAATAAAACAAACAAGGCTGGCATCATAAAGGTACTAGCTTTTTCAATTCCTTTTTGAACCCCTTTTGCCACGACATAAACCGTGATCAATAAAAAGACAATTTGTCCTGTTAGTGCATATAGTGGATTCGAAATAATATTTCCAAATAACTGTCCGTATTGCTCTTGTGGCAAGTCATTGAGCCCACCCGTAAAAGCTTGAAACAGGTATAAAATAATCCACCCACCGACTACACTGTAAAAAGATAAAACTAAAAAGCTCGTAAATACGCCCAGTCTTCCCGTTAAATGCCATAACGTGCTTGGTGCTAATTTTTTGTAAGTCGTGATCGCATCACTTTGTGCTCGGCGTCCTATTACAAATTCCCCGACTAACAAAGGATAGCCTAATAACAACGTAAAGAGAATAAAAAGGAAAAAGAACGCTCCTCCGCCTGATGTCCCAGCGACATATGGTAACTTCCATATAGCTCCAAGTCCGATCGCCGAACCCGCCGCTGCTAAAATAAAGCCTAATTTTGATTTCCATTGTTCATGTACAGACATTCTATCAAACTCTTTTCTATTATTAATTTAACTTTAAAAAAAGAAACACAAATGAAAGTATAACGCGAAATGCTATCGTTTTAAAAGGCTTTTGTCGAAAATATCGTATTTTGGTATAACTTTCACAAAAGAAAAACGATACAACCTCATCTAACAGGTTTTCAACCACACTACACCCATATTACAATTTGCTTACACTTCATCAAAAAAAGTAAAAAATCAACAATAAATCTATATTAAAGGTGTAAAATTATTTAATTACAATGATAATCTTGTGGTTCTACTATACTTAGAAAATGAAAAAGTTTACGATGATATTGTACACGTGCTTTCATTTGCACTTATATTCCATATGTAGTGAATAATGATTAAAAAAGAAAGGTGGCCGTTGTCATGAATCGAGATTTCACCTTGCAACAAATAGCTGAAGGTCTCACCAAATCTGTATTAAATGCATCGGACAAGGACTTAGAAGGTTTTCAAAGAATCATCGATGAAACCATTAAATTAAGAGAAGCACACAAAGATCTACATAAAATGGTCCAAAGTTATACGACCTCTGGTGTACAACGTTCATAGTGAAAATGACCAAAAACCGTCTGAGAGATAAAACTCACTTAGACGGTTTTTCAATGTATTCACAAAAAGAAGATTAATAGCTGGGACGCGATAGCCACGAAGATGAGTGCAAACGGGTATGCCGCCGCATAGGCAATCGAAGGATCTTCCGAATCAATCAATTGATTAACCGCCCCTAGACCAGGTGTACTAGTAAGACCACCGCAAAGAGCACCAAGTGAATGAATCATGCTCAGTTGGAACAGCTTTCTAGCAAGAAAAAAACCAACTACTATCGGAATAATCGTAATGAGTGCCCCTCCAAATACAAGGCGGAGTCCTTCTCTTTGGACAACCTCAACAAGACCTTGCCCTGCTGTGGTACCTGCTCCAGCTAAAAACAAAACTAATCCAATATCACGGATTACTTGATTAGATGGTTGAAAATAACGTGCCCGAATCGGCCCAAGCTTTCCAAAATGACCGATTACTAAAGCCACAAACAAAGGACCCCCTGCAACCCCGAAAGTAACCGTCCCGAGATTCGGTAAATGAATCGGAACCATGCCCATAACAATCCCAATCAACAAAATCAAACTCAATGAAAAAATATGTACGTTCGTCACGGCCAATGTTTTTTTGCTAAACAGCTTTTCGACTACGTTTAACCGATCTTCACTGCTAACAAGCGTTAGAACGTCACCTCTTTCCATACGCCACTTGGAACTTTGGTTAAATTCAAAGCCTCCTCGCTCCATCCGTGTAACCGTTACCCCATACATTCTTCTTAATTCAAGCTCTCTTAAACTTTTTCCAATCATCTCCTCCGAATCCACAACCACTTTACGTAGTTTCACGTGATCCGAGTTCTTAAAATCGACTTCAACTTCTTTCCCAATATCTTCACAAAGCCTATTTAAATCTGCTCTTAATCCTACAGCTACCAAACGATCACCTACTAAGATCACCGTGTCATTTAAAGCAATAATATTTCTATCTCCACGAATGACTCGACTTATGACCACGGATTTATACTGTTCAAACTTCAACTCTTTTAACGTTCGCTTGTTAATGATCGAATTGGTCACTTCAACGGTCACGACTTCAGGTGAACCTTCATTGCGCGCTGGATCAACCTTTTCCTTTAAATCCTTGACCAAATCAATGTTAAACACTCTTGGCAACAGTTGAACAAATAATACGACTGCGATCACCCCAAATGGGTAAGCAATTCCGTATCCAACTGAAGCAAGCGGATCATTGGTTGCCTGCAAAGCTGCCGCTAACCCAGGTGTACTAGTCAGTGCCCCTGTCATCAGTCCGATGCTAAGAGCCGGAGAAAGTCCGAACACTTTAGACACCACGATCGTTGTCAGCGCCGCAATCAAAACAATGAATAACCCGATGATGCCAAATACAATTCCGCTTGAGCGCATCATTCGAAAAAAACGAGGACCCGCTTGTAAACCAACCGCGACGATAAACAAACTTAATCCTAAATTCTGGACCGTTTGTGAAATCTCGTAACCGAAATGACCAAACAACATCGCAACCAATAGGACCCCTGATGTCCCTAAACTAAGCCCTTTGATCTTCGCTTGACCAAGCATGGATCCTAAAAATAAAATGACAAATAACAATAGTAATGGTTCATTTAATAAAGAAATGACAAATTCCACTTTGGATCCTCCATTAAAAACATACTGTGTCAATACTTTTGACTATGTCTTATTATAGAGATTTCAACCTCGAAAGAAGTGACTTTGCTCACATCTTCACTTGATGATAAAAAGATTATCCCTCTTTTTGAGGCTACTGAGTAGGTGATTTGAATCTTTTCAGTAGCCTTTTCTTTTTAAGAATCTTAAACCGTGCTGTTACAACATCATTAAATTCATCTACAGGAGTCTGTCAGTCACATATCCTTTTTCTTCTTATCCAACACACCTGGTTCTGCTGGTCGATTTTTTAAAAGAATAAGAGGCCCACGAATCATTAGGTCTAACCACTCTCCAAATTTATATGGTGCGAATGGAGATGTATAATAACTACCAAAGCTTCTTAACCCAACAAGGTGAATATTAATCAAAATATATGAAATGACAATGCCAAATAACCCAAGGAAAGCCGCTGAAATCATCACTAGAAAACGCAATATACGAAAGGTGATACTGACATTATAGGCAGGAATGGCGAATGATGCGATCGCTGTAACGGCCACGACGATAACCATGACCGGACTTACAATCCCAGCCCGAACAGCTGCGTCCCCGATAACAAGACCACCGACAATTCCGATTGTTTGTCCAATTGGACGCGGCAATCGAATTCCTGCTTCTCTTAATAATTCAAAGGTGATTTCCATTAAGAAAGCTTCAATAAAAGCAGGAAAAGGTACACCTTCCCGGGTGCTTGCAATCGATAGAGCAATAACAGTTGGGATCATCCCTTGATGATAAGAGACAATCGCAATGTAGAGTCCAGGTAGAAATACAGCGATAGCCGCTGCGAAATAGCGCAGGAGTCGAACAAAACTACTAATGTGCCATCGATCATAGTTATCTTCAGTCGCCCTCATTAAATCACTAAATGTTACAGGTGCCATTAAAATAAATGGTGTGCCATCTAAAACCACCACGACTTTCCCACTCGTTAAAGCGATGATTGTTTTATCCGGTCTTTCTGTTCGTAGTAATTGCGGAAATGGAGACAATACATTTTCTTCAATATATTGTTCAATCACACCTGTCTCCATAGTGATATCCATGTCTAGACAAGAGAGTCGATAACGCACTTCTTCGACAAGATCCTGATTTGTAATTCCCTTTAGGTACACAATCGCAAAATCCGTTTTCGAACGACGCCCTAGTTGACCAAACTGTACAGTCAAATTAGGATCTCGTAGACGTCTCCGTATTAACATAACATTCGTATGAAGAACTTCATTAAACCCATCACGTGGTCCCCTTACAATTACTTCACTTTCAGGTTCTTCTATACTTCGTTGATTATATTGTCTCGTTTCAAATAGAATCAACTTGTCTATTCCATCGATGACCAGTAATGTTTCTCCTGACATGAGAGACAAAATCGCTTCATCAAACGTTTCCTTTTCAGAAACCTCTATAAACGTAACGACTTCCGTCAGTAAGTGTTCGACCAATTGATGACTAGTTAGTTCCTTGTTGATATCAGCAAAATAAATAAGTGGTTTAATAATCCGATCCTCAATACCAGAATCAAAGGCTAGCCCATCAACAAAAAATAAACTCGCTTTTAATTGCCCTCCAATTTTGAAGTCCCTTTGAACGATATCATCGCTTTCTCCAACTATATTATTAATCGTCTCAACCATTTTAGTCAGACTTTTAGAACGCTTAATCTCATACTCATCTGAGGCTCTTTGTTTCTGTTCATTTAACCTTTTCAATAATCTTCTATACATTTCTTCACCTCAATTCTCTTCTAACTCCGCGGTTGTCATATAATGACGAATTTCTACGTCAACCTCTAAATTGATTTCAGCCTTAGAAAAAGCACCATCTTCCCCATCCCAACGATCTTTCACTTCTTGCCAATAAGAATTCTCATGAATTCTCACTTCGTCATGAAGCTGAAAAATATCAGTATAAAATTCATTTTGCATTTTTTCTATTACCTTCGTTGATTGACGTTTAATTTCGTTTGCAACTTCCTGTTCAAGCTTCGAAATGGTTTCATGGGTGTCAAGGTCAATGCCACCAATCCAATTATCCACAAAGAAGCCCTCTGCCATTATCGTGATCGTAAAAAGATCTTTGCCATTTTCGTGTTGATAATCAACCTTTACTTCTCCAGAATCTGTTTCAAAGACAAATGGCTTTTGCTCCGGACCATAAAAAGCTTCAATGGCTTCATTTTCCACTTCCCCCGTTACCCAACCGTACCCTTGAATATCATACTCACCAAGCCAACCTACCATTTTATTTTCTCTTCCAAAAAAAACAGCAGCACCTGCTAATTTAATGCCATCCCCGCCTGTTTTAGTAATCCTCGGAATGATATAGCTCTGATGACTTGCTACATTATTAATTAATTCACCAATATATTTTTTGGGAGGAATACTATGACCTTTCTCGGTATTGTTGCTCATCATCTCAATGGAGATCGCTGGCATGATTTCTAATGGAAGTTTATTTTCTAATATCTCATAACCACTCCCTTTTGAAATAAGAACCAGAAAATCTCTTCGCATTGCATGATCTCGAGCGAAAAAGTCAATAACGCTCTCTATGATTCCTTCTCGGGCTAATTCTTCGTTTATGAGTACTACTTTTACATGTTCATAATTCATTACTCGACTTCTTCTAGATGTAAAATTTCGATTTATCTTAAAGTTAGTCATTCCTGTTGAGCGAATGTTAAAAAATGGCCCTTCAGCTGGACTCCCTCCTCCTTCTCCCCCTCCTTCAATTAACCCCGGAATGACCACTTGATTCGTTACTTGAAACATCTCTTTAGGTAAAGGTCTGCCCGTTTCTTTTTGATATCTTGCTTTTATTTCTTCATCGTCTACTGGATCTAGAGCTGTACCAATAACAAAACTTAATTGTTCTATCTCTGTTAAATCCCAACACCCTGATAACATAAATAGACAAACAAGAAGAAACGATAGAGTTATCCCTTTCATTTTGCTATCTCCTTCGTATTTGTTTGATTCCTTTTCTTTCTCATTTTAATCCATACGGTCAAATAACCTATAATAAGTGACAGTAAAATGAGACTGGCACCTGCATAACCTATTAGATCTCCTAGTGTAAATACTTCTTGAATAGAGTTTGGGATAGCAGCAATATAATAAGTAAAAAACGTAACTACAGCTGGGATCCACATTCCTTTTTCCGTCTTTAAAAGGTCTTTTTTGATCGTTTGCACAGCTAAATAATGGATAATAGCCATGGTGTTAAAAATTTGCATGATCCAAATCACAATCATTAACGGCTCAAACCGTTCAATCAAACCCTCTACGATTTCTACTTCTTTCGCTAACCCAACCGTTGGAAAAACAATCGTTTTTACGCCATTAACAGACATAACCGTATAAGATATAACAACTATGAGAAGATACAACATCGTCACAAAAAGAACCCCTAGATTTAATGGCAAAGCTCGTAAATGGTCTGATTTCATAAAAGCAAGCCAAAAAAACAATAATTCGATTCCTAGAAACGAAAATATGGTAGGTTGTAGCGACGGTAATAGGGAGGTCATCCCCATAGGTAAAACAGGGCGTAGTTCCGTTATATTCATATCTTGAATATTAAAGACGATTAAGATTAGATAAACGAACATAATAAATGGGATAAACATTAGATTTAAATGAACAATTCCTTGTACTCCTTTAGAGACCGCATAGGTCGTCGTTAAGACGATAATTGCAAGTGTTATTTCAGGCGGCGTTCGATCAAGTAAATACATTCGAACGATAATCGTTAAAACTCGAGCTTCATAAGCTAGAAACGGAATAAAGTAAATAACAAAAAGGACAGCAATGAGTTTGGCAATCCATTTTCCCATTCCTTTTTCTCCGACATATTCTAGAAGAGACTGTCCAGGGAAATTCTTTTGAAGCCGGACGATCATGAAAACAAAACCCATGACAATTGCACTACTAACCAGAATGGCTATCCAACCATCTCCGCTATCCATCGCTTCAGCTAAAGAACGTGGTAACGTTAAAATTCCAATTGCCAGCATCATTGATATTAACGTAATGGACATTTCTAAAGGAGAAATACGATATGGTGGCTGATTCATATTTCCACCCCTTAACCTTAGTTTGACTTTTGTTGATTGTTCGCGTTTTGTTCTAGTTGCTTCCTTTTACGCTGGTTTTCTTCCTGCATCCAAGGTAGTTTTAAAATGTGATGTAACCATTTATTTAGAAATTGAAACGCTAATATAAGTATTGCGACTCCCGCCCCCCCTATAAACACTCCTCCTGGAGGTAAAAAACCCAGCAAATTATCCATTATTTCAGCCATATAATCACCCGCATCTGTAGTTACTTGTTTTTTAGCATTTGCACTTGTAAAGAGAAATATGTTATTGAACGTAAGTATTTCCAAAAGAACCTAAAAAGTAGCAACCTAGAACGAGCACGAAAAGGCCAAGTAGACACTAGTCTACTTGGCCTTTTATTAAAAATTGTACAGTTGCTATGAAGAAAGTACGAATGCCCCGAGTAAGCATTTTATAAATGACCTCAATGCTTCCGAAAATAGATTCTTCATGAGCTTGGATCGGCCTACCTGTATGAAACAACACAATCAACCCAGGAGTTAATCGGTTTAAATATGGATGAATATCCTATAGTGTAATAGCCTCTCTTGCTTTTTTTCTGTTACATGAATCACTAATCCTTTTCCTAAAAAAGATTGTAAACCGACCTCATCGATTTTTAAACTAATTTCTCTAAAGCGGAAAGGCGCATCAACATAGGTTTCCCTATGGCAGCCAGATTAACATAACTTACATGATATCCATCTTAATCAATGGTCGCCACTGGTCTGATAACTAGTTTTGATCTTCATTTTGAACCTCCTTCTTCCTAAGATCCATACACATCCGTTCTTCTTTCTTCTAGCATTGTAAAAAATGTCTTTTTTAACTCCTTGCGCCATTTTTGATTAATAGCTGTAATTAGAATTTCTTCTTGATCACTAGCCATTGTGAGACACTCTCCATTAGGACCATACACACACGATCCCCCAAAGAATGTTAGCTCTTGTGATGAACCAATATGATTAATGGTCATTAAGAAAAGGCTATTATCAATGGCCCTTGCCCTGCCAAAGTGATGGTAAGGGCGATCGTAAGGGACTTCCCACGCACTTGGAGCGAGCAAAAGATCTGCCCCTTTTTTGGCAAGCTCCCTCGCCAACTCTGGAAAAGCAAGATCCCAACAGATCATTAACCCGACCTTTCCCATAGTAGTGTCCACAATGACGATTTCATTTCCAGCCGAAAAATACGCTTTCTCCAAGCAAGTTAAATGAATTTTTCGATAATTACCTAAAGAATTGCCACTCGTATCAATGAATTTCAAAGAATTATATAGTATGTTCTCTTCTCCCTTTTCAACATAACCATATGCCAAATGCACATGATATTCTCTTGCAAGCTTTGCCATTTCTAACTCAATCGGACCACCTTGCTTTTCGGCTACCTCATAAAGATGTTCCGTTAAAAAATATCCGGTTGCCGCTAGCTCAGGGAATAAAAGTAGTTTCACATCTGGATTTAAAGTTAGACTTTCTTTTACAAACTCTCTTATCTTCTTTAAATTGTCGTCAATGTCACCTACGGAAAATTCTGCTTGTATTCCGGCAATATAATCCATTATGACAAATCAACGCCTTTTTGTTCCAATGACGATGTGACTGGAATTTGTTTTGAAAGTGTCATGACCACCCAATATAAGAAGCCAGAAACGAAGAATGTTAAAATCGATGAACCCACGAATAGCGGCATGACATAAGTAAAGTAATAGGCAAAAACAGCCCCTAAAATATAGGCAACATATGCGGCAATGTTAATCCCATTTTGATAACGGTAATTTCCCCTCACATCAGAAACAATGTCTTCAGCGTCATAACTCCCCTTTTTGATCATAAAAAAATCAACGAGAACAATCGCAAAAATAGGAATAAACAAGGTAGCAATTAATAGAATGAAGTCAAAGAAATTAGCCATCAATGCATCTTGAAGTAGGGCACCTATAATGGTTATAAGTCCGATCACAGCAACAGGTTTCCAGAATGAAACGTTTGAGAAGACATTCATAAATGACATCGATGCACTGTACAGAGCCATTACGTTTGTTGAAACAACCGATAAGAACACAACAATGGACGCAACAAAGCCAAATCCATAGGCGACAAGTAATAGAGTTGGATCATACGTTTGTTCCATTCCAGCTAAAATACTGAAACCACTAACGGTAGCCCCAAGCCCCATCGCAATTAAAGAAGCAAGGACATACCCCAAATACGTTCCGGCCATCGCCTTTTTTTCTGACTTAGCATGTCGGTTAAAATCACAAACAGTCGACATCCAAGAAAAGGCCGTTGCTACGACAATATCAAACGCAATGATCGTTGTGATTTCAGGATTTTGACTTACTTGCATCGAAATGAGAGACGAAACATCGTAAGTAGTAAACAATTTATAAAAAACAACTGTTGATAAGATTAACATCCCAATGGAAACATATTTTTCTAATCTTTCTACGCCACAGTGTCCATAAATCGTAATTCCAACAACTAGAACCTGTGTCAAAATAACAAATAACGCAATATTGCTGTACCCAGTTGCATAACTGATGGCATAATCTAAACTTAGCCCTGCTAAAAAGGCCTGAATCCAACTCCAACCAATCAAGATAATGGTATTAACAATTGAGGGAAGGATCGCTCCTTTTTGCCCAAATGCAGCTCTAGTCATTACCATTGTTGATAATCCAGTCCTTGTTCCAATAGCCCCTGTCAATGCAAGTGGAATTGCCCCAATCGCCGAGCCAATAATGATGGCCCATATCGCTGTCTTCCATGAAATATCTGGAACAAAAAGCATTCCTGTCAATACCGATGTAATGACCACATTCGCCGCTAACCAAAGAGCAAATGTGGAAAAGAAGGTCATCGTTCGTTTATTTTGAGGAGTAGGTTTAATGTTATCATTACCAAATTGATTGATGAGTTGAGCCATTTTGTTGCCTCCCAAATTTTTTATTTGTTAGCAATTAATCGCTTAGTAGTAGAGAATATTAAAACCTATACCAACCTAGCTTGTCTAATTTAGGGGTAAGATTGATATGCTTCGGTTCGGAATAAGCTGCTAATCCTTGTGGACCTAGCTCTCTCCCAATCCCACTTTGTTTAAAACCACCCCACGGCGCATTGACAAAAGGGGTATGGTAACTATTAATCCATATCGTTCCAGCTTGAATTCGATCAGCCAGACGCTCACAACGAGCGAGGTCTTTACTTAGAATTCCTGCTGCTAATCCAAATTTTGTCCCATTTGCAAGCTTAATCGCTTCCTCTTCACTACTAAAAGATTGAATCACACAGAAAGGCCCAAAAATCTCTTCTTGAACAATCGCCATTTCTAACGTAACATCCGTAAAAATAATCGGTGTTAAATAGAAACCCTTTTGTCCAATTCTTTCTCCCCCAACTTCCAATGTTGCTCCTTCTTCTTTCCCTAATTGAATAAAACTCTCTATTTTTTCTAGGTGCTCTTTACTTATGAGCGGACCCATTTCTGTCTCTTCTTTTAATGGGTTTCCTAGCTGTATTTTCTTTGTCTTATCAATGAGTTTTTTTATGAACGGCTTATACATGTTTTCGTGAACAAGGATGCGCGAAGAAGCCACACATACCTCTCCCTGGTTAAAAAATGCGCCAAAGATGGTCCATTCCACTGCTTGATCTATATTGGCATCATCCCAAACAATTAATGGCGATTTCCCGCCAAGCTCTAGGGATACACGCTTAAACGTACGAGCGCATTGTTCATTAATGGTCCGCCCTGTTTTTGTCCCTCCTGTAAATGAAATTTTGTCAACCTCCTCACTTGTAACCAATGTCTGGCCCACAGTCTGACCATCGCCAATGACTAGATTAAAAACACCGTCTGGTAACGCACACTTCTTCATCAATTCCGCCAGTTTAATCATTGTTAAAGGTGTTAGCTCAGATGGCTTAAACACAATGGTATTTCCAGCGGCTAATGCCGGTGCAATCTTCCAAATCCCTAATAATAGAGGGAAGTTCCAAGGAACAATTAAAGCGGTTACTCCATAAGGAACGTTTTTAATCCTACTTGTCGATCCGTCCCATTGGTCAGTTTCTTCAATCTGTTGGTCTTTTACTAGCTTGGCATAATAGCGCAAACAGTTAACTGAATCCTCCACATCAAGCCGTGCCTCACGAATTGGTTTCCCTGTATTTTCGGTTTCTAGTACAGCAAACTCTTCTCGTCTTTCTGCTAGTGTATCGGCGATCCTTAAGAGGAAATTAGTTCTTTCTTCTATGTCCTCCTTCCAACTTGAGTCATTAAAGGCATCCCTCGCTGCTTGTATGGCCATTTCAACTTGCTTCACCGAAGCCTCATAAACAGTAGCAACTGTGGATTCTGAGGATGGATTTAGAATGCGGCGAACATTCCCTTCTCCTCTAACCATTTCCCCATTCATATATAATTGCTTATCCAACGCATTCCCTCCGTTCATCATGTTACAGTTGTACTGGCATTTCCTACTCGTTGCTCTCTTCGTTTTTTTAATGCAACAAGTGAGATCATCTCATGAGCAACAGCTGAAGCCATTACTGCGGTGATTTCGCTGCTGTCATAAGGAGGTAGCACCTCAACTAAATCAAACGCAATAAAGTTCAATCCGTTCAAACGTCTAACACATTCAATTGCCTCAACATTCGTGGCCCCACACACTTCTGGAGTTCCTGTGCCTGGTGCGAAGGCAGGGTCAACAAAATCAATATCAAAGGAAACAAATGTCGGATGTGAACCTACTCTCTCATGAACTCGCTTCATGACTTGTTCATAACCAATCTTTCTGAACTCTTGCATCGTAATCACTTCAAATCCGAGTTTTCTTGTTTCATTCATATCATCTGGTCCATAAAGGGAACCACGCATCCCGATCATAATCGAATGCTCTACGTCAATAAGCCCTTCTTCTACTGCACGCCTAAAAGGAGTTCCATGCATATACTTTTCTCCGTAATAGTTGTCCCACGTGTCCGAATGAGCATCAAAGAGCACAAGGGCAACGGGTCCATACTTTTCAGCGGCCGCTCTTAAATTACCTAGTGTAATAGAATGATCACCACCAAAAATTATTGGGGTAATCTCCTTTTGTAGAATGGGTCTTAGTTCATTTTGAATATTGTCATAGGTCCGGTGTATGTTTCCAGGAATCACATCAATATCCCCATAATCGACTCCTGAACAGTAATCAAAAATATTGATATCTTGATCTGGATTATAAGGCCTAAGTAGCACAGAGAAATTACGAATATGTTGCGGACCTCCTCGTTGCCCTGTTCGGTAAGAAGCAGCTGTGTCAAATGGAATCCCTACGACAACAAAATCGACATCATCAGTTGTTTTGATCGGTTCTAATCTCATAAATGTTCTGACTCCACAAAACCTGGGTGACAGTGAAGAATCTTTCGGTTGATACATTCTTATTTCCCCCTATCGTTTTACTTTCTACACATATACTTGCAAAAGCCATGCCAACCTCAATTCTTTTAATTATTGAATTTTTTAGATATTTCAATGCAAGAATGAATTATTTTATTTCTAGATAATTCATTTTGGGATTTTAATGCATTTTTGAATTAATTGATACTTCTGAAGCTTACGTACCACCGTTGATTGACTTACTCCCAAATACTCTGCCATTTCATACGTCGTTTTATATTGTCGGTACGCCCTTTTTAACCAACGTTTTTCTACATTCTCTAATGCCTCTTTAAAGCTCATATACTCTTCACCATCTAAACTGGCATCAAATACATCTTGAGTTGAATCTTCGAATGACTGTTGCACCATTAGTGGAAGATGACTAGGTTTTATCGCGTCTTGATCAGAAGTAAGGATTATTCGCTCAATCATATTCTCTAATTCCCTGACGTTTCCAGGCCAGTTGTATGCAATCAGATGCTCAATCACCAATGGCAACAGTTGCTTACTCGTTCCATACTTATCATTGAATTTCTTCACATAATGTTGAATTAAAATCGCTATGTCTTCTTTTCTTTCTCTGAGTGGAGGGATATCAATCGGAATCACATTAAGTCGGTAATACAAATCTCGTCGAAATTCTCCTCGCTCCACCATTTCTTCTAGGTTTTGATTTGTTGAGGCAATTAGTCGAAAATCAATTTTACGTGGCTTCAAACCTCCTACTCTCGTGACCATCTTTTCTTGTAGCACTTTTAATAGTTTCGCTTGTACAGAAAGGGGCAGTTCTCCAATTTCATCTAAAAATAACGTTCCACGATCAGCAAGTTCAATCATTCCAACTTTTCCTTTTTTATGTGCACCTGTAAAGGAACCTGCTTCAAAACCAAACATTTCTGATTCAAACAAGGAATCTGGAATAGCACTACAGTTTACTTCAATAAAGCTCTCCTTTGAACGATCACTTCCATTATGTAAGGCTCTTGCAAATACATTTTTCCCAACACCAGACTCTCCTAAAAAAACGACGGTTGCTTCCGATTTAGAAATACGTTGAATTAAATCCCAAATTTGGAGGATTGCTTTACTCTTTAAGACAATCTCGCCCTTATTTCCTTTTTCCTGTAATTCTTCTATTTTTGACTCATATTGCCCCATTCTTCTCTGTAATTCATCAAAGTTGTCCTTTAATTCTTCTATCTCTGTTAAATCATAAGAAAAACTTATCACCCGGATGATCGATCCATCCTCATCAAAAACAGGCATCCCCGTCGCTAGCACAGTCCGATGGCCTTTGGTTTGCTGCATGATTTGGCAATCCTTTTTTTCTTTCAACACCTTTATTGTAATAGACGGAGATAATATATTTTCTTTTTCAAGATCGAATACGGTCTTTCCAATCATATCTTGATAATCTACTCCATAGATATCTAGACAATTAGGACTGACTTTTAACACAACCCCCTCCCCATCAGTAATTACGATATTATCTTTTGAAGTGGTTAAAATCGCATCTAGTTCTAATTCAAGTAATTTCAACTTATTTTGCATAGCAACCTCCATATTCGTAGATGGTAAGACGACTTTACACCTTAATGAATTCAGAATAGTTATCACTAATCTATTACAACTCTCTCTACTATAGTAATCATTTGTCAGATAATCTAGCAAGCGTTTTCAAAATGACTCAACAAACAGAAACCATTATCAAGCATTTGTAATTGAATAATAATTTTTTCATAAAAAAAGAATCAACCGTCTTATGAACAGTTGATCCCTCTACCTAATCCATTCTTTAGTTACTAGTTTCTTAAAGAAATGGCTCAAACACTCACCAACCGTTTAATGGGAAGTCTTTACTGATGACCATTCACTTCATTAAGGGCCTCCTTTAACGTCTGCACTAGAAATGTTAGCTCTTCTTCTTCAATGGTTAAAGGCGGAGCTAATGTTAATACATTATTATAGCCTGCTACAGTAGCTCCATTCTTACCGATAATAACGCCCTTTTGTTTGCATGAAGCAATCACTTGATTAACAATGCTCACATCAACTGGTGTTTTCGTTTCTTTATCAGAGACGAGCTCTATCCCAATAAGCAATCCTTTGCCGCGCACATCACCCACAAAAGAATGATTTTGTAAATGATTACGTAAGTCATTTTTTAAACGCTCTCCTAACTCTTTGGAGCGTTCATATAGATTTTCCTCTTCCATTAATTCCAGGTTCTTTAGCGCAAGCGCACATGCTGCTGGACTTCCACCAAATGTATTAACATGCCGAAAATAATCATATTGCTCAGATCCTTTAAAAGCATTATAAATTTCTTTTCGAACGGCCGTTGCGGAAAGAGGTAAATAGCCGCTTGTAATCCCTTTCGCCATCGTAATAATATCTGGCTTCACCCCATAGTTCATGAACCCGAAGGCCTCGCCGGTTCGTCCGAAGCCACAAATCACTTCATCTACAATAAGCAATGCCCCGTGCTTTTCACAAACTTCCTTAACGGCTGACAAATACCCATCTGGCGGAATGAGTACTCCTCCTCCTGTAATGATTGGTTCCATAATGACCCCGGCAATGGTATCACTTAACTCCCACGTCATCACGCGATCAATCTCTTTTACGGATTCTAGTTCCGAAGGGTCACAATCTAATTGATCAGTAGACCGATATACATCTGGAGGCGTTACATGAATGAAGCCAGGAGCTAACGGTTCGTACTTATATTTTCTTTCTGCCTGACCAGTGGCAGCGAGTGCTCCCATTGAATTGCCGTGATAGGCTCGATATCTTGAAATAAACTTATAGCGATGACCTTCGCCTTTTTGCTGATGATATTGTCGAACGATTTTAAAAGCCGCTTCATTTGCCTCTGAACCACTATTGGAAAAGAAAATAACATATTCGTCGCCTAGCATTTTGTTTAACTTTTCTCCAAGTTTAATGGCTGGTAAGTGACTTTGAGTCAGAGGAAAATAAGCCAATTCTTTTAACTGTTCATAAGCTGCATCAGCTAATTCTTTACGCCCATATCCTACATTCACGCACCATAGTCCTGACATAGCATCTAAATATTTATTCCCTTCATTATCGGTTATCCATACACCTTCTGCTTTCGTTACAACCATTGTCGTATCAGGATTATAAGGTTTCATGGAATGCCAAATATATTGCTCATCTTTTGTAAGAGCTTCATTCGTCTGATTAGTCCTTACCATTGCCGCCCCTCCTCTAGGAAAGTCTCAAGAATAATGTAGGTTGCTGTCGCGGTCTCGAACCTTTATAACAAAACACGACCTGATCGAACTCTATAAGGTTAACTTGTATAAAACGAGTTTGACCCTCTCGAACTTCTAAAAATCAAACCTAGTTGTAATCATCTTTTTCCGAGTGTAGAAATTCACTCCATCCTTGCCATTTACATGAAGATCTCCGTAGAACGAATCCTTCCAGCCTGAGAACGGGAAGAATGCCATTGTGGCCGGTACACCGACATTCACTCCAAGCATTCCTGCATCTGCTTCTTCTCGGAATTGACGGATTGCTTTTGCATCCTTTGTATAGATCGTAGCTCCATTCCCAAATCTAGATTTTCTAATGTAATCTAAACTTTCATCTAAATCCCCTGCACGAAGCAAACTAATAAGCGGAGCAAAGATCTCCTCTTTTGCAATTGTCATATCCGGTGTTACATGGTCAAAGATTGTGGGACCTAAGAAATTCCCACTTTTCATTTCTTCCATTTCTTTTCTTCCATCTCGAATAAGTGAAGCCCCTTCTTCCACCCCTTTTTCAATATACCCAAGCACTTTTGCACGATGTGACTCTCGAATGACTGGAGTTAGTAATACCTCCTCGTCTAATCCATTGCCAATAGTCAATTGATTCGCTTTAGCCTTTAATTGACTGACAAATGATTCACCATCTCCAACCACCACTACAGCACTACATGCCATACAACGTTGACCGGCGCTGCCATAAGCCGATGCGATAATATGTTCAACCGCTTTTTCCACATCTGCATCCGGCATGACAATATGGTGGTTTTTAGCTCCTGAAAGTGCTTGGACCCTCTTGCCATTGGCTGCGGCTCGTTCATACACATATTTTGCTACTGGCTGAGAGCCAACAAATGAGATAGCCTTCACATCTTCGTGATCAAGTAACCCATTTACCACATCATGTGCCCCGTGAACAACGTTCAATACACCAGCTGGAGCTCCAGCTTGAGTAAACAACTCTGCAAGCTTATTAGCTAACATTGGCGTTCTTTCTGATGGCTTTAAAACGAACGTGTTTCCACATGCAATCGCTAATGGGAACATCCATAAAGGAACCATCATTGGGAAATTGAATGGCGTTATTCCTCCGATTACTCCTAATGGATAGCGAAACATTTCTGAATCAATCTCTTCTGCAATCCCAGATAACGACTCTCCCATCATTAACGTTGGAGCCCCACTTGCAAATTCAACACATTCAATCCCACGTTGCACTTCACCGTGTGCTTCTTTATATGCTTTTCCGTTCTCTAGAACGATAAGCTCTGCAAGTTCATCGTGATGATCTGTTAACAATGTATGATATTTAAACAGGATTCTAGCGCGTTTTGGAACAGGGATATTTTTCCAATAGCTAAAAGCTTCTTTTGCCGCATTTACAGCCTGATCCACATCCGCTCTAGCAGAAACGGGCACAGTTGCCACAATGTCTCCTGTTGCTGGGTTGGGCACTTCTAAAGTTTCATGACTACTTGATTCTACCCACTTACCATTAATAAAATTTTTCAAAACATTTGTTTGTTTTTTTGCCACTGCCATCATCTACGCCTCCTATTTGTTCATTGTTTTTCTCTTCCTTCATTATCTCTTATTGCTTAATCGTATTCATTAGACATAACGTCAAATACCTCAGTGAAAATATTCCACAAAATGAACAGTCATTGTTTCTAAGGCTAACGAAAACACAAAAAGCACTAAATCCTAAGATTTAAGTGCTACATTTCATTTGCTAATACTTGTGTATGATTCTCAATTGTTAAAAAGTCATAAGCAAGAAGCATAAATTCAATGGCTAGCCTTTTCTCCGAACTCATAAAGTCATTTCCAAGAAGGGTTTCCAACTTCTCGATTCGGTGATACATCGTTTGCCTTACTACATAAAGTTTTTTGGCCGTTTCCTGTTTAGAACCATTACATGCTAAATACGTTTTTAATGTCTCAACCAACTTACCATTGTATTTTTGATCGTATTCAATCACAGGCTGTAAATACTCCATCACAATTTCTTGAAGATCACTATGCTTATTGATTAAAGATATAATTCGATACATATGTAGATCTTCATAAAAATAGCTTTTCCCTTTTTCTGTCAGCATATCTTGAAGCAATAAAGTTTCTTTCGCCGTTTTATAACTAATATGTATCTCACTTAGGTGATTTACAAATTTGCCTACTCCAAAAGAAATAGAGGAAAGTTTTAGTTTCTCTGAAAAATCAGCCGTTTTAAAACGAATGAACGCTTGTGACAATCTAGTTTTCCATGTTTTTCTTGTACGCTGATTACCCAGAATGAAAATGATATGATTTCTAATCTCGATTGGAAACACATAAAAACCTTGTTGTTCAAAAATCGTTCGGATGTGAAGTTTAAAGTACGTTTTATCTAAAATAGAAGATTGGTCCGTTAAATGTAGTTTACAAGTACAAACGACTCCCCCATTTAACTTAAGTCCTGGATCCACATATGTTAAATGCTCCCTTATATCCACATTACTGTGGTGACCATTAAGCCAGTCCGTCATCCATTCAGCTTCTTCCATTCTTCTTTTTTCTTCCACGTATAAAACTCGTAATAGGTGTTGAGCTAGTGCTGTTGTGGTACGATCAAGAATAAGTAAATCAAATTCGGCTAATTCCCTATCATTTGAAATAATAACTAATTCAGCAAATTGATTTCCTAGAACTTGAACAGGCTGTCGCGCAATCGAATTCAATCCGTTCTGCTCGTTTGTTTGGATTCGTTCTAGCAATATATGTCTTTCATTAGCTGGTAACTCCGGTATGCAGAAGATTTCATTATCAAACAACGCCACTACTTGTACATCCAAAAATGTTTGAAAAAACACAAGAATCTCTTCATGGTGATTGATTTCAAGTAACTGCCTATTTAATCGTTGTGAATAACTTTCTAAGTCTGTAATCATTTGGTACTGATGGTTAATGAGTAAGGAATGAATATCTTGAGTAATTTGAACAAATGGTACCTCTTCATGAAAGAGAATGATAGGGAATTGATGTTCATTTGCAACATCGATAATATCTTGAGGAATCGTTGAGGTATGCGTATTAATTTCAATACATAATCCTGATGCTTGACTTTCAATTAATTGTGATAAGAAGGACATAAATAATGCTTGATTTTCCTTCCAGCCCA
The DNA here is from genome assembly GCF_028610705.1 of Halalkalibacter alkalisediminis. GTDB lineage: Bacteria > Bacillota > Bacilli > Bacillales > Bacillaceae_D > Halalkalibacter > Halalkalibacter alkalisediminis. The sequence goes on from NZ_JAQQWT010000023.1 coordinate 21,272, forward strand.
GTCCTGTTGTTAGAACGAGCTCATCTCCATTAAGTAGCTTTTTAATATTAATCACTTCAACCACATGAACCCATTTGACGTTCCGATTCAGCCCACCTTCACCAGCAATTACTTCCGTACGTTCAAAGTGCTTTCGTTTTAATATTTCATTAATCGTTATATAAGATTTCATTTATTCACTTCCTCTATATAACTTCTACTCCTTAATATAAAATCGAAATATTTATGTCTATATCTATTATAATAGTAAATGTATCTTAAAATGAATGATTTTTCTAATTTCCCCAAAAAAACCAGACAAAGGTCTCCCTCAGCCTGGTTCTTCTCTGTATTCATCTCAATGTCATTCTAACATTTTTTACTCAGGAGGTGTCCATTATTGGTTTGATAGAATAATAGAACTAAAGTATTTTCTAGCATCAGCGGTTAAAATGTGTAGCCTTTCAACCGGTTCTTTGTAGCCAGCTGAATCCGGAGTCAATAATTCAAATTCAACAAATGCCCCGCTCAGATTTTCTGCAACAGCCTTTATCTGATAGCCCTGTTCAATGAGAAAATCAATTTTTTCTCTTTCTGCCATGAATTCCTGGTATGAAGACATGCTTGAATCCCCTTTCTATCTTGCTTCTAATTGTTTACTGAGACAGTTGATTCGGGATCGACTTCGATCCCTTCTTCTATTACCCAGTCTCTTCCAACCGTAATACCTAAATACTTTTCATCACTTGGATCCTCCATTTCAGCTTGTTTGTATTTGACGAACCACCAATATTTTGCAAGGAAGTAATAAGCGGTCAAGCCAACAGCAAATCCGACAATAAACGAATAGTTGGATAAAAAGTAAGCTGCTATTCCACCTAAAACAAAGGCAATAAAACCTGCTAAATTAAATCCACCTAAATATGTGTATTGACCTTCATCCCTATACAGATCTGGAACATTCACTCGGCGCTTACGAATGAGATAGTAATCTGCAACTAGAATTCCTACAATGGCTGATAAGATACCCCCAACAATTAATAAAGCTGGAATGATGATGCTAAACAAACTCCACGGTTGAACAAGAGAACCGATTATACCTGCTGCAACAACCCCTGCCCAAAACGGCACTTTAGGTCCACCTACATTTGAAAATATCGTTGCTGCTGGAATTAAATTCGCTGAGATATTGGTTGACCACTGTGCAAAGACAATCATGAGTAGGAGAACCCCTAATATTAAGCCTGTCGCTGCTTGTTGAAGGGCAACAACTGGATCATAATTAGAGACGGCAATATAAGAAACCCCTCCAATAATAACCATAAAAGTTTGTGTAATGGGTAAAGCAATTAAACTACCGACAATTTGTGATTTATTTCGTTTAATCCAACTTCTTTCGTGTTTCGGCGCTTTAATAAAGCGAGAAATGGACGGCATATCTGCTGCTAACGTTCCCCAAAAGCCCATATTACTCATAATGACGACGATAAATGCAGTTATCGCCGCACCACCAGTTACTGGACTTTCAATCCAAGCCCAAACATCACGACCTTCGGCTAATGCTTTATCTGCCAGAGTCAGGTACATCCATCCTGAAATGATGATGATGATAGGAGCTGCTAAATCTGCGAAACGTTCAACGGCTTTAATCCCGAGTGAGGTATTCACAATTTGAAGCGTCGCAAAAATTAAGAAACAGACAAACCAATTATCAAAACCGAACAATACAAATAAGATGCCATTCATTGCTGTTGAACCGAAGTACGTATTGATACCAAACCAACAGGAAGCAACAAATCCACGAATAACAGAAGGAATATGAGTTCCAATCGTACCAAACGGAGCCCTTAGATAGACAGGAAAAGACAGTCCATGTTCAACACCAATGTCACCTGTCATCGTCATAAAGAGACCAATTGCTACAGATCCAATAATTGTTGCCAAAACCACCCAACCTAAGGAGAGGTTTTGAACACCAGCCCCACCAATTGCAAAAGCAGCTAAAACAACGGCCATACCAATCCAAATAAACGCAAACCCAAACGTTCCAATCTTCTTTCCACTATGTGGAATTGGCAATAAATCTGGCGACTTTAAATGGCTTTGTTTTCCCTTCATGGTATCACCCTTCAGTTATTATTATACTAAATATTCAGTTTATTATTAGCAAATGGCATTGTATATGTGTTCTTTGTCTAGCCCATTGCTCGACCTTGATTACCAAAGGTCAAGCAATGGCTTTTTAATCATATTGTTAATGAATTACTTTGTCTTACATCTGTTTTTTCTGAGTTATATTTGGCTCTTTTAAGATATCGACCATGTCCTAGCTTCCCGACAAACTGCTTTTCACGAATAACGAATTCACCACGAGATAACACTGTTACAGGCTCTCCTGTCACCTTCATGCCTTCAAAAGGATTATAATCAGCTGCCATATGATGAGTTTCTACAGAAATAATTCTTTCTATTTTCGGATCAAAAATGACAAGATCTGCGTCCGTTCCAACAGCAATGGTTCCTTTTTGTGGATATAATCCAAATAATTTTGCGATTCGAGTCGATGTAATATTAACAAATTGATTTAATGTGATACGACCTTTGTTTACTCCCTCTGAAAAAAGAATGCTTACTCGATCTTCGATAATCGGTCCTCCATTGGGGATCTTTGTAAAATCACCTTTTCCTAAATCCTTTTGTCCTTTGAAATCAAAAGAGCATTGATCTGACCCTAATGTTTGTAAGTCCCCATTTTTTAGTGCATTCCACAATACGTCTTGATGCCACTTTTCTCTAAGAGGAGGTGACCATACGTACTTTGCACCCTCAAAGTCAGGCTTTTCTAGATAAGTTTGGTCGAGAACTAGATATTGGGGACATGTCTCTCCCCAAACGTCAAACCCTTTTCTTCTAGCATCTGCGATTTTCTCAACCGCATCAGCACAGGAAACATGCACGACATACAACTGAGAATTGGCTAAACCGGTTAACTGCGTCGCTCTACTGGTTGCTTCTCCTTCTACTTCTGGTGGTCTAGTAAGAGCATGATAGATTGGATCTGTTTTTCCTTCTGCTAGCGCCTGTTGGATTAAATATTCGATGACATCTCCATTTTCAGCATGCACCATGACTAATCCACCAAGTTCTTTTGCCGCCACTAATGTTCGAAAGAGTGTTCCATCATCCGCTTGGAAGACATTTTTATAAGCCATAAATACTTTAAAAGACGTAATCCCCTCTTCGTCCATGACGACCGGCAATTCTTCTAGGACGTCATCATTTATTTCTCCGATCATTAGATGGAATCCGTAGTCTATTACCGCTTTGTCCTTTGACTTTGCATGCCAAGTTTGAATCGCATTTGTCAAAGGCTCTCCTTTACTCGTTAAACAAAAATCGATCACCGTTGTCGTTCCGCCAAAAGCTGCAGCAATTGTCCCTGTTTCAAAATCATCCTTGGAAACCGTTCCACCAAACGGCATTTCAAGATGTGTGTGAGGATCAATTGCCCCTGGAAACACATAGCACCCTTTTGCATCAATGACCTCTGCCCCGCCTACGGCTAAGTCTTGCCCTATACAGGAGATTTTTCCATTCTCAATAAGTAGGTCTGCTTGATACGTATCAGTAGCCGTTACAATGATTCCATTTTTTATGAGTTTTTTCATTATTCATTATTCCCCCTATCACTTTCCTACATCGACTTCACAGCTTTGTATTGAACCGATTGCTGCTTGACGTTCGTTCCATGTCATTGGTGGTTGTTCACTTTGAAGTTCAACCATGTCAATGGCACCATCCACTGGACATACGATTGAACATAGATTACAACCTACACAGTTATCTTCATCTACTTTTAAGTAACTTTTCCCGTTTTCGTCCTTTAACATATCGATACATTGATGGGATGTATCTTCACAAGCAATATGACATTTATTACAGTTAATACACACATCCGTGTTAATTCTAGCCGCTACTTTATAGTTCAGATCAAGATTCCCCCAATCTGAGTAGCGCGATACAGATTTCCCAACTATACCGTCAATGGACTCGATCCCTTTTTCGTCTAAATAGTTGGAAAGCCCTTCGATCATGTCTTCAACAATGCGGAATCCATGGTGCATCGCTGCTGTACAAACTTGAACTCCTGTTGCCCCCATCAACAAGTATTCAACCGTATCCTTCCAGTTGGAGATGCCTCCGATTCCTGAAATAGGTACGTTAATGCGCGGATTGCGCGCACACTCTGCAACCATATTAAGAGCTATAGGTTTAACAGCTGGGCCACAATAACCACCATGAGCACCTTTACCAGCTACATGGGGAATGGTATTCCATGTATCAATATCAACACCTGCTAAACTATTAATGGTGTTAATCATACTAATCGCATCAGCACCCCCTTGAACCGCTGCCTCTGCAGTTACCGTTATATCCGTAATGTTCGGTGTGAGCTTTACGATAACAGGTGTTTGGGCCACTTGTTTTGCCCAATATGTTTGCTTTTCTACTAATTCCGGAACTTGCCCAGAAGCAGCACCCATCCCACGCTCTGCCATCCCATGCGGACAACCAAAATTAAGTTCAAGACCGTCAACTCCAACATCCTCAACACGTTTAACGATCTCATGCCATTTTTCCTGTTTCGGTTCAACCATTAGCGAGGCAATAATGGCATGGTTTGGAAACTTCTTTTTCGTCTCATAAATTTCTTTTAAATTCACCTCAAGTGGACGATCTGTAATTAGTTCGATGTTATTAAAGCCTGCAACCTTTTGTCCATTAAAACTTACTGCAGCAAAACGAGAAGAAACATTTAAAATAGGATCTCCTAACGTCTTCCAAACAGCTCCCCCCCAACCTGCTTCAAATGCTCTTTGAACTTGGTAACCTGAATTAGTGGGTGGAGCCGAAGCAAGCCAAAATGGATTCGGCGATTTAATTCCTGCCAGGTTTATTTGTAGATCAGCCATAATTGTATTAAACCTCCTCTTTTCTTTTAAATGAAAGCCTTCACGCAGATTCTGTTATGCTCTTAAATAGTTGTTTATGAATGGCATACGCTGTCTCCTTGCCTTGTTGAGCTGCGGAAACAACCATTGCTTCACCTTGTCCTTTACCAAAGATAACATCACCACATGCAAAGACTTTTTCATTTGATGTTTGGAAGGTTTCTTGATTTATTTTTACGACCCCACCGTCATGTTGCAAACCAAATTGTTCGATCAACTGAATGTATCGAGATTGACCAATGGCCTTAATAACAGCGTCTACCTGTAAAGTAAATTCTGAACCTTTTACAGGTAGAGGACGACGACGACCATCTTCACTTGGGTCCGCTAATTCCATTTTGATACACTCAATTGCTTTCACTTTACCATTTTCATCACCGATTAATCGTCTTGGAGCTGTTAACCAACGGAATTCAACACCTTCTTGCTTAGCAAACTCATACTCAAAGTCATAAGCCGTCATTTCGTCTTCGGTTCTACGGTATAGGATTTTGACATTTTCTGCACCTAACCGAACAGAACAAGTAGCACCGTCAATGGCTGTATTGCCTGCGCCAATAACAACAGCACGTTTTCCTACTAAATGATTTGAGATTTCCTCTGACTTTGTTCCCTTCACAAAATCAATAGCATCATACACACCTTCTAGTTCTTCTCCCTCAATCCCGAGATTAGGTACGCTTGACATTCCAATAGCCAACACAATAACGTCGAAATCTTCAGTTAATTGTTCGACTGAGATATCTTTGCCAACTCTTGTATTCGTTCGGATATCTACTTCTAATGTTTTCACCTGATCTACTTCCCAGAACGAAATAGCTTGAGGTAAACGGAAAGAAACGATCCCATACGTATTTAAACCACCAGCTTTTTCTTCCGCTTCAAAAATGGTTACTTGATAGCCTAACAATGCAAGTTCACGAGCAGCAGATAAACCAGCAGGTCCACCGCCTACAATCGCGACTGTTTTTCCATTTTTCTGACCAGGTTTAAATAATACTTGTTCATTTTTAATCGCCCAATCAGTTGCATACCTCTGTAAATTGCCAATCATAATCGGTTTCGTACTATGGTTAAGAACACAAGCCCCTTCGCATAGTTCTTCAGTTGGACAGACTCTCGCACAGCTTGCTCCTATTGGGTTTGCTGTCATAATTGTTTTTGCAGACCCTTTTAAATTTCCAGATGCTATTTTTTTAATAAAGGATGGGATATCAATTCCAGTAGGGCAAGCGGTAATACAGGGAGCATCATAGCAATATAAACATCTGTTAGCCTCTTCAATCGCTTCTTGATTGGCTAAACCTAGATGGGCTTCTTCAAAATTTTTCTTTATATCTAATAATGATGTATGTTTTGCGCTTTTATGATCCAATAGAAATGCCTCCTTTACAAAATAGTTGCTATTAATAAAATGGGTTTCACATAGATACTTCTTTCTTACTACTAATCTATGTAAAACCCATTAGGTCCATTTACTTATGGAAGAAGAGAAGTCATTTCTTCGTAAGTCTCCGGGCGGCGGTCGCGATAAAATTGCCAAGTATCTCTCACTTCACGTATAAGTTTTTTATTCATCTCGCCAATTATGACCTCATCTTCATCTCTGCTTCCGATAGAAACAAAGCTTCCTCTTGGGTCCACTAAATACGATTGTCCATAGAACTCCCCCATCTTCCAAGGCCCTTCTATCCCAACACGATTGATTGCTCCGACATAGTAACCGTTGGCTACTGCATGTGCTGGTTGCTCTAACTTCCAAAGATACTCTGATAATCCAGCTACGGTTGCTGAAGGATTAAATACAATTTCAGCTCCTTTTAATCCGAGTAGTCTAGCACCCTCTGGAAAATGTCGATCATAGCAAATATAAACACCTACTTTGGCAAAAGCCGTATCAAATACTGGATACCCTAAGTTACCTGGCTTGAAGTAGTATTTCTCCCAAAAACCATGTCCTTCATTACCAACTCCAACTTGAGGAATGTGTTGCTTACGGTATTTACCAAGATAAGAACCATCTGCGTCAATTACAGCAGCTGTATTATAATAAGTGGCAATCCCTTCACGCTCATAGATTGGGAGAACGATCACAATACCTAGTTCCTTAGCCAAATCTTGAAAGCGTCTCGTTGTAGGGCCATTCGGAATTTCTTCTGCAGCATCATACCATTTTGAGTTTTGCTCAGAGCAAAAGTAAGGTCCATAGAAAATTTCTTGCAAACATACAATTTGTGCTCCTTTATCTTTTGCCTCTTTTACTAAATTGATATGTTTCCCAATCGCTTTTTCCTTATGAACCTCAACAGGCTCATCCCCATGTACATCATTAGAAGCTTGAATAAGGCCTATTTTCACAGTATCTGACATAACAATTCCCCCTTAATACCTCAGTATATTTATAGAAGAAACTCTATAGTAAGCTAACATCTCTTACTACAAATGAGTTCATCATAAGGTTCATGGCGGTACTTGTATCAATTACTACACCCTAAAACTGAATTCAATTTCAGTTGATCATTAGCTACTTTCATACTATTGTTATGTAAATCCTAGTGAACTCTGATTTAATTCTACTTTTAATCCTAGGCTATTACACTATACATATTGTTAAATAGTCCAATTCAATTATTTATCAATATGTAAAATAGACATCACCCTTTCATTCAAGAATATTATCCTTTCAAACTAATAATGTTAGTCTATCTCACACCTCACCTAGGATTACTAAAGTTATAGCATATATCATTTGCGAAAATTGCAAAAATATAGGAGGTGTTGAAAATAAACAGTTAGAAATACTCACAATCTATTTTTTTACATCAAAAAGACCTTGCCACAACCCCTAGGACTCAGAATAATCTCTACAAATCCTCAAACATACGAAACTCATCCTCTGGTTCTGAAGAAAATAAGAAAGCAAAAAATCAACTACCTAATAGCAGTTGATTCGATTCTTCATCCTCATTCTGTTGTTGAGTTTTTCGTATAGTTAGATCGGTTTCCCTGTTTGAGAAAAAGATGAAAAAATGGTTTCCCAACCAATTGTATTAAACAACTATCATTTAATCACTTTCCTGTTCAGCTTTTTCATCATCATTCTCTAGAAACCAAAGGGGACTCATATTATCCACTTCGCCATTATAATTAATTAAAATTTCTTCTCCAGCTTTTATATCTTGATACGCATAATAGTTAAATGTATGGCTTTCAAAATCAATATCATACGTTGCATTAGGTTCATACGAGTGATTAAACAACATCCCGTATCCCAACACAACTGCTGAGTGATTTTTTCCATATTCATACACATAATCCGCCAGGGTCGTTTCCTGTATAAGAATATGTTCTTCATTTAGATAAGGGATAACAGGAGCTACGTGTATCAGCTCTCCTTTAGTGATATCTCGCGTTGCGAATACCCCTCTATTAAACTCCCCTGTACTGAGTTTGGACGTCTTGACTTCAATCATTTGTAATCACCTTCACGTTCTTTATAATACGTTCTAAGTAGCATGTCTATTTATTCAAAAGGGTGGACTTGTTTATCATAACATATTCATTCGTATTCAATAAGATTTTACTGTAAATAGGAATGACTTAGATTCTTAAAGCCGAGCAATCCCCTATACAGAGTTAAAATGGTCACTCCGTCTTATATTACACTAAAAAAACTTGTCTAGATTCACCCTAGACAAGTTTTTTAACCTATATAACAATAGATTGTTTCTCTTTATTAATAAAGTAATTCATCTCTTTAAAGCCTATTTCCTTCAGTCTTTTCTGTACTTCCTCAAATTCGTCCCCTACTCGGTTAGGATGATGCGCATCCGATCCGAAGGTTACACCGACGTTGTGAAACAACGCTCTCTCCAGTATGTCATCTGCGGGATACCAACCACCAGAATCCTTTGTTTTACCAGACGTATTGATTTCAATTACTACCCCTTGCTCTCCAATCACACGTAACGTATGATCGATCGCAGCCACTTGTATACTCGAAAATTCTGGATAATACCCCTTCATGGCATCAATGTGTCCAAGAATCTGGAACAACCCACTGCGCGCAGAATGTTCAATTAGACTATAATAGTTTTCTTTTGTTTTGACTTTCTGAGCATTCGTTAATCCGTCCCAACGTCCCTTTTTAAAAATACTAATATTATCAACGAAATGAACAGAACCAATCACATAATCAAACGGCTGCTCCTTTAGCGCTTGTTTGTACACTTCACTACTTTCTGGAAAAAAATCACTTTCTATTCCTAAAAGAACCTCAATTTGATCCGCATACACCTCTTTTAAACGCAAAACTTCCTCAATATACTGAGCGAAACCCGATTTTGCCATAGTAATACGTGGAAAAGGTTGATCTTGATCACTGTGAAAATACGGGGTGTGATCAGATATTCCTATGATTTGCAACCCTTTTTCTATTGCTGACCTCACATAATCTTCAATCGTACCAATTGCATGACCACACATCTCATTATGGGTATGTAAATCAAATTTCACAGAAGGATTTGTCATAAATAGCTCCTTTCAAAACTTTCCTATCGTTTAAGTATAAGGAGATGAAACATGACTTACAAGGTCATTAGGAAAATTTGGTAATGTTTTATACATTTGGACTTGGAAAAGACTAAGAGGCAAGGTTAGAGATCTCATTCATATGAAAGAAGAATGAAAGCACTAACTGTGTGATATATCCCATTTTTCAATCCTAAAAACTACTAAACTACTAGTATAAAAGTTATAACGATAACATAAAGAGGTGCTTTAAATGTTGAAATTGACGAAAATAACTCATAAATTAGGCTTAATCATTCTATCAATGATGCTTTTATGTATTACTTCCATTTGTTTTTCTAATTACAAAATTACGTACGATAAGGTGAAAGAAGCGGTTGTATGGGTGTGCCAATATTACAACCGGTTTATTGGATCCTTTAGTGATGGAACAATTAGCAAATGGAGATTTTTCTGCCGCTGCACAAACAGGTGATATAATCAGTTGGACTGTTGAGCACAAAGATATCTTTAGTGCTCAATACATATTATCTTTGGACGAAACCCTTCTAGCAGCTGATGAAAATTACAACAACAAGGCTTTACTTATGGTGACTCTTTTTATATCGAGGATGAAGCGCTTTTCCACCTCAAATAGACGAACTCATTCTAAGTTTTAACAGGCTAGTTACCAATTTCAAAACGATTCTAATAGAAGTTGGATCAAATTCCGGTCTTGTTTTTGAATCATCTAAAGTGATCTCTCAAGGGTCAGAGCAAGTGAGTCATTCAGTAGAGAAAATCTCAGACCACTTACAAGAAGTAGCAACAGGAAACACAGTACAAGCCGATAATACGATAACGATCAATCAATCCATTTCAACGATTTCAAATGAATTTGATCGAATTGGAGAAATGATCAAATGAGTGTCACACTCGTCAAATGTTACAACCATTCAAGCTAATGAAGGGAATGTGATTGTTGAAAAAGCAATCGAACAAATGCATTCTATTGACAAACATACTGATTCTACTGTTCAAGTCATTCTAAACCTGAATAATAAAGCAAATGAAATTCAAGAAATCGTTTCACTCATAACAGGTTTTGCTGAACAAACGAATTTACTGGCTTTAAATGCTTCTATTGAAGCAGCACGTGCAGGTAGGCACGGGGCTGGTTTTGCCGTTGTTGCTTCTCTCATTAATCAAATTAAGAACGAAACCAAGGTAGCCGTTACCGTTACAGAACAAGGCAGTCAATCGGTAAAAGAAGGATTGTTACTAGTCAATCATGCAAACAATGCTTTTAAAGAAATATCTACTTCTATCTTTGGCATTCCCAATGATATTAGCGAAGTCGACCAGCTTTCAAACGAGATTAACCGAAACATTCAAGAGATTGCTTCTTTTATAGACAACATCCAAACAATCTCCATTCAAAACGCCGAAAATGTTCAATATGTGGCTGCTTCAACAGAGAAGCAATCTGTCACGATGCAATAGATTATTACTTCTATTAATGATCTTGTCCACACAGCAGAAATTTTACAAACAGAAATAAACCGATTTAAAACGAACTAAAACATCCTGACTTACGAAGGGATTCTCACTTTACAGTTGCAGTAAGAATCCCTTTCTCTTTTATGGTCAGCTAGGCTCAATATCGGTCATTACTAGAAACTACTGCTTATCCCATAGATTAATCAATTTTAGATTCTCATTTTTAGTGAGCAGCACATCAAGTTACTCCAAACAATTAATCCTTCTTTCTAATCATCAACCTCTGTTGTTTCCGTAGCAACTTCGCCGTCAATTCAAAGAACCATTGCTCGTCTCGAGTGGAGAGCGCTAAATCTATTAAATTGAGAAGTTCTCCTTCTACATATTCTGAAAATATAGGTTGTTTCTCAACTGTCTTTTCATTTAGCTTAATCGTTCTTCCTTTAAATCTTAAATTATCACTATCAATGACAAAGACCTTTACTATGGTGTTCAACGGCTCAATTATTTCTATATATCCATGTACAATTTCTCCATTATACGATTTTCCTATAACCCAATCTCCCACTTTAAAACCTTTCTTGTTATAGGTTTCCACTATCTCACCAACCTTTAAATACCTTGTTTGTTAACATATCCACCTTGTCACTTCTGAATTTAAAACCCTTTAATTATTATCATTCTATTCAGTTCCCTCTGCTTTTTCTTGGGCTTTTGTTATTTTGTTCGCGGTCTTGTCAATTCACCATAAATTATGGATAACATAGGAGCAGAGAACGAATGTGGTAAGCTAAGTAGAGGATGCAGGCAACAAAAAGCCTACTTATGTAGACTTCTTGTTCCTATTGTCTCAATCACGTCTATACTCAATCGTGCAATCTTGATTTCTTGAAAACATTGAAAACCACTCATTCCACAACACCCACATTTCAAGCGGAATCTTTCTTGTCATCGTGTATTAATTCATCCATCCTTTTTAATCATTTACGTACACTTTGTCCACAAAACTTTCGGATTCATGTAAGATTGGTACGTCTAGATGGCCTGCTTTGTTTCTTTCAATCCATTAAGCGATTGTCAATTTGATCTCCGGATTATTCTCAAACTCTCCACCACCCCAAAAATCATTTTCCTCCAAAAAGATCCTGACTGGGAACTCATAATCTGTTTTGACTTTAGGAGGAAATTGGACACTGTTCCTCATTGAAACCATAGGCATTGTGAAGGTGTTGACCAAGTCGCTATTAAAAACGGATACTTGCGAATAACACTGCTAGCACTTAAGACTAGCTTCGTTTTCAACAAAAAAAGCATTCCTCAACGGAATGCTTTCAAATTGCCTGGCAACGTCCTACTCTCACAAGGGGAACCCCCCAACTACCATCGGCGCAAAAGAGCTTAACGACCGTGTTCGGCATGAGAACGGGTGTGGCCTCTTCGCTATTGCCACCAGCCTAAATATAGTAATAACCGTGCACCTTTCATTGATACGGTCACATAAGTGTAACTCACGTAGCCAGCTCAATCAGAGCTACCTGCGGCACACAGAATGATCTACTTATGGCTGCTTCCTTCCGGATCTGACCAAATTCATAGATTTCTGTTGCGCAGACCCCGATGGTCATCACCGCTTGCATAAGGCAAACCTTACATGAGCCATACCGCTAAAAGGAATTCAACCCCGCTAAGGCGGATTGCGGGTTACAGGGCACCGCCAACTCCCCATCTAGCACGGTATGTATAAAAAATGAATTCTATGTTGTTTTTTAACCTGCTCTCACAGATGATTACCCGCATATAACTTCTTGATCCTAATAAAAGATCCAGTCGTTAACAGCGACTAGTAATACTATAACACATTATATAATTCTACGCAAACTTATATGGCAGAGTATTTTATTTTTTAGCCTTTTACTTATAGGTATCTTCACTTATCCGTCTCAAGTTGCAAGTATTATGTTCATTATTGCAGCTGTAGGTGTATTTTTCATATTCGAGACACTAATTTCAGATAAGAATAAGTCCTTTAGATTTGGTTTTGCAATAACTATTGCAATAATCTTCTTTCTAATTACATTTATAACGGTATTTGTTGTCAACTAATACTATGGAGGTATTACATTTCTTGTCGAATAGAGAAAGTTAAATCAAATAATCAAGCATTTAATCCCATGCTACCTCCTACTAATTATGAAAAGGTAGCATTAGTATTTGAACTCTTTTTTATGGGTGTTTTCGTATAGATTGTTGCTTTCTTAACCACACTGTATAAAGGTTGATAAAATGCAGTTTAGGAGGCGTTCAAGTATGCAGAAAGATGTATATGAGGATTTCAGCGAATTAACAAAATCAGGACAAATGGGATAACTACCTCTATAGGTTCCGTTGGCTCGAATTAGGAAAGGATTTAGCATTTGATAAACAGGTAGAGCAAATACTTATTTCAGCCTGTCAAAAATCAAACTATACAACTGTTGATAGTTTGAAAAGTGCATAAAAAATAACCTCATTTTTTGAGGTTATTTAAGATGGGTAACTTTCTAAACCTTTATGTTGGATTAGTAGAACGGATGATACTATCCCGATAAGGCTTAACACTATTCCAATTGGCAAAAGAATAAATTCCAATAATGTTGGCATACCCATCATTGGAGTAAATATGCTCAATGGAACACCAATCAATAAAGTAATTAAAACGTTCCTATATAATCTTTTCGAATTCATTTCGAGTACCTCCTTTCATAATAAGACTGCCATAATACTAATTCTCTCTCCATATTTTAATATAATATTTTAAATTTGAGAAATTCATTTAAAAAGCAACAGCCTTTATAAAGTAAAAAGAGAGACACAAGATCGTACTTTAACCTTGTGTCTCATCGATTAAGATATCAATTCAACAAACTCTTATAAAAGTTTAGCCTCTGCTTGGCATTCCCTTTAATAATAATGTCTACCCCACTATCGATCGTACTTTCCACCCTTTCGCTTCTAGATACTTTTAACGCTGTTTCTGCGCTTAGGTACCCCATATCAAAGGGATTCTGTGCAACCGTACCAGGAATCTTTTCATCTTCAATCAATTCTATCATTTCAATAATTCCATCGGCTCCTGTAACCGGAATCGAAAGGCCGTGTTCCTCCAAAACTTTAACCACTTGTAAAGCAATTACATCATTTGTGGCGATAATGCCTTTTATATTAGGATGCTCTTCAAGAATTTCCTTCGTTGCATCCTTTATAGGAGTTGCCTCGTTTGCTAGATTTACTTTTTCTGTTGCAATGTTGATTTGGACCGCATTTAAACTAAGTCTCGCTCCTTCTATTCGTTCACCTGAAACAGGGCTTTTTACATCTCCTCCAATAACGGCCACATCATCCCCAGGCTGAAGTTGTGATGCCAATAAGGATCCTGCTTTTCTCCCTAAATCAAAATTATCAGTTCCAATATAAGCTATTTTGTGTTCCCAGGAGTTATCTGTATCTAGTAATAATACTGGAATATGTTGTTCAACAAACTCATCTAAAATGGGCATAATGATCGGGGCATAGGTAGGAGAAACGACTAAGACATCCGGGTTCTCTTTAAGGATCCCCTGTAACAATTCGCTTTGCTCCTCAGCCGTTCCAATAATCGGCGCAACGACCCTGCCATCAAGAGCAAAATCACGAAATCCTTTTTCTGCTCCTGCTTTGACAATTTCCCAGTACTGAGAATTTAAGTCTTTTAGGACGAAGACGACTTTTGGTTTTTCTTCTGCAAATGATTTTGATAGAAAACCTATTAATATAGCAAAGAGCAGAATACCAATAAAGCTAATGATTGATTTTTTTTTCAACTTTCCTCCCCCTCATTTATTTATTGCAGTTTCATTCGCTTAAAACAAATAGAAAATGTCGTTCCCTTTTTTCCTGTGTCAATATGAATCGTCGCATGATGTCGTTTGGCCACACTGTAGCAAATCGCTAGCCCCAATCCCGTTCCTTCATCCTTCGTAGTAAAAAAAGGTGTACCCATTTTTTCTAATACTTCTGGGGTAATTCCGACACCTTGATCTTTTATTTCTAACACTACTTCTTGTTCATTTGCATATGTCTTAATAGAAAGTTCTCCATTAGAAGACATCGCATCTAGTCCATTTAAGGAGACATTTAAAATGATTTGACGAATTTCCTTTTGATCTAATAAAAGGTCAGGACAAGAATGTAAATTAAGAATCGCATGTTTATTACAACGGAGCGCTTCTGCTTGAATCAGCGGAAATAAACTTTCAATAATCGTGTTTAAATTTTGCATCTTTTTATTACTGACTTTATCCTTCGCTAACGTGAGAAATTCTGTGATAATCGAATTCGCACGATTTAATTCTTGCAACATTAAGTCCACGATCTCAATGGGTAATTCATCACGTTCATTCCTTACCAGTTGCAAAAAGCCATGAACCGTTGTCATAGGATTGCGAATTTCATGAGCGATTCCAGCGGCCATTTCGCCAATTAAATTCAAGCGATCTAAACGAAAGATTTCTTTTTCTAAAACAGCGGTCTCTGTAATATCAGTTAATACAATAAGCACGCATGGCTCAAGATGAACATCAATCGTTTCCGTTGCTAATAGACCTGCTCGAATCTCTCCGCTTTTCGTTTCGTAACTAACCTTCAAATTACGAACAGGTAGGCTTAAATCAACAGAATACCCACTTATTTCCTCCTCTATATTGAGCACACTTATCTTCTCATTTTTGATCTCATCGTAACTATATCCGGTAGTATTTATCCAGCTAGTATTCATATCGATAAAGGACTTTTCATTTAGCGAGTAAATGGCTATTAAATTGGGACTCGATTCAAAAATGGTACGGAACCTCTCTTTAGAAGCAAATAAGAAATCGGCCATTTTTTTTCGCTCCGTAATTTCCTTCTGTAATCTTTCGTTAGCCAATTCAAGATCTAATTTCCGCTCCTCCACTATCTGCTCTAAATTCTGAAATTGCTGCCTTCTCACTTCCTCAATCTGTTTTCTTTCAGTAATATCGCGAATGGTACAGACAAAAATACGTTGTCCTTCAACGGTTACCACCCCTACTTGAATATCAGCTGGAAAGTGAGTTTCATCTTTACGTAAAGCAACAGATTCAACCACTTTTCCAACTGCTTTCTCAATTAAAGAAAAGAGAAAATACGGCGATCCCTGCCCCTCATCTCCCTCAATATTTAAAAAGAGTTTTACCACATGCTGACCAAATAAATCATCGTCCGTATATCCAAACATTTGTGTAGCAGCTGGGTTTACTGAAAGGATGTAGCCTTGTTCATTAAAAGTAACAATCGTGTCCATTAACGTATCAGTAATTGCCTGCGTTAACGCTTCTGACCGACGCAAGTCTAAAGCAGCTCGATCTAACCTTTCGTTCATTTCCTCAAGTTCAACCGTTCGTTCTAATTTATTTTGGAACAATTCTTCCTCATGCTTTTGCTGAATCCTGACAAACTGCTCCATTTTTTGCTTCAAGGTGTCTGGTTGAAACGGCTTAAAAATATAATCGATAGCGCCTACTGAATAGCCATGCTGAACATGTTCATCCTCTTGACTAATAGCTGTAATAAAGATGATAGGAATATCTTTTGTTTTCTCTCTCTTTTTAATGATTTTTGCAAGTTCAAACCCATTAAGGCCCGGCATCTGAACGTCTAATAAGATTACCGCAAAATCTTGTTTAAGCATATACTTTAACGCTTCATTCCCTGACGTTGCGCTAACCAAATTATAGTTGGGAGATGTAAGTACAGCTTCCAACGCTAGTAGATTTTCAGGGTGATCATCGACCATTAATATATTAACTTTTTTGATAGGTGTACTATTTGTATTTACGGTAGAGTTTTTCTTTTGAGTCAATTCCCTCGTAAGAATTTCCATAACTTGTGAATTCAATCCCCTCTCTTTTACCTAATCCAAGAAATCCTCGTAAACTAAGACTTTCATACAATAGTTGATGTACCTTATTTTGCAAATTCTTATTAAAATAGATTAAGACATTTCTGCAGATAATCAGGTCAAACTCATTGATCGATTGATCGGTAACGAGATTATGTTCGGCAAACACCATATTTTTCTTGAGAAAAGGGTGAAAAATCACTTTATCTCCTACTGCCTTATAATATTGTGAAAAAGCCCCTTCTCCGCCAGATTCAAAGTAATTCTTAGTATAGAGCTGCATTCCATCAATCGAACAAGTTCCTTGCTTTGCTTTCTCTAAAATATGAGTATTAATATCCGTTGCATATATTTGTGATTTTTCATAAATACCTTCTTCCTGTAAAAGGATAGCCATAGAATACACTTCCTCGCCAGTCGAACAGCCGACATGCCAGATTCGAATGGATGGATATTCCCTAAGGATTGGGATGACCTTTGTTCGCAAAGACTTAAAGAACAAGGGATCTCGAAACATTTCCGTTACGTTGATCGAGAAGTCAGCAAACAACCTCTCCATCACTTCGGGGTGATGAAGAACCTTCTCCAGTAATGCTGATATAGTGGAGAGCTTCTCATTTCGAAGACGATGCCCGATTCTTCTTTGAAGAAAAGGGAGAGCATAATTCCTGAAATCATAACCATAATAGCGGTAGATTGCTTCAAGTAATAATTCTATTTCAATTTTCTCCAACTCGCTTAATTGACTTTGTATTGCTGATGCGTTCGCGATCTTTGTTCCCTACTTTCTATATAACCAGACTTGTATGAGCGAGAGTAATTGATCCATGTCAATCGGTTTACTAATATAATCGGTTGCTCCAGCTTCTAAACACTCATCACGATTATGTTTCATCGCCTTTGCCGTGACTGCAATAATCGGTAACGTTTTAAAGTCAGGAAGCTTCCGTATTCTCCGGATCGCCTCAAAGCCATCCATCTTCGGCATCATGATGTCCATTAAAATTAAATCAGTATCCGGATTTTCTACTAACTCCTCTATTCCTTCTATGCCATTTTCAGCATAAATGATATCCATTTCGTATTTTTCTAGCGCTGACGTTAGAGCAAAAACATTGCGAGTGTCATCATCGACTATGAGAATTTTTTTATCCTTTAATAACGATAGCTTCTGTTGAATCATACTAACTTCTTCTTCATTCAAGATGTCTTGCTCTTCAATCTCCGACTCTGAAAAAAGGTCTACCTCAAGGCCAGCTGCAACTTCCTGATCATTAACTGATGTATTGTCTACTTTTTCATCTAACTGTAAGTATGGGATCGACAAAATAAATGTACTGCCTTTCCCTTCTTCGCTTTCTATTTCAATAGAGCCACCTAATAAAGAAGCAATTTCTCTGCTAATAGATAAGCCTAATCCCGTACCCCCGTATTGACGACTCGTCGTTCCATCCGCTTGCCTAAACGCATCAAAGATCGTATTTTGCTTTTCTTTCGCTATCCCAATCCCAGTATCACTCACAGAAAATACTAGCAGCTTCTGTTTTGGGTCTGCGTCTGGCATCTGTTTCTCTTGAATCAGTAACGTCACACTTCCATGCTCGGTAAATTTAAATGCATTCGACATTAGATTTTTTAGTATTTGCTGTAACCGATGCTCATCCGTAAAAATTTGTTCCGGTACATTTGACTCCACTTGAATGGAAAGTCCAACGTTCTTCTGTCTAGCAACAGGTGAAAACTGCCGATAGACAAACTGTTGAATACTTTTTGTTTTAACCTCTTTCGGAACCACTTCAAGCTTACCAGATTCTACCTTAGCCAAGTCCAGAATATCATTAATCAAGTGAAGTAAATCATGACCTGAGGAGTAGATGGTGCGAACATATTCCTCTTGTTTAGGAGTAAGATTTTTATTGCTATTCTCCGAAAGAATTTTTGCTAATATTAGTAAACTGTTAAGTGGTGTTCTAAGCTCATGTGACATATTAGCCAGAAATTCTGATTTGTATTGAGAACTTAGTTCTAGCTGCTGTGCTTTTTCTTCTAATGCCTCTCGAACTTTCTCTAACTCTTTTTTCTTTTGCTCAGACGTCTCATATTGCTCTTCAAGCTTCTCATTCGTTGTCCTTAATTCCTCTTGCTGTACTTGAAGTTCTTCTGATTGGGCTTGTAGTTCTTCTGTTAATACTTGAGATTCTTGTAAAAGCTTTTCTGCTTTCACATGGTTCGCGATGCTTACCATCGTAACCCCAATATTACTGATCACTTCTTTTAGTAATTTTACTTGAGACTTACTGAATGAACCAAACGAAGCGATTTCAATAACGCCCAAAACATTCCCTTCGTATTCTACAGGTAAAATAATGCTCGCTTTTGGTGTAGCTATTCCAATACCAGTTTGAATCTTCATAAAACCATCTGGAATCTCATCTAATAGAATCGGACGTTTCTCAATCGCGCATTGTCCAATTAACCCTTGTCCGATTTGGAAAGTTTGTTCAAAGCCCTTCCCTTCTTTAGCTATTGCATACGTAGCACTTCTTTTATAATATTCTTTATCTCCTTCTACTTCTTTTATATAGAAGATTCCCCAGCTGCCCCCAACCATAGGAACTAGTTTCCTTATTACCATTTCAGTCAGCATCTGCACATTTTTAATTTCAGGAAACATGGTAGCAATTTCTGCAATTCTTGTTTTAAGCCAACTCTGCTCTTCTGCCTCCACCTTTAACTCATTCTCAATCTTGCTTTGTTCCTCTAACGTATAAGCCATTTTATTAAAAGCACGAGCAATAGCACCAAATTCATCTTTTGAAGCAATTTTTATCCTAGGTAATGTTGCTACGTCATCATTTTTCACACTCTGCATCACAGCCGTTACATGATTAAGGTTTTTGGTAATGCTTTTAATCACCCATATCGTTAAACTAATGCAAAGCACTAATCCAACAGCTAAATATATGTATATCACTTTAACTGCCCAATTATAGGCATCTCTTGATCTAAAAAGTTCATTTTTCAGCTCTTGCTCTTGTAACCCATGTAGGAGTTCAGTAATTTGAAGCATTCTTTGTCTAGTTAGCTCTGCTTCTTCCCATAACGCAGCTTGTATTTCAATATCTGGTTCTAATCTTTGAATCGTAATAATCTGCTGAGCCAAATCTTGATAAGATTGATGAAGCGTCTTGAACTTCGCAATTAACTCTTGTGACTTTTCCTGAGTGTCCTTTTTCTCTAATGACTCTGTCGCTAGTTTCAGATTAACGTGAGACTCCTCCCAAGCATTTAATACAGATTTATTAATCGTTCCCGTAGAGTCCGTTGTCGTCTCTTTCAGCTGCCGACCAATATTAGCCGTCTCATACTTAATATCTGCACTCATATCGATGCGTTCATTTAACTCTTGAACTAGAACATGCATATTTACCGTAGATTGTTCTAGTAAATTAAGTAAAACAACAACTATAATGGCAATGATTATAAGAATGGAACCTAAACTAGTATAAAGCTTCGTTCTAAATTTCATAATGCCTCCGTCTACATAAAAGTATATTTTTATAGTAACTAACTTTTTTACAGCGTTTTTTTAATTTTCTGCAAATTTTAAATAAAAAAATAGGAACAGCACATACCGACATTTTTTTCAAATGACTCCCTTAATATCTTACTGCAAATCATGGAAAATCGCTACCTAATATTAGGTTTTATAAAGAATCTCGTTATCTCTTGTCATAAATATATATTATTCTGTTGATGAAAATGCCCCTATTGAATTTGCTCAGCTACCTCCGACTTCATAAAGAACGAGGTAACTAGTTTGTTCACTCACGAATATGCTTGTTTGAGTTACGATTATTCGTTATGTCAATCGCTATAAATATTGCTGAACTTGTGAATAAGTGGCTGGTATCGATAAAATTGGATAAGTCGCAATATTTTTTGGAGCGCGATTTAAATCGGGAAAATCACCTTTAAAAATAAAAACTCACAAATATAGGTGGGCTTTTGCGCCCTATACGTCTAATTACACCAATTCTTTTTGAAAAATACCTCGATAAGCATGGCTTATTTATAGTAAGAACAAAATTCATTTTTACATTTTTTGACAACCCAAAAAGCACTCCTCAACGGAATGCTTTCGATACGTCTGGCAACGTCCTACTCTCACAGAGGGAGTCCCCAACTAACACCGCAGCTCCACGTGTCGTCAGGTATCTCATGCATGTCTCCTACTCGTATTCTGACATTCTTCACTTATACCTAAGTAGCAATCACATTTGACGCAACCATACAATTTAATTATACTAAAATCATCATAAAAGTATGTATAGCAACTAATTGCGAGGTGTCCTTTATTGAAATTAGCGTTTCAAGACTATATCAGTATTAAATTACATAAAACGGATTTAATTCTGACCAGTTGTGTAAAAGCCAAACTCGAACCTTTTAACCTTGCACCAGAGCAAAATATGATTATGATGCTTCTTTGGGAACAGGACGGATTATATCAACATCAAATTGTTTGCAGGTTAGAAAAGGATAAGACAAACATTGCAAGAATGGCTTCAAGCCTTGAGAAAAAAGGGTTTATTAAAAGAAGTCATTGCCAAGATGACCGACGCTCCCTAAAACTCTATCTTACTCCATGTGGAAAAAAACTTGGTGAAGAAATCATTCCAATTGCTGAAAACTTTAATGAGGTCGTCTGCAAAGGTATTTCAAAAGAGGAACTTCTACAAATGGAAAGGTTGCTTGAGAAAATGAATAAAAATGTACAGGAGTTCCTATAATTTAATCGTACTAGTAACTCTTATACAAATGTACCTTGAGCACTCCTGCCTAAAAAAATTGGCTTAACCTTAACGGCTGGAACCGAGCTTAGAATTAAAACGATTATTAAAGTAGATAACATGGCCGAACGAGCAAAGATGGCATCTGGGCTGCTACTACGATAGCAGGCGTAAGCGTACATACAATAGTGACCGATGGAATTGGTGCAGCTGTTGCCATTAATATTATTAGTGAATTAAAATGGAGAGCGTTATGTGGATCACGCGACATTCTAAAGTAATAACCTAACAGGACGGCTATTACGCTGTCCTGTTTTTATAGCAAATCCCTACATGTTCAACCACTACCGTCCTTTCTAAGAGACATCTTAACATTCTCCTAAGAGGCCA
Source organism: Halalkalibacter alkalisediminis (assembly GCF_028610705.1). GTDB lineage: Bacteria > Bacillota > Bacilli > Bacillales > Bacillaceae_D > Halalkalibacter > Halalkalibacter alkalisediminis. The sequence goes on from NZ_JAQQWT010000023.1 coordinate 43,390, forward strand.
TTCTTTTTTCTTATCCTCTTTTCCCTTCATTAAAACAACATTCCAGCAATTGATGCACTTAATAACGACGCAAGCACGCCTGCGACAACAGCCTTCATCCCAAGTTTAGCGATATCTGTTCTTCGACTTGGCGCTAACTTTCCTAAACCACCTAGTAAAATTGCCACCGATGAAATATTTGCAAATCCACATAATGCAAAACTAATGACTGCAACCGTTTTTTCAGAAAGCTCTCCTATCTGTGGTGCGAACGATGCATAAGCAACAAATTCATTTAGAACGATTTTTTGACCAATAAGTCCCCCTGCTATTACAGCTTCATGCCAAGGAACTCCAATTGCAAACGCAAGCGGGGCGAACAAGTACCCAAGAATCAACTCTAGGGTTAACGTTGGAAAATTAAACCAACCACCGATCGCACCTAATATTCCATTAATTAACGCGATTAACGCAATAAAAGCCAAAAGCATTGCCCCAATGTTCAAAGCTAACGTTAATCCAACACTAGCCCCACGCGCAGCCGCGTCAATCACATTGGCTGACTCCATATCTCTATCAACCATAACCTTATCTGACGTCAAAGATTGCTCCGTCTCTGGCATAATCATCTTTGCCATAATTAATCCAGCAGGTGCTGCCATGAAACTTGCTGCAAGTAAGTACTCTAACGGAACCCCAAGTAATGAATAACCGATTAGAACCGAACCGGCAACAGATGCTAGTCCCCCCGTCATAACAGCAAATAATTCAGATTTCGTCATTTTTTCAAGATAAGGTCGTACCACTAGAGGCGCTTCCGTTTGTCCGACAAAAATATTTGCAGCGGCAGACATCGATTCCGTACTACTCGTCTTAAGAAGTTTAGATAAAACCCCACCTAGAATTTGAATCACTTTTTGCATGACACCTATATAATATAAAACTGCAATCAGAGCTGAAAAGAAGATAATAATACTCAATACCTGTATCGCAAAAATAAACCCTATCCCTTCGGCCTCAAATAATCCACCAAACAAAAAGCCGATTCCTTCGTTCGCATAATCAATGATAGCTGAGATCCCTAAGGTTAACCATTGTAAAAACGCAAACCCAGTCTCCCACTTCAACACAATAATAGCAAACCCAATTTGAATAACCAATCCACCTAGAATCGTTTGTAAATTAATCGCCTTTTTATCACTAGAAAAAAGAAAGGCAACCGCAAAGATTGTCAGTATTCCAAAAATACCCCAAATTATATTCATCTACTATTCCTCTCTTTCATCACTAAAGAATTCAGTGAAGCATACCTTTTAGTATTCGCTCTTACTCGTCGTAAAGCTGACCCTTTTGTAAGTAATTCACCCTTAGTATGGTTTAATACGAATGAAATAATCGAAAAAATTCCCATGCCGTGAGATTGTTTAAACATCTGAAAAATTAGACTTAAAAAAGGAAGTTTACTGTGAAGTAGGCTTCCTTAATTATTAGTGTAGAATGATGTGCAAAATCGGTAAGCACGTATGTCGAAATAAGTTTATAATTTTATCAAAGTTATACTATAATACCTTTAAGATAAGGAAATAGATTGGCATAGATGAGGATATTCCACGGTTTCTTGATACCTAATAGTTAAATTTAAGAACTACAGTTCAATGATAGAAGCTCGAGGAAGATCATATTTGTACTAATAAATTTCAAGCGGAAGCCTTCATAGTGAGAAGTTATTTGCTGGTCATATGCGCTTAATCACATGGATGTCCGTTTCGTTATCATTAACTCTTTGAACTACATCTTTCAAGATAACTTCCTGTTCTGTATTATGACTTACTTATGAGGAGAGAACATCAAGCTTTTTACTCACTAGTTCAAGATCCTGTTTCTCGAGATCCTTCTTGGAACCCACATTCTCGAGGTCTTTCTTACTAACCACTCTCAACTTGGTAACCATACTTCACATTGAACTCTATTAGATCTAATACAATTGCTAACAATTATGTAATGATAATAATTCAAATCTATATAATAACAAATTTCACACTAAAAAAAGAAAGTATTAATGTTTATACTAACCAAAAACAGAAAAAGCATCCCTCAACGGAATGCTTTCAATTTGCCTGGCAACGTCCTACTCTCACAGGGGGAATCCCCCAACTACCATCGGTGCAAAAGAGCTTAACGACCGTGTTCGGCATGGGAACGGGTGTGGCCTCTTCGCTATTGCATCAGACTAGTATATAAGGTATTTTCTAGAAAATACCGTGAACATCGGATTCTCAATAGAGTATCTTAGTACACATTTGAGATGGCTCTCTAAAACTAGATAATGCAAAATAGAAACATATCAAGAATAGTTTGGATAAGTCCTCGACCGATTAGTATCTGTCACCTCCACACAGACCATTCACTAAAGGCACTACAGTACTTTCATTCAAGAATATATAAAAGAGCTATTCTTCAATTGATTATGATGAGCTTCTAATATATTATTTAAGACTAAAATTAGGTTTCAATCCAACACAATTTAAGAATACCTCTATCGTTATCCGGAAAAAAGTAAAGAAAGGATACATAATTAGGCATCCTTTCTCTGCCTCCATTAGCAAAACAGAACTACTTTATTGAATATGCATCACAGCTCCATTCCTTAAATAAAAATTCTCTTCGCTTCCTTTCTCTTCAAAAACAATCCCATCTGCTGTTGTTTTTGTTTTTTTCTCTGGTCTTGGTATTGGTTGTGGCTTCTTTGGTCCAACAGGTGTTGGTTTTGTTTCTTCTTCCAAATTAAATGCCATCGCACTTCCTCCTCCACGACGAACGGCTTCTGCTACAGCCTGCTTTTCTCCGTTTTCGGCGAATGCAATTCCATTAAAGGAGCCAATTCCATGAGTAAGGTCAGAAACATCAAATTTATGACCTAGTGCAAGAAGTTCTTTGTATTCTTGTGAGTCTCTAAACCATTCTTCTATAAGTGTTCGACCATGAATTCGATTTTCTTGTGATAGCCTTGCTGACTCTACTGCTGCCGGTAAACTCATGCCACGATCTAAATGAAGTAACAGGACGAGTGACACGGTTGTTGGAATTGTCAGTCCACCTGGAGACCCCCCCGCAAAAACAGGCTTTCCATCTTTCATTATGATTGTTGGTGACATTGTACTTAATGGCTTCATAAGGTTTGCAGCCGCATTCGGTTCTCCTTCATCTGCCGCTAAACGTGTACGGTTTCCGAGTACATTGTTAAGCATAAAGCCATAACCGGGTACAACAATTCCACTACCTGCAACACTTGTTATGGTACTAGTATGAGCTACAATGTTTCCATATTGATCAGCGACAGTTACGTTAATCGTCTCTCCTTCATTATTAATCTCTGTTGTGTCATCTGTTGCTTCAAGAATCTCATGAATACTGATTTCTCCAATACTAAATGCCCCACCGGCATTGTCTGTAAATTCATAAGCACTTATTAAGAATCTACCTTCCTCTAAAAACGGGTCATCCTCATCTGTATAAACTAAATTCCAATCATACGGTTCACCTTCAGTAGAATTCCATATTTTTACATATAGTTGATTGTCAACGATTCTAGCTCTTAGCATTTGCTCTTCATTAGAACGCGGATAATCAAAGCGGGCAATCTCACTTTGCTCTCCATTTATCGCTTTGTGAATTCGAATGTTGTTAAACCCTGATTTTATCTCTACACTATAACCATTTTTTGGAACAGTATTTGAATCCCACTCATCACCACGTAGCCATAAACGTAGCGTTCGACTACTTCCGATTTCATCGATTTTGTAACGCAATAAAAGTTCTTTATTTTTTACTGCAAGCATATCCGGAATCACTCTGGCATAATCATGCTGATTTTCACCTAAGTCGATACGTCCAAAACCATCTCCACTTTCTTCAACGATCGAATTTCTCGTTTCAACAGAAAAAATATCCTCATTCCAACTACTTGCAGCATTACCTGTAAATTCGTAAGTAAATCTAGGTTCAAAAACAAAATCTTCCTCCACTGGGTTTTCTTGAACGGTTTCGTCCGTTTCCGCAACTAAAATCTTGCCTAAACGAACTTCAGCACCACTACTCCCAAACTCATATGCACCAATCATTAATCTACCTGAGCGATCAACGGAATTATCGGTGGTTACAAATGTCCAGTCTGTTGGTTCTGCATCTTTTTTGTCCCAGATCTTTACAGAGATTTGATTATCAATCACTTTAAATCGAAGCATTTGTTCTTCTTCTGTCCCTTTATAATCGATATCTTGGAACCACGTATTAGATCCGTTTACTGCTTTTACTAATCGAATCCGGTTTTGCCCCGGTCGAATATCTACTCCAAAGCCGTTAACAGGTGATATAGTTGTGCTAACCGTATCTGCTCTAAGCCAAATTCGCAAGTGAGGATTTGAATTTGTCTCTAGATCTGTAAACTGGAAAGGAATCTGTAATTCTTGATTTTTAGTAAGTTTCATATCCGCAATTACATTAGCAAACGCCGTATTAACTGGAATATCCATTCTTCCAGTTCCTTCACCTGTCAATTCCATTGTTGCATCTCTTGTGCTCATTGAAATAAACTTTGTAGCGTCCCACAGATCACCTGCATCGCCAACAAAATTATAAGAAAAACCTGATTCCAACTCTGTTTTTTCATCTGTCTCTTCCACAACAATTGGACCTACTTCAAACGCCCCACCTTCAGTTACATCTGAAAGTTCAACTGTACTAATAAGCAGTCGTCCTGCTCCTGTCACAGAGTCATCTTCTTGGACCAAGTTCCATCTATTTGGTTCAGCTTGATCATCATTCCAAACTTTAATAGAAATTTGGTCATCCACAATTTTAAACCGTAACCACTGTAGATCATTTGTTCTTTCATGATCAAATTTAGCAATAATGGTACCTGAACCATCCACTCGATTAATCAATTGGATTTCATCAGTACCAGATTTAATTTCGACAGCATACCCATTATAAGGACTTGACGTCATATTAAATCCATCACCACGTAGCCAAAATCGCAGACGGCGATCCCCATCAAACCCATCGATCCGAAACGGAACAAGGAGTTCTTGATCCTCAGACCAAATCATTTCTGATATAGCTCGCCCAGCTGAATTTCTTCTTGCTCCGATTTCGATACGTCCAAAACCATTTCCATTAAGAGTATAGGACGTATCATAAGCAGAGCTTACAAAAAGTTTAGATTTATCCCACTCTTTCCCTGTCTTCCCCTCAAAATCATATGAAAATCCAGGTTCTAAATCAGGTAAAGGGTTCGGCTCGTAAGTTGGGTCTTCAAATAACCAAGGATCTCCATAAGCCCTTTCACCAATTAATGCTGTTTCACCTATGCTTTGACGAAGTTGCTCTGCGTATTTTTTTGAAATAATTCCATCGACTGGTACGTCCACATGCTCAGGATCACCATGATATTTCCGATAATCCGCAAAAGCAAATCGTGAAGCCTCTAAATAATTATGAAGAAATTCTGAGTGTGACATGTTTGATAAATCATATCCTTCAAGGATGTTTAGCATCTGACCTATCATTAACCCTCCACTAGATACAAGCGGCATGCCATAATAATCATAGCCTCGATAGGTGGTATGAACCGGCTTTCCAGTGTCAGTTCGATACTTTGCAATATCATCCATTGTCATATGCCCAGCAAATGGTAAAGGTACATCTAGTTCCCACTCCACTTCAGGGTTCTCAATGTATGGGGGATTCGTAACAGCATTAACGATCGCTTCTCCAATCTCTCCATTATAAAAAACCTCACTACCATGTTTACTAATTAACTTAAAAGTACGTGCTAAATCCGGATTCTTTATGATCGTTCCTGGCACAGGAACGTTTCCATCTTCAGTTAAATAAATGCTTCTAGAAGATTCGTATATACGTAAACGGTATTTGTTTTCAGAGATCTCTCTTATAATATCTTCATCTGCAATAAACCCCTCTTTTGCATGTTTAATAGCTGGAGCAAGAACCTCTTTAAACGTTAAATTACCGTAAGCCTCCAAAGCCTCTTCCCATGCTTTTACGGCACCTGGTACCCCGACTGACATGCCACTACTTAATCTAGTAAGCTGTGGAATTACATTCCCATCTTCATCTTCAAAGGAGGTAATATCAAATGAGTCTGGTGACATGGATCGATGCGTAAGCGTAACAACTTCATCTTTTTCAGCAAGGTAAATATTCATCATCCCACCGCCACCTACTCCTCCTGCAAATGGACGGACTAAATTCTGAACCGCATGCGCTGCTATCGCTGCATCAATAGCATTCCCTCCTTGTTCCATAATCTCTTTAGCAGCTTGGGAAGCTAAAGGATGCTCTGTTGCAACAGCTCCACCTGTCCCTGTTGCAGTCGGTTCTTGTTCATACCATTTGTTCTCAAAATTCGGATCAGGAACATAGCCTGAAGCATACCCAATCCTAAAACTAGGTAAAAGTAGAGAGATACATAGTAAAACACAAAACATCCGCTTAACTCTTTTTTTATTCATATTAGCCTCCTTTGGATATAGGTTTTTACTATTTTCAATAAATACCCTACTCCCTACTCCCTCCTCCCCTGTTAGAGTTTGTTAAATTTAAAATATTCTAATTATTCTAATATTAACATAAATTTACATGGGAATTTAAAGAAATTTTGTGGTTATTGTAGAATGAGTAGTTTGGAGGAGGCTGGCCGAATCAGAAATCTCTTCTACCCTTTCTTTTCATAATACGCAAAAAAAGCATTCCACAATTGGAATGCTCAGTCTGTCGAGAAAGTCTCGGCAGCTATTATTAAAATTTATGATACAAGATATAGTGGCTATAGGCTTTTTCAAAAAAGTTGCATGTTCTTCTATATAGTAAGTTTCAAGCTCTTCCTAATTTATGTATATCAAAAAAAGCATTCCTGCCTTGCTCTAAGGAAGATTGCTTCGTTAGCAACCGCTCGTAGACACAGGAGCAAAAGCTTTTAAAAAAATGGAGCGTTTTGAGTCCTCTCAAAATTGAAGAAAGGCCAAAAAGTTCTGCGCATCTATTTCAGGAAGATAAATCTCTGCTCTTCAGCAGTGAGAATTAATACTTTAACAGCTTACTCTTGTTCAAATCAATATTTTTCTTGATTACTGGTAATGAATGGTGCGGGTGAAGGGAGTCGAACCCCCACGTCATAAGACACTAGATCCTAAGTCTAGCGCGTCTGCCAATTCCGCCAC
>NZ_JAQQWT010000024.1 GCF_028610705.1 Halalkalibacter alkalisediminis
CTTCCTCCTGTTTCGCGCCCAATAACACTGACGATTTCTTCTCGATGTTCTTTTAAGTAGTCGGCTGCTTTGTGCAACACTTCTCTTCGCTCTTCCACTGTACATTTTGCCCATTGTTTCTGAGCCGCTTTAGCCTTATCAAAAGCTTCTTCTATTTGTTTAGATGTAGCCAATTGAATCGTTGTAATAAGAGAGTTATCGTAAGGATTAACGATATCATAAGAACGTTCGCTACCTCCCTTAACCCATTGACCATTAATAAAACTTTTGTTTAATTCTTCATAGTTTTGCATGTATCGCACTCCTCATAAAGTGAATTAGGATCATATTTTGAACTAACTACCCCAAAATTTGTAAACGTTTACATTCATCATAACGTTACAGGTTTTACTTTGAAAGAAGGTCGTTCCTGTAGGTGCAACACTCAGAAAAATTATTCATTTTATTATAAGAATCTATAGAAACATACTCATATTCATAGTTGTAATGACTGATTGATCGGGAATAATCGTGCGCGAAGTCACTTTCCAGTCTCCATTGACTTGTTTTATAATGTCATTTCGCTGGCCAAACATTTCCTCTATATCAATCGTTGAGCCTCTACTTCTTTTAAATAAAAAATAACTTCGAACACGATATTCATTGGTTTGATCACCTGGTTCAATCATTACGTTGGAAATAAAATGACGTTGACGTGTTGCTGGATTCTCGACCCAAGCAGATTTTGTATAGAGTCTAAGAACCCTAGTACGTAGAGAGGCCTTCGTTTCTTCATAAAACGCAGAGTCAACTGAGATGTTATCGATATTAACCCCTTCGACCGTTTCACGTAAAGGCATTTTATACTCAATCTCATCCGATAATAAATCCAACCATTCCTTGTACATACGATTATCTAAATAGTAAGCTTCTTGATATAGGAGATTCGTAATCTCTTCTTTTATCTCAAGAGAAACCTTTGATTTCACCTCGTTACTCATTTGCTTTCCTCCTTTACAGAGTTGTTTGCTGTTAGTAAATCTAGCCAATGCTCGTGCATTCTTCTTGATAAAGCATCACAGTATGTGGTTGGATACGCAACACCTGGTCCAGGGAAAGTTTCATCTTGCTTAACATGACTAAATCCCATTAAATAGTTGCTGACATTATTGTAATTTAACTCTTTATCGCGCATCATCGAGGCTCCGCTTACTTCTACAATTCGTGCCCATGTTTCCGTGTCATCTTGCTCAAGCGTTCCTGTTGGACCAAACGAACCAAGATACCCTCTGTATGCATCTGCTTTATATTCTTCTGGAGCAGCCTTGTCAATCATAAACCAACACCAAACTTCTACTTTGTCAGGACCAAGTGGTCGCCAAACTCTAAAATTAAGATAGTTGTGTAAATGTCCTTCCGTTCCATGGATCGGGCTCACAAAAGACAGATTCGGATAAACGCCTCCTACAAAAACGGTAACTCTTTCTAATATATCCGCTTGTTCAAGCGTCAAATTACGCTGAAACATCGGCCACATCGATTGAGGCATTCCTTGGAACTCTGATCTTGAACGACCTGTTTTGGATGTAATCACATTAATTCCATGCGCATTCTTCATCACAACTTGATGGCCATAACCTGCATAAAGAGGGTCTTCTGGACTGATTCCCATCTCAACCGTAGATCTATGGGTCGTTTGGACATGATAAGGGTCCGCTGCAAAGTTCTCCGCTGTTGATTTCCAATTCGCTTTTGCCACCCAGCGTTGCGGTAGGCCTATGACCTCCATTCCACCATCACTTCTTCCTAGCATCATATCAAAATACCATTTCATTTCCCCTAAATAGTCTTCTAAAGTCTCTGCATGAGGATCGAGACAACCAAATATCATGCCACGGTAATTTTCTAATCTAGGAATTTCACGCAAGCCCCACTCGTCTTTACACATTTCCTCTCCATACACTTTGTTACCAGCAACAATCCCAACCAACTTGCCATCTAAGTTATAGCTCCAACCATGATAAGGACATGTAAATGTTTTCTTTTTCCCTCGGTCAGCTGTACATAGTTGAGTCCCGCGGTGCGTACAGGAGTTCAAATACGCTTTGATTTGTTTCTTGCTGTCTTTCACGAGTAAAATGGGGTCATTCACCATCCACCTTGTTACATAGCTGCCCGTCTCCTTTAATTCCGTTTCATGACCTAGAAACTGCCATGTCTTTCCAAATACTTTCTCCTTTTCGAGTTCATAGATATCTGGATCTGTAATCACCCATTGAGGTAGCAACCCTTCTAACATTTTATCCTTTAGTTGTTGAATAAGCTTTTCATCTAACTCTCTCTTGATCATTAAAAGTCCCCTCTCTTTAAACACACATTCTAAAGCGCTTACAATTCATATTGTGAACTAACGGTTTTCATAATGAACTCACAACTTAAACTTAACCAGTTTCTTCCGTTTTGTCAATATTAAATGAAAATTCAAAAATATTTTTATTTCATAAATCTATTGAACGCCGACCATAAAAAAACGAGGTGAAACCTTAATGATTTCACCTCGTTTTAAACGCTTTTTATTCCAAAATTTTAAAGGGTTGATACGGATTGACCCATCTCTATTGAAATGTCTAAAGCCGCTTTTTTGATTTTTTCAATTAGCTGTTCCCGTCTATCTCCCTCCATCTTAAAAGTTGGACCAGAAATACCAATAGAAGCCACAACCTGTTTTTTCCCTTGGAAAATAGGTGCCGCTATCGCCGTATAGCCAATAAAGGTCTCATCTTCATCGACATAAAAACCGTTGTCTCTTATTTTTATTAGCCTCTTCAGAAAAACTTGCTCGTCGGTTTCCGTTTTAGGTGTGAATGACTCAAGGGGAAAATCTTGAAGCAAATTTTGGACAAACTCTTCATCCATATAAGCAAGCAAAACAATCCCAAGTGCCCCGTTATGTATGATTCGCCTCCGCCCCACAAAATTATTTGGCTGAAGTCCTTCATCACTATCAAACCTTAGTACATATTGGATCGTTTCCGATTGAGGTTGAGCCAGAATGACAGAATGACCTGTTTCTTCATACAATTTAAGCATAATCGGTTCAGCCTCTCTGCGGATATCGAGATGTTCTAACACAATTCCTCCATATTCTAGTAACCTCGTCCCAAGCCGATATTGATTTGTTTTTTGATTATATTGTATAAGATAGTTACGCTCTAACGTCCACAGTAAACGGTAAGTTGTTGTTTTAGCTAGTTTTGTTTTTTTCATAATTTCATCAATAGACAGTTCTGTTTTCTCAAAGCTAAAACAATTTAATATCTGAATAGCTCTTTCTAGTGATTGAATTGGTTCTAAATTAAGATCTCTCATCTTTAACCCCAGTTTCTGTATACGATTGATACTAATATTTAACCACCAATCATCTTTATAATCAAATCAAAAAACCTTCTCACTATATCACCCATAATGGAAGTATTAGGTGGCTTATAATAAGGAAGGTTTTATAAAAGAATTCATTAAGCTCGCGTTAGACTTGGTAGGTACGTCACAATTTCTGGGAAAATGATTAATAGAATCGTAAAGAAGATCATGACAATGACCATTGGTGCTACACCCCTAAAAATCTTTTGAATAGGAACATCTTTCACAACACCACTAATGATGTATACACTTAGGCCAAGCGGTGGGGTGAGAACTCCAATGTTTATGACCATGACCAAAATGATCCCAAACCATAAGCCGTCAAACCCTAACTGGGTAACCAGCGGATAAACGATTGGTAAAGTTAATACCATAATCGCAATACCTTCCATAAACATTCCTAAAATTAAATAAATGAATAAAATTAAAGCCAAGACCACAAATGGCGAAACATCAAGCGAGCCAACAAAAGAGGTTAGTTTCATAGGAATCTGACTTAATGCTAAAAATCGACCAAAGATACTTGCCCCAATTAAAATTAAAAAGATCATAACAGACAAACGAATCGTATCATCTAAGGAAGACAATAATTTTTCCCATGTTAATTTTCGAGTAATTAACGTGACGAGAAAAGCTCCTATTGCTCCAATTCCTCCAGCTTCTGTTGGTGTAAAAATACCTAAGTAAATCCCACCAATACTAACCATAAAAATAAGCATAAACGGCCAAATCGTCCCTAATGAACGAATTTTTTCATTAAATTTGGCTGATTCTAGCGATCTTGGTGCAATATCTGGTTTTAAGCGAACTTGTATATTAATCGTAATCATAAAAACAAGTGCTAACAAAATACCTGGAATAATACCGGCTATTAATAAAGGACCTATTGGTTCCTGCGTTAACGCACCGTACAAAATTAAAATCACACTAGGAGGAATCAAAATACCTAAAGTTCCACCAGCAGCTACAGCCGCCGTTGACAATGACGATTTATAACGATAATTATTCATTTCAGGGATCGCAATTCTGGCCATCGTTGCTGTTGTGGCATTGGTTGAGCCTGAAATTGCTGCAAAAATAGAACTCGCCCCAATGGTAGCAATCGCTAAACCACCTCGTGTATGTCCTAACCATTTATCGACTGCCTTAAAAAGGTCCTGACCTAACCCTGTATTAGACATAAACATTCCCATTAATATAAATAACGGAATGACACTTAAACTATAGGCATTAGCCGTACCAAAAGCAGCTGTTCCTAACTGAGCTAAACCAACGCTCCAATCAGTCAATAATGAGACACCAAGAAACCCCACTAAAAACAACGAGAGCCCTACGGATACATTTAAAAGAATAAGCACTAATAATAAAGCAATGCCCAATCCTCCAACTAATTCAGGACTCATTTTTCCGCACCACCTTCATTACTGAATTCCACATCGTAAGCACGATAGTTAGTGCATAAAAAAGGACACCGATCGCTGCTACAATCGCAAAAATATTCATCGGTATACCAAGGTCTCCACTCGTTTGATTACCAAATCTCCTTGAGTATTCAAACAATTGCCAAGAAGTTAAGCTAAGGAGCACTAACATAATAAGCGATGTGATAACATTAAGAGTACTTTCAAGCTTAACAGGTAGTTTACTAGTTAGAAAATCAATAGAAATGTGCTCTTTTTTCAATTGTGTCTTACCTAAACTGAGAAAGATGACAATGACCATCGCCAACCCGGTCAATTCATAAGTTCCTGTTATAGGTTTATAAAAGAAATACCTACCTATAACATCACTTGTTGTTAGAAACATCATTAAGAAGAGAACAAGCATGGAAACTCTATGCGTCACATTATTAAGAGAATGGACAAATGCCTCAATTTTATTTGTTTTATTTTCTGAAGAAGTAGAGTTGTTGGGATCCAGAGATCCCGACAACTCCTTTTCTACTTCCTTTGCATTAGAGCTCATTTTTATCACCCCAGAAGGATTATCATTGGTCTTAATTTTCTTGCATTAATTTAAGTGCTTCATCTAAGATCGTTTGACCGTCAATCCCTTTAGATTCCATACTTGCAAGCCATTCGTCTGTCACACCTTGAGCTGCTTCTCTAAAGCGTTGTAATTCTGTTTCATCAAGTTCGATAAATTCAATTCCTGCTTCTTGTGCTTTGTTCAAAGCTTGCTCTCTTTGATAATCAAAAGCTTCACCAGAAGTTCTCGCCATTGGCTCTCCTATCATTTCTTCAATAATTGCTTGATCTTCTGCTGGAACCTTACTCCAACTGTTTTTGTTCATCGTGACATAGAATAGAGCTGTATTGAAATTACCAATCGTTACGTAATCAACAACATCATATAGATTAAAATCAGCTAGTGCGGCTACTGGAAGCACCCCTCCATCAATAACTCCCCGTTGCATCGAATCGTAGATCTCTGGTGCAGGCATCGAAACTGGTGTTGCTCCCCAAGATTCAATCATTTTTCCGCCCTCAACTGAAGGAGTTCTTAATCGTAAGCCTTTTAAATCTTCTAAACTAGTGACCTGTTTGCCACTTGTGATAATGGCATATGGGTCAGCAGCATGAACCCAGAACAATTTTACATCATCGTATTCAGCTTGAATCTCTGGGAACGTATCATGTAACTTTTGCGCAATGACACTTAATTTAGCTGCATCGCCTTCTGCTAAAAATGGCAATTGCATGACAGAATGAACTTCCCATTTCCCAGCGTTATACCCTTGTAGCCCCCAACCTGCATCCATAATACCTGTAACAATATTATCAAACGTTTCAGCAGGAGATCCTAATGCTCCACCTGGGTAGATCTGAAAATTAATTCGACCATCTGTTGCTTCAGCCACTTCCTCACTAAAAGGTCTCATTGACATCGAATCTTGAACATGATCTTGTGAATTCATATGACCCATGCTAAATGTGACAGCTTCTTCTGCGGACGGAGTAGATTCTGTTTGTTCAGGTGTTTCTGAACTACCTTCCTCTTCATTCATATTTGTTGAAGTAGAACCACTGCACGCTGATAAAAACAATAAAAACAAAATAACTAAACCAATAAATGGAAATTTTAAAGTAAACCCTTTCATAATTTAATTCCCCCTAAATTTTTTTATGAACAAAAAGAAAACGAGACACTTCATTAAGCGCTTACATACCTCCTTTTAGAAAAAAAATCTCGTGGGTGTCTGATTAAATTTGAATTTTCATTAATTTCTAATCCGATTGTAATATGGGTTTATTATCAAAACAACTGATCTGTGCCGTTATATGCAACACAATATTTTTTTTGTGAAATAAAAGAACTTATCTATGGAGGTTACTCATCCGAAGAACTGTCCAAGTTTATCGCAATGTTTCGTTCTCCTTATCTGATTCAATCCCTCAAAGCGAACTCATTCAGTAATTCATAAACTTCATGTAGGAAATAGTCCATTTATCTAGAATTTATAAAGTATATATAGTAGCTAATTTAGATGGAGGAAAAAACATGATAAGAAAAGTTTCACTAATTGGACTAGGAGGAATAGGAGCTGCTTATGCAAGCAGGTTGCATAAAATGGATCCAACCTGCCTACAAGTTATAGCAAATGAAGAAAGAATTCATCGTTATCAAGAACATGGGGTCACGGTGAATGGGGAGCGTTACGATTTTAATTATAAGACGCCTTTTGATGAAACGGAACCTGCCGATCTTCTTCTGATCTCAGTCAAATATGACGGACTTGATCAAGCTTTAGAGGGCGTTCAAAATCACGTTGGTCAAAATACCATCATCATGTCTTTAATGAACGGCATTGCCAGTGAAGACATAATTGCTGAGCAATTTGGCAGTGATCAGATTTTGCATGCTATGTGCGTCGCGATTGATGCCCTTCGAACGGGGACATCAATCACGTTTACAAACATTGGTAGAATCTGTTTTGGAGACACAAAAAACGCTACCGTATCCCAAAAAATCGACAGCGTCAAAGAACTATTTGATCGGGCATCCGTACCATATGAAGTTCCGGAAGACATTCTCCATTCAATGTGGTGGAAATTTATGATTAATGTTGGAGTCAATCAAACGTCTGCGATATTGAATGCACCTTATAAAGTGTTTCAGCAAATACCAGAATCGAGGGAATTAATGAGTTCAGCTATGAAAGAAGTTGTTCATTTAGCGCAAAAAAAGGGGATTCAGTTGTCTAAAGGTGATTTAAACAAATTCGAAAAAATTTTGTTAGAAGACTTGTCTCCCGAAGGAAAAACGTCAATGCTTCAAGACATCGAAGCAGGTCGAAAAACAGAAGTCGATTATTTAGCTGGAACCGTAAGTAAATTAGGCCAAGAACTCCAAGTTCCCACACCTATTAATGACATGTTTTATCAAATTATTAAAGTGATAGAAAAGAAGAATATCCACTTTTCTTAATAGACGAGTTTCCAATAAAAAGACAAAAGACCAAATTAAATTAGGTTTGCTCTTTCATGTATGTAGCAAACTCTGAGTACGTGGGCGGTATCTGTTCCATTATAATGAAGATAACCGTTATTTTTAAGTGCCTTCCGGATATAGGTTCCTCTCTTTTCTGATACAGTTGCCTTTCCTCACCCATTTACATGAATAGCTGCATAGTATCCGGTCACCGGCGATGACCTTGATTTTCAACGAAAATAAGAGATCTGATGTCCGCGACAGACTTTATTTACTAAACAGCCCTTCTTGCTTCTTTAGCTTATTATATAAGTCTTCTAATGTTCCGTAATCATCTATCAAAAAGCTCGGTTCTCCTCGATCAATAACATGTCCCTCCACTAAAAAGGTCTTCATCCCTATTGAGCTTGCAACCATATCCTCTTGTTTATCGTTTCCGATCATCATGCATTCTTCTGGCGTTACACTTAAACGGTTTGATATTTCTTGATAGTATTCTTGATGTGGCTTTGTGAAGGCCATGTTCTCATAGACAGTGACTAACTCAAATGGAAGTTCATCTATTTCAGCCCATGTCAGGCGGTGGTAAATCGCTGACTTGGGAAACAGAGGATTTGTTGCCACAGCTACTTTATAACCTTGTTTGATCGCTTCCTCGACTACTTGTTTAGCCAATTTAGTCGGCTTCGTTAAATGAGAAAAGGTCGGGAAGATGGATTCATAAAAATCATCTAACACGGGCCAGATTTCTTCTTTTTGTAATGACGTCAAAGGTAAAAAGGTCTCTTCAAACACTTGTTCATTCGTTTTGGTAGACTCTCTATTTTTTATCATTGCTGCTGTACCAGTCAGAAGTGCTTTTACAAATTCATTAGGGTCCATGAGAGATTCCATTCTTTTTGCAAGCTCTGCTATGTAATGTTTAATAAATTGATCAGTATCCATCGGAAGCAACGTTCCGTCTAGATCAAATAATAGTGCTTTTGCCAACATAATCGCCTCTCATTTCCAAGATGTAGTGTAACCAAATTATACCATAAGTTTATAAATAACGTTTAACATTAACCTCGTTCAAATGATACTCCCACGAGTTCATATATTAACATCTTTTCAACTTGTAAAGAGAAAACAATCTAAAGATTTAGTGAAGTGGGGAACGACACCGAAAAAATGAGGTTGAAAAATAGAGGAGTAGAGGATTAATAACGCTAAATTCTATCAATAACGAATTTTTCTACATTTTGGGCCGTTTGGATACAAGAGATCTATCAATTTCACCTTCAAAATGAATGATATTATAGAGGGGACGAAACTTTATGCGTCAAAAAATTTTTTATGCGTCACCATTACATCCTAATTACGAATTATATTGTTTTAAAAAAATTTAAAAAATTCCCCCAACACTTTCCCCTTCTCAGACGTTATCTTTATGAAAGTGATAATAAAAGGTAAAGTGAGTGATTCAAGTGGAAGCGATTGATTTGTATGAGAGGTTCAAAAATGACCTTTTGCGGTTTGCCCGTTCAATCGCAAGACATGAACAAGAAGCAAACGATCTCGTACAAGATGCTGTTATAAAGTCGTTAAAAGAGGTCAGCCTCCTTCAATTACCAGAGCATAAACAACGAGCGTGGTTTTTTCGAGTGATGAAAAATCAAATGATTGACGAACGCAGAAAAGAAAACCGTCAGACCACATGGGAAGATGAGTTGGATTTTCCAGTGGAAGCAATCGCATCCACACATCTAGAAATGGCCGAACTCATGTCTCATTTACCAGAAGAGTTAAGCAATCTCGTCTTTAAGCGTTACTGGTTAGGATTTAACAGTCAAGAGATTGCGAAACAACAAGGCATCCCAGCTTCAACCGTACGCTACAAACGATTAAGAACAAAATTTGAGGAGGATTTAACATGAAACAAAAAATTGGAAATGTTGGGTTATTAGATTTACGAAACGCTACTACTGAAAGTATTAAAGGAATCGAACGGATTAACAACGTCGGACTCGTTTTTTACAAAAAAGGCAATGCTCATTTGCTTTCTTCATTGAACATCGGCAACATTGGAAAAAGCTTGGAGATCCCAGACGATCACCAATTTATTAACGGATCCCTTTCTATTGATGAGGCTTTTCTCATTTCTTTACAAGAACCTAAAAAATATTTTGTGAATGGGGCTGTTATCATTGCTCCAGATGTATCAGAAGAAAAAATCAAAAAGAACCTTCTCACCTTTCAAGTTAACGGGGCAATTTATTGTCCCACATCACTTTCTGGCATCGTAAGAGATCTCGTTACTGGCTCTATGGGAGAGGTTGTCACCTATGATGAGGCCTTACCTCGTTTTGAGTTAGGAGAATTCACTTTAACAAATGCTTTCCTACAAGCAATAGAACAACCACTTCATTTAGTCGTTGCCGGTGTTCTGCGTCTCTCAGCTGATTTAAATATGAATTTATTTAATGAAAGACTAAGTAAACTTGAAGTAAAAGGGGTTGTTTCCCTACACGAAGAACAAGAACCTTCCTTCCACAAAAAAATCTCTTCCTTATTAGGTTGTGTCCTTCAAGTGACACCAGCAGGTTTTCAGTCATTTAAAAAGCAACTACGCTTAAATGGCCGTTCCATTAAACGATTTAAACAAGCAAAAATTCATACAAAAAAACCAATTCTTCTTGAAAAAGATATTACAAGAGAAGCATTTACTAAGGCAATTGATCAAATTCATACGAAGTCGATCATCATTTGCCACGAAGATCTTGAAGATCTAGTCTATGAGCGCTGCAATGTGTTAGATACAGAAGTAATCACCTATGCTCAGGAATTTGTGTTCGTTGAAGGCGAACAAGTTTGGTCAGAGGATCAGATTCTAGCATTTGATTCCCCCATTACGTTAATAGTTGATGGAACCCTTACCTTTGAATCTGGAGTAAAAGGAGAAAGCCTGAAACAAAAAATGGCAGACATCCATCTATTTGGTCAAATCAATGTAGCTGAGAAAAAACTAGCTGGGACACTACAAAGTTTCATTGGAATCAATCATGGCGAAATTAAAGAAGAAAGTTTAAAAGAAGAAGCCACCTACCTTGCAAATATAGGAGAACTCTCCCTCTAAGGTAGAAAGGAGTGAATCAAAATGTTTCATTGGAATGATATTTATATGACTAGCTGCAATAAACAACGTATGACAGAGCTTCAAAGTGATGTCACCAAACAGAAACGACGAGTTTTCGCTAAACGGAAAGAATTAAACATTAAGAAAGAACGGGTTTAGTTAACATAAAGTGGGACTTGGCATCTTTAATTTATAAGATGCCAAGTCCCATTTTTAGTGAATAATCACTAGAGCCTACACTCCAACCTCTTCATTCTCCCAAAACCGACTAAACCGCACGTAAGCAAGTGGCTTCCCTAAACGCAACAAATTATCGGCAAAATCAATAATCGTACAATACTCCGTTCCCCCAAACTTTGGACCACGTAATCCCCTTCCAACAATTTGCTCGTACAAAACCACACTCGTTGTCGGGCGACAAATGACGATATACTCTGTTTTCGGAGCATCAAAACCAGTCGTCAACACTCCATAGTTAAATAGAAATTCAAGATCCCCTCTTTTAAAGGCATCAATATACATCCGGCGTGTTGCCTTTGGTGTATTTGATGAGATCATAGCGGACTTGCGGCCAATGGCATTCATCGCCTGAGAAAGAAATTCTGCATGTTCAATCGTACAGGCATAAACTAGTGTTTGCGCTCGATTTGGAATTTCAGTTAAACGCTTAATAATTTGATAGTTTCGATGCTCATCTTCAGCTAAAACTCGTAACAGCTCCGCATTAATTAAATCCTCATCTGCATCCACACTTTGTTCGTCGACTTCAAATCCTCGTCCCGAATCGTAAACAATGTGCTTGGGTTTTGCTAAATAACCTTGTTGCCTAAAGTATAAAAGAGGGTTCCTCACAAACTCTGGGTCATCTGAAATGTGCGGCTGAAGCAAGTAGGCTTGGAATTTATCAACTAGTTTCGTTGTTTCACCGTCACTTCTACCCGGCGTTGCCGTTAATCCACAGATCGGAAATAGACTCGGTCCACAAATATCATGAGCTTTTTCTAAAAGTTGGTTGTACATCGGTGCGACCGCATGATGAGCCTCATCAATAATCATTGCTCCACAGTTCCTAAGAATTTCTTCTAAGACAGGATCATTGTTTTTGACTCTTGAATAGAGCTGTTGAATACTCGCAATCACCGCACCACCAATTAGTTGTTCTTCTCCTATGTTCTTCCCTGCAAAATAACGGTAGATACGTAGAGATTCAGGATATTCTTTTTCCTGCCACATGTCAGAAATACAAGAGATCGCTTGTTCACACAATTCTTCACTTTGGGCAATCCAAATTAAGTACTTCCCTTGCGAAAAACCAGCATGCATCCACTCTATGTAGCTTTCAACAGCCACTCTCGTTTTTCCTCCACCTGTTGGTAGAGTGACCACACATCTCGTGTGTTCTCCTTCTGAACTTAAAACCCTTAGCATCTCTTCTTTTAACCCTTGTTGAAAATCAGCAAGGGGGGGCACAACTTTCCTCGCTTCAATATCTACGACCGCATCTGTAGCTGCAGGTTTCGGTACTGAAATTCCTGAAAAGACCATTGGAAAACCTAATGTTCTCACAAAATCACGTGGCCAAACTCCTCCCATCATCCACTTTTTTGTCACTAATGGTGTCAGCATATAAGTAGGTGAAGTAATCACTTTATTCGTTGCTGGATTTCGTTCATATAAGTTCGTTAACTCAGATTTCGATAATTGCCGTAAGAGATGTTTTCTCAGCTCTCTTACCGCATCATCACTCCCTGCAAAAAGATAGGCTCCTTTTTCCATGATTAACATTTTTGTCAACTCCGTTGGATCAATCCTTTTCTTTCCAAGTGAAGTAAGGAGGGTATTTAATCTATTAAAATTCGTATGACCAAACATAGTTTTAATGATTTTCTCTGGTACTTTATATTGATTACACAATAAATCTAGACATCGTTGTACATCGCTCTCTGTTGGGAATGCGTTCATTGTTATGATTCCTCCTGGTGCTAAAGCCGTTCGCAAATTTTCACATCCTATTATTTTAAGGTTTTATGCGAGAATTTGCACGCAAAGCCTTTAATGAAATAATTAACAATGCATGATCTGAAAGCTCATGTAGTCCATATGCCTTTAAACTTTTCAAAATTATTATCGTGAAGAAACATTTTGTTATCGGGATCACACGATTTATTACCCTAATCTCCTATTTTATTATACCATTCACTTGATCTCTCATAACAAAAAGCCTCCCTTTAAAATACTAGAAGACTTCACGTGTGACTAATCAAACGACGGCTTTGTTAATGGGCATTGTGCAGCTTGAGGAGCGAGCTCTGGTGCATACATACTTAATTTCGCAATAAAGTAGCAGCTTTCTGGAAAATGATGTTCTAAAAAGCGTAATGTGGTGCGTGTTAACAGCTCTATTCCCATATACATTCGAACAACGTTAATAATAAAGTTATACATATCAATCGTCACTTGCCCAACTTCTCTGGAAAAGCGTTGCTGTCTTTGAATGCCAGGTGGTGAGAAGCGCAAAAAACCTTTCATTTGCTCATTTTGCACAATAAATGCTTGAAATTGTTGGATGTACAGATCGGTTTGTGCGGTAATTTTTAGTTCAACTGGATCCAATATGTTTCTGAGCAAAACCGCGTGCCCTAACTGATCCTCTAACCATAAATCAAGAAGGTCAACTAATGGAAGTGGGGGAAAGTTTTGGCCTTTCATATAGAAAGATAGAATTCTCAAATATTCCTCGTTTTCACTTAATGTACCGTTTAAGTACGTTGGGCTTAAATTTAAGTTAACTACATTTTGCATTCGTAAACTTTGCATTTGACCTTCGAAACGATAATACCCTTCAGCTACCGGAAAGACTTCTTTGGCAAATTCAACCATCACTTGAGTTTGGACGTCTTCTCCTCTGTCTAACCCTCTTAGCTTTTCTCTTAGATACGTAAAGGATTCAATGTACTGTTGGGCGATGTTGATATACTGTTGTTCCGTCGCAGCCAAATGATCTCTTACAAAATAAGCGTGATCCTGCAAAATTTCCAGCCAAAATGCATGTTCTTCCCAAGGACTAATTTCATAAGTCTCCCTCACTTAAACATTCTCCTCTCCATTCGTACGAAAATATGCTCTTAAATCATATGTTGGCGTTTAACCATTCATTCATTTTTCCTTTCTACTACTTTCACTCATAATTTCCTCTTTTATCAATTCAACAAGACCTCACTTTACTGAGCCTACCCACTTGTTGACAACAAAAAAACCTCCTAATCTAAAGGAGGTTTGGCTAAATGTAGTAAATTTATTAAAGCTTAGTCACTTTAACCTAATTCTAAGTTTCCCTCAACGGCTCGCTTTTGAACGATGATTAACCGGACTAAAAAGCCAATTGCTGCACAAGTCAACCCTAGTATAATCCCAATCCAAAATCCAAATGGACCAAGCGGAGTATAAGCAGCCATTATATAGCCTGAGGGAATCCCCACCATCCAATAAGAAATAAAAGCGGTTATAAAAGGAATTTTCACATCTTTATATCCCCTTAAAACCCCTTGCAAACCAGATTGGGCAGCGTCTGAAATCTGGTAAAAAATAGCAATGATAAAGAATTGTCCTGCTAGTAAAACCACCTGGCGATCCTGCGTATAAAGATAGGCAATCGGTTCTCTAAGTACATAAAGAAAGACAGAACCAATAATTAATATTCCTATTCCCCCTAGTACACCAAGAAGACTATATTGTCTAGCTGCTTTAAATTTCTTTCCGCCCACCGAAAAACCAACTACAATCGTTAAAGCCATAGAAATGCTTAACGGGATCATAAAAATTAACGACGTGAAGCTGAGTGCCACTTGATGTGCAGCAATCGTAACCGTTGTGAACATCATACCTATTAACAATGTAACAACCGCAAAAATACTCGCCTCAAAGAAAATGGAAAGTCCAATTGGAATGCCTATTGAAAGCTGTTCTTTCCACGCTTTCCACGAAGGCACTGCCCATTTGATAAATATTTGATATTTTCGAATCGCTTCTACTTTAAACGTCATCCAAATGCTAAACAGAAGAATAATCCAATATGTGATTGCCGTTGCGTATCCAGCTCCAATTCCACCGAGTGCCGGCAAACCAAATTTCCCGAAAATAAAACCATAATTCAAAAGAACATTAAAGGGAACGGCTAAAACCGTAATAATCATCGTAATTCTCGTGTACCCTTGTGCATCAAAGAAATAGCGAAGAACATTAGCAGCGAACAAAGGAATAATTCCAAGCGCAAGTCCAATTAAATAATGAAAAGCTATATGATAAACGTCTGGATTTAAGTTCATTATCGTTAGAATAGGTTCAAGGACAAAAATTCCAGCAATGACGACAACAATAGCCAACACGACTGACAAATAAAGCCCTTGAATAACTGAACCTGAAATTCTATCTCGTCGGCCACTTCCAATTAAATGAGCAACTATAGGGGTTACCGCAAGTAAAATACCATTTATTCCAGAGAAAACGGGCATCCACAAGCTCGAACCAATTGCTACTCCTGCCAAATCATTCGTCCCCACTCGGCCAGACATCATTGTATCTACTAGGTTCATTGCATAAAAGCTAACTTGAGTTACCATAATTGGCCATAAAATGGTTAAAAACAATCCTAATTTTTCTTTCCATGTTTCCACATGATACATGTTTCTTCCCCCGTTATGTATGATCGTAGTAGTCGATTCTATTTTAAACTATAGGGTCTATGTAAATTGAATTTATCATAACAGTTTATTTTATATTCAACTGTTCGTTGACTCTGAACACAAAAGGCTCCTGACTTTTCGAGTCAAAGGAGCAACCTCTATTGTACACCTCATATTATAAATTGTCTCTGCTTTTGCTCTGAGATCCAAATTTTCACAACAAAAGAACATAAGAAAACGACTAACGTCATTCCCTTATGTTATAATTACAATGCTTATATGGAATCAATCGTTGTTTTCTCCTGCGATTGAATTTGTTTGATTTCTGAGTTTACTTTTGCCAATGACTGATGAAGGTGTCTGTTCGTTTCCCCCGATACGGCTTTTAGCTGAATTAATTCAGTGTATAGGTCTAAGTGCATCTTCTCTTGATCTCTATGTTGTAAAACTAATGTCGCAGTTCTTTCAATTAGCTCCTCGACCTGCAGCTGAATTGACTTTTGTTCTTCTTCATTTTCCTTCACCTTCTTAAGTAAATCCCCATGATCAATTTCTTGCAATCCAACTTGTTGAATTAATTCATCATGTCTTTCCTTCTGCTCCAATTGCTCACTTTCTACCTTTTGAAAATGAAACTCTTGTTCTTGCAGGAAAGTGCTATGTTGCTTGATTTCGGCATAGAGGTCCTTTTTCGCTGTTTCCAATTGAAGGACTTGATCTGCTAATTTATTTTTTGATTGGTATAGGTCTTCAAACTGTTTTTGTAGGACACGTTTCTCTTCTTCATATTTAGTTACTTTCATGACTAACTCTTCTTGTATTTCACTTTTTTCCTTCACGGTTTCTTTTAGTTCTTCATAGATCTGATCAAGCTTTTTTGTATATCCTTGCTGCTCATTCAGCTTGTTTGCGAGCGTTTTATGGACGTCTCCATGTTCTCTGATCGTTTGTTGTAGTTCACCAAAACGAGAATTGATCTCAACCATTCTACTGTTTCTATAAAAGAATGGTTGATTAACATGGTCGGTTTGCTTCTCCACAAACACTTTCGGCTCACCATTGTTCCTTGCGTCATATTCTATGCCCATTAGAATCACGCCCTCCTATTCATGTTATCATTAGCTTATGAAAGACTAGGCATGTGCGTGCATGAACAATATGACTTTTACCAACGTTTTAGGTAAATAAAAAACGACCTCCTATCCAAATCGGATAAGAGGTCGCTAAACTATCGACTCTTCGTTCATGAAATTCGTTAATCCCTTTCTTACACATTGATGGATGTATTTACTTTCCTTATCCCCCGTGTATCATCTGATACACTTCGCTAACGCTACGTCATTGGAATCAGTCCTTTCATGGTGTTCATTTATGGTGATGCACCCGCTGAGAAGAACCGCTTCATTTCCTTAACTCCTTTCTTTTGATTTGAATCAATTAGGCTTTTGCCTATCCTTATGATAGTAAATAATTTAATTTATGTAAATATTCAGATTAGTCTGTTTTTGTTTGGTTTTATTGTTTATTCTCTGTTTTTCTCAAGTAATCTACGTATATCTAACTATTTTACTTTATACAATTGCTACATATTTTTTAGGAAAATAGAGGAAACCTCTATCTTGTTTGAAGAAATATATTTTTAATTAAGGCGAAAGCCCATTCTCGAGCAAAGCAAGACATTCGCCCAAACGATTTATTTCTATTTTCATACGGTATGGATGTAGTCAGTTAAAAAGGAGGAGTTCTTCATGAGTCATGGTATCGGGAATAGCTTTGCGTTAATTGTTGTCCTTTTCATTTTATTGGTGATTGTAGGCTCTGCTTACGTACTATAATTTTGAATAGCTTCTTATCAGAAAAAGGCTTGAGGTTCGCTCCTCAAGCCTTTTTAATAGTTTCATCTAAATCTTTTCGTTCATACTAACGTTTTTATTATTTTCCCCAAGCGTTTAATCCCCTCTTGTATGTCTTCAATAGTAGCAAATGCATAAGACAGACGTATATACTGATTGGATGACTGTGCGTAAATATTACCCGGATTTATTAGAATCCCCTCTGATAGTGCCTTTTCAAATAGATGCTTGTTTTTTAATGGAGGATATATTTTTACCCATATAAAAAAACCGCCCATAGGTACATCCCAAGTTGCTAATCCTGTAAGGTTTTTCGTTAGCGCCTTCAGCGCAACCTCTCTGCGAATTTTGAGCTGTTCCCTGACTAGTATAAGATGCTGCTCATATAACCCACTAGCTAACCATTCCAATGCCACCTTTTGAGATAATGAACTTGAACCGTAATCTGTTTGCATTTTTAAATCAGCTAACCTTTCAATAACCGATTCTGGACCTACCATCCACCCGATTCGCAAGCCTGGACTTAACGTTTTTGATAGACTACCAAGATATAAAACATTCCCATATTTATCACTCTTTTTTAAGGGGGCAGGTGGGGGCGTGTCCATCCATAAATCACCGTACACATCGTCTTCAATAATCGGTATTTGTTCTTTCTCACAAATCTTCATTAACTCTTGGCGTCTTTGTTCACTCATTAAAATACCAGTTGGATTATGAAACGTTGGAATCGTGTATAATACGGCACTTTCTTTTATAGTCTTTAATTCTGTGATCTCTTTTGGGATTAATCCTTCCTGATCGATCGATAACCCTTGAAACTTCATTTCCGCCGATTGAAACACAGACAAGGAATATAGATACGAAGGCTTCTCAAGAAATATAGTGGACCCTTTGCGTAAAAGACCAATAGAAATGAGTTGTAATGCCTGTAGTGCGCCAGATACAACTAACACAGATGACGGTGAAGTATAAATACCTTTCTTTTCTAAATAACTACAAATCGCTTTTCTTAATTCAATACTCCCTTTTGGCTCTTCATAACTAAGTGATGAAATCTGATCCGTCACTTTCCCCATTATTCGCTTCATGTCCTTTAATGGAAAAAGTTCAGGCGACAACTCACTTTTACCTAGTTGAATGTAGTGTTTCTTTGCCTCGGCTTCATTAATATCCTTTACCATTTTCATACTCGCTTTGTGCAGTCCAAGTGTGACATTTTCAGCCCAATTAATTGGCTTCGTTACACTCATAAGCGTCCATGTATTGTTCGCAATAAGTGTCCCTTTCCCTATTTTAGTCTCTAGCAGTCCATCTGCGATTAATTCCTCTAATGCAGTGACGACGGTGCTTCGATTTACCTTAAACAGATTTGCTAATTCTCTCTGACTAGGAATCTTCGTTCCGATCGACCATTCTCCTCTTGTAATTTTCTCTGTTATGTATTTGATAATTTGATTATATTTTGTTTTACGCATTCGGACTAGTCTCCTGATAAAGTGGTTGGTTTTTATTTCCCTAACTGGTTGAGGACATTGTATCAATTCAGGAATATAATTGAAACCACTTAAACTATAAGAAGGAAACTGGTTGGTCTTTTATCGATCAGGGCTTTAAAAGGAGTGATCACATTGAATACAAAAGCTTTTATATTGGCATTTATGACCATCCTTATCTGGGGTTCGACTTTTGCTGCTATTCGGGCAAGTCTACAAGGCGGTTACGAAGCGGGTCATTTAGTACTAGTTCGTTACCTCATTGCATCCGGGTTATTCCTCCTTTATGCCTTTTGGCCAAAGGTTAAGTTCCGATTGCCTCAAAAAGGAGACTTGCTTCGGATCATCATCCTTGGCTGGGTTGGGATAAGTGTCTATCATATCGGAGTAACTTTCGGTGTACAGACGATTACAGCAGGCACAGCAGGAATGCTTATAGGCGCAGCCCCCATCTTCACTGCCATCATTGCCATTGTAGTATTAAAGGAGCGATTAACCTTACTTGGCTGGATCGGTCTTGGCGTTGGATTTTTAGGAATTATTTTTATTACTATGGGGTCAGCAGGCCCAACCTTTACTCTTTCTTCAGGAGCTCTTTTAGTGTTAATGTCCGCCATCGCCACATCAGCCTTTTTTGTTTTCCAAAAACAACTTTTAACTCGATATAGTCCAATTGAATTGACTGCTTATTTTACGTGGGCGGGCACACTTCCGTTTTTCTTTTTTTCACCAGGGTTATTAACCTCCATTCAACATGCGACATTTGAGGCCCACTTATCTGCCCTTTATGTAGGCATTTTTCCGGCTGCGATCGCGTATGTCACTTGGGCAATTGCTCTCTCTTTAGGAAAAGCAAGTTCGGTTACGAGTATGATGTATCTTGAACCAGCTATTGCCATTTTTGTGGCTTGGCTTTGGCTAGACGAATGGCCGACGACCCTTTCATTCATTGGAGGGATTATTGCCCTTTCGGGAGTGATGATTGTGAATGTGCTAGGTAGAAAGCGCCGAGTCATCGTGAAAAAAGCCACGTGATAGAGGTACTGAAAAAGGTTGCTTTCCTTTTTCAGTAGCCTATTTTAGTTTTCATTTTTCTACCGGACACAAGTCCCAATATTTCTTTTAAGTTTTTCGATACTTGTAATAGCTACTTGTATCTCCTAAACCTCTAACATTCACTTCAACCTTACTCTAAAAGATCCCTATCTTTGTTACTTAAATTTACAAATTGTTTAAATTTATTGATTTTTCTCTAAATGAGTTATATCCTACTATATATGTAAGGGTTTTCAAAATAGTTTATTTTAAAGGAGGACGAACATGAATACACCTAAAAACAGATGGTTCATCGCTTTATCCGCTATTGCGATTCACCTCTCAATCGGGGCGGCCTACGCATATAGCGTCTATACCTATCCAATTAGCCAAGCTATGGGTTGGTCCGCAACAGAAGTAACCATTGCCTTCACCATTATGATGGCACTTGCAGGATCATCTGCTGCCTTATTTGGTAAGTTCGTCGAGCGTAACGGACCGAGAAAATCAGCCATGCTGGCAGCCGTATTATTTGGAATCGGTCAGGCTGGATCTGGTGTTGCCATTGCCATTGGCTCATTACCACTTTTCTTACTTACATATGGAGTAGCAAGCGGGCTTGGTCTAGGTATTGGTTATATATCACCCGTTTCAACCCTTGTTAAATGGTTCCCTGACAGAAGAGGCTTAGCAACTGGAATGGCTGTACTCGGATTTGGTACAGGAGCTTTAATAACGGCTCCGATTGCCGCTTATTTGATGGGTACAATCGGCATTTCAAATACGTTCTATCTTTTAGGAAGCTGTTATTTTATTCTCATGATTCTTGGAGCCTCTTATATTGCTCCTCCTGTAGAGGGTTGGATGCCAGCTGCAATGAAGAAAGATATTGCCTCCGGAAAGAAAATCGTAAAAAAGGACTTACAGCAATTAACTTCTAAAGAAGCGGTGAAAACGAAGCGTTTTTGGATGCTTTGGACGATGATGCTCATCAATACAACAGCTGGGATCATGATGATTTCCGTCGCTTCTCCAATGGCTCAAGAAGTCGTCGGTTTATCAGCTGCTGCCGCTGCTACATTGGTCGGAATTATGGGGATCTTTAATGGTGGAGGAAGACTTGGTTGGGCAGCGGTTTCCGATTATATTGGGCGCCCTACCGTGTTCGTCATTTTCTTCTCGATTCAAATTGTAGCGTTTTTAACACTTCCTTTTATAACAAGCGTTATTTTGTTTCAAATTCTTATCCTGCTCGTCGTGAGTTGCTATGGAGGCGGATTTTCAAACCTTCCCGCTTTCGTCGGAGACTTATTCGGAACAAAACAGCTTGGAGCCATTCACGGCTACCTCCTAACGACATGGTCTTTAGGTGGCGTATTCGGTCCAATGATCGTTTCTCAAATTAGAGAGAGAACCGATAGCTACATCCCTGTTTTCTACGTATTCTTTGCTTTAATTCTTATTGCATTCATTGTGTCAATAATGATGAAGCTAGATATTAAAAAGAGTGAGAAAGCTCTGCGAGAAAAACAAGAACATGCTGTTTCTTAATAGGGAGTGAAGACTAACTAGTCGGTCTGAAATGATATAATCGAAAAGGCAAGGAACTCCTTGCCTTTTTCTTTCTTATCCTTTAATCCCTTCTAGCCAATCACTATAACAATCAGGGCAAAGCGGTTTATCTACATGTTCATTTTGGTGAATAAACAACCCATGATGATATTTATCTTCAAACGTTTCTTCACAATAAAAACACTGCTCATCCATTCTCGTTTCCCCCTAATTGATAAGCTTGTTTATATCTTGGCCAATCAGCTTAAAAATACAAGGTGCATTTCATGTTAGTTTTGAGAAATAGTACCATCAGTGATTTCACATGATAAGCTATAAATTTTTCTTTTTTTAACAAACTAACAACACATTATCTTTCCTGCAATTCGACTAATACATGTTCCACAATCATTTCATTTAAAAGGTTTGCCAACGTTTCCTTAACCATTTCTTTAATAGACTGTTCCATATACTACTTTCGAGCTCCTTGAATGCTACTAATGTATTGTTAATGAGTTCTGTGTATTGATCTTTTCGTAAACACGCCCTTTTTAATGTTGCGCATAAAGTTTCTCCCCGATTCATCATATTGGATAACCCCTTTAAAATTAGTAAAATCATTTGCTGAAAATCTCTCAATAAAGTCCAAAATTCGAAACGCATGGTTCCAGCACTATGGTAATCGATTTTTTAAGCTAAGCTTTTAGAGGCTGAAAACATCTTCCTTTCAGATAAATTGGGAGCAGGGCTTTCTTTCACCACCTTTTGTTATGGCGTTGGTCTAACAATCACGTTCTTCTATAAGTAACCACTTCTCCAAAAGCATTTCCAAAGATCTATATTTCAACATGGCGCCTTAGTCTAAAAATAAACCACTGTTTTTTAAGTTTGTTTCAGCAAGGTGACAAACGCCTTCACATGCCGAATGAGTCGCTTCTCGTTCTTACAAACTCGCATACCGATTCCACCACCAGCTGTACTAAAAAAAGGATAAACTTCATTTGGTTCGACTAGCGCTTCCTCTAGCTCAGAAATCAAACTCTTTTCTGGTAGCAAAGGGACACTCACTTTAATTTGTAAGTAATTTAGCAGTATGTTTCATATCAAATATTTTCATTTTTTTTGCTTAGATGTCGGCCCTATAAACACTCTTCCGTTGTCACCACATGCACGTGGACGTGCAATCCTAATCTCCTCTGCCCCTGTTTCCAAACATTTTAAGTATTAAATCAGTCTCTGCCGGACCTTCTTTTATTAAGTAGCTTATCGGCATAATCAACATGAAGACTATCTTGATCGGCTTCTGATTAAAATCATCATTTTTTAATTGACCTACTTTTTAGGTCACTAGTTTTTTGAATAAAAATACCATATAGGGAAAAAATGACTTAAGAACCTCAAAGAATCTAATGGACGTACTAGAATGTTTTAAGGGGGTTAAAATGTGAAACAAATTGTTCACTATCTTCCAGATTGGGAAGTTTATATGCAAGCTTTTTTCGTATTTTTTGTACCTTATGTTATTTGGAAATTATTCAACCATATTCCTGTAGCTGAGGAAAAAAAATGAAAATGAGATCGTTAAAGAAAAGAGTAAGACAGCAACCGGCCCCTCTGATTGATAACAAACAGGACCCTAAGTCCTTAACTGATTATTTTACAGGTGACCTTACTAAAGATATAGAAATAATTAGACTCGAAATCGGTCATAATTCGGATGTGAACTTTCGGGAGTTTCTCCTTGGTCAAACAGGCATTCGGGCAGCGATTGTTTTTGTGGACGGGCTGTCTGACAAAGAACTCATTGATAAACATATTATAAATTCACTCATGCAAGGCTTTCCCGAAGAAGATGAAGCAGCACCATATTTAGAGAAAGATTCCATATCAACAGACTTTATTAAAAATCATGTGTTATCTATTAGTCAAATAAAAGAAGTACGAAATATTAAAGATTTACTGTTAGAAATATTGGCAGGTTCAACTGCACTGTTGATTGATGGTTCACCGGAAGTAATAAATCTCGGTACCGCAAAAGAGAAGTCACGTAATATTGAAGAACCGATTTCAGAGCCATTAGTTAGAGGGCCAAGGGTTGGTTTCACTGAAGTTCTAAGTGAGAATACTGCCATGTTAAGAAGTAATGGTAAAAGTGAAAATTTATCATTCGAAAAGTTTCTCGTAGGAAAACGTACAAAAAAAGAACTAGTAGTTGCCTATTTTAAAGATATTGCTAATCCAGAATTAGTGGAAGAGGTAAGGTCAAGAATAAAGAAAATCGACATTGATGATGTATTAGAATCAGGTTATATAGAGCAATTGATCGAAGATAATTATCTCAGCCCTTTTCCTCAAGTACAGAGTACAGAACGTCCTGACCGGGTGATCGGTGCATTGCTGGAAGGACGGGTGACTATTTTGTTGGATGGGACCCCTTTTGCCTTGATTGTTCCAGTTACATTTAGCATGTTGTTGCAATCACCCGAAGATTATTATGAACGTTGGATTCCCGGTTCACTCATCCGTCTATTACGTTTTGGGGCAGCATTTATTTCGCTAATAGGACCTGCATTATATATTTCCTTTATCTCCTTTCATCCGGGATTGATCCCAACCAAGCTAACGATATCTATTATCGGAACACGTGAAGGCGTCCCATTTCCTTCACTTATAGAAGCACTGTTTATGGAAATAGCCATCGAAATATTACGGGAAGCAGGGCTCCGTTTACCGAAGCCTATTGGCCCAGCCATAGGGATTGTAGGTGGATTAATCATTGGTGAAGCTGCCGTACAAGCAGGAATTATAAGTCCTATTATGGTTATCGTAGTTGCAGTAACCGCCATTTCATCCTTTGCAATCCCTCAGTATAATGTAGGGATTACGCTACGTTTCTTACGCTTTATAGCCATGTTTAGTGCTGCTGTGTATGGATTGTATGGATTGATTCTATTTTTCCTCTTCCTATGTAGTCATTTGGTGAAGTTGAAGAGTTTTAATGTACCTTATGTTAGTCCGGCAGTTCCTTATCAAATAAAGGATTGGAAAGACTTCATCATTCGTATGCCACTCAAGATGATGAAGCGCCGACCGAAGATGATGCATACGAAAGATTCAATTCGTAAAGGATAACTCTCCTACTAAAGGAAGTGAATGAAACCGATGATCTCTAATCCAAAAGATAGAATTACTACTGCACAAACAGTTATTTTTATTGTCAGCTATATCATTGCGGTTGGGATTCTCACCCTGCCTAGAGTTACTGTGGAGGATGTAAATACACCTGATGTTTGGATATCCGTTATTTTAGGCGGTCTGATCGCGATGATAGCAGGGATAATAATGGTGAAATTAAGCCAACAGTTTCCTGAAAAAACCTTTTTCCAATACAGTCAGGATATTGTTGGGAAAATAGTAGGTCGGATCCTAAGTATACTTATTATTTTTTATTTTTTAACGACTTCCGCATTTCAAATCCGAGTACTTGGAGAAGTAACAGGTTTTTATTTATTAGAAGATACCCCCACTTCGGCCATCATTATACCAATGATGTGGATTGGTATCTATTTGATTTCGGGAGGCATAAATTCGGTCGCTCGTCTACTTGAAATCATTTTTCCCTTTACAGTTATTATTTTTTTGCTAGTGCTCTTCATGAGCTTCGAACTATTTGAAATCAATAATTTACGTCCAGTATTAGGAGTAGGAGTAATGCCTGCGTTAAAAGGGGTTAAGACAACGGCTCTTAGCTATACAGCTTTTGAAACGTTGTTATTCCTTTTAGCATTTATGAAACAACCAGATAAATCTGTAAAAGTTGTGCTCATTGCAACGGCTATTCCCTTAGTGTTTTACGTGGTTACGGTCGTAATGGTTATCGGAGCCTTTTCAATCGATGGAGTGGTAACAAGAACATGGCCAACGATTGACCTCATTCGAAGTTATGAATTTTCTGGGTTGATATTTGAAAGATTTGACTCTTTGTTACTTGCGGTATGGGTTATGCAAATATTTGCTACCTTTATTATCGGCTATTTCGCGGTTTCCCTGGGATTTGCTCAACTCTTCAAAAAGGACATGCTCCCATTTTCATTTGGAGTACTTCCGATTATTTACATCATTGCTATGATACCGAAAAATATCAATCACCTATTTACATTAGGGGATTGGATCGGCAATGCTGCGCTGTTTTTATTTGGTATCCTTCCATTGCTACTTCTGATTATCACTAAAATTAAGGAGAAAAAAAATGACGCAAACCCTTAAAAAAATTTGGTTCTTTTTAGCTTTTGGTTCATTTCTTTTTCTTACAGGGTGTTGGGATAGTCATGAAATTGAAGAACGGGGCTTTGGAGTCGCTATGGCGTTCGATATGGGGAAGGAGTCGCAAATTGAAACGAAGCTAAAAGAAGAAGGCGCGGGATTTCCAAAAACAGACCTTATCACACTTACCTATCAGTTTATTAATCCAATAAATACGGGTGGGCAGCAAAATAATGGTGGTGCTGCACAAAAACCCTACATAAATGTTTCTCAAACAGGTGATTCCACCCATCAAATCATTCGTGAAATTGCAATGAGAATGGATCGTCCCGTATACACTCCACACTTAAAGGTATTAGTTATAAGTGAAGAGCTTCTAAACAAGCTCAGTTTACAAAAGTTACTCGATTTTGATCTCCGTGATGAGGAGATGAGGCTAAGCGCTTTTGTACTCGTTAGCAAGGGAAACGCGAGTGAGACACTCGATGTTAAGGGAACAGGAGACATTCCAGCGTTTCATCTGATGGAAATCATAGAGAATCGATATAAATCAACTAAGATTTTGCCTCCCATGCCTCTAGTAAAATTAACGGGTAAAATACATTCAGGCTCCAGTTTTCTCATACAAAATGTAGCCTCAGCAAGTGGAGAAGTTAAGTTAGCAGGTGCTGCTATAATCAATGGGAAAACAAAAAAATGGCATGGTTTTTTAAATGAAGCGGACGTAGAAGGGTTAACTTGGTTAACCGGTGAGGGAGAAGGAGGTGTGTTAAAAAGTTTCGATGAGCAGACAGGTCAGATCGTCCTATTCGAGGTAAATTCAATGAAAAGAAAAATTACATCAACTATTGATGGAAACAAGATCTCCTTTGATGTGAACATCGAATCAGATGGGAGATTATCTGAAAATTGGGTCGTTACTGAGAAAGATTATGAGAACGAATTTCTAAAAAGGGTGGAAAAGGTAGCAGAAAAAGAGGTGGAGGGCTTAGTGAAGAGTGTACTAGAAAAAATGCAAGAGGAATACCAAGTTGACGTTGCGGGTTTTGGAGAACATTTAAGAATTGAGCACCCTAAGGTATGGGAAAAAGTCAAAAAAGATTGGGACCAAACTTTTAGTGAGATTCCTATCACTTATAACGTGAAATTAACTATTACAGATTATGGTACAGTAACTTCTAAGTAAAGAAAATGTAACAGGTTATTTAATAACAATAAATAATGAACCAGCTGATTTAACTTTTATCATACATAATAAATGCAGTAATGGGAAACCATAGCTTGTCTACTATTCATGATGATGGTAGTGGTGGTCGTTACAGTTCGGTCTCGATACCACTACCAAGATTGTTAGAGCATTCGGGTGAAGAATTAAATGTAGCCAGATTAGAATGACTCATGCACTTAAGGTCCACTTTCTTCTGTAGTCCTTTCCAGTGGTTCTTAACTGCCTGTTTCATAAAAAGTACCAGTGATCGACCAAATAAAAACCACCCCGTATGCAAACAAGGTAAGAGCAAAACAAACAATTATTTAACTCGATTGAATTGACGAAATTACATTACCCTTCTACCTTTTTATGGTTCCTTTCGTTGATTTTGCTGAGCTTCCCATTGCGATATATGCTTATCGCTTTTCTCATTTGAATATCTACTAACTGTATTTTTAAAAGATCGTGAATAACGTAAAGTTGTTAAAACCAAGAAAAGTCAAGTTGTCACAAAATCAAAAAATTTCTCTAATCATAAGCTCTTAATCACTACCTGTTATTAATAAATCATCTACTAAACAAGCTAATATTTTATTAGGCGTGACTTTATCCTTTTCGTTTACGTAAAGAGAAGTAATAACGCCACTTGCTCCGATAGAAATTTCTTTTAAATCACCTTCCAAAGTTTTAATTAAAATTAATTTTTCCCACTCATAGACATAGGAATCCTTTTTTATAAAAACTTTTTCAATGGTTCCCTTATAGGGACTTACTATTATATGATCTATATGATTCATGGTTAATACCTCCCTTATTTAATCAATGTTAATACCATGTTATTAAATCCAACCCCTAAAGCGAGAGGCTTCTGCCATTCTACGTACACCGGTTATATAAGCTGCTAGACGCATGTCAACTTGATAGAGTTGTGATGCATGATATATATTTTCAAACGAATTTTCCATAATTGTGCGTAATTTATTATCTATATCTTCTTCTGTCCAATAATATCCTTGATTGTTTTGTACCCATTCAAAATAGGAAACAGTGACTCCGCCAGAACTGGCTAAAACATCTGGCACTAAAAATATGTCCCGATCGGTTAAAATTTTTGTTGCTTCTAATGTTGTTGGTCCATTTGCAGCCTCAACGACAATCTTTGCCTTTATTTCATGAGCATTTTCCAATGTGATTTGGTTAGAGATAGCAGCAGGTACAAGGATATCACAATCAGATTTGAGAAGTGCTTCATTGGTTATTGTATTTTTATAGAGCTTGGTCACAGTTCCATAACTATCACGCTTACTTAACAAGTGAGTGATATCAAGTCCTTCTTTATCATATAGAGCCCCATATGCATCGGATATTCCAACAATCTTTGCTCCGGCATCATGCATGAATTTAGCTAGGAAGCTTCCAGCGTTGCCAAATCCTTGTATAATCACTCGTGCCCCTTTTAATTTGAGGCCTTTTTTCTTTGCAGCTTCTTCAATACAAATGGTTACCCCTCTTGCTGTAGCACTTTCTCTCCCTTGTGATCCTCCAAGGGCAAGTGGCTTTCCAGTAATAAAACCTGGTGAATCAAATTCTCGAATGCGGCTATATTCGTCCATCATCCAAGCCATAATTTGTGAATTTGTAAATACATCTGGTGCTGGAATGTCTTTTGTTGGACCGACCACTTGACTTATCGCTCGAACATACCCCCGGCTTAACCCTTCTAATTCACGAAAAGACATGTTTCTAGGTTCACAAATAATACCGCCCTTTCCACCTCCATAGGGGAGATTGGCAATACCGCACTTTAAACTCATCCAAAGAGATAATGCTTTAACTTCTTCTTCGTTTACATCTGGGTGGAATCGCACCCCACCTTTTGTTGGGCCAACTGCATCATTGTGTTGTGCACGATAGCCCGTAAATATTTCCACTTTCCCATTATCCATACGAACTGGTATACGTACAGTAAGCATTCTTAATGGTTCTTTAAGCAGCTCAAACATCTCATCTGAATAACCTAATTTATCTAAAGCTTCATGAACCACGTTTTGTGTAGATTTAAACAGACTTAATGTTTTTCCATCTTCATTACTTTGGGATTGAAGACGATTTAACTCCTTTGTTGTACTCATTGTTCATTCCACCTTTATTTAGTTTTCATTAGCATTTACATAAATGTTTAATGATTGTATATAATTGAATGCGATTGTAATCATTAAAAAATACTAAAGTCCCACACCTCAGCAATATGTTTTAATAGCTCAACACCTGCAAGGCTATTACCATATTCATCTATAGCAGGTCCGTAAATACCAATACCACAGCCCGTTTGAAAAGGTAATTCCTGGCGGTATCTAGCTGGAACTGATGCCATAATCCCACCGGACACTCCGCTTTTTGCTGGTATTCCAACAAATGCTGCAAATTTCCCTGAAGCATTATACATTCCGCAAGTTAACATTAAACCTTTAATTAGCTTGGCTAGTTGTTTAGGAAAGATTTGTCTCTTGTGAATGGGGTCGTATCCATTTTGGGATAGAATTAAACCAATTAGCGCAATATCCTTTGTATTTACTTCGATTGAACATTGTTTTAAGTAAACTTCTAACGCCACCTCTACTTCTGATTCTAAAAATCCACTTTCTTTCAAATAATAAGCTAAAGCTCTATTTCGATTTGCTGTTTTCCACTCAGACTGAAATACTTTTTCATTCAAGGTTGGTCGTTTCCCAACCATTTTTTCTATTAATGCATATATTGATTCTAACTTTTGCTCTGGCGATTCTCCATAAAGAAGAGACGCTACTGTAATCGCTCCCGCGTTAATCATTGGATTAAACGGTTTACCCGGTTTATGCATTTCTAATCGAACGATAGAGTTAAATGCGTCCCCTGTAGGTTCTACATCAACACGTTCTAATACATAAGAAATTCCACGGTCTAAACATGCAGCAATAAAACTAATGACTTTTGAGATACTTTGCAAAGTAAACGGGATTTCCCAATCTCCTGACTTGATTTCCACTCCATCGGGATTAATCATGTAAACTCCTAAATCCGATAGATTTGACTCCTTTAAAGCAGGAATATAGTCAGCACATTGGCCATTAATGCCTAACGAACGATAGTTCATGACCCATTCGTCAAGGTATTTTTCCTCCTTAGAAATCATTTTTAGATTCATCTCTGCCCCCCTTGTAAGCGTTTTCGTTATTTTGTTTAATAGATATAATTCAGTTTAGAATTTAAGCTACGAAAAGAATCAAAACACTACAAATTAATCAAAAAATTATTTTCTAAATTATTATTTATTCCTGTTTTACATCGTTACATTAGGCTGAACAGATAGGGGGGAATACATCGATAGCTATAACTGCTTTTTGCTAAGCTAAAAATATGAATGATAAACAAAATAATCCAGTCTTAATCAAAAAGAAGACTGGATTATTCCAAAATGAGCATTTATTAAATTCGTTTCCGGTAGTCAAAGAGCTTTCTTGTCTTTTATGCTTCTTTACGTTTCTCGACTTCTTCCTCTTTCCAGCATTCTACATTTTTAAGCCCCTTAATATTACTTGCATAAAATACAGGATCTCTTCCCTCTTTTTTCTGTTTTAAGTAATCTTTTAATACGGCTATTGCGATTTTCCCAATGAAAGCCAGGGCGATTAAGTTCGTGATGGCCATAAGTGCCATAAATAGGTCAGCTAAATTCCAAACCATGCTTAAACTTGAAACGGAACCTAAAAGAATCATCCCTAACACAGCTAGTCGGAAGACAAAAATGGCTGCTTTATTTTCCTTAATATATCCAATGTTAGATTCCCCGTAGTAATAATTTCCAATAATTGAACTAAAGCAAAATAATAGGATCGCAATAGCGACGAAAATACTTGCCCACGGTCCGACGTGGCTGGCTAATGCACTCTGAGTAAGCTGAATGCCACCCATTCCTTCTCCAGCAATTCCAGATAATAAAATAATAAACGCTGTTGCACTACAAATTAATAAGGTATCAACAAAAACACCTAGTGTTTGAACAAACCCCTGTTTTGCGGGGTGACTTACATCCGCTGTTGCTGCTGCAACAGGTGCACTTCCCATACCAGCTTCGTTAGAAAATAATCCACGTTTTACACCATTCATTATGGCTGCACCTATTCCACCAGCAACTGCTTCGTTTAAGCCAAATGCGCTAGATACGATAAGACCCATGACTCTTGGAATTTCACCAATGTTTAAAATCACTATATATGCAACCAATATTAAATAACATATAGCCATGACAGGTACGATCACCTGAGACACTTTAGCAATACGTTTAACACCTCCAAAGATAACAAATCCGGTAAGTATGGTTAAACCTATACCGATTATAAGGCGATTCGTACCAAATGCTTCCTCAAATGCAACTGTAATGGTATTTGCTTGAACGGAATTGAAAGCTAGTCCAAAACAGAAGGTGATTAAAAGCGCAAATAAAACGCCCATCCACCTTGCCCCAATTGCTTTTTCCATATAGTAGGCTGGACCCCCTTTGAATCCACTTGTATCTTTTACTTTATAGACTTGAGCTAAAGTACTTTCAATAAAGCTTAATGCTGCACCGAAGATTGCGACAATCCACATCCAGAATACAGCACCTGGACCACCTAATGTAATCGCAATGGCTACCCCAGCTAGATTACCTGTACCAATTCTTGAAGCTGCACTAATACAGAAGGCTCCAAATGATGAAACTTGAGTCTTTCCATTACTAGTAGTAGGACTATCTTTCATCAAACGAAACATTTCTCTTAGATTTGTAACCTGAACAAATTTTGTTCGGAAAGTAAAATAAATACCTAAACCAACAAGTAAAGCAATTAAAACATAGGACCACAGAATTGTATTACCCCAATTAATCAAACTTTCTACCACAAGGATCACCTCTTTGTTTTTTTATAAGCCAAAGCAGCATCTTTCTACGTTTATACCTTATTGAGGTATGCATAACTTCTCAAAAGCAGATTTATTGTCGGTTATCTCCTATTTGCTGCTGTACGAATTCATCCTGATATTTCTCTTTAATCGATTATCCAATTCCTTCCTTTTTAAATTGAAGATACCTCCTTTGTATGCGCTTTCACCAGAGAACCTAACAAATATACTTTAGTTTAGAATCTAGGCTACAAAAAGAAACAGAATACTACAAATAAAACGAAAATTTTATTTAATATTTGTAGATGTGCTATAGTAATTGAATAAAAAGAATCTTTTATATAAACTAACTTTAATTAGTTGGAATTTTCACATGGGAAGTGACACATTTTGAATATGAATCCTTTACTAAGGAAAGAGCGGACTATTATTCTATTCATGATATTTTTTGTTCCATTAGCAGGCGAAATTAACTTTTATCCGATTAATGAAACGTTTCGAGTTAGCTTAGGACCACCAACTCTTTTCTTATTCCTTCTATTTTTAAGAAAGTCTGCCATTATCCCAGGTTTTTTAACAGCTGTACTTGTTGTGTTGTTTCGAATGCTACTAGATTTCATGATGCAATCAAACTTTAACTGGTTAATTTCGTTTGAAACTCATTATCCGACTTTTTTCTTTTACTTCACTTATACTTGCCTTTTTTATTTCGCAAAAGTTAATCGTTTTCACCATCGTCCTTGGATCATTGGTTTATTTGGTATAATCATTGAAATATTGTCCGACTTTGCAGAGTTACTCATGCAATATATTGTATTTGGAGTTCGCTTTCCTTCAGGCTTATTGTCCGAAATAGTTCTTATTGCTCTTTTTCATAGCTTTATGGTATTGGGTGTTTTTAGTATGATGAAACTATATGAAGCACAATCTCGAGAAATCGAAGTTCGAAAGAGAAATGAACATATGTTATTACACGTTTCTAATTTATATGAGGAAACGATTCATTTGAAAAAAACACTTCAAAATTCAGAAACGATTACTAGAAAAGCTTACGAACTATATAGAGAATTAAATCAACATCATCCTATAGAAGACAAACTCCTAAAAAAAACTCGTCAACAATTACTTGAAATTGCTGGTGAAGTACATGACATTAAAAAAGATAGTCAAAGAATTTTTGCCGGATTATCAAAACTTATTTCAAATGAAAGCTTTACAGATTACGTCAATATTA
Organism: Halalkalibacter alkalisediminis; assembly: GCF_028610705.1. Classification (GTDB taxonomy): domain Bacteria; phylum Bacillota; class Bacilli; order Bacillales; family Bacillaceae_D; genus Halalkalibacter; species Halalkalibacter alkalisediminis. The sequence goes on from NZ_JAQQWT010000024.1 coordinate 33,190, forward strand.
CCGAACTAATTAAAATAATTGTTCGAGCCAATGAAAAATATGCTAGTTTATTAGAAAAAGATATTCACTTTAGCTTTATCATTAAAGGGGTTCATCCCTCTTACCATATATATACCATTCTATCGATTGTCAATAATTTAGTCGCAAACGCTGTAGAAGCCATTCAAGAAAAGGGAACGATCAAAATAGAGGTTAGTTCTCAGCCGCCGAATTCAGTTGAATTTCGGGTTGAAGATGACGGACCTGGTATCTCAGAAAAGTATAGGGAATTAATATTCAAACCTGGCTTCACTTCTAAATATGACGGTATGGGTAATCCCTCGACAGGTATTGGGTTAACCTTTGTAGAAGACATGGTCACAAAGCTTAATGGAAACGCTACCTTCCAAAGTGACACAAGAGAAAAAGGGACAATATTTACAATTTGCTTGCCAGTTGAGAATTTAATTGAAAAGGAGGATTCATAATGAATTTTTATATAACAGATGATGATGAAACGATTCGTTCGATGCTGTCTCAATTTATCGAGGATGAAGATCTAGGGGAAGTTGTTGGTGAATCCGATGATGGAGCATTAGTCGAGGGAGAAGCATTAAATTTGAAAAAGGTCGATATTTTGTTGATTGATTTATTAATGCCTAATCGTGATGGTCTTGAAACGATTCGATCGATCCAACCGACTTTTAAGGGAAAAATCATTATGATTTCTCAGATAGAATCAAAGGAGCTCATTAGTGAAGCGTATCTACTTGGAATAGATCACTATATTATAAAGCCGATTAATAAAATCGAAGTAATAGCTGTTATCCGAAAAGTGATGGAACATACACGCTTAGAAAAATCGATTAACGACATTCAAAAGTCATTAAACACTGTACTTCAAATGGATACTGGATTGAGTCAAAAGAAGTCATCTTTTAAGGAATACAATATTAAGAATTATGGGGAGTTCCTTTTGTCGGAATTAGGCATTTCGGGTGAAAATGGAAGCAAAGATTTAATAGAGATTTTGGTTTTTTTACTTAATTATGAAAAGAAGAATACGTTTGATCACGGATTCCCTTCTCTGAATGACATTTATAAGTATTTGGCAAATAAAAAGCTTGGAGCTTCAGCAGACGAAGCAGACTTAAGAAGGGAAGAAAAAGCGTCTAAACAACGTGTTCGTAGAACGATTTATCAGTCATTGAAACACTTAGCCTCTTTGGGACTTACGGACTTTTCAAATGCGAAATTTGAAAAGTATGCTTCCTATTTTTTTGACTTTACTATCGTTCGCAAAAAGATGACAGAATTAAAGAACGAATCAAAACCATCATTCACTTCAACACGAATTAATATGAAAAAGTTTATTCAAGCTTTATATTTTGAAGCAAAACGAATGATGTTAGACGGATAAAATCAGATAAAAACAGCTATCTGTTACACTCAATGCAAAATCGTACGGAAATTGAATATTTATCAACGTTAAACATGGAATAGTAACACTTCAATGAAAATTGTCTGACAATGTAAAAAAGTGTCTTGGAAAAAAGGAGTGTGATATTAAAGAAGTCGATGATAAAGTGTTAAAAGAAGTAGTGTATTCCTTGTTAAACAATATATAAGTAGTAGAGCAGATATATAATATTGCAGTGTAGAACCAATGTAACATTTAATGCATAATTTCAAATTAGACTGTAAGGAGTTAAGGGATCGTTTTTATTTCTAAGTTCCATAGTCAGGCACTAATCAAGAGGATAAACTAATGTTTATATATACTATTCTTTTTTGTCCTTTTCTTTAAAGGAAAGCGTAAGAAGTTTTGTGTAAATGGTCATACTTTCCAATAAAGAGATGACCATTTATGCAAGACTATGCAAACAAAACGATTATTGTTTTTTGATGCAATCCAGTGTGTAAAGATAATCAAATCATCAATAAGGTAGCCTACAGTGTTTTGGACATCCCCATGTCCGGGCAGAAGGAAACCTCAGAGATTGGGATTGTTGAGAATGAGAGTGCCAGTTTCTGGCTAGAAGTTTATACATACCATAACCATGAGAGTTAGTGATGAAAACAGAGTTTAAATCAAGTCCGCCTTCTATAATTTTAACTATTCTATTAATAATAATCGTATTTAACGTAATAAATCCCTACAATTCAATGATTTTGCCCCCCATAATAAAATAATTAAAATTGTAAAAGTTGAACTTAAAAATAAAAAGGAAGGTAACAACTTAGTAATCTAAGCATTACCTCCCAGGCCTTTATCCATTATTCAACCAACCCCAAGCTTTTCAACCCGTTAAACACACCTGAATTCCTGACATCCGTTGTTTGATGCTTAGCATATGGAAGAAGCTCCGGCTGCGCATTTCCCATAGCAAATCCTTCTCCTACAAAGCTAAGCATTTCTTTGTCATTCATTCCATCGCCAAAGGCAATCGCCGTTTCCTTTGACAGCCCAAGGAAATCTAACACTTTTGATACTGCAAATCCTTTATGAACCTTGTCACGGATCACATCAAAAGCATGATCCTTAAATCCTTCTACATTTATCGGTGACAGATGAATGATGCCCGCTTCTTCATAAAGAGCTACATCATTTGCTTTGAGGTTCATTAAGGAGATTCCTAAAATATGATTGCGGTAAGAAGAATGATACCTTTCATTGTGTTTTAAATGAAATTGGTTAATGAATTTCCTCATAACCGGAGCTTCATTTGTAGTGAGCAGATTTTTTTCATTTGTGTATAGGATCGCTTCATGACCTTTGTCTTCCATGATATTGAGGAAAGCTTCTACTGTACTAGCCTCCATTGGCTCCATACACACCTCTTTTCCCTTATGTATAGCAAAAGCCCCATTGTAACCAATAAAAGATTCAATTTGTAACTCTTCCCCTATTTCATTAATTTCATGTAATGGTCTCCCTGTTGCGAGGAACACCTCTAACCCCTGTTGTTGAACTTGTTTTATGGCTTCTTTTGTTGATTGTTCAATCTCGTCTTCTGGCGTTATGATCGTTCCATCGATATCAAGGAACAAGATAGTATGTTTTCTCATTCAAACTCTCCTTTTTTACTTTCACAAAATGTCACTCGCAAATAAATATGTTTAGAGATGAATTGAGTATAACATGACTTTATTTTTCTATTTCATTATCTAGAAAAATGGGCTAAGTAGTTTTTATTAGAAAAAGGAAAAAAAGAAAAATTGTGATTCATGTCACAGTTAAATATTAGTAAATCTCTTATTCTGTAATTAACAAAGGACTTAAACAAGAAGTCAACCTTATTTAAATTCGAAGGAGTGATTGACATGACCATTTTAAATTATCAAACCATCCTTGTTGCAGTTGACGGGTCCACCGAGGCTAATTATGCCTTAGATAAAGCCATTTATCTAGCAAAGGAAGACGATGCACAATTGATCATTTGCTTTGTTCTCGATAACCGTTCGACAGGAACGATAGCAATATCAGATCATTCATATGTTGAGCATGCCAAGCAATATGGAAACTCGCTTCTAAATGAATGTCAGGAAAAAGCTGTTCAAGCAGGTCTCACCAATGTCAAAAGCGTTCTTGAATTTGGAACCCCTAAAATTACAATAGCAACTGAAATAGCTCCAAAACACAACGTAGAATTAATCGTCGCCGGTGCAACTGGTTTAAATGCGGTTGAGCGCCTGATTGTTGGTAGTGTTTCAGAAAATATCGTAAGACGGGCTAAATGCGACGTTCTGATCGTTCGTAAACGTGATTAATATAAACGTATTACAAAAAACTCGTAGGAAACCATTCTACGAGTTTTTTGAACTAATAAAACACATTATCCTTATCCCTTTAGTCTTTCTAAACATTTATGAGCCACTTATTTCATATAAATATAAACGCAAAATCCTTTGCAAAAATATATATGGGAGCGTGCATAATGAGAGTAAAAGTCTTACAACCGATTTTTGGAGAAGCAGCCAGTCGTCTAGTAAATAAAGCAAGTGAATATCCAGAAACCATTTTGATTCGAAAAGCACACTGGGTCGTTGATGCCAAAAGTCTTTTAGGCTTACTGGCGATTTCATTACAACCAGAGCAAGAAATCGAGTTCGAAGTTAGAGGTAGTAAAAGTCAAGAAGGGGTCGAATCTATTGTAAACCTTGGTTTATTTGAAAAAGTGTAGGAGGAGGTTACTCAAAAGGTCTGTTGGCCTTTTGAGTAACCTTTTTTATTTTCCTTTCACTCCAACTACTTCTTTTCTATCCTTCATGATGATAAGAAGTAATTGATATAGAATATACCACCCTAAATAAGCACCTGTTATAAGAAAAAATCGGTTTAAAAAGATTCCATGAATAGTCGTCATAAAGACCTCATTTGTTTCTAAAATGAAGTAGATCGCATTCGCTGAAATGGAGCCAAAAATGACCGTAGCCGTAAAAGCTACTAGGCTGAATAAAAACCTAGCTCGTTCCCATACCTTTTGAACGAAAAACATAACAATTGGAACGATAAGGACGGCACAACCAATCCAGAAATTCACTAAAAATCACCTTCTTTAGTTAGTAAAAATGCATTTATCAGTATAGACCATTTCATAGATTTTAAGCCGGTCTCTATTTTCAACACAAAAAAAGAACTAATGCGATTTATGTAAACCGCATTAGTTCTTTTGACTAGTTATCAACTTCAAATTTATAAGTAGTTCCATCGAGCTTTTCGATTTGAATATCAATTTCAACCGCATGAGGATTCATTTGAAATTCTTCGAGCCATTGCTCTGCAAGCAATGGCAAGTCCTGTGTCTCTTCTATATCAACCGCAGAAAACATTTCTTCAATAAACTCCTCGGCTCTTTGATCTTTTAATTTCACTTTTTCATTTTTCCACTCAATTTCTACTTCTGATTTCACTTTTTTCTTTTTTCGTTCCTGCTTAAGTTTAATCTCAGTTTGATCACTTTCTATAGTGATTTCTAGCTTTTCAAGCTTCTCTAAAAAAGGATTCCCTGCTACAATCAGTTCTTCATTAACTAATGAATCTTCCTTCTTTTTTATCGGTTCGCTTGTATTGACATGTACCGCCAAGACAGGGCTTTCCTCCACCACATGTATAAGCTCTTCCCCTAGTTTGCTTTCTTCAAGTATGAAGTCAGTTTGAAGATCTGTTACTTCTTCGAGCGTTTCGTTATTAAAATCGGTTTCACTATCTGCAAACGATAAGAAACCAATCGATAAAATAAGCGTGAATAACGCACCAATGAACATGTATCCAAATTTCTTCATAGTCCCTCCAATATTCAAAATCTACTCCATTTATTATATAGGAGATCCCTTGTCATTCAAGATACAAGAGGAGTAAGTATTTTGAACTAGAAAAACCTAGCAAACCTCACCTTTGTTAGACTAAAAGGTGGGGTTTGCTTTTTGATCGAGCCTTAAGAACCATTTCATCTATATCGACTCTCGATAAGAGAGATAGTTTGTTCGGATAAGATCGTTTTTAGTCTTATAGTCCGTCTTCTTCCGTATCTTCTGTTTCTGCATCGAATTCCGTATCAAACTCTTCTGTCTCATCCATTTCAGCATCAAACTCTGTATCAAATTCTTCTGTCTCATCAAATTCCGCTTCTACATCTGTATCAAATTCTTCGGTTCCTTCACTTTCGTCAAATTCCATCTCTTGCTCAAAGTCTTGTTCTTCTCCTCCTAGAGTCGGTTCGTCTATACCATCATCACCACATGCTGCTAAAATCCCTAATGATAAAACTGCAGAAGCTGTTGTTAATAAAATCTTTTTCAAAGTAAAAACCTCCTATGTGTTTTTGTTTTTCGTTTACAATTGTTATCCTATCTCGTTTCATTTTCAATGTATAGGGCTTCCACGACTTTAACATCTCATTAGGAGTTTTTTACTTTTTTTGCGATATCACTCTTTAAATCTCATACAATCTTCGTGGTTTTATAGAGATTTTTTGAGATTTCAAACCGAAAACACCCTACAAATCTACCGAAAAAGTCTTTTTTCAGTAGCCCTTGTAAGGTGTCCACTTTCTTATTTAAGAATAAAGGTTGTTTGACTGTGTCCTTCTCTTGTTTTCTTTACATCTAAAATCGCTGGAATGGCTTGCTTCAACTCTTGTACGTGGGAGATGATTCCAATCAACCTCCCTGATTGTTGAAGGTCAATTAGCGTATCAATTGCTTTATTCAACGACTCTTCATCTAACGATCCAAAGCCTTCATCAATAAACATCGTTTCAATTGAAATCCCACCTTGATGAGATTGAATTACGTCAGCCATACCAAGTGCTAGACTTAAGGATGCATGAAACTTCTCTCCACCTGATAAAGTTTTCACATCGCGATTATGTCCCGTATAATTATCAAATACATCAAGACCAAGTCCACTTTGTTTTCCTCTCTTTTCAAGTCGCTCACTGCGAATGAGCTGGAATTGACCATTGGATAAACGATTTAAACGCTCATTGGCAGCTTGGACAATCTGTTCCAAAAATTCTATTTGCAAATACCTTTCAAATGACATCTTTTTCGAGTTTTCTCCTCTAACGACATCATAAAGGTCTTTATGAAGGTAAAACATTTCTTCTGCTTCTTCCACCTGCTCGTGGGCCAGCTCAATGTTGTTTTTCCCCTTCATGGCAGCTTCGTAGAACTGATTTATTTGTGTTAACCCTTGGTGAATCCCTTCAAGCTCTTGCTCTAATTGCTTCAACTGTTCAACTAAGACGTGTAAATCTTTTTGTTCCTTACCTTGAAGCTCTTTCTCTGTATTTTCAATTTGTTGAGTAAGAGAGGAACGATTTGCCTTAAATAACTCGACTTCGTTCTGTATAGCTTCACGACTTTGTTTCGGAAGTTTACAATCCACATAATCTTCTTCAGAAGCAAAATTTGCTTCTAGAAGAGCTTCCTTAAACGTACGAAGTGCCTTTGCTTTTTTCTCGAGTGTTACCTCAAGCTGTTGAACAACGTTTTTCAATGTCATATCAGCTGTTAATTGACGTTCCTTTGCTTGGGTTAGCTCTTGTTGAACGTCCTGCCATCTTTGTTCAAGCTCTTGTTTAACTTGTTGTGCTTTTTTTATTTCCCCGGCAAGTGCATCAATGGATTGCAGGTGTTCTGGGATTGTGTTCATTTTCTGTTCTAGTAGTGCTTGTTCCGTTTGGTAGCTCGACTGTTTTTGATGAAGTGAAGACTCTGTGTACGTTTTCTCTGTTTCTAAATCTTCAATGATATCTTCTAATTTCTCTTGCTTCATTCTCAGTCCATCTACTTTTTCTTGATCCGATTTTAAACGTAGCAACTTGGTTTCAAGCTCTTGTTCAACCTGTTTTAACTGCTCAAGATCGACCTCGTTTTGCTCGACCTTTACCCCTAAGGTGATCAATTCCTGTTTTTTTTCATTAGTCTGAGAATAGACAGCACTTAGTTCTGCTTGCAAAGTTCGGTAGGCACCATCCATTTGGTCTTTTTCGAAACGCTTTTGATCAAGCAAATCCTTTGTTGGGATTTCTGCTGTAGATTCTGCTCGATTTGGATGTTCTTCGCTTCCACATACTGGACAAGGTGCACCCTCATGGAGATGCTTTGCAAGCAAACTTGCCTGTCCTTCTATCCAAAGAGTTTCTAACTGTTCATAAGTCTCCTTCACTTTCCCTAATTCTACTTCTTTTAGGAAAACTTGATTCGACAGTTTGACTTGCTTCGCTGATAAGGATAAATAGGCTTTCCCTGCTTTAACTTGCGCCTGTACAATCTGTAAATTTTGACTAGTTTCAGGAATTCCCTTTATGTTTTCCTCAAGCTGCTTAATTTTTGTAACTAAACTTCCTTTTTCATCTTTCTTTTCTGTTCGTGTTTTGTTAATATGCTCCACTCTATCGTGAAGTGCTAATACTTCTTGCTTGAACAGAGTCACTGTTTGTTTTTTTTGATCGAGCTCTGATACATCAGGAAGATATTCCTTAAGCTTATTAACCGTTAAGTTAGCTTCTTCACGGACTTGTTTGTTTTCCTCTTCCGTTAAATAAGCCTTTTGAGCTTGTGATAGCGCGGTTTCAGCTTGTTCAAATTCAAACTTAGCGGCTTCTTGATTTTTTTGTAGATTGATTTTTTCAGTGGTTACATCCAAAAGATAGTTCTCATGAATTTCAATTTGACTCGCTTTCATGGCTTGACTCAGTTTCTGTTCTTTTTCTTGTATAATTGGAAGCTGTTCATCTAACTTTATCTTTTGTTGACGCTCTTTTTTAAGCGCGTTAAACCGATCATTCACTGCTTTAGCTAGATGATACTGTTCTGTTTTTTCTTTTAACTGTTCCTTAGTTTGGTCTAGTCTTTGCTGCTGTTTGTTTCGTTCCTCTAAGTAAAAGCAAGTCTCTTCAGCTAATGCTTCGAGCACTTGATGGGTATTGTAATTTTCTTGTTCAAGCACTTGAACAAGAGTCGAACCCTCTCTTTTCGGGAGAGTTTTCTCTACATTTTTTATATAAAGATCTCGCTCTTGTCTTTGTTTTTCATATACCTTTTGCGAGACCAAGCGTTTCTCATTTAACCCCTCTGCCATTTGCTTAAAATGAACCGTTCGAAAAATTTTGCGAAGAATCTCTTCTTTATTTTCGGTATCTGACGTGAGCAACTTTCGAAACTCACCTTGTGGCAGCATCACAATCTGTCTGAACTGATCTTTTGTTAAGCCAATAATCTCTTGAATTTTTTGATTGACATTCCCAACTGTTAAGCGATCTACTAATAATATTTCGGATTGATTAGTTGTTTCATATAGTTCATACTTGTCTCCCGTTGGTGTTTTGTTTGTGCCTTTTATATGGGGCATCTGCCTGAATACTCTGAACGAGCGTCCACGTAACTCAAACTCAAAATCTACAGACGTATGAACGTCATCTTCAGCAAACTGACTTCGTAACATCCGTGAATCACTTCTGTCTTCTCCACTTGCGTCACCATACAACGCAAAACAAATCGCATCAAAAATTGATGTCTTCCCTGCTCCTGTGTTTCCTGAAATAACAAAGAGTCGGTGATCTTTTAAATCTTTAAAATCAATCGTTTCTTCGTTTTTATACGGTCCAAAGGCCGTAATTGTCATCTTTAATGGTTTCATCCTCGCTCACCTTCTTTTTGCAAAGTTTCTTGTAAAACGTCGCGAAATAACTCCTCGGCATCCGCCTGTATTTCTTCGTTTTTGACTTCTTTGTAAAAAGCTCTAAATAAAGAGAGTTCATCCATTTTAGAACGGGAAACTAAAGGGAGGGTTTCTTCACTTTGAGTAACCGCTTTTATGGTTCTTTCAACATGCATTGCATTCGGATAAACCGTTCGAACACGCTCCATTGGGTAAATGACCGGGTTATCATCTAGCAATTTGATAAACACATAATCATCATTACGTTCATGTTTTTCAATCTCATCTATTTTGCCTTTTACCGTACGAATATGGCGTCTTGGTTCAAGTAGTTTCTTTTCAACCGTTGCTTGTCCGTTTTGATCTAATTCAACAACATAATATCCCTTTTTATGGTGCTCTTCCGAAATCGAGTATTTTAAAGGTGAACCCGCATAGCGAACATTTTCAATGCCGACGTGATGCGCTTGATGTAGGTGTCCAAGAGCCGTATAGTGAAACGGCTCAAAATGGCTTGCATTCACATGCTCAGCACCTCCAATCGCTAAAGGACGCTCCGAATCACTCGTGTTCTCTTTTGTTTCACCACCTGGTGTGACAAATGCATGCCCCACAAACACATGACGAACACCTGAGTCCATCGACTTTGACACTTCTTCAACGATCACACGCATCGCTTCGTCATGCGTACGAATTGCATCATTTTCTAGCTCATAACGAACTTTACTTGGTTCTGCATATGGTATGAGGTGGAAATGAACGTCTCCATGTTCATCTTGTAAAATAACTGGTTCATGTAGCTTCGTGAACGAGCCTTTAATATGAAAGCCCGTTGATTTCATCATTTTACTCCCAAAGTCTAATCGCTCAGGTCCATCATGATTTCCACCTACGGCTAGCACAGGTGTCTTCAACTTCACAACAATCGTCTCTAAAATTTCATCAAGTAAGTCGACTGCATCTGTTGGTGGAATGGACCGGTCATAAAGGTCTCCCGCAATAATGACAGCATCAGGCTTTTCTTCTTCGATCGCTTGTACAAACTGTTGTAAAACATGCTTTTGATCTTCTGTCATATAAACACCTTGAACAAGCTTTCCAAGATGCCAATCAGCTGTGTGAAAAAATTTCAAATCGAACACCGTCCTTTTTCCATTTCATGGTATATTTATCATAATACCTTGCTAATCATCTATGATCAGTATGTTAGAAAGGTATACCAAAAACAGTATACCCTTTGACTGTTACTTCTCTATGATCCTACTTTTTATAATAAAGAAAAACGAAAGATTTCTCTATGGGAAAGTCTCCTAAACAAATGAGGTGTAAAGAATGAAACGCACATTCGCAAGACGATTACTATTTGTCCTTATTTTAACCCTCCTATTATTTACCCTGTTCTTTAGAGATGGAATTATTCTTGACTCACTTGGGGTTCATATGAAACGTCCGTTTGGAAAAGTCATCAATATGCCTGAAGAATATTCAAATGTGGATAAAAATAACAACGGCATTCCTGATCCTATTGACATCGTTCAAGCCGCCAGAAAAGAAGTCGAACAACGAACAACTTATAAAAGCACTTATTATGCTGGTGGATATCCTCCTAACGATGAGGGGGTATGTACTGATGTTATTTGGCGCGGGTTGCTCGGGGCAGGTGTGGTTTTGAAAGATTTGATTGACCAGGATATTAGTGAAAACACAGCTTTATATCCACGCGTTGCTGGTACTCCTGACGCTAATATTGATTTTCGTCGTGTCCCAAATCAATTTGTTTACTTCGACCGTTTTACGGAGTCTTTGACTACTGACCTAATACCGAAAGACATAAACAATCTGAAGGAATGGCAACCAGGAGATATAGTTGTTTTTATAGATGGATTTCACCATGTTGGTATCGTTTCAGATAAGAGAGACAAAGACGGTGTCCCGTATTTAATCCACAACAACCGTCCATTTGCCGCTGAGGTGAAACTGAGCTCGTTTACAACACCGATCGCTGGGCATTATCGTTGGAACTATTAACACTTTTACAGCTGACAAGCCTTAAAGTCTAAAAAATTCGATTGAAAATATGAGCACTCTCCACCTTATTTACATAGGTTATTAGGAAATCATAATCCCAGCCTTAAAAGGAGAGTTGTCAAATGAACCCCTATCACTATCACGGGTATACACCTCAACAGTTCCATTCGTACGTACCAAATTCTCATAACGCTTTTTATTCGCAGACAGAACCACAAGGGTTCACACGCCAGCAGCCTCAAAGAGAAACGATCGAAAACAGAGTCAATGAACTTGAAAGACAAAATCAACAGCAGGTTACTGAACTAACCAGAATCAATCAAGAAATCATTCGGATAAACGGGGAGTTAAATCGCATTAATGGAGAAATCAGTCGTCTAAATCAAAACGACGAACTTCATACAGGAAGGCTTAATCGGTTAAATCAAAGACTTCGGACTGTTGAAAGGAATTTAAACCTTCCTTATACAGCAGGGGAAGATGGATTTTAATTTAACTATAACGCTAGCAGGCTTGGCTCCAAAAGAATAAACCATTATCGTCACTTTTCATATGATCAAGTTAGGATCAGTTCTTGCGAGTACAAATAGGACTTAAGGAGAAAATCCTTAAGTCCTATGCATTGCTATATGCACACCAATTGGCTAATTTTTTCTCTCAATTTAATTTCTTCTTCTTTTAATTGATCCTCTTTATTTTCATTAATCCCATCATAATCAAACCTATGAAAATAGCATTAAAAGATAGATTCATCCATATTACAAACCTTATTCAGATAGGCCGATAAAATGGCTCCGAGTATCATTACAAACAGAATTCGTACGGACTTCTATCTTTTCGTAAGCAATGTACTAGACTTCCTTCTAATATGATTACAATTATTTTTCAACGTTTATCACCACCTGTTTTCTGTTAGGCGCTTTCTAATGAATCTTTTACGCTAGTATAAAAGACTTTCCCCCTACGAATCTGAATTTTCAGCTGAACGATCACCCTAGAATATATTTTGGATAGTACTAATTTTCTTAACAACTTCTATATTATAAATTAATTGAGCCCAACTATTTTCCAATTTTTCAAACATCATGCTAAACTATTTATATCTACATAATCTTTTGCGAAGGAGTTTTCATCATGAAATATAAAACACTTGGAAGAAGTGGTTTAGCCGTTTCAGAGTTATGTCTAGGAACGATGACTTTTGGCAACACCACTTCAGAGGAAGATTCCACCACAATGATTCATCGTTTTCTTGACGCTGGTGGGAATTTCATTGATACTGCTGACGTTTATGTCAGTGGCGTGTCAGAAGAAATTGTTGGAAAAACCATTAAGGATTTCCGTCAAGATGTCATTCTTGCTACGAAAGTAAGGATGAGAGTAGGAGACAAGCCTAATGATGTAGGCTATTCAAGAAAAAGAGTGATCGACGGTATAGAAGCGAGTTTAAAAAGACTTCAGACCGACTATATAGACCTTTACCAGCTTCATGTTTGGGATCATTTAACCCCCATTGAAGAAACATTACGTACACTAGATGACCTGATTACTTCTGGAAAAGTTCGTTACATTGGATGCTCCAATTTCTTAGCGTGGCAATTAATGAAATCATTATCTCAGAGTGAACTAAAGGGCTATGCAAAATTCATCTCGATTCAACCGCAATACAGCTTAGTGAACCGTGAAATGGACCGAGAAGTCATGTCCTTATGTATAGAAGAAGGAATTGGTGTACTTCCTTGGGGTCCTTTAGGTAGCGGTTTTTTAACGGGTAAGTATGAAAGCCTGGAAAAGCCTTCATTTGGTCGCCTCGCTACGGCAGTAAGTGGTGAATCTAGTTGGGAAAACAAAGGAACTGAACGTAATTTTAAAATAGTGAACACCGTAAAAGAGATAGCTGCACAAATTGATAAAACACCAGCCCAAGTAGCACTAAACTGGTTATTAATGAAAGAAGGCGTTACGTCCCCTATTTTTGGCGCTCGAACACTTGAGCAATTTGACGAAAATATCGGAGCGGTAGACTGGAGATTAACAGAAGATCAATTCAACGAATTGGATCAAGTAAGTAGCCTCCCTTCTGAATACCCGACTCGTTTCTTAGAAAAGTTCCGCCGGGAGATTTAAATAGACTTCTCTCCGTCAACAAGGTAGATGCAATGATTAGTAAAAGAGATTGTTCAAAGCCGGATTACACTTTGAACAATCTCTTAAGTTTGAAGAGGTTTTATTGATGAAAATGATATTAGTTACTACTATTCACGAATGCTTCTTTCGTTCGAATATTAACTACACTTACTGATTTCCCTCTCCAATTCACTAAGAAGATCCCAATAAAAATTAACAGTCCTCCAAGCATTACATACCATTCGATGGCTTCACCTAACAACACCCACCCTGATAAAACACCAAAAAATGGGGCCAAAAATAAAAATGCGCTTACCTTTCCAGGATCCCCTTTTTCTAATAGACGAATTGTAATATTAAGTGCGACACCTAAAAATAAACACAAAAAAGCCCATGATACTTCGTGTAAAATGAAGTTA
>NZ_JAQQWT010000025.1 GCF_028610705.1 Halalkalibacter alkalisediminis
TTTCTTGGTCAGAAAATCAAGCAAAGTTTGGACAACTAAGCCTGTCAATTTCTAGTCAAAAAACATTGTCAATAACATTATGAAGACCGCTGAATTTGTGACAGGAGTGAATGGTAAGTTTCCACTTCTTCTAGCTTTCCGAGCTTGCGATACGTTTTTGCGAGCCATTGAATCGGTTCTATTTGGTTCGGATTTAATTCCATTTCCCAATTAAAGCAATCAATGGCATGTTCATATTGTTTTAAATCATAGTAATGGATCCCAAGATTGAACTGGTGGTCAGAGTCGTTCATCAAATCAACCATCTCACTAACTTTCTTTACAATAGGTAGCTCCTTTTGAGTTTGTATTGGTTGTAACCAAAGATGAATCTCAGACAGACTGTGATGGTTTAGGAGTTCTGGGAGTGCTGCCTGAAGGAATTTGTCTACGATAAGAGGGTGCTTATCTAGTAAGGGAAATAACCTCTTTGCCATCTTTTCTAACGTAAGGTCTGAAGAAGTGAGTGTGACGTGTTCTAATAAATTCGAAAACTGATCCGTTTCTGTATGTGAAAGTGGGAATGAGTAAGTAAACAGTAGCTTGGTCGCACTTTTATAATCATGTTTATGAATCAGACGTTTATATACGTCTTGAAAAAAGCCAAAATGAGTTGTTGCATATGGAAGAAGGGAGTGAAGGAATAATAAAACTTCGCGATCAGCCATTTGAGTCGATACAAATTGGATTAGGTCTGAGTAAGTTCCATCGTTTTGGTGTTGGAGCCACTGATTTGTTAGGATGATAATGGCATCAGTTGGTCGCTTTTGTTCAGAGTAGAGAGTCATTAAAAGGTTGTGATGTGTAGGTAATTGAAGGAAACATTGTTGTTCTACATAGATTGGATCTGTGGTAAGAAGGTTAGAGAGAGAGGTTTGATAGGTTTTAGAAACATTTGCATAGTCTGGGTGTTTGATCGTCGAGATCAACCAATTTTGTTTGTATCCTCTAGATATTAAAATCTTGGCAAGTCGGAAAGCGGCTAGTAATTTCCCGTTACGACGATAAGTAAAAAAAACGTCTTTAAGGAGCTCCTCAAGTTGATCAGAGGGAATGTAAGAATCGAAATAGGAGAAAATAAGAGTGGTCTCTTCAGGTGAACGGCATTTTTTAATTTTAGCTAGTATTTGATGAATAGGTGTCAGTTTTAATGTGGACGAAGTGGGAAGTAATTGAGAAAAGAGAAGATGGGATGCAGACAAATGATAACCCTTTTTTTCAACAAGTCCTAAAAAGGATTTAGGAGCATATTTAACTAGAGGCTGTACAGCTAAAAATTGATTTTTATAAAAGAAAAGCAAGTATTGTTGATCGTCTGATCCACAGCACTCAATGATTTTACATTGTTGAAAAAGAGTAAGTTTTTGTCCTTGTATGGTAACCTGTCCCTTGTTCGTACTTAATTTCCATTCGGTCGGATTCATAGAAAGACCTCCTTTTTTAAAACTATACCATAATTTAATTTCGGATGAAACCTATCTATATGTAGGAGGAAGCGTAATGAGCAATTTTGAATTTACTTTTATACAAACGAATGGCGTTATTTTACATACAGCAGTAGTAGGTCCAAAGTCTGGTCGTCTTGTTATTTTGCTGCACGGTTTTCCGGAGTTTTGGTATGGTTGGAGGCATCAAGTTGAACCATTAGTAGAAGCGGGATACCGGGTAGTTATCCCTGATCAACGTGGTTACAATTTAAGCCAGAAGCCGAGGGGAGCAGCCAATTATCAACTTGACTTATTAAGAGATGATGTAATTGGGTTGATTAGATACTTTGAGCGGGATAAAGCGGTCCTTATTGGGCATGACTGGGGCGGGATCGTTGCATGGCATCTGGCTTCAAGTCAGCCGCAATATGTCGAGAAATTAGTTGTGATGAGTTGTCCACATCCTGCTGTCATGAAAAACTGGGCCAACTATTTACCGTTACAGTGGATTAAAAGTTTATATATGCTTTTTTTTCAGATCCCAATCCTACCGGAACGTTTGTTTGGCGCAAATGATTTTACACTCGTAAAAAAGCTGTTAGTACTGACGAGTAAAACTGGAGCATTTACAAAAGAAGAGTTAAACCATTATCAAACTTCATGGGAGCAACCAGGTGGCTTATGTTCGATGCTTAATTGGTATAGAGCTATGCGCAAAGGGACTTTAGGTCAAGTGGTTCATTCAAATATCGAAGCACCGGTGTTAATTATTTGGGGAAATCGTGATTCCTTTTTATCTCTTGACCTCGCAGAAGAGAGTTCCAAGCTTTGTAGGAATGTACAATTGATTATGATAGATGCCACTCACTGGGTTCACATCGAACGACCACAATTGATCAATCAGTTAATAACGGACTTTCTTTAATAAATCTTTCTAATTAATACAAAAAGTCGGTTAACCAGAAAAGAACGGTTAGCCTTTTTGTATTGTACAAAATCACTAATCTGGGTCACAAAAAAACATTTCTATGTCATCACATCTGACATAGAAATGTTTTTTTTAACTAATGTTCGATAGAATGAAACTGATGTAATTATTGAAAAGCGGTAAATAGTATATAGCTTTTAAAACTGTGCGGAATTCGCAGTCATATAAATGGTTTGTTAAAGATGGTCTGGGGGGGTTCTAAAATGGAAAAGCAAAAACTAGTCTTAATTGGAAACGGGATGGCAGGAATCAATTGTATTGAAGAAATCTTAAAGAATCAGCCTAACGCCTTTGATATCACCGTGTTTGGAAGTGAACGGCACTATAACTATAATCGTATTTTACTGTCTACGGTTTTACAAGGAGCTACAAAGGTAGAAGATATCACAATAAATGACAGATCGTGGTATGAAGAAAATAACATTCAGTTGTATACGGGCGAAACTGTGATAAAAGTAGATACAATGAACAAAGTGATTTTGACAGATCAAGATAGAAAGGTCACTTATGACAAATTAATTTTTGCAACAGGATCAGTTCCGTTCGTTCTTCCAGTACCTGGAGCAGATAAAAAAGGGGTTATTAACTTTCGGACGATAGAAGATTGTCAGAAAATTATTGAAATTTCACAAAATCATAAAAAAGCGGTTGTCATTGGTGGAGGTTTATTGGGGTTGGAAGCTGCAAGGGGTTTACTTAACCTCGGCATGGAAGTAGATGTTGTTCATATTGCTGAACATTTGATGGAAAGGCAACTGGACCCAACGGCATCGAAAATGCTCCAACTCGAACTGGAAAAACAAGGGATGAACTTTTTATTAGAAAAAGCGACGGATGAGATCATCGGTGGAACTCAGGTAGAAGGTTTACGTTTTAAAGACGGTACGGTCGTCAAAGCAGATGCTGTTATCATGGCCGTTGGTGTAAGGCCGAATGTTCAAGTAGCCAAGGACAGTGGAATTGATACAAACCGGGCCATTTTAGTCGATGACTTTTTACAAACGAGTGTCCCAGATATTTATGCTGTTGGGGAATGCGTGGAACATCGTGGAACCGTTTATGGGCTTGTTAAGCCATTATATGAACAAGGAAGAGTACTAGCTAAACATATTTGTAAGATGGAGTCAGAAAGATATAGCGGTTCGACTCTTTCCACTCAATTAAAAATATCAGGTGTGGATGTCTTTTCTGTAGGAGATTTCTTAGGGGATGAAACAACGAAAACGATTACTCATTATGACGAGTTAGCTGGAATTTATAAAAAAATCGTCCTAAAAGATGAAAAGGTGATCGGATCGGTTTTATTTGGTGACACGAAGTCAGGCAATAGGCTCCTAGATATCATTAGTAAACAAAAAGTCATCACAGATGAAGAAAAAGCACTGATTTTGCAACCAACGGATCCGAATGGCTCTCAAGTTGCGGTGATGGAACACACAGACTTAATTTGTAACTGTAATGGAGTGACGAAAGGAACGATTATAGAAGCTTGCCAAATGCAAGGACTATCAACAGTAGAGGACGTAAAAAAATGTACTAAGGCCTCAAGTGCCTGTGGTGGGTGTAAGCCATTAGTAACCGATTTATTAGCTTATATTCAGAGTGAGGATTTTGATGAGGTCATTGAAAAGGAAACCCTTTGTTCCTGTACAACATTAACGGATGAAGAAATTGTCGCTGAAATGCAAATAAGAAATTTAAGATCTGTACAAGAAGTCATGACAGAACTCGGTTGGCTTAAAGCAGAAGGATGCTCTACCTGTAAACCGGCCCTGCAATATTATCTAGGAATGATTTACCCAGAATACGAAGTGAAACAAACATCGTTATTTATCAATGAACGAATGAACGCAACTCTTCAAAGTGATGGAACGTACTCGTTAACCCCACAAATGTATGGTGGCTTAACAAATGCGGAAGAACTTCGCAAGATTGCGAATATAGTCGATCAATATCAACTTCCACAGGTTGCCATAACGAGTGAACAAAGAGTCACATTAATGGGCATTCAAAAAGAAGATCTTGAATCCATATGGAAAGAACTTGATCTTCCTCTAAGCAGTACGTATGGAAACACCGTTCAGAATATTAAAACATGTATTGGAGAAACCGTATGTACATGTGATAAACACCAAGCACTTAAGCTAGCGATAGATCTAGAGAAGAAAACGGATTATTTAACAACTCCTTACCGAATTAAAATGGGTGTATCTGCTTGTATGCATAACGGAGCAGGTTCTACGACCAAGGATATTGGTGTGATTCAATTTGATCGTGGATGGGAAATCTACGTCGGCGGCAGCAGTGGACGAAATGTACGACCAGCTCAGTTGCTCTCAGTGGCAGATTCAGAGCAAGAAGTATTTGATATGATTATCGGCTTTATCCAATATTACCGTGAGACTGCGAAATTCTCGGAACGTTCTTGGGAGTGGATCGATCGCGTCAACTTACTGCATATTAGAGAAGTTTTATTTGATTTTGAATTGAGACAGCAATTAATTAATCGATTAGAACTTGATACTCATTCTTATAAAAAAGTCTTGGCTAATCATATGTAAATAGTCCCTTTGGATTCTAACCAAATAAGCAAGTAAAGGATGGTCCTCATGACAGAGATGTTATTAAGATATTTCCGAACGAAGCAACAAGAAGCGCAAACAGAGAAAATCTATGAGACACAGTGCCCTTTTTGTAGCATGCAGTGCAAAATGCAGCTCATTGAACAATCAACTGTAACGAGAAAAAAGTACCTAACTGTTGGTAAAGACAATCCAACTTCAGAAGGACGCTTATGTATAAAAGGGTTAAATGCCCATCAGCATGCCGTTCATAATGAGCGAATCAAGCACCCGTTACTCAAAGTGGATGGTGAGTTTAAGCAAATCTCGTGGGAAGAAGCATACCAACTTATTAAAGAGAAATTTACGGACATTCAAGAGAAGCATGGAAAACATGCCTTATCTGTCTACGGCAGTGCGACCATTACGAATGAAGAAGCCTATTTACTTGGCAAGTTTGCTCGGGTAGCTCTTGAAACGAAATACATTGATTACAACGGACGCTTGTGTATGTCTGCTGCGGCTTCAGCGGCTGCTCAGACCTTTGGGATGGACCGAGGATTTACGAATACGATTCAAGAGATTCCTCACTCAAGGTGCATTGTATTAGCAGGAACAAATGTGGCCGAATGCCAGCCGACCATTATGCCTTATTTTGAAAGGGCCAAAGAAAACGGATCGTTTATCATTGCGATTGACCCGCGCGAAACGGCAACGACTAAAATGGCTGATTTACACTTGAAAGTAAAACCAGGTATGGATGCTGCATTAGCAAATGGGTTATTAAAAGTCATCATAGAAGAAGAGTTAACGGACCTATCCTTTATTGAAGAGCGCGTAAATGGATTTGAGGAAGTCAGAGACTATGTATCAACACTAGACTTAGAGGAGATCGCTGAGTTAACAGGGGTTCCAGCCGAGCACATCATTAAAGCAGCGACGGTATTTGGAAAAGAAGAATCAGGAATGATCTTCACGGCAAGGGGAGTCGAACAACAAACAGATGGATCAACTTCTGTTCGTAATTTCTTAAATATCCTTTTGGTAACTGGAAAAATAGGAAAGAAATATTCAGGTTTTGGAGCAGTGACAGGGCAAGGAAATGGTCAAGGGGCAAGGGAACACGGACAAAAAGCAGACCAACTGCCGGGGTACCGTTCAATTGAAAATGAGGGACACCGAAACTATATTGCGGATGTGTGGGGAATCAACGAAGCGGACCTCCCGAGAAAGGGAGTCTCTGCTTTTGAGATGATTGAAAAAATGGATGAAGGAGAAATTAAGGGGTTATTTCTCATGTGTTCAAACCCGGTCGTTTCCAATCCAAGTGCGGAGTTTGTTAAACAAGCGATTGAAAAACTAGATTTTTTTGTTGCTGTCGATATGTTTGTTTCAGAGACTGCGAGATTAGCAGACCTCATTTTACCAACAACTTCTTATCTCGAGACTCCTGGGACGATGACGAATGTGGAAGGGCGTGTAACATTACGTGAAGCGAGTTTTCCAGTTCGGGGGGAAGCTAAGCATGACTGGCAAATTATTTGTGAGATTGCAAATGTGCTAGGAAAAGGAGAGTATTTTTCGTTTTCTTCTCCAGAAGAGGTTTTCAATGAGTTGCGAGTTGCAACCAAAGGAGGATTAGCCGACTATTCAGGAATTACGTATGATCGGTTGAGAAAAGAAAAGGGAATCTTGTGGCCTTGTCCGGATGAGAATCATCCAGGAACGAAGCGATTGTTTGAGGCTGAATTTGCCCATGCTGATAAAAAAGCAGCGATGGTTGTCGTTACGAACACACCAGAAATCCCTAAAGAAAAACCAACTCAGGACTTTCCACTGTATTTAACGACAGGACGAGTCATGTCTCATTATTTAACGGGAGTACAAACAAGAAAGAGCTCCACTCTTGCAGCGAGGGATTTTGAATCTTATATGGAGATTCACCCTTCAACAGCAGAAAAATATCAGATTAAGGATCATACCCTTGTAAAAATTGAATCGCGAAGAGGCAGTATCATCGTTCGAAGCAAGTGTTCTCAAACGATTCGAAAGGACACAGTATTTGTGCCTTTTCACTGGGCGGATTCGCAAAATGTTAATCGACTCGTTTCTAAGAAGCTAGATCCTACCTGTAGGATGCCAGGGTTTAAGGTAAGTGCGGTTAAGATTAGTCCAGTTGCTAAGTGAATAATGTATAAAGCCAACCATTAGGGTTGGCTTTTTTACATCTATTTAGATTTTTAATCTTCATAGATTGAAGGTGAAAATCGAATTTTCGAAAGTGAGATGGGCATCGTTTACGAATGCAAATGGGGAAGGGGGACTGGCGCCTGGAATGTCTTAGTTTTGATTTTAGTGCTCACTATTATTCTACAAAACAGTTCGATCAGGCGAAACATTCTTATGATTTTAATGAGGAAGATCAGATCACGTTAACCATTGAGTATAAACAACCTGGGCTTTGTTCGCTAGTTGTGGACCAGATGTATTTGCTCAGTATAAGCTGCTAAGTGAACATTTCAATTTTAAAGTCAGGTTAACGCTATATGTAAAAAAATGAAATAGTACCAATCCAATTGGCTAAAACGATTTTGTAGATAGATCGTTGAATTGAGCATTCAACTTCGTTTAGAGTAGATGAAAATGTACGCAGTATCTGAAATCCTTCCTTCTGCTCGAACAGATTATAAACGGGTTGGCTAACTGGGTTTCTTCAACAAAGTTGCTTATTTTTCTAATTGAAGCAACTAGCAAAATAATCGAATAAAGATGTATAGAGATCAACTTATATCTTAATATTAGAAACCTAGCTTAGGCTCATCTAAGCTAGGTTTCTTAAAATTATTATTGAGCTTTTCTTTCAAGTGTTTGCCTCGCAAGCTCTAAATCGGCATCAGCTTGTTGCTTTAGCTCAGCATCTGTTAAATAGTATTCATCTTCGAATGAGTTTTTCGGTTCTTCTAGAGTAAAGTAACAGATAACAAAGCTCGCGAATGCTCCTGCGGCTAAGATAAAGAAGAATTGCTGTGGTGTAACAAATGTATAAAGTGTTAAATAAATCGTTGCACCCACATTCCCGTAAGCGCCAGACATACCAGCAATTTGGCCTGTTACCCGTTTCTTGATCATAGGAATGACAGCAAAAGTGGCTCCTTCTGCACCTTGGATAAACATGGATGTTAAAACGGTAATAGCAATAGCTAATACTAAAGGCCAACTAGAGTTCATTAAGCCCATTAAAACGAGACCAATGGAAATACCAAACATATACACAAGCATCACATTACGACGACTGCCCATTCGGTCTGATAGAACGCCACCTAATGGACGAGCGACTAAGTTAACAAAAGCGAAGGAAGAGGCAATCAGCCCAGCTTGAGCAGCTGAGAGTGAAAAGGTTAGCTGAAAGAACATCGGCAACATAGAGATGATGGCTAGTTCAGCCCCAAAGTTTGCAAAATACGTACTATTTAAAGCTCCAACATTCTTAAACTTATATTTGTCTTCTTCAGGAACACCGTCTTTAAGCCTTGGTACATTAACCTTTAAGATGTTATAAATCTGATAAATAACAACTAGAATGATAGTGGCATAGACGACGTACAAGATTTCATTTGAAATAAACCCAAGTCCTTCCAACCTCCATGCACTAACAGCTAGCGCACCGCCAAGAGGAATCGTCCAAGCAATCAGTTGAGCTAGGTCACCCCAGCTACTAACTTCAAGAGCTGACGCTTTTTTCGGCTTCACTAGTGCCTTTCCTTCTGGAGTATCTCTAACAAAAATGTAATAAATAATCCCGTATACAAAGCAGATTACCCCTGTAAAGGCAAGAGCATATCTCCATCCGTTATCTCCACCAAGTAGAGTAAGAGCAAACCAAGGTAATAACATGGCAGCCGCAGCAGAACCGAAATTTCCCCAACCACCATAAATTCCTTCTGCAAACCCAACATTTTTAGGAGGGAACCATTCCGCAACCATACGAATCCCAATAACAAAACTAGCACCAATACTACCCAGGATCAAACGCGAAACCATTAATTGTGCCCAAGTATCACCGAAAGCAAAGGTAATAGCGGGAATCGACATCGTGATTAACAATCCAGAGTAAACAATTCTTGGACCGTATTTATCTAATAACGAACCGATGATAATTCGAGCAGGAATAGTTAGAACTACGTTACAGATTCCAAGAGCAGCAATGTGCTGAGGTGTTAACCAACCCATATCATCCATCATGGTTGTCGCTAGAGGAGCCATACTATACCAAGCAAAGAAAGAAACAAAAAAGGCAAACCAAGTAAAATGCAAAACCTTAATACGTTCATTTTTAAATTTGAAAATGTCTGACACTGTCATAAATAACACTCCTTTTTAATATGAGACTATTTTTAAATATTTGATTTTTCTGATATTCGGGTAGATAGGTAGATCTTTCTTAGCGATCTTCAAAACAGGTATTTAAGATACAGTTTTCATTTTTACATGATTGATTCATCATTGTCTGTCTTCATGATAAGAAATATGACATGCTTTTTTAAAATGTAAAATTCATCAAGCTCAACGAGGAATAAGAACAAAGTCTAAAACATTTCTGAGTTCTCAAAAGGGTATTTCTAATACACCTTATATATTTGCACTAGTTTCTCGTATTGTCATGAAACAGGGAAGGAAACTTAACAGTGTTTTTATTTTGAATAGGAGATGAGAGTGTGACTTCATATAAGAGGGAATATTTCAGTTGAAGAAACATTAGTCTCCTATCCTATAAGTGAACAAAGATTTGCCACTCTCATTAAAGGAATACAAATTTAAACGATTATCCCCCTATACACGCTTTCGCTTCATAATGATACCTGATGTTTCTAGAGATTTAGAACTTCTTAGAAAGAATAACCGTAAAGGATAAATGCTGATACTTAAGGATTTACAGAAGCTTAAATGAAAAACCATGTTAGATAACTTAACAGTTTATAACATGTATCTCATATGTTGGTTTAGGATAAAACATATAATTCAAATAATTCTTTAAGATTTGAGTAACAAAGGGGGAGTGATTAATGAGTAGTGGAATGGTCTACTTTGTAGGGGCTGGTCCGGGGGATGTCGATTTAATTACGATAAAGGGAAAACGGGCTTTGCAGCAGGCCGATGTAGTCATTTTTGATCGATTAATTAATCCTTTTTTGTTAACAGATATAAAAGATGACGCGAAGTTAATCTATTGTGGGAAACAGCCATGTAAGCACACGCTAAGACAAGAGGATATACAGAGAGAGATACTCATTCATGCTAGAAAAGGAAAGACAGTTGTAAGGTTAAAAGGTGGGGATCCAGCTGTATTCGGCAGAGTCGGAGAAGAAGCTGAGTTACTAGCAGAGCACCAAATTGATTATGAAATCATCCCTGGAATTACAGCAGGGATTGCGGCGACCATGTACTCAGGTGTACCGATTACCCACAGAAAACATTCGAAGTCATTTGCGGTTGTGACGGGACATGGGAGCCGAGATGATGGCACACCGAATATCAACTGGAACCACTTAGCAAAGGGAGTAGAAACGATCGTATTTTATATGGGGATCAAACACCTAAAGACGATTACGACAGAGTTAATGAAAAATGGTAAAGCAAAAGAAACCGCAGTATTGGTTGTTCAATGGGGGACATACAGCAAACAGAGGACGGTTGATGGGTCTCTTGCAACGATAGCTAACAAAGTTGAGCAGGCAAACATAACAAACCCAGCGATCATCATAGTTGGGGATGTTGTAAAACTACGAGAGAAGTTAGCTTGGTTTGATAACCGAGTATTATCAGGAAAGAGTTTTTTAATTCCGTCGAAAGAAGACACGAATAAAGAATTGGTTACAAGCTTAAAGAAGCATGGTGCAGATGTATTTGAACACAACTTATTAACAGAGCGTGATCCTCTGCCAGAAGAGATATTTGAACAACTAAAACTAGTTTCTAGCAAACGGCAGCAGCTTATCTTGCTTTCTCCAAGGAGTGTATTTACCTTTTTAAAGGCCCTTGGTGAACAAGGTTTGGATCTTCGCAAAATACATTCTTCTATTCTTTCAAAAGACGAAGCCGTTCAATCCGTTTTACAGATGGTAGGAATCCAATCTCGTCTTGTCGATGATGTTTTGTTGCATCAACCAATGCTAGTAGGTGGGGATTTAGAAATTGAGAATGTAAGAGTTGATGGTGCTCAAACGGCTAAAGAGCTAATATTGAGCTTTTCGAAAGTAGCGCAAAAAGACAGTGAAGCTTTTAATCGATTGTTAGATGAACAGCATGTGAACACGCTCTTATTTACAACTCGAAAAGACGTTAGCCAGTTTTTAAAATTTCTTGAATTAACGAATAGTTCAAAAGAGAAAGTGGTTGAACAGGTAACTATATTTTGTATAGGAAAAGAAGCAAGTCTCTTATTAGAGGAAAATAACATTCCGGTTGATAGATATATAGAAACAGCGAATGTAACAGAGTTGATAGAAGATTATCAAGAAGTCGCGGTGTTGGCAAAAGAAAGTTAATCTCGTGCGATGTTTGAGCATAAATACAAAGATGGATAAAAAGGAGAGATTTTTTGTGGCAGAGAAACTCGTATTGATTGGAAATGGAATGGCTGGTATTCGTACAATAGAGGAGATTTTGAAGAAAGATCCGACGCGCTTTGATGTAACCGTATTTGGTGAAGAGCCTCATCCCAATTACAACCGCATCATGTTATCGTCTGTTTTACAAGGGGACTCTACGGTGGATGACATTGTGTTAAATAGCTATGAATGGTACGAAGAAAACCATATTGAATTGCTAACAGGGGACCCAATCGTTAAAGTCGATACAAATAAGCAAGTTGTTTATAGCCAAAAAGGGATCGAACGATCTTATGATAAATTGATTTTTGCAACAGGATCCAATCCTTTCATGCTGCCTCTTCCAGGTGCTGATAAAGAGGGCGTCATCGCATTCCGTAACATTAAAGACTGTGAGACGATGATTGAAACGTCTAAGAAGTACAAAAAGGCTGTTGTTATAGGTGGAGGTTTGCTTGGCTTAGAGGCGGCAAGAGGTCTATTAAATTTAAATATGCATGTCGATGTCATTCATATTGCTGATTTCCTCATGGAAAGACAATTAGATGAGCAAGCAGGAAAGATGCTCAAAGAAGAGCTTGAAGCACAAGGAATGACGTTCCATCTGCAGAAGAATACGAAGGAAATTGTAGGGAAAAAACGAGTGGAGGGCATCCAGTTTACGGATGGAACAAGTTTTGAAACGGATCTTGTCGTGATGGCTGTAGGAATTAAGCCTAATGTCGCTCTTGCCCAAGAAACAGGTTTAACAACCGAACGAGCGATTGTTGTAGATGATTTCATGCAAACAAGTGCGCCAAATGTCTACGCAGTTGGAGAATGTGCCCAGCATAGAGGAATTGCTTATGGACTCGTTGCTCCTCTTTATGAGCAAGGGAAAGTATTGGCTGCACATATCTGTTCTGAAAATCAAGCACTTGAGCACGGCTACGAGGGGTCACTTGTCTATACACAATTAAAGGTATCTGGTGTGAACGTATTTTCAGCGGGCCAGTTCACAGATGGCGAACAAACAAAAGCAATTCGCGTTCATGATGAGTTCGAAGGTATTTATAAAAAAGTAGTCGTTCAAGACAATAAAGTCATCGGAGCTGTCTTGTTTGGTGATACATCTGATTCAACTCGTCTTCTTAGCATGATGAGAAATGGTGATGACATTTCAGGAATGAGTAAAGTCGCCCTTCTTCCCTCAGAAAGTGGAGAAGCGCAAGTGAGCCCAGTGGTAGCAATGGCAGACAGTGATAACATTTGTGACTGTAACGGTATTTCCAAAGGAGCAATTTGCTCAGCGATAACGGAGAATGGACTGACAACTGTTGAACAAGTGAAGCAATGTACGACAGCTGGACGTTCATGCGGAGGATGTAAACCACTTATTGCAGATCTCTTAACGTTAACAACAGGAGAAGACGTAGGAAATGCACCAGAACCAATGTGTGGCTGTACCGAACATACCCACGAAGAAGTTGTCGCTGAAATTCGTGAGTTAGGTCTTACACATCCGCGTGAAGTGATGAATGTTCTTGGCTGGGAA
This sequence comes from Halalkalibacter alkalisediminis, assembly GCF_028610705.1. Lineage (GTDB taxonomy): Bacteria > Bacillota > Bacilli > Bacillales > Bacillaceae_D > Halalkalibacter > Halalkalibacter alkalisediminis. The sequence goes on from NZ_JAQQWT010000025.1 coordinate 13,158, forward strand.
TCAGACGAAGGCTGTTCAAAGTGTCGTCCGGCGATTAACTATTATTTAAAAATGGTTGACCCGATTAAAAATGCAGATGATCCAACATCTCGCTTTATTAATGAGCGTGTTCACGCAAATATTAACCATAACGGCACCTTCACGGTTGTCCCAAGAATGTATGGTGGTGTAACAAATGCCGACCAATTACGAAAAATTGCCGATGTCGCTGATAAATACAATGTCCCTCTTTTAAAAGTAACAGGAGGACAACGGATTGACTTGTTCGGGGTCGAAAAGGAAGATCTACCAAAAGTCTGGAGTGATCTCGGCATGAGATCAGGTTCAGCTTATGCCAAAGCATTACGTACCGTTAAAACGTGTGTGGGAGAGCAATTCTGCCGTTTCGGGACTCAAGATTCAATTGGACTTGGGGTTGAGCTTGAGAAAAAGTTTGAGTACATTAATACTCCGCATAAAGTAAAAATGGCGGTATCAGCTTGTCCGCGTAACTGCGCAGAATCGGGAATTAAAGACTTTGGGGTTGTCGGTGTAGACGGAGGTTGGGAGCTTTACGTTGGTGGAAACGGAGGGGTCGACCTACGTGGTGGAGACTTGTTCTGTAAAGTGAAAACAAAAGAAGAAATCATCGATACAATCAGCGCCTTCATGCAATATTACAGAGAAAACGCTAGATACCTAGAGCGTACTTCTCACTTCTTAGAGCGTGTAGGGTTAGAACATATGAAGAAAGTCGTTCTTCGGGATGAAGTTGGCCGAAAAGAGCTAATTGAAAGAATGGACCTTGCACTTTCAACGGGTAAAGATCCTTGGAAAGAAATTGTTGAGAATGAAGAGAAACAACAAGAGTTCAAAAAGAAGCAAGTTGAAGTGTTGTCTTAATAGGAGGGGAGAGAAATTATGAGTAAAGTAGATCAAAAAAACAAAGTTGAAGTTGCCACTTTATCAGGTTTAACAGTCGGAATTGGAAAAAGAGTGAGTGTAGCAGGTGAGGAAATTGCTTTATTTAAATTGAAAAGTGGAAAGGTAACTGCGATCGAGAATAGTTGCCCACATAAAGCAGGACCGCTCTCAGAAGGGATTGTAAGTGGAGATCATGTATTCTGTCCCCTTCACGATTGGAAGATTTGTACGACGGATGGGCAAGTGCAAGCGCCAGACGTTGGTTGCGTGAAAAAGTATGAAGTTGAAGTGGTGGAGGATACGGTTTATATTGTAGTGAATTGATAAAAGGAAGAACTAAACGTTTACTTAAGACCAAATCAGGTGATTTGGTCTTTTTGTTGATGTTGAGTACGCAGTGTCAAATCAGTTGGTTGTGATAGCAAATACGAGTTGTTAAACGAGGAATTAGAAAATTTGCCGGACAATGCTTCCGCTATTTACTTGAAAAAACCTTCCCGGAGCAGATGGGCGGACATACGTTCCGCTATTTCGTCTTTTTGGCCGTCTATTTTGCAGAAAACTAGCAAATAACGAACCTGATGTCCGTATAATTACCTAAATAGCAGGATTTTCAATAAATAGCGGATCCTCTGTCCGCGTAACCAAGGGCCTCAGCCAGAAGGTCATTCAATCTAATGAAACGGACAAATCTAGTAACCGAGGCCACTGAAAAAGTTTCTTTTAGCAGATTCGAGGAAGTAGCAATGGCTCCACACGATGCGTGCTTTCTATGAGGAAATCCCTCATAGAAGGCTTAAGACTAAGCAATGGTTCCGCTCATTGCTTCAGTAGACCCCTATTACCCACCACTTTTGACAAAAAAAGGACAATTTAATGTAAGTCTTTAAAAGTGGCAACAATGAGATTGACAAAAGGACCTTTTCTATAAATAGATTCTGAGGTGAAACCGCTTTATTATAAATGTAAGAAGTAAATACAAAAAGAACTTCTCATAAGAAGGGAGATAGAAAGATGGAAACAAAACAATCTAATTCTAATATCAAAGTGAAAATTCAACGCTTTGGTAGTTTCTTAAGTGGCATGATTATGCCCAATATCGGAGCTTTTATTGCATGGGGGCTTATTACTGCATTATTTATTCCGACTGGATGGATACCAAATGAAAATCTAGCGGAACTGGTAGGTCCAATGATTACCTTCCTTTTACCATTATTAATCGGTTATACAGGTGGTAAAATGGTCTACGATGTACGAGGTGGGGTTGTTGGGGCAACGGCGACAATGGGTGTCATTGTTGGAGCAGATATTCCAATGTTCTTAGGTGCTATGATCATGGGTCCACTTGGTGGTTACCTTATCAAAAAGTTTGATAAAGCGATTGAAAACAAAGTTAAATCTGGTTTTGAGATGCTTATTAACAACTTTTCAGCAGGGATTATCGGGGGAGCTTTAACCCTTATTGCTTATGTTGGAGTTGGGCCGATCGTTTACACATTAAACCAAACACTGGCTACTGGAGTTAATTTCCTTGTTCAAAACAACTTATTGCCATTAGCTAGTATTTTAATTGAACCAGCAAAAGTACTTTTCTTAAATAACGCGATCAACCACGGAATTCTAGGTCCGATTGGAATTGAACAAGCAGCTAGAGAAGGAATGTCCATCTTATTTTTATTAGAATCAAACCCAGGACCAGGCCTAGGGATTCTATTAGCCTTTATGTTATTCGGTAAAGGAATGGCGAAACAAACAGCGCCTGGGGCGACAATCATTCATTTCTTCGGTGGGATTCATGAGATTTACTTCCCGTATATTTTAATGAAGCCTGCACTTATCATTGCAGCCATTGCAGGTGGAGCATCAGGTGTATTTACTCTATTATTATTCAACGGTGGTTTAGTAGCAGCACCATCACCAGGAAGTATCATTGCTATTCTAGCGATGACTCCAAGAGGGGGATACTTCGCAGTGATTGCTGGTGTTGTAGTAGCAACGGTCGTGTCATTCTTAATTGCTTCTGTTATTCTTAAAGGTTCAAAGCTAACAGGTGATGAAGATTTAACAAAAGCAACGGAGCAAACTTCTGCCTTAAAAGGGAAAGAAAGCAGGGCTTCTGTTTTAGTGAATAAAGATCAAGAAGTGAAAGCAGTTAACAATGAAATCAAAAAAGAAAATGTCAACAAAATCATCTTTGCTTGTGATGCAGGAATGGGATCAAGCGCAATGGGTGCATCCATTCTAAAAAATAAAGTAAAAAAAGCAGGTTTAACGATTGATGTATCCAATACATCGATTAATAACCTTCCAAATGATGTAGATGTGGTCATTACCCATAAGGACTTAACGGATCGTGCAATGGCGAAGGTACCAACAGCCGTGCATATCTCAGTGGAGAATTTCTTGAATAGTCCGAAGTACGATGAGTTAATTGAAAAGTTAAAATAATACAAATGAGGATGGCACAACCGATGTCATCCTCATTTGTAATTTAATTATGGCAACAATGAAATAGACGAAAAGGCATTTTTGTTTGATTGAATCAATAAAAATTTTGGATTATGATAAAAATAGAGCTGTGTTAGTTTAATTTTGTCATCATCCTTTACTGGATTGAGGTGAAAAATGTATATTACAGCGCGTGAAAGACAAATACTCGATAAGTTACTGGCATCAAATGAAGAGATAACCGTGAAAGATCTGGCTGACTTTATTGACGTAAGTGTCAGAACGATTCATCGGGATTTAAAAGGTGTAGAAGACATATTAAAAGGCTATCAACTTAGTTTAGTTAAGAAGTCTGGTGTAGGTATTCAGATCGTAGGAGGAAAAGAGCAGGTTGAACATTTAAAGTTATTCCTTTTTAATCTAATCCATCATGAATACTCTCCAGAAGAGAGACAAACGATTATTGCTTGTACACTACTTGAAGCAAGAGAACCAGTTAAATTGATCGCATTAGCTCAAGACTTAAATGTGACAATTGCAACGATCAGCAATGATTTGAACAAAGTAGAAGAGCAATTACAGAAGTATAAAAGTCTCTCTTTGATTAGAAAACGAGGCTATGGCGTTGAGATCGCTGGAGAAGAAACAGCAAAACGCAAAGCGATGAGTACGATTATCTCTGAAAATGTAGATGAATTTGACCTCTTGTCTCTGATTAGAGAAAACATTCAAAAGAAATCGACTACGCAAATGGATTCCATTTCCGAACGATTACTAGGGTTGGTCGAAAAGCGTAATTTACACATTGTTGAAAAAGTGATTGAAGAAATCAATAGAGAACTCCCTTATTCCATTGCCGATAGTGCCTATATGGGCTTAGTTGTGCATTTAGCCTTAGCGATGGAACGGATATTACAAGGAGAAAATATCGCTATTGATCAAGCCTATTTAGAAAAACTTCAAGTGACACCTGAATTTAAGATAGCAGAAAAGATCATTGGAAAGTTAGAAAAGGTTTTTCATACGGAGATCCCTAAAGCTGAAATTGGATATATTACCATGCATTTGCGTGGAGCAAAATTAAGGTACGACAAAGAATATTTAATAGAGGATACAAGTCTTCAAATTGCACTAAAAGCTAAAAGTCTTATCCAGTATGTAGAGAAACGAACAGGTCAGTCGCTCAGGGAAAACCAATCTTTACTCCAAGGCTTAGTGGCACACTTAAGTCCGGCGATTTTTCGCATCAAGCAAAATATGGGGATTACGAATCCTTTATTAGCTAAAATTAAAAATGATTATGAAGAGCTTTTTTCCATTGTCAAAGATGGGGTGCAAGTCATATTAACGGATTTAGAAGTGCCGGATGAAGAGATAGGATATTTAGTTCTACATTTTGGATCTGTTCTTCTAGGTAAGAGCCGGCAAAACACTCTTAAAGCCTTAGTCGTTTGTTCCAGTGGAATTGGAACGTCGAAAATGCTAGCCACAAGGTTACAACGAGAGTTGCCTTCGATCAAAGAAGTGCGTAATGTTTCCTTATTTGAGTTGTATCGTATGAACAAAGCGGACTATGATCTCATTTTATCGACCATTCGGATACCGGAATTGGAGCACGAGTATATCCTCGTCAATCCGATTTTAACGGATGAAGAGGTTGACAAAATTAAACGATATCTAACCCAGCACCCTAAACAGGATGAAGAAAACAATGCCGACTCAACCGAAGAAGATTTCATCGTTGAATCCTTTTCAAAAAAGGAGCACACGCTCAATCGCTTAAAACTAAATAAAGACTATGTTGATACAGTAGTCACTCTTTTAGAGGGTTTTACAGTGGTTCAATCTAAGGAAGAAAAGAGCTTGAATGCCATTTTGACACAAGCTTGTGCTCGTTTATATGAGCAGAAAATTATTGCGGACGTTAAGACAGTAATAGCTGATTTGAGGGCTAGAGAGCAAGTAGGTGGTTTAGGAATTCCAGATACGAAACTGGCGTTATACCATGCACGTAGCCAGGCCGTCTTAAAACCATCGTTTACCGTGATCGCCTTAAGCGAGCCAATTTCGATAAAGGCGATGGATCAATCGAATCTATTGGTTGAAACGATTTTACTTATGCTCTCACCGAACGAGGTATCTACGGCCACCCTAGAAATCCTAAGTCAAATTAGTGCGTTAATCATTGAAGATGAATTTAGCCTATTACGATTTGAATCAAAGGATGAAGGAAGAATTTCTTCCTATCTTGCAACCAAACTAGAGAAATTCATAGAAGAAAAAACTATCGAACTTAGGAGTGTGTAATCATGACATTACCCGTATTATCAAAAGAAAACATTCAATTAAATCAAAAGGTAGAAACAAAAGAAAATGCCATTAAAATGACAGGAGAACTATTAGTCGCTCGAGGATACGTTCAACCATCTTACATTGATAAAATGTTAGAAAGAGAAGAATTAACGTCAACGTATATGGGCAATTTTGTTGCCATCCCACATGGTACAGAAGAAGGAAAACAATCAGTAAATGAATCAGGGATCGCGATTATCCAAGTTCCTGAAGGGGTCGAGTTTGGTACAGGTAATGTTGTGAAATTGCTTATTGGAATAGCAGGAAAAGAAGATGAGCATCTAGATATCCTTTCTCAGATTGCCATTGTTTGTTCGGAAGAAGAAAACGTAGAGAAAATTGTTGCTGCAACATCTGCTGAGGAGATTTTGGAGTTATTCGAAGGAGTGAACTAATATGTTAGCTGTCCATTTTGGTGCCGGAAACATAGGCAGAGGCTTTATCGGTTTGCTATTAAACGAAGCGGGTTATCATACGACATTTGTAGATGTGAACAAAGAAATCGTAGATTTGCTCAACGAAAGAAATGAATACAACGTTGTCTTAGCGGCCGAATCTAAGGATGAAGTCACAGTTAATCATGTCTCTGCTCTTAACAGTATGACTGAGGCAGAGAAGGTCATTGAGGCGATCGGTAAAGCGGATCTGATTACAACGGCTGTCGGACCTAATATTCTACCGATTATTGCAAAGTTGTTAACTGAAGGACTGCAAGAGAGAGTGAAAACGAACCAGACGCCCCTTAATGTGATTGCGTGCGAGAACTTAATTGGTGGGAGTACACTCTTGAAGAAACATGTCTATAATCAACTCGATGAAACGGAAAAGTCAATTATGGATCAAGTGATTGGCTTCCCAGATGCAGCGGTTGATCGCATTGTTCCGAATCAGGTTAATGACGACAAATTATTAGTGATGGTGGAGCCTTATTATGAATGGGTCGTGGATCAGTCGATGCTGGTTGGAAAGCAGCCGATCATTAAGGGGATCACGTTTGTTGAGGCGTTGAATCCGTATATTGAAAGGAAATTATTCACCGTCAATACCGGTCATGCCGTAGCGGCTTATCTCGGTTATCACTATGGCATACCATCGATTGACCAAGCGTTAGAAAATAAAGAAGTCAAAGGGCTTTTAGAAAAAACATTAAATGAAACAGGCCTATTATTATCGCAAAAACATTCCTTTAAGCAAGAAGAACACAGACATTATATTAGAAAAATCATTAAACGATTTGAAAATACGTATCTGGCTGATGATGTGACGCGTGTAGGTAGAGGGCCCCTTCGGAAACTGGGTCCTAATGACCGACTCGTTGGACCAGCGAAGCAGTTTATTGAAGTCGTTGGCCAACAGCCAGTTTACTTGGCAAAGGCGATTGCTGCAGCATTAAAATATGACGTGAAAACAGATGAAGAGGCTGTTCAAATTCAACAACTGATATCAGATAAGGGTTTACATGAAGCTATTACAGAAATAACTGAGTTGCGTCAAGATCATGATTTATTTAAACTAATTGTTGAACAATACCATTCTTTAGGCTAAGAAATCTAAGGCTATCTCTATAATAGAGATGGTCTTTTAGTTTTTGGTGGCAAAACGTGTAAATTTCTGAGAATTCGTACAAGATACGGTATAATGTAATGTAGATAAAGAAGAAAGGGAATGATTTGATGAGCTTACATAATAAACGTGTTGTTCTCGCAGCATCAAGGAAAACGGATGAAATGAGTACACTAATTGAAAAACAAAAAGGGACGCCTCTCGTTCGCTCTTTGCAGGGTACTGTCTTTTTAAATGATGAACAAGTGAGAGGTGATCTTAAAAGGATCATGGAAGAAGAATTCGATTGGATGATTTTTACGACAGGGATTGGGACAAATAGGCTAATAGACTTAGCGGAAGAAATGAACATAAAGGATTCATTTTTAACTAAAATTCATGGAGCAAAAATTGGTTCAAGGGGGTATAAGACGTTTGCCTCTTTGAAAAAAATTGAAGTTAACCCACTAGCTAAAGATGAGGATGGAACGATTAATGGGCTGGTTGAGTCACTGAAATCATTCGATTTTAAAGGGAAACGTGTAATGGTTCAACTTCATGGTGAAAATGCGCCTTCGCTTATTCGATTCTTAGAAGAAGCTGGCGCAAAAGTGATGCAAGTGCTCCCTTACAAGCATGTTGATCCTGACCTTGAGACAGTTCAGCTATTTTGTGATGAATTGTTGCAAGCAAAAATCGATGCTGTCTGCTTTACAGCAGCCATTCAAGTACGTTCGCTCTTTAAATATGTAGAGGAGCGTAGGATCGTCAATGAGGTCAAAGAGGCATTTAAAACCAATACTCTAGCGGTCGCGGTTGGGAAGGTAACCGCAGAAGCTTTACATGAGGAAGGAATTGAACGTGTCATTTCGCCTGAATTAGAGAGAATGGGTGCTATGATCATTGAGTTGAGCCGTTATTATGAGGAGAAGGAATAGGAGTAAGCAAAAGAGGATTGCATTCCTCTTTTGCTTTTTTTAGGTGCTAGAACAGAGCGGCTAAGACGTCACTTGGAAAGAGCAAAGCTTGGGAGAGTTGTGTTAGTAAAGTTTATGATAATCATTTTAAGTGGATGATGACATGTATATTTTATAAAAGGCATGAACAGACACTTATCTACGATGTCAATGATGCTGTTAGCTAGGTCATAGATATATCAAAAACTATAGAGTGACAGCAATTGATGGAACGGGTTATTCCTATTCAAGCAGATACCATTTGCGTACATGGTGGTGGGGATTCCTTCATTGTTGACTTGGTAAAGTATTAGAAAGTGAACAGGTAATATTATACCGATTGTAAGTTATTAGCGAAAGTGACTCTACAAGGTAACTTGTAAGAGTCACTATTTATTTTTTTGAAATAATAATAGGTGAAAGGTAAGTATAATAATAAGTAGAGGAAGTAACTGTTTTTATTTTAGTCGAACAACGCTTTAAAGGCTAATCGCGTTTACGTATGCATTTGCGAGTAGCGGTGGCATTGCTTATAATAAAAGGAATATATAAAACCTTAGTTGTTATTTATGGAAAGTGTGCAGATGTGTATAAAAGATTGTAAAATAATTTTTTGTGAAGGGGAGGGAGTGGCTACTATGAAATGATTGAATGTAATTCTAGGTTGTTTAGTTGTGAGTTTTGGTATATTTATTCTACAAAACGCACAAGTAACAACGGGCGGGACAGCTGGGTTGGCTTTGAGTTTAACGTATGCCATCCATTTGCCGTTCTCCGTCATGTTCTTTTTAATTAACATTCCGTTTTATATTTTAGCCGTTTTTAAGATGGGTTGGAAATTTACGTTATCGACGCTTTTCGCTGTCACGGTGTTATCGTTATTAACGGAAATGGTTCAATTGCTGCCTGATTTTTCAATCTCACCATGGATTGGAGCGATTGTTGGAGGAATTGTTTGTGGATTTGGGTTGTCTATTTTATTCTTAAATGGTTCATCTTTAGGTGGAGCTAATATCCTAAGTCTGTATCTTCAGCAAAAGTTTAAATTAGATCCAGGCAAAACGATTTTCGTGTTTGATTTTATGGTTATTGTCATTGGCCTATTTTCAATTGGGCTATTAAATGGGTTTTACTCGGTTTTATCAATCGTTATGATCTCTTATATTATTAGTTACTTTAAAGGGAAGATTGCCGCTCAAAATGTGGTTAAACCAAAAGTGGTTAGAGGATCAGCGCAACCGAGTGCCTCTTAGAATATATGTTGAAAGCCTTGCTATCGCAAGGTTTTTTTATTTGTTTGTGAGGAACCTTCACAGCATAGAGGGTATCAAGCGCTTAGGGTGAATATTAATAAAGAAATATTGAAATAGAAAGTGGTGGTAGAGGGATGAATATTAAATTAGAGCCCTTATCGGTTGAGTGTACAAAGAAGCTGTTTATTTTCGAAAAAGAAAATAGAACTTTCTTTGAAACGATGGTGCCGAGTAGGGGGGAAGACTACTATCAATATGATCGATTTTTACAAAGTTTAAATGAGTTATTGGTAGAACAAGAACGAGGGGAAGGGAATTATTTTTTAATTGTTAATGAAGTAGGAGTGATCGTTGGTCGTATTAACTTATTTAATGTTAGGAAACATCCGAGTTTTTCCGCAGACTTAGGCTACAGGGTAGGAAAAAAATATCTAAGGAGAGGGATCGCTTCTATAAGTCTTGAATTATTACTTGGAAAAGTGATAGTTGAACATAAAAAGGCTGAGATTCGAGCTAAAACGACCAGTCATAATATCGGCTCTCAAAAAATTCTTGAAAAACATCAATTTGTTAGGCGAGTAGTTAAAGAAAAGGGAGTTGAACTGAATGGGCACCTCTTTGATTTTTTAGAATATTATTGGAAGAATTATTAAGACAATTTTAAAACTGAGACCGATAACCTTATCTATCATTCATTTTCGAGATAAGTAGTTAACTATACCTAAGTAAGGCGGAATGACGGCACTTAACGGGGTCTTTAGACTGGATATTGAGAGAAAGTGACACAGCCAATAGAAAAGAAATAAATGGCTTGTTAAATCTTCTGACAATTTAGTTTACAACTGAAGGTGACAAGTGTATATTGAAAAAGTATTCTGATAATTTCTTTTAAAGAGAGGTGTTCATTTTTGCAGGCAATTATTGATTTTCTTAACAATTTTTTATGGACTTATGTAGTTATTGGTGGTTTGCTTGGTGCGGGTTTGTATTTTACGTTTAAAATAAAGTTTATGCAGTTTCGTTCCATTGGAGAGATGTTCCGTGTGGTTACGGAAAAATCAAAAGATGTAAAAGGAATGAAAAGTATTAGTCCATTTAAATCGTTCGCGATCGGTGCTGCAACACGAATTGGTACAGGGAACCTTGCAGGGGTTACAGTTGCGATTGTACTAGGTGGACCTGGAGCAGTTTTTTGGATGTGGGTTGTAGCCTTACTTGGTGGTGCAACTAGCTTTATTGAGTCTACACTTGCACAAGTTTATAAGATCCGAGATAAAGAAGCGTTTCGCGGGGGTCCTGCTTATTACATTGAAAAAGGATTAGGACAAAGATGGTTAGGGGTCATTTTTGCTGTTTTAATTGCCATTACATTTGGACTCATTTTCAATTCTGTTCAAAGTAATACGATTGCAGGAGCTTTTGATAATGCATTTGGTGTAAGCCCATGGGTAATGGGCGTTATTATGACAGTGTTAGCTGGTGTAATCATTTTTGGTGGAGTTCATCGTATCGCGAACTTCTCTAGTATCATTGTTCCGGTCATGGCAGTTTTATATATCATTATTGCTTTAGTAGTTGTTGTGATGAATGTTTCTGAAATTCCTGCTGTTTTCGGACTAATTGTACGTAGTGCATTTGGTTTTGAACAAGCACTTGGTGGGGGGATTGGTGCAGCGATCATGATGGGTGTACGCCGTGGTCTCTTTTCGAATGAAGCAGGTATGGGTAGTGCCCCAAATGCTGCTGCAACAGCGAGTGTTTCTCACCCTGCTAAACAAGGGTTTGTCCAAACTTTAGGAGTATATGTAGATACATTAGTTGTTTGTTCTGCAACGGCATTTATCATTTTGTTGAATACAGACTATCACCTAAGTGAAGCAGAAGGAATTCAATTGTTGCAAAATTCTCTCAGCTTACAAATCGGTGGTTGGGCAAGTTACTTTATCGCAGCTGCAATTTTTATGTTTGCATTTAGCTCTATTATTGGTAGCTACTACTATGGTGAGACAAATATTGAGTTTATCAAGAAAAGCAAAACAGCTGTTAACGTTTATCGACTTCTTACCATGGGATTTGTGCTTTTTGGCTCAGTAGCAAGTTTAGGTCTTGTATGGGATTTAGCAGATGTATTTATGGCACTAATGACAGTCATTAATATCATTGGTATCCTACTATTAGGTAAAATTGCTTTTAAAGTACTTAAAGATTATGAAGATCAACGAGCTCAAGGTCTTGATCCCGTGTTTAGTCCTAAGAAATTAGGGATTGAAAACACAGAAGCTTGGGATGATGAAGAATCAGATAAAATGGTCGGATAAGGATGGTTCGAAAGAAAGCTTACTACGGAAATGTAGTGAGCTTTCTTTCGTTTAAAAAAGAATGAGTAGTTGTTTGATTTAGATTTTTCGCAAGAAGTAAGCTCTAACTAAATTTTACTACTCAAAAGAACTTCTATGAAGCATCTTGAAAAAGTGACACATTGAACAAGGTATCTTAGATTACTTTGTTTTACTTACTAAAAATATTTTGAAAACTCGAACTAAAAAATGGTAAAATTTAGTTAGGCGAACGAATCAATTAGGGGTTGATAAATGGATGTATGAAGAAGTAAACGAACAAACGGAGGAGAAGTGGGTCAAACGGTTATTAGATAAACATCAACGTGCAGGTGGATGGATGCGTTTATGGGCAGGGCTCTTTGATTTTATCTTTTTAGCGCTGATTATGATCATAACAGCAGCGATCACAACGTCTTGGATGTTTGTCCAATCAGAGTCGCCGTCTGATAATATTGAGTATATTCGCCATTACATATGGGAGAATGAATTTCACTTATATATCATTAATTGGATTGTCCTGCTCGTTGTTTTTTTTACCGTTCATCTTATTTATTCAGTCCGGGAGAAGCGAACGATAGGTATGATTATCGTGGATTTATATGTTTATAATGAAAGAGCAGAGAAACCAAGTGCAGCTCAGTTTTTTATTCGAGAGATGTTAAAATATCTTCTATTCCCTTTTTTTCTTACGTCTTTCGCCTCATCAAGGCGGACACTATATGATAAAATAACAAATACGTATTTAGTGAAATAAAAAACACCTGAAAAACAGGTGTTTTTTTATGTGAGGTGGTTCAGTATGAAAACGGAAACGACATGGATCAAGCCTCCTTTTTTCTATGGTTAGATAATGGTTATGGTTGCCAGGAGGCTATACAAGTATCATCATCTTAATGATGGTTTCCCCCATAATAGGGGCAATATTTGCTTACTGCTCAGCAAAGCCATAAAAAGACACGTTGGTATCATAACCACGTGTCTTTTTAAGTCCATCGTTCTCCCCATGATTGAATCGATTCAATAACAGGTCGAAGGGCAAGACCTTTTTCCGATAAAACATATTCAATTCGCACTGGTTTTTCTGGAAAAACATTTCGAACAATGATATTTTGCTGTTCTAGCTCTTTCATCCGTTCGGTTAATATGCGATCACTCATATCGGGTATTTGTGCTTTAATGTCTTTGAATCGTTTAGGTCCGTCTAATAGGACACGTATAATTAGTCCAGTCCATTTTTTCCCTAACAAATCAATTGCTGTTTCGTACTTAGGACACATTTGACTGTAATCCATATAATCACCTCGATTATATTTAGTTTACCACATGGACTTGTGATAAATAAGTATTTAGGCGATAAACTTTAAAATACGAGCGGAATTCTATTTCTCCTGTAATGCAACTTGCATATGCTGTGTAAAGTAGAATAAGAGGAAAACGATTATAGGAGGAGTCTGATGTTTAATAAAATGATAGTTGCGATTGATGGGTCAGAACAATCGTTGAGAGCCGCTGAAAACGCGATTGTTTTAGCCGAAAAGAGCGATGCACATGTGTATGTGGTGTATGTAATTGATCGTAGCATATCTAAAACTGAAGTTATGCAAACATGGGACTTTTTAGGAATCACTGAAAAAAAACGAAAAATGTTCAAACGCGTAGAAAAAGCAGCTGAAAACGGAAGGATAAGCTATGAGGTGAAATTCATTAGGGGGGAGCCTGCTGTCGCTATCATAAATTTCGCGGAAGAGATGGATGCTGACTTAATTGTGATTGGAAGTAGAGGCTTGAGTCAATTTCAACAGCTAGTATTAGGAAGCGTGAGTCATAAAGTAGTGAAGAAGGCTACATGTCCAGTATTAATCGTAAAATAACCTAGTTTACAAGGGGTTGAGGCCGCTGACAAAGAGACTACTTGTCCTTTGTCAGTGGTCTTTTTAACGCAAAAATAAAATTAGGCTTACAATTTCGAAAATTTCGTTGACGAATCTTTTTTAACTGTTATATAATAACAACAAATAAAATATATTGTATTAAAACAGAGGAGGAGCGATTCAAGATGAGCAGACAAGAACGAGAGAATATGATTCAGTTTCTAACAAAGGTACAGGGATTAACGGAAGGGAAGTTAATGTTGATGACAGATGAAGATGTTGAACACTTATATACACGTGCCTATAGCTTACACGAAAAAAATTAATAGAACGGTGGAATGATAAAGAGACTTACTCAAATGGAACCTTTGAGTAAGTCTTTTTATCTTGTTCTAGGACAAAATATAGTATACTAACCATATGAATTTGATTAAAGGTGGTAGCAAATGAGAATGTCGAACAAGAAATTATTTATTATTATCTCTATTATCGTCGCCATTTATGGCATTTCTTATTGGGTAATAGGAGACATTTTAACAAGATGAAAAAGGAAAGCAACTCTGTCACAGGGTTGCTTTTTGTACATCTAAAACGAATTGCTTTAGAATATTTGTATCTATTTGTCTATTTCCGAGGAAATTTGTTGAATCTTATATTTGTAGAAGTGGTTAAGCCTGCAAATCAATTATAACCCCTGTAATTGAGATAAAAATGCGGAGGCGATCCCGAAATAGATGATGAGGGAAAAGATATCATTTAATGTTGTAATTAGGGGGCCAGAAGCTACAGCTGGATCGACACCAAAGCGGTTCAATGTTAGTGGAATAATCGTTCCAGCTAATGTACCCACAATCAGCGTAATCAATAAAGAACTACCGACAACAAACCCTAAAATTAAACTACCTAACCATACGTAAGCGATTAGGAAAATAAGGATACTACAAATAATTCCGATGATGATCCCAACTCTTAATTCCCTGAATATTAGTTTTACTACAGTTTTGCGGTCTGTGTCACTCGTAATAATCCCTCGCACTACGACTGCTAGTGATTGAGTTCCTGTATTCCCTGTCATCCCAGCGATCATGGGCATGAAGAAAATAAGGGCAACTGCTTGTTCTAACGTCTCTTCAAATCCACTAATAATACTTCCTGATACAAGACCAATAAATAATAAGAGCACGAGCCATGGTAGGCGGCGCATGGAAGCTGTTATAGCTTTCGTATTAAAATCAATGGCTTTACCAGTCGCTGATAGTTTTTCAATATCTTCGTTTGCTTCTTGAATCATGACATCAATGGCATCATCAACGGTGATGATCCCTTTTAATACATTTTGGTCATCAACTACAGGTACAGCTATGAAGTCATAGCGTTCAATCGTTTGAGCAACTTCTTCTTGATCATCATTGACATGGACAGCGACTACTCTTGTAAACATTAAGTCCTCAATAACATCTTTCAAATCGGCAATTAATAAGTCACGGTAGGAAACAACACCAACCAACTTTTTCTCTGCATTAATAACATACAAATAGTAAATATTCTCAGAGAAACTGGCATACTCTTTCAGTTTATCAACAGCTTGTCTTACCGTTTGATTTGCATGAATCCAAATGAATTGATTCGTCATAATCCCCCCAGCTGTATCAGCAGGGTAACTCATTAGAGATTGGATGTTTTGAGAGTCTTCTTTCTTCATGACATCTAGAAATTCTTGGATCTTGTCAACGGATAGCTCATTTAAAAGATCGGCGAGATCATCATTGTCCATCAAGTCCATTACTTTAGATGAGCGCTCAATTCCAAGCTTATGTAAAATTTCAATTTGCATTTCATATTCTAATTCTTGAATTAAATCAGCTATTTGTGAAGGAGTCAAAAACGTAAGAAATTTATGATGGTGTTTCTCAGGCAAACTTTTATAAAGTTGTGCAAAATCATAAGGGTGTAATTCATCAAGAATTTCTTGCAGAGCTCCGCGCTTAGCCTCTCTCATATACTTAATAATCAGTACTAATAATTGATCTTCTGTCATATTGGCTACCATTTTGTTCCCTCCAATCCTCATTTCCTTACTTTACAAAAAAAAAATGCTTAAGTAAAACGGTTCTTACATTAAAATAGAAAATTACGCTAAAGTAGCTATTTGTGTTATTCCCTCTTTATAAAGTAATGAACCCTTTTATAAGAAAAAGGGTAGTGGATATTTAAAAAATAGCAGAAAAATTTTATTTTGTCTTATTTAATAACAGGTTTTTTATTTGCGTTTATTATTAAAGGTATTATTTATTGAAAAGAGAGTAGATAAAATTCACAGGAGTTGTCGCTGTTTTTTGAGGGGAAAGGAGTGATGTAATGAACTTCTTTTTATCATTCACTAATTGATCATTGACAATGAGAATCAATTTCAATTATTATAGTGATAACAATTATCAATGCTAGGGGTGGAGAAATGTCTTCTTTATTAATAGTAGGCGCAGATCGTCTTGGATCAATTCCAAAAAAATTAGAAGAACTTGGTTTTAATGAGATTATCCATATGAGTGGTCGTAAAGTTCAAATGGTAAAGAAGGAAATACCTTCTCATATTGATCTCATTCTTGTGTTAACCGATTTTATTAATCATAATCTAACAGCTGTCTTAAAAAAGAAAGCGATGGAACAATCTATCCCTGTCTGTTATGCAAAGCGCTCGTGGTGTTCGATTTATCAAGCGATCGGGAAATGTGATTACGGTTGCTCTAATCTTAAAAATTGTCTAATGTCAAAGGAAGGCTAAAAGAGATGTCGATGGTTTCTTATGCTTCTTTTCTTAAATGCCCTTATCAGTATGCGGATCGATCGTTCAGCTGCTGGAAGGAAGCTGTGCAAAATACGATAAACGATATTGTGAAAGCTTTTTTAAAGACTCCTTATGCAGTAAGAACACACTTTGGAACACTTAAATTAATCAGTGACCATTGGAGTCAAGTAGATCGCAGTTTATTTGATTCTTATCAACATTTTATTCTTACATCTGCTAAAGTAACGGATCATTTACTTCAAGTTTTAATGTCAGTTAAAAATGAGCAGGAACCAATTTTCGAGATGGAGATCTCTTCATTAATGAGCATACCTAGTGATAGTGGTTTTATAGAAGAAGAAGGATTCATCTTTGAAAAAATTTTAATTGAGGTAGATGAAAAGGAACTAAGTACATATTGGGATATCTTTAAACTCTATTGCTCAAGCAATTGCGATGTGCCTCCAAAGCAAATAGAGGTGGTTGATCTTCTTAATGCCAAAAGATATGTTCATTTTCCGTAAGTTAGAATGTATTTGTAAGTTTGAAAATAATGAAATATATGTATGTCAATAGTAGAACAAGTGTTAAGTCATAAAGTACTTACACTTGTTTTTTGTGTTGTGGGTGTCATCTTCAGCTCAAGAAAAGATAGAGTAAGGAGCCCTTGAACACCAAAAGAGAAGGTTAGTATATCGAAAGGCGTCCGTCAACAAGAAATAAATGAAAAAGGTAGTAAATTCTGATTTACTACCTTTTTCATTTATTTTTTTGAAAATACTAGACAAAAGATTTGGAATATGAAAAAATAAGTTGCATAAGGTAAAATTAGTTAGTTCTATCAAAAAAGGTTGTCCTTTAACAAGAGTCTGCTTTTTTTAAAGTGTTTTTTGCCTATACGCAACATTTATTATCACGAAAAGTTGCGTGTGTGCATTTCTTTGGTAAGGAACTAATGAGGAGGAGGAAATAAAATGAGAAGGAGATTTATGTTTTTTTGGATGACATTGATGAGTGCGCTAGTATTAGCGGCGTGTGGAGGAACTGATGACCCTTCTACTGCAGATGAAGGATTAAAGATCGTAACAAGTTTCTCAATATTAGGTGACATAGCACAGGAAGTTGCCGGTGATCGTGCACAAGTAGAATACTTAGTTCCAATTGGTGAGGAGCCACATGAGTACGAAACAATTCCAAGTGATTTTCAAAAAGTAAGTGATGCGGATGTGTTCTTTGTTAATGGATTTGGACTTGAAGGATGGTTAGAGCGCCTTGTTCAAAATGTAGGTGATGTTCCGATAGTGACTGTTTCAGAGGGAGTAACACCTTTACCAATATCCGGTAAAGATGAAGAGGATCCACATGCTTGGTTAGATGTCGTAAATGTGATTACTTATGTAGAGTACATTAGGGATGACTTAATGGAGCGTGACCCTGAAGGTGCACAAATTTATGAAGAAAACGCGCAATCTTATATAGCTGAATTAGAAAATCTTCATGCTTGGATTCAAGCTAAAGTTGATGAAGTTGACGAATCAAAACGGACGATTGTCGTAAGTGAAAATGCATTTAAATATTTTGGTGAACAATATGGGTTTCATACGGTGGGAATTTGGGAGTTAAATTCTCATGAAGAAGGAACTCATAGTCAAATCGCCAGTGTTGTTGATACCATTAAGGATGAAGGAATCCCAGCTGTTTTCGTTGAAACAACGGTCGATAAACGCTATATGGAAACTGTAGCACGTGATGCGGGTGTTGATATTGCAGGTGAGGTATACACGGATGCAGTAGGTCTAGACGGCAGTGGGGCAGAAACGTATATTAAGATGATGGAACATAATGTAAGTACGTTTGTTGAAGGACTAAAACAATAAAGCAAAAGGCTCAACTTCAATTAAATAAGTAACGAAAACGCAATGGACTTCACTTGGTCCATTGCGTTTTGTCGTATAAGTTCACTGAAGCTTTTTATATGATTTAGAAGAGTCGGGCTAGAATGCCAGCCGCTACGAGTATTGCAAAACCAATCCATAAGCCTTTCTTGATTCGTTTGTTGGTTACTCGTTTTTTTTGCCAACGGTCCGGGTCAAACGTTGGTGGTCCATCATCAGCGACAACTCGACTTGCGTAATAGGGCTTTACTCCAATTAGGATTAATGGAGCTAGCGCAGCACCGGCAATTAAGCCGAATAAATGAGCTAAAACATTAATATTAGAATTAACGAACGTCATAACTAAACCAATTAAAAGAATCGTGATAACAAGTTGAGAATTCGCAGAATCAATAAGGTCTTTCCGGTAAATAACGAAATACACGTAAAGGCCAAATAAACCAAAAATGGCACCAGAGGCACCTAGATGTTGCATGTAAGGGTTGCCTAGATAAAAAGTGGCGATATTTGCTATAATGCCAGTTAACAAGTAAACGAGAAGAAATTTAAACTTACCAAGCATTCTCTCAAGAGCAGGACCGAATATAACTAGTGAGAATGAATTAAAAATAACGTGTCCAATGCCAATATGCATAAAGATTGGAGTAATTAAGCGCCAATATTCACCGTATGCAACGGCTAAATTGTTACCAATCCCGATGGCAAGGATGGAGCGTCCTCCAGGTAAGAAGTTCATCCAAATAAATAATATGAGATGAATGGCTACCAAAATCGTAATAATGGGATAAGATCGTCTAAACGAGTAGAAGCTTTCGTTTCGAATAAACATGATACGGCCTCCTTTTCTATCTGCTATTATAACAGAAAATACAATAATACCCTTATTATGAAGGTATGAAATAACGATAAAGAAGATTCTGACGGATGGAAATGGAAGCGTGATAAAGAAAGAGGGATTACATACATGATTAGTGGGATTGGAATTGACATTGTTGAACTAGAACGTATCTCAAAAGTGATGGAGCGCCAACCACGATTTGTAGATCGCATTTTAACGACATCTGAAAAAAATTTTTTCGTAGAATTAAGCGAATCTAGACAAATTGAGTTTTTAGCAGGAAGATTTGCGGCAAAGGAAGCTTTTGTTAAAGCGATTGGTACAGGAATTTCTGCTAGTTATAGCTGGCAAGATATTGAGGTTCAAAAAGAACCGACAGGACGCCCAATCCTAGTTGTGACGGGACTTAGCAATAAGGTGCATTTATCGATTTCCCATAGTAAAACATATGCCGTTGCCCAAGTTTTAATTGAAAGCTTGTCAAGCTAGTCTGCATATTGCTCAAGGTTGTCTCATATAGTTGTAGAGCGAATAGAAGAGATCAAGTCATTCAGGCAGAGTCAGGTCTAATTTCTACAAAGACGTTTCGGTTTTATACCAGTAAGCATTCCAGTCATTCTTACTGATAGCTAAAGCGGAACACACAACCATGAGAAGCCGTCTCTTGAATGTGTTCGCTCTCTTCATTCAAATGAGACAAAGGGGTGAAAGCATGAAAAAAGCAATCTGGTTCGCTACTCTAGGATTACTACTATCTATGATTCTCGTAGGTTGCGGCGAAAAAACACAGGAAGATATTATGACTGATCTAGACAACAAGCTTTCGGAAATGACTGGGTACAAAGCGAAGTCTACGATGACGTTAGAAACAGGAAAGGATCAACAAACGTATGAAGTTGATGTTTGGCATCAAGTAAAAAGCTATTATCGTGTAGCTTTACAAAATGAAAACAAGGATCAAAGTCAAATCATTCTTCGTAATGATGACGGAGTTTTCGTGTTGACACCTGCTTTAAACAAGAGTTTCCGTTTCCAAAGTGACTGGCCAACAAACAGCAGTCAAGTATACTTGTATGAATCTCTTATCCAAGATATTTTAATGGATCCAGAGCGTTCTTTCCAAGCTGATGAAGATTATTACATCTTCCAAACGAACACAAACTACCAAAATAAAAACTTAAGCACACAGGAAATTAAATTAAATAAAAAAGACTTATCACCTGCACAAGTGAAGATCATGAATGCAGATCTTGAAGTGCTTGTACAGCTTGATTTTACAAACTTTGAGTGGAATGCAAGCTTTAATGAGGGTGACTTCGATATGGAGCGTAACATGACGGGTGCGCAAATGACGGAAGAGCCAGCTATGGCAGAACCGTTAGAGGCGATGACGGTTTACTATCCAATGTACACACCGGATGGTACTCAGTTTGACTCTTCAAGAAACATTGAATCAGAAAATGGAGAGCGTGTTGTTCTTCAGTACATGGGTGAACAACCATTTACGTTAATTCAGGAGCAAAGTCAAGTGGTTCCAGCCTCAACACCAATGAATATGAGTTCAGGAGAGCCTGTTGACCTTGGCTTTACAATTGGGGTTATGACAGAGGAATCTTTAATGTGGTCGTACAACGGCGTTGACTTCTTCCTTGCATCTGAGAATTTAAGTGCAGAAGAGATGATGTCTATTGCAAGTTCTGTTTATGGGACAGAGGAAAAATAAGGAGTAAAGAGGATGAGCGAAAGGGGGTTCCCGTTTTGCTTATCCTCCTTTTTCTATTTAGATGAGCCTTATGGTAAAATACAGAGAATAATGAAACCGTTGTTGGTAGGAGAGGGAAAAATGAGTGAAGTATTTTATCGGGATACATGGGCGGAAATTGATTTAACAGCAATTGCTAAAAATGTGACAGCAATCAGTCACCTTTACGAACATAAAGACGTAAGTGTGATGGCGGTTGTTAAGGCAAATGGATATGGCCATGGTGCGGTCGAGGTAGCTAAAACAGCTTTAAAATCTGGAGCGAGTTACTTAGCAGTTGCGCTTTTAGACGAAGCGATTCGTTTGCGTGAAGCTAATATCGAAGCACCCATTCTCGTTCTTGGTCGAATCAGGCCAGAGGATGTACTGATAGCTGTTAAAAATCACGTTTTGGTTACAGTGTTTCAAATTGAGTGGTTAGAAGAAGCAAAGAAGCAACTTTCTCATGAGGATTCTATTCAAATTCATTTGAAGTTCGATACGGGCATGGGAAGGGTCGGGTTGAGAACGAAAGAAGAGGCTGCTGCTTTGGTCGATTTTCTAGTTGAAAATAAAGAACAATTTGAAGTTAATGGAGTGTATACCCATTTTGCAACAGCCGATGAACGAGATCCTTCTTATGTTACGAAGCAATATGAACGATTCGTTAGTATGTTAAGTTGGTTAAAGGAATGGCAGCTTGATGTGCCATTGATTCATAGTGGGAATAGCGCAGCGGGCATGCGTTATCCAGAGAAAAACTTCAACTTATTTCGACTAGGCATTTCCATGTACGGACTGACTCCGTCACCAGATATTACCGAGGAGCTTCCTGTTCAATTAAAACAAGCCTTCTCTCTCAAAAGTCGCTTGGTACAAGTGAAAGAATTACCGGTAGGTGAAGCGATAAGCTACGGTGCAACATATCGAACAGAAAAGAAGGAATGGATTGGGACGATTCCAATTGGGTATGCAGATGGTTGGCTTAGGTATCATAGTACGAATGGTGGAGAAGTTTTAATCAATGGGAAGCGAGCGCCTTTTGTCGGACGTATTTGTATGGATCAATGTATGGTTCGCTTACCTGAAAAAATGGAAGTGGGAGCGGTTGTAACATTGATTGGTGAAGATGGAAATGATAAAATAACAATGGATGAAGTTGCTAGCAGGCTAGGAACCATCAATTACGAAATTCCATGTGTGATTGGTCAAAGAGTGCCGAGAATTTATTTGGACTAAAGCGAGCGAGGGATGAATATATATTTCTTGTTGGTCTAAATAAGAAAATAAAAAGATAGACCATTCGGCCTTTGCATTTCAATATAGCTAGTGCTATTATTAAACATGGATATTAAAAAGGAAGCATCTGTTTAAAAATGAAAAAATAAATTAGCATAAAGTTAATGGTGGATGCTGGGGGTGGATGTTTGTGTCAGAGCAAAGCACAAAGCGCATTGTAATCAATTTGCCACAACATTTGTTGAACGAGGTGGACGGTGTGATCAAAAAAGAAAACGTCAATCGTAGTGAATTTATTTCACAAGCAACAAAGATGTATCTTCGCGAACGTAAGAAACGTCAAATTCGGGAGACTATGCAGCAAGGCTACATGGAAATGGCGAAAATCAACCTAAACATTGCATCAGAATCTTTTCTTGCCGAGGAGGAAGCAGAGATTACCCTCGATCGCTTAGTGAGTGGGGTGTAGCTTTTGATTGTTAAAAGAGGCGACGTATACTTTGCAGATCTCTCACCTGTTGTTGGTTCAGAGCAAGGCGGAGTTCGTCCTGTACTCGTCATACAAAATGATATTGGGAATCGTTTTAGTCCAACGGTAATTGTAGCTGCTATTACAGCACAAATCCAAAAGGCGAAGCTGCCCACACACGTTGAAATCAATGCCAAGCGGTATGGATTTGATCGTGACTCCGTTATCTTACTTGAACAAGTTAGAACGATTGATAAGCAAAGGCTAACTGATAAGATTACACACTTAGATGATGATATGATGAATCGTGTGAATGATGCTCTCTTCATAAGTTTAGGACTTATTGATTTCTAGTTTAAAAATAAAAACCTCATTGTGAAATGGGGTTTTTTTGCGTGGATTTAGAAAAAATGTGAAAAAATTTATACAGTTTTATCTTTGCAACTCTTTTTCAACCGTGAAATAATAGAATATAAGTATTTACAGGAGGACAAGCTATGCAACCTTATATTGTTTCGTTAATTAGTAATCAAAGAGAAATGTTAATGGATCTATGGAAGAAAGAGCTAGGAATCATTAGACAGGAAAATTATTTGCATTCCATTTCGGATACGGTTTATGAAAATACAAATCAGCAATTTATGCATTTTATCATTGAAATGGTAGATGTGGATGAAAAAGAAGCGAAGATGAAGTTAAGTTCATTTGCGGAAGAATACATTCAAAGTGGTTGGCCACTTTCTTACTTTACACAAGGACTTCAAGCGTTCCGTCGTGTGAATTTAGCTTTGTTATCAGAAACTGAATCGAACATTGCAGATGTCCTTTCTAGTTTTAGTGAACTAGAAAGCTGGATTGATGGAATCATTAATCATCTAGTAAATGATTACACCGGGACTTGGGAAGATATTTTTGAAATGCAAAAGCTTTCCTTACTTGAATTATCGGCTCCTTTAATTCCTGTATTAGAAGGTGTAACGGTCATGCCTTTAATTGGGACGATTGATACAGCTCGAGCTAAGTTAGTCATGGAGAATTTACTTGAAGGGGTCATTGAACATCGGTCGCAAGTCGTTTTGATTGATATTACAGGGGTGCCAGTTGTAGATACAATGGTCGCTCATCATATTATCCAAGCGTCGGAAGCTGTGCGTTTAGTGGGAGCTCGTTGTATTCTAGTTGGAATACGACCAGAAATTGCTCAGACCATTGTGAATTTAGGAATAGACTTAAGTAAATTCCCGACGAGAAGCACGCTAAGAAAAGGGATTGAAACGGCATTAGAATTAACGAATAAAAAATTGATTGATTTGTAAGTTGGAGGATAGCAATGAGAATTCCAATATTAAAGTTACGCCACTATTTATTAATTAGTGTTCAGGTCGATCTAGATGACCAAACGGCTTTGCAATTTCAAGAAGATCTTCTTAATAAAATTCATCAAGAAGGTTCACTTGGAGTTGTCATTGATTTAACTTCTGTAGATATGATTGATTCTTTCATAGCCAAGGTACTTGGTGATGTAGTCGATATGTCCAACTTAATGGGAGCAAAAGTGGTATTGACTGGTATACAACCAGCTGTTGCGATAACGCTTATTGACATGGGTATTACACTCAATGATGTTCAAACTGCTCTTGATTTAGAGCAAGGTCTTGATAAGTTGCAACAGGAATTGGAGGGGTAATCAATGGAAACCCAATCCTGTGTGGAAGTGAAAAATGAATGGGGGATTGTCGCTGCTAGACAAGCGGGCCGTTCATTATCAAAGGAGATTGGATTTGGCAGTGTTGATCAAGCGCGAATCACGACAGCTATTTCTGAACTCGCACGAAATATCTACCTCTATGCAAAACGAGGAGAAATATGTCTAGAACTAGTAGAGAAGCCTATCAAACTAGGATTACGAAAAGGTATTAAGATTATTGCTAAAGATCATGGTCCGGGAATCCCTGATATTAGACAAGTGATGGTGGATGGTTTTACAACATCTGGAGGTATGGGGGCTGGATTACCAGGGGTTGAACGATTAATGGATGATTTTGCAATTGATTCTCAAAAGAGTGAAGGTACCACTGTTACGGCAACTAAATGGCTTCGGTGATTGTAACTTTTAGGTAAAGGAGGGCTTCTATGGAACAGGCTGTTCAACATTTAGAAATCACTTATAAGGAAATAGTAAAAACATTTTTACATCGAAAAAGTGAACTAGGTTTATATGAAGCTCAGCAGTTCAGTAAAGTTTTGCTTGAACACCAGATTTCTCCTGAGGAACTAGTGAGTGTACACCGAGCTGTTTTGGAAGAGTTATTTCCTGCAGTACCTGAAGAAGTAATAGATTCATTCGATTTGCTACTCGAAGTCATGATGGGATATGGTCTAGCTTATCGTGAGCATCAGAGTTTAAGAGATCGACAACTTAAATTAGAATCTGAAATAGATGTAGCAGCTGATATGCAGCAGACACTTCTGCCAAAGGCTATTCCCGAGACAGACTGTCTTGATATCGGGGTCATTAGCGTACCAGCTTATAAAATGAGTGGGGATTATTATCACTATATTAAAGATGAACAGGGCTGTGTAGGGATTGCGATTGCAGATATTATTGGAAAGGGCGTACCAGCGGCTCTATGTATGTCGATGATTAAATACGCAATGGATAGCTTGCCTGAACAACCTTTGCAACCTGCAGCATTACTAGAGAATGTGAATCGTGTGGTAGAACAAAATGTTCATGATAGTATGTTTATCACGATGATGTATGGATCATATAACACAATCAACCATGAGTTTCATTATTCTGGTGCTGGTCATGAACCTGGCTTTTTGTACCGAGCTGCAGAAGACCAGTTTAAAGAGCTTTGTGCAAAAGGGATAGTCCTTGGTGTTTCTAAAAAACCTCAGTATCGAGAATACTCAAAAAAGATTGAGGTAGGAGATTTTATTGTATTTCTTTCCGACGGAGTAACGGAATGTCAAGTAGGAGACCGGTTTATTGAACGTGAGGAAATCGTGACTTTTATTCGGAAATATATGCATTTATCTGCTCAAGAGCTAGCTGACAACGTATATCGAGAGCTTGCTAGCCTTCAAAAATTCACATTAAGAGATGATTTTACTTTAATTATCATAAAGAGAGTTTAACGATCTATTTTTTGTGGTATAGAGTATATAGATAAAGGTGAGGAGGAAATACATTGAATTTAACTATACGTCAAGAGAACATGGTTAATATGACGATTCTATTCTTGTCAGGGGAAATTGATGCCTACACAGCACCGAAACTGCGTGAGGAATTAATGCCTCTTACTGAACTGGGAAAAAGCATAAAAGTTGATTTAACCGACGTCCATTACATTGATAGTACAGGCTTAGGGATTTTTATTGGCGCCTTAAAGGCCACTCATATTCATAAAGGTGATTTAGTCCTTGCGGGGATGTCTGAGCGAATTCGCCGTCTCTTTACAATTACAGGTCTAAATGAAGTTATTACAATTGAAGAGGAGGAGGCGACAAAATGAAACAACATGAGGCAGACCACATTCAAATGAGTGTTCCAGCAAAGCCGGAATATGTTGGGGTTGTCCGTTTGACTGTTTCTGGAATTGCCAATCGAGTTGGCTTTTCTTACGATGATATAGAAGATATGAAGATTGCGGTTGCAGAAGCATGTACCAACGTCGTAAACCACGCTTATGAGGAAGGGGGAGTGATGAATGTCTCCTATTTCTTATATGATGATCGGTTGGAGATCGTTGTAGCGGATCGAGGACAGAGCTTTGATATTGGAAGTGTTCGTGAAAAACTTGGACCTGTAGATCCAAACCGACCAGTAGTGGATTTAAAAGAAGGTGGATTAGGTTTGTTCCTAATTAATACCTTAATGGATAAAGTGGAAATTAACGATGAATCAGGTATTGTTCTTATTATGACGAAGTTCCTTCATGGAGATGAGGTGGAACGAGATGTCGAACGAATCTCACAGACACAACCAGAACAATGAAGAAGTGTATGTATGGATTGAGCAGTATCAAAAGTTTGATGACTCCGACGCGCAATTAAATCTGGTTAGGTATTATGAGGCGTTAGTTCGCTCTTTATCAAGGAAGTTTTCTAAAGGTCGAGACTATGAAGAAGATATGTTTCAAGTGGGTATGGTAGGACTCCTTGCGGCTCTCAAAAGGTATGATGCTAGTTTCGGGAGGAGCTTCGAGTCTTTCGCTGTTCCGACCATTGTGGGAGAAATTAAAAGGTTCATCCGAGATAAGACATGGAGCGTTCATGTACCTAGGCGAATTAAAGAGTTAGGGCCAAAGATTAAACATGCCGTAGAAGCATTAACGATTGAATTGCAGCGTTCTCCTTTAGTCCATGAATTAGCTGACTACCTACAGGTTTCTGAAGAAGAAGTGTTGGAGACGATGGAAATGAGCAAAAGCTATCAAGCTCTTTCAGTTGATCGATCACTTGAAGCGGATCAGGAAGGTGGAGAGGTGACCTTGCTAGATCTAGTTGGAAATGAAGACTCAGGATTTGAAGAGACCGATCAAAGAATTATGCTTGAGAAAGCATTCGATGTATTAACTGAACGAGAAAAGCAAATCATGATCTATACGTATTTTAACAACTGTAGCCAGAAAGAAACAGGGGACAAGCTCGGGATCTCCCAAATGCACGTTTCACGTTTACAACGTAAGGCACTCGAAAAATTAAGAGATTCAATCAAAATAGAGCCCTCGGAGATTTTATAGTGGTTACTTATTATCAAGATGAGAATTTAGAAGTAGCTGCCTTTGAACGGGCAAAGCCGGGGAATAGTTGTTCAGGCGATGCCCACGTTGTGATTCAAACTGATAGGTACACCATATGCGCAGTAGTTGATGGTTTGGGGAGTGGTGGAGGTGCATCTCAATCCTCTCAAGCAGCTGTCGATATGATCAAGGCGCGCCAGGAGCTAAGTGTCCATCAGATTGTTAAAGCGTGCAATGAGGCTCTATTTAATAAAAGAGGCGCCGTGTTAACGGTTATAAAAATTGAGTACGATACCAAGAAGATTAGCTATTGTAATCACGGAAATATTGGTTTTGTGATGTATTTAACGGATGGGACAACTTTAGAACCGATACCTACAAGAGGGTACTTATCTGGGAAAAAACAACAAATTAAAAGCTCTTCTTTGCCGTATGTAAGTGGTAGCACCTTTGTCATGTACTCAGACGGATTGAAAAAGCGTCCTGATAAAAATAGGATGCTTCGGATGAAGTCTCCTAAAAGCGAATGGGAATCTATCTTTTTAAGTGGGAACTACGCTGCAGACGATGTAACCATTCTTGTAGGGAAATTAATTTAACAAGTGCCGACTGTTGAAGAGTCGGCACTTGTTAAATTTGTTTTAAGGGAAGGGATAGCTGCTTGAGCATCTATCTCACCCTTTTTCTATACATGCTTATAGAGGTGGCTCTAAAATAGATCCTTAGACAATGGATTTCATTTATTTAGAGTTGCCTTTTTTTAGTGTGTCCTTCTTTCAATGATAACTTATGCTATGATGACTATAATCAACTGATAATGAGGTGTTGGAATGAACGAGGCAAAACAAGGCGAGACGATTTTAACGATCGCTAAAGAATTGAATGTAAAGCAAACCTACATAGAGCAACTAATTAAACTAGTAGAAGAAGGGAATACGGTCCCTTTTATAGCTAGGTATCGCAAAGAAATGACAGGTGGTCTTGACGAAGTTCAAATTCGAACGATCGTTGAAAAATGGGAGTATGCGAATCAATTAGCCAATCGCCAAGAGGAAGTTATCCGTTTAATTGATGAACAAGGTAAATTAACAGTTGAATTAAGCGTTAAAATCCAAAATGCAAAAAAGCTTCAAGAAATTGAAGATTTATACCGTCCGTACAAACAAAAACGCAGAACGAGAGCGACTGTTGCCAAAGAGAAAGGTCTTGAACCATTTGCAACGTGGCTATTTTCTCTACCAAAAACGGGAAATGTGGAAGAAGAAGCGGCTAAATACATTAATGAAGAATTTGAGTTATTAACGAATGAAGACGTCACCCAAGGAGCGCAAGATATCATTGCGGAATGGATTTCAGATGATGCTGAGTTACGGAAAGCGATCCGATTAGCAGGCTTTAAAGATGGGAAAATGAAAACAGCGGTAAAAGATCAAGAAGCGGATGAGAAAGCGATCTTTGAAATGTACTATGAATACGAAGAGGCGATTAAAGCGATTGTACCTCACCGAATTCTCGCGATGAATCGTGGAGAAAAGGAGGGAATTCTCCGGGTTTCATTAGTGTTTCCGGGAGATCGAATTATTGAAAATATTAAACGTAAAGTAATCAGTTATCCTCATGCCCCGACTGCAGCTGTTGTCGCAGAAGCGATTGAAGATGGTTATAAGCGTTTAATCGAACCTTCTATTGAACGAGATATCCGAAATGAGTTAACAGAAAAAGCAGAAGAACAGGCGATTCATATCTTCTCAGAGAACTTACGACAATTGCTTTTACAACCACCAATGAAGGACAAGATTGTATTAGGTGTCGACCCTGCTTATCGGACAGGTTGTAAACTTGCTGTAATTGATGCAACTGGTAAAGTGCTTGATATTGCTGTTATTTATCCAACGCCACCACGTAATGAGATCGAGAAAGCAACGGAAACGGTAAAAGCGCTTATTAAAAAACATTCGGTTGAAATGATTGCGGTTGGAAATGGTACAGCTTCTAGGGAGACGGAGCAATTTATTGCAGATGTGATCAAGCAATTAGATCAGTCCGTCTATTATTTAATTGTCAATGAGGCAGGAGCAAGTGTTTATTCCGCATCGGAATTAGCGAGGGAGGAATTTCCTGATTTAAAGGTTGAGGAAAGAAGTGCAGTCTCTATCGCTAGACGTCTTCAGGATCCTTTAGCGGAACTTGTAAAAATTGATCCTAAATCAGTAGGGGTTGGACAATATCAGCATGATGTATCGCAAAAACGCTTGAACGAATCTTTAACGTTTGTAGTTGAGACGGGGGTTAACCAAGTAGGAGTTAATGTGAACACCGCATCGATTTCCTTATTGCAATATGTATCAGGTCTATCCAAGGCAGTGGCAACAAATATTGTAAAGCGCCGTGAGGAAGAAGGGCGTTTTACAAACCGTAAGCAATTAAAGAAAATCCCTCGTCTTGGGGCGAAGACGTATGAACAAGCGATTGGATTTCTTCGTATTCAGGAAGGGGAACAGCCACTTGATGCGACGGCTATCCACCCTGAGAGTTATAAAGAAACTGAAAAATTGCTGAAATATATAGGAGCGACAGTCAAGGATATTGGGACGGAGAAAGTGAGAGAGGAGTTACAAGCTATCAACTTTTCAGAATTAGCAGCGGAGCTTGAAGTGGGGACTCCAACATTGAAGGATATGGTAGACAATTTGATTCGTCCTTCCAGAGACCCACGTGATGAAATAGCGAAACCTTTGTTAAAGCAAGATGTCTTGAAAATGGAAGATTTGCAAGTTGGAATGGAATTACAGGGGACCGTTCGAAATGTTGTCGATTTCGGTGCCTTTGTGGATATAGGTGTTAAACAAGACGGCTTGGTTCACATCTCCAAGTTAACAAATCGTTTTATCAAACATCCGCTAGAAGTGGTAACGGTCGGTGATATTGTTACGGTTTGGGTAGAGCAAGTTGATACCCAAAAAGGGCGAGTTTCTCTAACGATGAAAAAGCCGGAAACGCAAATTCATTCATAAACTAATGAAAAAGGTGACTTAACCTCTTGGGTTAGTCACCTTTTTTTGTTATGATTGAACCTCTTCTGTCTCTCTCTCCTTGTAATAGAACCAACATTGGTTTAAAACTTTTATTTGATATCTGTCTTTTTCCAAATAGGCCTGCTTTAATTGTTGTCTTAGCCACATAGGCATAGGCAACCATCTCCTTAACAACTTAATCGATTTAGATTATTATATGTAAGAGGGTTTGTCATAGTTGAAGGATTGGTGTAATTTATGGATGAAAAAAATAAGTTAATGACAGATGATCAGCTACAACAGTTAGTTGAACAAGTCTCTATAGACTATTTTCAATGGCCGTTTAAGCACAGGGCGATGTTTAATAAGCGACTTCGAACAACAGGTGGACGCTATTTACTTAGGAGTCATAATATTGAAATTAATCCTAAGCAGCTCGCTTTCTTTGGAGAAGAAGCCTTGATTGGTATTATTAAACATGAACTTTGCCATTATCATCTTCATTTGCAACGGAGAGGTTACCAGCATCGAGATGATGACTTTAAAGCACTTATGAAGAAGGTAGGTGCTCCTAGATTTTGTGAGATGATTCCGGGAACACAAAAAACGATTCAGGCACTTCATGTTTATAAGTGTGTAGTGTGTGCTCTTGAATATAGAAGAAAGCGTAGAATAGATGTACGAAAGTTTGTTTGTGGAACGTGTAAAGGAAAACTTAAAAAAATATAAAAATCACTCTTGCATTTTAAAGTTATCCTATGCTATATTATAGGAGTCGCTGAACGAGTCGACCAAATAAAGTGTTGACAACTTAATTGTTCTGTTATAGAATGTTCAAGTCGGCATCACATTCCACAGTAGCTCAGTGGTAGAGCAATCGGCTGTTAACCGATCGGTCGTAGGTTCGAGTCCTACCTGTGGAGCCATGGAGAAGTACCCAAGTGGCTGAAGGGGCGCCCCTGCTAAGGGTGTAGGTCGTTTACGCGGCGCGAGGGTTCAAATCCCTCCTTCTCCGCCATTGTTTTCTTTTAAGTGGCCCGTTGGTCAAGCGGTTAAGACACCGCCCTTTCACGGCGGTAACACGGGTTCGAATCCCGTACGGGTCACCAAATTATTATTTTATGAAACTAGTAATAAGTAAGATTATATGGAGGATTAGCTCAGCTGGGAGAGCACCTGCCTTACAAGCAGGGGGTCGGCGGTTCGATCCCGTCATCCTCCACCATTATATTGGTCCGGTAGTTCAGTTGGTTAGAATGCCTGCCTGTCACGCAGGAGGTCGCGGGTTCGAGTCCCGTCCGGACCGCCATTTACCTTTGCGGGTGTGGCGGAATTGGCAGACGCGCTAGACTTAGGATCTAGTGTCTTATGACGTGGGGGTTCGACTCCCTTCACCCGCACTTATCTTTACTTTTAATTTTAGGGTGTTAACGCGGTTGTGGCGGAATGGCAGACGCGCTAGGTTGAGGGCCTAGTGGGGGATAACCCCGTGGAGGTTCGAGTCCTCTCAACCGCACCATTTTTTATAAGGTGTTATTTTAGAACGGGAAGTGGCTCAGCTTGGTAGAGCACCTGGTTTGGGACCAGGGGGTCGCAGGTTCAAATCCTGTCTTCCCGACCATCGTTTTTATATGCGGGTGTAGTTTAGTGGTAAAACCTCAGCCTTCCAAGCTGATGATGTGAGTTCGATTCTCATCACCCGCTCCAATTTCAAAAAAGAGATTTGGTTCTTTTTTTATGCCTTTTTTGGGCCTGTAGCTCAGCTGGTTAGAGCGCACGCCTGATAAGCGTGAGGTCGGTGGTTCGAGTCCACTCAGGCCCACCAAAAAAAGTTGTTGACATTTGAAACAACTGATAGTAATATTTAAAAGGTCGCCACAAGCGACAACGAGTTCTTTGAAAACTGAACAAAAGCCAAGCGAAAAGAGAAAACATGATTTTCTCGTCAATTTTTAGCAATTTAGTAA
>NZ_JAQQWT010000026.1 GCF_028610705.1 Halalkalibacter alkalisediminis
AGGTATTTACTTTTTTGGCTCTAAACAGGAAGAACTTTAAAACTGAAAATTCAGTTAGTTTTTATGCAACACTAGTGTTATTAATCGGTTAAGAAGTTTTTCAGAGATAAAGGGTTGATCAGCGAGTAATATCATTACTGCATCTACTTGAAGGTCTTGGGCAGTTTTTAAGCCACACTTAAGGGATGCAGCTTGACCATCACTTGAGTACTTACATCTTCTAAGAATGCATTTGGAATGTCCAGCAAGGACATGTGTAGAAAGCCAAGTAAGGGGATCTTCTTTATTTGCCACTACTATGACTTTATCTAATTGAGAATTTAGAGCTATTTCTAAGCTGATACTGCCTAGTGGTTTTCCGTTTATAGGTAGAATTAACTTAGGACAACTCATTCTTTTGCTTTGACCAGCGGCTAAATATATTCCACAAATCATGTTGATGAGCCTTCTTTCGATTAGTTTTAATGACATCAGCAAGGATACTTATTGCTATTTCATCTGGGCCTTCGGCATTAATGGGTAATCCTACTGGGGAACGGAGCCATTTGGGAATATCATTTCTCTTTAATAGTTGTTGAGTTCTTTTCCTCGGTCCTAATATGCCAAGGTATTTTAATTTTTTTTGAAGAAGTATCTGTAAAATTTCTTGATCCTTTTGAAAATGATGAGTCATTATAATTATCGAATCGTCGGGATCAAAAGAAAAGGTTTTTAAAAATGTATTAGGGAACTCATGGACGATTTCATTAGCATTTTGAAAATATGAAGTACAGCAAAATAGTGGTCTCCAGTCCGTTATGATTGTATAAAATCCAGTTTTAGCTGCTATTTCAACTAGTGGTCTTACATCAGGGCCAGCACCAAAAATAATGAGGCGAGGCTTTGGATAAAAAACTTGACCAAAGTAGCGTTCCGAGTTCTTTACAAACAACCCTTGCCTGAACTTATCGTCGATGACATCTCGAAAAATTTCTAGTGGGTCATCATCATGCCATTCACCAAAGTGATTATGATAAGAAAAAATAGAGACATAGTCTAAGACGGTATCTGAATGAGATAACTTTTTAATATGAAGAATAGGTGTTCCGCTATTTAAATATTCATTTACTTGGTTTAAGTGTTTTTCAAGCTTTTCATCGATGTATTCTAATAAAATGGATATCCTTCCATTGCATCCAATGCCAAGCCCCCAAGTAATATCGTCAACTGACTTCATATCATAAACAACTATACGAGATTGTTGATTTATGAGGACTTCTTTAGCTTTTAAAGCTACATCTTGTTCTAGACATCCGCCACTTAAAAGGCCGATTTCGGTGTTATCTTCTAAATAAAGCATCATCGCCCCTTCTTTACGATAAGAAGAACCTTCAACATCAATTATGGTAGCTAATACTTTCTGGCATTCGCTTGTTTGTATCGTCTTCAAGATGTGAAATAAATCTTTCATGTATGCCTCCCAATTTTATAGAACAGCTAGTCAGATTTTTCACTAAGTAAAGATTAGTATGTAAAGATTATTATGAAAGATTTTTAAGTATAGAACTTTAAAGGGATGAAAATGAAAGGGGCCCTTCTTTCTAACTGTAAACAAAAAAGGAAAAACCAAAAAAGACCACATTAGATTTGTAGTGGTCTGTCTGTTCCTTTTTAAAGAGATTTATTTTTTTATAATTATATGATCGCCGCTTTTAAGTTCGAGAATATCTGCTAAAAAAACTTCAGCAAGATTGTTTGAAATATCAATCAATTCCTCTTGATCCTTAGCTAATAAAGAGAGAGGTGCACCACCTAAATAGCGATTTTTATCCGTTGTTACCATGGCAAGAATTCCTTTAATCTCTCCACCGTTATTTCCCATTATCTTTGTCCCCCTTTTTGGATATTTAATAATTCTGGATTCTTTTTAACGGTCTCTAATAAAGGAGTTAGTAAAATGGTTTCTTTCAACAGTTCAAAATTTTTAATGATAGGAACTAATACAATGATAATAACTCCAGCACCTGGGTTTTCTACGTTGTATAACTTTTTCTGCCCGAGCCTTCTTGTCGTTTCGAATAATATCGCCTGTCGTTGCCCTCCATTAAAGAGAGGGATTTGAAAATGATCTTTGTTAGGACGAATAACTGCTGCAAGTCCGTCATCTAAAAACCATTCTTTTGCTTCTTCTCTTCCAGCTAAATTGTATACAAACATATCATTAACATATAAATCCGACCCTTTAATTTCAATTTTACCTTCTTCTACTGTTGCGATATCTCTTACTTTTTGTCGTACTGTAAACCGTTTTAACAAATAATATATGATAAGTCCAACAGCTGAACCGCATACCGCTTCAGTCCAAGCAGCCGTATCAAGAAACTCTTGAAATAATTGAATCGTAAGGGCTGTAACAAAGGAAACGATTAATGTAATGTAATTTCGGGCTTCAAAAATTTTTGCAATTCCATCAATATATGCATCCCCGCGTCTTGTAAACTCATCACCTTCTAGGTCTAACAGGCTTTCTCTTTCCATTTTACGGACATCTCGAAAATGTTGAGCGGCTAAGGCAAGAAACGTAACTGCTGTAAAATTCTTTGTCATTAAAGTAGGAATAATGAAAGCACCAATCGCTGCAGCAAGTCCACCTGTTACAAGATGGATCAAATAACCATTTGGATAATTAGGGTATTGCCTATAATCGAGTTTAATTGATAAAAAGCGTACAAATGTCCCAATGATTGTTGCAGTAATAATAAGAACTAGCATTTCTGGCGAAATAACATCGTTATTGTTAGACATGTATAGAACTCCTTATTAATAATTTTTCTTTTATAGAATTGGTTAGATGAAAATAAATATACAAAAAGTATTCTTTCGGACGTAAGGGTGATTTTTTCATGAATAGATGAATGAATAAGAAGACCAATACCAATAATAGGATAATGCACCAACTTTTTAATAAAAGCGTTAGAGATAAAATAAATAGAGTGGATTGAAAAATAGTTTAGAGGTGACTTGATTTTATGAGCTGGAGTATTGGGAAAAGTATCATTCGAAAGGAAGCATTTGAAAAGGTTACAGGAGCAGCTAAATATACGGATGATTATTCAACGAAGGAAATGTTACATATAAAATTAGTCGTAAGCTCTCATGCTCATGCGAAAATTAAAGAAATTGATACAACCAAAGCAAGAGAAGTACCGGGGGTTCGAGCCATTATACTCGGTCAGCCTTTCCCGCTTACAGGTGAAGAAATTAGCGATCGACCTCCAATCGCATTTGAAAAAGTACGGTATCACGGTGAACCCCTTGCAGCAGTCATAGCGGATGATCCAGTTCAAGCTAAAAAGGCGGCTGAATTGGTTGAGGTTACATATGAGGTGCTTCCAGTTGTAAATTCCCCTAAGGAAGCGCTTGATCCAAATGCTCCCCTAATTCATGAAAACTTAGCAACGTATGAAAAAATTGAACATGTATATCCTGAACCGGATACAAATATTGCTGACCATACAAAAATTCGTAAAGGGAATATGGAACAAGGTTGGAAAGAAAGTGACGTAACGGTGGAAGCAAATTTTTCTTTTGGTCCATCCGATCACATCGCAATGGAAACTCGATGTGTAATTGCAGAAATTAAACCAGATGGCGTTGTTGTTTTTTCTTCAGCTACTCAGTCGCCGTATATGATTAAAAAATTAATGAGCGATTATTTCGATTTAGTAGAAGGGAAAATTATCGTTAAAACTCCGTTAGTTGGTGGAGGGTTTGGAGGGAAGGTAGCGGTTCAGTTAGAGCTTATTGCCTATATGGCTACCCTTGCAGTTGGCGGAAGACCTGTCAAGCTTTTAAATACAAGAGAAGAAGATATGATTACTTCACCGGTCCATATAGGGCTTGATGCAAAGATAAAGCTAGGTGCAACAAACGATGGACGCTTAACAGCGGCAGAAATACAGTACTTATTTGATACTGGTGCTTATTCAGATAAAGGGGCAACAATTAGTCGTGCTGCTGCTGTTACGTGTACAGGTCCTTATAAACTGGAAAATATATGGTGTGATTCGCTTTGTATTTATACAAATCACCCATATGCAACTGCCTATAGAGGTTTTAGTCATTCCGAACTGTTATTTGTTTTTGAACGAGCGATGGATATGCTTGCGCAAAAACTTAAGATAGATCCATTAGAATTCAGAGAGAAAAATGCATTTTTGCCTGGTCATACGACCCCGACGCAAATTCGGCTCAATGAGAGTACGGTAGGAAATTTACCTAAATGCATTGATCAATTAAAACAATTAATGAATTGGAACGAAGGACAAGTCCTTCAAGTAAATGACCGGAAAATAAAAGCAAAAGGCATCAGTTGTATTTGGAAGACATCTACGATTGATTCGGAAGCGAGCTCTGGAGTGGTATTAACTTTTAATGCAGATGGGAGTATTAATATCCTTTCTGGAGTCGTTGAAATTGGGACCGGAACAAAAACAGTCCTCGCCCAGTTATTAGCCGAAAAGCTAAGGATGGATATCAATAAAATATACGTGAAGATGGAAATCGATACTCAAACAACACCAGAGCATTGGAAAACGGTAGCCAGCAGAGGGACATTGATGGCTGGAAGAGCTTTATTAAAAGCTGCAGATGATGCAATTGATCAGTTAAAAGATATTGCTTCACGTGTTCTCATGTGTTCACCAGATGATTTGGAAGTAGGAAATGAAATGGTCTATGTCCGTGATGAGCCAGATACATTTATTCATGTCAAAAATATATGTCACGGGTATAAGTACCCGAATGGATATTCTATTGGAGCGCAAATTATTGGAAGGGGGAACTATACATTACGGCACCTGACACATCTTGAACATAAAACAGGTATAGGAAAACCAGGACCTGAATATTCAGTTGGTGCTCAAGGGGTAGAAATAGAATTTGATACGAGAGATTATACGTATAAAATTTTGAACGCCTATTCTGTGTTAGATATTGGGAAAATACTAAATAATAAGTCAGCCCAGGGCCAAGTGATGGGGGCTATGAGTATGGGGTTAAATTTTGGAAGTAGTGAGACCTTTGTCTTTAGCGAGGATGGAAAAATTCTTAATCCTAGGCTGCGTACTTACGTCCCATTTCGTTATGGGGATCATCCGGAATATTTTGTTCATTTTATAGAAACCCCTCATATTGATGGTCCATATGGAGCTCGAGGAGTTGGTGAACATGGATTGATTGGAATGCCGGCAGCCTTAGCTAATAGCTTATCTATTGCTGCAGGGGTGGATTTAAATAAGCTGCCACTTACTCCCGAATTCATTTGGAAGGAAAAGAAGGCGGTGGAGTGAATGATTTCCTTTGATTTTGAATATTACAAACCGGCAACAATATTAGAAGCCATTGAGTTGTATCAAGCATTGTACGAGCAAGGAAAGGAACCAATCTATTTTTCAGGCGGTACGGAAGTCCTGACATTAGGAAGAGTAAATAAAATTATGACAAGTGCAGTGATTGATATTAAAGGAATTCCTGAATGTCGTGTCTTAAAAAAGGATGAGCAAAAAGTTACGTTAGGAGCCGCACAATCGTTAACCAAAATCCGAGAAATGCAACTATTTCCTTTTCTTGGTAAAGTTATTGTTGAAATTGCCGATCATACCGCTCGTAATAAAATCACGTTAGGTGGAAATTTATGTGGAAATATTATCTATCGGGAAACGGTTTTACCACTATTATTAACGAACAGCCAAGTTGTCATTGCTAGTATGGATGGTATAAAACAAGTACCTATCCATGAGGTATTTCAACAAAAATTAAACTTAGAAAAAGGGAGTTTTCTTGTTCAAGTCATTGTAGAACAAAGTGAAATTGATTGTCCTTTTCTTAGTATAAAAAAAAGAAGACAGTGGGATGTTGGGTATCCTTTAGTAACGACTGCTGCACTAAAGAAGGATGATTATATAAAGGTTGCATTCAGCGGATTATGTGAATTTCCTTTTCGCGACCCCAAAATAGAAGAGGGTTTAAATGACCAACAATTATCTAAGAAAGAAAGAGTAGATAAAGCAATAAAGAGGATTCCTGCACCTATTTTAGATGATGTGAACGGTTCAGCTGACTATCGATTATTCGTATTAGAAAATACTTTACTTGATGTATTAGATGCGCTAGAAGGGGCAGAAGATGTATAAAACCGAAATAACTATACATATCAATGGTGAAGATCGTTCATTATATGTTCGAAATGCGGACACATTACTGTATGTGTTACGTGACCAATTAGGATTAACAGGGGCCAAGCCTGGTTGTTTAAATGGAGACTGTGGTGCTTGTACAATTGACGTGGATGGAGATTCGATGAAATCATGTTTGATGCTAGCTGTGGAAGTTGTCGGAAAAAAGGTGACAACGGTTGAAGGACTTAAAAATGCTCCGATCCAATCAGAATTTATTGAAAAATTTGCTTTTCAATGTGGTTATTGTACACCGGGTTTTATCATGACCTGTCATTCATTAATTCAAAAGTATCCTAACGCAGATGATACGGTCATTAAAGATTGGTTAGAGTCAAATATTTGTCGATGTACAGGCTATCAAGAAATTGAACAAGCTATAAAATCAGGTTTATTAAAAAACTTCCATCGTTCACAGGGACACAAAGCATTAAAAGATTAAATTTTGATGAAAAAAGTATGTTAAAAACCTAATAAGGCATTATATACGAGTAACATCAAACACACCTTTAAGGGGGAGCTCAACAAAATCAACAAGCGCAACAAGCTGCTCTGCAAGCCCAGCAAGCATCCAAGAAGCTGAACAATCAATCCAAGAAGCTGAACAATCAATCCAATAAGTTACACAACAAACGAATCCTCAAGCCATTCAGCAAGCCCAGCAGCAGTTACAACAAGCTCAACTGCAAATTCTTCAAGCACAAGATAGTGCACAGCCTGCACAACAGCAGCAGTACCAAGAAGTTCAACAAAAATTACAACAGGCTACACAACAAATTCAGCAAGCACAGCAACTTCAATAACATAGCTCATAGGAGAATCAAAGGGGGGTCTTTACAAGATCTCCTTTAAGAGGTCTATACTAAGTAAAGCTTTTCAAGGAATTAGGAACAAACAACCCTAATGAAGAAAGCGCAATCGAATTATTAAAAGAGGAGCTCCAAGAACAGGTTACCCTTTGGGGAAGATGATTAAAAAAGGAAAAAAGTAAGTTTAAGTAATTGTTTTATTTCAAAGTGCATGAAAACCTTTATAAATCAAGACTTTCAGCTGGTGGCACAATGGTGGAAAGTTGGTGGCAAGATTAATCATACTGCCACCAATTTCATTTGATTAGATCATACATAAGAAAAACTAGAGCCTATTCACTCAAGGGTTTCAGGTTTAAACTGTAATAATCAGATCAATTTTTCCACCTTGACAGGGTGGAACTCACTGGTTCGAACCCAGTACGGGTCATTCATAAGAAAGTCAGTAATAACGCGTCTGCTCATGTTTTGAAAGGCGCGTTTTTTTGTGTTTGAAAAAGAGAGAGGAGGATTTTAATCATATTATTTTGCCGTTAATAGGGGGCCGTTTTTTTTACACTAGATCAAAGTTGTTATATTCTTCACCTAAAAACAGTATTTCTTTAGAAACCCTTCGCTTTTGCTTCCTTGATTCTAGCACACACCACGATTACATTGATTGATCAACTTCACATAAACAACTGTTTTTTTATGTGAATGTCTAGCTTCTTATTAGGATAGGATAGGCTAAGCGCATCGTCAATGAAAAATATCTAACAATCAGGGGGGGCTTTAATGCTAAATCGCTATTGAAAACAGAGAATGTATGACTTCATTTAATCAAAAAGGATAAAAAGTTCAAATGAAATTCATCTAAATATTGTGTTGCTTTCTAATATTCACACAATTATAATAGTTCTATAATTTGAAAATCGGAATTCGGGTTCCGTAATTCGGAATAAAGAAAGAGGTGAAACAAATGAGGTCAATTGTAGCGAAAGAAAATTTAGGTTTTGACATTCATCCATTAGGGGATATGGCGATCATGGTTACGTTAGGAACAAGTATTGATATTTCTATTCATCGTAAGTTGAAGACGTTTACAACTTATCTTGATAACCATCCCTTTGAGGGGATGATTGAATATGTTCCAGCATTTACAAGTGTAACGGTGTATTATGATCCGGTTAGAGTTCTTGAAATAGAGAAACAAAAGGGATCAGCATATGAAATTGTTTATTCGAAAATGAAACAGATCGTTCTAAGTTTAGAAGATTCAGTTGAAGAAACCAAAAGAGAAATTGAAATTCCCGTCTACTATGGTGGGGAATTGGGGCCTGATTTAGAATTTGTTGCAAAGCATAACAACCTGACCACTGATGAGGTCATTCACATACATTCAGAGGGAGAATATCTTGTTTATATGATTGGATTTGCACCTGGGTTTCCATATTTGGGAGGAATGTCTGAACAAATTTCAGCGCCGCGACGGTCTAATCCGCGAATGAATATCATGAAGGGGTCTGTAGGTATAGCAGGTAAGCAAACGGGGGTCTATTCCATTTCTACACCCGGTGGTTGGCAGATAATTGGCAGAACACCATTGAAGTTTTTCCGTCCAAGTGACAATCCT
This sequence comes from Halalkalibacter alkalisediminis, assembly GCF_028610705.1. GTDB lineage: Bacteria > Bacillota > Bacilli > Bacillales > Bacillaceae_D > Halalkalibacter > Halalkalibacter alkalisediminis. The sequence goes on from NZ_JAQQWT010000026.1 coordinate 8,637, forward strand.
CCATCTTTACTACGATCAGGAGATGTAATCAGGTTCAAACCCATTTCTATGGAAGTGTTCAGAAATTATAAGGAGGACTCTTAATGAGTATGAAAATTCTTCGTCCGGGTCTGCTTACTAGTATTCAGGATTTAGGAAGAGTCGGGTATCAAAAGTATGGAGTGATTATGAGTGGAGCAATGGATCCTTACGCGCTTCGTGTAGCTAATTTGTTGGTTGGTAATGATGAAGGAGAAGCAGCTCTGGAAATAACGTTGACAGGCCCATCATTAAAAATAGAGCAAGATATACTTATTGCGATAACGGGTGGAGAACTATCGCCAACCATTGAAAATAAACCAATTCCTTTATGGAAACCGGTTTATGTAAAAAAAGGAAGCGTTCTTCAATTTGGCCCATGTATTTCTGGATGTCGTACTTATCTAGCGATAGCTGGTGGAATAGATGTTGAGGAAGTAATGGGAAGCTGTAGCACCTATCTCCGAGCAGGAATTGGTGGTTTTCATGGACGAGCATTAGAAGTAGGTGATGTCCTTGAGTTTAGAGCTCCATCAGAACGATCTTTACTCCTAATTCAACAGTTGTTAGAGAAGAGCGATGACCTTTTTTCTACAACAACTTGGAGTGTCAGTAAAGAGTTTTTCGTACCAGATAAAAAAAATAATACAATTCGAGTCATCCTTGGATCTCATTATGAACACTTCACAAAAGAATCTAAAAGAGTGTTTTTTGAACAGGCCTTCACAGTGACACCACAATCGGATCGGATGGGCTACAGACTTTCAGGTGATCCGTTAGAACTAACCCATTCTTTTGAGATGATTTCAGAAGCTGTTTCTCTTGGCACGATACAAGTACCACCAGATGGGAATCCAATTATTTTACTAGCTGATCGACAAACGACTGGTGGATATCCAAGAATTGGACAAGTCGCGTCAGTTGATATCTCTCTTTTAGCTCAGGTTAAGCCAGGCGAACGGATTCAGTTTAAAGAAGTGAGTGTGCAAGAAGCTGAGGAGACTTATTTGAATCGAGAAAAGGATTTCAAAGAGTTACGTGCTGGCTTAAATCTTAAATTCCTAGTGAATTGAATAATGCAACGACAGAAAGGATATGATGAGGGGTTCTTTAAACATATAAAAAAGCCCCCATACTACTTTAAAGGGCCTAAAAAACCAAGCTTTTGTGATATTTCTGCTGCAGCTGATTTCACTTTATCAATTAGAATCGGTAATTGCCCTTTTTGAAAGCGTACATCGGGTCCTGCCATACTAATACCACCTATTACTTGGCCTGTGTAATCGAAAATGGGTGCAGCTACTGAAGAAGTATGGTTTTCTAGTTCTGAGTGACTAACCGTATATCCATCTAGTCGTGATTGCTGTAAAACTAAACGGAGCTTTTCCTTATCTGTGATTGTCCCTATGCCGTAAGGTTGCAGTTCTGTCTTAATTAAATATTCTTCTTGTTCCTTTTCTGTTAAATAGGCAAGAATAATTCGCGAACAAGCTCCTGCATAGAGGGGAGAACGTCTACCTACCTTTGTAAATAGTCTCACAGGATGCATCGTGTCAAGCTTTTCAACATAGATGGCTTCCCAATTATCTTTCATAGTGAGATTTACAGCTTCCCCAATTTCATCACGAAGAGCTTGCATAATTGGGTAGGCTATTTGCCTTATATCAAGGCGATCGGCCACGAGTTGTCCGAATTCAAGAAATAGCATGCCAAGGGTATACTTCCCTTCCTCGTCTTTGCTTAGTAATCCCATATCTTCTAATGAACCAATCATCCGATGGGCAGAAGTTTTGGGGATGCCAGAAAGATGGACCATTTCATTTAAGCTCAACTTCCGGTTTGTTCGGAAAAGATCTAGGAGTTTCATAGACTTAACAACGGTTTTGTTTTTGTTTTGCACAAGGAACTCCCCTTTAAATGAGATACAATTTTTATCATTTAAAAATACCTATTTATTCTACTAAAACTACTAGTAATTGTCTAGGCTACCTATATGGCTTATACATCAAATATAGTAGGCAGTTCATGTCTTATTATTATGTTTATAACTAATTCTAAAAAAGGGGTGTAGCTACATGAAACATAATTCAATAGAAGAACAACATCACATGACATCAAAACAACGATTAAGTGCGATGACTGGTGCTGCTTTTTTAATGGCGACGTCTGCGATTGGACCAGGATTTTTAACGCAAACCGCTGTATTTACGGAACAACTCCTAGCTAGTTTCGCGTTTGTTATTCTGGTATCTATTTTTTTAGACATTGGCGCACAAATGAACATATGGCGAATTATTGCCGTTTCAAAAATGAGAGGACAGGAAATAGCCAATGCCGTCCTGCCCGGTTTAGGGTATGTTGTTGCTTTTTTCATTGTACTGGGTGGGTTGGCATTTAACATCGGTAACGTTGCTGGAGGCGGTCTTGGCGTTAATGCATTGCTGGGTTTTGATACGAGAGTTGGGGCCATTATGACCGGTGTGATTGGTATTGTTATCTTCTCTCTTAAAGAAGCCAATGTGGCAATGGATAAAATTGTTCGATATTTGGGTGGATTAATGATTCTGTTAACGACCTATGTGATGATCGTTAGTAAGCCTCCTTATGCTGAGGCTGCGCTTCGTACGTTTGTCCCTCTTGAGGTAGATTTTTTGACGATTATCACGATTGTCGGTGGGACCGTTGGTGGGTATATTACCTTTGCTGGTGGTCATAGGCTTTTAGATGCAGGTGTTTCAGGGAAAGAAAATATTGGCCATGTTACTAAAACAGCTATTTCAGGCATTGTTGTAGCTTCGGTTATGAGATTTATTTTGTTTCTAGCCGTCTTAGGTGTCGTTTCTGCAGGTTTTGCATTAAATGCGGACAATCCAACCGCATCGGTCTTTCAAATTGCAGCAGGGGAAATCGGCTACCGTATCTTCGGTTTAGTATTGTGGGCCGCTGGAATTACGTCTGTTATTGGAGCTGCATATACATCTGTTTCTTTCTTAACAACCTTTCACCCAAGTATTGAAAAGCATAAAAATTATTGGACGATTGGGTTTATTGTTTTTTCTACTATTGTGTTTACACTAATCGGTCGTCCGGTGTTGCTATTAATTTTAGCAGGTGCTTTTAACGGATTAATTCTTCCATTAACACTAGGCTGCATTTTATTAGCTGCCCATCGCTCGACGATTATTGGTGATTATAAGCATCCCATTTGGATGACTGTGTTTGGAGTCGTTGTCGTTGGGTTAACAGCTTATTTAGGCGTTCGTACTCTCATTCAAATGATTCCGCAACTGTTTTAGAGAAGCCATGCAAAAAAACAAGAGCTACGGCTAAGAATAGTTGCTTTGGCCAAGACGACTCTTCAGAATGACGAACAGACCAATATAGCACCAACAAGCATAGACTTAAGTGCAGTTATTATCAAAGGTTGTTTTTTCCTTTTTTGAACAACCTCTAGATTGAAAGGAGAATATCATGAAATCGGTAGACCTTAATTGTGATTTAGGTGAAAGCTTCGGTACGTTTGTAGTGGGACAAGATAAACTCATTCTAGAACATATCACGTCAGCAAATATCGCTTGTGGGTATCACGCAGGTGACCACAATGTGATGTCGAAAACGGTGAAAATGGCGAAGGAAAAAGGTGTCAGTATTGGCGCCCACCCTGGGTTTCCTGATTTACTAGGGTTTGGAAGAAGAGTCATCCAAACAGATCCAACAGACATTTACCATTTTGTCGTCTATCAAATTAGCGCGCTTAAAGGTTTTTGTCAGATTCATGATGTCGATATGAACCATGTGAAGCCACATGGAGCACTGTATAATGTGGCAGCTAAAGATCCTCTTATAGCCGAAGCAATAGCCAAGGCAGTCTATGATACGGACCGGTCCCTTGTTTTATTTGGCTTATCAGGAAGTGAGCTAATAAAAGCTGGCTCACAGATTGGATTAACGGTGGCTAATGAGGTATTTGCTGATCGAACTTATCAGCCTGATGGTACCCTAACCCCTCGCACTCATAACAACGCATTAATTCACAATATAGAGGAAGCCGTTGAACAGGTGTTAACAATGGTGAAAACGAGCACCGTTTTAGCGGTTGATGGTTCGATCATTCCGTTACAAGCCGATACCATTTGTGTTCATGGTGATGGCCCAAGTGCACTTGATTTTGCTAAGAAGCTACAGGAGGTTCTTGTAAAAGAAGGAGTAAAAATTTGTGAGGTAAAAGGAAGAAACACTCTAACTTAACCTCATAAAATGAATGGAAAAAAGGGGGATGATTTATGAAATCAAAAGAAGTGAGAGAAAGGATAAGAAGAGGGGAGTTTCAAAAAAATACGTCTGGTGCATGTGATGAATATGTACAAGCGAATGTCGTCATCCTGCCAAAGGAATTTGCTTTTGATTTTTTCTTATATACGTATCGAAATCCAAAAGCTTGTCCGTTAATTGAAGTGTTAGAAGCTGGTGAATATGAATCGCGTCTCGCAAAAGGCTCAGATATAAGGATGGATATACCCCTTTATCATGTATTCATTAATGGGAAACTCCATGAAAAAAGAGGTGACATCAGAGATCTTTACCAAGATGACTATGTAACCTTTTTACTCGGTTGTAGTTTTACTTTTGAAAGTCAAATACTTAATAATGGGATATACCTTCGTCATGTTGATTATAAGAAAAACGTAGCCATGTACAAAACAAATATGGAAACGGAACCTGCAGGGCGTTTTTCAGGACCTCTGGTCGTTTCAATGAGACCGATTGCAAACGAGCATCTCGAGAAAGTTATTGAGATTACAAGTAGGTTTCCAAACATGCATGGTGCTCCTGTTCATATTGGAGATCCTAGCAAAATAGGAATCGAGCAGATTGAATGTCCTGACTATGGTGAATTTGTAGAAATGAAAGACAATGAAACTCCAGTTTTTTGGGCATGTGGGGTTACGCCACAAGCTGCAGCCGTTCGAGCCAATATTCCCGTAATGATTACACACGCTCCTGGGCATATGTTCATTACAGATTGGACGAATGATGATTTTTTATATGAAATAGGCGAGAAAATTCCCTCTTCAAGCGAGTGAAGGGCGTAGCCCAATGGTAAGGGGGAGATGAATCGCCTTCGGACAAGGGACGCCTTTGCCATCTCGATTGTTTGACAAAAAAACAGAACAAGCGTTCGATAAATACTCTTTCATTTGATATAATGGATACGAGGAGGTGAAAATCAATGCTAGTGAAAAAAACGTATAAGTACAGAATCTATCCTAATCAAAAACAAATCGAACTTATCAATAAAACGATTGGATGTTCACGTTTTGTCTATAACTTTTTTGTCGGGAAGCAAAAAGATAAAGATGCCTATTGGTATATCGTAAACGAAATGGTGCAAAATGGTCAGCTTCTTCAAAACAATTGGAAAGGGAAGTTTTTCAATAAGAATGAATCTATTAAAGCTATTCGGGAGTTGAAGCAAAACTATCCATTCTTAAAAGAAGTGGATAGTATCGCCCTTCAAAAATCAGTCGAAAATGTAAACGATTCTTACACTCGTTACTATAAAAAACAGAACGGAGAACCACGTTTTAAGTCAAAAAAGAATCCTGTTCAGTCGTATACAACGAAATGTGTAAACGGAAATATTCAAGTATTAGACAAACATATTAAATTACCAAAATTGGGTTTAGTCCGTTTTGCGAATAGCCGTAAGGTGGAAGGGCGTATCATAAATGCAACGGCTAGACGAAATCCTTCGGGTAAACATTTCATTTCAATTTTGGCTGAATCCGAAGTTGAACCATTTAGAAAGACAGGTTCATCCGTAGGAATCGATGTAGGGCTAAAAGACTTCGCCACTCTTTCAGATGGCACAGTCTATGCAAACCCCAAATTCTTTCGAACATTAGAAATAAAATTAGCAAAATCGCAACGCATATTATCAAAGAGGCAAATCGGTTCTTATAATTGGCTTAAACAAAAAGCAAAAGTAGCTCGACTTCATGAAAAAATCGCGAATGCAAGAAAAGATATGTTAGATAAAATCTCAACTGATATTGTCAAAAACCACGACATCATTGGTATTGAAGATTTGTCTATTAAAAACATGTTAAAGAATCACAATCTTGCTAAGGCGATTAGTGAAGTATCGTGGTCACAATTCAGAACAATGCTTGAATATAAGGCTAAGTGGTACGGAAAACGAGTTGTTGCGGTAGCGAAAAACTTTCCTTCAAGTCAACTATGTTCCACTTGTGGTCACAAACACAAAGATGTTAAAAATCTCGCTTTGCGTGAATGGACTTGCCCAACATGCGAAAGTCACCACCAAAGGGATATCAACGCAAGTATGAATCTTCGTAATGAAGCATTGCGATTAACCGCAGGAACTGCGGGGATAGCCTAATCCATAACGAACCGTTAGGTTAGTGTTCTTAGGAATCCCTCACTTCAAGCAACCGTAAGGGTGGTAAGTGGCGGGTTGTTCAAGAGTTAAGTGGTGAATGCTGTAGGACTAACATTTAATTTAAAATCCTTTTCTATTATTTATAATAGGGGAGAATGAGGAGTTGTAGATATGTTAAAAGTTCAAGAACTAAAAGATGTGATTAAGGCTTTAGACCAATCAAATATAGATGAATTAAAATTCGAACAAGAGGGTACAAAGCTTGTTTTGAAAAAACAAGCTATACAAAAGGGAGTAGAAGTACCAAAAGAAGTAGTACCTGTAACTGAACCGGTCGTACAAACAGTTGAAAAAGTACAAACAGCAGCGACTTCTTCAACTAATACCGCACAACAGCCAATGACGAATGTAAATGTACATACAATTACGTCTCCTATGGTAGGGACTTTTTATTCAGCTCCCACACCTGACGCAGATTCATATGTAAAACCAGGTACTCAAGTTACAGAAGAATCAGTAGTGTGTATTGTTGAAGCGATGAAACTGATGAATGAGATTGAAGCAGAAGTTAAAGGGAAGATTATCGAAATTCTTGCTGAAAATGGTGAGCTTGTTGAATATGGTCAACCATTATTTGTTATAGAACTTACTTAGCACAGGAGAGATACGATGATAAAAAAGGTCTTAATTGCCAATCGTGGAGAAATTGCCGTACGTATTATACGTGCCTGCAGAGAATTAGAGATTGAAACAGTTGCGGTATACTCGGAAGCGGACAAGGACTCTTTACACGTTCGTATAGCTGATGAGGCGTATTGTATTGGTCCGACAGCTTCTAATAAAAGCTATTTAAATGTAACGAATATAATGAGTGTTGCAACGTTGACAGAAGTTGACGCCATCCATCCTGGATATGGATTTTTAGCAGAAAATGCTGATTTCGCTGAAATTTGTGCTGCGTGTAATATTACGTTTATTGGACCTAGTCCATATGCAATTAATCAAATGGGGACAAAAGACGTCGCTAGAGAAACAATGGCAAATGCTGGAGTTCCAATTGTATCTGGATCAAAAGGAATTGTTGAAAATGTTGAGGCAGGACTAGCCGTAGCAGAGGAAATTGGATTTCCTGTCATTATTAAAGCAACAGCTGGCGGTGGAGGAAAAGGAATTCGTGTGGCAAGGACTGCTGAAGAACTTAAAAAGGGAATGAATATTACCCAACAAGAGGCAGCAACTGCTTTTGGAAATCCAGGTGTCTATATTGAAAAATTCATTGAGGATTTCAGGCATGTTGAAATCCAAGTACTGGCCGATAATCACGGGAATGTGATTCATCTTGGCGAACGCGACTGCACTATCCAAAGAAGGTTACAAAAACTTTTAGAGGAAACACCTTCGCCTGCGATTTCAGCTGAAACAAGATGCGAGATGGGAATAGCTGCAGTAAATGCTGCTAAAGCGGTTAACTACTCTGGAGCAGGTACGGTTGAATTTATTTATGATCACATAAATGGAAATTTTTATTTCATGGAGATGAATACCCGTATCCAAGTAGAGCATCCTGTTACAGAAATGGTGACTGGGATTGATCTAATCAAAGAACAAATTTGGGTTGCTAGTGGAGAAGAATTAACGCTTACTCAGGAGGACGTTACTTTTCAAGGATGGTCGATTGAATGTCGAATAAATGCAGAAAATCCGAAAAAGAATTTTATGCCCTCTCCTGGTAAGATAACGAAATACTTGGCACCAGGTGGGTTAGGGGTTCGAATCGACTCTGCTGCTTACCTAGGTTATGTGATTTCTCCATTTTACGACTCAATGGTTGCAAAGGTGATCACGCATGGAGCGACTCGAGCAGAAGCGGTAGCTAAAATGAAACGAGTGCTTGAGGAATTTGAAATTGAAGGTGTAGAAACAACGATTCCTTTTCATCTAAAACTTTTGAATCATGAGACGTTTATTACAGGTGACTTTAATACGAAATTCCTTGAAGAACATGATGTTATGTCGATAAAATTAAAATAATAATGACTTAAAATGAATAAAAAACACATTCTCACTGGTGTTGCATAAAAATAGATATTTAAAAACTGATTAATCTGTCCTTTGTTTATCCTGGTTAATGAGCTAAAAGACAACACCAAGCCAAACGTGGCACCATTTGGTGAAACTAGAGGACCTATAGTAACATGGTAACAACAGCGATTAAAACCTTTTTGGAAGCAAAAGGGTATACAGTTAAGCTTGTAGAATTTAGTGACTATATGCAACCTAACATAGCTCTGTCTCAAGAAAAAATTGATGCAAACCTATTTCAACATAAGATTTACTTAGAAAGCTTTGCGACAGAGCATGAGCTAGAATTATCTGATTGATCTCGTGATTGCGTTTCTTTACAGGTATTTTTTGATGAACAGACTCGAAGTAATGAGCGGAACCGCTACAGGGTTTTGAGCCTCTAGGAGTGGGGTTCTCCTAGAGGCGTGTAGCGTGTGGAGCCATTGCCATCTTTTGAACACGATCTATTATTATATTTTAGTTAGTTTTTTTCTATCTTCTACTTGAGGTGGTTCCTCCATCCATCCGTTCTTAATCAAAATTTCTCCTCCTTCTTTTGCAAAGGAGTATACCTTCTGAGCAAGGCGTGCCATCGTCATTGGTAAATCGCTTCTTAAACTAAAAGCTCCACCAAGTGCATTGCTGCCAAGACCGAAAGTACTTAACAAGTTTGTAACATAAATCATCATCTTATCAGAAAATGGAGCCACAGTTGAATTAGTAGCTTTTCCTGCATGAGTAGCAGGTGGTTCAATGTAATCCTGTCGTAAATATTCACCTAAAGTTGTTTCAACGTCTTTTGACAACTTCATTCCTTTAACAAGGTATTTTTTTACCTCACTATCATTTGCTACCTGTGCAAACCCGATCATTAATTGCATACCTGTTAGGTTTGTTTCAATTGCATGATGAATTTGAGAAAGTTCAATGACATTTAAAGGCCTTGCATCCTTCAATAATGTAAAACCTGATAAATAATTAGTATCACGTACGAATACAACTTCTTTTGGCATTGTTACATATGGAGGGCGAGCAAGAACCCCTTTCTCTAAAAGTATTTGTGTGCATTGGTCGAATACCTCTTGTGAGTTTGTTGTTAATTGCTTAAACAATTGTCTAATATCTTTGCGATAAGACATCGTTGAAAAGAGTGCAAAAAGATTAACTTCTATTTTACTCATCATATGTAAAAACATCGGCTCATAGAGATAATCAAATAACTTGGGGACTCCTTTGTTTACATCGTTTTCAGTAAAGCCAGTTGGGATAATAGCTCCTTCTTGTTGAAAAATAGTTTCAATAGATGCTACTGTTTGAGCGGAATCATCGTAACTTGATCTTAAGATTTGTTGAATTTGTTCATCTTCGACATGTTCAATAAAATGTTCTAAAAATCTCATGATCATTGTTTTTTCCTGATAAGTCATCCATAAGTTCCCTAATTCTGTTGAAGTGATTGGTACTTGATTCGATGCACTCATTTGATAATCTCCTTTGTTTTCTTCTTAACTTAACCATTAATATGAATAAATATTAAGACGAAAATGATATATTCTATCGCACTAATAAGTCAGAACAATAAATGAGATAGTAAGATTTTTAATTTTGGATTGGATAGTAATATAGAATCTTTATAACTAACCAGATAATTGGGTTTGGTTTTTTTCTAATCTAATGTCTTAGTTTACTACCTTATTATTTCCCCTATATGAACATTGATTATGCACAATTCAAGATATTGAATTGTATTAATTTTATTTTAATCCAATCTAACACATGATCAATCTGCATCTAAGATTGATTATCTTGTTAGTATCTATTACAATAAGAATCTAATCGTAATTATTACGATTTGAGACGCGGTTAAAATAGGAGGTAATCAATTGGTTGAGTGGACAATAATTGGAGGTGGCATTCAAGGATGCACGCTTGCAAATTTTTTAATTAAATCTAATCGTACAACAATCTCTAACCTTATGATGATAGATCCAAACCCAGAGCCAATATTTACGTGGAAAAAATGCACAAAAACAATAGAAATGCCTTTTTTAAGATCTCCATCTATTCATCATCTGGATATTGATCCTTTTTCACTCGAAAAGTTTGCGAAATCTGAAGAGGGTAACCGTCTCTCACAGTTTTATGGACGTTATGACCGACCATCACTTGCTCTTTTTAATAAGCATTGTGATGCCCTTTTTCATGAGATTCAATTGCTAAATAGTTGGAATCAAGGAAGGGTGGAACAGCTGATTAAGGTAAAGCAACATTGGCTTATTAAATTAACTGATGGAAGAGAATTTGAAAGCAAAAATGTCGTTTTAGCAATGGGGTTAAGCGAACAGCCAAATTGGCCGGATTGGGCCAATGAGCTACAAAGTCAAGGGGCAAACATTAAACATATCTATGATAACAGAATGAATACAGACTCAGGTCCTGTAAGTGAAATGTTAATCATGGGTGGAGGGATTAGTGCTATACATACGGCGTTAAAGTGGAGTAAAAGACGTCCTGGGAAGGTTAAGTTGCTTACAAGACATCCATTACGCCTTCAACCATTTGATTCCGATCCAGGATGGCTTGGACCTAAGAAAATGAATTCATTCAGAAAAGTAACTTGTCTTAGTAAAAGAAGACAAATCATTACGAGTGCCAGGCACCGCGGATCCATTCCACAAGAATTAAAAATGAAGGTATTAAGAGAACAAAGAGAAGGCCGGCTCGATATCGTCATAGACGAATTAACTGGCGCAACGTATCAAAATGGGGAGATAAAATTAGATCTACAAAATACATCGATCCATACAAATCAAATTTTATTAGCAACAGGCTTTAATCCTTCACCACCTGGAATTACTTGGTTAAACGCAACGATTGAGAGAGAAGCTTTGCTTTGTGCAGCATGTGGTTATCCGATCGTTTCAGAGGACACTTTAGAATGGGGGCAGAACTTATACGTCATAGGTGCACTTGCTGAGCTAGTTATTGGACCGGTGTCTCGTAACATTTCAGGTGCTCGTAGAGGGGCGGAAAGGATTGTCCAAGTATAAGTAAGAGAATGAAAAGTGGAGTTTAAACTAGATAATTAACCTTCTGATCTGAGGTAAATAAACAGCTATTAAATCGTAATTATTTTGATTTAAGAATGTTAGGTTACCTTTTTTCACTCAAAAAGGTTTGAGTCAGTTTTGTGTTACTGTTGAATTATAGGTGCAAGAGGCCCAGAAATTTCAATAATTATCTAGCCCTAAATTATGTGAAATAAATATCTTATAAAACTAACTGTTGCTATATAGATAAAATCGTAGTTTAATAGACAGTATATTCAAAGTGCCTAAGGTTGTTAACTTTGGGATAATAGGGAAATCAGTTAGAGTCTGATGCAGCCCCCGCTACTGTATGTGTTGATGAACGTGTCAAGCCACTGGAATTTTTTTCCAGGAAGGGACATTAGTAAATTTTAGACACAAGCCAGGAAACCTGCTTTTAATACTATGTATCCAATCTTCGGAGGGAGGATTTGGGATGATCATATTTAGAGATCTAGCAAAGTAGAACTCTAATTTGGACATGCCATTATCCTTAACTTCAAGATGAAGTTAAGGTTTTTTTATAATATCGAGAAAACAAAGGTGCGTAACGACTCGTTATGCTTAAAAGGGAAGTACGGTGTAAATCCGTCACGGTCCCGCCACTGTAATGGGAAATTTCATTGTATGAAGTCACTGAGTATTCGGGAAGACACAATGGAATGATGAACCTAAGTCAGGAGACCTGCCTTGTTTTAGTCTTCAATACCTACGGGTCATAGGTAGAGAAGTGTAATAGATGGGCTTACGATTCGTTTGCCATTTAATACACCTCTATCTTTGATAGAGGTGTATTTTTATTTTTTAATCTAAACGATCTGTAAAATCGGTTGTTCGGGAGGTGTCAAGAAATGGGGAGTCCTGCAAAAAATGTTGAAGCTAAATGGCTCACTGAAGAAAAAGGAAATCAGCATACAAAAGCCCTTACATATAGAGTTCTTTTTATTACTCTTTTATTACTGTTAATTTTGTCAGTGACGCTTTCGATTATGCTTGGTCCTGTTGCCATCTCTCCATTGACAGTATGGAAAATTGCGTTTTCAAAAATTCCCATCATGGAAGGCTATATCGTTTCTAGTTGGTCAAAACCAGAGGAACAAATTATTTGGGAAATTCGTTTCCCAAGAGTTATATTAGCTGCAATTGTGGGAGCTGGTTTAGCGATTGTAGGTGTTGCAATCCAAGCATTAGTTCGTAATTCATTAGCCGATCCATTTATTTTAGGAATATCATCAGGGGCTTCTGTTGGGGCAACACTTGTTATCATTTTTGGAGCTTTTAAATATTTTGGACTTTATTCATTATCAATTGCTGCTTTTCTAGGGGCGCTCTTTTCAATATTACTCGTTTTTTTATTAGCTCAAGTGAATGGAAAAATATCAACAGTAAGACTCCTGCTATCGGGCATTGCTGTGTCCATGATGCTCTCAGCGATTACAAGCTATATTGTTATTTCAGCACCTCGGGAAGAAGGAATGCGTGATGCTTTATTTTGGATGATGGGGAGCTTGGCGGGGGCCAAATGGGACCAGTTGTCCATTCCGTTCTTTTCTTTATTTATTGGGATTGGATTTCTTCTTTTATTAACAAAGCCACTTAATCTTCTTTTAATGGGAGAAGAAACAGCTACCACTCTTGGATTAAACATTGACCAATTTAAAAATCTGCTTGTCCTGTTAACCGCTCTACTTACGGGAGTATTAGTAGCAGTGAGTGGAGCCATTGGTTTTATTGGTTTAATGGTTCCTCATATCGTTCGGTTAATTATTGGTTCCGACCATCGCCATGTCTTACCTTTAAGTGGTCTTATAGGTGCTGTCTTTCTTATTTGGGCTGATGTTATTGCTCGGACTGTCGTGGCGCCTTTAGAATTGCCAATCGGAATTGTTACCGCTTTGTGTGGAGGCCCCTTTTTTATTTGGCTTTTGAGGCGTAGTTCTTATTCTTTTGGGGCAGGTGAAGGGAAATGAAATTAGAGGTAGAGCGATTAACAACGGTCATAGAGGAGAAGAACATCATTGAAGATATAACCATGCATGTTGAAACGGGTCAATTTGTTGGCATTATCGGGCCAAATGGGAGTGGGAAATCAACTCTGCTTAAAACGATTTATCGAATTCTTCGCCCGAAAGCAGGTCTTGTTTCACTTAACGAAAGAGAAATCAACTCGCTTTCTCACAGAGAATTTGCGAAAAAAATCGCTGTGGTTAGCCAAGAAGGATCTGTTCCATTTGATTTCACAGTTGAAGAAATTGTGATAATGGGAAGAAGTCCACATAAACGATTTTTTGAACGTGATACTTTCGAAGATAATAAGATTGTTCATTCTGCGTTAGTCAAAGTGGGCTTAGAAAACTATAAGTATCGAAGCTTTTCTACACTATCAGGTGGAGAAAAACAACGTGTCCTCATAGCGAGAGCTTTAGTACAAGAGACTACGTTTCTCATTTTAGATGAACCGACGAACCATCTTGATATTCATCATCAGCTTCAGATACTTGATATTGTTAAAAGCTTAAAAGTAAGTGTTCTCGCTGCTCTTCATGACTTAAACTTAGCAGCTGCTTATTGTGATGTTCTATTCGTTGTTGACAATGGAAGAATCGTAGCAAGTGGGTCGCCTGAGGAAGTGATCACTAAGACGATGTTAAAAGAGATTTTTCAAGTGGAATGTACGGTTACAGCGCATCCTGATACCGGCAAAGTCCAAATTTTATATGTGTCTGATGGAATGTTCACATCAAATGGTTCAAAAATCTGTTAGGTAGATTGGAAGAGAAGGTGAATTCATGGCCAATTAGAATTCGTTCGCTTTAGGGGAACGAGATAGTTAAAATGCAACAGTAAATTAAATAAAAAAGTAGGGAATCAAATGTTAAAAAATATTCGATTGGGATTTTGTTTTAGTATCATATTTTTATTAATAACAGCATGTGGAGTAACTCAAGGAGCAAACTCTAGTGTCGATACAGAGCACAAAGAGCTACAAGAAATTGAAAAAGAAGTAAGTGAATATGCTGTGGTTGAAATGGAAAACAACGAGCATGACCTTGTTTTTACAGAAGCACCCGAGCGTGCTGTTACATTAAATCAGCATGTAACAGAAGTCATGCTTGCTCTTGGTTTAGAAGATTCAATCGTTGGAACCGCGTATCTTGATGACGAAATATTGCCCGAATTTAAAGCCGCTTACGATCAAATTCCAGTCCTTTCTGATCAATATCCGTCACAAGAAGTATTTTTAGCGGAAGAACCTGATTTTGCTTACGCTGGTTGGAAAAGTGCTTTTCGAGAAGATAATGTAGGTACCGTGGAACAACTAGAAGAGTTTGGAATTAACGCTTACTTGCATGAATCTTCAAGTGTCGTTGGACCAACTATTGAACATATTTTCCAAGATATTCGAAACATCGCGAAAATTTTTAATGTTGTTGAGCGCGGAGAGGCGCTAATAAATGAGATGAATATTGAATTGGAAGAGATTCAAGCAAACATTCCTGTGAATAACAAGCCTGTTAATATATTCGTATACGACAGCGGCGATACAGCTCCTTTTACTGTAGGACAAAACTTTCTAAATACGATTATTGAAATGGCAGGTGCAACGAATATTTTTAATGATATTGATAGCAATTGGGGAGAAGTAAGCTGGGAAGTAGTAGTCGAACGTGATCCAGAAGTCATTGTCATTGTTGATTATGGTGAAACAACAGCTGAAGAGAAAAGAGAGCAACTAATGAATCATCCTGCTTTAACAGATGTAACCGCGATTTTGAATCAAGAGTTTATTGTGATGCCGCTTTCTGCCGCAGCTGAAGGAGTTCGTGTTCCATCTGCTCTTGAAATAATAGTGAATGGATTATACGAGTAAAAACCGATGTTAGGCTTATAGAGTCTTTTATACACCTGTACTATGTTGTGAAAATACCATCGTAAACAAACTATTTAGGAGGTTATGAGAATGACTACTTGGAATTTAAAGGGTACTCAAAAGCACGTTTTAATTTGTAATGGTTCTAGCTGTATGAGAAAGGAAGGAGAAGAAATAACCGTAGCTATTCGTGATGAAATTACCAATCTTCATTTAGATCATCAAATTCACACATCTCGTACTCGTTGCAATGGTCGATGCAAAGATGCTTGTGTCGTAATCGTTTATCCAGAAGGGAAATGGTATTCCGCAACGTCTACCGAGGTAGGGCGTACCATTGTACAAAGTCACGTTGACCCATCTATCGACTTACAAGAAGCATTAATTTATGACTTTGAAAAAGAGGAAATGAAGGCAGTTAATGAGACTAGTAGATTTGAAGGTGTTACGAAAAAGGAGAAAACAGAGGTTTAGTTTTTTTGAAACATAAAGGAGGGAAGTAAGATGCTTGGAAAGTTACTTGTAATTGGTTTTGGACCTGGAAGTTTCGATCACATGACAAACAGGGCGCAAACAGCCATTCAGGAAAGTGATTGCATCATTGGCTATAAAACGTATGTTGATTTAATTCAAGATTTATTAACAGATCAAGAAATCATTAGTACAGGGATGTCTGAAGAGGTTAGTCGTGCTCAGGCAGCAGTTAAACTTGCTGAAGAAGGCAAAACCGTTGCTGTCATCTCGAGTGGGGATGCTGGTGTGTACGGAATGGCAGGATTAGTTTACGAGGTTTTAATTGAAAAAGGCTGGACAGAGGAAACAGGTGTTAGTGTCGAGGTGGTTCCTGGAGTTTCTGCTAGCAACTCATGCGCTTCTTTACTTGGAGCTCCTATTATGCATGATGCTTGTACGATTAGTTTGAGCGATCATCTGACACCTTGGGCACTTATTGAAAAGCGAATTGATGCAGCGGCACAAGCTGACTTTGTTATTAGCTTATATAATCCAAAAAGCGGCCGGAGAACGAGGCAAATTCAAGAGGCTCAGAGGATTTTACTCGAATATCGTTCACCGCAAACGCCTGTAGGTCTGGTGAAAAGTGCTTACCGAGACCGTCAGCACATTGTCATTACTGATCTTGAAAACATGTTGAATCATGATATTGGCATGCTAACAACAGTCGTGATTGGAAATTCCTCTACTTTTCTTTACGACAACAAAATGATTACACCCAGAGGATATCAACGAAAGTATACGTTAAATACAGCAGAACAGAGATTAAGGCCACATGAGCGGTTACGGCATGAAAACGAACCATGGGCGTTGCATCAAGGTATTAATACTATGGAAACTGCACAAAGAGAGACTGCTGTTACTGTAACAAAGGTGGCTACACCTAAAACGAACACTTTAGACCTCGCTTTAGAGGCATTAAGTAAAGTGCAAGGAAGATCTAGTAAACGAGAAGTGAATACGGTTCATAATCCAGTCGTTTCTGTGTTTGAATTAGCGGTTAGCCCTGGAATTGTTAATAAGCAATTCACACCTAAGCAAATGATCACTTTAGCTGAAGTAGTTGGCGATGAAGGAAAGATGGAGTATACCCCTCATCATCAAATACACTTACGAATCCCTACGGCGAATCCTGAGCTCATCACAGAGAAATTGAAAGAGGCGGGCTTTGTCCTTGAGCCTCTTGGAGACGTGTTTCAATTAAAGGCGTGTGACTTTTGTGAAGGTGAGAAAAAAGATTCAATCCCACATGCAGAAGAGTTGCATCAAAAATTAAGTGGACTTCAACTTCCAAAAGAGTTGAAGGTTGGATTTAACGGTTGTGGCATGGCTTGTTATGGGGCCGTGAATGATGATATCGGTATTATTTTTCGTAAAGGAAAATTCGATTTATTTTTAGGGGCAAAAACAGTTGGTCGAACAGCCCACGCTGGTCAGCCTGTAGCAGAGGGAATCGAGCCAAACAAAATTGTAGACGTCGTTGAAACAATCATCAATGAGTACAAAGAAAAAGGGTATCCGAACGAACGATTCTTTAAGTATTTTAGACGTGTAGGAGAAATACAAGGATATACATACCAAGACATGACACCAAAGATTGAGATTGAACCAGCTCCATGTGGAGACTAATAAATGAATGGGGAGAAACATATGAAAGCTATTTTACTCGTTGGCCATGGAAGTAGAGATCCTGAAGGAAATGAGCAAGTTAGACAAATGATTCAAGAATTATCTACGCAATTGGATCCCACCCTATTAATTGAAACTTGTTTTTTAGAATTTGAAAAACCAACGATCGAACAGGGAATTCAAGCCTGTGTAGAAAAGGGAGCGGCAAGTGTTTATGTCATTCCACTTATGCTACTTGCAGCTGGTCACTCCAAAATACATATCCCTGCTGCCATTGATGAAGCAAAAAAGAAGTTTCCTCAAGTTCAATTCACGTACGGTAGACCTTTTGGTATTCATGAGGAAGCCATTGAGATTTGTAAGAGTCGTTTAGAAGAAGTAGGTGAAAATCTAGCAGAACCAGAAGAGGACACAGCCGTTCTTTTCTTAGGCCGTGGAGGGAGTGACCCGGATGCAAATAGTGATCTCTACAAGATTAATCGTCTGCTTTGGGAAAAGACAAATTACAAATTAGTCGAACCTGCTTTCATGGGAGTAACAGATCCACTCATTAAAGAAGGTGTAGACCGCTGTATTAAACTTGGTGCGAAGAAAGTTGTTATATTACCTTACTTCTTATTTACGGGTATTTTAATTAAACGATTAGAAACAATGATTATTGACTTTGAACTAGAACATCCAGGTGTTGAATTTAAGTTGGCAGGCTACTTTGGTTTTCACACTCGCTTACAAACGATTATAAAAGACCGGATTGAGGAAGCACTTCAAGGCGCAGTCAAAATGAATTGTGATACGTGTCAATACCGAATTGCTGCGATGGAACATATTGACCATCACCATCATCATGACCATGATCACGACCATCATCATCACGATCATCATGACCATCATCACCATGAGGCTCAGAAACTATGATTCTTTTTTTAGCTGGAACAAGTGATGCTAGAGAATTAGCTATAATGCTTTCGAACGCAGGATTCAAGCTTCTTACTACGGTTGTTACAGATAATGCAGCCATTGAATTACGTAAGGCAGGACTTGATGTCTATATCGGACGTTTGAAGAGTGAAGATTTTCAGAGCGTCATTAAAGAGAAAGGCTTTCAGGCTGTAGTAGATGCGAGTCATCCTTTTGCAGAAGAAGCCAGCCTAAACGCTTTATCAGCAGCAAAGGTAACGGGTGTACCTTATATACGTTATGAACGTGAATCACAGTTGCATGCAAACGAAGGTGTAACGATGGTTGAGTCTTACGTGGAAGCGGCAGAAAAAGCTTTTGAGAAAAAAGGGGTCATCCTGCTCACGACTGGAAGCAAAACGCTTCAAATTTTTACGGAGAAACTTCTCAATCAACCTGACATTCGCGTCATTGCCCGTATGCTTCCTAGAAAAGATAACATGGAAAAATGTGAACAATTAGGGTTTCCTCAAAAAGACATAGTAGCGATACAAGGTCCTTTTACAAAAGAGTTCAATCATGCTCTTTACTTGCAGTATGGGGTAACAACGATGATTACAAAGGAAAGTGGCAAAGTGGGTTCAGTGGATGAAAAGGTTGAGGCAGCCAGAGAGCTAGGGATAGAGACGATCATGATTAAGAGACCGAAAATCGAGTATGAGAATCGGTTTTCCACTTTCTCTGAAGTGTTAGCACGCGTTAACGAATTATTAACGAAAGAAACAATAACGGATGGAGGACATTAAAATGGACTTTTTAACAGATTTTAAACCTTTAACGGTACAACCGCAAGAGATTGAAGGTATGAGCTTTCAGATGATTGATGATGAATTTGGGGAGCATTCCTTTACAGATGAGCAATATAAAGTTGTGCAGAGAGTCGTTCATGCATCGGCTGATTTTGAACTAGGTCATAGCATGCTTATTCATGACAAAGCTATTCAAGCTGGAATCGAAGCGATTCAGAGGGGTGAACAAGTGTATGCAGACGTACAAATGATTTTAAGTGGCGTTAGTAAAGGAAGAATTGAAAAGCATGGCGGAAGTGTAAATGTGTATATCTCCGACCCTGATGTGATGGAGGAAGCGAAACGATTAAATACAACTCGAGCGATTATTTCTGTGCGAAAAGCGATTCAACAGTTTGAAGGTGGAATTTTTGCGATTGGAAATGCACCAACCGCTTTACTTGAGTTAATTCGTTTAATTAAGGAAGGCTATGCAAAGCCAAGTTTAGTAATTGGTCTTCCGGTAGGGTTTGTATCGGCACCTGAATCGAAGGAAGAGTTAGCAAAACTAGATGTACCGTTCATTACCAATGTCGGGAGAAAAGGTGGTAGTACGGTTACGGTTGCGGCATTAAATGCAATATCCCTTTTAGCTGAAAAGGCGTAAAAATGGAAGCGAAGGCAAAAAAGAAGGACAAAAAAGAAATGCGCTCTGGCTATACAACGGGCGCATGTGCGACAGCTACAACAAAAGCAGCCCTAGTTGCACTTATTACAAAAGAAAAGCAGTTAGATGCAACGATTTACTTACCTGTTGGAAAGTTTGCTACTTTTGAGATGGATAGTTGCGACATTGGATCTGATTTTGCTGAAGCTGGAACGATAAAAGATGCAGGTGATGATCCAGACGCGACACATGGTGCATTGATTATAGCAAGAGTGAGCTGGTCTAAAGAACCGGGAATTAACTTAGATGGCGGAATTGGAGTTGGCCGAGTAACAAAGGAAGGCCTACCTGTATCAGTTGGAGAAGCAGCCATTAATCCAGTGCCCAGGAAAATGATTTGTGAAACAGCGGAAGAAGTTCTTCACTCCTATGGGATCGAAAGAGGAATCTCCATCATCATTTCGGTTCCAGAGGGTGAAAAGATAGCTGAAAAAACGTTAAATAAACGTCTGGGAATTATTGGTGGTATTTCGATTTTAGGCACTAGAGGAACGGTGATTCCTTTTTCAAGTTCAGCTTATATGGCGAGTATTGTTCAAGCCATTAGTGTCGCACGGGCGAGTGGCTGTCGCCATGTTGTCATTTCCACTGGAGGACGAAGTGAAAAATATGGCATCATGCAATATCCGGAGCTCCCTGAAGAAGCATTTATTGAAATGGGAGATTTTGTTGGATTCACCTTAAAGCAATGCAAAAAACAGGGAATCGAAAAGGTCTCTCTTGTTGGGATGATGGGGAAATTTTCAAAAGTAGCTCAAGGTGTGATGATGGTTCATTCCAAAAGTGCTCCCGTTGACTTCAACTTTTTAGCGAATGTTGCACGTGATGCTGGTGTAACTGAACAGAACTTAATTAATGAAGTGAGAGGTGCTAATACTGCCTCACAAGTGGGAGATATCATGCTCGACCATGGTTACGTTGAATTTTTTTCAATCCTTTGCAATTATTGTTGTGCTGCGGGATTAAAAGAAGTGGGCGGCGGAATCTCGATTGAAACAAGTTTGTACTCGATGAAGGGTGCGTTTCTTGGAAAGGCAGGGAAAGATGACAGAACAGAAAATTAAAATTATTGGAATAGGTGATGATGGAAAACAGAGTCTTCTACCAATCTATGAAAAATGGATAGATGAGAGCGAGATTCTAGTAGGGGGAGAAAGGCAGCTCGCTTTCTTTACTGATTATTCAGGAGAAAAAAGAGTGATTAAAGGTGGATTAACCGACCTTGTGAATGATCTAAGTAAAGAGAAAAAGAAAATCGTAGTCCTAGCCTCTGGAGACCCTTTGTTTTACGGGATTGGCAGCTATTTAGCAAAGAAATTAAACGTTGACGTCTACCCTTACTTGAGCTCGATTCAACTTGCTTTTGCCCGTATGAATGAGCGGTGGCAAGACGCTTATGTGACTAGTATTCACGGCAGAAGTATGAAGGGGCTGGCTCAACGAATAAATGGGCGGGATAAAGTTGCGCTGTTAACAGATGCAGAAAATAATCCGATCGAAATTGCGCGCTACTTGCGGTCGTTTGAAATGGACGAGTATCGTATTTTTGTTGCTGAAAATCTTGGTGGTGAAAATGAACGTTGTGGTTTTTACGAGCTTGAAGAGATGGAAGCAATGGATTTTTCTCCACTTAATGTCGTCATCCTACAAAAAGTGAGAGAAGTGAAAACTTGGGGTATGGGAATTGATGATCAAGAGTTTCATCAGCGAAAGCCAGAAAAAGGGCTTCTCACAAAAAAAGAAATTCGAACGCTTAGTTTAATGGCTCTCAACTTAAGAGAGAACAGTACAGTTTGGGATATAGGAACATGTACAGGCTCGGTTGCGATTGAAGCTAGTCTCATTGCTAAAGAAGGAAGTGTGTTTGCGATCGAGAAGAATGAACACGACCTCGAAAATTGTCTTCTAAATCAAGTGAAATTTCGCACTGATTTTACGGCTATTCAAGGGAAGGCACCAGATAAGCTAGATTCTTTCCCAGATCCGGATGCTATTTTTATTGGTGGAACCGCTGGAAGTATGGATGATATTTTAGCGACCTGTTGTTCTAGGTTAAAAAAGGGTGGAAGAATTGTTTTAAATGCTGTAACGATTGAAAACTTAATGCAAGCCGTGGACACCTTTAAAGAAAACGGATTTGACCCGACGATAACACTTGCTCAAATTTCAAGAAGCAAACCGATTTTGAATTTAACTAGGTTCGATGCGTTAAATCCCATTTATATTATTACCGCACAACATAAGGAAGGGGCTTCACAATGACTGGCACACTGTATGGTTTAGGAGTAGGTCCTGGAGATCCAGAACTCCTCACGATAAAAGCTTTTAGGAAATTAAAGGAATCTGATGTAATTGCGTACCCGAAAAAAAGAAAGGGGAGCAAAAGTTATGCGCATCGCATCATCGATGTATACATAAATCCGGGTGAAAAAGAGATGTTGGGTCTCGTTTTCCCAATGACTAAAGACCCTGTTATTTTAGAACGCGAGTGGTCTAATACGGTAGATCAAGTTTGGGAGCACCTTAAAATAGGTAAAGATGTTGCATTTGTAACAGAAGGAGATCCTCTTTTATACAGTACATTTATTCATATGATGAATTTAGTGAAAGAGCGTTTTCCTGAGGTGAAGATTCAGACCGTACCAGGTATCTCATCTATTAATGGTGCTGCCTCTAGACTTGGAATTGCTCTAGCTGAAGGCGATGATCATGTCGCCATTATTCCAGCGAGAGATGACTATGAAGCCATGAAGAAAGCGATTATTGAAAATGATTGTGTCGTTTTTATTAAAGTAGCTAAAGTCATCGATCTTATGCTTGAAGTATTACGTGAGCTTGATTTATTGGACAAAGCATCTGTTGTTACAAAAGTCACGTCCGATGAGGAAGTCGTTTGGGATATCCATGAGTTAGAAAGAGCTGAGCTTGAATACTTAACGTTAATGGTGGTGAGAAAATAATGAAGATCACAATTATTGGAGCAGGTCCTGGTGATCCCGATTTAATTACTGTAAAGGGTTTGAAATTACTAGAAGAGGCTGACGTTGTTCTATATGCTGATTCACTGGTAAGTTCGGAGCTGATTGAGCGTGCTAAACCGGAAGCTGAAGTGATTAAAACAGCTGGTATGCATCTTGAAGAAATGGTACAAGTCATGGTTGATCGTGTGCTTGAAGGAAAAAAGGTCGTTCGTGTACATACAGGTGATCCAGCTGTGTACGGGGCGATCATGGAACAAATTTCTCTCTTAAATAAACAAGATGTCCATGTCGAAATTATTCCAGGCGTTAGTTCCGTCTTTGCTTCAGCTGCAGCGCTTGGTGCGGAATTAACGATTCCAGATTTAACTCAAACGGTGATCTTAACTCGAGCTGAAGGCCGTACTCCAGTTCCAGAAGCAGAAAAATTAAGAGATTTAGCCAAACATAATTGCACAGTCGCTTTGTTTTTAAGTGCGACTTTAACGAAGAAGATTGTCAAAGAGTTTTTAGCAGCGGGCTGGAGTAAAGATACACCAGTCGGAGTCGTCTATAAAGCCACTTGGCCAGATCAAAAAATTGTACGTTCGACCCTTGAGAACTTAGATGAAGATATGAGAGTCAATGGAATCAGAAAACAAGCTATGATCCTAGCAGGTTGGGCACTAGATCAAGATATTCATGATAAAGACTTTAAATCGAAGCTTTATGATAAAGAATTCACTCATGGATTTCGAAAAGGAGTGAAACCATGACACTTGTTTTAGAAGAAGGAAAGCAAGTTAAGCTCGAGAAAAATGGAACGTACGCGATTGTCGCGATTACGAAACACGGCGTTGAATTAGCTCGTAACTTGCATAAAAAATTCCCGCAAACGGACTTATTTTATATGAGTAAGTTTGAACGAGAAGATGAACAGAGACGGAACATTTCTTTATTTGAAGGGAATGTACGTCTCTTGTTACCTTCTCTTTTCCAAGAATACAAAGGGATTATCATGATTGTTTCTTTAGGGGCCGTAGTCCGTATGATTGCTCCGCTTTTAAAAGATAAAAAGACAGATCCGGCCGTGGTCGTCATTGATGATAAAGGCGAACATGTCATAAGCGTATTATCAGGACATCTAGGTGGAGCAAATGAGTTAACAAAGGAAGTCGCTGAATTACTTGGAGCGACACCAGTCATTACGACGGCATCCGATGTTCAAAAAACAATACCGGTAGATTTATTTGGGAGTCGGTTTGGTTGGACGTGGGAGTCTGCAGAGAAATTAACACCTGTAAGTGCGTCTGTTGTCAATGAAGAACAGGTTGCCGTCATACAAGAATCTGGTGAAAGAGACTGGTGGCATTACGACCGTCCCCTCCCGGATACGATTAAAGTGTACCCATCAATTGAGGATGCGTTGCACGCTAAACCGAATGCCGCTCTTGTTGTCACTCACCGTAATTTAAAAGAAGCAGAACAAGCTATTCTTGAAAATGGAGTGCTTTACAGACCAAAGGTGATTGTACTCGGGATGGGGTGTAACAGAGGAACTTCAATGGAAGAGATTGAGCAGGTAATTTATAGCACACTTGAGGAGTTGAAATTTTCCATCAAGAGTGTAAAGGCAATCTGCTCCATTGATTTGAAAAAAGACGAGAAAGGGTTTCTAGCGATTTCCGAAAAGTATAATTGGGATTTCATTTGTTATTCGGCAGATGAGTTAAATCGTATGTCGATAGATGACCCATCTGAAACTGTCTTTAAATTCACGGGCGCATATGGGGTTAGTGAACCCGCAGCTAAATTATTTAGTGGGGCGGATACACTTTCTCTTGTTAAGAAAAAATCAGGAAACGTAACGATTTCCGTTGCGGTAATTCCTTATTAGTAGGAGGCTGTGTAAATGACAGAACGAAGAATCGTCATTGCAGGTACGGGAAGTGGTGTAGGAAAGACGACACTGAGCATTGGCTTAATGTCGGCGCTGCAAAAAAGAGGATTATCAGTGCAAGGCTTCAAATGTGGTCCTGATTATATTGACCCGACTTATCATACCGCTGTAACCAACCGTGTTTCTAGAAATTTAGATAGCTGGATGCTTGAAAAAGAAACCGTTGTGGATATTTTCAAGCATGGCAGCCAAGGGGCTGATATCTCAATTATAGAAGGCGTAATGGGTTTTTTTGATGGGAAGAATCCTAAAAACAATGAAGGCAGTACAGCAGATATCAGTATGATTACGGAAAGTCCTGTGATCCTTGTTGTTAACTGTGCAAGTATGGCAAGAAGTGCAGCGGCTATTGTAAAAGGATTTCAGTTGTTAGCCGAAGGACCAAACATTGTAGGTGTGATCGCAAACAGAGTCGGAAGCGAAGGGCACTTTAACATTGTTAAGACAGCGATTGAACAAGAATGCAACGTACCCGTTATTGGGTATTTAAAACGAGAGCTTGATATCGAAATACCAGAGAGGCATTTAGGACTGATTCCTTCTATTGAAAGAGGAGAACTCGATGCTTTTTTTGATCAATTAGGAGACCTCGTTCGTAAGACCATTGATCTTGATCGGCTTCTTGAATTGTCAGTTGCTCAGCCACTGCTTGTCAATCATACAGCAAGTTCTATTTTTGAAAGAAAGAAGGAATCATTCGTTAGGATTGCCGTTGCAAAGGATGCTGCTTTTAATTTCTATTACCCTGAAAACCTCGAACTTCTTCAGTCGTATGGAGCTGAGCTTGTTTACTTTTCGCCATTGGCCGATGAACCACTACCTGAAAACATCGATGGTCTATATCTTGGAGGGGGATTTCCTGAAGAATATGCACAAGAACTTTCTCATAACAGAGTGGTAAAAGATTCAGTTAAGACTGCCATTGAAAAAGGTTTGCCGACACTTGCAGAATGTGGAGGCTTTATGTATTTGACTGAATCGATTGAAACGACTGATCATTCATTGTTTCCAATGGTAGGATTAATTCCTGGAAACGTAAAAATGCAGAAAAAACTTGCTGCTTTAGGTTATCGCGAAATAAGCGGTCAAGTTGGTAATTTCCTAATTAATGAGAAAGAAAGGGCTAGAGGTCATGAATTTCATTATTCTACCTTTCACTGTGATGAAGAAGTCCGCCATGCATACGAGACAAAAGGAATGCGTGGGACGAAGCAAGAAGGTTATTTGATGTACAATCTTGTAGCTGGCTATACTCACTTCCATTTTGCCTCATGTACAGAAATCGTTGAAAATTGGATTGAAAAATGTTTGCAAGGTAAAGTCTGTTTGTAATTTGTGAGGATGAAGGGGAAGGAAAATATGAACTATCAAAAGATCTCTATCCCAGCCGTTAATCAAGAAATGAGACACAAAGTGAATCATTATATAAATACTCTAACAAAACCACGTGGCAGTTTAGGTAGATTAGAAGATTTAGCCATTGAATTGGCAGAAATGAAAAATAGTGCTTTTCCTAAAGTCACTCCTGCTGGAATTCTCGTTTTTGCTGCTGATCACGGAATTGTAGCGGAAGGGGTGTCGGCTTATCCACAAGCTGTTACGGAGCAAATGGTTCGAAACTTTTTAAATGGTGGGGCGGCTATTAATGTATTTAGTAAGCAAATAGGAGCTATGCTCAAAATTATCGACATCGGTGTTGCAGCAGAGATTGAGCATCAGGAGCTTGTTAATGAGAAAGTTCGATACGGTACTGCTAATTTTCTCCACGAAGATGCGATGAGCCGTGAAGAAGCAGAACAAGCGATTCATATTGGGTATGTGCAAGGAGTGAATATGATTCGTCAAGGAGCAGAATCCTTGATTGTTGGTGAAATGGGAATCGGGAATACAACAACAAGTAGTACGATATTAGCTGTGCTTAGCAATAAAAATATTAATTGTTTAATAGGTTATGGGACGGGGATTTCTTGTGAGCAGTTACTTCATAAGGAGAGAGTTATTGAACAAGCACTCATAAATAGAAAGCCTTCTTCTAGCGATCCGATTGATATTTTAGCAAAAGTAGGGGGCTTAGAAATTGCTGGAATGGCTGGAGCGATGCTAGCTGCTGCGGAAAATAGAGTTCCGATTCTAGTTGATGGGTTTATTTGTACTACGGCTGCATTAATTGCAAAATTAATTTCAAAAAGGGTTAGCGATTATATCGTATTGACCCATCAATCGATAGAACCAGGACATGGAACGGCTATTAATCTTTTGGGTAAAAATCCAATGATCGATCTAGGATTACGTTTAGGCGAAGGAACAGGAGCTGCAATTGCCTTTCCCATTATTCAATCAGCAACTTTAATGCTTAGCGAGATGGCAACTTTTACTTCAGCAGGTATTTCCGATAAAACGAAAGAGAGTGAGGTGAGAGTATGACTAGAGAAGGAAAAGTTTTTCTTGTAGGTGCAGGACCAGGGGATCCGAAGTTAATTACAGTTTATGGACTCGAATGTATTCAGAAAGCTGATGTTATCGCCTATGATCGTTTAGTAAATAAAGAACTCCTAAGTTATGCGAAGGAAGATGCCGAACTCATCTACTGTGGGAAAGCTCCTGGGAATCATACTCTTATTCAAGAAGAGATCAATCACTTACTAGTGACAAAAGCTCGTCAAGGAAAAATCGTAACGAGACTAAAAGGTGGAGACCCTTGTGTGTTCGGTAGAGGAGGAGAGGAGGCGCAGGTGCTTTCAAACGCACAGATTACGTATGAAATGGTTCCTGGTATTACATCTGGAATTGCCGCTCCTGCCTATGCGGGAATTCCAGTCACACACCGGGACTATGCTACATCCTTTACGATGATCACTGGGACTGGACGTGCGGACAACGGGACTGATGAGATTAAATGGGATGCAATTGCAAGGGGGAGCGACACTCTAGCTTTTTACATGGGAACACGTAATTTAGCTTATATTTGTAATCAGCTGATCCTACATGGGAAAGACTCTAGCACTCTAGTAGCGGTCATTCAGGAGGGGACAACTGAACATCAGAAAACGGTGATCGGTACACTCGAAACGATAGAGGGTATTGTCTCAGAAGCTGGGATTAAACATCCGGCAATGATTGTCGTTGGGAATGTTGTGCAGTTAAGGGAGAAGTTAAACTGGTTTAAAGAAAAAGGAGAGAATGCAGATGAGCGTAATAGAGTTACTACATTCTAGAAGGGCAATTCGAAACTACGAACCTCGTGAGGTAGAAAGAGAGAAAATTGAGCAACTACTAAGTGCGGCTACTCTTGCTCCAAATGACCGGTTACGAGAGCCGTGGAGCTTTTTTGTTATTCAAGGAGAAGCAAAGCAAAGATATGAGCGCATTGCTTTTGACTTTTTACAGGAGCGTTTCCCTACGAAACCGAAACTAATTGAAAGTTCCATTGAAGTGGTAAAAAATACTCCTGTCATTATTATGGTAACGGCTGATATTGCTTCAAATGAAGCAGATACAAAAGATAATGAATATGCGGTTTGCTGTGCCATTCATTCTATGTGGTTAGCTGCTTGTGAGTTGGAGCTTGGATTTGTTTGGAGAACAAGAGGTGTCGGTCTTGTGCATGATCAACGGTCTTATGAGTTTATTGGATCACCTGAAGAGAAAAAGGTGGTTGGTACGATCTTTTTAGGTTATCCAATCCCGGAGGAATTAGAAGGAAGTCAGACAAAAAAACGGACTTCTTATGAAGAGAAAACGGTTTGGCTTTAAACGTTAGAGAAAGAACAATCATGTTGTAAAACGAAAGAAATGTTTTGAGCGAAGTTAACCTTTTAATAGCAAGTGAAGCTGTGGTCTACTATAAGTTTTTTGGAGGAATAACGATGTTTACACAAGAAGAAAAGGATGCTTTTTACAAAGTGTTGTATAAAAGGCGAGATATCAGAACATTTCTAGAAGATCCGATTCCAGATCAAGCCCTTCAAAACATTCTTCAAGCGGCCCATCATGCACCATCAGTTGGATTTATGCAACCTTGGAGTTTTATTATCGTCGATTCAACCGAACTTAAAGAACGTTTAGCTTGGGCAGCTGATAAGGAAAGACGAGCACTTGCCATTCATTACGAGAATGATGCGGAGAAGGAAGGGCACTTTTTGCAACTTAAAATTGAAGGGATAAAGGAATCACCTTTAACGATCTGCGTGACTTGTGACCCAACAAGAGGTGGTTCGCATGTCTTAGGGAGAAATTCGATTCCAGAAACCGATCTTCTATCAACTGCTTGTGCCATACAGAACATGTGGTTGGCGGCTTGTGCGGAGGGATTAGCACTTGGCTGGGTTAGTTTTTATAAAAAGCAGGATGTTCGTGACATACTGGAGATTCCTCCCCATGTTGAGCCAGTAGCTCTACTTACCATTGGCTACACGGAAGATTATCCTGATAAACCCATTTTAGAAACATCTAATTGGGAGAAACGAAGAAACTTAGAGAATCTCTTGTATGAAAATACATGGGGTAAACAGTTGAAAAGTAAAGAATAACTATTTTTTGGGGGTTCTACATGCAAAAAAGAAATAAACCATTTACAGCCATGATCGTCATTTTCGTTCTGCTATTGGCGGCATGCGGGGTATCGGATGCTTCACATAACGAAGCTGGAAAAGATACATTGGAGGTGGCGTTCCCTTGGAGTCCACCAGGCCTTGATCCACATCATTCGGGTAGAAACAGTTGGGACGTTATGCGTTCAGGTGCGGGTGAAACGTTGATTAAACTAGATGAAACCTTACAACCAACACCTTGGCTTGCACAGGATTGGCAACAAGAGGATGAAAATACATGGATTTTTAATCTTCAAGAGAACGTTTTGTTTCACAATGGGAGTGAAATGGATGCTACAAGTGTAAAAGATTCACTGGAAAGATCTATTGAGATGAATCCACGTGCAAATGATTTACTGTTGATCGAAACCATTGAAGTAATAGATGAACATGAGTTAAAAATCAAGACAGCACAGCTTAATTCAGCTTTAATTTCTCACCTAGCAGATCCCTCCTTTATTATCGTTGACGTCACGACAATTGATGAAGAAAAGAACTATCCTGATCTCACGGGTGCATTTTCATTTAAAGAATTTATAAAAGATGAATCGTTAACAGTGGAACGCTTTGACGACTATTGGGGGGAGCTCGCTTTATTATCTGAGGTAACATTTAAATTTATATCAGACGGGAATACGAGATTAATGTCCCTTCAATCAGGAGATGCAGACATTGCGATCGATATCCCGATAGATGGGATTTCCTTAATTGAACAAAGTTCACAGTTAGAAATAGAGACAGCCCCTTCTTTAAGAACTCATCTTGTTCTTTATAATATGAATTCTCCCCGTTTTGAGAAAGTTGATTTCAGAAGGATGATCGACCAAGCTATTCCTCGTACAGATATTGTTACCTCCATTATGAAAGGATATGGCACGGAGTCTAATAGTGCATTTTCGGATGTTCTCCCATTCGGTAAGATCGAGAATACGGAACCAATACTATCTGTGGAGTCGATCATGACTCAAGACGGTTGGGAGAAAAATGAACAGGGTGTTTGGGCAAAGGAAGGATTAGTATTTGAAGTGGACATGTTAACGTTTCCGCAAAGACCAGAGCTTTCCGTGATGGCAGAAATTATTCAAGGTGAACTGGCACAAGAAGGAATCAAGGTGAATATTCGCCAAGTTGAAAGTATTGATGATGCGTTAGCAAAAGATGATTGGGATGTTTCGATGTACAGTATGTTAACGGCACATACGGGTGATCCTCAGTATTTTTTGAATGTTTTTTATCGAGAGAACAGCTCATCAAATGTTAGCAACTATGTATCAAAACCATTAGAAGGTGTTATTGACCAATTAAATGAAACAACGGAGGCTGATAAACGGAATGAACTAGCAATAGAGGCACAAATAATCATTCAAGATGAGGTTCCTCAATCATTTGTCGTTCATCCTGATACAATCTTTGGTTTGAATAAGAATGTTGAAGGGTTTACAGCCCATCCAATTGAGTATTATTACATTCATCCACAAATTACTATTAAGTAGTTGAGAGGAACATACGATGATTCGTTTTTGTGTAGAACGTATTTTTCACTTAATCTTTATCGTTTTCTGTCTTTCAACGCTCACATTCATTCTTTTAAGAGTTTCACCTGGTGATCCAGCTTATATCATGCTAACGACTCATGGTGTGCCTGCTTCACAGGAGGTTCTTACATCCTTGCGTGAGGAACTTGGGTTAACCGATTCATTATGGAGTCAATACGGACAGTGGTTAAAAAGTGTTGTGTCATGGCAATGGGGAAATTCGTATATTTCGAAAGAGCCTGTTTTAGAGGAACTAGTGAAAAGATTACCTGCAACGATCGAATTGGCAGTAGCAGGTTTGTTTGTAATGACCTCTATTACATTATTAATAGGAATTTCCACTGCCGTTTGGTCTAATGGCTGGCTTAACCAAATGAGCAAGTTTCTTGCCCTTCTCGGATCGGCTGTACCTAGCTTTTGGCTTGGGTTTCTTTTGATTTATTTCTTCTCCGTTCAGTATGGCGCACTTCCAACGACTGGTCGAGGGAGCTGGCATCATCTTGTCTTGCCAGCACTTACTCTCGGAATCGGAATGGGTACGGTATATGCTCGTGTGCTACGAACGAATATGCTTGAATTATTGAATCAAAACTTTGTAAAAGCAGCAAAAGCAAGGGGTTTTTCAACCAGGCGTATTTTGCTTTTTCACTTATTGCAGCATGCGTTTCTTCCGATTCTAACGATGCTTGGGACAAGCTTTGCCTTCATGTTAGGTGGGAGTATTATTGTAGAAACCATTTTTTCTTGGCCTGGATTAGGAAGATACATTATTCAAGCGATTTTGCAGCGAGATTATCCTGTGATTCAAGGGTATATCATATTTGCTTCTATCTTATTTATAACGATTCATTTTCTCGTTGATCTCATTTATGGCTGGTTAGATCCACGATTAAGAATAACGGACTGATGGAGTTGATCAATGTTGAAAATCATCCCAATAAATTTAGGTATTGCAAACGGGATTGGGATTATCCTGCTTATGTTATTAATTCTTGTTGGTCTTTTTGCACCATGGTTATCTCCTCATGATCCCTTAGCCATTAATGTAGCAAATAGACTACATTCACCTAATTGGGATTACCCGTTTGGAACAGATCATGTAGGCCGCTGTATTTTATCAAGAATGATGTACGGCATACGAACGACTGTTACAACAGCCTTTCTAATCATGGTTTTTACTTTGATTATTAGTATCCCAATCGGTCTTATCACGGGCTATATCCGCGGGCGCTCGGATCATTTGATTATGCGTATGGTAGATGGGACTCTTGCCTTACCTGACATTATCCTTACGATCGCTATTGTTGGTATTTTAGGTCCTGGTTTTTTACATATGATTGTTGCGATCGTAGTAGTTCGCTGGGCAAACTATGTTCGTTTTATTCGGAGCCTTGTGTTAAAAATAGGAAACGAAGATTTTATTCGAACAGCTAGAATCTCAGGGAATTCACATCTGAAAATTCTAAAACATTATATTCTACCTTTTATTCTTTCTCCAATTATCATTTTCGGGGCACTAGATATGGGGAGAATTGTCCTTTTAATTGCCGGGCTATCCTTTTTAGGACTTGGAGCTCAACCTCCTACGCCTGAATGGGGAGTCATGTTGAATGATGCTACAGCGTATTTTCAAATTGCACCACATGTAATGATTTTTCCTGGTCTTGCGATCATGCTTTTTGTTTTAGGATGTCAACTTATTAGTGAACGGGGGAAAACAAATGACACATGGGTCTAGTACGAGTTTCATGGTAAAAAGAACGCCGTTATTGAGTATAGAACAACTGGAACTATCTTATTATGAGCCTAAAAAGATCGTTCCAGTTGTTCAGAATGTATCGTTTCAATTGTATCCAGGTGAAACCGTTGCACTTGTTGGCCCAAGTGGTTGTGGGAAAAGTATAACTGCGCAAGCAATTGTAGGATTATTAGAACCAGGGTTTAAAGTGACAAATGGCTCCATTATTTATAAAAACGAAAATGTTAGTAAGTTTACGAACAAGCAATTGCAGAAACTCCGTCGTGATGAGATCTCCTTATTGATTCAGCATTCATTAAATGGATTAAACCCAATCCGTACTGTTAAAAAACAGATGATTGAAACGCTTAAGTATCAAAAAAGGTGGAAGAAGAAAGAGATGGAACCTTATTTACATTCCCTTTTACAGCAAATAGGATTTACGGATCCAGATTATATCCTAGCTTCTTATCCATTTGAATTAAGTGGGGGAATGCGGCAGAGGGTTTTGCTAGCAATGATGATAAGTTTGCGTCCTAAACTCTTAATTGCTGATGAACCGACCACTGCTCTTGATGTCATTAATCGAGATAAAGTTTTGAATTTGCTTAAAATGGTACAACGGGATTATAACCTGACCGTTTTACTCATTTCCCATGATAAACAAAGTGTGAAACACACTGCCGATCGTGTGGTGCAAATGGGCTTAGGGGGGATTGTCAGTGAGTCTACTGCAACTTTGCAATGTTTCTAAGGAATACCATGTTAAAAGCAATAAGAGGAGTTTATTAAAACCCGCTCCAACATTTAAAGCTATTAAACAAATCAACTTGTCACTAGAAAAAGGGGAGTGTGTCGGTCTCGTTGGAGAGAGTGGAAGTGGAAAAAGTACGTTAGCTAAATTAATTATGAAACTAGAACCGATCACATCTGGTGAAATTTTTCTAGAATCACAAGCAACAAGTGGTAGACAGCTTAATGATTTAGCGCTTTATAAGCGGGTTCAATTAGTATTACAAGACTCCTCCACGGCCTTACATCCTAAAATGAGCGTAAAAGAAAGTTTATTGGAGCCGATAAAGAACTTTTTTCCAAGTGAAAAAGAAAAATGGGGAGAGATGTTAACTAGAGTAGTAGAATTAGTAGACCTAGATGTCGCATACCTAACAAGATTTCCTCATCAATTAAGTGGAGGTCAAAAACAACGGGTTTGTATTGCGAAAGCATTAGCGGTTCAACCAGAAGTGATTATCTTTGATGAATCAATTGCTAGTTTAGACTATGATTCTCAAGCATCCATGATAAAAATGTTAAAATCAATTCAAGAAAAAGAACAACTATCTTATCTATTTATTACTCACGATCTTCAATCAAGTAGAGAATTGTGTAACCGGATAGCTGTTATGTATGAGGGTGAAATAGTGGAAGTGTTTGCACAATGGGATGTCAACCAACTAAAACATCCTTATACACTTTCTTTAGTAGAAACACTGAATATGAAAGTAACAAAAGAAATACTTAATAAAGATTTAATGGGAGGTCAACATGAGTAAAGAGAAACTAATTAGACGAGGGTTAACGCTTGTTTACACAGGAGATGGAAAAGGAAAAACGACGGCTTCTTTGGGACTAGCTCTTCGAGGAGTTGGTAGAGGCCTCAAGGTTAAAATCTATCAATTTATAAAATCTCCGGAGCGGACATATGGAGAGCAAATTGCCTTACGAAAGCTAGGAGTTGAGATGGTTCAGCTAGGGATTGGATTTACTTGGACCAAAACACCTGAGGAACATAGGGAAGCGTTAAGAAAAGCTTGGCCTATTGCGAAAGAAGCTGTTATGAGTGGCGAGTACGATTTAGTTATTTTAGATGAATTAAATAATGCC
The DNA here is from genome assembly GCF_028610705.1 of Halalkalibacter alkalisediminis. GTDB lineage: Bacteria > Bacillota > Bacilli > Bacillales > Bacillaceae_D > Halalkalibacter > Halalkalibacter alkalisediminis. The sequence goes on from NZ_JAQQWT010000026.1 coordinate 43,299, forward strand.
TTGGCTATTGAAAAATTTCCAATTGAGGATGTGTTACCATTAGATGAGGTGATTGATTTGCTAAAGAATAAGCCTTCACATGTTCATCTTGTCATTACAGGAAGAAATGCCAAAAAAGAAATTACTGATTTAGCGGATCTCGTTTCGATTATTGAACCAGAGAAGCATTATTATAATGAAGGTATACAAGCGGTTAAAGGAATAGAATTTTAACGATTAATAGGTATATACAATTCTCTTAGTAGGCTCTTAGAGTGGTAGAGCATTTACCTATTTAAACAAATTTTAGCTTCTTTGTTAAGGAAGCCGTTTGGAGTGAAAGTCAATGAACAAAGCTGTTCCTTTAATGATCCAGGGAACTCATTCAGATGCTGGAAAGAGTGCCCTTGTTACGGCATTATGCCGAATTTTTGTTCAAGATGGTTTTAGAACAGCCCCTTATAAGTCACAGAACATGGCTCTAAATTCTTATATAACGGTTGACGGGAAAGAGATTGGTCGAGCGCAAGGTGTACAGGCTGAAGCTGCAGGAGTTGCTGCAACAACGGATATGAATCCTATCTTAATTAAACCAACTGGTGAATCACAGTCGCAAATTGTTGTTCACGGGAAACCTTATAAAAATATGCAGGCAGGGGCCTATAGGAAAGAATTTTATGAACAAGGCTTACAATTAATTCAAGAGTCATACAGCCGGTTATCAAATCAATTTGAGCGTATTGTTATAGAAGGAGCGGGAAGTCCTGCTGAGATTAACTTAAATGACCGAGAACTTGTGAATATGCGTGTTGCACAAATTGCTAATTCACCCGTGATTTTAGTTGGTGACATAGAAAAAGGGGGAGTTTTTGCTAGTTTAGTAGGAACGATGCAACTCCTTAGTCCTCAAGATAGGAAAAGAGTAATTGGAGTAATCATTAACAAATTCAGAGGGGATGTTTCACTCTTGAAGCCAGGTCTTACTTGGTTTGAGGAATATACAGGAGTTCCTGTATTAGGCGTGGTTCCTTACATGAATGATTTAATGATTGAAGCTGAAGATTCCGTTGTCTTAAGCCAATATACTTCTAAAAAAGATGCCTCTAAAGAGATTGATATTGCGGTTATCCGTTATCCTATGATATCAAACTTTACAGATATCGACCCTTTCTTCGAGGAACCAGATTGTCATGTTCGTTTTGTGAAAAATGCAGAAGAGTTAGGAGAACCAGATTTAGTTATTTTACCAGGAAGTAAAAATACCATAGAGGATATGATGTTCTTAAACGATAAGGGATTAACCAATCGAATTTTACATTTGTCTCAAATGGATAAGTCGATCGTAGGGATTTGTGGTGGTTATCAGATGTTAGGTAACGTTATTGAGGATCAATACGGAATTGAATCGTCGCATACTCAGATAGAAGGGTTAGGACTGATTCCAATGAGAACTTCAATGACTCATAAGAAATTAACGGTTCTTTCCAAAGGGAAGGCTGTGTTTGGGGAGGAAAACATTCCTGTGTCAGGGTATGAGATCCATATGGGTGAATCATTATATGAAAAGACGTACAACCCATTTATTCATTTAGCTGACAGAAAAGAGGGAGCGATTACCGACGACAGGAAAATCATAGGAACTTATTTTCATGGCATCTTTCATAATGATTATTTCCGAGAAGTATTACTTAATGAGATTAGGGATCATAAAGGTTTAGATCCAATTCACAATAGAGCATCTTTTGCTCAAAAAAAAGAAGAAGGGTTTGATTTATTAGCCAAAGTAGTAAGAGAGAACATTCAGTTGGATCGAATACATAAAATGATGATTAAATTTCAGGAAAAGGGAACCGACAATTAATAAAAATATAGTTACATCAATCACCTTACTTACATACCATTGAATTATATTTTATTTCAACAATGACTGCTATAAAAGGTTAAATCAACTGCTATAAACGTATTACTCCTTTAAATGAAAAATATTAAAGGAGTTAAAAGAATGAGACTATACTTAAACTTTTATAAAAGATCACTAGTGTTGCATATATACTGACTGAATTTTCAGTTTTAAAGTTCTTCCTGTTTAGAGCCAAAAAAGTAAATACCC
>NZ_JAQQWT010000027.1 GCF_028610705.1 Halalkalibacter alkalisediminis
CTAAGCTCCGCGAAAAAAACGAACCGTTTTTGTGAGATGGATTCATCGATTGATAAAAGAACTTCAGGGTTCAAACGACGTATGGCAGCCATCCAGTCTAAGCCGGAAGTTGCAGCGAAACTCATTCATTTGTACAAGCGTGACAAAAGGAGGAATCTCTCGTTCAACGTTATGAATTGGGGATCTTGGTTGGTTTTAGTAAGGCGTGCATTTTTTTGAATACTAAAAAAGCTGCTAACGACGACCGTTAACAGCTTTTCATCCTCATGTATTATGTTCCGCAAAAAGTTCGATAATCACAGTTTACTTTCTCAGGCAGTGTAGCGTAATCAGCCTGTTCGAGCGAGTGCGCGTATGGATTTGCAAGCACATGTAGAAGCCGTTCCATCACGCTAAAGTTTTGTTGTTTCACGGCAGCTTCGAGTGCCTCTTCTACCCGATGGTTGCGAGGAATAATTGCAGGATTGTTATTTCTCATCAATTGTAATGAGGAGTCCTTTGATTCCTGCTGCCTTCCTAGTCTCGCTTGCCATAGCTTATGCCACATAGTAAATTCTTCCGTTTCAAATAGCACTGAACCCTCTAGCTTATCAAACGTTAAGGCACGGAACGTATTCGTATAGTCAGCACTGTGTTTCTGCATCATGCTAAGAAGGTCTTCAATCAAGGATTCGTCCTCTTTTTCTTCGTTCCTTATTCCTAGTTTCGCTCTCATTCCCTTGAGCCAATTGGAATGATACAACTTTGAAAAATTCGAAATCTCATCCTGAGCCAGTTTGACACCCTCCTCCTGGTTTTCATGCAACAGTGGCACTAGCGTCTCAGCGAATCGCGCTAGATTCCATCCGGCCATATACGGCTGATTGCCATAGGCATAACGGCCTTGAGTGTCAATCGAACTGAATACGGTTGCAGGGTCATAAGCGTCCATGAAGGCGCACGGACCGTAATCAATCGTTTCTCCACCAATCGCCATGTTGTCGGTGTTCATCACCCCGTGAATAAAGCCAATGAGTTGCCATTTGGCAATAAGCTCGGCCTGACGCTTGATCACTTCCTGAAGAAGGACCAAATAACGGTTTTCTACATCAGCAACTTCTGGAAAATGACGTTGTAATGTGTAGTCAACTAGCGCCTGAAGATCCTCTTCGTTGCCCCATTTGGAAGCAAATTGAAAGGTGCCGACACGTAAATGACTAGTGGCCACGCGTGTTAGAATGGCGCCAGGCTGGTCAGTTTCACGGATAACTAATTCACCCGTTGTTACCACGGCTAGACTGCGGGTAGTCGGAATACCAAGTCCATGCATCGCTTCACTAATGATATATTCACGTAGCATGGGACCAAGCCCCGCTCGTCCATCGCCACCGCGCGAGTATGGCGTTCGACCTGAACCCTTGAGCTGAATATCCATCCGCTCACCTTGGGGAGTAATCTGCTCACCAAGTAACAAAGCCCGACCGTCCCCTAACATGTTAAAATGCCCAAATTGATGCCCCGCATAAGCTTGAGCAAGAGGAAAAGCGCCTTCAGGAGCCTGATTACCACCGAATACGGCTACATTCTCTTCCCGCTGTAGAGCTTGTACGTTCATCCCTAGTGATGTCGCCAGCGGTTTATTAAGAATAATCAACTTCGGTGCGCGTACAGGGTTTAAGTTGATTTTCGTAAAAAATGGTTGCGGCAGACGGGCATAACTGTTGTCTAAATTCCATCCGGTTTCTGTTTCTTGTTCCTTTGTCATTATGTCTCCTTTTATCTTTTGTCTTTGTATACAATCACTTCTTTTACAAACGATTCCAACTGGTTTCAAATCAACATAGACAACCCTTTTTATTGTCTACTTCTGTGTTTTTTATTATACTCTTTCTGCTTGATGATCGCGCCCTTTAACTCTTTTTACATACAAACTTCCCATTGCGCTTTAACGAAACATCTTCTTGTAAAACAGAGAAAAGGCGTAAGCCCCAAAAGACTTACACCCAAATTCCTACCTTACTTCTGGAATAAATGTTGAGCATCTTCTCGCTTTACAATTTTAAGCACATTAATGGTAAACAAGATGACAGGACAGATATGATTAGAAGAGTAGCTCCAATTGGAATAAAGAATTCAAGTGATGGATTTCCTTGCAGAAAGAAAAACAGATCAACCATCATCAACGGTAAACCGATGTTAGGAGCCAAAAATGAACCTTACCTAGAAGACTAGACTCTTCCTTAGGAACATTGTGTAAATAATACCAGCCAAAGTCATCGAAGTCCAACCTAACAAGTTGATATGTGCATGGACCCCTGTAAGATTAGAACCATGAGCAACCGACATATAATAGCCAAGTAAAACACCTATTACAAAATAAACAACTGAGATTTTGATGAATGTAACTCCCATCTTTTCAGCACCTCACCGGTTGCCATTATATAGATGTTCCCACTACTTTATCCTCATAAAAATAAGCCTGACACGTTGTCGAATTCGACAACGTGTCAGACTCGCTTCTTCTAAGCAATTAGTTTCGCAAATGAATGTTCTTTTTTTTTCTGCATGTTTTGCTGATTTTCAATCTCTACTTTTCTTAACTCTTCAAACAATTTTAGGCGATGAGCACTAGTGTTTTGTTCTTCAAGAGCTTTTATTATCATAGGCGCTAGGACGTCGGCATCTTTCAATCGTCTTTTTACATGGTTTAGTAGGCAATCAACACGTGTTTAAAGTTGAAGCCAACCATCTAAGCTCAAACTCCAAACGATCTCCTATGATTATTTAGGGCACGGTTCTGGTTTAGGGTCGAGTGTTTCATTTACACTTAACCAGTTAGTAGCACAACTTTTTGAAGTATTTGAAACCGAAAACATAGATCGAGCTAACATTTGCGCATTAAGCTTTGGTTGTTATATTGCCCACGCGTTTGAAGAAAGATATCCTGATAAGGTACTGAGCATTTGTAACATTGGCGGTCATTACAACAATCCATCTTTTTTGTTCGATCAATTTATACTCTCGCTAAATGAACCGATAGATGATTATTCAGCTTGGCTCACGACTTAGGCTGACAGAGTTAAGCCCAATACGAAAGACATGCCAAACCCTTTTAATGCTAAATCAAAAGAGATTTTCTTGAAATATGGGTTACTCATGCACCCCTCGATTATCAAACAATCTCTAGAGATCCGCCTTCAGTACGATTTGAAATCGGTTTTAACTAAATTCCAAAAACCTATTTTTTGGTTAAGCGGAGAATATGACTTTTTATATCGAAGTTGCACGTATGTTTTACTTGAAATCATTCCGCATGTTCAGTATGTCGAAATTCAAAATGCAGGACATTTAGTTCATTTGAATCAGAGTGAACTCTTTCTCTAAAAAATATGAATCCTTTTTGTTAGGTCTTAAATAGAAGAAGAAGACTCCCTCGGTCACCATACACCTTGGAAGTCTTCTTTATCTTTACTTTTTAGCGTTGTCAATTAGCTCTTTCAGTTCGGGTGTAAACCCTTTAACAGCTTGGTCCCCAACAACGGTAACAGGGACACCCATGAATCCAAATTTCTCTACTTCTTTTTGGTATTCTTTACTTGCCATCACATCTCTTACCTCAAATGAAACACCTTCATCCGTTAACATTTGTTTCACATACGTGCACTCTACACAGCCATCTGTTGAATAGACAATCACTTGTTTACTCATTCACCGACAGCTTCCTTTAACGCGTTTTTTGTAATTTTCCAGTGAGATGTATTCCAAAGAACGTTCCCATCTTCAATCAAGAAAATTTGTGGTGATTCATGCTTTATTCCAAGCTCTTCCGCAATTTGATTCGATACAGGTCGATCTTCAATAACTAATACAATCGCAGCAGACGTGTTCGACTCCTCAACAAACGCTTGAAATTCTTCATGTGCTTTCGCACTAATTGGGCAAGTCGTACTATGCTTAAAAAGCAAGTGTTTCCCTGGTTGCTTTACAAATTCAGTCATGTCTTCCATACTTGTTAGTTGTTTAATTTCCATCATTCACACCATCCTAATTTTTTATCTGTTATTTAGATTACTTGGAGATACTTTAGCATATTATGTCAGCTTTGACTAAAAAAATGCTTTTATAGAGCTAGGTAACCTCCGTATCTCTTTTAATCCCTGTAAGAGCGAGGAAAGGTATTAATCGTAAATAAAAGATGTAACATCACATAAATAATGAAATGAAGGAAGAAATAAAACCGAGTGATTCGTATAAAATCTTTTTATTTTTTTATTTCTCCTCCCTAGTTGATAATACTTTGAGAAAAGGAGGAGAAATTGATGCAACTCGAACGTTTCATTATTAAATTCGGTATTTTTTTCGGTCTACTATCTACCGTTACTTTATTTAAAAAACCATCGGTAAAGAGTTGGTTACCTTTGTATTCGCTAAAATGTTTTACCCATTATATCTTTGACAAAATTTTAGTTGAAACGAAGCAAGTAAAGTACCCAATTAGGTTTTTACCTAAGGTGTTCAAAATAAATGTTATTTATGACTTCTTGGTCTGCCCTTACCTATCCATTTGGTATTGTCAATCGACTTATAACTCCAAACTCCAAGATGTCCTAGGCAAATTAATTCTTTTTGCTATCCCTCAGGCCCTTTATGAGGTCACACTTGAAAGAAAAACAAAAGCCCTACAATTTAAAGGGAATTGGAAATGGATTTACTCGTTTTACCTTGTATTCGTTGTGAAAATCATTTCAAGAGGACTACTAGGTTTGTTCAAAAGGACTTACGTCAATCCATAAAACAAATGTGATTAAACAACACCTTGTATCTACGAATAATAAATATCTGACCTACCCCTTGAATCATATAAAATTTCTTGTAATTTCATCTTAATAAAACCCTCATCAACTAATTTCTTATACACCCTTTACAAACTCGCACAAAAAAACACCTGTCACTTTGCTTTTCTGACAAGTGACAGGTACTTCATCCTCATAACGCTTCAATTACATTGAACTCACATTGTTTACTTTTCGATCTTGATCCTCTACCATTACTTCTTTTGGTACGGCAAATAAGTAGGTGATCATAAATGCAGCTGCAAATGTTATGACGGAAACCACCAGATAAGCAAGCAACTGATTCCAATCATAAATGTACATTAAAGGAGAGAGAACTACAGCCAAACCATATGAATTTGCTTGGATGTTTAATAAGGATAGAATCGCACCTCCAGCAGCTGAGCAAGCAATCATAACATAAAGAGGTTTCATGCTATACCTCATCACGACACCAAACAAAGCCGGTTCACTAACACCCAGTAATTGTGTAGCCGTTGCACTCGCTCCTGTAACCTTTACCGTACTTTTTTTCGCTTTTACCGTAATCCCCAAACAAGTACCTGCATTCGCAAATCCGTACATCGCACATAAAGTAATCAGCGGGTTAAACCCTGTATTTGCAAGCAACGTTGTTTCGATCATGATAAATAAATGATGCATCCCCGTCATAACTGCTAACGGATAGATAAAGCCAATCAACAGCCCCCCAATACCAAGAGGAATATCAATCAATTGCGTAACAACCGTTACTAATCCCATTTCAACAAAATGCAATAAAGGTCCTAAAATGAGTAAACCTGTAATCATCATAGATAATAAAACAAAGAATGGAGTAAAAATTAAATCTAATGCATTTGGCATGATAGCCCGTAACTTCTTCTCTAATTTTGCTCCAAGAATTCCCATCACAAGAGCAGTTAACACACTACCTTGATAACCAACAACCGGTATGAAACCGAAAGCTATAATAGGATCTACTCCACTATTGATATCTGCTACCGCATACGCATTAGGCAATGCAGGAGATACAAGCATTAATCCAAGTACAAAACCAATAATAGGCATACCGCCAAAATTCCTAAAGGCAGACCAACAAATTAAAGCTGGTAAAAACGCAAAAGCCGTGTCTGTCAGAACAGAAATAAGTGTCTGCAAATATTCAGGAATATCATCAATGCTCATGCCAACTAAGCTTAAGAACGCCTCACTGAACATAACACCCTTTAAGCCAAGGAATAAACCTGTTGCAGCAATGATTGGGATAATAGGAATAAAGATATCAGCTAGCGTTCGGACAGCCTTTCTAATTCCCTTTTCCTTATTTCTAGATGGTGATTCCTTTTTCGCTTGCTCATCCTCCCGATCCGGTTGCCCCCCCCTTAAAGCGGCATAGACTTTATTGACTGTACCAGTACCTAAAATGACCTGATATTGACCCGCATTGTAAAATACACCTTTCACTTCATCAATTTTTTCAATAGACTCGTCATCAATCTTCTCGCGATCTTTAACGGAGAATCGCAACCTTGTTGCACAATGAACATACGATTCTATATTATCCTCGCCAATGACATCGATAATTTCTTTCCCTATACGTTCGTATTTATTTTCATTCATGATGGCTCGCTTCTTTCTTTAAGAGTACTAATGCTTGGTATGGCTTTAACGAACATTTTTGCTTAAGTGATGGAACTGTTTCTTCTTTGTAATTGTCTAATAATACATCATACTTAGTAAGTTCTAATTCAACTGGTTGACTCTCAGATGAAAAATTGTAATAGCAAACAACCTCTTCTTGATTCCATATACGCTTATACGCCACAATCGTCGGATGATCTTCAAGGATCGGTTCAATCTCTCCATATGTTAAGCAGTCACACGCCTCACTCTTTTGTCTTACTTGAATGATTTCTTTATAAAATTGTAAGATTGAATGTGGATCTTGTTCTTGTTGTTCCGCATTGATCGTTTTATAATTCTCATTCATCCCTAACCATGGCTTAACTTCTGAGAAACCACCATATTCTTTAGCATTCCAATGAAATGGTGTTCTAGAATTATCACGGCTTCGTAAATTAATAAAGTGCAATGCTTCTTCTGCACTAAAGCCTTCCTTCATAGAACGGTAGTACTGATCAATACTCGAAATATCGTCGAATTCTTCAATTCTTTTGCGTTCAAAGTTAGTCATTCCAATTTCTTGCCCTTGATAGATAAAAGGCGTTCCCCTAAGAAAGAAAAACATAGCTCCTAGCATGGTCGCAGAATGGAAATGTCGATCCTCTTCCTGTTTGATATACTTGCTTATTGAGCGATTCTGATCATGATTTTCTAAAAAGTTTGCTCCCCAACCCGCTTTTTGGATTTCCCTCTGACTAGTGAAGATTAATTTCTTTAAATCTAGTACGTTCCAATCTATTCTTCTAAACCACTCACTACCAGAAGCTACATCAAGGTCTGCATACCTAAAATCAAAAATCATTGAAAAATAACCATTGTCCCCAATGTAATCACCATATTGATCATAAGGTACCCCAGGAGCTTCCCCAATCGTCACACAATCATACTTAGAAAATGTTTTGTCTTTTAATTCATGTAAGAATGTTTCAATACCTGGTTGATTACGAGCTTTCTTTGTACATTTTACAAGTCCATCTACTCCATCAGCAGGCAAATCACCATAGTTTTGGTCTTTTTTTATAAACGTTATTGCATCCACTCGAAATCCAGCAATACCTTTATCTAACCAGAAATTCACCATTTGATATAATTCTTCACGAACTTGCTTGTTTTCCCAATTTAAGTCCGGTTGTTTAACATCAAATGAATGGAAATAGTACTGATCCGTATTTTTCAAAGGTTCCCACACACTACCTCCGAAAACAGAGCGCCAGTTAGTAGGAGGTTGACCATCTTTGCCAGATTTCAAAATGTAATAGTCTCTATATTTACTAGTTTCTGGATTTTCTAATAAATCTTGAAACCAAATATGTTCATCTGATGTATGATTGATGACTAGATCAAGTACAACCTTAATTCCTTTTTCTTTGGCTTGATCAATTAACTCATCTAGATCTTTCATTTTTCCAAACTCAGGATTTAATTGATAATAATCTGAGATATCATATCCATTATCGGCCATTGGAGATTGGTAAATCGGACATATCCACACCATTGTAATCCCCAAAGACTGTAAGTAATCTAGTTTTTGTGTAATCCCTTTTATATCACCTATTCCATCGTTATTCGAATCATAAAAACTTTTAGGATATATTTGATAAATAACTTCTTTTTGCCACCACTTCTTCTCCATGTTGTTCCCTCCATTAGTTGTATTAGATTTAAAATATTCTACGTCTTCTGCCTTATTGTGGTATCGGTTCCACATTACCTCAAAAAAATATAGAGTACAATTTTTCTGAATTTCAAAAGGTATAATAACAATTATGCAAATGATCTACGAACGATAACACAAAAAATCAATGTGGTATCGGTTCCGCACTGAACCAAAAAAATAACCATTTAGTTATTATGGTTATGGAGACGATTTCTGTTTCTATTATATTTTTGTTTTCGAGTTCTGTCAACGCTTTCCTAGCTGATTTCCAATGCTCAAATTTCTATTTAATTCAAAGAAAGGCTAGATAGTGATTTCAACAACAAAGTGAAACTGTGTTGAGAGTTTCACTTTGTCCCCCATTTTCCGAGGAATTAGCCATGGTGTATACTATGTCGATTGGCGAATAATTAATTCGATTGGTAGCTCGTAGTTTTTTATTTTCATTTCGCGATTTTCAAGCATCTCAATCATCACTTCTATTGATTTCTCCCCCATCTGGTCAACAGGTTGACGAATAGTCGTTAGTTTAGGATCTACTATTTCTGCAATTGGCTGATCATCAAACCCAATGATTGCCAAGTCATTTGGGATAGTTAAGTGCTGTTCTTTTGCTTCGATAATAATTCCCCCCGCCACTTCATCACTTCCTGTAAAAATAGCAGTTGGACGATCATCCATCTCTAAAATTTGCTTCATCACCTGTTTACCATCTTCAACCGTGTGCTGATCTACAAAAATCCATTTTGGATTGATCTTCATTCCTACTTCACTTAACGCTTTCTGAAATCCTTGATTACGATCTTTCCCTTTCCCATGCTCATCAAATAAACCACCTGTGCAGTAAGCAATTTTTTGATGACCCCTTTCAATCAAATGCTTAGCACCTAAGTATGCCCCTTTTGTTTGATCTAAACGGATCATCGGAACAACTTCTTGATCAACGTAATCATTACATAACAAAATAGATCCGTACTTGCTATACGCTTCGATCATTTCCCAATCATTCTCAATTGAAGTCATAATAATCCCATCTACTTGCTTTGTTTTTAATAAATTTAAAAACGCTAATTCTTTTTCTTTATCTTCATTACTTTGGCTAATCAACACTTGGTGTCCCTTTTTATAGGCAGCAAGTTCAATCGAATTCACTAGAGACGCAAAAAAAGGATTCACAATTTTAGGTACTATGACACCTATTGTTGTCGTCAGCTGTCCTCTTAATCTTCTTGCGGAAGGATTTGGCGTATAACCAAGCTCTTTCATTGCCTTTAATACTAATTCTCTTTTCTTGTCCGAAACATACGGATGATTATTTATAACTCGAGAAACAGTCGTTTTCGATAATCCTGATAATTTTGCAACATCTGATATGTTAGCCACTAGTAATCACTCCACTGTCAATATAAAACATGAAACCAATTCCATATTCATTTTACTTTAGTAACGAAACAAAATGCAATCGATTGTTCATTCGAAATTATGGCTACGTTTGAAAAGCACAAAACTAAATGGTTTAACATTAAAACGTATTTTTTACCATTTCAGCTAAAAAAGAAGCTACCTCTAAAAGGGGGTATTTCCCCTAATGAGACAGCTTCGAACAATTTTATTTTTCTTTGTTTTCTTCTACACAACACGTACGTTTGATATTAAATAATACGAGTCGCAACCATACCCTCAATTTGACTCATTTTCTCTTCTAAGTTAGGAATAATATCGCCGTTTACATCATTTTCAATATCGATCATCGTATATGCATATTCCCCACGGCTTCTGTTCACCATGTCCGCGATGTTTAAATGGAAGTCTGAAATCGCTGTTGTAATCTGTCCAACCATGTTCGGAACGTTTTTGTGGAACGCAGCCACACGACGTCTACCTGTATAAGGAAGAGATGCATTTGGAAAATTGACTGAGTTTTTGATGTTTCCTGTTTCTAAAAATTCCTTTACTTGACGAGCAGCCATAACCGCACAGTTTTCCTCTGATTCTTGTGTTGAAGCACCTAAATGAGGAATAGGAACGACATTCTTCATGTTTAATACATTTTCATTCGGGAAGTCTGTAATATACTTACCAACCAACCCGCCTTCAAGTGCAGCGGCCATATCCTTTTCATTTACAAGCTCACCACGTGAGAAATTCAAAATATGAACGCCAGGCTTCATGATGCTAAATGTAGCTTCGTTAAACATACCACCTGTGTCCTTTGTGAATGGAACGTGTACCGTAATGAAATCCGCGCTCGCGAATAACTCTTCAATTGTCATCGCACGCTGTACATTACGAGACAAATTCCAAGCTGTATCAACGGAGATGAACGGGTCAAACGCAATAACATCCATTCCTAATTGAAGGGCATCATTTGCAACTAGAGCACCGATTGCACCTAAACCAATAACACCAAGCGTTTTCCCTTTTATTTCTTTTCCGACAAATTGCTTCTTCCCTGCTTCTACTAACTTTGGAACTTGTTCCCCTTCACCATTTAACGTTTTGGTCCAAGCTACACCAGCAAACAAGTTACGAGAAGAAGCCATTAATGTCGTTAAAACAAGTTCCTTTACAGCGTTCGCATTAGCACCTGGTGTATTAAAAACAACGATTCCTTGCTCTGTACACTTATCGACCGGAATATTATTAACACCCGCACCAGCTCGTGCGATTGCTTTTAAATTACTACCAAATTCCATTGAGTGCATGTTAAAACTACGAAGAACAAAAGCATCCGGATTTTCATTGTCATTATCAAGAGAATAATTACCCTTGAATACATTTAATCCGCTTTCTGCTATATTATTTAACGTTTTGATTGTATTTACTTTTTCTAAAGTTGTTGTTGTGCTCATATCATTTCTCCCACTTTCTGTTTTTTATCTTTTTTTATTTTCTAAAACAAAACTCTCAAAATGTCATGAAATCCTGCAGTTGCCCTAGTGATTAGTAGTATAGGATACCCCCTCCACATATGCAGAAAGAGGTAAGGGATCAAGATCCCTTACCTCTGCCCAGGCGAACGGCTACGACACTATGTGCTCCCTCGCGGTGATCCGCGTTTCGCCAGTTACACATAGTCTTTTAAATTATTTTTATTTTACCAACTTTTCTTACAATCTTCAACCATGAAAATCACTTTATTTTGATGAAAGTGCTTTCTAGCGGAATTTAAGAACAACCTGTGAATTATCTAGTTAGTAATGTGTCCCATTTTTCCTTCAACCATTTATCAAAGTCAGTGCCTTTTTCACCTTCGTACACATCATATAGATCCAATCTCACTTTTTTCACTTTCTCTTTGAAATCTTCATATGAATGATTTGCAGGGAGGCTCTTCTTTAACCTAAGGAGAATTTTCTTTGTATCTTTAATTAGCTCCCCGTTTTTCCGTTCAGGCTTCGTTACTTGTTCACCTAAAGCAATCAGTTTACGATACGCAGCTTCCTGAACCTTGTAAACAGGATCTCCTGTCAACCTGTACTTTAATAATTCAATCGTTTCTCGGCTTTTATATTGACCTAAATCTTCTATTGCATCTAAACGCTCTCTCCAATTAGATGTTCTATTAATCGACTTCTTCAACTCATTAAAATTTGCTGGTAATTCCGTTTTTGATTCATTTTTTCTCAAACGATCCATTCTCCTTCATGTTAGAAACTTTTCTAACATCTATCTTACCATTTAAAATCCATTTACATACACTCTTATCTCTTTTAAATGCTAGTAATGTCCTTAATATCGTCAAAAATATGTACGTATAGGGAGTTTGACTCGGAGTTAGAGAGCTAGGATCAAGTGTTCAGCCTGAAGGGACATAATAGGCACCTACTGTAAACGAAACTGCGGGATCATTCAAAAGACTCCAGTGCGACCACAAAAGGGCACTGAAACAGTCCCTTTAAGCAGATTCGAGGAAGCACCATACCGGAGTCTTTATTTGACAAGACCATATATTTCTACACTACTTATCCAATGCTCGTTTTAAAGCAGCGGCTGCCAGTTCTATACATTGTTTCCCCTGCTCTAAAACACCTGGCATCCAGAAAAATCCGTGGATCATGTCATCATACCGTGTTGCTTCAACTGCAACCCCTGCTTCTTTTAAGCGTTGTGCATAGGCTTCTCCTTCATCTCTCAATGGATCAAAACCAGCCGTCACTACTAATGCTGGCGGTAGTCCGCTTAGGTCTTCAGCAAGGAGAGGGGATACATAAGGATTTTTACCTTCCTCTTCGGTACGTAAATAATGCTTCCAGAACCATTCCATACTATCCTTCGTTAATAAGTAGCCCTCCGCATTTTCGCTATGTGATGTGGTCTCAAACGAATGATGAGTCACCGGATAAATCAGCATTTGGAAGGCTACCTGGAATTCGTTTTTATCTCGGGCCATTAAAGACACGACAGCTGCGAGATTCCCGCCCGCACTGTCGCCACCAACAGCAACCCGCTCGGCGTCAACTTGAATCGAAGAAGCATTTTCCACTACCCATTTACTAGCTGCATACGCATCATCGATAGCTGCAGGGAATTTATGCTCAGGCGCCAATCTATAATCGACGGAAACGACTACACAATTCGAGCGATTCGCAAGAAGACGGCAAGGTACATCTACCCCCTCAAGGTCGCCAATGACCCAACCACCTCCGTGGTAATAAACCAATGCCCCAAACGGCCCTTGGCCTTCTGGCGTATAAATGCGAACCGGTATTTCCCCGCCAGGTCCTGGAATCGTTCGGTTCTCTACCTTACCTACTTCTTCAGGTGCGCCTGCCAAAGCGGTAAAATTCGCTGATGCCCTCGCTTCCTCTGGTGTAAGTTCGTGCATGGGCGGTGCACCAGCCGCTGCCATTTGCTCTAATAGAAACTTCGCTTGAGGATCTAGACCCATAATGTTATGCCTCCCTTTTTTAGTAAAGACTTTTATTCTGTTACCGGTGGTCCTCTTTGGTGGCGCTTAGAACAGATGTTGAATTTAGCTAAAGTTAAGAGACTTCGAGAGAAAGCTCTTTTTTAGCCTTACAAAAAGGAAATCTTGAACTCTACTACTAATAAAAAGTTATCCTCTATAAGGGATGTCCATAACTTAGACGCCTGACCACTAACCTTTTGCTTCAATATATGATGCCCCTTCCATCTTAGAACGAAGAAATTGAAATAGGGTGAGGTACTAGCAATAACGAGTGATTTCTTGCAAATTCATGGATCACATCGAAGAAAAATAGCTTAATATTGCCAAAAAGCAGATTTTCAATTGTGCCTCATAATTTTAATCATGAAATTATTACAATTCTTTCTCTTTCTACCTCTTTTCAACAGTTGGGAATGAAGCCTCAAGATATATATACGTCAAATCGAAGACGTTTTGCGACGCGAGGAGAAAATATGCGTCAGATTGGGCATTTATGCGTTATGAAGAACTTTATGCATCAAATCGAGGTAGTTATGCGTCACCAAAAGTCATATATTGCCACATGTCCCAAAAACGGCTGTCTCTTAGTCAATTAAAATGAAAAAACCGCTTCCCACCGTGCAACACGTTGTGAATCAGCCTCTCTCTATTGCTTCTTAACATATATCCACTTTTTTCCTATCATCCTGATTTTTACTAGATATTCCCCTTAATCAATCCTATTTCTTCATTTTCTTTTAAAAGGTCTCCTACCATTGTTACATCCAATTTTCCCGCAAAGATCTTCCCGGCTAGTTCTTCTGTTGTCGGGACACTCTTTGACTTGTTTTCCCGGATATATAGCAAAAGTTGGACACGTTTTTTCTGACGCGCCTCTTCCTTGTATTTGCCTGTAAATATTTTTTTAAGGGATCACTAACAATTACTCCAAGAATCATACCAAATACTACTAGAAATAAGTCAGATAAAATGGCATTCACACCGTTCACCTCTTCAAAGCCGTTAATCGCTATTATTGCATTACATTTACAAACTTCGCAAATGACCACCATTCTTACTACTCCCCCTAAAGCAAGCTACATGTAAATCCCTTTATTTTTCAATGTCACTAAGGTAAAATTAAAGGCTATCTACCAGGGAAGATTTTTTTCTCTCTCATCCTTATGGGGACTTTTATGCTAACAATTACAAATAAAGGGAAAACTATGATTGGAGTTGTGAAGGAAGAGAATTTCGATCACTTTGACTACGTCGCATTGATTAGTTTTGTTTACGATGACCGAAAAGTATACGAACACATCATTCATGCCATACATCAAAATCTCTCACTACGTGAAAGCCTAGGTGTTGGTTTTCTAAGCCAATTTCGCATCCACTCTTTAGCCTACTGACCATGTAAAGTCGAAATCAAGGAAGAAAAAATAATTTCCGCTCATATAGTCATCAACGTGAAGATCAAGATGGGCTTGAACTACATGGAGTCGTTCAGACTAAAGGAGAAGGCTTCAAAAATTTTCTAACCCCTACCAACAAAAAAGAACTTCCGTCTTATTCTTAAAGATGAAGAAATTCAGCACACGACTCAAATCAATCGTATAGGTAGAAAATGAAATCGTTGAAGTACAAGAACTGTAACTACTTTCATCGTTACTCTCTTCGATCGATCAGGCTCATATAAAGGGGAATCTAATGAATTTCACACTATCAGCTATTGAAACAATGCGTCGCCGCCAGTCCATTCGAACGTATGAACAACAGAGTTTATCAGAAGCGGATGTGAAGCAAATATCTAATTACATAAGTAAGGAAGAACATTTAATAGGCCCATTCGGAGGAAGAGGCCGAATGGATTTTATCCTCCTTCATCGCAATGTGACGGACAAAGGGATGAAGCTTGGAACGTATGGATTCATAAAAAATCCACAAGCTTATTTAGTAGGAGCAGCCAAAAATGAAAAGTATGCCCTAGTTGAGTATGCTTTTATTTTTCATCGCCTTATTTTATTTATGACTCAGTTAGGTTTAGGAACGTGTTGGATGGGTGGTACGTTTTCACGGAATTCATTTGAAAAAGAAATTCAGTTACGTGACTTAGAATTTATTCCTTGTGTGACTCCACTCGGATATCCGAAAGATAAGCAACGGGTGTTTGATAAGGCGTTACGTTTTGTCGTAAGAGCCGATAATAAAAAACCGTGGGATCGCCTTTTTTTCGATGCTAGTTTTGCTGTACCGTTAGTAAAGGAGAACGTTGATGGTCTAGAAACTCCGATTGAAATGGTGAGGTTAGGTCCATCTGCCTCGAATAAACAACCATGGAGACTTGTCCTATCCACAGACCGACAAGTTTGTCATTTCTACATTGAACATACACCCAATTATAGTTCGAAATTGGGCTATAAAATGCAGCTTTTAGATATGGGGATTGCTATGTGTCAGTTTGACTTGGCTTGTCGTGAGCTTGAAATTGAAGGATGTTGGATGGTTGAAGATCCTGTCCTCGATCTTAAAAATGAGAATACCGAGTATATCGCTAGTTGGAAGATGAGCAAGTAAGCGCACACTTAGAGTCGGCGCATGTCAACGAACATTTTATCACTCATCGACTTGTGATACACTATTTACTAGTAAATAGTGTATTATGGAAATATAATGCACAATACATATGAAGAAAGGTTGATCAACTTGGAACATAACTCTTCGAATTTTATTCGAAATATCATAAAAGAAGATCTAGAGTCCGGCAAGCGAAACCATGTTATCACTCGTTTCCCGCCTGAACCTAATGGATACTTACATATTGGACATGCAAAATCGATCGTCATTAACTTTGATTTAGCAGATGAATTTAAAGGTAAAACGAACCTACGCTTTGATGACACCAATCCTTTAAAAGAAGATTCAGAGTACGTTCATGCGATTAAAGAAGATGTACAATGGCTCGGCTATGATTGGGATGGGCTGTTTTTTGCATCTGATTATTTCCAAGAAATGTACGAAAGAGCCGTCCTTTTAATTAATAAAGGAAAGGCCTACGTTGATGATTTGTCACCAGATGAAATCCGTGCGTACCGCGGGACATTAACGGAGCCTGGTAAAGATAGCCCCTATCGCGAACGTACGATTGAGGAAAACTTAGAATTATTCGAGCGCATGCGTAAAGGTGAATTTGGCAACGGGGAAAAGGTGCTACGTGCCAAAATTGATATGAGTTCTCCCAATATTAACTTGCGCGATCCAGTTATTTACCGTATCTCTCATGCTACTCACCATAACACGGGAGACAATTGGTGCATTTACCCAATGTACGCCTTTGCTCATCCGTTAGAGGATGCGATTGAAGATGTCACTCATTCAATCTGTACGACTGAGTTTGAGGATCAACGTCCGCTTTACAACTGGATCGTAGAAGAATGTGAAATGACGAGTACCCCACAACAAATCGAGTTCGGTCGTTTAAACATTACGAATGCCGTCATGAGTAAACGAAAGTTAAAACAACTCGTTGATGAAGGATTGGTTGATGGTTGGGACGACCCACGTATGCCAACCATTTCAGGTTTACGAAGAAGAGGTTATACACCAGAAGCCATTCGTGCGTTTGTGCGCGAAACTGGTGTATCAAAAGGTTCAGGTACGGTTGATTCTCAAATGTTGGACTTCTTTGTACGTGAAGATTTAAAAATGAAAGCTCCTCGAACAATGGGAATTCTTCGTCCGTTAAAAGTCGTCATTACTAACTATCCAGAAGGACAAGTGGAAATGCTAGACGCGGAAGTCAACCCGGAAAATCCAGAAATGGGAACAAGACAAATTCCCTTCTCAAGAGAGCTTTACATTGAGCAAGAGGATTTCATGGAAGATCCACCAAAGAAATACTTCCGTCTATTCCCAGGCAACGAAGTTCGTCTAAAGCATGCTTACTTCATTAAATGTGAGGACGTCATCAAAGATGAAGATGGAAACGTCGTTGAAATCCATTGTACGTACGATCCAGAAACGAAAAGTGGATCAGGCTTTACGGGCCGTAAAGTAAAAGGAACACTACACTGGGTCGAGGCTACTCAAGCGGTGCCAGCTGAGTTCCGTTTGTATGAGCCACTCCTTTTAAATGAAGAACCAGAAGAGTTAGAAGAATCAGCGGAAACAGAAACAGAGCCGGAAGTAGAAAAAACGTTCCTTGATCATGTAAACCCTAACTCTCTTCAAGCTTTAAAAGGCTTTGTCGAGCCAAATATGAAAGAGGTTGCCTCTCAAGAGAAATTCCAATTTTTTAGACACGGTTACTTTAATGTCGATCCAAAAGATACGACAACAGACAACCTTGTGTTCAATCTCATCGTTTCGTTGAAAAGTTCGTTTAAGCTTTAATAGAAGAAAATAATAAGTAATTAACAAGTAAGAGAACAGTGGATATAATCCGGTGTTCTCTTACTTGTTTGATAAAAGAATTTCATCACCAAATGTCTTTGGCCTTTTCAATATTAGTCATACTTATTCAAACCGATATCCAACAGTCTGTTCATTCAATGGATAGTGGACGACTTACTGTAATCGAAGGAATTACGTTAGTTGGCGCAGCCGGTGAGACTTTTGCTGAAATCGCTTCTTCTGTCCGACGCGTCACCCAACAAATTGAACACGTTACAACCCTTACTCATCAAGTATCCCAAGGGACAGAAAACATGAGCTTAGCGATTGTTGAGACAACTAAAATTGCTGAATCCTCAGCAGGTTACACTCAAACAGTCGCAGCCTCGGTCGAGGAACAACTGGCCTCGATGGAAGAGGTTATCCATGCAGCCCATTCCCTTTCAGACATGTCAGAGGATTTACAAGGGGCTGTTTCGAGTTTTAAGATGGATTAATAGTACCAGGAGAAAAGTAAAAAAGGTGTCCCAATGGTTCCAGGAACCTAATGAGACACCTTTTTTTGTTTGGCGAAGGCTTAGACGTTGTTTGTTCCAACTATAGGTTTCGTTTAACCGTAAGCTTTTGCCCCGGGAAGATAACATTCGTCTTCAAATGATTCTGTTGTTTTAACTCATCTACCGACAATTTATACTCTCTCGAAATGCTAAAGAGTGTATCCCCTTTTTCGACTTCATACGTTTCGATCACTGCGATCTTCACTTGAAGTATTTGACCAGGAAAAATCGTATTACTTGTAAGATCGTTCATTTGTTTTAGTTTTTCAACAGTGATCTTATAATGAGTTGATATGCTATATAGCGTATCACCCTTTTGGACTTCATACGTCTCAAAAACTACATCTCTCACCTGAAGCTTTTGTCCAGGAAAGATGATGGTACTCGAAAGTTGGTTCATTTCTTTAAGCTCTTGGACGGTGATCTTAAAGTTCTTTGAGATACTATAGAGCGTATCGCCTTTTTGGACTTCATACGTGACAGCATCTTTCACCTTTATTTTTTGTCCCGGGAAAATCATGTTGCTCGTTAACTGATTCATTTGTTTTAATTCATCTACAGTCATCTTATTGTCTTGAGCGATCTGGTATAAGGTATCTCCCGTTTTCACTTCATATGTTGCTGCACCAACCCCGTTAGTAAATCCGAGCATGATTAGTAGCCCTAACGACAAAGTCATCAATTTCAATCCAATCTTTTTTATGTTATCCACTTCTATACACCCTCTTCTTGTTGTGAGTTCTTGTTGCTTTACATATGTAACGTTGAAAGAGGGAAGTACGTTACAATGTGAACAAGCCTAAATATAATGGAGTGATGTTAATTTTTCCTCAAACAGAGAAAGCATCTTTGGATAACTATATAGAGGTTTGGGTAAATAGGACTAAGTTTAATTGAAAAGGCTCCTCCCAAAAATTCACAGAGAGGAGCGTTATTTTAGATTGATAAAAGACTCATGATAAAGAATAAAAACTCTGTTGAAAAAGAGAACTTCAAATTTCATAAAAACCCTCAAAAGTGCTTTGAGGAGTAAAACAGGTATATTATTATTCCATTTTTTTCGTGACAGTATTTTATGTTGATATAACCTACTTTTGACTTCACTTTTTTCGCTTAAAATTTTGATTTCCAAAAAAATGCGTCACATAATAAATTTATGCGTCAAAATTCACATCCTATTCGTCAGATCCAGAAATTATTAGTCAGATTTATTTTTATGCGGCGCATTTGAAAGATTTGCGTCAAGTTTATTTTTAAAGCGTCACTTTGTTCTTTTATGCACCTAATTCTACATCACTACGATACAGAGGATTTCATTGCTACACACTATCACCTTAACGAACTAATACAACAAATCTTGTTAATACTGTACTCATATTACTCTTATCTAACATCGATTGACTGACCTTCTTTTTCTAACACTTCGATCAGATTGTCTTTTAATTCTTCGCAATCACGAGGGAGTGTTTTTGATAATAGGGCGTTTACCATTTTCGCAGGTAACCCTGTACCAGTCATATCCAGGTTAAATTCTACATCGGTCGTGTTCGGACCTTTAGCAACCGCCTTGTAAGAGCCATACCCTTTAATGCCCTCCTTCTTTGCTTCTAATGTGAAAGCAACACGTTCAGGCATCACTCTCTCGGTTACCGTTACGGTAAAATTCATCTTCCGCTTAAAGATTCCCATATCGCCCTTAAGAGCCCAAACTGATACATTTTCATCTATTTCCTCAAATGTTACAAAACCTGGCATACACGGAGCCCAATTTCCCATGTCTTTAATGAACTCCCACATCGTTTCTATAGGACATTGAACAGTTCCACGTTCGCTTGCTACTGGCATACCGTTAACCCCTTCCTACGTATTTTCCTGTTTTCTGTTTCCAAATTGATCATATTCTGTTACAGAAGGAAACATTCATCTTTATTAAAACGGAAAACGGTGCCTGCCCCCAATACATGACTACCATACTTTAATAGGTTAAAGGATGTCCTAAATGGAGGCTTAAGTGTTTTTAGGCAAATGAGGGGGGAAGTAAATTCCTTACGTTCTTCTACAATGCTAGTCAAGCAATTTAATTGATTATTGGACGTATTGAGTTTATCTTAACTACTCCTCAAAAGCCTAATTTTGATAAGGATAAGCTCTAATCTAAATCTTGTTCAATAGGATATCTTATCTCTTAAGAAAAGGTGATCATATGTTTCCAGCTCCACTTCAAGGAATCGGTCGATTCTCACCCGTAGATTTCGGACACAATTTTCATCAAAGGCAAGGGCACTTTTGGCACCAATCTGGATATCTAGGAAACGGGTATGGACACTTTGGATATCAGCCCGTTTACAACCACGGACATGAGTATCAATGGCACAATCATTACGTTCAACATCAATCTCATCCAGTTCAATCCCAAACCAAAACTCATGTGAAGCATAATCCTCATGACTCCCACTCGCATCATGGGTACTCCTATGGACAAGGGTCGGGGCAGTTCCCTGATTATTACAATCATAATTACTGATTTCAAATTAGGAGCAATCCAATAGCTGTAAGAAAGAAAAGATGTGGCACTTATTTTTCTAAACACCTAAATAAACGAAATGAAATGAAATGACCATTTTTAAAACCTATATTTAAAATGCATCTTTCATGTTACATTATCTAACCAAAATGCTTACATCTTTTTATTTGCTTGTTAAGATGAAATTAACATAATGAGATGAACATTTCAGGAGGTAATCGACATGTCAAACACTCAACTTAAAAATCCAGGAATCTTAACATTAATGGTCCTAACATTTACCGTATTCTTTCACTAATTTTATGACTTAAAAAACGGAGATCCCTATACATTTAGGGATCTCCGTTTCTTGAGTTTTTCCGAGCATCAGAACATAACTAAAGAAAAAAGGTTCTGGCAGTTAAAAATAAATAAATCAAAAAAGTAACGATGAAAACCAACAATCCCACCATCACAAAACCGTATATAAAACCTCTCCCCATTGAGACTAAATCAAAGAACATATCCTTAAATAATATTTTAAAATAATTCACCTGTTCCTCCTAGTAACTCTCTTTTTATTATTAAACATTAACATTTTGACTACTTACAATTAAATTTGAGTCCCCTAAACTTTAGCACTCAGACTGTTTATTGATTCAAAAAAAATACTCTTAACTCTTCAACTTCATACGTTCGAAATGCAACACCATCGTGATTAAAAACGATGATTCCAGGGAATTTTTTCAAGTCGAAAATTTTTATATAATCATCACTATGAGTCGACTCTTCATCTATAATTGTAAACCCATGGGAGGTAATTTTTTCTCCCCAAAGAGATTGCTCGTCAAAGATATCTAGAATACTTCGTTGATATTCTTCTGACGGGGTTTTATCAACAAAAACTCTTACACTAAACCTATTCTCTTCCTCTGGCTTTAACCTCTCAATTACTTTTTCTTCCTCTGTAGAACATCCTACTAATAAAAAAAACAAAAAAAGGATTGCTAGAAATTTGCTCAAACACACCACTCCTCAGTTTATTCAATTAAATCATTCTTTCTAATTTTTAACTCTATAAGCGATAACGTTCACCAATATACATATTTTAACATAAAGTAAAATTTTATCCTTTATTCATACAATTCATACAAATTCTATCAACTGAAACAATAATAAGATGACAACTAAAAACCCAAACCACTAAATGATTTGGGCAGCTAATTAGAATGTTACGAGGCTACTTATAAGCCATTTCGTCGTTTTTCCTACAAAAAAATGAGGGTTGAGCTTATCTCATTTATATGATCTTGGTCTGCCCATAAGATAAAGTAATTGTACGTTGTTCCTTCGATTGGAATAGGTTGTGGATACTGGACAATCAAAGCTGCTTGATTTCTCATTTCTGTAGGTTGGTCCTCTGACGGGATAATAAAGCATGCCTCTTGATGTTGAATTTGTGTTTGAATGGTGCGTGGTGACGAACCGTACGGCAATAATTGCTGGAATGCTTCATTTTGACAAACTTTGTGAATCGGTTCATCTGAAGAAATCGCTGAAATTTGGAAGAAGCCCTCTGTGCCTTCATATCTTTCATCCGTTATTTTTTGCCAATGTGCAGGATATTGAAATTGAACTTTATAGATCGTACTGCGATAGGTCCTTATCAACGCAGAGTTTGGCATTGGGGACCATTGTAAAGATGTGATCGCCACTCCTTCTATTAACCGGATCGGAACAGGATGCCCTATGTCAATGGACCATAGTTCGCTCGCCATTCCTTGGTTGTTACAGCCTGATAGATAGGCGAGATTACGGCCATCTGGTGACCAGGTAATTGGCGTAGCAAAGCAATTCGAAATAGCTCTTGTTCGGTCACCCTCTCCTTGCCTCCCCACCGTTCGAATAAGGGAAAAATATCCGATGTTTTCAAAAGCAGTCGCACTGTAAGCAATGCTTGATGAATCCGGAGACCATGCCGGAAAATAGTTCTTGGCAAGTGGTCCTCCCCTCACTTCACTCACAATTCCTGTGATGATGTCCACGGTATAAATCAATGAAATACTAACTCCAGGCGTTGTATACAGGGCATACAAGCCATCAGGAGACAGGCGCACATGATTAAGTCGACCACCGGTGTTTTGGGTGATTTGACGTTTACCGGTTCCATCGGTTTGAATACGAAACAGTTGACTAATCCCTGATGGATCAGGTGCTTGAAAAAGAAGTTCTGTCCCATTCGGAAACCATTGAGTGTCCGTTGCACCAGGCTGTAATATTCTTTCGGATTGATGTGTGAAAACATCATACAAGATTATATGATTCTGTCTTGTATAAACTAATTTTCGACTGTCAGGTGACCAATTTAAATAACTACCTTCTCCCTCTTCAAACTGGTCTATACGAGCCATTTTCTCTTCAGCTAAATTGAATACGTAAAGAATTCTATTACGACCTACAAAGGCAATATGTCTACTGTCTGGTGACCAAAAAGGGATTGAAAATAAATCTCCTAAACCAGTTGTAAGCTGTACATTGCCACCATCGCTGAGGTTATATAACCACAGATCATAGCTTCCGCCACGGTTGGATATATAAGCAATAAACCCTTGATCCCCTAAAGGAGCATAAGGAATGACCAACTTCATTCCTGGGAAAATCAAATTTGATGGAAGCCGATTAACCTGCCTGATCAACTCGTAGTTGCTTCGTCCTCCCGTTATTACATTGAATCGCCTAGCAATCTGATAAAGCGTGTCTCCAGGCTGAACGATATAGTAGGGGTTACCAGGTGGAACTTTTAACAATTGACCGACTTGAATGGTATAAGGAGGCTCAAGCTGGTTTATTTCAAAAATAAGGGCTTGTGGAACACCGAAATATTGAGAAATGGTATAGATTGTATCTCCTGGCCTTACACGAATCACATCAACACCAGGAGGTACAGAAAGCTGTTGACCTACGTAAATCGTATAAGGTGGAATCACATTATTCGCGGCAATAAGGGAATCCACCGGGATTGCCCATCGCCTCGCAATTTGATACAGTGTATCTCCTGGACGGACTGTGTAAAAAAGTTGCATCATTCCCCCTCCAAAATCAACTTAACTTTCATACTTACTCTAGAAAAATAGAGACTACATCGTACCAATTATTCAAGCGCTATCCGTTGTGAGGATGCAATACTCACTTACCACCACAATGAATCCGACGGGGGTTACCACCCCCGACATTGTATAAGCGATTTTCATACCATAAGGAACCCTCCCCCCTGCCTCTATACTATTCACCTAAGTAATCAAAGATTCGTCTAATAGAACCAACCCATTTATACGTTCACTAAGGAATATTTTTATACGACCCTATCACAAGTGCTTTCTTAACCTAATAAAACAAGCAACTGTTATTTTACTAACAATCGCTTGTTTGAATGAACCCTACATAAAGCAGCGTCTTTTAAAGGATTCTTCATGATAAACGGAACGTCCCTTTTGTAAATATTACTAATAGCCCCTAATGATATACCCTTTATAAAGTCCTTCAATGTCTAAGTCTAATTCACCATTCATGGCAATCTCTACAATCCTAGACAAAAACCTAGACAAAAAATTTTCTTCCATCATAGAGTGTATATGCAGAAAGGAAACGGTGCCTATATGTGTTTCTTCTACTTCCTCAAACGAACGTAGTTGATCAAATTCGATTGCTATTCTACAAAATGAAGTTCTACAAGCTCTAGCATCACTTTTATAAACTTATCCAACTATATTATTCACCCTAACCCTTGAACCCTAACATAAGAATTTTGTTCTTCAATGGAGTCAGATAAAAACGGTCACATAAAAGACTCAACAAAAAAAAACCGACATTTCAAGAAGCCAATAGCCTTTCTTAGACCACTGAACTTTTGAATATGTCGGTTTACATTCAACGAATCCTGATTGATTTTTTGTCCGTCTACCTCTTTAATCACTTCATTTATCCTCATCATATTCTTTACATTATTTTTCGTCAAGAAGAGCATAAGGGTTGGTGAAGGATGCAACATCATCTCTACAGGTTCCCTTAATGAGCTGTTTAAGAGAAGGCCACTGTTGTATGAATAAGTGAGTTGGAACCCACTTTGGCTCACTGTCACCCCTTATTAAAGATCTCAGGATGTTCCTTCCCAATAATCTCTTTCATGGACTCGAGTGCTACATGATTAATAGGATATGCTTTTACTTTTTGTAAGCTAGAGCATGAATCACCTTTGAAAATATGAATCGCCTTCTCAATAAGGCTGCTCTTCTCAAATAGATAGTTATTCTTAAAGACGAAATCCTTACATAACGTTTCTTCGTAAATAACATAGTAATTATCAGCCACTTCACCTGCATATATTTCCTTTGTTTCAATTAATTCATTTACGATCATGCAAGTCATCCCCTTGTATAATAAAATATAGAACTACCATTATGGTATTAGGACTCTCAAACTTCTGCTGTAACATGTATCACAATAAAAGAACTTATTTTTTAGGATTATTCCAAAAAAAGTTCCTGTTCCCCACTGTTTAAACACACCGAGGAACAGGAACCTTTATGAAAATTATAGCCTCATTGCGAACTTCTCATACAGTCATTTATCTTTCTTCTGAGTATATTCTTATACCAACTCCATCTAGTTTAGGACTTAAGATTTTAATAAGCATTCCCTTTATCATCCATGTAGATCGATTTGATTACCGTTCTTTGGTACTTATCACCAGACGGCGTCATTCCTTCAATGTTGACAGTGACATTGTATGCTCCTTCACCACGATCAGGAATCGTTACTTTATTCTTTTCATTATGTTTTTGAGCTTGTCTATACTCTCTTATTTTGTGGCCAATTTGTTTGTTTTCTTTGCCTTTTCTAGGAACAAAGTCGATTTCGTAAAACAACTTAAATGGCGTGTTTTCATGGTTGTTACCAGCCGTAAAGTTAGCGTGATATCTCCAATTTTTCTTATTGCCATCCTCTTCAAGTTTCAGCTGTTTGTTTAGGTTAGAGTCAAACTTAACAAGAAGAGCATAAGCTGATAGTTGCTCTGTATACGTAATGATCGTCCATTTACCTTTTTTAGGGTTTTCTAGTTCTAAAAAGTGATGCCACGCTCCATTAAAATAGTCTGTATCTTGGACTGCGACTACTTCATACGTTTTACGCTCGTTGTCTCCCGAAGTTACAAGTTCAACAGAATCGAGTTTTGTTGCACTCATCCAGTTGATTGTTAATTTCTTCACGTCGTTTTCAACAAAAAAAGTCTCTTCTGCGATTCCATTTTGAGCTCCCCCTCGAACTAGTCGATCTACCTCTCCTGTTCCCGTTTTGTCATAGAAGTAATCAAATGCTGCTTCCTCCATCGGTTTGGAAGTTTCAATTCTATCTTTGAAAAAAGGAAGGGCATTTGAACCTCGGTGAACTTCACCATGATTCCAGTTTCCTACAGCAAGCATTTCACCATATGGTAAATGGGCGCTAGCCACGGATACAACACCGTCACTTGGACCTGAAATAAAGGCTGAACCTAGCCAGTAATTACTAAAAATAGGCCCCGTTCGATTACCTGCGATCGAATAATATCGATTTTGCTGAGTCTCCCAGCGATTGTCTGTGATGGCTCTAAAATGATTCATAACCCCAGTTTGCAAACTTTGAGTACCTTCACTGTTTTGGCCTAGTAATGTTGCTAACCAACCAAGTGATCTACTATTGGCTAGATCGGCTAATTCACTTCCCCAGTGTGGAGATCCAATGGTAACAACATCAGAAACTAGGTGATGTTTCCCTTCATGAATTAAGGCAACTTGAGCATCGATTCCACCTTTGCTATACCCCACAACCGCAAGTTTTTTCCCGTTAAAGTATTCTGATATTTGTTCAAGCTGATCCGCAAGCATTGCACCGTTGTCCCAATAACTCATTGGTGTTCCACCTGAGTCGTGTAACTCAACAAAAGCCGTTTCAAATCCCCCCTGTACAGCTAATTCGTACATATTATTTCCTTGATACCAAGTGGTAGAGTTATTCGTTAGTCCTTGAACAAACACAATAACAGGTTTATTTGGATCTGGTTCTACTGGTAATATTCCAATATTTACGGTTCTTGGTTGCAGGGATTGCCCAATAGTTTCATGAAAGTTTGAACTAGCTTGTCCTGATGTTCTAAATGTAAGCGCTAATAAAATTACGAAGACGATAGATAATAACAAGGTTCTTTTGATCAATATATACCCTCTCCCTTACGTTAGTTTTTAAGTGAATGATTAGCAAATCCTCCTTTCTATTTAGTTGATAAGCCAGTCCCTACTTCATATTCTAAACAACACAGGGACTATAAAGTAGTTCGATAATCGCAAGAAGAAAACCTTTTACAAATTCCTGATTTTTACAGTTGAATTCCAACAAATATTCTTAAAAAAGGACATCATATACTTGCATACCATAAAATCGACATGGTTATTACAGGGATACACCGATAGAAGGCCATAATTCCAGCCCCTTAAAACAATGGAATTAGTCCTCATCAAACAATGATTTTCATAAATACGTTAGGCTCATTTGCATGTTCCTTTTTACATTCATCGGTTATTCCCCATCCTACTGCTTTCTTAAAAAAAACAAGGACCTTGCATTATCTTGTGATGCAAGGTCCTTGTTACACAGACTTTATAGAACTTCTCCATTTTCGGGTGAAATCACATTAACTTGTTCACAAATCATATTTAATGCTTCTTTCCCGATTTCAAACTCTTCTTTGCAGAGATGTTTGGTTTTTATAACGTTATTTCTCCATTTTTAATCATTCACTCTACATCCATCCACTCTCTAGTGACTTCGGCATAACTTGTAGAAGTTTCATATAGTCGAATAAATTCAACTCTCGCTTCATTAAATTGGTCTTGTCTTTGCAGTAAGGATGTCTTCATCGTTTCATATATCCACACAACAAGATTTTCCGCAGTCGTATTCATTTTAGGAAGAGTTTCATTTAAATAACGATGATCTAAATATACTTCAATATCTTCTTTCCATATTTTCTTAATGTCTGCAAAATCGATGACAATTCCAATCTCATCTACAAAACCACTTATTCCAAAGATAATCTTGTAAGTGTGACCATGAAGATTTTTGCATTTTCCTTCATAGGCATGTAAATGATGGGCTGCATCAAATGTAAATTCTTTGCTTACAAGAACTCTTTTCGTGTGATATCTCAATTCACTTCGTTGAATATCTTCATCTATTTTTTGAAGACGATCAACAATTTTAAAACTATACCTTTCAGTTGTCATTTTTTTATCGCCTCATTATTCATCAAAAGTATTACTCCTCAAAACTCTGGAGATTGTGCCACTATAAACAAAAATAACCCTTCAACCTTTACTAAATAGTTCAGGAAGGTCCTTCCCAATGATCTCTTTCATGGACTCTATTGTTATATTTTCAATTGGATATGCTTTTATTTTTTGTAAGGTAGAGAATGAGTCACCTTTGAAGATGGAGATCACTTTTTCAATAAAACTACTCTTTTCTAGAAAAAAGTTATTCTTGAGTACGAAATCCTTACTTCGTGTTTCTTCGTAAATTACGTAATAGTTTTCGACTACTTCTCCTGCATAGATTTCCTTTGTTGCAATTAATTCATTTACGATCATACAAGTCATCCCCTTGGATCCTAAGTTTTGAACTATCTACATTTTATAAGGCGAGTCTTATGGTTGCTGTAACATCGATCACAGTACCCCTATATATATAAAGGTTTTTTAACCCTATGGGAAATCATTCTAATCCTTCATAAAAAAAGCTTCTCTAAGTTCACAGTGAACTTAAAGAAGTTTTTTAGCCTTTTATATCAACTAGGTCTGTTCGTCCAAGTTCTAACACATCTATTAAAAATAAATATCTACTTCAATTATATTATGGTATATTATATTTGAAATATTCAAACATTTAAAGGAGAGTGAATACATGAGGGTAAGAGTGCTAAAACCGATTTTTGGAGATGACGCAAGTCGCCTAGTCAATAAAGCTAGCGAATATCCAGAAACCATTTTAATTCGAAAAGATCACTGGGTTATAGATGCGAAAAGCCTTTTAGGTTTACTAGCAATCTCTTTACAACCTAATCAAGAAGTAGAATTTGAAGTTCGCGACAGCCAAAGTCAAGAAGGCCTTGAATCTCTACTTACTATTGGATTGTTTGAGAAAATTTAATAAGTTAAAACCCCAAAAGGGGCACTTTTAAAAGTGTCCCTTTTGGGGTTATCTGTTTTACATTTACTTCTTCCATAAAAACCGATAAACCCACCCATAAACCATCCACCAAAAATAAGGTACCCCAATCAATCGAGGTACCTTAAATAGGTTAATTTGACTCTGGAGCTAATGAGGCTTCAGGTGATGTTACTTTGTCATAGAAATTGACATATTGATCACGGTCTTCACTTGCACGGTAAGCCATTGCGACACGTGGATGTTCATTGATTGTACCTGAAATCATGTAAGGAATGATATAACCCCACTCCCATTTTTGACGCATTTCTAGCATGTGCTTTTCAATGACGCCTAGGACAGGTTTAAGCTCATAACTTGGTTTTTGTATGTGAGTTACAAGTAACTCCGTATTACAGTTACCAGCTGCACGACCCATACCATAAACAGAGGAATCCAGGAAAGTCACACCATTTCTCATTGCCGTTAATGTATTCGCAAATGCTAACTGCATGTTGTTATGTGTATGAATTCCAAGCTGTTTATTAGGAATCATCTCCTTGAACTTTTTAACCTGATGTTCTACATCTGCAGGATCTAAGCTTCCGAAGGAGTCGACAATATAGACAACATCTACAGGACTTTCTTTCACTAATTTAAATGCTTCAATTAGTTGATTTTCAGGAACACTTGAAAGTGCCATAATGTTTAGTGATGTCTCATATCCTAAATCATGGAACATTTGAACAAGCTCTAAGCCTTTATCCACTTCACGGATATAGCAAGCCACCCGGATCATATCTAGAGGACTTTGTTCACGTGGTAATATATCATCAGGATCTACACGCCCGATATCTACAAGAGCCGATAGTTTTGTAAATTTCTTCTCAGGGAGAATTTCTTTTAGGAAGTTATCATCAAGAAATCTCCATGGATTAGGCTCTGTTGCATTAAGAAGTTTAGGTGAGTTTTTATAACCAATTTCCATGTACTCTACACCAGCAGCACTTAAGCCATCATACAGATCTTGAACAAACTCTACACTAAAATCCCAATTGTTAATCAAACCTCCGTCACGAATGGTACAGTCTATAATTTTGCCAATATGTTCCATAATAATCCCCCTGAGATACTATTTTTTACTCTTCATTCAGTTAACAAATTCGCACACTTTAACACTTTTATGCTTTTACGCTTTTATGCACTAAAAATATTATGTATATACAGTTTTTATCACGATTTGCTTGTTGCTGTCAATCTATTTTCCAAAAAATTTGAAGATTCTCTTTCCCTTCTTCCACTAAAAAGAGCCGAGCGACACTTTTTTCAACGCATGGGACTACATTCTGGATATTTGCACTTGTTCATCAGATAGGAGAATTTCCTTTACCTTTTAACTTACTTCGCCTATCCTTTTTTCTCTCTCCCTAGCTTTAACTTTTTTCATGAACTGATACACCGTTATTAAAACAGTGAGTAATTCTATAAGTTCTCCTCCAATAGAAAGAGTGAGTGCACCCATGATTCTTTTTAGATTTGGTAAAAAAACAAAAATGCTTAGACTGAAACAAGCTGTAAATATCAAGCGATTCCACTTGCTGTAACGATTCAGACGAGTTACACTATACTGTGTTTTAAAAAAAGCGCATGGTCATGAAAGAGAGAATCAGGCTTTGTCTTTTAGCCTTAGGGGGAATGTAAATGGACGTAAATAAGAACATTATTCAAGTTCAAGATTTACGAAAAGAATTTAAATCGTATTCAAGTCGTTCTGGTTTATCAGGAGCTTTTAGGGACTTATTTACGAGGAATTATAAAGTGCTTGCAGCCGTTGATAATATCTCCTTAAACATAAAACAAGGAGAGATGGTCGGCTACATAGGAGAAAATGGCGCTGGCAAATCGACCACGATCAAAATGTTAACTGGGATTCTAACACCTACATCAGGATCGATTATCGTCAATGGGATGGATCCTCATAAACAACGAGAACAATTTGTCCGCTCAATTGGAGTGGTTTTTGGACAACGTTCCCAGTTATGGTGGGACATTGCGGTGCAAGAATCATTCAGACTTTTAAAAAAGGTGTACCGTGTTTCCGATGAAGATTACAACAATCATATGGGTCATGTCATTGAAACATTAGAAATTGGTCCTTTATTAGATAAACCGGTACGAAAATTGTCGCTCGGACAACGAATGCGTTGTGAATTAGCTGCAGCCTTAATTCATAATCCTCCCCTCCTCTTTTTAGACGAGCCGACGATTGGGTTAGATGTTTTAGTAAAATTAAAAATTCGCAAGTTTTTAAAAGAAATTAATGAACAGTATAAAACGACCATTCTTCTCACCACACATGACTTAACGGATATCGAAGCTCTGTGCGAACGAGTTGTGTTATTAGATGAAGGAAAAATCGTTTATGATGGCAGGCTCGATCAACTTCAAGCAAATGCAGTTGAGGGAAAACAGGTTGAATTTCAATTTCTAACAGACATCTATGTGACTGATTTGCCTGATACCGCAAACGTTCTTTGGGAACAAAAAGATGCAACGACATGGCTCGCCAATGTGAATGGCGATGAACGTGTTGCATCTGATCTAATAAGCACAGTTGTTCAAAAGAATCCCATTAAAAATGTACGAATCAATGAAGTTTCCACCGAAGAAATCATCCGTAAGATTTATGAAGAAGGAATGGCCCTTTCATGAGTCAATATATAGAAATGATCAGAGTTCGGTTTTTAATGATGCTTGCTTACCGAACGAACTATTATAGCGGGATTTTAATTTATAGTATTAACATTGGGGCTTATTATTTTTTATGGACAGCGATCTACGGAGGACAAGAAGACATTCAAGGGTTATCAGTTCTACAGATGACCACCTATATAGCTATAGCTTGGATGGCAAGAGCTTTTTATTTTAATAATATTGACCGTGAAATCGCGATGGAAATCCACGATGGCAAAGTAGCGATTGAAATGATTCGGCCTTATAACTATTTAGGAATGAAAACGATGCAAGGACTTGGAGAAGGATTATTCCGGTTATTGTTTTTTTCTGTACCTGGAATGGTCATTGTTGCTTTACTTTTTCCAATCAGTTTTTCCGCTAGTTTAACGACATGGTTGATGTTCTTTGTTTCGCTCGTGTTTAGTTTTATTGTCAATACGCAAATTAACTTACTTACTGGGATTATGACGTTTTTCTTATTTAATAATTCGGGGCTAATTCGTGCGAAACGTGTCGTAATTGACTTGTTCTCTGGCCTCTTACTACCGATCTCTTTTTACCCTCTATGGGCACAGTCGGTGATGATGTACTTACCCTTTCAGGCGATTAGCTATATACCTAGCATGATTTTCACTGAAGGGTTTGTCGGCAACGAGATTTATACGGCCGTGATGCTGCAAGCATTTTGGGCGATGATATTAATGATACCAATTCAACTGTTATGGTCTCTAGCAAAAAAA
The DNA here is from genome assembly GCF_028610705.1 of Halalkalibacter alkalisediminis. Classification (GTDB taxonomy): domain Bacteria; phylum Bacillota; class Bacilli; order Bacillales; family Bacillaceae_D; genus Halalkalibacter; species Halalkalibacter alkalisediminis. The sequence goes on from NZ_JAQQWT010000027.1 coordinate 32,209, forward strand.
CAGTTAATTGTGCAAGGAGGCTAACAAATGTTTTACATCTCTATTTTCTTTCAATATGCCTCTCAATATTTAAAAACAAGATTAACGTATCGCGTTGATACGATCGTTGAAATTTTTTCAGACTTATTGTTTCAAGCTGTAAATTTAATTTTTATTCTAGTGGTATTTGGTCATACGACCTTTTTAATTGGCTGGAACCGTGAAGAAATCATTTTTATTTATGGGTTCTTCCTTGTTCCCTACGCCTTGTTTTCATCCTTCTTTAACATTTGGGATTTTAATGAACGCTATATCGTCAAAGGAGAAATGGACCGTGTCTTAACACGTCCGATTCATAGTCTATTCCAAATTATTATGGAACGAATGGAGTTAGAGTCGTTATTTGGCGTGATGACCGGTTTAGCGATAATGTACTATGCTGGAACGAGCTTAGGCTTAACGTACGCTTGGTATGATCTCTTTATTTTTATTGCTATGGTGATGGGTGGAGCCTTTATCTATGCGGGTATTTTTATATCGCTTGCGAGTATTGGTTTTTGGTCAGATAGCCGAACAGACATAATGCCGATGATGTATAACATAGGAAATTATGGCCGCTACCCAGTCGATATTTACCACCGTGTGATTCGCTATATTTTAACGTGGATCTTGCCCTTTGCCTTTGTTGGCGTGTACCCCGCTGCTTATTTTTTACAAAGGGAAGAATGGTATGTGTATGCGTTCTTGACTCCGGTGATGGGTGTGATCTTTTTAACGATGGCGGTCCTGTTATGGAATACTGGGGTGAAGAAGTATCGAGGAGCTGGGAACTAATCGTGTGTTTGGGAGATTGTTGCAAGTGATTTAAGCTAAGAAAAGTTGAAAAAGCAGCACTACTATGTAAAATTAAAGACAAGTGATTAGCTAATCTTATTAGAGTAGTGAATTGTCTTTAATGTTGCACATTATATTCAATTCAGAACATCACTTAAACGATAAGTGGTGTTCTTTTTGTTTTAAGACCACTAAAGTGACCTCATTTACAACAACAACAAATACTAAAATTAGTTGATGCAGCATCATACATTGTCGTGGTAAAATTAGAACATACATTCCCGAGAACGAACATTCTAATTGGTGGTGAAATTGTGAAAGAATATACGGTTTGAAGGTTTAGAAACGGCTGAAATTCTGTAATCGAGAGAGAAATTCCTTTTGTATTTTAAGATTTCGGTTTCCTCGTTATTTCAACACCATAAAGATTATATGCTCTCTTTTGGTCTGTATAATGAGCCATCGAATCAGGTTCTTAAAGAAACTAAGGAACTAAAGCCATGTACTTAAGTTCATTCCTTGTGAATAAGTTATCAGGGACATCGTTAGGAAGATATCTTAATTAACTCATATTTCATTTTCATCACTACTCTACTAAACAGTATCAAAGAACAATTGAAATGTCTATATACTACTAAAAAGCCGATAATAATAGTATTATCGGCTCTTTGAGTTTCAAATAGGTATATTTGTTTATCTCCATCCAATTTCTCTAATGCATTGATAGGAAAGAACAGCAAGGGTTGCAGCAACAACAACTGGGCTTCCTCTGATTCCTGCTTTTACAAGGGTAGAGGCGGCTGTTAAGAATTGATTGTGTTTAATAGCATTAAAGAAAGTTGTGAGAACAGCAATAGTTTGGTTTGATAGATTGAATCGTTTTCTGTTATGAATTAGAATGGAACAAATTGCTAATTGGAGGTGTTTGCGTGAATATCATCCGTAAATATTGGTATTATCCTTCCTATTTTATATCCGCTCTGTTGGTAATCATACTTGTAGACAATATTCGGGGAATCGAACTGAGACTAGGGGATAATCTTTTGTACGCGTTCGTTTTAGTGCTATTCCTTTTCATTGCTGATAAATGGTTTTACAAAAAGAAATCAGAGTAGTACTAGCAAAAAAGTTTAGCTACGGCACGTGCTCGCTTTAGTATATGCATGGCCTTTTTAGTGGAACGAATGAATCGGTCAAAACGGTCTATTTTTAACATAAAAGCTGCAATCTGAAGGTGACTTGCTAGTTTTTAAAATGAAGGCTTAGAATTTGTCCAATGATTTGTATAAATCATGCTTAAATTTAACTCATCACTATCTTGCATCAACTTTGAGAGATATGCGTCTCATAGAAACAAATGCGTTACCATACACTGACTACCCTGCTCTCGCACCATACTTTATCACCCAACAAAAAACAAAATTATGCTATGATTTAGAAAATACTATTTTTTGTATAGGAGTGAGCTATGGTGTTTGATGAAAGAGCAGCCATCCATCTACGAATGCAACAAATTGTACAGGAACGTGAGAGATTACAAGATGAGTATAAGGATTTATTTACTCGACTTAGAGAAATGGATCAGCGTGAAGACTCACAGATCCCCTCTCCTCCTGTTGAGAGTGTTAGACAAAATAATGTGGCGACTCAGGAAAAGCAGCTGGAGTGGGAAAACATAGATTTAGGTGATCAAGTCGATGCAGAGATTGATACGAAAGAATATGATGAGCGGCTGAATCAACTTCAGGATTTTTTAGAGAGTGAGGAGTAAATCAATAAAAAAGGTTCCTGCCACCACATATATTTAACGCACCTGGGGTGGCAGAAACCTATGCTCTGTTCCGTTATTTAACGCTATTTAGATCACAGCGCATATCTTCCAAGACTAAACCATAAACTCTATCTATTCCGATTAAATACAACCAATTTCTTTTCTGTCATTTCTTCAATCGCATATTTCACACCTTCTCGGCCAATCCCACTTTCTTTTACTCCACCGTAAGGCATATGGTCAACACGGAATGTAGGGATATCATTGATTAACACTCCACCTACATGAAGATGTTCAACAGCGTCTAAAGCCGTATGAATGTTGTCTGTATAAATGCCTGCTTGCAATCCGTATTTTGATTCATTGACCATTTCAATGGCTTCTTCAACCGTTTTTACCTTATTAATAACGACAATTGGTGCAAATACTTCCTGACATGAGACTTTTTGTGATGGATCAACATCGAGTAACACAGTAGGCAATAAAACGCTGCCGTCTGCTCTGCCTCCAATTGCAACTTGAGCTCCCTGTTGTTCCGCTTCCCGAATCCACGTCAATGCTCGCTCAACATCTTTAGCACTAATTAAAGCAGAAATGTCTGTCTTAGGATCTAATGGATCTCCAACTGTTAATTGGCTTGTGGCTTTTGTAAATTTTGATGCAAATTCATCGTACAATTCTTCCAAAACATAAACGCGTTGTAAAGAAATACATACTTGACCTTGATTCGAAAAAGCTCCTACCACACACCGGTCGATAATGTGATCAAGCTTTACATCGTTATCAATAATGACAGCTGCATTGGAGCCAAGCTCCAATGTCACGCGCTTTAATCCTGCTTTACTGCGAATCCCAATTCCTACAGCAGGGCTACCTGTAAAGGAGATTTTACTAACCCTCTCATCGGCTACGATCTTTTCTCCAATAAGCGAGCCTTTACCAGTTACCACATTAAGAGCACCTGCTGGAAGCCCTGCTTCTTGAAAAAGTTCCGCAATGAAAAGAGCGGATAATGGTGTTTGTTCTGCCGGCTTTAATACAACTGTATTCCCTGCTGCTAGAGCGGGACCTACTTTATGGGCCACTAGATTCATCGGAAAATTAAATGGAGTAATCGCACCAATGACTCCAATCGGCTCATGGACCATATAAGCAACTCTCCCTTCGCCACCAGGGGCAGCATCTAGCGGTAACGTTTCCCCATGAATACGTTTTGCCTCTTCTGCTGCAAACTTATATGTTTGAATTGTTCGCTCAACTTCTCCCATGGCAATCGTAATCGGTTTAGCGGACTCCGTTGCAATGATTCTAGCAGCTTCGCCTGACCTTTCCTCAAGTAATCTGGCTACTTTCTCTAAAATTGTTGCACGCTTGTGACTCGGCATTTTCGCCATTGAAAGTTTTGCACGATCCGCTGCTTCTAATGCTAGTTCCACCTCATTTTCATCAGCACTAGCCACTTGAGCCATTTCTTCCCCGCTATACGGAGCTAAAAGAGCAGTTGTTTTTTTAGCTTCTATCCATTCTCCATTGATGAATAACATTTTTTTCATCCCTCAATCCCCTTTTTATATGTTATTTCAACTGCTGAAATCGTCTCAGCTAAAATCGTAATCATTTGATTGATTTCTTCTTTATTTATCACTAATGGTGGGGCCATCACGAGTGTATCCTGGCCATCAAATACAACCGAGCGAATCACGAGCCCACGTTTAGCAGCTTCGGCCACTACTAATGGCGCGACTGGCTCTTGGAATCTTTCATTTGTGTCTTGGTCTTTCACCAATTCAATCGCTCCCATTAACCCAAGAGCTCTTACCTCACCCACGATGGACTGACTTTTTTGCAAAGCTTTAAAGCCAGCTAGCATCTCAGCTCCCATTTGTTTTGCACGGTCGATCAGATTTTCACTCTCAATAATTTCTAAATTTTTAAGCGCCACACTACAAGCCATGGGATGGCCACTATAGGTATAGCCATGTAGCAATGTACCCGTTGAATGTTTAGCAAAATCTTGATGCATCCTTTCTGAAATCATCACTCCACCTAGCTGTGCATACCCACTCGTAACCCCTTTCGCAAAGCACATCATATCAGGCACAACATCATAATGCTCGATGCCAAAATACGTACCCGTTCTCCCGAATCCGGTAATCACTTCATCTGTGATCATTAACAGGTTGTATTCGTCACAAATGTCTCTAACTTCCTTAAAATAGTTATCGGGCGCGATATGCACACCTCCAGCTCCTTGCACCGGTTCGGCAACAAATGCGGCAATCGTATCAGGTCCTTCTAATTCAATCATTTGGCGAAGAGCTTCTGATGACGTATTTTCTACATAATGAAAATCTGGTGCTAATGAGTTCGTGAAGTCACGAAACGGCTTTAATCCCGTCGCACTGGTCGCTCCCATTGCTACACCGTGATAGGACTTTGTTCTTGTAATGATTTTTTTCTTTTTGGGTAGTCCTTTTAAAATCCAATAATGTCTCGCAAGCTTATAAGCTGTATCATTTGACTCTGATCCTCCAGATGTGAAAAATGTAGCGGATAAATGTCCCGGTGCAACATCAGCGAGTTTAGCCGCCAGCTTGATCGCCGGTTCATTACTAAATGTTGCAAAGCAAGAGCTAAATGCTAGCTTTGACATTTGTTCCAACGCCACTTTTCCCATTTCTTCTCTTCCGTGACCAATATTAACATTCCATAAAGAAGACATGCCATCAATCACTTTATATCCTTTTATGTCTTCTAACATAACTCCTTCACCTTTCGTAAATATGAAACTAGGACCGTGTTGTTGCTGTTGTTGAATCGGCGATGTTGGGTGTAGGAAATGCTTTTTATCTAATTCCTCTAATTCGTGAATATACTGATTCATGAAGATGACTCCCTTTCCAAATAGATTCTTATACTTTTATTATTGCAAGAATGGTGCCAACTTTTTTAAGCGGGTATGACAGATGTTTCCATCCTCTTTGATCAACTTTTTAATCAAAATCGGAAAAATCCGATTTAAATATTGATTATCCAGTGGATTTGATTCATATTTAAATCAAAAGATGATGAGAGGCGGGCGATTTACGGTGGACGAAGAGTTACAAATAGAATTAGATAAAATCGTCGAAACGTCCAATAACAACATTACGATTACCGATGAAGATGGGATTATTTTACGATCCAATCCTAATCATTGGACGATGTATGGGGTAAAAGCTGATTCGTATATAGGAAAGTCCGTGTACGATCTTGAAAAAGAAGGCGTTCTCTCTCCTTCCGTTAACGTCCTCGTTTTAAAGGAAAAAAAAGTCGTTCGTATCTTGCAGCACACCAAAACAGGACAAGTCGTAATGTCGACTGGTTATCCTGTCTTTAATAAAGAAGGACGATTAATTAGAGCAATTAGTTATAGCCAAGATCAAACAGAGATCATCCAGCTTCAAGAGCAGTACAAGCAATTGCAAACGAAAGTGGCAGGCTTTCAAACGGAAGTTGAGAAACTACGTGAAAAGGAAGCCAGCCATCGCATCTTGTTTCGTAGCGCGAAAATGCAGCAGCTATTTAAAACGATTCAACGGGTAGCTAAAACCGATGCAACCATTTTATTTTTAGGGGAATCAGGGGTCGGCAAAAGCACGCTTGCCCGTTTTATTCACGATCAAAGTGAGCGTCACAAAGAACCTTTTATTGAAGTGAACTGCAGCACCATACCTGAAACGTTATTTGAATCGGAAATGTTCGGCTATGAGCCAGGCTCATTCACTGGTGCACAAAGAAAAGGAAAACAAGGGTTAGTTGAGCAAGCAAATCATGGCACGTTATTTTTAGATGAAATCGGAGAACTGCCACTCGCCATTCAAGTAAAATTATTGAAAGTCATTCAGGAGAAAAAGTTGATGCGGATTGGTGGAAAAGACGAACTTCAGGTGAATTTCCGTTTAATTACAGCCACCAATCAAGATTTAAAAAAGATGGTAGATGAAGGCAAGTTCAGACTGGACTTATACTACCGATTAAATGTGGTTCCAGTTGACATTCCCCCCTTACGTGAAAGAAAGGATGATATCGCGATTCTCTTGCAGCACTATCTCCAGTCCATCAATGAAAAATATGACACAAGCAAAAAATTACATCCAACTACGTATGAACTATTGATTCACTATCATTGGCCTGGAAATGTCCGCGAGATGGAAAATTTGCTAGAGCGTCTCGTCTTAACGATTGAGGAGCAAATCATCGTACCCGAACACCTTCCCTTTGACCTTCAAAAAGACATCAAGGAAACGGTAGATCCGCCATGGAACTTCGATCAAGAGATCATAGAAAGAAAGACACTAAAAGAAACCTTGGAAGAGGTCGAATTGAAAGTAATCTTAAGCGCATACGCAAAATGTAAAACGACCTATGAAATGGCTGAGTATTTAGGAATTAGCCAACCGTCTGTTATCTATAAATTAAAGAAATATAAAGAGGCTATTAAGAAGGGGAGTTTTTGACCTATTTGGAAGGGCCAGACTGCAGTCTCAAGGCAGAAGTTTAATCTTTTTGTCAGTGATGCGCGGTTGACTAGAGTTGGATCGTTCATCAGTAAATTCTATGATCTACTTAGAAAACCGGGCAAACCACAGATGCTTGGGCAATTCCATTAGTTAGAACCATGCAACCAGACTATATTTTTCCCTTATGTCCAAATACTGTGAGGGAATATGAAAAATTGGGAATCCCGGCCTCCCAATTAGACTTTGGCTTTGAAACAACCGTTCATCGTCCAGTTGAAAAATCTTCAAAGTACAAAGCTCAAATTGCTATTGTAAACTTCATTTGGAATAGCAAGGAAATTTGGTGTTGCGCTTGCAGAGTGTGGGCAGGTGCACGCTCTTTTCAACTAGGACGGGTCATAAGATGCCTGTTGAATATGTGAGGGAGAAGCTGTTTTAAGAGAGTATTACTTTTTCAATGTAAAAGCCGCTTTTTCCTCTTTAGAAGAATCTTTTACAGTGAAACACCAGTAAGACTAACCACGTGCGGTTAGTCTTACCCATTTAATATTTCTAAAGTTACGTTTTAACAACCTAATTCCCTTCCTCAGCTTCCCACCTAGATATTTCTTCACGAACCTTTGGTGCTACCTCTTTCCCCAATAAATCGATCGCTTTCATCACATCTTCATGAGGCATGGAGCCGACCGGCACATGCAACATAAAGCGAGTGATGCCCACATTTTTTCGTAGGTAAATGATCTTTTCGGCTACAAAGTCCGAATCTCCCACATATAGCGCTCCTTCAAGGCTACGAGCCGCATCAAAGCTCGATCGACCATAGTGTCCCCAACCACGCTCTCGCCCTAATTTATTCATCACTTGCTCGGTCGACGGGAAAAATTTATCGGCTGCCACTTCAGATTCTTCGGCAATAAATCCATGTGAATGTGAAGCAATTGGTAGCTTGGATAGGTCATGGCCTGCTTGAGTCGCTGCCTTTTTATAAAGCTCCACAAGCGGCTTAAATTGCAACGGTTGTCCACCAATAATAGCTAGAACAAGTGGCAATCCAAGGAGCCCCGCACGAATAACAGATTCAGAGTTCCCACCACTGCCAATCCAAACAGGCAAGGGATCTTGAACCGGGCGTGGATACACCCCAAGATTATCAATCGCTGGACGATGTCCGCCTCTCCAAGTTACTTTTTCAGAATCTCGTATTTTCAACAGCAACTCCAGCTTCTCATTAAACAATTCATCATAGTCTCTTAAGTCATACCCAAATAGCGGAAAGGATTCAATAAACGAACCCCGGCCTGCCATGATCTCCGCGCGCCCGTTTGAAATCGCATCAAGAGTTGCAAAATCCTGAAACACCCTCACAGGATCGGCTGAAGAAAGCACCGTTACCGCACTTGTCAATCGAATCCGACTCGTCTGCGAAGCAGCAGCAGCAAGTACAACTGCAGGAGACGATGCTGCAAAATCTTCACGATGATGTTCACCAACACCAAAGACATCCACCCCCACTTGATCTGCCAGTACGATTTCCTCAACTACTTCACGTATTCGCTGTGCATGGCTGATGACCTCACCAGTTTCAACATCCGGAGTTGTTTCTACAAATGTACTTACTCCTATTTCCATTAACTTTCCTCCAAGCTATTATGTAATATCATTATTTTTATTCAGTGCCCAACCGCTAGAGTCCATTGAGCCGGACACTGGTTCCGTTTAGTTCAAATTGACGGCAAAACATTATTGAAATAACAAAATAGCGGAACTCATGTCAAAATGTTGATTAACGTAACCTATGTCCTCTTGACTTGTTTTCTTTTCCTAAATAAATCCTTGCCATAGAAGAGCCACCGAAGAAGGTTCTGTGCCTCCAGTTCACACTCGTACTCTACTTCCCATCAACCACTTCTTTAAATAGTTCATAGGAGCGTTTTTGTTTCTCAGCATCATAAATATAAGAGACCGCCATGATTTCATCTACATTATATTTCTCTTGGAAACTCTTCAACTGCTCTCGGATAGTATCTTTACTTCCCATGAGCGTCACACTCGACATCGACGTAGCCAAAGCCATTTCGTGTGAGCTCCAAATGTCATCCATGCTATCAACAGGCGGCATTAATGGGTTTTGAGTACCCCGTACGACATTTAGGAAAAATTGCTGCATTGTTGTTAACTCACGTTTGGCTTCTTCATCACTTTCAGCTGCAATGACATTCAAACAAACCATCATATTTGGAGCATCTAAATATTCGGATGGCTGGAATCGATTTCGATAAATCGTAATAGCTTCTTCCATGTATCTTGGCGCAAAATGTGAAGCAAATACATAAGGTAAGCCTAGTTTTGCTGCTAAATAAGCGGATTCCGTCGAGGATCCAAGGATGTAAATCGGAACATTCGTACCAACCCCTGGATAAGCTTTAACATAGCTTTGACGCTCTTTTGGACCAAAATAAGTTAGCAAGGCATTGACGTCTTCAGGAAATGTGTAGACCGAGACATCTTTTTGGGTTCGGCGTAATGCATTAGCCGTTTTCATATCTGTCCCAGGCGCCCGCCCTAGTCCTAAGTCAAGACGATCCTGGTAAATTGTTGCCATTGTACCAAATTGTTCCGCCACTACTAAAGGTGAATGATTCGGTAACATAATCCCACCAGATCCAACACGTATGTGCTCTGTATGTTCGAGCGTATGTTTGATTAATATAGAAGTCGCTGAACTGACAAGCGTTGATGTATTGTGATGTTCTGCAATCCAATAACGAGTATAGCCCAATTTCTCGGTTGCTTGGGCAAGATCTACCATCGCATCAATGGCTTCCTTTGACCCTTGCCCTTGGCGAATCGGGGCTAGATTTAAAACAGATACAGGTATTTGTATATTAGACATTTTCATGGTCCTTTCTTGATCAAGTTACAACTACATAGTATCAAGAGGGACACCAGAAACAAAATTTAATGCCTATAAAGAGGAGGTTCCTATTTTTGGCGCTCATTGAGATAAAGCATACAGCAACTGCTAGCTGACTCTCCGTTTTAAAAAATGGCACTAAAAAAGAGAAACCGCTGAAAAAGGAGTTAGAATGAGGCCACTGAAAAAGGTACGGCTTTCACCTGTTTCAATGGCCTTTAAGCAATGGAACCGTTGCTTTGTCTTAAGCCTGCTATGAGTGGGTTTCTCATAACAGGCGCGCAACAAGTGAAGCCATTGCTATTTCCTAGAATCTGCTTAAAGGGACTTTTTCAGTGGCTTCTCTTTTTCACTTTTAAACCAGAGGGCATAACCCACTCATCTCTATTAATTTAAATCCATACTTCCTTCTTTTTTCATTTTAAAAATCTTTAACCAATTAGGAAATCTTTGCTTAGCAGCAGCAGACTGTCTATAAGCTAGTACAAATTCTTGAAACTGCTCTTCCCTTTCTTCAAGCTTATGTTGAATAAATAATTTCTCTTCTTCCTCACGGTGAATGTCTTGTCTTAGTTTAGTAATTTCTTCTTGTGTATGTTCTGCTCTGTCTACGACAAGGTGAGAATAGGATTGAATAAGAGACTTTGTTTTATGATGCCCTGCGTTTAATTCCGTTTTTATTTCTTCTTTTAAATCTAGGATGATTTCTTCTTTCACTTGAGCAAAAGACTCATTTAGTTGTTGAATGGTTTCTGTCGTATCGTTTTGTAAGGAAACAAGCATATCTACCATTTCTGGAGAAGTTGTTTCGCTTATATCATCATCACGTTCTACTTCATAATTTGTATCAAGTATAAAGTTGACGTGATCATCGTTGATATGATGATCTTTTAGGATTTTGATTTTCTTTAATGTTTCTATTTCAAAATCAGAGTATAGTCTCGCTCCTGTTTTTGTCCTTTGTACATAAAGAGCATGTGAAAACGACTCTTCCCATTCTTTTAGCTTTCCTACTGAGACTTTTAATTTTTTAGAGACTTCCTTAATTGTATATTTTTTTTGTCCTTTTTCCATAGGCTCACCCCATCGTTTATTTTGGTGTTTGTTTACATATTAGATGCGATTATGACCATTTTCCTCCTACATGACAAAAGCTCTAATAAAAAGCTCTTATTCGGCAAGATGCTCATTCTTTTAAGGATTTTAAAACGCAAAGAGGTTACTAAAAAAGGTGAAAACCTTCTCCAGTAACCTACTCATCTCACTTACCATTAATTCGTTTCCACCCAATCAGAAAACGATCCGCTGCCACTACAACCAGAACAGACATAAAAGGTGCTCATCGTATATTGTTCCATTCCTAACAGGTTCACACCCTTGCCCTGACATTCCGGACACGTGCCCTGTGATTTAGCAAATTCAATCCTTTTCTCATTTCGCTTTTCAAGCCATTGACCGAAAAGATCTAAAAAACCCATTTATTTCCTCACCTCTGCAACAGTTTTCCTAGAAGACGAGGATTTTATTCAGAAAAAGGTTAACGTCGAAGGATAAGAAAAATCGTTTCTCCCACCTATACATGCCTTCTTCAGACAAGGGCCTGCAACCATTTTTCACTGGAAATGAAAGAGGCATATGACTATTTTTATGTACAATTGCCGTGATCTCGTTTTATTCATAAACTCAATCTCTATATAATGTTTATTTTATAGGGTTACGTAATCTACTTACATCCTATATAATAAATTCAAGAACGATTATTTACTTAGGTAAATAATTTAATGGAGGACGATTATGGATACAAGCAACCTCTTTCATACGTTAAATCAAAAGGTACGATTATTTTCAAAGGAATTGAACGAACAATTGCAGGAATATGGACTCTATACGGCTCAGTGGACGATCCTCTATACTCTCACCGAAAAAGGGCCCATGACTCAAACCGATATTTGGCAATACTTGAAAGTTGAAGCGCCAACCGTCACACGGACGCTTGTACGAATGGAAGCAAGTGGCTGGATTATAAGGAGGCATGGAGCAGATAAACGCGAGCGCATTGTAGAATTGACAGATATGGCAAAAAAAACATTTCCACTCGTTAAAAAAAGCATTCAAACTATGGAACAACAATACATTATGCAATTAACAGAGCTAGAACAACAGCAACTCCTCTTTCTATTAGAAAAGTTAGGACCAAAAAGGAATGATTTCAATGAAAACGAGTAAGCAACCCATTTGGACGAAGAATTTTTTAAGTATTTCATTTGAATCAATTTCATAAAGCCTATCTCATGAATCATACAAGAATCCAATTTTCATTTTATTGATTTTAAAAATGGATTT
>NZ_JAQQWT010000028.1 GCF_028610705.1 Halalkalibacter alkalisediminis
CTCTTTCGTCTAATTCAGGTCCATATTGATGAACCCAACGCATAATGGTTGTATGAGCGATAGATAAACCTCGTTCCACCATTATTTCCACCAAATCACGAAAACTTAGGTTGTACCGTAGGTACCATCTTACTGTTAACAAAATAACATCAGGTTGATAATGCTTCCATTTGAATAAACTTTGATTCTCCATACTGAACACCATCCCTTTTTTAGATTGATAGTATCAGTATGTCCAAGTTTGCTAGATTTCTTGCACCAGAACCTTATTTTTTGCATCTTGTGATACAAAGTCATTCTAGAGATACCAGCTTTCTCTGCAGGATCCGTACGACTCATCCCTTGATTCATAAGATATAAGGCAACGAGTTTCTTCAGCGAAATGGAATATAACTAAGTATCTATCCCCCCCTTATTGATTCTTAGAAACTTCCAAAAACAGGAATAGTTAAGGCCTTTGCTATGTTGCACTAGGAAATTCACCCTCAAAATAACTATTTTATTAATTTATATGTTTAAAAGAGTGATAGATTGGTAATCATGTAGATAAGGAATTTAACTAAAGGGGGTAAAATTGTGTCTAGAGAAAGCAAATTAAATTTGTCTGATTTTGTTAATAGGGATCGATTTGAGCTAAATTCATACCTGACTTATTTATTATATCAATTTTATGATAATTTTCCGGAACAATCGGAAGATAGAATGGTAAAACAATAGAACCGTTTGAGATCTTATTCAATACATTGATTAATGATTGGTAACACCCGTTTTATAAGAGAGGTTATGGAAATTGGAAATCATGTGGCGCATTTTCATGTGATCGAATTATTGAAAAGTGTCTCAATATTAAATTATCAAATATATTTCTTAATAAGGGCTACAATTGTAGCAACCGTGGCCCTAGGTGAGTGCCACCCTCCTCAATATTTCTTGCTGCTCCAAAAAAGCGCTTTGGTCCATAAAAGGACACAGGATCTAATCCTCCTGAAAGGGTTCGACCGCTTGGTGGAACACTCAAATTATAAGCTCTTGCCAACCGTGTAATACTATCTACGAGAATAATGACATCTTTTTTGTTTTCTACTAGGCGCATAGCGCTTTCTAATACGAGTTCCGTAATTTTAATATGATTTTTGGGAAGTTCATCAAATGTAGAACTATGTACAGTGGCTTTGACAGAGCGTTTAATATCCGTTACTTCTTCAGGACGTTCATCGATGAGAAGGATCAATAATTCTGCATCAGGATGATTATGAGCAATCCCATTAGCCATGTCTTTTAATAGCGTTGTTTTCCCTACTTTTGGTGGAGCTGCGATAAGTCCACGCTGGCCAAATCCAATGGGCGCAAACATGTCTATGAGGCGGTTTGTTATGCTATGGTTCTTTCCTTCAAGGATTATTTTTTTGTTTGGGTGGATAGGAGTTAACGATTTAAAATGAGGCCTGAGCATCTGAGATTCAGGAGGAGATCCATTAATTTCAGTAATTTTCATTAATCCATAATATTGTTCATTTTGTTTTGATGATCGTGCTTGTCCAGTCACGAGGTCCCCCGTTCTTAAAGCAAACTTTCCAATCTGCGAGATCGAAACATAAGTGTCTTTCCCATCTATCGAAGGATCCCCCGATCTTACAATGCCAAACTCCTTATTATTTGCTATCTCAAGGATTCCACGTACAGGAAATAAAGCTGGAGATATCACGCTCATTTACATCGCACCTTTCTTAAAAGTATCTTATGGAGATTTAAAGTAGGAATAGAAATAAGGTAAAAAGTGATGAGAAATGTCAGAAGGTTTTAATGGGTAACTCATGGAGAATAGTAGATAACTAATTTTTGGATATACTTTAATGTTTTTAGTCAATTGGGAGTAGATTAAGTGGAATAAAGTGAAGGGACAAAATAGAAGTTAATTAAATATTATGACATTTATTGACTAATATCAAGTGGATTTTTTTGTTTAAGAGGTGAGACCATGAAGATGTACAGTGTAGACGAAGCATTTGAACGGTTAAAACATTATAAAATTACGACAAACAGTAAGATTAGACTTAGTTAGTTATGAATTTATAGACGCATTAGATATTGAGAAAAAAGAAGATATTAGATCTATAGGTCGGTTTGGAAGTACCTTTCAGGAAATGACCCATATGCACCAGAAGATAAGGAAGTTCACGAAGATTACGAACGTACAATGATTATAAAAAATCTAAGATAGAAGAGTATGTTGATTATGAAATTATTGAAGATAACGAGAATGAGACTCACTTTTGGGACGGGAAAAGTTATTATGATGAGCAAACATTTGTTTATGAATTAGAAATGATCAATGCACATGGGCAAAAAATAATCTAGCAAGCAAATGTATTGGTAAACATGTGGTCCGATTCAAAAGGTAATGCAGATAAAAAAGCTATGTTTATATCTAAAGTACAGCTAAGGTAACATATAGTTATTATTAGGAAATCAACTTCATAAACTAGAAGGCTCAAGATATGGATGTATCTTGTTTTTTTTTGTGATTTTGAGGATGAACGAGCAATGTAAAATTTTAATTTTTTAGAGGATGGTTAATTAACATGAATTATATGGTAAATTTATTTTAATAAATAAGGAATTGGGGGATACGTTTTGAATAAAGTTTTCTTACACGTTGAGGGGTTTGCGGTTTTAGTATTAAGTCTTTATTTTTACGGTTACAGTCAACTTAGTTGGTTATTGTTTTCTATCTTGTTATTAGTGCCTGACATTTCAATGCTTGGCTACTTACTTAATAAAAAGGTTGGAGCTATACTTTATAATTCATTCCATACATACAGTTTATCTATAGGAATTGTTATCTTTGGAATAATTATATCTAATTCAAATATCTTAGCAATAGGTTTAATATGGTCAGCACATATTGGGATGGATAGAATGCTTGGATATGGTTTAAAGTATCCAAGAGCATTTAAAGATACTCATTTAAACCGTGTTTAATCTAATAATTAATATGAATATGCAGTGCACCAGCCTAGGTTAAATTGTCCATTTATTGCATAGCTTAAGGGACAACAAGCAAAAAGAAAGGGGTAAATCTAAGGTTGTTAAAGAAGTTAACTATGCTATAATATAACCGTTGGTTAGTAACCGATGGTTATATATTTTTTTTTAGGGGGGATGGTAAATGCCATTAGAAGCGCAGGCAAGAGAGAGAATTTTAGTTGCAGCAAAAAAATTATTTGCCCAAAAAGGCTACGAACAAGTGACTGTGAGAGAAATAGCAAGAGAAGCACAGTGCTCTCACACCAGTATTTATGTCTATTTTGAAGATAAAAAACAACTATTAGAAGCCTTGGCTAAAGAACCGCTTGATCGATTACAAAAAAGCATTCAAGGAACACTAACATCTAATAAGTACACATCACAAGAAAAGCTCATTAGACTGTCTAAAATGTATGTTCATTTTGGCTTGAGTTATCGTAATCTATATCAAGCATTTCTTACGCTTGAGGCGATCCGAGTCGATGTAGAAGAAACCATTTGGGAGTTGAATGAAAGACGCATAGATTTGTTTATGCATTTAAAAAAAGCAGTAAACGGAGTATTCCCCAGTGCTGATGACAAAAGGTTATTAGATTTAAGTCGGATGATTTATTTTGTGCTACATGGAATTATTATGACTTATAAAGATGTAGACGAGCGTGTAAATGGAATTATTAAACGTATATTCCCTATCGTCGATAGGTCAGTCACTTATCTTATTCAAGGAGGGGAAGTTGATGAAAGTAATAAAAGTATCACCACACGTGTACAAAATTGAAGCATGGTTTTTATTGAAAATGAGCGCTTGGATTGTGAAAACTAATGATGGAGTGTATATAGTGGATACGGGGATGCCATTTATGGCTAATCGAATTCTAAAAGAGGCGGAGAAATTAGGTGAGCTGAAAGCTGTTTTATTAACTCATGGTCATTCTGATCACGTAGGGGGCTTAAAAAAAATACTAGATAAACATAAATTGCCAGTCTACAGCCATGTTCTAGATATTAAGCATATGGAAGGAAAGGAACCGTTTCCAGGGCGAAAGAAAAAAGAAAATCTCGTTGCTCCCGGAATTGTAACACCCTTACAACAGAGAGATGATGGGACTTTGAAAGCGGTTGGGAATCTAGTACCCTATCATACACCAGGGCATTCTCCGGGACACGTAAGTTATTATCATACAACAGATCGCGTACTCATAGGTGGGGATTTATTTACTTCAAAGAGGGGGAAGCTGAAACAACCTATTAAGATGTTTACAGCTGATATGAGTCAAGCTGTAGAGAGTGCGAACATTGTAAAAGATCTAAAGCCTGCGGTTGTTAGTATTTGTCATGGAGAGGATATTCAACAGCCTCACACTCAAATCAACTCGTATTTAACAATAAAATAAAAAAAAATTAATACCATTTTTACAAATGGTATTTTTTTGAATTTTTATCATTTATTGAAAAAAATATGTTGTAATTCTTTTGTGAGTGTATTAATATAACCATAGGTTACTAACCAAAGGTTATAAGTGAAAAGGGGGTTCTAAATGCAGCTATTTTGCTTTCACTGTGCTGGTGGATCATCAAGTATGTTTAGAAAGTGGCAATTCTCAGGTACAGATGTCATCGGTCTAGATTTACCTGGCAGAGGAAATAGGGTTAATGAGCCACTTTTCGATCAATTTGACTTAGCAGTGGAGGATTTGGTTAATAAGGTAATGAGACTTCGAAAATCTGGACAGGGTTGGGGAGTATTTGGCCACAGTTTGGGTGGACTCCTCGCCTATGAAGTGTCAAGAAGGTTACAAGATCATGAGTTTCAGTGCCGGATTGTAAGTGGGATCAATCCAATACATCAATATCGAGGAGAAGTTAAGTTGTTAAGACAAGATGATCATACGATGATAGGTATGCTTGCCGATCTAGGGGGGCTTCCTGAGAAGTACAAAAATCATCCTATGTTTATCAAATGGTTTGCCCCAATACTTCGAGCAGATCTTACTCTCATAAAGACGTTTCGTTATGCTGCTGACACATCGACGGTACGTACATATGTTGTTAACGGTTTAGAGGATAACCTTACTCGAAAAATGGGAGTGGAACATTGGAAGAATGTTGGTCTTCAAGACTTGACATATCAATGGGTAGAAGGAGGACATTTCAGTATCCTTCAGAAATCCGAAGTTGTTGAAAGATTGTTTAAGTCTTCCACAAAAGCAGGTGTAACCTCATGATGACATTAGAAGAATTAAAGCAATATGCACTATTACATGTAAAAACTCATTCATTTACAGCTATTGATCCGCTCGATGTCTTAAATAGTATAGATGCTCCCTCTTGTGAAGAGTCAACAAAAGGAGCGTGGGATCAGCAGTGGGTTTCAGCAGCAGAAAAGTGTCTGAGAGAAAAGGCAGTAGACGATGCCATTCAATGTTTAAATTTTGCTCGGTTCCCATTTCCTCATACAAAACAACAAGAAAAAGCTAGTAAGCAACTCACCGATGTTTTTGAAGAAACGTACGGTAGGCAAGATGTTCGTAAGTATACGCTTGAAAGAAATGGAAGAACATTCTCTGTTTATACGTCAAATCTTCGATCAAATCTGCCGTGTTTACTAGTGCTAGGTGGGATTGTTTCAGTAAAAGAACAATGGAAAGTTTTTCTAGAAGTTGGAAAGCGCCTAGGCTTTTCTGTGATAATTACGGAATGTCCGGGAGTAGGAGAAAACAGTGGGATCTATGATGCGGCCTCCTACAAAATGCTCGGGCAAATATTAGACTCATTTTCATTAAAAGTGAATGTGAATCATACCTTTATTGTTGGGATGAGCTTTGGCGGACATTTAGCCATCAAGCAAGCGTTAGAGGATGACCGAATAAAAGGAATTACCACCGTTGGCGCACCACTTCATTCTTTCTTTAAAGAGTATTCAGATATTGATGTGCCATTCCTCACGCAAACTACACTTGCTCATGTGATGGGAAAGAATTTAGGGGATGTTGCAGATACCCTTTCTTCGTTTGCTCTATCACAAGCAGAGCTCAGAGCTCTTCATATCCCTTTAACTTATGTATTTAGTAGAAAAGATGAAATTATTCCAGTAAGGGAGAAAGAATTCTTACTAGAAAACGGACAAAATATTAGGTTATATGAATTTGATGACGTACATGGTTCTCCTAATCATTTAGATATGATTCAAAAAATTGTTCCTTTAAGTGTATTGAAGCAAAGTGAAAGTAAAAAATTTATCATTCGATTGGGATTAGCTCTCATGTTAACGTTAAACAAGTGGAAGAAGAGAGGTGGAAAAAGGTGACTTCCTTACAAATTGCAGTTACAGGAATTGGGATTTTGTCAAGTATTGGTAGAAATAAACAAGAAGTCTATGAAAGTATGGAACAGAACAAATCAGGTATTGATCGCATAAAGTCATTTGATCCAGAGCCTTTCATTAGTAAAATCGGAGCAGAACTGAAAATGTTTGATTCAAACGATTATTTTACCTTAGAGAAAGAAAAGAGCTTTGATCGTTGTTCACAATACGCCATCGTCTCTATACAAGAGGCATTAGAGGAAGCACATGTCGATCTAGTTTCCAGTACCATTGGACTGGCATTTGGTACTTGTAATGGTGGATTAAACTCTCTAGAACAGCAAAGATCTTTAGAAGAGCTTGATCCGGATAAAACAAGAAATTATCCTTTCTATCAGCAAGGAGATACGGTTGCAAGTCACTTCCAATTATCTGGACCTGTAATGACATTGAACACAGCGTGCGCAGCAAGTGGTAATGCTATTGGCTATGCGTGTGACATGCTTCGTCATGGTCATGCGGATATAATGATTGCTGGTGGATCGGATTCTATGTCTACATCTGTTTATGCTGGATTTAATTCCTTAAAGGCTTTAAATGATGCACCATGTTCTCCTTATAATGAACAATACGGATTAAGCCTTGGAGAAGGTGCAGCTTTTGTTGTACTAGAGCCATTAGAAAAAGCTTTAGCTCGAGAGGCAAAGATTTACACCATTATTGAAGGTTACGGTCTTAGTAGTGATGCTTATCATGAAACGGCTCCTCAGCCAGATGGACACGGAATTCGAAAAGCTGTAGAAATGGCCGTTTCGCAAGGCAATGTGTCAAAAGAAGACATTCAATACATTAATACACACGGAACCGGAACAAAAGCGAATGACCCTGCAGAGCTTCGTGGACTCCGTTCCTACTTTGAAGATCAATTTGACAACATCTATGTAAGTTCTAGTAAAGCTTATTTCGGTCATAATCTTGGCGCAGCCGCTTCAATTGAATATGTCACTACTCTTTTAGCAGTTGAACAAGGGAAATTGCCTGCTACACTTCATTTTTCAGAGGCAAGAGAAGGATGCGACCATCCCAAATTAGTGACGAATACAATGCACAGGTATTCTCCCAAATATTTTTTATGTAACAATTCAGCATTTGGGGGCCACAATTCTTCTATTCTATCAAAAAATGTCTTTCACCCATTATATTCCTCACCTAAGAATAATACAAACCGTCAAACAAAAGATCGATCAATTGCCATTTGTGGCTACGGTACCATTCATGCCCTTGCCAGTGAAGAGGGTTCACTTCTAACTAATCTACAACAAAATGAAACTTCAACTTTACAACTGGATTTTTCACTCAAAAATTACAATAAAACATTATACGAACGTCGTATGAATCCTCTAACTCAATACAGTATAGGAGCTTGCGATTTAGCGTTAAAAAAAGCGGCGATAGACGAATCTGAATACGAAACTCTTGGACTCGTTTATGGAACGTCACGTGGAAGTTTAAAAAGCGCAGAAAAGTACCTTGGCTCCATCCTTGATCGTGGGGTGGCGAATGCAAGCAGTGTCTATTTTCCAGATATGGTATTGAACTCAACGGCTGGAAAATTAGCAAAAAAATTTAGTATCAAAGGATTTAGCTCTTCTCACAGTTCAGGTGGTGTAGATGGCTTACAAGCAATTCATTACGGCACCACAAGCATTTTGGATGGTAAGCAAACGACGGTTCTTGTAGGTGCAGGGGATGAGCAATCAACCCTATCAACAGAGATAGATAAAGCCATGAATTTAACATCCAGCTCGTACAATATTACTGAAGGAAGCACGTTCCTTATGTTAGCAGACTATGAAACTGTAAAGGAAAAAGGTTTACAACAACTAGCTTCAATTAAAGGATTTGGACAAGCTTTTCATAGTAATACTGACCTTTATGTAACGGTGGAAAAAGCTGTGGTACAGTGTTTGGAAAATGCAAACCTCTCAGAAGATAATATCGATTTTATCTTTTACCATAACAATGATGTAACTGACACCGAAGCTTTTCTCAAGTTAAAAGAAAAGTATGGTCACCTTCCAGTAAATACACTTAATCACCTTTGTGGCTACATGGAGTCTAATGGCTCGTTGTTTCATACCCAGGTAGCTATTGAGCTCCTTTCTCTATCAAAGGAAGATCAACAGTCAATCACTCAATCTCTTGGCTGGACAAAAGAGCAACTGGAAACTGGACTCATTGTGTCAACATCTATAAATGGAAATTCTATGGCAATGGTAATCGAAAAATAAAATATAATTGGAGGAATTTTAACATGAAAACCATTAACGAGATCAAAGAAATTATTAAGGTGAATATTTTGATTGAACGATTAGAATTAGAAGACATTGAAGCGGATGAAATTGAAGATGATGAACCGTTGTTTGGAGAGGGATTAGGTCTTGATTCTGTAGAAGCTCTTGATGTGGTGTCGGGAGTAGAGGCTGAATTTGGTGTGAAAGTACAAGGGTTAGAAGAAGAAGATATTCGTAAAAATTTCTATTCGGTTGCCACTTTATCTGCCTTTGTTGAGGTGAAACTAAAAGAGAAAGTAAGTAGCTAAATTCTGGAGGTATGGAGTGTAACTTGGGTTACACTCCACTCTATCGAAAGTAGGGATTGACTTATGCTATTACATGAAAAGGTGGCCATTGTTACAGGTGCTACTCGTGGAATTGGAAAAGAAATTGTGGAAACGTTTGTCGCCCAAGGAGCCTTTGTTTATGGAATCTACGCATCAAATGATGAGGCTGCTCGATTGATTGAGGAAGAATTAAATCGAGAGCATTTATGCGTAGCTTACGTCAAAGGATCCGTGGAAGATCAAGCTTTTATACATACGCTTTTTAAAGAAATCGTAAAGAAGCACGGGCGAATTGATGTACTTATAAATAACGCAGGAGTTACACGAGATCAATTCCTTTTCCAGATGGATGAGCAGGATTGGCAAGATGTTCTTCAGATTAACTTTGGTGGAACATATACGTGCTGTCTAGCAGCTCTACCTTACATGGAAGCACAACAAACAGGCAAGATCGTTAATATAGTATCTGTTACAGGAGTGGCAGGACGTGAAGCTCAAACGAATTATGGCACGTCTAAAGGGGCAATTATAGGTCTTACTCGACTGTTAGCACGCAAGTATCACGAGAAAGGAATTTGTATTAATTCCATTGCTCCAGGGATGATTCAAACAGAAATGATCGACCAAGTACCCAAGGCAAAATTAGATAACTTTTTACGTTTCACTAATGCCAAAAAGCTTGGATCGACAAAAGAAGTTGCTCAGAGCGTGCTCTTCTTGTCATGCGAGTTAAGTGACTACGTAACTGATACGGTCTTAAAAGTCGATGGAGGCTTTTTACGATAGGAGGAAAAAATGAATATTTTAATTTCACAAGGTGAGCAAAAAGTCAATCAAGCGATTGCCACCCACTTTCATCAAAGGGGAGAAACGCCGGTCCTTTTGTTTACTGATCGTGATAAACACCTTGAGTTTATGCTTGATCAACCAGGTCAAGAAACCGTTTTTTGTGAAAAATATGAAGAAGAGGTGTTAGATGCGGTCATTGTAGAAGTGTTTGGCGATCAAGGTGTTGAAGTACTTATACATGGAAATGAAATGGTAGACGAAGAGAAAAAATTAGAAGAAGATCCCTTCTTGTTAGATGAACTTATAAGAGGTTATCTATATCGTATCTTTCTCTTAAATAAGGTGGTTGTTCGTCAAATGATTAAACCCAAAAAGGGGAAAATTATATTCCCCTTATTCTATGACCCTCTTTACTATGCAGGGTATGCTAGCTCTCCAATTTTAAATCAAGCAAAACTTTCATTAATGAAATGTATGTCTAGGGAGCTTGGTCCGTTTAAATTAAACGTCAATGCGATAACGTTTGGGTATTACAATGATGGATTCGATCGACAGCAGAAGAAGTTTAAAAAAGAAAAAGTCGAAATATTCAGTCTTAAACCGAAACTTCCAGATATTGAGGAGTATGTTCGTACCATCGAATTACTAATCAATCCGTCTGCAAGTTTAATAGGAGGGGAAAATCTTCATGTTGGTGCAGGAATTGAAACAGGAATCTAGAGTCAAGGTTGCTCCTCGAATCATTGGATTCGGAGAATGTTTGCCAGGAAAGCCTGTTACAAACGAACAAATGGAAGACGTTTTATCCATCCGCAAAGAATGGATTGATACGATGATTGGTAATCACTCTAGACATTTTGCCGTAGATTTCTCGAAACGAACTGTAGAGTATAGCCTGACAGATCTGTGTACCGTGGCTGCAGAAGAAGCGATCGAGCAAGCTGGTATTCAACGCAAAGAAATAGATGTGATAGTTCTATCAACCGCAACGCCTGATCATCTAATGCCTGCAACAGTGAACTTAGTGGCTGACCGTTTAGGATTACAAAATATACAAACGTATCAGATTCAAGCGGGGTGTTCAGGAGCTCTTCAAGCATTAGATGTAGCGCGCCACCTTCTAGTGGGAGAACGTCGATATGCACTTGTTATCGGTGGAGATGTGTGCAACAAGTACATGGATTTAACACGTGATTTCACAAAACTAAGATCCTCTGAATTAATTAACTATGCCCTATTTGGAGATGGGGCAGGAGCTATTCTATTAACAAACGAAAATTGTGACGGTTTAGAAATTACTTCGATTGAAAATCGATTTGTAGGAGTTGGAGAAGAACCAGGACAGGTTATGAACTGGTTTGGTACCGTTCCTGAAAACGTTCAAGAGTTGAGTAAACGTGAGCTTCGTAAACAGTTTCAATCGGCAAAAGAAGATTACAAAGCAATTGAAAAACAAGTCCCTCTCATGACGGCTCAAGTACTCAAGACATTACTTGAGGATAGAAATTGGAAAAAAGAAGATGTGACGTATTTTCTTCCACCTCAGCTTGGTTGGAATATGACGAAAAAGATCATCGAGTCGTTAGACCTTTCTCTCGATGTAACGATCAATTGTGTTCAGGAAACAGGAAACAATGGAAATGCCCTTCCATTCCTGCAATTGAAAAAGCTTCATGGGAGGCTCAAACCAAGCAATAAAGTAGTCGGTGTAGCCATTGAATCTTCCAAATGGATAAAAACCGGCATCATACTTGAATACAAGAACGGTGAGACCAATGAATGAGCGTGAACTCTTTAAACAGATTAAATCATGTATTGATCAACAAGCACCTGGAATGTCCCATAAACTAAAACAACTTCTTTTTGACTTAGAGAGTCCAATTCAAAAAAACAAAGTTGGAAAGTTATTGCGTAAATGGAAGCAAGGAAGGGTTCATGCAAAGATAGCAATTGTAGGAAACCATACAACCGATGGCTTAGAGCATGCTCTTACGTTTGATGCTGCTAAAAGAGAAATCAATGTAGAGGTGTTGACTACAGGTTATGGTCAATGGGCAGTTCAAATGCTTCAGTCAGGTAGTGAGCTTGATGAATTTAATGGAGATTTGACAGTCTGTACGCTTGATGAGTCGGTTATTTATCAACACTTACAAACTAATGATTGGTCGGTTGAAACGATTGATAAGGCTTTAAGGACGGCAATTGTTGAAATCAATCATATCATTAAAACTTTCGCTTACCGAAATAAGGGAGCGATTGTTCTTCATACGATTCCATTACCACTAGCTGACTTAAAATCCATTATTGGCTATCGAGAAAAACAAATTGTAGCCTCTTTATGGAAAAAATTTAACTGCCACCTGCTTGAGTTGCACACGACTTTGCCGAATGTCATCACACTTGATTTTGATGTTTTGACACAAGGAGCTGCTCAGACACGAGATGAACGGATGAGGCATTTTGGCTCAATGAGTTACAGCGTGGGGGCTTGGCATTGTCTTTCTACAGAAATAGTCTCCATTGTGGCCGCTCAAAAGGGATTGACAAAAAAAGTGTTAGCCCTTGATCTAGACCAAACCCTTTGGGGGGGAGTTATTGGAGATGATGGAGAAAAAGGTATCGCTCTATCTGATACATTCCCTGGTAACCAATATAAAACATTTCAAAAATACATCTACCGCTTACATGTGCAAGGTGTCCTTCTTACTATTGCTAGTAAAAATGACTGGAATAATGTGAAGAATGTTTTTATCGAAAATGAACACATGATCTTAAAGGAAGAAGATTTTATACAAATTTTTTGTCATTGGAATCCAAAAACAGACAGTCTCCGAAAGATGGCGAATCAGCTCAATTTAGGATTGGATTCCTTTGTGTTTGCAGATGACAACCCATTTGAGAGACAGCTTATGAAGGAGGAGCTTCCGGATGTGACAGTACTTCCAATCGGAAAAGATCCGAGTCATTACGTCATGGAGCTTTTGGATATTGGTTGGTTTCATACAATTGCCTTAACAAATGAGGATCGTAAGCGATCACAGAAATACAAACAGTTAGTGAAACATGAGGAGCTTAAAGAAGCGTCTACATCAATTGAAGAATATCTTGAGCAATTACAAATGGTGCTTCGGTGGAGCCGGTTAGAGGAACATCATATCTCACGAGTTACCCAGCTTTCTCAACGTACAAATCAGTTTAATTTAACGACTGAACGGTTAACAGAAGCAGAAGTTACGAGAACGATGGATATGAGTGTAGCAGAATCCATTTATACGTTTGGTTTGGAAGATCGTTTTGGTGACAACGGATTGGTCGGTTACTTTCACATTTCTGAGGAAGGAAAGCACTGGCGCATTCGAAACGTTGTAATGAGTTGTCGAGTATTCAAACGGCAAGTGGAAGCCCAAGCCCTTCATTTACTTATTGAGCAGGCACGAGCTAAAGGAGTGCAAACTATTTCAGGCACATACCGACAGACCTCGAAAAATGGACTAGTGGCTTCCTTTTATGAAGAGCATGCCTTTTACCGACAAGGGGATGAGTGGATGTATTCATGTAAAGACCCCCTTCCAAAAGTTCCATGGATTAAGCAGCAACTGAGTGACGAAAGGGTGAATGTGTAATGCCAATTACAGTTGAAAAAATAATCTTTGCTATTTTTGCAGACGTGTTAGAAGTTGAGGAAGGTGACGTAACATTAGATTTTTCCAAAGAAGAAGATTCTGAATGGGACTCAGTCAATTCCTTGAGACTCTTTACAAATATTGAAGACGAGTTCAGTATACGGCTTGACATGAATGAATTTATGAACACTTCAACAGTTCGTGGAATTGTCGAATTAGTGGAGGCGGCGAGAATATGACCATTAAGGTTGAATCCTTGCCGCCAGTAAGGCGACATACTTTTCATTTTCTTGAGAAAGCAAAAGAAAGCCATGCGATCTACTTGAGTACGGAAATTGATGCAACAGCCATAATGGCTAGAAAGGCTACATTTAAACAAGCGTCAATGAACATAAGCTATGTGAGCTTTTTTCTTTATACGATTTCTCGAGCCATTGAAGCTTATCCAGAAGTCAATTGTTCAGTTCAAGGACGTCAATACCCGAAACGTTGGCAGTTTTCTTCAATTGATGGAAAAATCACCTTTGATACTCGAGCAAAAGGAGAACGAATAGTCACCTCAAGCGTGCTACAAGCATTAAATCAGAAATCTCTTACAGCTATACAGGATGAAATTAATCAAATAAAGAGTGCTTCATTTGAAAAAGGTGAGCAATTCAAATCAATTCGAAGACTTCAGCAGCTCCCGACTTGGTTAGGGAGGATGATTTACAACAAAATCATGAAAAATCCAGAAACATGGCAGCAAACTCAAGGGAGTTTTACCGTTACTTCCCTTGGGCACGTACCAATAAATTCATTTTTTCCGATGACTTCAAATACAACTTGTTTTGGAATTGGTGCTATTCGTCGCTGCCCTGTTGTTATGGAGGATGATATCGTTATTCGACCAATGCTTACTCTTAGTATGTCTTTTGATCATCGAGCAATTGATGGAGCATTGGCAGCCGATTTTTTACACCATATTAAACATATGATAGAGGATTTGGGGGAAGAGACATGGCCAGAAGACCAAAAAATTCAAGCTACGACGTAATTGTCATTGGAGCAGGGATGGGAGGACTAAGTGCAGCAACATATCTAGCACAAGAAGGCTACTCGGTACTTGTACTTGAGCGCCATTATCGTGCAGGGGGATACGCTCACTCATTCCGTAGAAGAAAGTTTACTTTTGATTCAGCTGTCCGTATTGTAGCTGGAGCGAGGGATGGCGGATTGTTAGAAGAGCTCTTACAAGCAGCAGGGGTTGTTGATGAGGTGGAATTTCTTCGATTGGATGATATCTACACTGCTTATTATCCTGATCGAAA
The DNA here is from genome assembly GCF_028610705.1 of Halalkalibacter alkalisediminis. Classification (GTDB taxonomy): domain Bacteria; phylum Bacillota; class Bacilli; order Bacillales; family Bacillaceae_D; genus Halalkalibacter; species Halalkalibacter alkalisediminis. The sequence continues at coordinate 14,677 of NZ_JAQQWT010000028.1, forward strand.
AATTGTTGTCAGTAGAAGCGTAGATGGACTTATTGAGGCCTATTGTCGTGAGTTTCCTCGTGAAAGTAAAAACATACAAGCCCTAGTTAAGGAGATGGAGAAGCTGTATGAAGTGACGTTAATGCTTCTTCATTCTGGCGATCCATTAAAGGTGTTATCTAATCCGCTCATGTTGAAATATCGTGATAAGAGCTTTCATGAATTGACATCCTCATTTTTACAAGACCCACAAGCTATTTATTCATTCTCTGCTTTGTGGGCGTATTACGGTACACCTCCGACTCAAGGTAGCGCAATGTTTTTTGCCTATGCAATCATGAGCTATTTTAAAGAAGACATTTATTATGCGAAAGGGAGCTTCCAAACACTTGCTGATGCGTTAGTAAAACGGATTGAAGCATTGGGAGGAGAAGTTTGTTTGCGAAATGAAGTGGAGCGTGTAGAAGTAGAAGACAAACAGGTGAAAGGAGTTCATCTTCAGACAGGAGAATACGTGGAAGCACCGAAAATCGTTTGTAATGGGGACTTTTTAAAGCTTATGCGTGACCTTGTAGGAGAAGAACATTTTCCGGCACGTTATAAGAGACGAATTGGTAAGCTGAAGCCTTCAATTTCTGCTTTTGAAGTCTTCTTAGGGGTAGACCTCCCGCTTGAGGAGCATGGATTATCACATGAGACGTTTATTTACAACGATTACAATTATGATACGTTTATGGAAAAACATCAGGCTTTAAAAGATTTAGGCCCAAATGGTCTTAGTGGCTTGGCGATTTCCACACCATCCCTTGTGGATCGCGATTTAGCACCTGAAGGGAAGCATACCGCTGTTCTGACAACTTTGGTGCCATATGATATTGGTTCTAATTGGAAGGATGAAAAGGAAGCCTATCAAGAGCAATTGATTACAATGGCCGAGCGAGCAATCCCGAACCTTCGTGATCACATAGTTCATGTTGAGTCAGGTACTCCATTAACTATGGAGCGATATACGAATAATAGTTTTGGTTCAATTTATGGGTGGGAACAAAACAAACAGCAAATGACTGGTCGGCCACAGCATGAAACGCCGATTAAAGGTCTGTATATTTCAGGTCAATGGACCGACCCAGGAGGCGGCGTAGTCTCAGTCATTCTCTCAGGCTATAAATTGTGGAAAAAAATTACGAAAGAAAGCGTGTTGGTATGACCGATGAGCTATGTGCAAACAGAGACTAAAAACAATGTACTCTATGTGACACTTGATTATCCTGAAAAGAAAAATGGAATCGACGCATCTCTTGGAACTGTATTACTTGAAGCTATTCGGAAGGGGAACGAGGATCAGGGTATTCATTCTATTGTATTTGGAAGCAAGCATAGAGCTTATTTTAGCAGTGGACCACGTCCAGAGGATTTAATAACATGTGTAGGTGAAAATGGGAAGGCTAGACTGAGGGAAGTGCTTCATATCTTAAACAAGTGCGTACTTGAAATTTTCACTTCTCCGAAGGCAACCGTTGCTTTATTTAACGGTTATGCTTACGGAGGAGGATTTAATATTATGCTAGCTTGTGACAGGCGTATGGCCTTAAAACGTGCAAAATTTCTTGAAAACTTTCATCAAATGGGTATTTCTCCTGATTTAGGAGCTAGTTACTTACTTCCGAGTATTATTGGCTATGAAAATACCTTTGAGATGCTTATCCAAGGAAAGCTTTATACAGCTGAGGAGGGGCTTGAGCTAGGGTTGCTTCAAGAAGTATGTGAAAATAAGAAAGAGTTGCAAGAGCGTTTAGATGCATATCTGACCAAAGTAAGTGAAGGGTATCTACCTGCGATAGCGGCAACCAAAAAACTATTAAAACGACACGCCGCATCAGAACTTAAAACTCAGCTCGCTCTAGAAGCAGAGGAGCTTGTCCTCTTATTTCAGCAAACAGAAATTAAACGCCGGTTATCGGAGTTAGTCTAAAGGAGAGAGTACTATGGTACCTGTTATAGAAAAAATTGATGTGACTAAGCTTCGTCCAAGAAATATGCTACTTCAGCAGCCCCCCTTTTTATTTGTAGATCGTATTTTGGACTTTGATGAGGAAACGCTAACGTGTAGTAAATATTTATCTCATAATGAACCGTTTTTTGCAGGTCATTTTCCTAAACAACCTGTCATGCCTGGAGTACTAATTATTGAATTTGCGGCTCAAGCGAGTCTTCTTTTAACGATGCTCCAACAACATGCTACACAACCTCTTATGGGGTATCTTGTGAAAACAAAGGATTTTACGTTTTATTCCGTCGCTGAACCAGGAATTGAACTGGAAGCAAAAGTGAAAATGGTAGAAAAAATGGGGTCTTATTACACCACACAAGCGACGATTAAAAGAGTAGACAGCCGAAAAAAAGTAGCAAAAGGGGAATTGGTCTTTTATCTCACAGAAGAAGGGAAGGAATCATCATGAACAAAGAGGTTGTAATTGTCGGAGGTGGACCAGCGGGAATGTTAATGGGTTTACTTCTTGCAAAAGAGAATGTAAATGTTACGGTTCTTGAAAAAAACAAAAGCCTCAGTCGTGATTTCCGGGGGGAGACAATTGCTCCAGGATCGGTGTACCTTTTAAAGAAATTAGGTGTCTTTCCAGCGTTGGAAGAGCATGGCTTTATAAAGGTAAGAAAGATTAAAATGTATGATCGAGAAGATAAACTGTTCAGTGTAAATTTTGATGAATTAGATCACCCCCAAAAATATGGAATTGATATGCCACAACCTGTGGTGTTAGAAGCATTAAAAGAAAAAGCACTTGACTACCCAAATTTTCAATATATCGAAGGGGCAACCTTCACAGATTTAATTAAAGAAGATAGGAAGGTTGTAGGGGTTCGGTACAAGGAAAGCGGGCATGAGCTAGAAGTAAGGACTAAGCTCGTAATTGGTGCTGAAGGGAGGTATAGCCGATTACAGACGCTGGGGAATTTCCAAGTGAAAAAGAAAGAATTTAGTCGAGATTTAATTTGGTTCAAAGTTCCGAAACCGGCGGATTGGGAGGAAGGGAACCTTATTAAAGTGCATAAGCATGATCATGTTATTATCCTACCCACTTATCCAGACTTTTTGCGAGTTGGGACGTACATCTCCTTAGGAGGAAATCGAGAAACCAAGAAAAAAGGTATCTCCACCTTTATTGATAAAGTATGTGCAATTGAGCCTAAACTTCGTATACCTATGGAGGAGCATATTACATCATGGGATGATACAACTTTGTTAAAAATCTTTACTGCGCATGTAGATGATTGGGCTAACGATGGCTTAATCCTAATTGGAGATTCGGCACATACGTTGTCCCCTATTTTGGGACAAGGGGTGAACATTGCCATGCAGGATGCCTTTGAACTTCTCCCTTATGTGACTAACGGATTAAAAACACACTCAGAAGCTCTTCCTGCCAATCTCTTTCACCGTTTTATTGAAGAACGTAAAAAGCAAGTATCCTTTGTTTCTAATTTTCAAGCTCGCCAAGAGCAAAATCTATCCGCTTCTTCACCCCTTCAATGTACCATCCGAAAGGTAAAGATGAAGCTGCTTGATAAGGCACCCTTTAAAAACAAAGTCATGAAAAAGCTACAATATGGGGTTGTAGCAAATGAAACAATGGAGGTATGACAAATGAAAAGAAAAGCTCTTCTTTCTGCTAGTTTTCTACTCATGACCCTGTCTTTATTTTCAAAGAAGAAGAAATATGTATCAATCAAGCCTCGTTAAACAACTTCAACAGCCAATGGTGGTTACAGGAACGATTACCTCATTGGAGAAACGAAAGTCAGAACTTTTCTCTTATGTAACGACTGTTGAACACGAACGGGCAATAAAATTAAAGAGGAAGCAGCAAAGAGAGGTGTTCTTGCTCATACGTGGTTATCTCCGCTTTCTTCTTTCGAACGTTTTGCACAGAGAACCACAAAGCATATGTATTGCCTATGGATCCTATGGTAAGCCTTACCTAGATGAAGAAGATTCCTATCATTTTAATGTCTCACACTCTATGGATCGTTATTTAATTGGGATACGAGCTTCCGGCCTGATTGGAGTAGATGTAGAGTGTTCGCGATCGCTTCCTAGCATTCACCCGATGTTTTTCCATCCCGAGGAAATTGCGTACCTTTCCAGGGGGACAAAACATAAAAGAGTAGAGCGCTGGCTGTGGGTTTGGACACGTAAAGAGGCTTTCGGCAAAGCAATTGGTGAAGGTTTAAGCGAAAGGACCGTAAGTTTTTCAGTACTCGGAGATTTAGTAGAGTTTAAAGGAAAGAATTATGCTCTTACGACGGACCAGCATCCAAACTTTACACAATCAATTTGTGTAGAAATAGAATAAAGATAACACTCATGGGAAAAGGCAGCTTTATTTAATCTAGCGCATTTAGGTGAGTTTCAATCACGGCGCTTTTAGACTAATTCAAACCCAAACTCGTTATAAATGAGTTTTGGGTTTTTAGTTAGGGGCAGGGAAAGGTCATACTTACACAGCTGAATTGTTAATCTTTTGATGAGAAATGTTCATTCTTTATTAAAGAAGAACTTTCACTACGACTAGCTAAAAAAGGAGGTAACAAGCCTTTTTGTTCAAAATGTTGGAACGCTAATTTTAAATTATAGGATTTCACATGGTGAATAAAATTTCTTCGAAAATAAAAAAATTAATAATCAAGCGCGTGAATGCTTGTGAAGGATTACACTTTAAAGTAACTGGTGCTTTTCTTCAATAAGACAGGATTAATGATCTTCAACAATCGGGCGCGATTCTTCAATAAAGAAGGTCGCTTTTTTTCTGTGAAAATAAAATCTAGGGTATCCTCTAAAATAAGAGGTAGAAGGATTTTTTTAAAATGTTTTTAGGGTTTTTTCCAAAAAAGACAATAAGAAATAGAGGGTGTGCTACCTATTTTTTAAAAACACAACCTTTGAGAGTATTGAGTACAAAAACTTAACCTGCTAAACGGGTTTCAACGAAATGGTGCTTATTAATTAATAGTGTATAAATAATTCTTAAAACTTTATGTGCTATAGCCTGTAAAGCTTTTTTCTTTCCTCTTCTTGCAGAAAGAGACCAAAAAGTGTTGGACATTGAAGTATTCTTCGACCTTGATATAGCCCAAGCTACTTCACAAAGAGCTGCTTTTATATGTGGGTTTCCCTGAACGCTCTTGGAACTTTTTTTTTACCAGCACTTTCGTTATTTCCAGGAGACACTCCAGCCCACGATGCTAAATGTCTGGAAGAAGGGAATTGACTCATATCTGTACCTATTTCTGCAATGATACAAGCCGTTGTATGTTCCTTTATTCCTGGGATAGATAAAAGTATTTCCTTTTCTTCTTGATAGGAATGAAGCAGAGTATCGATCCTTTCTTCAAGTTCTTGAATGGAATTTTCCAAGAACTCTATATGGTTCCAAGAGCTTTTAATCATAAACATTTGATGCTCATCCAATGTTCCGAAAAGAGATTCAGAAATAGTATGAGCCTTCTTGCGAAGAGAATGATGGATATTGGCATCGACATCATTTTTATCAAGAAAACCTTTCTCAACTAATTGATTTAAAAGTTTGCGTCCTGAAACACCAAAAATATCGGAAATAACTGATCCAAGCTTTATATTAGAACACTCAAGAACCTTTGAGATTCTGTTTTTTTCAGCAGTTAAGTTGCCAATCCATTTCTTTCGTAATCGTGTTAAATCGCGTAGTTCGCGAAGATCCTGAGAGGGGACAAAGCTTTTTTTAATCAATCCATGACGGAGAAGCTTGGCAATCCATTCCGCATCGGAAACATCAGTTTTGCGCCCAGGAACGTTTTTAATACGCTGGGCATTGGCCACAGTAATATCGAAGTATCCTTCTAAGATATTGTATACCGGCTTCCAATAGATTCCGGTACTTTCCATTGCAATGTGGGTAACTTTCTTTTCCTCTAACCATTTCAATAACTCAAATAGGCTTTTGGTAAGCGTGGAAAAAGTTTTGATTTCTTTTTGAACGATTTCATCATTCGTACCCGTTAAGGCACAAACTACAATTTCTTTTTGATGAACATCCATACCGGCACAATGGGTTAACAAAATGTCCAAGTAAAATAACCTCCAAAGTAGTGTCTATGGAAAGTGGAATAAGCTTGGTCAAACAGCATTTTTCTGTACGTGATCATCTTCAAAAAGGTGAAGAGTCGACATAGGGGTGTACACAAGGCAAATTCCAAACAGTTTCTTATACAGGGTATAACCACCACAAAAGAGCTCGTAAAGATTACTCTCCATAGCATTAATCATTATAGGTAAATGGACAAAATGAAAAACCCGGGGGAAAATAAATTTTCATGCCGGGGTGTGAGTGTTAAATCATGTGTGTTTCTTATTCATGTAACAAAGTAGGTTAGAAGAAGGAATTCGTATCAATATTATCGGTAATGGACACAAAGTGGACATCCATATCACTAAACACTTCGCTTAGTTCTATCAAGTGTTTAGTGGAACGGGAAATACGATCCAATTTATATACGACCACTTTATCTCCACTCCGCAATACTTTCAGTAATTCCTCGAGCTGCGGCCGATCTCTTCATTAGTCTAGGAATCTACAAAAGCGAAGACAAACATTTATTTGAACTAACCCTCACAGATATTGAACAAATTTACGCATCCCAAAAAAAGAGCAAATCATCATACAACTAAGCATAAAAAGGATTCTATATCAACAACAACGAAGCTATATTCAAATAGGTACAAATGATAGAGGTGTAATTCATGATCGTAGTAAGCTCCTGCTTAGCTGGTTTAAAAGTAAGGTATAACGGTACGCATTATTTAGATGAAAAGATCAGTCAATTGGTTGATGAGAAAAAAGCAGTAACGGTCTGTCCTGAATTGCTTGGTGGGTTTTCAACCCCGAGAGAAACTGCTGAAATAGCAGGCGGAGATGGCTATGATGTGTTGGATGGGAAGGCGAAAGTGGTCGATCAATCAGGAAATGACGTAACAGAGTTTTATCTAAAAGGGGCGTATACTGCATTCAAAACAGCAAAAGACCTGAACGCAACTCTTGTTGTTCTAAAAGAAAATAGTCCCTCTTGTGGAAGCTCGATGATTTATGATGGCCAATTTAGCGGGACGAAGGTTTCTGGGGATGGAGTCACTTCTGCTCTTCTGAGAAGAAACGGGATACAAGTCATTTCAGAAGTGCAATTTGTTGAAAAAACTGATAAGTTCTTGTAATAAAGCTAATAGAATAGACCCAATAGCCGAAAAAAAGACCTAAACATGAACCTTCCTAATACAGTTATGAATGGTTTTCGCTATGGAAACAACGTTAATAAAGAATAATATCGATAAGATACTTTCCTCCAACATCGTTCATTTCCTTAGCGAGTATCCTTCTAAAAATAACATCTTAAAATAGTAAACATGTATGTTGATACCAGTTTTTCTTCTGATACAAGACCCCCATTTACATTTTGTCCCGTATAGGTGGATAGACTCAGCAAAAGCATAATCATTCCCTTTACGAAATAAGTGGTACCATAAAAATTTTTAAAAGTGGTACTAATACAAATGATAATAGCATGCTACAGTGTTACCAGATATCCAAATTAAACCAATTATGGTAGATCTAAAGCTGTTTGATCCATTTCTATGATTCTAGAAAAAATCGTGTAAGTCCTTTCAATCCGTATGGTAAAGGAGTGGATGAATTGATAAAAGAGGCGATTAAAAAAGTCGTTCACAACCAGTCGCTTACGCTCGAGGAAGCAGCCGAGTGTATGAGAAGTCTGCTTGCCCAAAACGTACCGCCAGCTCAGATTGGCGCCTTCCTCAGCAGTTTGGCTGCAAAGGGTGAGTCGAAGGAAGAGGTACTCGGATTTCTTCAGGCTTTACGTGAGCAGATGGTACATATGGATCGTGTAGAGGGTGCCGTTGATACGTGCGGGACTGGTGGTGACATGATAGGATCGTTCAACACATCGACCGCAGCGGCTCTTTTGGCAAGTGCAGCCGGAGCTAAAGTAGCGAAGTGTGGAAATCGTTCATCAAGCAGTTTGTGCGGAAGCGCAGATTTGCTGGAGGAAGCAGGAATACATATAGAGCTGTCGCCTGGTGAGGCAACAAATTGGGTGAAAGAGAGCGGGTTTGCGTTTTTGTTTACCCCTAATTATCATCGATCTTTGCGGGCGTTAGCACCGCTTAGAAAAGAGCTGGGCATTCCAACAGCCCTTAATTTGCTTGGTCCGCTTGGCAATCCTATGTGCCCAAGACACCAAGTGCTAGGGGTAGCTAAAAGTCAACTTGCCCGATTTTATGCAGAGATTTTGCTCGAGCTTGGGGCTAAGCACTCATTTGTTGTCCGTGGTCTAGATGGAATGGACGAGATATCACTAAGTGCTCCAACAGAAGTTTATGAAATTCGTAACGGTAAGATTGAATTCTTCTTACTAGAACCAGCTTCTCTCGGGCTTGATTATGTTACTCATGACGAGATTCGCGGGGGAGATGCCAAAAAGAACCGTAAGATTTTATTAGATTTGTTTGATGGCAAAAAAAATGCTGTCCGAGAAATGACTTGTGTAAATGCAGGGGCAGCTTTAGTCCTTGCTGGACTTGCTGAAAATATACGCGAAGGGTTTTTGTTAGCGGAACAGGCGATTGATTCAGGTGCAGCGAAAGACAAGCTTACTGAATTAGTTCGCCGTTCCGAACAAATAAAAGGAGTGAACGATAAACATGTTCATGCTCGATGACATTTTAAAAAACAAAGCACAGGAAGTAGAGGCGAAAAAAAGTCGCTGCGGACTGGAGGAAGTCCAAGCGAAACTAAGAGCTGCTCGAAAACCACGTAATTTTTACCGTGCATTGAAGCAACCGGGTATTTCCTTAATTGCTGAAATTAAGCGTAAATCTCCTTCCAAAGGAGAATTCAGAGCCGACTTTGATCCACATATGTTAGCGAAGGTGTATTCAGAGAACGGGGCCCGCGCCATTTCTGTATTAGCCGATGAATCCTTCTTCGGCGGAGGTACTCATGTAGTGGAGGCTGTTGCGAACGATCCAGACGTGCACTTGCCGGTGATGTATAAAGAATTCATCATCGACCCTTATCAGATTTATGAAGCTCGTTCGGTTGGAGCGGATGCGGTGTTGTTCATTGTCCGTGCCATTGATCCGTATCGATTGCCGGAGATGATTGCCTTGGTTCATGAACTAGGGATAGAAGCTCTTGTCGAGTGCTTTAGTGCAGAAGAAGCGTCTTTGGCAGTTGAAGCAGGAGCGAAAATTATCGGTGTAAACAATCGTGACTTACAAACGTTTCAAGTCGATTTGCAGCGTTCAGAAGAAATCCGGTCGGTGCTGCCGGGTTCAGTCGTTACCGTTAGCGAAAGCGGCCTCCATTCTCGCACAGATGCTGAAAAAGCGGAAGCGATCGGGTTTGATGCGATGCTCGTCGGTGAAGCACTGCTTAAGTCAAAAGATGTTGGGAGCCGAGTACGTGAGTTTGTTGGTCTTACTTTACGGGCAGAGGATAAACGATAGAGAGGAGGCGGCTAAGGTGGATGGTTTTTTTGGACAATTTGGCGGAGCTTTCGTCGCAGAAACGCTGATTGCTAATTTAGAAGAGTTAGAATGTGAGTATAACAAGGTAAAGCATGATGTACAGTTCAAAGGGGAATTATCCAAACTTTTACATGAGTTTGTCGGACGTCCTACTCCACTGACCCCCCTAAAGCGGATCAGTAGAGAGACAGGTGGAGCTAAGATTTATTTAAAACGAGAGGATTTGACGCATACGGGAGCTCATAAGATCAACAATGCACTCGGGCAGGCGCTGCTTGCAAAACGGATGGGCAAAAAACGAATTGTTGCGGAAACGGGCGCCGGTCAGCATGGGGTGGCGGTCGCTACGGCTGCCAGTTTGTTAGGGCTTGAGTGCGTCGTTTATATGGGTGCCGTTGATGCGAAGCGTCAAGCACCAAATGTTCAGCGTATGAAGCTGTTAGGGGCGGATTTACGTCTTGTAAATATTGGTCAAAAGACGTTGAAGGACGCTATTAGCGAAGCGATCCGTGACTGGATTACCAATGTTGGTGATACGCATTATTTGCTTGGGTCGGCTGTAGGTCCTCATCCTTTTCCGACGATTGTACGTGATTTTCAAGCGGTGATCGGCGAGGAGACGAGAAAGCAAATTGTTGAAGCGGAAGGACGTCTTCCAGACTACGTCATCGCTTGTGTAGGCGGCGGTAGTAATGCAATCGGGATGTTTCAAGCTTTTTTGGATGACAAAGAGGTGAAGCTGATCGGTGTGCAAGCAGCAGGGAAAGGAATTGACACAGATGCACATGCAGCACCGCTTATTAAAGGTACGCTCGGGATTGTGCAAGGCGTACATACGTATATGTTACAAGATGAAGACGGTCAGATTATAGAGACCTATTCGATTGCTCCAGGCCTTGACTATCCAGGAGCTGGCCCCGAGCACAGTTACTTAAAAGACAGCGGGCGTGTTGAATACACACATATTAACGATGGCGAGGCGTTGAACGCATTTGAATATCTTTGCCAAGCAGAAGGTATTCTGCCGGCACTTGAGTCGTCTCATGCCGTGGCACATGCTTTAAAAGTAGCCAAGACAATGAGGGAAGATGAAATTATGGTCGTGAATTTGTCAGGCCGTGGTGACAAAGACTTGTCTCAGGCAATCAGCGCGTTGGAGCACTTGAAAGAAACGGAGGGATCTATGGTATGAGCCGCATTCAAGAAACGTTTGCTCGTCTAAGAAAGAAAAAAGAAGGTGCTCTTATTCCATATATACCGGTTGGGTACCCTACAGCTGAATCATCGGAGCGCCTCATTCGGACGATCTGCGAATCTGGTGCCGATCTTTTGGAACTTGGTGTCCCTTATGCGGATCCGCTTGCTGACGGACCGACAATTCAAGAAGCAGGGGCACAGGCACTAGCAAATGGAACGAATCTCGGAAGCTGCATTGAAATGGTCGCTCGTTTACGGGCTTCAGGTTTAGAAACGCCCATTGTTCTAATGGGTTATTGCAATTCGTTTCTTGCCTACGGACTAGAGAGTCTGGCTCAGGATACGGCAAAAGCAGGTGTTGATGGGCTGATCATTCCTGACCTTCCATCAACGATGGCTGATCCATGGGCCGAGGTGTTTCGTCCATTCGGCCTTGATTTGATCTTCTTTCTCGCTCCAACTACGAGTGAAACACGTCTTGCTTCTGTTGTACAAAAAAGTACAGGCTTTCTTTATTGCATATCAGTGACAGGGGTAACGGGTGAAAGGGATAGCCTTCCAGAACAGCTTCCGGCCTTTTTAAAACAAGTACGTACGGTAACAGATCTGCCGCTTTGTGTCGGCTTTGGTATTTCTCGTTTTCAACATGTTAGTGATATCATTCCATATGTAGATGGTGTCATCGTAGGTAGCGCATTGATTAACGTCATAAAGGAAGCAGACCCAGACGAGGTTGAAGAAAAGGTCAGAGCTTATATCAACACGATGAAAGAAGCGACTCGTACGGTCGTAAGCCAGTCGTAATGGAGGATTTAACATGGTACGAATTAAGTTTTGCGGATTAACAGACAAGTATTCGGCAATGGCAGCAGTGGAAGCCGGAGCTGATTCCATTGGATGTGTGTTTGCAGCTAGCAAACGCAAGGTTACACCAGAACAAGCGAAGGAGATCATCGAGTCGCTGCCACCGTATGTATCGACAGTGGGAGTGTTTGTTGACGAAACACTTGATCGGATCAATGAAATCGCCGAGTACTGCCAATTGGACTTGCTTCAGTTACATGGGTCTGAAACTCCTGAATATTGCCGTCAGATCAAAAGGCCGGTCGTGAAAACAATTAAGGTTCGAAAAGCAAGTGATTTAGATCAGGCGGCTGCTTACAAGCAAGTGGTTAGAGGCTTCCTCCTTGATGCTTATGTAGAGGGGGCATCTGGTGGAACGGGTCATACGTTTCCATGGGAACACGTTGCTAAAGCCCAAGGAATGAGTCCGATTATTCTTGCTGGCGGACTACGTGCAGATAATGTAAAGGAAGCAATTTTCAAAACTCGCCCGTATGCCGTTGATGTGAGCAGTGGAATTGAAACTGACGGCTTTAAAGATCCAAGAAAAATGATCGAATTTGTACAACGTGTTCGAAACGTAAGCTTTTTTGCTCAGTCTTAAATATCAAAGAAAGAGGTAGTCATGATGCAGCAATCCTTAATTGTCGGATTTGGCAGAGCAGGACGTGATCTTCATTTACGTTGTCTCGAAAAAGCATATGCTGATAACATCGATGCTAATCTTTTCGATCAGCGCGTAGGAGTCGTGGACCCGTATCTTTCTCCGTCTGACATAAAAAATGAGAATTTATTCTTTTTTTCAACTCTTAGTGAAGTAACTGGATTTGATCCAGCGTCAACCGTTGTCCATATTTGTACGCCGCCCGATTTACATACTGAAACGCTAAAACAAGTGGCAGAACTCGGTTTTACGAAATGTTTAATCGAAAAGCCGTTGGCTACAACGAGAGCGGAATTGAAAACGATTCACGAAATTCAACATCAATTTGGCATCGATCTGATCGTTGTCGCCAATTGGTTAGCGAGTTCACTGACAACGAAGTTAATTGAAATTATCAAAAAGAAGGAATATGGTCCACTTCTTCACATTACAGCAGAGCAAAATAAGGCAAGATTATCGAGGACACTCGCCAATCCTAATCATGGAAATGCCTTCGATGTGGAAATTCCCCATCTAGTTGCCCTTGCTCTTTGTTTAGGGGGATCAGATGTTAACGTTCTGACAGGCGAGACGGCTCATATGCTGATCGGCAATCGGATTTTTCCTCACATGGGGAAGGCGCGTATTACGTTATTACATAAAAGTGGTGTCACGTCGGACTTGATTTCAAATTTGGAGACCCCTGTTCGACAACGCTGCATCAAGCTTTATTTTAAAGAACACCAGGTGTTTGGTTATTATCCTTGCAGCCAAGATGACAGCTACTCGTGGCTAAATATTTATACCACTTGCGGCCGCTTTCTCAGCCAGCAAGTCATGTATGATGATCCGTTATCGAACGCTTTTACTGAATATTATAAATATTTTGATGGTTTAATAAAAAAGCCGGTCAGCGATTTAGAATTTAACGCTCGAGTGGTAACCGCTATCTGTGAGGCTAAGTCAAAGAGCGGATTGATACTGGATGAAGAAGATATTGAACATGAGGTGATCGTATGAGTGTTCCATTTTTCAGTAATGCAGAGTCTTTTAAGAGGCAAAGTCCCCTCCTTTTGGGAAAATTGGACGAGATAATCGACCAAGGACTGTTTACAAACGGCCCTGTTGTCAGGGAGTTAGAGAAGGAACTCGAAGTTTTCACTGGTGCGAAGCATGCGATCGCCATTGGGAATGCGACCGAAGCGTTAATGATCATGCTAAAGGCAGTAGGCATTGGGCCGGGCGATGAAGTCATTGTGCCAAGCTTTACGTTTTTTGCTTCGGCATCGAGTGTTGCTCATGTCGGTGCTGTTCCGGTGTTTTGTGATATTGATCCGATTACGTATGGTTTGAAGACAGATGAGCTCGAAAGCAAAATTAGTGATCGGACTAAAGCGATAATGCCGGTTCACCTTTTTACACAGATGGCTGACATGCAAGCGATTCGAAAAATAGTAGAAAAGCACAAGCTTCTTCTGCTAGAGGACAGTGCTGAAGCGATTTCGATGTTTTGTGATGGAGTTCATGCCGGCTTAGTAGGACATGCTGGGGTGCTCTCCTTTTTCCCGACGAAGACGCTTGGAGCAATCGGTGATGCAGGCATGATTCTAACAAACGACGATGAAATCGCCAGACATGCCCGGCGCTTACGCATACATGGCCAAGACGAGGGAGTGTCTTATATTCATCATGACGTCGGTTATAACAGCCGGATGGATGATATTCAAGCGGCCATGCTTCTTGTCCGTTTGAAATACTTACAGAACGAGATTGCCAAACGCGCCTATTTAGCACGTCTCTATGACACGCTTCTTGCTGACCTGCCCGAAGTACAGACACCGGTTATTCAAAAGCGGGAAGATACAGCAAACCCCGTCTACTATGTGTATTTAATTGAAGCAGAGCAGCGTGACAAATTAGAAGCTTACTTAAAAGAACAAGGAATCGGTACAGAAACCTACTATCCGATTCCGCTTCACGCACAGCCATGCTTTTTGCACCTTGGGTATAAAGAAGGCAGCATGCCAAACGCCGAATCTGCCTGCTCGCGTTCCATCGCCTTGCCGTTGTATCCGGACTTAACTGAAGCCGATGTACAGAAGGTCAGTGATGCGATCCATACTTTTTATAATAGGAGGGGATAGAATGATCGTGCCATTTTTCAATTACAAGGCTCGTTACGCAGAAGACAAAGAAAAGATTAAAGAGCTCGTTTACCAAGTCGGTACATCTGATCAGTTTATTTTGAAGGAGTATGTTGCGGAATTAGAAGAGAAAATATGTGCCTTCACCGGTGCGAAGCATGCGATCGCCACCTCTAATGGCACTAGTGCTTTGACGATTATTTTAAAAGCGATGGGAGTTGGTCCTGGAGTCGATGTGCTCACCCCTGCCTTTTCATTTATTTCCACGGCAAGTGCAATTGCGTTGCTCGGCGGGCGTCCAGTCTTTGTCGATGTTGACCCGATAACAGGCATGATGGACCCGGTTGATCTCGAAAGTAAGATTACCCCGTTAAGCCGAGTCGTCATTCCGACTCACCTGTTCTCGGTCATGGCTGATATGACCGCCATCAATGAAGTGGCAAAACGTCATGATTTGCTCGTACTTGAGGACAGTGCGGTGGCACTCGGTGCTCGCATGAATGACACGATGGCAGGAATCCTGGGTGATGCCGGGCTTTACTCGTTTTTCCCGGCAAAACCACTTGGAGGAATTGGCGATGGTGCGATGATCGTGACAAATGACCCCGAGTTAGCCAGACTTTGCCGGATGCTCAGGAACCATGGACAAGATGGAATCACTCGCTTCCTCCATCATCATATCGGGTACAACCATCGTATGGATGAAACAGTCGCTGCCTATTTGATTTACAAGCTGGGGCGTTTCAGTCAATTGCTTGAGCGCCGCGCTCAAATTGGAAACTCCTACAATGAGGCGTTTAAAGGTCTTCTTCCGCATCTGCAAATTGTCGATGATACATCGTACGATCGAGTTTATTACACCTATGTCCTTCAGGCAGAACGCCGTGATGACCTCCGCGTTTTCCTAAGCGAGAAAGGGATTGAGACACAGATTTATTATCCGCGCGCCTTGCCATTGCAGCCTGCATTTGCTTACCTAGGCCATAAGGAAGGTGATTTTCCGAATGCAGAGAGAATCACCAAGCGGGCGCTTGCTCTGCCGCTTTATGCTGAGATGCCAGATGAACATGTTGAGTATGTGAAACATGCGGTTATCACCGCAATGGCGGTGAGTACGTATGTCTAAACACTTTCCTTTTACGCTGTCTGGTCTAAGCGATGAGGCCGGGCCGTCGCTTGATCAACAAATTCGTGCCCATGTCGAGCTTGGCTGGGAAGAAATAGAGCTTCGATCGGTAAATGGTGTGCCGTTTTACCGATGGGATGATGCAACGTTTGATGACGTCCGAAAGAGACTCGCTTCAGCTGGACTTCGTGTGTCAGCCGTCGCCTCTTGCATTGCCAATTGGCACCGCCCCATCACCGCCCCTTTTTATTACGATGTAGAAGAACTGAAAGTCCTTTCAGAACGAATGCAGGCACTTAGTGCAAGGTATGTAAGAGTGATGTCCTATCCGAATGACGGGCTTTCAGAGGACGAGTGGCGTGATCGTGTCATGGAGAGGATGCACCTTTTGACAGAAGAGGCACGTACGTCAGGCATTGTCTTATTACACGAGAACTGTTCAGGCTGGGGAGGTGCATCAGCGGAAAATACATTGTATTTACTAAAGGAAATAAACAACCCGGCTTTACGCCTGCTTTTTGATAGTGGAAATGGCATTAGCTATCGCTATGATGCGTATCAATTTTTGCAAAGGGTATGGCCGTATGTTGAGCATGTTCATATTAAGGATGGGGTGTTACAACATCATAAGGCAATGTACACATCTCCTGGGAAAGGGGAATCGAAAGTAAAAGAGTGCGTGGAATGGTTGATGGATCATCAATATCAAGGCATTTTGGCGATCGAACCCCATTTGCACTTAATTCCACATTTGAACAAGCAGGGCGATGAAAATGACTTGATCGATTCCTATATCACGTATGGCCGCCAACTTGAGAAACTTGTAACGCAAATCCTGTCTAACAGAGAGGGAGAGAGGGCTTTTCAATGAGCAACCAGCTGTTTACCTCTGAACATAGCAAACTATTATTGGACCTGTTAGAAATGAATACAGTCTCTCCGATGGAAACAGGAAGGCTTTCTGAGATTCCTAGGGCACAGAAGATGTATGCCAACTATGCGGTGGAGAAAAGCGGCGGTAATTGTGAAATAGTGTACCACCAGTCACCCGACCCGAGCATCCTTACGTTGGAAGATGTTCCGATTTCCATCCGCGAATGTGCACATCAGCTTGGACATCTATTTTGGGAAAACCAATCGAATCTCGTTTTACGTTTTGGTCAGAAGCGACCTGTCGAGAAGACGATTATGTTTAATTTCCATATAGACACGGTCGATGGCATGTTTCCAGTAACGTTTGACGGCGAGACGTACAGGGGCAGAGGGGCGGTCGATATGAAAGGGCCGGGTGTCGCCTTGCTGGCGGGCATTCAAGCGGCAGTCAGCCAAAAAGCTGACCTGCTTGATGATACTTCAATTCTTATTCAATGTGTGTCTGGTGAAGAAGGCGGGGCAATGGGCTTTTATGGCACGAAACAATTGGCTGACAAAGGATATATCGGCCGCTTTAACTTGTTTGCCGAACCATCTGGAGGAGTCTACTTTGATCGCTCCAGCACATCGATGACGGCACGCATCGATGTGTTCGGTCAAGATTCAACGGACGATGCACCAGATCAAGGCCATAATGCCACTTTACTGCTTGGTTATGTGGCGCAAAGGCTTATGAAAGAACTGCCAGAGCAGATTGAAAAAGAAGGGGGAAAAATGTGTCTTGCCGGTCTGCATACGGGTAATATGCATAATAAAGTGTATGGCAGTGGGCAGTTATTGCTCAATTTTGCCTATGTCACAACCGAAAGTGGCAGACAGATAAAGGCTTGGGTGGAAGAGGCATTTCTAGCGGCTGTAAACAGATTTCGCATCGAATTTTCAAGCGTTCCGACAGCTGCTGCAACCGTTAAAGAAGCAAAAGACATTAGCCAGCTTACCTGGATCAAACAAGGGCTACCTGTCCTGATGAACCGACATGCAGAGCTCGAACACTTTTTAGGTTCACTCGGGTTAAAAAGGAATCCGGATGATCAGGTTGAGAAGGCCTTTACATGTGATGCGATGTGGGTTCAGGCCAACGACGTCTATACGGTCGTCTACGGCCCCGGCAGCTTAGAAGGCAACCTTGCTCATGCAAAAGGTGAATACATAAATAAGCGTGACCTTGAACGATATGCGTCTTTTATTTACAATCTTCTTCTCAAATACAGTGCCATTGCGCAAACCAAATCGACAAAGGAGCTGAATATATGAGTACCAACGAGTCTGTCTATGTCAAAAAAGAGCTATTACGTCATTTTGTAAAAGACGTGTTTCAATCATGCGGAGTGTCAAATGAACATAGTCGTACAGCTTCAGATGTGCTCTGTTATGCTGATGAACATGGCTTTGACACGCATGGGGTAACCAATCTTGGGCGGATTTATATCGAGCGCTTGCAGGACGGCCGCATCAATCCGCAAGCGGAATTTGCGATCGTTCAAGAGACGCCTGCTGCATCGGTCATCGATGCCAACAACGGGTTGGGGCTGGTCGCAGGAGAGCATGCGATGAAGCTCGCCATTGAAAAAGCGAAAAATCTTGGAGTCGGTTGTGTCGTCGTACGCCGTAGCTCGCATTTTGGAAGTGCAGGCTATTATACAAGTCAAGCACTTGATGCCGGGATGATCGGCATGGCGATGACCAATCTTGGTTCGCAAACGATTGCCCGCCCTTTAGGAGGCTCTGTGAACATGATTGGTACTAATCCGATTGCAGTTAGTGCACCAGCAGAGAACGTTCCTCCGTTCGTCCTTGATATGAGCACGACAGTCGTTGCCACAGGTAAAATTCGAGCGGCCCAGCGTCGAGGAGAATCGATTCCAGAAGGATGGCTTATAGACGATTTGTGCCAGCCGCTCACTGATCCACATACATACGATGCGGGAACGGGTCACCTTCAGATGCTTGGAGGAGGGCTTACGACTGGAGGGGCAAAAGGGTATGGCTTAGGGCTTTTAGTCGATATTCTTTGCGGGGTCCTTTCAGGTGCCAATGTCGGTCCAGATCCAAAGCTACTCGAGCCGGGAGGAGAAGAGCGTGCCAATGAAGATCAAAATATCGGTCACTTCTTTCTTGCATTAAACATCGAGGCATTTCGCCCTCGAGAGGAATTTACGTCTCATATGGACAGTATGTTGGAAACGCTGCTAAACTGCCCGCCGGCATCGTACGCGAAACAAGTCGTCTATCCTGGCTATAACGAATCGATGCAAAAGCAAGCATCGGAGCTGGTCCCGATAGATTCTGTCGTATTTCAAGAGTTAACAGCACTTGCAAAGCGACAAGGTGTGCAGATACTTGAAATGGAAAGGGAGGCATCTCACTCATGAGAATTGGCATGATCGGCATGGGAGTCATCTCTAAATTCTACGTTCACGCTCTAGAGTACAAATTGAACGATCCTGTATTAGTAGCTGTATGCGATTTGAACGAGGAGAGAATGAATCGGTTTTTAGATGAAGGAGTATCTTGTTTCCGTAATTATCATGATCTGCTTGCTCAAAAAGACATCGATGCAGTCATCATCAATGTTCCAAACGACAAGCATTTTCAAATTTGCCGCGATGCTCTGCGAGCAGGCAAACATGTCTGTTGTGAGAAACCTTTGACGCTCACAGTGGAAGAAGCCAAGGAGCTCGTTTCGATCTCGAAAAAGACGAACGGCACCTTGTTCACCGCTTTTCACCGCCGTTACAATGTTTATTTTGTCAGTGCATTAAAGGAGTTTCACTCAGCTGATGAGGTTGCCTCTATTCATGCTCGTTATTTGGAGAAAATTGAAGAGCATGCAGGAGAAGACAAATGGTATCTCGAGCCGGAACGCTGCGGCGGAGGATGTGTGGCTGATAACGGTCCGAATGTATTTGACACTCTCGCCTTTTTCCTTGGGAACATGACGGTTGAATCCGCTGACATTACTCGGAATCAACAAAACGTGGATGTCAAAGCTTCTATTCAGTTGAAGACCGATTCAGGGACGCCTGTTCATGTCGAACTAGATTGGGCTTATGAAAATGGCGAGAAGAAAGATGTCCACATCATGTTAAAGGACGGCAGACAGATTTATGTGGATATGCTCGAAGGATTTTCGGAGTTTAAGTCGTCCTTATATCACGAATATAATGAAATTCTGCTTGATTTCAAAAAGAAGATCGAATCTGGCGGCTGCCACGGTGAAGATGGACTTGATGCGGTGCGCTTAGTCAATGAAACCTACAAGCTAGAGGCCTTGAAAGCATGAGTCGTCAAGCAAAGCGAATTGTCGAAGGAGCATTTGTAAAATTATTATTTCACAAACAAGAACAACGCGGCATGAGACTGATTGAATTTGAGACGCGCTGCGTCCGAAAAGGGGAAATCCATGAGATTGTGACAACAACTCACAAAGAGGCAAAAAGCGGGGATGTCATCAACCGCGTTGGATTTCTAGGATTTGCAGAAATGAACTGTGGCGGTGTCATTGAGCGCGGCGACCAAGTGAAAGTGAATGGAAGAGTGATCGGTAGCGTATTAGGTTTTGATGAGTGCCACTTTCCGAATCATTATAATATTCTCATCGCCGTTGATGAAACAGCGACCGCAACAGAAGTAGATCTTACCGTCGAATCTGCGATTACGTTTGGATAGCTAGGAAGGAGGATCCATGTACCCAGTAATCTCGATGTCACATGAAGTTGAGCAAAAGCTAGAGGGGGTGCAAGTATACGCTATAAACCTAGACCTTGATCCTCTTGATGAAGACAATAGCCAAGTAAGCTATGAAAAAGATTGGCATGCTTTGCATGAGGTTTGGCAGGGGAAAACCAAAGCAGAAGTCGTTCAAACCGAACGCATCACAGCGTATCGCAACTTTTATAAGCTTCTTGGCTTCAATACGAAAAAAACACTGCCATCTGTACAAAATCTTATCCAGCGCTTTCTCATGAAAGAGAAATTAGACCGCATTCCTGTTATTCACCCGATCGTCGATGCCGTAAATATAGCCGCGGTGAAAACGCTAATTCCACTTGGGGTGTTCGATGCTAATTGTGTTGAGGGGGAGATTTCTTTGACGTTATCGCGTGGAGGTGAGACCTTTCAGCCACTTGGCTATAAAGAACCGGAAGAATTGGCAGCTGATGTTCTCGTATTAGCGGATGATCAGAAGGTTTTGTCGCAGTTCTGTTACCGGGACAGCGAGGCGCAAAAAATAAGAGAGCGAACGCGTTCAATCTGGCTGCTAGGGTGTCAAGTTCCTTGTGTATCAAATGAAGCAGTCTATCAGGCATTGGACGAAGCACAAGAGCAATTAAAACGAGTTTATAAACTTACAAAAAGGTAAATAAAGAGGTGGACACGGGTGAATCTTGTTGAGAAAATCCAATCCAAGCAAGCACATGTAGGCATTATTGGCTTAGGGTATGTAGGGCTGCCTCTAGGGGCTGCCTTTGCCGAAAGCGGCCTTCAAGTAACAGGCATTGACTTAAACAAGGACAAAGTCGAGACGTTAAATCGCGGTCTTTCTTATATCACGGATATTGAAAATGAGACGATTCAAACCATCGTTGAAAAAGGAAAGTTTCAAGCAACGACCGACTTCTCGGCGATTACCAAGCTCGATGCAATTTGCATTTGCGTACCAACCCCATTAAACAAGAACCAGGAGCCGGACCTTTCTTATGTTGAAGCGGTTATGACAGAACTTCAAGCCTATTTGCAGCCTGAAACACTCGTCATCTTGGAAAGCACAACGTATCCGGGTACGACCGAGGAGCGAATTGAAAAGGTATTAGCCCGCTCAGGACTTATCGCTGGCATTAACTATTATTTATGCTATTCCCCTGAGCGCGTCGATCCCGGAAACAAAACCTATACAATCTATAACACGCCAAAAGTGATTGGCGGTGTGACGAAAAAATGCCAGCAGCTCGCCGAAACGCTTTATGGAACGATTGTAAACGAAACGATACTCGTATCGAATCCAAAGGTTGCCGAGATGTCAAAGCTTCTCGAAAATACATTTCGAAGCGTCAATATCGCCTTTATTAATGAAATGGCCTTAATGTGTGATAGAATCGGTGTCAATATATGGGAAGTGATTCATGCAGCTTCTACCAAACCTTTTGGATTCATGTCGTTTTATCCGGGACCAGGGATTGGCGGTCACTGTATCCCGCTTGATCCCATGTATTTATCCTGGAGAGCGAAAGAAGTCAATTTCTTCAGCCGCTTCATTGAGCTGTCACAAGACATCAACAGCAATATGCCAAGATTTGTTGTCCGTAAAGTAGCAGAATTACTGAATACACAGAAGAAATGTATTAATGGATCACGCATTCTCTTGCTTGGGATGGCCTATAAACCGGATGTAAATGACCTCAGGGAATCTCCCAGTCTAGATATCTATGAACTGCTGAAGGAAAAAGGTGCTCTCATGACGGTCAATGACCCTTGCTGCGATATGATGTTTGACGTAAGCAATGAGGAAGTTGAATTGCAACATACGATTAACTATGCAGAGCTAGGCAGCTATGACTTGGTCGTCATGCTTACCGCCCACTCAGCGTATAACTTTAATAAGATCGCGGAATCCGGCGTGTTGATTTTAGATACTCGTAATGCCTTCAAAGGGGTACAAGCACCGAATATTGTCCGGATTGGCGACGCATTAGGAGAGGTTCATCCTGAAACCCCTAAAGAAAAAGTTCTTGTGAGCGGATAACGTTTGTATAGAATCCTAAGAAACTACAGATTCGTTTTGATGATTTGTAGTTTCTTTTTTTGGTGTTTATACTGCTTAGCTTCCCCTCACCCCAAACACTCAGCTAATCTCCGAATCCCTTCCTCAATCTCTTCCTCGCACAAATGACCATATCCTAAAATCATCTGGTTTTGATGCTTTCCTTTTTCAATCGCATGATCCTCCACTGGGTAGACGCGAATGCCGTTATCGCGCATTTTCTTTACGAAATCCTCTGTAAAAACCGTATGTTGATACTCTGCTACAAGGTGCAATCCAGTCGAATGGCCCAAAATCTTCACTTGATGTGAAAAACGTTTCTCTATTACTTCAACCAGATGATCGCGTCTCTTTTTATAGATTTTTTTCATATTATGGATATGTCGTTCTAAATATCCTTCTTCCATAAAACGTCCTAAGGTGATCTGCTCCAATGACGGAGTGTGCAGATCTGTGAACCATTTTAACTTACGGCACTCTTTAATTAAGCGTGGAGGAAGGATGAGATATCCTAGACGCAGAGCAGGCGATAGTATTTTGCTAAAGGAACCGATGTAAATAACGTGATCGGTATCTAACCCTTGCAAAGAGCTGATCGGCGCCCCTTCATAACGAAACTCGCTGTCATAATCATCTTCGACAATGTAACAGCCTGTTGCTCTTGCATATTGAATCAGCTGGATTCGGCGCTGAATTGGCAAAGTGCTCCCTAATGGATACTGATGGGAAGGGGTAACAAAGATACATTTTGGGTTAAAATCTGGGGTGATTAATTCTGTCCTCATTCCATTTTCATCAACAGGGATTGGATGAAGGATGGAACCAGGTGTTGAAAAAATCGTTTGAATATCTCTTGTAACGGGATCCTCCATCAGAATTTGATCGCCTTTTTTTAGCAGTAGTTTTGCTACAAGCGTTAACGCTTGCGTCGCACCGGATGTGATGACAAGCTGATGAGGCTGGCACTGGACCCCGCGTGATTTCACTAAATAACGGGCTAGGGCCTGTCTTAGTTCAGGGCGTCCTTCCGGATAGCCGTAGCTCAAAACTGTATGAGAGCTGTTCATACAAACATCATAAGACAATTTCGCCCATGTCTTTCGCGGAAAGAACTGTAAGTCAGGCAGACCGGAGCGAAAGTCGATTAAATCTTTTTCGTCAGAGAGCTCATCACGTTCAAAGAAAGGATCGCTTTTCGTGTGATGCAGCTGTTCCAAATAAGCTCCTTCAGCAACAAAGGTCCCGGAACCGTGACGCGCTTCGATATAGCCCTCAGCGATCAATTGCTCATAGGCTTCTAACACAACATTGCGGGAAACGTCTAATTCGTTTGCGAGCTGGCGTGTCGATGGCAGTCGTTCTCCTGCAAGAAGATTCCCTTGCAAGATTCGCGTGCGTATTTGTGTATAGACTTGGCGGATGAACGGAATGTCTCGTTTTTGATCAATTGGAACCCAAATCATGTTTTCCCCTCTCATAATAAGAAAAATTGGTACTACCAAACTTTGCGATAAGTGGTACTACTGTCAACCAGTTTACCATGGTAGGTTAGAATAAGGAAGTTTATTCCAGGTTATAGGAGGGAATATAGATATGAATGAAAGGATCTCGGCTCATCTAAAAATTATTTTCGCGATGGCGATCGTCGGAAGCTCTGTCGTTGCAGGAAAATTGCTCGTCGAAAGCTTTCCTGTGTTTCTCGCTTCCGAATTACGGTTTCTCATCGCTGCCCTCATTCTCGTTCCATTGCTGCTGAAAATAGAAGGAATTCCGGCTTTCAGCAAAAAAGATATCGGGATTCTCTTTTTACAAGCGCTATCCGGTGTCTTTTTATTCAGTATCTTTATGCTGTATGGGTTAAAATACACAACCGCCATGGAAGGAGGTATCATCACGAGCACGCTGCCGGCTGTTGTCGCTGTTATTGCATTTATCATGCTAAAAGAAAAGCTGACAAGATTTACGATCATCGGCATTTTGTTAGCAGTAGGTGGAACGCTCGCCATTAATATATCCGGTGCGTTCTCAGACATTGAGCGCGGCGCAGCCCCCATACTAGGAAATCTATTAATCATTGGTGCTGTCATTGGCGAAGCCTTGTTTATTATTTTTGGAAAATCGATTTCAAAAAGAGTCTCGCCCCTGGCTATCTCAACGATGGTTAGCGTATTTGGCGTCATTCTTTTCTTGCCGCTTGCGGTCTATGAAGCGACAAGTTTTCCCCTTACGGAAGTATCACTAAAAGATTGGGGACTCATCTTCTATTTTGGAGTGGTAGTCACCGTTCTTGCTTTTGTTTTAATGTATCAAGGAATTGAAAAAGTTCCAGCAAGCACAGCTGGCGTCTTAACCGGTGTCTTGCCGATTAGTGCAGTGCTGCTCTCATCCTTGATTCTAAAAGAAAGCCTCTCATCGTTTCATGTCATTGGCATGGTGCTTGTCTTAGCCGCGATTTACTTGATTTCGGTTGATTCGAAAGCGGCGAAAAAGGAAGCGTCTCTAAAAGAGAAGAAAGTCATTTCCTAAAGGAGTCCCAAACCCTCAGGTGCTGTAGTGTACTGGCACGTCGACGATGTAACAGCAACTTTCAAGAAGTTGCTGTCTAGGGGAGCGAAAAATACGAGGTACCCACAGAAAAAGGCGGGGGGGATTATCACTGCTTGCGTGGTCGATCCCTTTAGGAATATCCTAGGCATTTTGTGCAATCAGCACTATTTGGAGGTTTTGAGTTCGATCAAAAAAGTATAACCCTCGCCGTCGGCATTCACAACAAAGGAAAAAGGTTCTACGAAAGGCAATTAGGTGATAGATATTTTGTTCAATATAGTGTTTAGTTAAACACAATCTTAACCTTCTACGAAGGGCGCTTTTCTAGAATAATAGAATTGCGCTCTTTCTTAATAAATAGGGCCAGATTATGGAGGACCATGTCTTATGGCCCTAAAGAAGAAGACTTGGTAATGTATATGTTCTACCCTGAAATTTTAAAGCCATAAAACAGCAATTTGAGTTAGACGAAGATAGTTCAATTGGATGCGGTGTGGAAAGCTATAAAATTTCAGAGTATGAAGAGTCTGATTTCGTTGGTTATTATGTGTTATTTGATGTAAAAGGGTTTCATCAAGATAATAATGAAAACGGGTTAAGAACTGAGATAAAGGATACATTAAAATTCTCTGTAACTGTTGATGAAGAGGCAAAAATAGAACTTATTGAATATTTATCGAATGGGTGGAAATAAGTAATTATTTGTTATAAAGGCATTGACAATGATCTTCAACAATCGGGCGCGTTCGTATTATAAGGTTAACCAGTAGTGATTACTGGTTGGCCTATTTTATAGTGTGCCCGGCATGTCTAACAGCTAGGTGGTGAAAGTCCACTATAGGCTTGGCAGTGGGAACTGTTAGCGAATGGCAAGGGTGTCTAGGGTGACCTAGAATCTGAAGGAAGCCGGACGCAAAATCTCGAGATAATGGACAGAAACTGGATATAAGGCTGACTGGAGGCGGACGAGTTTCCTAGACAAAACGAAGTCCTACACTGTCCAAATCTCCTACAGTAAATCCAGTAACTACGAGAGGAAAGGGGTTAGACTTACCCGGGAAGGTCTTGCCGGGGTTTTCGAGATGAAGAAACTTCATAAGAAAACAACGAACTCAGTGATGAGCTTGTGAACGGTAAGAAGTCAGCAGAGGTCATAGTAGTCCAATGGATGAAGGACCGAACAATAAGAATCTTGGAACTAACGGAGGTGAGAAGTATGCATCGACCACAGAAAACATCCAAAGATGACTACCCGCTAGAAGATAAGGCGGAACCTGAACATACAGCGGAAGCGTGCAGTATACTTCACGCTGAACCTAGAAGAAGAGATGGTGAATGTTCAGAATTGATCAGCGAGATCATTGATCGAGATAATCTCAATAGGGCTTATAAAAGAGTCAAGAAGAACAAAGGAAAACCTGGGATAGATGGAATGACGGTGGACAAATTGCCATTATTCTTAGCCAAAGAGAGCAGGTCTCTTGTGCTTTCCATCAAAGATGGAACATACGAACCACAACCCGTTAAGCGGGTCGAAATCCCGAAGCCGGATGGTTCAAAAAGAAAACTAGGAATTCCTACGGTCAAAGACCGACTTGTTCAACAAGCGATTCTTCAAGTAATTGAAAGATGGATCAACCCCCACTTTTCTGAGCACAGTTTTGGCTTCCGTCCAAACCTAAGCCGCTCACGACGCAATCGGAAAAGCAAAACAGTACTACGAAGAGGGGTACCGATACGTGGTAGACATCGATATGAAAGGTTCGATACAGTCAACCATGACAAACTCATGTACCATGTAGAGGAGTTTATTCAGGACCCAGTAGTGCTTAAACTAATTCGTAAATTCTTGCGAAGTGGCATTATGATTGGTGAAAAGTATGAGCCAAGCGAGATCGGAACTCCTCAAGGTGGTTTATGCAAAGTAGGTGGTGTCATCAGTCCGGTGCTAGCAAATTTATTTCTACATTATGCGTTTGATAAATGGATAGCTATTAATCACCCAAGCAATCCATTCGCTAGATATGCAGATGACGCAGTCATCCACTGCAAGACAGAGGAAGAAGCAAAGAGAGTGCTCAAATCCTTAAGCGAGAGAATGAATGAATGTAAACTCGAACTCCATCCTTCCAAAACAAAAATTGTATATTGTAAGGATGCCGACAGGACAGAAGAAAAACATAGCGTTTGATTTTCTGGGATATACGTTCAGACCAAGGCTGTCGAAGAACAGGTGGGGAAAACATTTTGTAAATTTCACACCAGCTATCAGTAACAAAGCTAAGAAATCAATTCAGCAAAAAGTGCGAGATTGGAAACTACAATTGAAGGCTGATAAAGAGCTCATAGAC
Organism: Halalkalibacter alkalisediminis; assembly: GCF_028610705.1. Classification (GTDB taxonomy): domain Bacteria; phylum Bacillota; class Bacilli; order Bacillales; family Bacillaceae_D; genus Halalkalibacter; species Halalkalibacter alkalisediminis. The sequence goes on from NZ_JAQQWT010000028.1 coordinate 41,793, forward strand.
CTATCAAATATGTTTAACTCAGTAATTCAAGGGTGGATTAACTACTATGGGAAATTCTACAAATCTGAAATGTACTCCTCACTAAGGCACATAAACAAAGCCTTAATTATGTGGGCGAGAAGGAAATATAAAAAGTTATCTCGACACAAGAAAAGGGCAGAACACTTTCTAGGCAGAATCTCTAAACAAAATCCTAAACTTTTCAAACACTGGGATATAGGTATCAAACCTACGGCTGAATAATGGGAGCCGGATGAGCTGAGAGGTTCACGTCCGGTTCTGAGAGAGATTACTGGGGAGGTTCCAGTGGTCTACTTGCCGTAATATCTACGTGAAAAGCCAAAGGGCTGGAGAGAGAGTACTAAAAAGCATTACGAAATTTCTTGAAGAAGAACTAAAGCTAACGGTGAATAAGGAAAAGAGCGAAGTCGGTAGACCTCCGAAACGGAAGTTTCTAGGTTTCTGTATACAATCAACGAGAAATGGAACACAATGCCGTCCTCATATTAAGGCGAAAAAGAGACTCGAAGAAAAAGTGAGAAACTTGACTTCCCGCAAACGACCAGGAGAGATTCGTGAGATTATCAAAGAGATCAATCAAGTAACTAGGGGATGGATTAATTACTATGGAATTGGTCTTATGAAAACCTATGTTCAAGAAATTGATCGATGGATACGTCGACGGATTAGGGGTCACGTTATCAAAAGTGAAAAATTGCACGTTTAGACACAATTTAGACACATTTTAGCCGGTTACCTGTACGGTAAGAAACCGGCTGTTGTTTTCTCTTATTTCTTAACCCGTAGTGGTCGTAATTGATCTATTGTCCCATCCTGTTTCAGGTTCCACACATAATCCCCTGTTAATGCAATACGCTCCCAGCCCAAAGGGGATATATGCTGAAGATATTCTTCTGGAATTTCTACTCCTCTTGCATGTAATGATGTAATAGCCTGCTCAATATAGACTGTATTCCAAGAGACGATCGCTGACACGATGAGTTGAAGGGCACTCGCTCGGTGTAACTGATCTTCATACGAACGGTCGCGTACTTCACCTAACTGATTAAAAAATATGGCACGAGCTAATCCGTGCTTTGCTTCTCCTTTGTTCAGTCCAATCTGTACACGTCTGCGGTGTTCAGGGCTTTGTAGCCATTTTAATGTGTACAAGCTTCTCTCAATGCGTCCCATTTCACGTATTTTTTGTTGCGAGGAATGATTTCATCACTCGTCTTCTTCTTGCGACAATCGCGAATAGCACAACGGACTGCCATA
>NZ_JAQQWT010000029.1 GCF_028610705.1 Halalkalibacter alkalisediminis
GCTCGAATTTGAAAAGCTATATTATGCACGTTATATAGCAAAAGAGCATCTTAGAAATACCACTAGATCAAGTTAAGTGTTTCGTCCCTTAACTTGATCTAGTGGCCAGCAAGCAAAGCGCGGTAGGCGAAAAAGAAAATCTCAATTCAATGTGTCCATTTTCTTGACATAGTATCAGATTAGGTAATGTACTTCCTTGTGAAATTATTACAAATTCTCCGTTGTTTCTGCTAACCTTTTTAATTTTATATTTAATGGATCTTTATTTACCCTCCTACCAATTTCTTTTTCTAACATAAAGATAAACTCTTGATCAATCTTTAAATTAATACTATCATGATAAATGTTTATTAAGAATCTATCGTCTAAAGTGTGCCATTGCAACTTAATCTCCCCCCTTAAGATTTTATATTTTCTTTTTCTACTTTAGAATTTAATGAATAACTTAATTCTTGTTAAACACTACTAACTTCATTTCTGTCATTTCCTCTATAGCATATTTTATTCCTTCACGTCCCACACCACTTCCCTTTACACCACCATATGGCATATTGTCAACTCTGAAAGTTGGAATATCATTTATGATTACCCCTCCAACGTACAAGTCAGTAGAAGCTTTTAGAGCTGTATGAATATTTTCAGTATAAATTCCTGCTTGTAAACCATAACGAGAGTCATTGACTGCGGCTATTGCCTCATCTACAGATTGAACTTGATTTATAAGAACAATAGGTGCGAATACCTCTTGACACGAAACTTTTAAAGAAGTATTAATATTTAACAGTACCGTTGGATGTAAAATGTTCCCATCGCGAATTCCCCCAGTCATAACTTTAGCCCCACTTGGCAAATTAACGAATATAGTCTTATAACCAATAGCAAGCGTTTACTCTAAATGTGATCTAATAAATATACCTGCATCAAAACCAAAGGCATAAACCAAGATCCCTAATAACGCTTGTTCCCCGGTGAACACAAGAGATAGACCTAATACATAGATTAAACATTCGATAAATCCTAAAAAAGAGGCTTGTAGACGTTATTGTTTCACAAAAAATATGGTACGCAATGTGAAACAAGGGACATATAAAAACTGTAATAACAAGATTAGCAGGATCTCTTTCACTTCAAATTCTCCTTACTCCATAAAACTCTTATTAGCCAACCTTTTTTTCAAGCTTCTCTTTTTGTTTATCGGTACGATTTATTTCGTCTTCTTTGATCCATTTTATGAAAGATACAGTCATAAGTATCAAAATAAAAACAACAGGGAATGATGTGATAACTGATAATGTTTGTAAAGTACTTAACCCCCCGCCATACAATAACGAAATAGCAACCGTAGAAAGTACTAATGCCCAAAAAAATCGATGCCAACGTGCGGGTTCTTGATCAGGGTGTAATTCCTTCGATGCAACAGATGCCAAAGCAAAGGCTGATGAGTCAATCGTCGTTGCCAAGAAAATGAAACCAAGCACAAGGAAAATCAGTAAGAAAATGGTGCCTAGTGGTAGTGTTGATATTACTGCTATAATGGCTGCTGGTGCACCCGATTCATTTAAGAGGTTAACGACAGGTACGATTTTGTTGATTTCAAAATAAAGACTTGTATTCCCTAGTATTGCAAATGCCAACCAGCATCCTAGCGTTCCGCCAATACATTGTGCCAATATAACTTGTCTGATCGTTCGACCCTTTGAAATCTTGGCTACAAAGACACCCATAAATGGTGCATACGCTACCCACCAAGCCCAATAGAAAATCGTCCATCCTTGTGGAAACCCTGATTGTCCAATTGAATCTGTATAAAAGCTCATGCGGACAAAATTTTGTAAAACGATTCCTACACTTTCTGTAAATGCAGAGATAATAAACACAGTTGGTCCAAAAATAATGACAAATAAGGAAAGAGTTAAAAATAGATACGTATTGACGTTACTTAATCGCTTAATTCCTTTTTTCAAACCTAAGAATACACTTGTTCCAAATAAAGCAGTCCAACAAAGGACAATGATAATATCAACTGTTAATGTTCTTTCAATGTTCAATAAATGTGAAACACCTTGACCAATTAACGGAGTACCAAGTCCTAATGAAGTACCTACTCCCCCTACTAAACCAACCATAAAAATTACGTCAATAACTTTTCCTAATAAACCGTCAGCGTACTTTCCTATCACTCCGCGGCATGCATTACTAATTCGCAATGTTGACTGTTTCCTTACATGTAATGCGTAGGCTAGTGGCAATGCAGGTAAACAATAAATTGCCCATGCCGTGAAACCCCAGTGAAACATCGGATATGCGTTCGCCCAATCTCCAGCTTCTACACTTTGGGGCTCCATGCCAAACGGTGGTGCAATATAATTGTACGCCCACTCAATTGGTCCCCAATACATAAGACCGATCCCAATCCCTGATGTAAATAACATCGCTAAATAACTTGGAAATGAAAATTCTGGTTGATCCTCAGCAGTTCCGAATTTAATCGTTCCGTATTTTCCAAAAGCCAGCCAGCTTAATAATCCAAAGAAGATAACAGTAACCCATAAATAAAGCCAGCCAAATCTACCAGTAATAAAACCTAATATCATTGAAAATATTTCTGTCGTCTTTTCGGGTGAAATCAGGATCGGTAGAGAAATTGCACAAATCATAATAAGCCCTGTCCAAAAAATGACTTTATCAATCTTTGGTTGTTTCAATAATATCTCCTCCAAATTTAAATTTGACAAAAAACAAATTTAATGTTCTGATTATTCTTTAAAATGCTTCCGCTTTAAAATACATACATATTTACTTTTTTGAAAGAGACCATAACATACGGGTAGATGCGTAGAGACCGGAATTTGCTAAATAATTACAAAGTTCATGATATCTGCGGCAGAAGGTATCCCTATACAATCAAAAACCATAACGAATGTACTTTCAATGATTCCCGATTCTTTCAAAGAGATTAATCCAGATAACACAAATATGGTACCAATAAAGAAATAAATGGTTCGTGGAATGTCTTTTTCCGGTTTTTTACTTTCTCCAGCAGTAATGTCGATGAGCTCTGTTCCTGAAAAGGCAAAATTTACTGAAATCATGGTTATAAGTATCGGAAGGAATCCATTTGAAAAAGGCCTCCTTCCCCGGTAAAATTAGAAACATCGAAGCAGTTGCACTGCCTTTCATTAGGAATAAAGCCAAACATCGCTGCTCCACCTAATATGATTAACAAAATAATAGTAATTACTTTAATGCCGACAAAAGGTAAAACTTATTCTAATTACTCTTTGTAAGATATCTATCACCTGAGATTCCTGGCGTAGTCATTTCATAGGGATTTAAAATGAAATCAAGCTCTTCTTCTGTTAACATATTATATTGCAAACATAGATCACGTACTGATTCGCCTTTTAAGATGGCTTCTCTAGCGATACGCGTCGCCGCTTCGTACCCCAGATGCGGATTAATAGCAGTAATGATTCCTACGTTTTTTTCCACATACTCTTTTAGCCGGTCTTCATCCGCTTCAATACCTGCCACGCAGAAATCTGTAAAGGAGCGGAACGCATTATTCATCATACTGATGGATTGAAGTAAGTTAAAGACAAGCACCGGCTCCATTACATTTAGTTCAAGCTGACCCGCCTCAGAAGCCAGGCAGATGGTATGGTCATTACCGATTACTTGGAAGGCTACCTGATTAATCATTTCGGCCATGACCGGATTTACTTTTCCAGGCATGATTGATGAACCGGGCTGCCGGGCCGGCAATATAATTTCCCCAAGTCCAGCTCGAGGTCCTGAGGCCATTAAACGTAAGTCATTGGCTATTTTAGACATGTTTATCATGCATACTTTTAGTCCCGCTGACACTTCTGTATATGCATCAGTATTTTGTGTCGCATCGACAAGATGTTCTGCCCTAACAAGTGGAAGGCCGCTGATATCTGCTAAATGCTTGACCACCTTTTCGATATAGCAAGGATCGGCATTTAAGCCTGTTCCGACCGCCGTTGCCCCCATATTCACTTCATGTAAATGCTTACGCGACTGTTGAATGCGTTCGATATCACGTTTCAACACACGGCTGTATGCCTCAAACTCCTGACCAAGACGGATTGGCACGGCATCTTGAAGATGTGTCCGCCCTATTTTAATCACGTGGTCGAATTGTTGCGACTTTTTCTGAAAGACATCAAGCATATATTGCATTGTACCTAACAACTTTTCGAGCAAATTAAGAGTGGCGATATGAATCGCAGTGGGGAACACATCGTTTGTTGATTGTGACATGTTCACATGGCTGTTTGGACTTAATTGAACATAGTCCCCTTTCTCTTTTCCAAGTAATTCGAGTGCACGGTTAGCGATGACTTCGTTCGCATTCATATTTATCGATGTACCTGCCCCGCCTTGGATTGGATCGACGATAAAATGATCATGCCATTTACCTTTGCGCACTTCATCTGCTGCCTGAACAATCACTTTACCAAGTCCTTCATACAAACGTTTCGTATCCATATTTGCTAAAGCCGCCGCTTTTTTTACGATTGCCAATGCTTTAATTAAGTCTTCATGAATGCGGTATCCTGTAATCGGAAAGTTTTCGACCGCACGCAATGTTTGAATCCCGTAGTATACCTGTACAGGTACTTATTTTGATCCTAGAAAATCCTTTTCAATTCGACATGACATCTATTCCTCCCCCTAAGATTGACACCTAGCTCTAGCTACCAGCAATTATATTGACTCATTGGTATATACTTATTAGAGCGAATGGTACCATACAAAGTAAGACAACCTTGCAGAATATTCAAATATTTAAGTCCGAGGATTGACCTCGGGTCGATTCCTATAAAACTATCATTATCACATTAAATTTTTCTATCATCTTTTGCCCGAAACTTTAAAACAAACCACTTTTGGTTCAGTCATTTCTTGAAGTGCAAACTTAATTCCTTCACGACCTAAACCAGAACCTTTCACTCCCCCGAAAGGCATGGCATCTATACGATAATCAGAGCTGTCATTTACCATAACCCCGCCTACATCCAATTTACGTACAGCTCCCAACGCCTTATCTAAGTCACGAGTGAATATACCTGCTTGCAAGCCGAAATCCACATTGTTAGATAGGAAAATAGCGGTATCGAGATCAGGGACGCCGTGAATGGTAACAACCGGTCCGAAAACTTCTTCAGTTGCCAGCTTACAATCTGCTGGAACATTCTCTAAAACAGTTGGATAATAAAAAGAACCTTGACGTTTGCCGCCGCACAGCAATTTTGCGCCTTTCTCAACAGCTTCATTAACCCAACTCTCAACCCGCTTTGCTTCCTTCTCTGAAATCATAGGCCCCATGTCGGTTTCCTCCGAGAGTTTATTGCCCACTCGATACTGCTGAGTACGGTTAACAAACTTTCCAATAAAATCCCTATAAATACCTTCTTGAACATATACTCTTTGCACTCCCAGGCAATTTTGACCTGCGGCCCAAAAGGCGCCGGATACAGTCGATTCAACCGCTTCTTCTAAGTCAGCGTCTTCCAGTACGATAACCGGTGAGTTCGAGCCCAGCTCCATACTCATCTTTTTCAGGCCTGCCTTTTGCATAATCGCTTGGCCAGTGGCAAGTCCTCCTGTGAAAGAAATCATTCGTATGGCTGGATGAGTAATCAGACTCTCACCCATATCACTCGGATACCCCGTTATGACGGACAATACTTTAGGCGGTAAGCCTGCTTTCTCAAAGGCTTCTGCCAATAAAAGAGCACTTAACGGTGTAGCAGGTGCTGGTTTTACGATGATGGCATTTCCAGAAGCAATAGCAGGTCCCACTTTATGGGCAACAAGATTTAATGGATCGTTGAAAGGCGTTATAGCTACAATAATTCCAACAGGAAAACGATAATAATATCCCATGCGATCTTCGCTTCCCAGCATCTGGTCAAACGAAATCGTTTCGCCATTAATTCGCCTTGCTTCTTCTGCGCTAATTCGAAGTGTTTCAATACAACGCACTACTTCTTTTCTCGCCTCTTTAATGGTCTTACTTCCCTCACGGGCAATGGTCATTGCATATTTTTCCTTATGCTCATAAACCCAATCGGCGGCACGATTTAGAATAGCGATTCTTTCATGCGTTGGCATGTCCGCGGCTATTTTCGCTCCCTTTTTTGCCTCCTCAATGGTATGAAGTACATCCTTCTCATTAGCAGCAGGAACGGTTGCAATTAAACTATGATCCTGTGGATCGAGAACTTCAATTTTTTTGTCGCGGGATACCCATTTTCCAGCAAGAAACATCTTATTTTTATTTGTTAGTGCTTCAATAAGTGTCATCGATAATCACCTCGTATAAGTAATTTTCCGTCTTATAACTTGAATGGTGTACAAGATTACAATTGCCCACGGCTCATATTGATTAAATCAATAAGAATAGAGAATCCTGTTTCTTTGCGACCAGCTCCGGCACCAATCAACGTAATCGGACCGGCTAAGTCACAATCATACGTAATCGCGTTTTGTGCTCCCAAAACTCCAGCTAGAGGATCTGTAAGAGGTATAGCTTCAGGGCCTACCTTTGCGATTACTTTATCACCATCTTTTTTACATTTAGCAATGAGCTTCCACCTTTTCCCTTCAGATTTTGCCCATTGAATGTCTTGCTGTGTAAGATGACTAATTCCTTCACATTCTACTTCTTCTCGTTTCATCGGAATATTCATTAAAACATTAGTAAGAATGGTAGCTTTATACTGAGCATCATATCCCTCGACATCGCTAGTAGGATCTGCCTCTGCATAGCCAAGAGCTTGTGCCTCAGCTAATGCATCCTTATAGCTCAATCCTTCTTCCATTTTGGTTAGAATATAATTAGTCGTTCCATTTAAAATCCCCCGTATTTCAGAAATGTCATTTCCCGCCAACGAAACGAGAGGCATTCTCAATGCTGGTGTTCCACTCATAACTGTTCCTTCAAAGCCCCATCGCACACCATTCTTTTTGGCTAACTCAACTAGCTCTTGGTAAGCCAAAGAAACCGGACCTTTATTGCTCATTACTACGTTCTTTTTTCTTTCAAATGCTGCCTTACAATGATCGATGGCAGGTTGCCCGGTTTTTACATCAGTGAAAGTAATTTCTACAATGGTATCCGCATTACTCTCACGTATCGTCTGAAAACTATCCCATCCTCTTACCAAACCAGGGGCTTCAGGATAACTATCCAGCTTTCCTGTTTCCTTTACAGCTTGTAATAAATGAGAAATATCCAATCCTTCAGGATGATAAAGAGAACCCTTCATGACATCGGAAATAGCAACAATTTTAGCATCAAAGCCAAGTTCACTACTTAAAGACTCACCTTTATCTTGTAAAATTTCTGCCAATCCTTGGCCTACTACACCAAATCCAAGCAATGCAATTTTATGTGTCATATCCTCATACCTCTTCCATTATTATCTTTATTTACAGATACCAGTAACTGGCAGTTGTGATTCCAAATGATCGAAAGCTTGTTCTAAATCAGAAATAAGATCTTCCGTATCCTCAATTCCTAAGGAGATACGAACCAAACCTTCCGGAATACCAAGGGCTTTGCGTTCTTCAAGAGTACATTCCACATGACTAGTCGTTCTTGCGGGTCCATATATAGTTTCAACAGCTCCAAGATTACCGGCTTTATTTGCATATTGTAATTTTGGCAATAAAATTTTTATGGCATCCATCTCATCTTTTAATACAAAACTTAATATTCCGCCGAAACCTCTCATCTGTTTCTTTGCAATATGATGATGTGGATGTGTTTCTAATCCAGGATAAGAAACCGCTTCTACAAGCTTTTGCTTTTGCAGATACTTTGCTATTTCCATTGCACTCTTTTCTTGCTGCCGTACTCGAAGTTTTAACGTTTTCATCCCTCTTAAAATAAGATAGGCTGACCAAGGATCCATCGTCGCTCCATTGATTTCTCGATAATGATAGACTTTTTTCATCAGTTCTTTGGAGCCGCATACCACACCGCCTAATGCATCGGCATGTCCGCTTAAGAATTTAGTGGCACTATGAATTACAATGTCAACTCCTAATTGAATCGGATTTTGATTAATGGGCGTAGCAAAAGTATTGTCTATGATAACCAATGCCCCCACCGATTTTCCGGCTCTCACCATCCTCTCAATATCAGTAATTTTCATCGTAGGATTGGTAGGAGATTCCAAATACAAAACCTTGCATCCTTTGGCCACTTCATCTTCAATTTCTTCATGATTTCCTGTGTTGCATAACTGTACATCTACATCGAGATTCGGTAAAAATTCGGTAAAGATTTTATTGGTTCCCCCATATGTGTCTTTAACCGATATAACCCGGTCCCCCGGTCTTAAAAATGTATATAGTGTGCTGCTAATAGCGGCCATTCCTGACGAGAAACAAATAGCTGCCTCAGCTCCCTCGAGGATTCTTACTTTCTCTTCCAAAGCTTGAACAGTTGGATTTGTCATGCGATTGTAGATATGTCCAGCTTTATTTCCAATGGCCACTTCATGCCACTCATCAATGTCATCGTAATTGTATGCTACACTAAGTACCACAGGAACTTGAGTTGCATTGTAAGCAAGAGATTCTCTTTCCCCTGCCCATACAGCTTTTGTACCGTCTTGCGTATTTTTAAAGTTTTGCTTATTCATATTTCTCTCACCTCTATTTTTCATCACTTTGCAAACTATACCTTTTTGTCGTACAAATATATAATATATTGTATAATAAATAGTTCCTTACTATGCCTATACTTGTTATCGCTTCTTTTTTACTTGCTTAATTTTGATATGAAAGTACTTTGTAAGTATAACTAATAACTCAACATGTTTTTTGTTATATAATATATTGTATATTTCACTTTAAACAGTCCCCCTTGTTTTATACTGGTCACTACTTACCTTTTACTTACTTAAAATTACTCTTTAAATATTTTTAATATGAAGGTACTTTGTACGAAGAGCTGATAACTCAGCATATTTCCGAGTTATACAATATATTGTATATTGTATATTGTATATTGTATAATTTGCCAAATTATCAGAAAAATTCTTCGTATTAAGATTATAATACACTGGACTCTTTACTTTTTCAATGTTTTATTAGATTAATCTTAAAAATTTTTCCAAATATAAACTGTTTTGTTTTTAATAATAATCAATATGCTATATCCATGTAGCAATCTTAAACTTAAACTAAAGATACTCCCCCACTCCCGTTCCTTCAATTCATCTAAAACGTGAATTTCTATGGTTCGATTCGCTTCATATTCGACTTGGAGACTATAGAGATGTAGGTAATAGTAAGTTACTATATTACAAAACCTTAGATCTATTGAAGAATTTATAAACCGATGCTAATATAAAATGCAAGAATTTCTTGTATATTGTATAATAGGTGATATCAACTTTTAGCTTAGGAGGTAAAACTATCAAAAAGAGATACCAGTCACTAAAAGATCATGTATATAATCATATAGCTAAAGAAATTCAGAGTGGAACATTGCTTCCTAAACATAAGATAAATGAAGTAGCTCTAAGCGAGAAATTAGAAGTAAGTAGAACCCCTGTAAGGGAAGCTTTGATACAATTAGCTTCAGAAAATTTACTTGAGTATTTTCCTCGAAAGGGATTTATCGTTAAAGAATTTGATACCAATAAGAAGCTTGATGTTTTTCAAGTTGTTGGTGTGCTGGATGCCCTAGCAGCCTCATTATCTATATCACATATCACAGAAAGTGATATTGAACTAATGGAAGAGTTGGTTAAAAAAATTGACATCTCGATTTCACAAAAAAATTATTTAGATTATCAAAAATACCAAAACCAATTCCATAAAGTATATATTGATAAATGTAACAACGATACATTAATAGAGCTTCTTGATTCTTTACAAAACAGTTTTGTTAGACAAATTTATTTGAGTAAAGACGAAGAAAAACTTTTTGCTGTATTAGAACAAATGAATAAACATCATAAACAAATTATCAATTACTTTAAAAAAAGAGACAAAGAGAATTTAGAGCAACTTATTAAGAATGAGCATTGGAAAATAACTTATATTGATATGATATAGAATATATGTGCAAAATGATTTACTTGAGGGAAAAGTCGTAACTTTCCTATTAACTTGCAGTTATGATGCAATTCTAAACAATTTATGGATAAATTTCTTTTGATTTTGGACAGATTGGACCCTTCTTTGGTGAATCTGTCCTTTTTTGATTATGTGCATAGCTTCAAGGCCATTTAATATATCAGTGGTTATTAGCATTTCTTAATGAGAGGTGAAGATCCCTTTTAAAATCCAACTAGATAAGGAAAGAAAAATCGCTCATTTCATTGCAACTGACGATAAGAAACTGGAATCAGCCATACAATTCCTGATTGTTGGACACACTTCAAAAAGTTACCGACGAGTTGTTAAACGCTGAAAATTCGTCATTCTATTTGTACTACCAGAGTGGAGGCGCTTCTAAAAACTGGCATGGTATTTTAGCTGGTGTAGAAGTAGAGGACAAGGAGTTTCTTATGATGAAACATAACAATTAAAATAATCTTTTTATTACTGGTAACTTATTTTGCAAAAATAAATCATCTAGTCCCTTTCCATCATCTTCATTCCATAAAACTACGTTTGCGGAATAACCAAGAGACTTAAGCATTTTTGCACAATCAAATAAATACTGCTTAACGTATGGGTTGTTAATGGCATCAGCATCATATGCTATATTAATGACCTCAACATCCATTTCTTTTAGATATGGTAATGCTAACCTCCAAGAATTAACTCCAGGTAAACCAATAATCGTTGTTCCGATATTCTCTAATTCTTCCGGATCATATAACTCTACGATTTTATCTAAAGCAATGTCATTCTTTAAAGGGCCTTCACCAAGCCATACAGTTCTTGCACTTCTTTTTGTACCAGTTTTCCATTGTTTTAACTCCTCATAAGGAACAGAAACATGAACGGGTGCTGGATTTCCTGCCCCTGTTCCACCCTCTCTATTAGCGGAAGATAACCAAAAATAGCGTTGACCAGTGGAAGGTTTTATGTCAGCCATACCTTTGACATTGACGCAACCTTCCTAATTTGGGTCTGCATCGTTCGCATATGACGAACAGCTTCTACGATGTTGCCAGTACCCGACTCTCCTTTGGTACGGATCATTGATGAACCTTCGCCGATCCGACGTGCGGCTTCTCCTAAATCTGGCGCACCGGAAACGAATGGTACCGTGAACTCCCGCTTATATAAGTGATACACTTCATCAGCGGGTGTTAACACTTCACTTTCATCTATATAATCGGCGCCCATAGCTTCTAGAATACGCGCTTCTACAATATGTCCAATACGCGCCTTAGCCATAACTGGAATAGAGACTCTTACTAAAAGTTTCAGAGGTTTAATAACTACAGGTGAGGTTAGCTTTTCAGTTATCCCTGAACCGAACTTTACTAAGTTCTTTGATCTATATCAATTTAGCCTCTCAAACCCTCAGTTACTCTTTCAAAAAGCAGGTCACTTTCTAGCCTTTCTTCTTTTAGCCTTCCTATTATTTGCTTGTTTCAATCATATTCTAAAAACAACCTTATATGGCTTGGCATTTGGATTGGCTCTTGAAATGATTCAGCCTTTTTTCGATCGAGGCGGGAGAATGCTTGATGTGCTCATTAATTGGTCTGGTGTTTTTCTTTTTGTCCTTGCCTATTTATTGATAAGTCGTTCTATACTTATATTAGAATATTTAAAAGAGACACGGCTCTCCGAAAAAACATAGCCGAATCATTACACTAATTTAAATTTACTTTCTAGGTTAATTTCGACAAAATCTTACAAACTTCGGGGAGTGACTGGCACCACAACCATCCTACGGCGCGGGGTGGTTTTCTTGTTTTCTAGTACAATCTTCCGAAAAGTGTATGCGCTTATTTCACGCACAACTCCCTTCAGAACTTCTCTAAATAAATCAAGAAATGTTTCCATGATTATCACCTCCTCTCCTTCTGGAAAGAAGCGTGACAACCAACGACCCTCACAATATTCAGTTGCCTTTCTACTTTAGCATATTCTTATATTCTTTCACTCTTACAACGTTCGACAAAGTTCGGGGAGTGACAGGCACCAATCCGCCCGCCGAAGACAAAAAATAAAAACCAAACATTTTCCAATATATACCTTTTTACGGCGTATCGATGGTTCCGCATCCTTTTTAACGAATCCATAATAGTTCAAAAAGGAGCTAGACTATTGGATTACGAAGAGCAAATCAATCGGTTCATTGGGATGCAGATTCGAGGAATAAGATTAGAAAAAGGCTGGACCCAAGAGAAACTTGCAGAAGAAGCAGACATTGCTCAAAAGCACTTGAGTCAAGTCGAACGTGGCAAAATATCAACAAATACCACGTATCTATTTAAAATATCTGCAGGTCTTGGCTTAACTAATCCACTTGACCTTTATAAAACAGCCGCTCAAGAAGTCTATCCATCTATGAAAAAGAAGGAAACAAAGGAATGAGAATTCCTCTCTTTCTCCTTTCACACTTCCCCTTTTTATTCACACATCCATCATATTCCCCATTGTTTGATTCATAAAGATTCATTCACCTCTCTACCTTCATCTTTTCTCACCTATTTACACACCCCAAAATCCCCCATAAAAAGGAGCTCCGGCCCATGACCAAAACCATCCTCACTCACTACGAAATTAACCGCGACACTTTCGTCCTCCTCCCTGCTAGTCACATAGACTATTACACAATTGTCTGGGAAAGAGACCAAATCTATTACGTTAAAAAAACTCTCTTCCAAATCATCAAAGAAGCGTGCCTCGAAGGAGGTGCCGAATACGACGGGCGGCGAGTGGCCGTCACCCACAAAACAGGCATACAAAGCAAAATCCCCATTCCCGTGAACCCGCTGGAACACATTTACGCCTTCCCCACTCATTCACCGAAACTCCACGACTGCAGCTGGATTTTCTATCACCACATCAAATCCATTCACCGCCACCCAAACAGCCAGAAAAAGTCGATCATCACCTTCAAAAACGACAAAGAACTCCCGCTCGACCTTTCCTATCATACTCTTGAAAAGCAACTACAACGCACGTCCTACTGCATCGTTCGCTTTTCTCACCCACACACCCAATCTTCTTTTTACATGTAGACAAGCATCCCTATCAAACATGCCTGTCATCGACTAAATGACAGGCCATGTACAGCATTCCCCCTCGTTCCCTTCAAATCTCACATCCGCATGCTTAAACGATTAACCTATCCCCCGTAAGGAGGCACTACCATGCAATCAGGACATATCAATCAATTCGCTCACTTAAGCCAGTTCAACTCCGTAAAGGACTTCAACCAATCCATCAGAGCTGCCCTACAAGTTCATGGACATCACTTTACAGAAGGACAGAGAATCGCCCTTCTAACCCTTATTCAATATAGCGTAAAAGTCCACGGGGTCTGTAATGCAAAAATCTGCCAGCTTGTTCGAGCGACACACAAGGATCAGGAAGGAGTCTCACGCACAACCTTTGAACGAATGCTTCGGAAGGGAAAGTCTCTTGGCCTATTCAGCGTCCATGGGACAACCCGAGCCAAGAAAGGCGGAGACTCTCATAATGTCTATGTGTTCAACCGCTTTGACGTAGCGTCCCCCCCACAATTGACGGAGCGCCCCCTTACTCAAAAGCCAAGCAACCCAAGCGTTCAAGCCGAAAAAAAAGGCCCCGAAGCTAAAGAACATAAAGCTATAAAAAACAATAAAGATCAAGAACTACGTCCAATCACGTCAGAATCGCTTGATTACACATTTGTCCCCTCTTATGTTCCAACCGAATTTGTCAAAGCCGTAAAACCTTTCTTCAAAACAACAAAAGAGATTTGCGCACTCTGGGACCGAGCGATCATGGCGCATCGTTCAGGGAACTACCGCACTCCAATCGAAACCTTCCTCCCAACCATCATTCAAGCGTTTAGGGCAACCGTCTATCGATATAAACAAAATCGCATTAAAACCAGCTTCATTCAGTACTTTTACGGGACCGTTGCCACGAAATTGAGGTTTGAGAATTATACAATCGTTGCGCAGGAGCAG
Source organism: Halalkalibacter alkalisediminis (assembly GCF_028610705.1). GTDB lineage: Bacteria > Bacillota > Bacilli > Bacillales > Bacillaceae_D > Halalkalibacter > Halalkalibacter alkalisediminis. The sequence continues at coordinate 14,142 of NZ_JAQQWT010000029.1, forward strand.
CAATGGGGAAGTTGGATGGATAATGGGTTTTCAGAAGACATGAGGATTGGCCCCTCATCCCATTCTTAACGAAGAATAATATGAACATTCGTTTTTGTTCGAACAGGTGGCGATCTTGCAACATTACGGTTGAATAAGAGGAATAAACTCACTAGCAAAATACTTATAGATGGTTGCTTCCCTGATACGAGAACGCACAAATTTCGGAGAGTAACAGGAACGCAAACCAGGAGTCGATGTAGATTCGTTGATATAAAAAGTTACGTGATTAGGATTCTTTTCGAGAGTTGACGAGTGCCCCTCTTGCTATACATGCTTCAACCTTCTACATCCCCACGCCAGATTTTGTTCAACCTCACGGGTTCCCAACCCTCTCATGATGATAGCCGAAACACCCAATCACGGCTATTAGATGTGGATATCTAATACCACGAGAGAAAAGATCTTCTTCACCCTTGTGGATATCCGACGTATTGTGGAAAAACCTCTGTATAAAGTGCCAGTTGTCCACTTGTTGTAGATAGGACATTCGTTTCTCTAGTATTTGGCTCATGTACAAATCCACAGTTGAGTTCGATAAACTTCGGGGAGTGATAGGCACGATCACCAACCAGAATTTAAAAATTAATTTAAATATAATGCAAACTTTTTTCTAGTCATGTATAATCTAATTATAATCATTACAGAATAAAAAAAGACCAAGTGGGTCAACACTTGGTCAGGCAACTACATGCCGCTTAAGCGGCTAACCATTTCTTGAGCAGTGTTCTAAAAGAAGTAACCACCCAACTCTTTGGTAGGATGAGGGGCGGTTACTTCTTTTTATTGGTGACTAGCGCGACAATCGCTACAACTGCGATAAACATTGTAACAATCAATGTACCGAATTGAAATAGCGTATTCATTGCTTCATGTGTCATCATGATCTAACACCCCCTTTCACCGGGAGTGTTAACCGCCCAACAGCTTATGTAGTTGCTATCATAAGTCTATCAGGACTAATCTCTTTAATCTAGCAATTCATAAGATTAAAAACTCCTTTATCGTTCGACAAAATACTACGAAATCCAGGAGTGACTGGCACCGATAATGATTTAGCTTGACGATACAAAATCTCTAATAGCCTCGGCGTATATTTTACCGTCTGGATGTTTGTGATTTTCAATTTCATTCATAGTTTTCGATAAAAGTTGTTGATCTAATTGTCTAAACTCTCGATCTACTAGTACCATTAAAGACTCTGCTACATTGTAAACTATGTTATTATCAACATGATTTAGCAGTATATTTAGTTTATTTAAAAACCAATTTGGATCTTTGTGGTTGTTTTGAAAATAAATCAAAGCATTCGCTATCACTTCAATATCTTCCCCTACATTTAATATTTTTTCTCCTTCTTCTTTTGTAAAGGTAATATCAGGAATATCCAAATACAAATCTTCCTGAATTAAATTTTCATCTAAATGATATAAGTTGGATACAAATTCAGCGAATGAATTTGCAATTACTCTTTTTCTTCCTTCATCTACATCATAGTATACAATCTTAGGTTCATTACCATTTTCGTAGTCAAATGCAATCCATGTGTGGCCATCGCCAGAAAGTAAGATGAACTCGGAAGGTAATCCCCATTCAGTTTTTAATGTTTCATTGTCTAAAATACCTTCATTTGTTCCTATTCCATACATAAAATCTAGTCTTATATGGTTATCCGACCAGACATTAGGAAAATTTACTGGATAAGAATTTAAATATGTTCTCCCTCCATTTTGTTCCTTAATTAAATTGATATATTCATCTGGAAGTTTCACACCCAATAGATCTATAGCTTTTTTAATATTTGTTTCGGAAATTTGAGGTAGTTTGTAAAAGTCATGACCGTGATTTTCTAGCCAAAAAATTTTTTTCATTATTTCAACTCTCCTAATTCATATTTAGAACAAACACCAATAGTGCAGAGTCGGAGTTTATTTACACCATTCGGGCATTTGACCCAGCAAGGAGCATATCCGACCTCCACCTCATGGACACGCAGGCGAAGGAATGTATGGATCTCAATCCTGTGAGATATGGGAGGGTGAACGGCCGTGAGTTATGTGGAGATCTTACGCCATCCCCCGCTTCCCAAGGTAGTTAGTCCCCATTTTCTAATTCAATACACTTCTTACTATCGACCAAATACTACAAAATCCGGGGTGTGACTGGCATCACTACCAAGAGGTTTGCCTCGAGCTTCCTTCAGATTCCACGTCACCATGGACACCCTTGCTTTTGGCTATGTACTTACCGCTACAAGGTCGTACTCGGGACTTTCACCCGTTAGAGTTCGCCCATGCTGGGCGATCAAAAGAGACCGAGTGGGCTAACACTCGGTCAACGCAACTACATGCCGCATGAAGAACGGCTGACCTATTTTTAAAGTTTATACTGAGAAGAAGTAACCACCCACTCTTTGGTCGGAGCGACGGGCGGTTACTTCTTTTTATTGGTGACTAGTGCTATAATCGCTACTACTGCGATAAACATTGTAATAATCAATGTACCGATTGAAATAGCGTATTTTTGCTTAATGTGTCATCATGATCTAAAACCCTATTTACCAGGAGTGTCAACCGCCCATCTGCTTGTGTAGTTACTACATTCAGTTTAGCAAATGATACATAATAAGCTAGTAACTTTAAAACCGTTTGCTCTAGACAAAATTTTACAATCCTCGAGGAGTGATTGGTACGCAAACAATTATGCAAACTACTCAACGATCGTGTATAATTAAATTATAATTACCTTAGAATAAAAAAGACCAAGTGCGCGAACACTTCGTCAGTGCAACTACATGCCGCGTAAAGAGCGGCTGACCAAATTTGCAGCAGAATACTTACAAAAGAAGTAACTACCCACTCTTCGATCAGAGGACGGGCGGTTACTTCTTTTCATTTTCCATTTTTATCCCATGTGAGCGAGGTAAAGTGGTAAGATTGAAAAAGAATTCAATGTAAATTAACTGGGGGATTGCTTCATGCAAGTTTCACTAAACTTTCCTGTAGATATGATTGAAGCGGCTGTAACGATTTTAACGTGGGGCCTTATTTTGTATCTGATTTATTATCTTTATCAAAAAAGCGAAGCGAAGCCAAAAATTTGGAAAGCCTGTGTGACAACATTTGTTGGGATTTTCACGTTTAATTTTAGTTTTCCCATGTTTCAGACGGTAATTGATCTACCTATTTTGCCATTAGGGGTTTGGATTTTACTTTGGTACGCCTCATCTAGAAAAGGGGCATGGGATAAATATCGACGCTTTGCGTGGCTTGGATTTTTCACTAATTTTATTTTTATTATAGCACCGATTTTGACGATTTTGCTTCATCACGCAGTGTATCCCAAAAGCAATCTTTCGACTTATATTGCAGATTATGACAATGCAGCTATGATTCAACTCCATCCTTCTGCAGAGGATGTTCAATTTGATCTAGAAAGCTTTGAAAGTCTCTTCCCGTCATTTGTGGAAGAGCCCTTTAATAGCATCGATTGGTATCATCATCCTATTGATGTAGAGCCGCATGAGAGAGTCGAACAATTTCCTTATCAATTGAGTGGGACATCATCGAAGTGGGGGAGTGGTATGCCTACGCTGATTTATGTTGAGAAGGATGGAAAAGGGATATTAATAGATTCTTCGGACAGACAACATTATTTTCGCAGTGAGGAAACCATTTTGAAAGGTGGCAACGACGAATGAGACAGAAAAAGATCTGGATTCCAGCTGGTATCTTGCTAGTCACCATAGGGATTTTTTATTATTTTTTCCATTCAGAGCCCCCTGAATTTTTGACTACGGATGCTTTAGTTGAAACAATAAATAGTTATCAATATGGAACGGATTCCATTGAAATTCAAGATATGGTTTTCTTAGGAGAGACGCATGTGTTTGTTCCTTTTGTTTCAAATAAAGAGTATGGTACTAGTTATTGGGTTTGGAGAAATCGCAGTTGGGAGTTAGGTGGAATTACTACGATTCAAGATCCCTATGTCTGGAAGGTTGATCCAGGTGACCCCTCCACGTATGTTGTTGTTTGGAATATGAACCGAGATAGTGACATGAAGGAGTTTGATATTTATTTATTGAATCAAAGAGGATATTCGGTTAGTCATGATGTTCATCACTATACACCGAGAGTACAACTTGATTTTACTGTTCCATTTGAAACAGAAGAACATTCATACGGTGTGAAGCCACTTCCAGATGAATGGGTGACGTTCCTTCAATCATTTGTGAAAGTAGAACAGTCCCCACAACCAGACTCGTTTTTTAACGATTTTTTTCAACCGAGCAGCGTCAATTTTGGATGGATGCCATATGATGAGAACGGTGAAGTGAGTTTTCCGTCCTCTCCTAATGGATCAGGGCACCAGTACGGAGAAATACATTTAGAGCATTTGTCTTCTATTCCAGAGTATGAATTAGAATAAAAGCGTAGGGACGGTTCTAACAGGGGATAATCGGAAGTTTTGCGCTGAAGAAGGCACAACTAGCGGATTTCTAACTGCTCGTTGTGCTTCTTTTATCTATATATTTATACTCACACGCTCTTATTCTACTAAGCTGCAACCTTCGACAAATTTTTGGGATTGATGGTACCTAACCCTTCTATTGCATTAACTCACATCTTTATAAACATTAGTAGACGATGATTTCATCTTTTTCTTCTTACCAAACCTACTAACAAACAAATAAACCCTAACCCAACCAACGCCCCGCTACTATCAATGAGGACATCCCTCACCTCTTTAGAACGTCCGGGGATAAAGAGGTGGTGCACCTCAGCTGATATTGCATATAACACACAAATGAAGAAAGCGGTTCCCATACCATGCTTGCCATACACTCTACTTCTTCTAAGAGCATTAATCAGAACTGAATACCACCCAATTTCGCGTAAATATAATGCAGACTATTCTAAAATCATGTATAATAAAATTATAAACAAGCGAAACTAAAAGAGACCGAGTGCGCTAACACTCGGCCAACGCAACTACATGCCGCATGAAGAACGGCTGACCAATTTTAAAGTTTATACTGAAAAGAAGTAACCACCCACTCTTTGGTCGGAGGACGGGCGGTTACTTCTTTTTATTGATGACTAGCGCTATAATCGCTACTACTGCGATAAACATTGTAACGATCAATGTACCGAATTGAAATAGCGTATTCATTGCTTCATGTGTCACCATTATTAACACCCCCTTTCACAGGGAGTGTCAACCGCCCATCAGCTTATATAGTTGCTACATTCAGTTTAGCAAATGATAGAATTAATAAGCTAGCAACTTTTAATGTCTTCGAGCGTTTTCTCTCGACAAAATCTTACAATATTCGGGGAGTGACAGTGGACCAACACTTAACACGATGAAACTTCGTGGTAATAGGCACGCAACTAGAGCAGAGTATGTTTATTTTTCGTAACAGTTGGGAATCAAAATCAGATGTTAAAGAGCTTAGTAGAGTCACCAGCGATACAAATGGTCATTTCACTCTGCTTTGGGACAAGGACGCTGTCCCCATGTCCTTCTTACACCCTTCGACAAATTTCGAGGAGTGACAGGCACCAAAACCAATCTAAAAAAGTAAGCTAAAAAAGTAAGTGGATAAATCTCCATATTACCAATACATCTATATGTATAAAACCCACCAAAAGAAATCCTTGCTCCCCAATCAAAAGAGGAGCAAAGCCAGGTTAGTTTCGACAAGATCTTACAAAATTCGAGGAGTGACAGGCACAGAATCAAGCTCCATGATTTTTTGTCTTCTATAATCAAATTATAAAGGGCCAGGGTAAGGTAACCAAATTCATGAAAAACTTAAAGAAGGCGTAACTACCCACAATGGATAGCTACGACTTCTTTATTTCAAAAACACTTTAACACACTAACGCTGTACACTTTAGCTGAGTGGGGGTCAGGCACCGGAATTTCGGAATTTCTTTAACCCCATGCTTCCTTTAATCATATTTTCTTTACTTTTAACATAAGCAAATGGCAAGGTAAACAGTAGAGAAGCAAATGCAAATACTGCTCTGTTGTCGTTAATATCTCCACTTACCATAGCATTAAAGAAGAAAAAGAGAAAACCTGCAATTAGAGTAAATTGCACTCCGTCAAAAGAATAATGCTTCTTCTTATATATAGAGAGTAATTGATAAATCATAAAAACAAGAAATGAAATTAACCATAAAATACCCATAATCCCTAATTCAGAAAGAAATTCAAAAAATAGATTGTGTGAATACAATCCACTTGTTCCAGTATAATAATTTGCTAAATTGCCAAAACCGCCACCTAAAATATAATTATCACTAAACATCTGTATTGAAGCTTCAATTCTATCAAGTCTTGCAAAAACAGAATTACCGCCACCACCCTCAAAGAGCACTTGGAAACGGTAAAAAGTTGTTTCGAAATATCCTCTAGCATATAGAAAAGAAATAAAGAATAAAAACCCACTGGCTAAAAGTAAGCCTAGAATAGAACTCTTTTTAATTAATATATCTCCTTTAGAAATAACAAATGATTGTAACAAGGCATAAATCACGATTAAGGCAATAGCCAACAATGGCATTCTACTACCCGTTGATATAAGAGTAAAAGAAACTAATAACAATAACGGCAATATTAAGACCTTATTCTTTTTATTTGAAATTAAGAAGAAAAAAGAAAGGGCTATAAATCCAATGCCAGTTATTCTTGCTAGACCTAAATAATTTCCCTCATTAAATCCAATAAATAATCCTACATTATCGAATATCATCCTTAAAGAAAACAGAGAAAGTAACACAGCCAATATTGATATTGAAAGTAATACTCTTTTTACAGAGTCCTTTCCATCTACAAAAAATAAGGGAAGCAAAAATGCCGGCATTGTCAGGGCGATTAATTTTATCATTTTTTCAATCGTTGCTCCAGATAGATCATTTACTAATGCACTTAGTAAGACAATAAAAAGAAGTGTAAACATAAATATAACTGGTGTTACAACCACCTTACTAAAATGTGGTTTCTGAACTAACCTCCAACTAACTAAAACTATTGTCATACCTAAAAATAAACCAGCTATGTCAAATGGGATATTTAAACTTTCCTTGAAAGCCCCTGAAAATAAGTACATAATATAAAAAAATTCTACTGAAATTAGAATTTTAAGTTTAGATATGATTTCTCCCCCCCTCCAGAAACGTTTCGGACCATCACGTAAACTGAAATAAACAACTCTAGCTATATTTGCTCTACCCTTAGACATAATTAAAAGATGAAATCTAATTTACATGGCCTTATAATCTAAGTGGTTTTTGTTATGACTTTGACGGTTAAACAGAAATATCGAAATCATCAATAATAATTTGAAAATATTTGCAACTAATATACCAAAACAAAAACCTATTAGTCCATAAAGATTAAAAAATAGAAATGCACAAATTATATAAACAATGACATTTGTCCCACTAATAAACAATTGCCAATTAATATTGTAAAACCTTAAAATAAAAGGATTTATAACAGAACTCATAACTCCTAAAATTGTACTTGCAGTAGTTATATATATTAATTGTAAAGATTCGTCTGCCCAATTAGGATATAGAATTCTTAGTAATGGCTCACTTATAAATATAGTTGCAAAATATCCTATCACACTTATTACACCAGTAATAGAAATAATATAGATGAAATTTTTTAACTTCATTACCTCCATCTTAGCAAGATAGCTTAACATTACGCTGTTTATTGGAGTTATTACTCTTGTAATTATTTTCCCTAAAATAGTTGCAGTATAATAGATTGTTACTGCAGTTGGCCCAAGTAATGGGAATAATAGTAGCTTATCAGCATAGTTTAATAAAGTTTTCAAAAAGACTGAAAAGAATAATATAATGCTTTGATATGCAGTTTTTCTAAATAATATAGTTGTACGAAAACCTTCATTCAAAAGGTTAGAGTTTTTTGTTATATAAAATATACTTAAGGATGAACCAACAATATAAATTAATTGCCAATAGCCTACAAAATAAAATACAATTGTCCCTAACACGTACCCTAATCCTAGAATTAAATTATTAACCAAAATAGATTTAAAATTAAGTGTAATTCTAAATGCAACTATTAGATACTCGCGTATTAAGTTTGAACTTGCAACCATAATTATTAGTATAATACTAATAATTGAAAAAGTTCCTTCAAAATATAGTGTTCCAAATATCATTACTAAAGAATTCATTAGAAGGCTAGCGGCAAGCAACACATTATAATCACCATTAAGACCATTCTTATCGTACTCATTATGCCTTAGCAATCTAATATTGTTAAGCACATTCCCAAAAGGATGGCTAAGTAAAGTAGCTAAACTTACTAAGGTAATTAAAAGCCCATATTGAATATCACCAGTTTGTCGAGCAACAATTGGTAAAATTAACAATTGAAGAACCAAAATTGGTATAGCTGATGCTATAATATTTAAGATTACATCAAATGTTGCTTTTTTCTTATTCATTAAAAAAACTCCATTCATTACTTTCAACAAAATCAACTATTATTTTTGAACGATTGCCATCTTTAATAGAATAGCTGGAAAATTAGTAAAAGAACAAGTTAATATTATGTGTTAACTTGTTCATATTTTAATCTATTAATCACTTTTAAAATACATAACATATTTATCAAGACACGCTTTGGAAACAGTGAATCGTTATAAACATTCAAAACATCAATTGAGTTGAATGTAATTAACTGCTTAATAATATTATAAAATATTAGAATCGATGGATAAATGGTGTCAAAACCCTGAAGAAACTTTATTATTATTTGTGTATAACTTATAGTAATAACCACATATAGTGTGCCAAGTAAAAACTTTTGACTTTTTAATACAGTTATTAGACATCTCAGGGTAATTTACAATGATTTTCACGATAGCATTGACCATTGCTTCAATGTTTAATGGGTCGACTGAATACCCTATTTCACCCTCCTCAAAAAAGCCATCTATACCTTGACCTTTCGAGTAAAGAACTGGTAATCCCCTAGACATAGCTTCAATGTAGACTAGTCCAAAAGTTTCTTTAAAAGATGGCATAATAAAAACATCACATTCATCGATTATTGATTTAATAGATTTTTTATCTGTGATATAACCATGGAACTCTACATTTTTATCAATGTTTAATTCTTTTGTTAAACTTCTAAAATCATCTTCTAGTGGGCCATTACCAACTACCTTTAATTTGGCATTATAACCTTGCTCACATAGCTTAGCACAGGTTAATAGCACTGATTTTAAATTTTTATTTTTATTTAACATACCAATAAAAAGTAAGTTAATCTCACTTAGTTTATCTTTTCTTACCTTGGTCTCTTTTGACTCTTTATGCCAATACTTATCTATTCCATTGGGGATTACAATACATTTTGACTTTATTTGAGATACAACTTTTGCTGGTAATAACGAAAACATTTGTTTTTTATATGCATGCGATATAAAAACAACTTTTCTAGCATTCAGTAGTATTTTATACATGTATGGTCTTAATGGTATCCAATATTTATAGAACCTATTAATATCTGTATTACGCACAGTAACCATGTAATTAATACCGTACTTCTCATATAACTGATAAGCTGTTCCACCATCGCTAAAAACAGTATGAGCGTGTACAAAATCGATACTCTCATTTGAAAGTATCGATTTTTCTATTTCTTTTAATTGTTTATTAATCTTCAATAAATATAAATATCTATCATATTTATTTAAAATATTGCTATAGTAATATTTTATAGTTTCATTTTGTGTTAGTAATTGGTTTTTCCCAATAGAACTCTTATTTTTAATAGGAATAAATACATGTTGATTTACTCCCATAGTTGATAGTTCCTTAACCATATTCTTATAAAGTTGATTTCCAATATAATAAGAACAAATATGCAATATATTCATGTTTACATCCCTATTTCTTATAGACTCCAATAATAATATCCACTAGCTTCATATTCTCTTCTATTTAACACACTTTTAACGTCAATAATTACCTTTTTATCATCACTGTATAAGTCATCAAAGTAGTTCATAGCATAATCCTCTTTAAACTCTTTATGTGCAACTGCCATAACAATTGCATTTAAGTTTGTTAATTGATCTTTCTCTACTAAGTTAATTCTATATTCTTCCCAAACTTCTTCCTTATTAGCAACGGGATCATGAACTATAACGTCTACACCAAACTCCTCCAATTCATTTATAATATCGATTATTTTAGTATTTCGTACATCTGGACAATCCTCTTTAAATGCAATACCTAATATAGCTACCTTCGCACCTTTTATTGGTTGCTCTGCTTTTATTAAACTTTTAATTATGTTATTTGCAACATATTTCCCCATATCATCATTAATCTTTCTTCCAGCAAGAATAATTTGTGAATGGTATCCTAATTGTTCAGCCTTATACGTAAAATAATATGGATCAACACCAATACAGTGACCACCTACTAAACCAGGAGTGAATTTAAGGAAGTTCCATTTCGTTCCTGCGGCTTCTAATACTGCTTTTGTATCTATATTCATCTTATTAAAAACCATCGAAAGTTCATTCATAAAAGCTATATTGATATCTCTCTGTGAGTTTTCAATAACTTTTGAAGCCTCTGCAACTTTAATTGACTCCGCTCTATGAACACCAGCTTCTATTATTGACTCATATACATTAGAGATAATCTCAAGAGATTCTTGATCTGACCCTGAAACAACTTTTATTATTTTAGTTAAGGTATTAACTTTATCGCCTGGGTTGATTCTTTCTGGTGAGTAACCTACTTTAAAGTCAATACCAAATTTTAAGCCAGACTCTTTTTCAAGAATAGGAATACATACTTCTTCTGTTGTTCCTGGATAAACTGTTGATTCAAATACTACTATTGACCCTTTAGTAAGATTCTTTCCTACAATTTTACTTGCCCCTATCACTGGGGATAAATCTGGAGTTTTATCACTATTAATAGGTGTTGGGACCGCTACTATATGAAACTTACAATCTCTCAAGCGACTTTCTTGATTTGTGAACTCTAGAGTTGTACTTTGTACTGCTTCATCTCCAACTTCATTTGTTACATCAATGCCGCTTAAATATTTGTTTAACTTCTCAGTATTAGTGTCAAATCCAACAACTTCAAACTTCTTTGCAAATTCTACTGCCAATGGAAGGCCAACATAACCTAGCCCTATAACTGAAATTTTCTCTTGTTTATCCAAAATATCTCTAAAAAGGTTCATCTTTTTGTACTCTCCCTCACTTATCTATTTTCTATAACATCAATCAATTTTTGAGTTAACTTATCAAAATCAAAGTCGTAAGCTGCCTTTCTAGCATTCTCCGCCATAATTTGGTTTTTCTTTTCATCGCTACAAGCTAGAATTATAGAATTTGCAATCTCCTCTGCATTTTGAATAGGAGCACTTATACCACAATTATACTTTTCACAAACACTATAACCGGTTGAATATGTTTGAACGATACATTTACCCGCTGCCAAATATTCAAAGAATTTATTTTGACTTTGACCGTACTTGTCAAGAGATGTACTTGAGTTATGAAGTATATTTATATATGCCTTCTTCAAAATTGAAGGTACGAACTTTTTCTCCACTCGCCCTTTAAAAACCACATTGTTAATGCTCTCATCTTTACACCTTTTTATGAGCATTTCACTCTCATCACCTGAACCATAAATTAGAAATCTTATATTTTCTTTGCCTTTATTTTGTATAATCTTCGCAGCATCCAATAGCATCCCTAGGTTATTCACCTTGCGTATTGAACCAGCATAAACAATATTTTTATATTCTTTTTTATCTAAATCTGAATCTTCTATTGCATTCTCAATACTATTTTTATCAAAAGTATCTATTACTACTCCATTACTAATATGCTTAACCTTTGTTAAATTAATTTGTTCCTGCCAACCTTGATCTACAATATAGTCCTTCCCCCCCTCCCATGTCATTACGATTGAATCAGCTCTTTTATATATCCATTTTTCCCCCATATATAATGTCTTCGCAATTATACTATCTCTCTTTAATCCATCATACGCTACAATACTTTCAGGCCATAAATCTCTTACTTCACATATACAAGGAACGCCAAACTTTTTTGCGATTTTTAATCCTGCAACCAATGTTAGAGGATGGACACTTGACGCAAATACAACATCTGGCTTACCATGTTTTTTTGCATAATCCTTTGCTACTGGTAACAGGTTTTTATAAAAACTAACCATGTTCTTTATTCGGTCAAAACCATTTTTTTGATAAGGTACTGTTTTTACAAAAATAAAAGGTATAGCACTCAGTGTCTCAACTGAATATTTACCATCTCTTACATTTATAAAATCTTCACTATTATGTCTTATATTCGCGCAAAAAATTGTCGGTTCGTATCCCTTTTTAATAAGGTTCTCTGCGAACCAATAATGCCGCCCTCCACGATTAAAAAACATATTTGTAGCATAATGGTTCATTATCCACACTTTTTTTTTCATAACGTTACTTTTCCTCGATTTCTTGTCTATTGATATTCTAATCCCTTTTTAATTACTCTGCTAAGTAAGTCGTATAGATTAATAACTATAATTGAAGGAGAAAACTTTAATAAATCCTCTCGTTTTAAAAAGTTCAAATGAATAAATTCATCCTTATCCTTTTTTATTAAAGGGAGACCTTTACGTGGTGCATCAATAACCTGAGATATTGAGTTTTTATTTTGTTCTTTGAACTCATCTTTAACCCAATAACCTAAAAAACTAGCTCCCCCTGGTATAATTACCCTCATGACTTCACCTACTCAACGCTAGTTTTTTAATATCTTTGCTGGGTTTCCCACAAAAGTAGAAGAAGTTATATCAATATTCTTAGTTACAACTGCTCCTGCACCGATAACAACATCCTCAGTTATTTTGACAGATGGTAGTACAACTGCTCCTAATCCAACAAATGAACATTCTCCTAACTCTACAAACCCACCAAAATTCACACCTGGTGATACTTGTGAAAAGTCTTTTAAGGTTACATCGTGAGCAATTGTCGCAGATTTATTAACAATTACATGATCTAGAATACTTGCATCAGGATCCACTACAACACCCGGCAGAATGATACTTCCCTTACCTATCTTTGAAAATGGCGAAATAATTGCTTCTTTACTAAGAACTTTTGTGTATTTCAACATTAAATTTTGTTTCACAATTTTTTTTCTGATTTTATTATTAGCAATTGCTACAACAAACTCTATGTCTTTATTCTTATTTAGAATTTGAGATTTATCAATTTCACCAATTACAGGAATTCCCAAAATGCTGTGTCCTTCAATTTTTGAGTTATCATCAACAATAGCTATATTATTACGTTGATAATCATTGTTCTTTAAAATACAATCAACAGTTAACTTCCCTAAACTACCTGCACCAATAACGATTACTTTTTTCCCTGGCAATGTTTGGTCTAACCACTTTTTAAACAATTTCACTTATAAATCAACCCCAACTAGTACTAACACATATACTTACCTTAGATGAAAAAATTAAAGTATCAAGTAAACTTCAATAAAAAAAATATAATGTAGTAACCATTACTCAATTGTTCCCTTAAATCTCTCCATTGTAACTTTTTCATTCAGATTAACATTTTCTTTTTTAAATACTTTAACAACTGTTTGAATTAATATCTTTATATCTAAAGAAAAAGATAAGTTATTAATATAATAAATATCCTTTTTAAACTTTGCTTCCCAAGATATTGCATTTCGACCATTAACCTGGGCATATCCAGTAATGCCAGGTCTAACATCATGCCGGTGTGATTGCTCTTCATTATAAAGTAATAAGTAATCAACTAATAATGGTCTTGGTCCAACTAAACTCATATCCCCTTTTAATACATTAATCAATTCTGGTAATTCATCTAAACTCGTACTTCTTAGGAATCTACCAAAATTAGTATGTCTCATTTCATTGGGTAATAACTCACCATTTTCATCTCTCTCATCTGTCATAGTTCTAAACTTATACATCGTAAATATCTTCTCATTCAACCCTGGTCTTTCTTGTTTAAATAGAATCGGACTTCCTAATTTAGACCTTACAAGAACAGCTACTATTAAAAGTACTGGACTTAAAGCCAAGATTGCAATTAAAGCTAAAGTAAAGTCCATTGGCCTTTTAACGAATCTCCTATAGATACCAACTTTTTGATTCAACATTCAACTCTCCACATCCCCTTTATAATCCTCACAACCCTCTCCAAATCCTCATCCGTCATCTTCGTATCAGACGGCAAACACACACCATTCTCAAACAACTTCTCCGATACATCCGTACCAACAAAATCGTACTTCTCAAAAAACGGTTGCATATGCATTGGCTTCCAAACAGGTCTTGATTCGATATTTTCAGCTTCCAAAGCTTCCATAACATCAATAGGTCTAACCTTCCCACTCAACGTCATAGAACTTAACCAATAATTCGGCTCATCCCACTCATTACTAGGCATGAACTCAACTCCCTTGAGTCCACCTAGCTGTTTATTATAAAACTCATAAATATATTTTTTCTTTTCAACTCTCTGATCTAACACTTTTAGCTGTCCCCTACCAATACCAGCTACTACATTACTCATACGGTAATTAAAGCCCAGTTCACTATGTTGATAGTGCCTTGCTTGATCCCTTGATTGAGTCGCCCAAAATCTCACCTTAGCGATTCTCTCTTCAGAATTAGAAACTAACATCCCACCGCCAGAAGTAGTGATGATCTTGTTACCATTAAATGAAAAGATTCCATACTGACCAAATGTCCCCGTATGTTTTCCTTTATAATAAGTACCTAAAGACTCAGCCGCATCTTCAATTAAAACAACATTATGTTTCTTACAAAGCTCTACTATTCTATCCATATCTGCGGATAAGCCATATAGATGAACAACTATTACTGCCTTAACTTCTGGATACTTCGTAAAAGCTTCTTCCAATGCCTTTGGACACATATTCCAAGTTTCATAATCACTATCTATAAAAACAGGAATCGCATTTTGATAGATAATCGGATTTGCTGTAGCTGAGAATGTAAGTGTCGGGCAAAATACAATATCACCTTCACCCACTCCTGCCGCTCTTAAAGCTAGATGAATAGCCCCAGTGCCAGAATTCAACGCCGCTGCATCCTTACTACCTACTTTAGAAGCTAGTTCTTTTTCAAATTCATTCACATTTTCCCCTAGAGGGGCAATCCAGTTTGTATCAAAAGCTTCCTTTACATAGTGCATT
This sequence comes from Halalkalibacter alkalisediminis, assembly GCF_028610705.1. GTDB lineage: Bacteria > Bacillota > Bacilli > Bacillales > Bacillaceae_D > Halalkalibacter > Halalkalibacter alkalisediminis. Next base: position 29,497 of record NZ_JAQQWT010000029.1, read on the forward strand.
TCATAGCCTTCATCACTCATATGTGGTGATGAGAGGAATATTCTATCTTTCATTTATAATAAACTTCCTTTCATAAAAGTTAAAACTCTGTCATTGACTAAATGACAGAGCTCCAACTAGCTTGTTAACTCAACGTAGTAAATGCTAATACACTTATTGTTTCATCAGAACATTACTAGTTCTGTACTACTAAAAGCTACTTCCCTAATACGCTCAATTCTCTCACACGAAAATTAGCAATATCCAACAACTCTTCTCGTAACTGTTCTTTTGTTGAATGTTGAAATCTCTCCACCAACTCATAACTCACATTAATATTAACCTCCGGCGTCTTCCCCCGATAAATCTTCGGATAAACCTGCTCATCATGAACTTCGTCTTTCCCCAGTAACTCCTCAAACATCTTCTCCCCAGGTCTCATCCCTGTAAAGCGTATCGGAATTTCATCCTCTGTATACCCAGACAACTTAATAAGGTTCTTCGCCAGATCCACAATCTTAACTGGCTCACCCATATCAAGCACAAACACTTCTCCACCTTCAGCTAATGCACCGGCTTGAAGTACCAATCTTGATGCTTCAGGAATCGTCATAAAGTATCTGACCATATCCGGATGTGTAACCGTCACCGGTCCACCATTCTGAATCTGTTCTTTAAACAACGGAATCACACTACCACGGCTTCCTAACACATTTCCAAAACGTACAGCGACAAATCTCGTATCACTAATCAGATCCATATGCTGCACCACCATCTCAGCAATCCGCTTCGTCGCCCCCATTACACTCGTAGGGTTAACGGCTTTATCCGTTGAAACCATGACAAAGGTATTCACTTTTGCTGCATCCGCAGCCTCAGCGACATTCTTCGTTCCAATGACGTTATTTTTTACTGATTCTTCCGGGTTACGTTCCATCAACGGTACGTGCTTATGCGCGGCTGCATGAAAGATCACATGAGGCTTGCGATTAGCCATAATGGAGAACATCTTCTCCCGGTCCTGAACATCCGCAATTTCTGTTGAAAGATTTAATTCTGGTGCCGTTCGTCTTAATTCCATTTCAATCGAGTAAATACTATTTTCTCCATGCCCTAGTAACACAAGCTCATTCGGAGAAAAGATTGAAATCTGACGACAAATCTCTGATCCAATTGATCCACCAGCTCCGGTAACAAGCACGGTTTTCCCTTTGATATACTCTTCAATCCCATCAATGTCGAGTTCGACTGGATCTCGTCCAAGTAAGTCCTCTACTTGTACATCTTGAAACTGAGTCACGGCCACTTTCCCTGACATGATATCCTCAATCCGCGGGAGGATTTGCGTCTTTGCTTTAGTCTTCGAGCATTCTTGAAAAATCTTATTTAATTCTGCTCGAGAAAGGGAAGGGATGGCAATGATGATATGTTCAACGTTTAGTTGTTTGACCGTATTTTCTATTTCCTCTACTCCACCAACCACTGGTAAGTTTAATACTTCTAGGTGTTGCTTGGCGAAATCATCGTCGATAAAAGCGACAGGATTTAAATCGGCTTCTTGGCTATGTTGCAATTGTCTAGCAACCATTGTTCCCGCTGCGCCAGCACCTATGATTAACGTGTTGGTTTTGTTTAAAGCAGGTTGAATGTAATTGTCTCTAAACAGTCTCCATGAAAAACGTGAACCACCGATGAAAAGAATATGCATCATCCATGTAATGGCTAACGTTCGTAAGGCAATTTGCTGGAAAAGGATTAATTGCACAGCACCCGTTACAACAACAGAGAATGTAACAGCATAAAAGATACCTGTCAGTTCTGAAATACTTGCATATTGCCATACTTTTTTATAGAGCTTGTACTTATGAGCAAATAGATGATGACTAATTAACAACGTAATCGCACTAATAAGTAAAACGTTCGTAAAAGGATTGGCTGAAGGAATTAATAAAAAGTAACTAATAAAAATGGCCGTTAATACTATAAGCGAATCAACCGTCATCAGAGCGGCTACCCGTTTTCGATATGACATATTTTTTCCCCTTTCTTTTATACCCATTTCACACAAATAAAACCTTAAGCTATAATCCTTCTTAACTTTGTTAAAGAATCATAGATTAAGGTTTTATCAACTTTCATACATAAATAAATAAATAAATAAATAAAGAGGCATCCAACCCCTCCTCACATCACACCACCGACGACAAAAGCGTCTAAGGTTCACAACTGAACCCACAGCGTAATCGAGTGCCCCCGTCGATAACGGCAAGGAGACATTGCCAAAAGATCTTCTCTTTTCCTAACGCGTCCCTTCTTGCTTCCTTATCTCAATCGCTTGTTGTAAAAGTTGTTGAATGGTATCAAGCTTGTCCTTCGGTCCATCTTGCTTGATATATCTTAAAGCTTTTACGATCGATTTGGGCATTCTATCTATTTGTTTCATTTTTTTCCATCCCTCATCATAAAAAGACCTCAACCATAATTTTTTCTTACTATCTTTATCATTGGTTTTTTTAAGTAAGTGAATCCACTTCACAACTTCTATATCTCAATAAGTCAATATATCCCAAGACACATTATGTATAGAGGTCAAGATGCCTACATCTATTAGCCGCAGACTATATTATCATGTAAATACTAATAAATAGGGTATTTATTCATAATTTCATAAATTTCACCATCTAGAAACCTAAAACCTCTTTATTCAATCCTATACTTTTTCACACCTTAATAGTTTAATAGAGATTTCTACATAATTCAACACGTATTCCATTCTATCGTTCGACATATTTCGCATACCTAAATATGTAAGCGCTATGAAAAAAGTCGCAAAAAAAAAATCCAACAAATAGCTTTTCAGCCCTTTTACTGGATTTTTCGTTTTGATCAATATATTAAAATAGGTTAAATAGTCCAATTCTTTTTTTCACCGGTTCCGGTGTTCCTACTTGAACGTGCTGATTTCCTAGGAGTAATTCCGCATTTTCTTTATATTCGTACACCGTTTCAATCCCAAATCCCTTCTCTACTTCTGAGTACGCTTCTAGAAGTCGAAATGGGCGTTCCTTTACATGATGCGCATCCGACGAGATAAAGTGTGTTAAATTCGCATCAATCAATTGTTCCGTAAATCTCTTTACCTTTTTTCCTAGATGTCCTGTTAAACTCGATGCCGTTACTTGTGTTAAGCTACCATTTTTCACCAGTTCATATAAAATACTAGGATCCTCTTTGAATACTTTATTTCTTTCTGGGTGGGCAATGATCGGAGTATAGCCTTTCATTTGTAAATCATAGAACAACCTTGTCGTGTAATGCGGAACACTATTACTTGGAAACTCGACTAATAGGTAAGAACCACCAGGCGTCGTCGGTAAGACATCTCCTAATTCAAGGTGCTGAATGATTTCCCCATGGATTCGAATTTCCTGAGAAGCGATCACAGTGATATGTATGTTCGCTTTTTGCAAGGCTTCGTTTAGCTCTTCTACTTTTCTCAAAACCGAAAAGCCGTCATTTTCAAAAGACGGATGTTGATGGTGAGGGGTCGCAATAATCTTTGTAATCCCTTCTGACTCTGCTAGCCTAGCTAACTCTAAACTATCTGCTAGAGTTTGAGGCCCATCATCCACCTCAGGTAGAATGTGGCAATGTATATCAATCATCGTTTCCCCTCCCCTTTACTTCAATATATAACTTATCCGTGGCTATAGTAATAATAATGACCGGATTCAATCGTTTTGTTATTTAAGACAGCACCTAACAGTTTGGCATTTGCTTTCGTTAACAATTCTTTTGCTTTCTTTACGTCTTCACGTTCTGTCTTCCCACTTGAGACAACGAGAACCGTTCCGTCACATTTATTAGCAAGAATGGAGGCGTCTGCCACAGCCATAACGGGTGGCGTATCAATAATAATCGTGTCAAACAACTCTTGAGCCCGTTCAAGGACTAGACCCATCATCCGTGAATTCAGCAACTCTGCTGGATTCGGTGGAAGTGGGCCACATGGTAATAAGGAGAGATTTTGAATTCTCGTTTCTTTCACAGTTGTTTCTAAATCGCTTTGTTTCGTTAAGACATTCGTCAAGCCACTCATGTTCGATACGTTAAACGTATAATGTGCCGTTGGCTTGCGCAGGTCGCCGTCTAGTAGTAAGACAGATTGACCATTTTGTGCCATGACAATGGCTAAGTTCGCAGCTGTCGTTGATTTTCCTTCTCCTGGTCCTGCTGATGTCACCACGATCGTTTTGATCTCGCGGTCTACAGCCGAGAATTCAATATTCGTTCGAATCGTTCGATATTGCTCGGAAATAGGAGAGCTCTTACTCGCTTCGGTAATGAGGTTACGTTGGGTTTTTAACACGGATTTTTTATCTCTACGGGCCATTTAGTTCACTCCTATTTCTTCTTTTTCATTCCGCTTTTTTCATCAAATGTGGCGATCACACCAAGGATGGGGAGGTCTAAAACCTCTTCTATGTCTTTTTCGGTCTTCATGGTTGTATCTAAGTATTCAAGTAAGAAAGCCAGTCCCACTGCTGTCATCAATCCGACTACAAATGCAATCGCCATGTTTAATGTTGGATTCGGCTTAATGGGAGATGGTGCGTCACTTACTTGTGCGGGTGATAGGATACTGACATTATCAACCTTCATAATCGAAACAATCTCACGTTGAAACACCGTCGCAATGGTATTAGCAATATGCGCCGCTGTCGATGGTTGTTCATGTTGAACCGTAATGTTCACGACTTGAGAGTTATTTTGGCTTCCAACGGTTACCTTATTATTTAAAGAAGTGAATGTCTCATTTAAGTTGGCTTGTTCAATGACTTTTTCTAAGATGATGGGGCTTTTAATAATGACGTTGTACGTATTAATAAGTTCAATATTCGTTCTAATATCGGTTTGGCTGAAGGCTTGGTCGTTACTTGCTTGGTTGACCAAAATTTGTGTAGAACTTTGATAAATCGGTGTTAATACGTAATAACTAACTAGTGCACTGATCAATACAGCGAAAACCGGAATCATTATAAGTAATTTCATTCGTCTTTTAAGTGTAAGAAATATATCCTTTAAGCTAATCGTTTCTTCCATTCTCCTTAATAACCTCCTAGAATTAGTAATACACAATATCGTGAATTATAGCACAGATTGTCTGTTCTTGTAGAAATTTTTGTTGCTCCCTAGTTACAATTTAACTATAATAGCCTAAGAAATCTATATTATTTTTTTGGAAATATTTTTTTGAAAGAGAGGCAACTACACATGAAGAAGAAGATTCTCATTACTTTAGGCCTACTTTTCAGTGTGTTTCTTTTAGCTGGTACGGCTTATGGCTTCTACTTATATAAATCGGTTACAGACACGGTCTCTGAAATCCACGAACCTATTGAACGGGTGACGGAAAAGCGAGAAGAGGAAGTGGATGTCGATAATCGCGAACCGCTTTCTTTCCTGATTACAGGTGTCGATTCTAGAGGCGATCATCACTCCGGTAGATCCGATACGATTATTGTCATGACCGTTAATCCCGAAGAACAGTCAGTGAAAATGCTCAGTATCCCTCGTGATACCCGGACAGACATTATCGGCAGAGGCACGGTAGATAAAATCAACCATGCTTACGCCTTTGGCGGTGTTCAGATGGCAATGGATACGGTCGAACACTTCTTAGATATTCCGATTGATCATTATGTCAGTATTAACATGGAAGGCTTTAAAGGATTGGTGGATGCCCTTGGCGGCGTACAAGTTAACAATTCTTTTGCCTTCTCGATAAATGGACATACCTTCCCTGAAGGCGAGTTATTTTTAAGTGGGGAAGAAGCTCTTGCTTACTCACGAATGAGAAAAGAAGATCCGCGCGGTGATTTCGGTCGTAATGATCGTCAGCGTGAAATTGTCGAAGCCGTCATTCAAGAGGGAGCTCAAATTAGTTCGATTACGAGAGTTGGCAGTATTTTGAATGAGGTTGGAAAATCGGTTCGAACGGATTTAGATTTAGACGGTATGTGGAAAATTCAAGACAAGTACAGAGATGCGAGACATAACGTTGAACAATTAGAGATTAAAGGGAATGGAACAAGAATGAATGGTATTTACTACTTGGAAATTCCAGATGAAGAACGGAATCGGGTTCGCTTAGAACTTCGTAGCCATTTGAATTTACATTAATGTTTGATAGAAGTGACTATACCCGCAGGTCTGGGTAGTATAACGGGTTCCGTTACTATCGCAAAAACCTAATTTACACATGAAAATGAACAACTACTTGCACCGTATTGGCGGTGCTTTTTGTTGTGAAATAAATAAAATCGCCTTGCTCATAATGAACAAGACGATTTCCATATTATTTTTATTTGCTTCTTCAACTAAATGCTCCGTTACTTTATGTGAATAAATAATTATCTACCTAAAATATAGATAACAAGCGCTGAATATCAGCGCTTTTTGTGTGGGATTTTCACTTTAAAAGAGTCAAACTCAACCGGCTGTATAGAATCTCCTCTAAATTCTAACTCTTTTTCCTTGCCATTTTCGTCAATTTCCACTCCTCCACCGTCCGACGGAATGACTAAATAAGGAGTGATTGTCAATTCAGTAACATTAGAATCAACGGGATCAAATTGCTTACTACTCTTGAACTCTATTCTATCCTTAACCCTTTCACCTGTTGCTCCACCCGAGCGACCTGTAATTTCATTTCCATCTTGATCAACTACCAAGAATTCGATATTTCCTCCGCGACTTAACTCAAAATCTGTTTCCTCTTCAGAACTCATATAGGCTATACTTATACCTGTTTCACTAAAAGACATTTCTGTTACAGTAAGGTTCAAACCATCAACCGTCTGTGAATGTTGAACATGAATTTTATGAATGTCGGTAATTTTTTCAACTGGAGTTGAGAAATACCACGTTTCTCCATTTTCCCCACGTAACATTAATCCAAGTTCGAACTCCTCCGGCATTTCTTCGGTCACATTTATTTCTTGAATGGCCGTCCGAGTGGTTGCCGAAAGAAGATCTTGACCGTAACTCCCAGTGGCTCCAGCAGGATTTTTCCCATTAATCGTAAAATCCATCCCAGCACCAAAATAAAATTTATCAAGTTCCTTATCAGATTCAATGAAAAGACCGATAGTAATATTATTTTGATCATATAAAATTTCATCAAGCGTAACCGAAATTCCATTGACCGTCTGTGTCTCCCCAATTTCATTCGTTAACCCATTTTTTTGAGCTTGTTGTAAACCGATCAGATCGGAACTCCCGAAAACAGAACCAATAATTGGTATTTGGGACAAGCTGCTTGCCAAAGCTGGAGAATAGTAAGAGGAACCAACCAATATTCCAAAGACAGCTGCCACACTGCTCAAAGCATAGATTATTTTTCTTTTCCCATTGGTCATTCCAAACCGAGGCGTGTCTAATTGCTCTTTAGCTTGAACGATTCCCGAACGAATAGCTGAACGAACTTGATCTTGTGGAAACTTCTCGAAAGGATCATGTGACTTTTTCATTTAATTGATAACTCCTTTCTAACTCACTTTTCAATTTTTTCCTCGCTCTACGTAAATTCGTTTTCACTGTACCAACCGGCTTCTCCATCACCTCGGAAATATCCTTAATAGACAAGTCATGAAAGTAAAATAAGATGATTGATGTTTGATACGACGAATTTAGCCTCGATAATGCCTCACTTAAATGAAAAGAATCTATCTCTTCGTCCTGCTTGCAATCTAATCTCTTCAACAATTCGCTTTCCTCATAAGGAATCATCTCGTCTCGTTCTCTTAACAGCCTATAACATTCACGTATTAAAATTCTAAACAGCCAAGTTGAAAAATACTCCGGATTTCGCAATTGCCCTATCGCAAGGAATGCATTGTATGCCGTTTCCTGAATAGCATCCAAAGCTTCTTCTTTTTTACCAACGTAAGAAAGCGCCTTGTAATATAGCATTTTTTCTTCTTTAAAAAGCAATTCTTCAAAAGCTTCAGTGTCTCCATTAATCGCCCTTTTCACAGTATTTAGATCATGTTTCATCGTGTCATCCCTCCCTCCTCTCACTATTTAGAGTGATCTAAACATACAAAAGTTTCAACTTTTTCATTTTCCCTAAATTATCTTTGATTCTATTATTTATAAAGTGAATTTATTGGATAACAAACAGATAATGATAAAAAAAGCATGTTTTGATCTGTAATCAAAACACACTATAATAGTTTAGATTTTCTTTGAAAATCTGGCTCAACTAACTCGTAAGCATAAGAATCGTATCATTGAAGAAAGGAAACATGAAAATGCGATGCATTAATAAAGACATCGCATTAAGTGAATCGTTTTTTTATTTTGAATGTAGAGTAAAAAGTAAAGCACATGATAATAGTCGCTATTACTGATGCCCCTATAATATATACTCCATTCCAGTCATTTGAACTCCCTGTTAAAACCCATATCTGATAAGGAATAAAAAGAATACAAGAAACAAAAATAATTCCCCATAACATCAGAAATGTATGTTTCTTTATTTCTTTTTTAATTGAACCAGCATTTATTTTTTCTATTGCAGTTATTCTTTTAAGAACTGTTAAAAGTGTAACTATTGCTACTACCAAAAGAAAGATATTCATTGTAAAACCTCCTCTTGTCTTTATAAATAAATTATAAACATTTCAGTCTATAAATGGTATATATTCCAAAAAATACTCAATTTTACTGCCCGTTAGCAGACCAAGGCAAGCGATGCCCTTATTAAAGCATCGCACTCGTTAGTTAAATAGGAAATTTTTATCTACATCAAACGCGCATTAAAATGGAGCAAGTATTCCAAGAACTATTGTCCATCCCAAGAGTGCCAATGCCCCAAACACTATAGTCCATGACCAATAATTTCTTAAGTACAGTCTTCTTACTATAGATTCAACAATAGAGAACAAAACCGCCAAGATAGGTGCGTAAATTATTGGTAAAAATACAAATAAAAGCATCACTGAAATTATATACAGAAAAAGCGATACAACATCCCGCTTTAATCCCTTAAGCTTCTTTGTCAAAAATTCAACGATTAATGATACAGGGAAGCCATAAAGAAATAACCCCCCATAAAAAAACATTGGAAGAATGTAATAAGAAAACATTATGTCTTCGAAGCTACGGGGTAACATCTCAAACATACTTCATAGCTTATCATTTCCTTATTGAAGTATTGGGGGCAGATTACTTCAACAAAAAACTGTGATTACCTTGAGTTAGAATCGTTATATATACTGGAATTTTAGTAAATCCTGTTGTTTATTTTTTCAATAATTAAAGGAACTTCTACCAATTCATCAACGATGAAATCTGCGTCTACATCATTCCATTGAAAATCTTTCTTTCAGATTCCTTTCATCCCAACCTTTCGGGCAGCTTGAACATCATTCTCTGGATGGTCTCCCATATAGATGCTTTCATTAGGTGATATTTCAAGTCTCTCTATGGCTCTATTAAATATTTCAGGGTCAGGCTTTTTTATACCTTCCCATTCAGATACCAAGATAACATCAAAATATTTTTTGATGCCTAAACTCTCTATGTTATCCATTTGGAATTGTCCATACCCATTCGTAATCATTCCTAAAAGAAGATTGTTCTCTTTTAATTTTTCCAGCATTTGAGTTAAATTAGCAAAAGGAACACAGTTATTCTTAAACTCACTAATATAATCGTGAAGTAGTTCTTCCCATGTTAACTCAGTAATCTCAAATTCATCGACTAACTGTTGATAAACTTTATCTTTCCAAACATACCCACGCTTATCTAATTCTATAAACCTTGTTATATATTTCTCTTTAGGTATATGCCCGAACTGTTTACTTAATCTTTCGTATTGCTTCGCAATAAATAGTTTAACTGAGTCGTCTCTATTTAGTAAGGTTCCATCTAAATCAAAAATAGCAGCTTTAATCACTTTTTAATCCACTCTCCTCTTCGCGAATACCTTATTTAAGATGAAGTCCTTCTCCAACTATTCTGCTTCGATAGAGCGCAATAAAGGAGCTGCCATATCGGCTACCCCAGTTCTTTCGTTAAAGCTCCCGTTACTTTAAGTGTACTATTTCACATACAATTTAATATTTGATAAAACAATTATCTTTTATTATTTTCCAGTATTTCTATTATCCTATCTAATTTCTTTCCAAGTTCTTGATGTTGATTATTTTTTTTCAGCTGAATTCGTAAGTAACCTTCTTATAAAAAGTGTAAACGAAACAAAAAATAGAGCGATAAGTCCAAAAGAAACGATTTAATAAATTACTGAACCCCATGAAACACCCATTCTACTACTACCTCACTTTTAATAATTCATCTTTTTTCAAGCATACCATATTTAATATTCTACTGGTTATAAATGTAAAAGCCTCTTTTAGTAACCTGCCTTGTTAGCACAAGAAGCGACTGCTCTTCTTAAGCAATCGCACCCGTTAGCCATCCATGCAGCGCAAAATCGGCGCTGCACCACAGAGAATGAAAATGGTTAAAAACCGTCAATACTGA
>NZ_JAQQWT010000003.1:0-109311 GCF_028610705.1 Halalkalibacter alkalisediminis
CAAGAAAATGTCTTGGTTGGAAAACTTCATACGAAGCGTTTTGGGAAGAAGTGTCGCAGTTAGATTGACAAACCGTCAATAAATAAAACCATACAGCAAATTGAACGATAGAAGCCATAATGGCGAGCCAACCCAAGATAATAATGGAATTTAATGAAAGAATAAAATAAGGTGTTTCAAGAATGAAGCTAGCCACTAATAAAATTAGACCACCTAATAACATCTGATAAGCAGTTAACACCCACGTATCAAAAAGATCGCCCCACTTTTTTATAAGTAGCGTACCAATCGCCCAAGACACTGCAGATAGAAAACCTAATATTGTTCCAACTTTAAAATCTAGATGCGCTCCTAGTGTAATAAAAACTCCAATAAACCCAATGCTTACTCCTAGCCATTGGCGAAACCCATATTTTATCTTTAAAAATAATGTAGCAAGCACCACTACAAGTAAGGGATTAATAAAAGTGAGAATAGATGTTTCTCCAGCGTTAATCGTCCTCAACGCAACGAAAATACACCCCATCACTCCAGCCGTCTGCGCAAGCCCTATGAGCGTAATTTTAAACCACTCACCCCTTTGTTTAGGGTGTTCTCTTTTAAATACTTTAACAATAACCGCCATAATGATCCCTGCAAATGTAAAACGAAGAGCCACTAGTAAGAGTGGAGAAGAGTAAGCTAACCCTAGTTTCCCTATCGCAAACGAAGATCCCATCAATGCTGTTGTTAAGATGACTAGAAGTGAAAAAATGATCTTATTCATATGAACCCCTATCTTATATCTTCTAACCTGTTTAGTAATCATAACAATTTGCTTCTTTTTTTCTATCTATTATTGTTCAATGTCCACGAACCTATTTCCTCTTTTTACCACCGTTTCATCAAAATAAAAAGAACCGAGTTGGTTCTTTTCAAGGAATATTATCATTTTTTCACTAACTCAATAGCAACGGTTGTAGCATAGAGTTCAAGATCAATCTCCGTCTCTTTTCCAAGTGCTAACTTAGCAAGTTCAGCACCGAGATAAGGTCCAACGGTAAGCCCTGATGATCCTAATCCATTGGCAACCAAAAGCCCTTGGTAATGAGGAATAGCCCCTATTACAGGTAAAAAGTTAGGAGCAACTGGTCGAAAACCAACTTTTATCTCAGACACTGTACTATCTTCTAATTCTGGAGCCACTTTCAGTGCTTTATCCAATATCTCGTGAACCCCACCAACCGTCACACGGCGGTCAAACCCTTGATCATCTTCATGAGTGGCACCGGCCACAATTCTCCCCCCTTCAAACGCTAGCAAATATTGATTAGAGGGCGGCATTACGACAGGCCATGAGCTTGTGTCGGTATCTGGCTGGTCAAGATGAATAATTTGTGCTTTTTGTGGCTCAATTTTAAAATGAATGCCTAGCGGAAGCAACAACTCTTTCGCCCAAGCCCCTGCTGTTACTAAAACCTGATTAGCCGACAACGTATTCCCTTCATACTGAATACCAGTTACTTGGTTTCCATCAAAAGCCAACTGTGCATCTGCACGAATATAAGTCGCACCATTTTTTTGAGCTGCAGAAATCAAAGCCTCACAAAGCGCTTTTCCATTGACACGGGCTGCTCCACTCACGTGAATGGAGCCAAATTCAATTGAAAGTAGTGGAAACAATGCTTTTGTTTCGCTAGGCGATAATCTTGTTACTTCTCCAATTTCCGGTGCTTCGGTAAAGCGTTTTCGAACTCTCTCTTCCATTTTATCTAGCTTTTCTTCATCGGTTTGAAGACTGACCGCACCTACTTTTGCATAACCTGTTTCCGTCTCTCCTTCAGCTTCTAATTCCGCAATAAGTGAAGGATAATATTTCGCTCCCCCTCTCGCTAATTGATACCACGCCTTGTTACGGCGCTGCGACAGCCACGGACAAACTATTCCAGCTGCTGCATTGGTTGCTTTCCCTTTTTCCTCTCTATCTACTAGAGTGACCTTTGCACCGGACTTTGCTAAATGAAAAGCTGCTGTCGCGCCTAAAATTCCTGCTCCAACTACTATATATGAATTCATAAAAAAACACCTTCAATTTTATTATTACTTACTTTCCTCTACTCTATTGTACTCATGAAGTACAACATAACTCAAGAAAATGACTAAATGAAGGATCTTCATAAACCTATCAAACCAAATAAAGACTCAATTGTTCAACCGAACAATTGAGCTTTTGATCAGGTATTATAAAGCACTTTTGCTTTTTTCAAGCTGTCTTAATTCAATACGACGGATTTTTCCTGAAGTTGTTTTAGGCAATTCATCAATGAATTCGATTGCTCTTGGGTATTTATACGGAGCCGTCATCAGTTTGACATGCTCTTGTAATTCGCTTATCAATCCTTCGCTGCCCTCTGTTTGATCTTTTAAAACAATAAAGGCTTTGACAATGGAGCCTCTAATTTCGTCAGGTGCTGCGACGACCGCACATTCTTTCACCGCAGGGTGTCTAACGAGCGCATCTTCCACTTCAAAAGGACCAATCGTATAGCCAGAACTAATGATTATATCATCAGAACGCCCCTCAAACCAAAAATATCCATCTTCATCTAGTGAGGCTTGATCTCCTGTTAAATACCAATCACCACGGAAGGCAGCGGCCGTTCTCTCTGGATCATTTAAATAGCCTTTAAATAGCGCCGGTGTGCTACGATGAACAGCTATATCCCCTACCTGACCAACAGATACAGGTTGGCCCTCCTCATCGATAATCGCTATTTGATTTCCTGGTGTCGGCTTACCCATCGATCCTGATTTCACTTCCATCCCCATTAGAGTACCGACTAATAATGAATTTTCTGTTTGTCCGTATCCATCACGTACTTGAACATTAAAATGCTTTTTAAATGTATCAATCACTTCTTTGTTTAATGGTTCTCCAGCACTCACTGTACTTCGCATAGACGGGATATTAAATCGTTCAAGCCCATCTAGTTTCGCCATTAAGCGATATTCTGTAGGTGTACAACAAAGGACGTTAACTTTATATTTTTCCATTAAGCTTAAGTATTTCTCAGGATTAAATTTCCCATTATAAACCAATCCGGTTGCACCAGATCCCAAGGTTGACATAAAAGGGGTCCAATTCCATTTTGCCCAACCAGGTGCAGCTGTTGCCCAAACGACATCGTCCTCTTTTACATCAAGCCATAATTTAGCAGCAACCGCTTGATGCGCATAAGCCCAACTATGCGGGTGTATAACACCTTTTGGATTCCCAGTTGTACCTGACGTATAATTTAGAAAAGCTATATCACTCCCTTTCGTTTGAACGATTTCAAACTGCTCAGACTCTGATTTTACTAAGTGATCATAATTGATCCAACCTTCCGTTTCTTTTCCTACCGTAATAAAATGCTTTAAACTCTTAGCCCTAGAACGGATTTGATCAAATCGATCTGTTAAACTATCGATGCAAATCGTCGCTTTAGCCTTTGAATGCTCCGCACGATATAAAAGATCCTTTTCTCTTAACATCTCGGATCCAGGGGAAATGATTAGTCCAAGTTTTAAAGCCCCAAGATAAATGGAGTATGCTTCAGGAATCCGAGGAAGCGTAATGATGATTGTATCACCTTTTTGTAAACCAATCTTTTTAAATGCACTGGCAACTCGGTTAGACTCTTTCCTTAAGTTCAAATAAGTGACTTCTCTTGTTTCTCCCTCTTCATTTTCCCAAAGTAGTGCTAACTTTTCTGCTTGGTCGGCATACCGATCAATATCTTGAGCCATATTATAGTATTCCGGTGCATGTAAATTTAGTTGATTCATCATCTTCTCTCCCTAACTGATTAGAATGGCCTTTGCCAATCTAACGTTTTGTAGTTTTAAAGATTTCTTGCATTTTCTATCTTCATAGATACTCACCTTACAGCATTAGCTGATTGTGCCAGTCGGCATAATGATATAGTAGATACTAGCAAAAAAGATGAAAACAGCCATAACAGATAGATACGCTTTAATGCCTTGAAATTCCTGTGTCACTTCTAAAATTTTCACACAAATTAAATACATCCATCCAACACCTAAAACTAGAGGCAATAATAAGATTAGCCCACCAGCCCCTACTAGAAAAGGAACTCCAAGAAGACCTGGAACTAATGAGATAGAAACAAAATTGTTTATTTCCCTCATCCTACCTGGACCTCCGAATCCTCGTGCCCCTGCCCAAAGGAGAAGAGTAAGTCCAAATTTTGTTATGATCACAGTTAGCAGACCAAACAACACGAATAGAAAAGGGACAATTACTCTTCGAAGCATGGGTGATTCAAAGCTTACAATATAGTTGGCGTTAGCGATGATGGAAAAAATACCGTAACCAAGGCCAACAACAAGAAGGATCATTCGACTATACAACACGGCCTTCGGGGTATTAGCAAATATCCGGAAAGCTTGTGCATCTAAAGCAATCATTCTTCCAAACAATCGAAATCCTCCTTAATTCATTACATATTCCAAGGTAAAATTGCCCATATGGCAATAACTGTACAAAAGATGACCGTAACCGCAGCCCCCAGTTTACTATTGTATCGATAAGGCTGAACATCGTTCCAACCATGGATTCTTTCTACTAAAGCTTCATCTGCTTCAGGAGTTAGTTTTCCTTTTAATGCCGGTATTCGGTTCGTTACATAGGACACAACAATTAATAGTATAAAACTAACAGGCACGGCGAGCATAGCTCCGGAAAGTCCCATACCATCCGTTATCCCATGCCCAGTTAAAACAATACTCGGGAATACAAATGGTGAAACTACGATATAGAGCAAACCACCAATAACAGATGCAGAAATCGCACCAATTCGGTTTGCTTCCTTCCACCAAACACCCATCAAGATTAATGGGGCATTTGTTACTCCGGCGAGACCAAAGGCCCAGAGGATACTTACAACAAGAAAAGCTGGTGGATTAATAGCTAGCAAAATACTGACGATTCCACCAAAAAAGATGGCTATATACCCAAGGCGAACGCGCATTTTATTGGTTAGGTTCGGTTTTAATGTTGTGACAATATCTTGTGACAATAGGGCACCAATCGCTAATAAGTTACCACTTAACGTTGAAAGACCTGCTGAAATGGCACCTGCAATGACAAGGGCTGTGACCCATTCAGGGTTGTAAACTAAATTCAAAATGAGTGTAAGTTTGTCAGCATCCGCATCTGAAATGACAATACCCTGAGACTCTGTAGCGAACACACCAACAAAGCCCATTGCATAAGTAGCAGAGAAAACAAGACCAAGTATAAATGCGAACCAGACCATTGCAGATCTTGCACTCTTTAAACTAGATGCTGTATAAATTCTCATAGCTAGATGTGGTAGCCCGAGAGCTCCAATTGTCAGAGCAGGAATAATGGAAAAATACCACTTAGGCGAGTATTGGTAATCAAAAAATCCTGGCATTGCTTCAAGCATCGAAGGCACCATGTCCGCATAAAGAAGCGGTGGGAAATACCAGCCACTGCCACCAACAGCTTTCATAATAGCACCGAGTGGCACGATGAACATAAGTGCCATAATCACCATCTGAATAGCTGCATTATTAGTAGCCCCAGCCATTCCGCCAAGTGTAATGTAACCAACTATAATCAGACCACCTACAATTAAACCTGTCATATATGGGATTCCAAGAACGGTTTCAAATGCAAGGGCAATTCCAATCATTTGACCAAGAGCGTACATAATGGATACGAGAATCATAAAAAGAGCCGCAATGATCGATGCACTCACCCCGTATCGTTCTCGAATAAAATGTGTTGGAGAAAAGGCTCCCATCCTACGAAGACACGTCCCGTAAATAATTGTAATAAGAGGGATTGCGAGAATGAGCTGAATCCAAAGAATAATAAAAGGAACTTGAAGCTTTAAAATTAGTGCAGTGATGCCGAGAAATGTAGCAAGGCTCATATATGTAGAGGCCATTGCCAACCCATTCGTAAGTGGTCCTACACTTGCTCCGGCGACGTATAGATCCTGAACCGATTTACTATTACGATTTGAAATATAGCCAACTACATAAAATAGCAAAAATGTTGCAATGATTGCAGCGATTCCAAGTAGTGGATTAGATAATTGCCATGCTTGTTCTGCCATCTACAACACTCCCTTCTGCTTCTCGGTATCAACTGTCATAGCGCTCTCTCGGTCAATCTCATCATCAATATGATTGCCAATCTTGCCCGCTATGATGGTTAAAATAAAAATACCGAACCAACCAAGGAGAATAGGAATGATATACATAACTGGAAAACCGAACAACATTCCACCAACTGGAAAAATAGAAAAAAACAATCCTGCATTACCAACAACGATAAAAACAAGAGACATCACAACAGTAAACCAAACTTCTTTTTTATAAGCTCCCATATGTACCCCCTAAAAATAAGTTAACTTCTTTAAAAAGAGCGACCGCTCAGTTCGTTAACACCCTCACCCTTTTGCATTTTCTTGAGAGACTCTACTAGTTGGTTGTTTAGCTTTTTCTAACATTCCAAAATGTTTTTCAGGATTCACCTCCCCTTTCTTTTTCAACAAAGCTACGTACATTTAACTTGGCTGAGTAATGTGTTTTAATTTACCTCCCTATCCAGAATATAGTTTTATTGTAACCGCTTTCAAATTAGTGTCAAGACATATTTAAATATTCAGAAAAACTATTAGGTCATGACCAATTATAGAAAGGGTAGGACTTAACTCGTTTTGCCTACTAATTTTTTATTCATCCTTTTTTCTAGTATAATTTGATAGTTTCCCCGTAAGATTTGATTGAAATAGAGCTCAGCAGGTATGATACCCTTAACCAAAGCCTTTTTTCTAAGCTACCGAAAAGGCTACCATACCCTCTACTCCAAAACAGTTATACCACTATGTTTCCTACTATTTTCTAAAAATTATATTTTACGGAGTCAATATGTTTTGAACTGTTGTTTTTGACAAGTCCCTTGTTACTTACATAATTAGAAAACATAGGATTCCTTTTAACTTTCTTCATCTTTTCGTCCATCAACTCAGGTACTACATGCTCATCTCTTATAATTTTCTTTTGCCACTCCATCCAGTCTATGTCCATTTGTAAAACTCCACTCTAATTAGATTGTTGTTACCAACCGCGCTCCTGCATTCGTTCAGACGGATTCAATGAAGAGATTTCAATCCCTTTCATCGCTGTTCCAAGCCCTTTTGAAAGCTCAGCAATTAAGCCATAGTCTTCATAGTGAGTCGTTGCTTCTACGATCGCACGAGCAAACTTTTCAGGGTTCTCTGATTTAAAGATTCCTGAACCTACAAACACTCCATCTGCACCTAATTGCATCATTAATGCTGCATCAGCCGGGGTAGCCACTCCGCCCGCCGCAAAGTTCACAACAGGCAATTTGCCCGTCTCCTTTATTTGCAGTAATAGTTCAAATGATGCGCCTAAGTTCTTTGCTTCCGTCATTAATTCATCTGTAGACATTTGTTTTACTTTTTGGATTTGCCCTTGAATCATACGCATGTGACGAACAGCCTCAACAATGTTCCCCGTACCAGGCTCCCCTTTTGTCCGAATCATCGAAGCCCCTTCACTTATACGCCTAGATGCTTCCCCTAGATCTCGTGCCCCACAAACAAACGGAACCGTGAATTCACGCTTATACAAATGAAACACTTCATCAGCAGGGGTTAACACTTCACTTTCATCTATATAATCAACACCCATTGCTTCAAGCACTCGTGCTTCTACAACATGACCGATCCGAGCTTTTGCCATAACTGGAACCGATACGGCATTCAACACTTCTTCAACAATCGTTGGATCTGCCATACGCGCCACTCCACCGGCCGCACGAATGTCAGCAGGCACACGTTCTAATGCCATCACCGCGACTGCTCCAGCTTGCTCTGCTATTTTAGCTTGTTCCGCGTTAATGACATCCATAATTACGCCACCTTTTTGCATTTCTGCCATCCCACGTTTTACTCGTTCTGTTCCTATATTCTGCATATCATTTCCTCCATCAGCCTCTACTTTGATACATGTATCTGTTAACTTATCGCTTTCTCTTTCCTTTTAGCTATATGCTAAAAACTTCCCTACCCATAAAATGAGTAGGGAAGTTAAAAACTGCGGTATTAATACATTTCTGATACTGTTTTCGCTTGCATGTGAAGCGCTAAGTAATCAGGTCCACCTGCTTTAGAATCCGTACCAGACATCTTAAAACCACCAAACGGATGGTATCCAACAATAGCTCCTGTACAATTGCGATTGAAATACAAATTACCGACATGGAAACCTTGTTTTGCTTGTTCAATATGAGCTCGATTATTCGTAATCACTGCACCGGTAAGTCCGTATTCGGTATTATTGGCGATTTCGATTGCATGGTCAAAGTCTCTTGCTTTACTAAAGCCAACGACTGGACCAAAGATTTCTTCCTGCATAATTCTTGAATTAGGATCTAAGTTAGCAAATACAGTCGGTTGAATAAAGAATCCTTTAGAATCGTCTCCTTCTCCACCTGCCACAAGTTGCCCTTCTTCTTTTCCAATTTCTACATAGCTCATGATTTTATCAAAGGCCGCTTTGTCCACAACTGGACCCATGTAGATATCACGTGTTGTAGGTTCTCCAACAGATAATTCCTTTGTCAAACGTACAACTTTTTCTAGCACCTCATCATACACATCTTGGTGAACCACAGCACGTGAACCTGCTGAACATTTTTGTCCAGAGAATCCAAATGCTGATGTGACAATCGCTTCAGCCGCTAAGTCTAAATCGACTTCGCTATCAACAACCACTGTATCCTTCCCACCCATTTCAACGATTACACGTTTTAAATGTTGCTGCCCTGGGTGAACAACCGCAGCTCTTTCATATAGACGAACGCCGACATCACGAGACCCTGTAAAGGTAATTAAGCTCGTTTTCCGATGGTCTACTAAATAATCGCCCACTTCTGCACCACTACCTGGAATGAAGTTAACAACCCCTCTTGGTAAACCTGCTTCTTCTAGAACTTCAACAAATTTATAAGCTACAACCGGTGTTGTGCTTGCTGGTTTTAAAAGAACCGTATTTCCGGTTACAATTGGCGCTACCGTTGTTCCTGCCATAATGGCAAAAGCAAAGTTCCAAGGTGAAATCGTCACACACACACCCGTCGGCGTATAAATATACTGATTTTGTTCACCTACTCGGCTATTAATAGCCTTACCGTCCTTTAACTCAATCATTTGGCGCGCATAATACTCAAGGAAGTCAATCCCTTCAGCCGTGTCACCATCAGCTTCTTTCCAAGGCTTACCTGCTTCTTTGACAAGCCAAGCAGAAAATTCATGCTTGCGGCGGCGAATGATGGCTGCTGCTCGGATTAAAATATTAGCTCTTTCTTCAGGATTAATGTATCTCCATGTTTGAAATGCTTGATCTGCAGCTTCAATTGCCGCTTCCGCTATTTCCTTATCTGCTTTTGAAACAACTCCAACGACCTCTTCTTTATTCGATGGATTATTTGAAACGATTTTCGCTTCTGTCGTAATACGCTTACCGCCGACGATTAATGGGTATTCTTTACCAAGTTCTTTCTCGACACTTCGAAGTGCTTCTTCAAACGCAATTCTATTTTCTTCTAAACCAAAATCAGTAAATGGTTCGTGCTTATAAGTTGTTAACATATCTACTTCCTCCAAGTTTCTCAATTTTATTGTTTTCTAGATTAATCACAACCAGTTGGACTTGTATCTTCTTCCAATACAGCTAACGTCATCTGTATACATACTCTTTCACCCTGAGTGACATGCACTTTCGAGACGATCCCACTAGCCCCTAGTTCCACTTTCTTAACGGCTCCGTTTGGTGTTCTAATAAAAAACAAAGGTTCCCACTCATATACAAAAGCCCCTTCATGTACGCATACTTTTTCTACGATCCCATCAGATAAACTATCTACTGCTAGGTAACCCACTAGAATCCCCCCTAAACCCAACCACGGAATCTTGATGCTTCTGCTGTCTTTCGCACACCAACCATATATGCAGCTAAGCGAGTATCTACTTTGTGCAAATTGGCAGTGTCAATTACTGAGTTAAAAGCACTAATTACTTTTGCTCGAAGTTTCTCACTTACTTCTTCTTCTGACCAGTAGTATCCTAGATTGTTTTGTACCCATTCAAAATAAGAAACGGTAACCCCACCAGAACTAGCTAACACATCTGGAACGATCAATATATCTCGATTCGTTAATATCGTTGTTGCTTCCATTGTCGTTGGTCCATTTGCTGCTTCGACCACAATAGAAGCTTTAATTTGATGAGCATTATCGCGCGTAATTTGATTGGCAACCGCCGCCGGTACTAATATGTCACACTCACGTTCAAGTAGTTCTTGATTGGTAATCGTATTTTTAAACAAATTCGTTACAGTTCCAAATGAATCACGTTTTTCTAGTAAGTAATTAATGTCCAAACCATTCTCATCGTATAAAGCTGCATAAGCATCAGAGACCCCAATGATTTTTGCCCCTTGTTCTGATAAGATTTTTGCCAAATATCCACCAGCATTACCGAAACCTTGAATGATAATTTTTGCTCCGACAATGTTCATTTCTTTTTTCTTAGCCGCTTCTTCTATACAAATTGCCACTCCCATAGCGGTTGCAGTTTCTCTACCATAAGAGCCTCCTAATACGACTGGCTTACCTGTAATAAAGCCAGGTGAATCAAATTCACGAATCCGACTATACTCATCCATCATCCAGGCCATGACTTGAGAGTTAGTAAAAACATCAGGTGCTGGAATATCTTTAGTAGGGCCTACTAATTGACTTATTGCTCTAACATACCCTCTACTCAAGCGCTCGAGTTCCGAAAAGGACATCGTTCTTGGATCACAAACGATTCCACCTTTCCCGCCACCATATGGTACATTGACAATCCCACATTTTAAGGTCATCCACATAGATAAAGCTTTAACATCATCTTCTGTTACTTCAGGGTGAAACCGAATGCCACCTTTTGTCGGACCAACTGCATCATTATGCTGCGCGCGGTAGCCGGTAAACACTTTTATGTCTCCGTTATCCATACGTATGGGGATTCGGACGGTTAACATACGAACAGGTTCTTTCAGCAATTCAAACATCTCATCTTTATAACCTAACTTACTCAAGGCTTGTTTGATAACTTGTTGTGTTGACGACAGCACGCTTGCCTCTTTGCTTTTTTCGATGACAGCTTCCACGGACATCCACCTCATTTTTTATTTTTGCAAAGCCATTAACGGCCGAGTACTTTTTGAATTTTTTCGATCGCCCAATCAAGATCTTCCTTCTCAATCACAAGTGGCGGTGCAAAGCGAATCACATTTTCATGGGTTTCTTTACAAAGCAGACCTTCTTCTTTTAATTGTTCGCAATATTTTCTTGCAGGTTCTTTTAATTCAACGCCGATAAATAAACCTCTACCTCGGATTTCTTGAATCATTGGATTGTTTATTTTTTCTAATTGTTCCTTTAAATAAGTTCCTAGTTCATGTGAACGTTGAACGAGGTTTTCTTCTTCGATGACTTCAAGTGCTGCAAGTGAAACCGCACAAGCAAGCGGATTCCCACCAAATGTTGAACCATGAGACCCTGGCTCAAATACACCTAAAACATCTTCATTGGCTGCAATAACAGAAATCGGAAATACCCCGCCGCCAAGTGCTTTACCTAAAATATACATATCAGGTACAACATTTTCCCACTCACAAGCAAATAGTTTTCCAGAGCGTCCAAGGCCCGCTTGAATCTCATCGGCGATAAATAAAACATTCCCCTCTTTACACCATTCAGATGCTTCTTTCAAAAATCCATTTCTAGGGATCCTAATTCCCGCTTCACCTTGAATTGGCTCAAGCATAAAAGCTGCAGTATTAGGTGTAATAGCTTCTTTTAAAGCATCGATATCACCATAAGGAATTATTTTAATGCCTGGAAGCATAGGACCAAATCCACGTTTATAGGCATCATTAGAAGAAAGAGAAACAGCAGCCATCGTTCGACCATGAAAGTTTTCTTCACAAACGATTATTTCCGCTTGATTATCTGCTACACCTTTTACGTCATAAGCCCATCTACGTGCTGTTTTTATAGCCGTTTCCACCGCCTCAGCACCTGTGTTCATCGGAAGGATCATCTCTTTACCTGTTAACTTAGCTACTTTCTCATAAAAAGGCGCTAACTGATCATTATGGAAAGCACGAGATGTTAATGTGATCTTATCAGCTTGTTTTTTTAAAGCATCTACTATTTTCGGATGGCAGTGACCTTGGTTTACTGCAGAATAAGCACTTAACATATCTAAATATTTATTTCCTTCAGGGTCCTTTACCCAAGCCCCTTTTGCCTCTGAAATAACAACCGGTAATGGATGATAATTTCTAGCTCCAAATGTTTCTGTTTTTTTTATAATTGTCGACGTGAACATTGTCATTCCTCCTTTAGAAAATCCAACTCTTTTTTCTATTCACATTTATACCTGCAAGTTCTATGCCAACTTTCAAAACAGGTAAACGAACGTATCTTCTTTCAAAAAAGAAAGTTTTTTTACTATTTTGTATAAAAAATTTTACATACGAAAATTTTTTATACAAAATAACTAAACCCCATAACAAATAAACGGTTTTCATAAAAAAAATTGTCATTCTAAACGTTCACGTTTAAACTTAAAGAAAGAGACAAACAAACTGGAGAAATTTAATAGAGAGGAGCTTTTCCATGCACTTAAACAAAAATGAATTCAATCAATTAATAAAAATCTATCAAACTATATTGAATGAAATTGATGTTGGAGTCCACGCCATCAATGAATCTGGTAAGACTGTTATATATAATCATAAGATGATGGAGATAGAATCCCTTTCAGAAGAAGACGTTTTCAATAAGGATTTCTTAGACGTATTTGAATTTGAAGAGGGTCAAAGAAGTACTTTACTCGAAGCATTGTTCAAGAAAAAGACGTTTAGAAATGTGAAACAGACGTATTTCACCAAAAACGGCAAAGCCATTACGACGATCAATCATACGTTCCCGATCTACTCGGATGATGAGGTGATTGGAGCGATAGAGATCGCTAAAGATGTAACAAAACTAGAAAATTTAATAAAAAATAATTTGAATCTCAAGGGCGATACCCGTTTTACTTTTGATAGTTTAATTGGAGAGAGTGCTGCTATTAATGAAGTGATCGAAATTGCTAAAAGAGCAACGAGAACACCGTCCTCGGTGCTCATTATCGGGGAAACAGGCACTGGTAAGGAATTATTCGCACAAAGCATCCATAATGGAAGCGAACACTCCTCGGGTCCTTTCATTTCTCAAAACTGTGCAGCCATGCCTGATACACTTATTGAGAGTTTACTATTTGGAACGAAAAAAGGAGCATTCACAGGTGCAGCCGACCAAATTGGTTTATTTGAACAAGCTGAAGGGGGAACTCTTTTATTAGATGAAATTAATTCTCTAAGTCCCATGCTACAAGCTAAACTGCTAAGGGCCATTCAAGAAAAATCGATTAAGCGTATCGGTGATACGGTGAATCGAAAGGTTAACGTTCGAATTATTGCAACGATAAATGAAGATCCGGTGGAGGCCATCGCGAACAATCGGTTACGGAAAGACTTGTATTACCGTCTGAGTGTCGTCTCTCTATTTATTCCGCCTTTAAGAGAGAGAAAAGAAGACCTTTCATTTCTAGTTAAAAGTTTTATCCAGAAATATAATCATATCTTTCAAATGGAAGTCACAAATATTAGCGAAGAAGTCTTGCAACTCCTAAGACAATATGATTGGCCAGGAAATGTTAGAGAACTTGAACATGTGATCGAGGCCTCTATGAATGTACTGATTGGCGAATCGATCATTGATGTTTCTCACTTACCCTATCACTTCAGAAATAAATCATCCCTTGCATCACCGATTGAGTCATCCATGGTTGGAGTTTATGATACAAACAACGAAAGCAAACGTTCTACTGCTCAAGATCCTTTTATTCAAGCTGATTTAAGTAGTGATAGACCACGCGGGAATTTAAAAGACTATTTATTAAAAGCAGAAAAATACTATATTAAAAAATCACTGGAGGAAAATAAATATCATAAAACGAAAACAGCAGATGAACTGGGGTTGAGTAGACAAACTCTCCAGTACCGGATAAAGCGATTAAATATCGATGCATAGGAAAGCCCCCTCAAACTTTTGAGGGGGCTTCCTACCGTATCCTACTTCTAACATTCAACTAACTTATCACTACCAGCCCATATATTGAGCAATTACGAGAGCAACAGCTGAAATCGCAAGCCAAGTTACAATTAAAGGGGTAATGAATTTAATCCACTGTGTGAAAGATACTTGAGCAAGTGCTAACATCGCCATCACTAAGCTCACAGGGTAAATAAGATTCGTAAATCCATCACCAAACTGAAAGGCGAGGACAGCAGTTTGGC
Organism: Halalkalibacter alkalisediminis; assembly: GCF_028610705.1. GTDB lineage: Bacteria > Bacillota > Bacilli > Bacillales > Bacillaceae_D > Halalkalibacter > Halalkalibacter alkalisediminis. The sequence goes on from NZ_JAQQWT010000003.1 coordinate 14,506, forward strand.
GCGAAACACCTAATAAATAAACAAGCCGTTCATAATAGGCATTGTAATCATCGCTTGTCCACTACCAGAACCGACAAAAAAGTTAAATAATCCTTGAACTACCATCATCCCTACTGCTGTAAGTGCTGTTGGCATTCCACTTAACACTTCGCTAACGCCATGTACAATCGTATCTAATATATTTCCTTCTTGAAGGATAACCGAAATCGATCTAGATAGTCCGATTACGACAACCGCTACGATCATTTTCTTAAAACCTTCATTAAATGACTCAGCAATCGCACTTGAATTCAGTCCGCAAATCAAGCCAAGAACGATACTCATTAGAGCATACCAACCTCCAATTTGAATAAAGTACCACCCCCAATTTAACAAACCGTAAATCATAACGCCCATTCCTACAATCAGAAAGACGATTGCTAAGAGATCTTTTTTAGTGGCCTTCCGAACTTCTTTTTCCTCTTCATCCATATATTGATGATCAATCCCATCTCCATATAGCAAACCTAAAGAAGGGTTTTTCTCAATTTTCCTTGCATAACGCCACACATACCAAATTCCGATTAACAAGACAGTAGCCAAGATGACCGAACGAAATTGAATACCTGAATATAACGGCAATTCAGCTAATGTTTGCGCTAGACCGACGGTTGCTGGAGCAGTAAGAGCCACCGAAAAACCTGCCCCTGTACTAACGAGCACCATTGCCGTAGCTGTTAATCGATCGTAACCCATTTTTAGAATGAGCGGAATCATAATAGGTACGTAAATCAGTGCAAGTTCCATCACACCCGTAAATGCTGTAAACAGTGCCATAGGAATCATCAACACCGGAATAACTAGAATTCTATTTTCACTAAATATTCTAATAATTAATTGAATAATAAGTGAGAGAAGACCCGTCCTTTCAATAATGACAAATAGGGCCCCTATCATAAATCCTCCAAAAATGATTTCTCCTGCTTGAACCATTCCAGTAGGGATCGCAAAAATCAAATCAAACAATGTTAAATTGGCACTCTCTATATACTGAAACGTCCCTGGAACAATGAGAAGGGCGCCTGTTGGCCCCTCTTCTCTTTCAAATTGTCCTTTCGGTACTAACAGAGTAGCTATATAAACCATTAAAAGCAACGAAAACAAAATAACATATACGTGAGGGAGTTTCCACTTTTTCTCTGGTTTCAGTTTAACATCCTGATTTACTTCATTACGTAAAGCTTTTTCCATTCCATCCGCCTCTTTCGTAATCTATTTTAAAAACTTAAACACAGAATGAACAAAAATCTTAACTCCGTATTGTAACGAATCTTCATCAATGTCAAAACGAGGATGGTGGTGTGGATAGGTGATTCCCTTTTCTTCATTCCCTGCTCCAATCCAGAAGTAAGCACTCGGAGCTTTTTGTTGAAAAGCTGAAAAATCTTCAGCACCCATATTAGGTTTTTGAATATCAACGGTTTCATCTCCATAAATATCACGGACTGTTTCTTCAATAGTTCGAGTCACTTTTTCATCATTAATGACCGGAAGATACCCACATTGATACTCAAGCTCATACGATGCCCCATGCGCATCAGTAATCCCTTTTACAATTCGTTCCATAAGTTCTGGTACGAGTTTGCGGAACTTCACATCAAAACTACGTACCGTTCCATTAATTTCAACAGAATTAGCCACCACATTGCCTGCCTCTCCTCCAACAAACTTTCCTATTGAAAGGACAAGGTTATCTAAAGGGTCTGTATTTCGCGCGACAATATGTTGAAGATTGGTGACGACTTGAGCCCCTATAGCGATACTATCAATCGCTTGATGCGGCATTCCACCATGGCCGCCTTTTCCGTTAATCGTAATCCAGAAACCATCTGTCGCTGCCATCATTGGACCATAAGCAATGCCAACTTTTCCAATCTCAAGAGTAGACATGAGGTGCGCTGCAATGACGATATCGACCCCTTCCATTACGCCAGCGTCTACCATTTCTTGAGCACCACCCGGGAAATGCTCCTCTGCATGTTGAAAGAAAAAGCGGACTTCCCCATGAATCTTATCCTTCATACTAGATAATATTTTCGCTGTTCCAAGTAACATGGCCGTATGACCATCATGAGCACACGCATGCATAACGCCTGGTACTCGCGAAGCGAACTCTAACGAATTTTCTTCTTCAATCGGTAATGCATCGATATCTGCACGAATCCCCAATGTTTTCCCAGGATTATCTCCGATTAAACGGGCCATGACGCTGTATTTTGTCGGACGAATAACCTCTAGATTACCAAATGATAACAGCGTCTCGTAGACAAATTGTGACGTTTTTTCTTCTTGGTAGGATAACTCAGGATTTTGGTGAAAATGACGTCTCCAGTCAATCACCTCTTTTTTAACACTTTCTATTGCTTGATCTAATGTTTGAGTAAACAATGGAGCGCCTCCTCTAAATAATTTATAAGCTCTAGAAAAATAATTTTACGCAAAAACGATATAGATTAATCTAATTTCCTAGTCGTGATATCTTCATCTTGTTTAACACGCGATTGGTCACGCTTTGCAAAATAATCAACTGTAATCTCTTTTACTTTTTCGCTTAATAAAAGAAGAGCTATCATATTAGGGATGACAATAAACGCTAACATGATATCTAATAAGGACCAGACTAATAACAAGCTCCCTACAGAACCAAACAGGATCGAACCGATACTTAAATATCGAATAACGATCGATATTTTATGACCGAATAAATATTCGGCTTGTTTTCTCCAAAATAAACGATCATCAAAATCGGGGTAAAGGCAAAGAAGAACAAAGTGATCGTGATGATGAACCTGCTAGACTATCGCCAAATACTTGCGCCATCACAACGGTTGTCATCTCATTTGCTTGACTTGCATCTACGATCAACCAAACATCGGTAGACAAAATGAGAATGGCCGTTACGGTGCAAACGACAATGGTATCAATGAAAACTTCAAACACTCCCCAAAAACCTTGAGTTACAGGATGTTGGTTCTTCGCACTAGAATGCGCTATAGCCGCACTACCCATTCCCGCTTCATTCGAATAAAGTCCCCTTGCAACCCCCCAGCGAATAATAGCAGCAATCGCAGCATCAGCAAACCCACCCGCTGCTGAAATCGGGGTAAAGGCATGTGCAAAAATTAAGTGAAAGGTACTTGGAACCGCTTCCACATGAAGGAAAATGACAATTAATGCAGCCACCTTATAAACAACAACCATCGCCGGAATGCACTTTTCTGCAAATTTTCCAATTGATTTAATTCCACCTATCATAACCACTAAGATTAGTGCACTAACGATTACTCCAGTAATGATATTCGGAACTTGAAAAGAACCATGTATCGCACTCGCTAGCGAGTTAGATTGAACAGATGTACTTGCAAATACCACGAACAACTGCGTGACTGAAAATAATACAGCCATCCATTTCCATCCTAATCCTTTGTCAATATAATACATGGGGCCCCCGACATAGACCCCCTTTTCATTCACTTGTCGATATTTGATACCAAGCACCACTTCTGAATATTTCGTAGCCATTCCAATTAAGGCAACTAACCACATCCAAAACATAGCTCCAGGTCCTCCAAAAGCAATCGCAACAGGAACACCAACAATATTCGCTACACCCACCGCCTGAGACTAATGCACTTGCAACTGCTTGAAACGGTGTTATTGTACCTTTACCTTCTACTTTCTTAAACATACCTCCAAGCGTTTTTTTCAAAATATGAGGGAAATACCTAAATTGAAAGAAACCTAGCCGAATAGTTAAGAATATCCCTCCACCTACAATTAAAAGCATTAGTGGTACAACTAAGATATTTGATGCTTTTTCAATAACACTCATTAATACATCCATATTGACCCCTATCCAACTGATCAACTCCCTAAAGTGGGAGTCCTTTTATCGTTTACGTTTGATCACCGCTTGTCATGCTTATATTTCTGCCATCCTCTACCTCAAGACCTCTTCCTTGTTTTTCTCATAGACCAAATTTCCACTTATATAGGTTTCTTCTACTTGAATCTGATCAATCTTATCCGAACTAATGTTAAGAATATCTTGATCTAAAACGATAAAGTCAGCATGATAACCTGGTGATAGCTGCCCTACTTCTGGAATTCGTGTAATTTCTTGAGCAGCTCGTGTATAAAGGGTAATAGCGGTTTGTATATCTACTCGCTCATCTTGACCAGTATCTGTTTGGTCATAGGCAAAACGCGTAACTGCCGATTTCATTCCAACAAACGGATTTACCGGGTCCGCCCACGCCGTTGCTGGAGCGTCTGACGAAAATGCAACTGGAATCCCAGCCTCTAACATAGATTTAACGGGATATGACTGCTTTGTACGCTCAGCCCCTAAATTATTAAGATAGCTTTCAATTTCTGCATATAGAAAAATGGGTTGCGTAACGAAAGCAATTCCCGTCTCAGCCGCACGTTCGATTGCTTGTTTTGTCGGCAAAGAAGCATGTTCAATTCTTATCGAAGGGGCATCCTTTAACCAACCTTCTTGACCATAAAATGTATGAATAATAAAATCAATGGCTTGCTCCCCCATGGCATGTACCACCATTTGAAGATTGTGTTGTTTAGCTACCTCAGCTGCTTCTAATAGCTCCTGTTTTGACGTCATCGCAATTCCATAAACTTCGTCTTCACCTAAAAATGGAGGATTCACCCATGCAGTCTGCCCAGAGACACTACCATCGGAGAACAACTTAACCCCCCCAATATGAATCGGGTTTTCATTTCTTTTCTGCTCCTCATCCAACATAGAATTTCTTCTTAAATCTTCCCATAAATAATACAGCACTGTACGTTGTTGAAGTCCTTTTTGTCGTGCTTCTTGATACATTTCAAAATAATCAATAGGCTCTCTTTTGGCCATTAATTCTGTAATCGATGTAATTCCATGTGCAAGAAGTTTAGGACTGAGTTCCGCTAATGCTGCCGCATTATTCTCAAGTGTTTGAACAGGCATTATTTTCGCAACTAATTCCTTTGCATTTTCTCTTAGAACTCCTGTCGGTTCACCATTATCATCTTTATCAATTTGTCCACCAACAGGGTTAGGTGTATCTTTATTAATTCCAGCCATTTCCAAAGCAAGACTGTTTACAGATGCAATATGGCCACATGTCCTGGTAACGATAACGGGATACTCCGTCGTTGCTTCATCTAAATCCCACCGAGATGGTGCCCGACCTTCACTTAATTTCCCTTCATCATAACCCCAACACTCAATCCAGGTATCCTTCGTCAGAGATTTACATTGCTTCTGAATTTGTAGTTTTACATCTTCAATAGAATGAACGAGTGGAGGAGTACAAGCAATTTGCTTAGATGCATTGGCTAAATATAACGGATGCAAATGAGCATCAATTAAACCTGGTAAAACCCTGCGACCTCTTAGATCTATGCAATCTCTTCCCTTAAGCTCTAAGTCTGCCTGCTCCCCGATCCAAACAATTCTTCCATCACGAACGACCATAGCACTCGCTTCTGGTTGCTCTAATTTCGCCGTAAAAAATTTGCCATTAATGAATATAGAATCACTACTATTTGTTAATTTCATTGTTTCCTCCCGTTAATGATGTTTTTACTCGTTTTCATGTAAAATGAATTGTTTGTAAATTGAATTTGCATATACTTTTTAAGATGCATTTATGGAAGGAGATCTCCAACCAGAAATACAACCATTTTAAAGTAAGAGCCATAATTAATCAGCGAATAATGGGGGACGAAAGCAATCACATCAATAATTAAAAAATCGCCAATAACTAACCAAAATTTTCAACATCCTAATAATGACAGTCGTACTTAAAGATCGCTTTTATGCCTTATGCTTAGTGGCAACCTTACCTTTACACAAATTCTTCATACCCTTTCATTGGTCAACATTTCCCCTACTTAAACCACCACCTTGATTTTAAATGGATGCCCCACTCTTATTTTCATAATTGCAAATTCCATGCCAATTATGAAAATGGTATGAATTTTTCGTTAAAAAGGACATTAAACCCTAATAGCATAGATAAAATCACCTAGGTGAATTCCATTTCATCTAACCGTTATATGTAAAGTAATTCAAACAATCAGACAGCAATAAAATAAAAGAAGGGGGAAAAATTCCACCTCCTTAGTAAAAAAATTTTTACCTTAACTTGTATTTATCCATTTTATATTTTAATGATTGTTTAGAAGTACCTAACCGTCTTGCCGTTTCAGCTATAATTCCATTCGCTTTATTCAATTCGCTTACAATAATTTCTTTTTCATAGTTTTCAACCGAATCCTTTAATGATGTTATTTGGGTCCCTGTATTTAAATACTTCGTCGTTTGACGAAAATTGACAATTCTGTTAGGGATGTCATGAATCATAATAACATTTGAGGAAACATTGTTATAGGCCGTCTCTACCGCATTTTTGAGTTCTCTTATATTGCCGGGCCAATTATAGTTTCTAAAGCATTCAATAACGTCCTTTTCAACACCTTCAATATAAAGACTCATATGATCATTGTAAAAGTTCATATAATAATGAAGGAGTACCTCAATATCTTCTTTTCTCTCTATTAATAAAGGAAGATCAATTTGCACAACTCCTAATCGATAAAACAAGTCCTCTCTTAGTCTCTTTTCTGCGAGTAGCCATTCAGGGTCTTCATTCGTTGCCGATATGACCCTTATATTTACACTAATGTTTTTCTTGCCACCTACTCTTCGAATCATTTTCTCCTCAATGGCTTTTAAGAGCTTTACTTGTAGGCTAATGTCGAGGGAATTAATCTCGTCAAGAAACAAAGTTCCTCCATCTGCTTGTTCGAATAATCCAGGCATATCTTGGGAACCTGTAAAGCTCCCTTTCGTCGTTCCAAACAAAGTACTCTCAAGTAAATTATCGGGAATAGCTCCACAATTCAAAGAAATAAAAGGTTTATTGTATCTGTCACTTAAATTATGAATGGCCTGTGCTACAACCTCTTTCCCTGTACCTGTTCTACCAACAATTAAAACCGTAGAGTTTGTCTGTGCAACTTTATTAATTTTACTTTTTATTTCTTCCATTTTAGGATTTCCGGTAATAATGTCCTCTATTGTATAGATTGTATTGTTTTTACGGTACACCTTATGGCCTGCATATTTATCTAAAGAATGTATATTCTCTTTTGCATAGAAATGTTTTGAGAATTCAATCGCTCCAATAATGCTGTCATTTTCTTTAATCGGGTAGGTAGAACTGACCGATTCAATCACAAATCCTTTTTTGGTAATCATTTGTTGTTTGACGTTACACAACGCCACGCCACCATTAAGCACTCTCATAACGGTACTATTATCATCTGAAAGATTTCGGTAAAAAGTCGTTATTTTTTTCCCTAGAAATTCTTCTGGTCGGCTATCAAGCTCTCTTAAAACATTTAAATCTGCCAAATCATAAAAAATAATAATTCCATTAGCATCCGTTACCAAAATATTATCAAAATTAGATAAACCTTCTAATTTATCAAAATCTATCATCAGCATTTCTCCCTCCTTCTCAGTGTAAGAATACCATTAAATATTCAAACAGTTAAGATAAATTCATCCTTTCTATTCTCATCAACAATAATAGAACACATGAAAAACACTCTAACTTTTATCAGTTAGAGTGTGATTAAATCATTAATATTGAAAGAGCAAGGAACCCCAAATTAATCCTCCACCAAATGCTGTCAACACGATACGATCGCCACGTTGAATTTTCCCTTCTGCTCTAGCTTTCGTAAAAGCCAACGGAATCGTGGCTGCTGAATTATTTCCATAATATTTTATATTGTTAATCACTTTCTCTGTAGGAAATTCTACGTTTCTAGCCACAGCATCAATAATTCTTTGATTCGCTTGATGTGGAATTAACCAGTCAATATCATTATACTCTAGATTGTTTTTCTTTATAAGGTCCTTTACACTGCCAGACATCGCATTGACAGCCAATTTAAAAATTTTATTCCCATTCATTTTGATTTTCGGAACATTATAGTCACTATTATCTCGTGCGCGACTTGAACCACCACTAACATATAGATCTTCATAAAATTGACCATCTGAATGAATCGCTGAGTCGATAATGCCCTCACCATCCGTGTCATTTCCTTGAGATATAACGAATGCTCCAGCACCGTCTGCAAACAAAATAGCTGTTGAACGATCTGTATAGTCAACAATTTTCGAAAGCGCGTCTGCCCCTACTATTAACACATGCTTAGCTTTACCTATTTTAGTGAACTGTTCAGCGATTTGCAAAGCGGAAATAAAACCAACACATGTACTATGTACATCATATGCACCAATGGTTCTACAACCTAATAGTGTCTGAAGTTTGGTTGCGACAGGAGGAAACATATGGTCTGGGGTTTCCGTTGCCACAATAATAAAATCAATATCCTTAGGCTCTAATCTAGCATCTTCTAGAGCTAATAAGCTAGCTTTATAAGCCAAATCAGATGTATTTTCGGTCTCATCAATGACTCTTCTTTCATGTATACCCGTTCGAGTAGCAATCCATTCATGGGACGTATCCATTAATTTTTCAAGATCTTGATTGGTCATAATGGTTGATGGTACATACGCCCCCGCTCCACTAATAACAGCTTTACCCAACTTAGCCACCTCCATATACTTAAATCTCTATCTACTAGAACGTGTTCAAACAGGGAAAATCACCCCTGTTTGAACAGACTCTACTAATAAAAATAGCCAGTACACCTGGCTATTTTTACGAAATTCTATTCATTAAACTCTTAATCTAAAACGCTGCACCTTGCCCGTTGCCGTTTTCGGTAATTCATCCTTAAATTCAATTTCTCGCGGATATTTGTACGGAGCTAAGTTAGTCTTTACAAATAACTTTAATTCATCACTTAGTTCGTCCGAAGGAGTCACTCCATCTTTCAACACGATAAAAGCTTTCGGGAAAACAAGATTATTTTCTGTTTTCTTTCCAATCACAGCGACTTCGAGGACTTTATCATGTTGAAATAAAACGGTTTCAATTTCAATTGGCGATACCCAAATGCCCCCAACCTTCAACATATCATCCGAACGACCAGAATACCAAAAGTACCCTTCTTCATCTTGATAATACTTGTCTCCAGTGTGCATCCATTCTCCATAAAATTTACGGTGGTTTTCTTCGAGATTACACCAATAACCACCTGTTAAACTTTCTCCTTTTATGACTAAGTCACCAATTTCATTAGGACCAACTTCTATTAATTGATCATTTAAAATACGTGCTTCATAGCCAGGTACGACTTTTCCTGTGCTGCCTGCTTTTATATCTCCACTCCGATTAGATAAGAAGATGTGTAAGGCCTCCGTTGATCCAATACCATCAAGAATATCAACACCAAAAAGCTCACTCCATTTATTAAAAAATGTAGCAGGAAGTGCCTCTCCAGCAGAAACGCAAACTCTAACTGAAGACAAATCAGGCACAATTCCTGTTTTCTCAACATAATTGATCATGGCTCCGTAAAGGGTAGGTACTCCAAAAAAGATCGTTGGTTTAGTTTCAACTAATTTTTCAAATACGTTCTCTGGAGTCGGCCTTTCTTTCATAAGGACGGCTTTTCCTCCTGCTCCGAAAGGGAAATACATTCCATTACCTAAGCCATATGCAAAGAAAAGTTTGGAGGCTGAAAACGTAATATCATCTTCTGTTATGTTCAATACGTTTTTTGCATAATTTTCATAGGCCATTTCCATGCCTTTTTGGTGATGAATGACTCCTTTAGGGTTTCCGGTACTTCCAGAGCTATAAAGCCAAAATCCAGGATCTTCAGATGTACTATAATACGTTTCAAGATCTTCTGATGCACAATCAACAAACTCAAAAAAATCGATTACATCAGTCTTTTTTGAGAAATTTTCTGAGATAACAATCACTTGCTTTAAATAAATAAAACGCTCTCTTATTTCTTTAATTTTGTCCCAAAAATCTTCATGTACAACTAGCACTTTAGCTCGACTGTTATTTAGTAAGTATTCATAATCATTGGGTTGCAACATCGTATTAACCGGAATTGGAATGGCACCAATTTTCATTGAACCAAAGAAGGTAACTACAAATTCTGGTGAATCATAAGTTAACAGCAAAATCCGATTTTCACTTTCTACACCAACATTTCTTAGTGCGCTTCCAAACTGGTTGACTCTGCGAAGTAATTCATGATAGGTTAACTGCTCGTTATCACAGACAATGGCTACTTTATTTCCTAAACCCTTGCGTATGTTGTCTTCAATAAATCTACTAGTAGCATTGTAATGTTCCTTGATCCCTCTTACATTTAAAGCTGGCTCTATCATTTAGTTCCCCCCAATAAAAAATGATAATGGAAAGACATACAAACAAACTTATCACAGGCTATTTCCTCAACAATTTCAAGGTAAAAGCTTTTGCTCTTACCTTGAAATTTAGGATTATCTAGGTGAAATTTTGTTGCGTGTCCTAACGGATATTTTACTGACCAGACCAATCTGCAGCGCGTTTTTCGATAAATGCACTCAATCCTTCCTGTGCATCATTTGAACGGAATAAAAGGTTTTGTAACTCACCTTCGTAACGAATCGCAACATTTAAAGGCATTTCTTTACCGTTCATGATTGATAGTTTAATATTTTGTGCAGCATAAGTAGCGCTGTTTGCAATCTTCTCAGCATATTCTAACGTTTTAGCTCTAGTCTCTTCTTGAGGGAAGACACGATCAACTAAACGAATATCTAAAGCTTCTTGTGGAGAAAGCGTCTCACCTGTAAGGTTAAGATCAAGTGCTTTAGAGTGACCAACTTGACGAGCTAGACGTTGCGTACCACCTGTACCAGCAAGTACACCAAGTGTAATCTCCGGAAGACCAATCTTACCAGCTTCAGAGCCCATGAAACGTAGATCACAAGCAAGAGCCATTTCTAATCCGCCACCTACTGTATGTCCTTCCAAACAAGCGATCCAAATTTGTGGTGAACGAGCAATTTTATCGAGTGTTTCGTTACAGAATAAGCAGAACTGAGTTTTGAAGCGTGGCTCAGATGCTTTTAAGAAGTTAATGTTTGCACCAGCCGAGAAAAACTTAGGCATATCACTTAATAGTACCGCTACTTTAATATCTGTATCAAAGCGGATATCATCGATCGCGGCATTTAACTCTTTGTAGTAATCAAGATCATAAGAATTTGTTTTATTTACATGAATGTGTACTTCTGCAACCCCATTATTTTTTACCACTGTAAGATTTTTTGCACCTGTTTGTACTGTTGTCATTTTAACATTCCTCCAATTATAATTGTTTATATAGTGTTTATTTGTTAAAAAAATATGAACTTTGATTAGATTCCGAAAATATTTAACGGACGCTCACCAATATATGAAACAACGCTCTTTGTTTCTGTGTACAAATCTAACGTTTCCACACTTAATTCTCGACCAAAACCAGATTGCTTGTAACCACCAAATGGTGTACCAGGGAAGGCTGAGATTGGGTTGTTTACCATCACAATTCCTGCGCGTAATCCAGCAGCAAAACGATGGGCTTTCCCATGGTCCTTCGTCCAAACTGCAGAACCTAAACCGAAGATTGAATCGTTAGCTTGCTTCAAAACTTCTTTTTCATCACTAAACTTCATCACGACTACAACAGGACCAAACACTTCCTCTTGAGCAATTCTCATATCGTTTGTGACATTACCAATAATTGTTGGCATATACCAATGTCCATTTTCAAATTCTGGACCTAACTCAGAAGCATCAGGACGTTTTCCTCCAAAAAGGACTTCTCCGCCTTCTTCAACAGCGATTTTCACATAACTATCAACGACTTTTTCATGACCGGCTGAAATCAAAGCACCCATATGAGTTTCTTTATTAAAAGGATCTCCTACCTTTAACAGCTTTGCCTTTTCAATAAATTTTTCTAAGAATTCATCATAGATGTTTTCATGAACAAACAGTCTAGAACGCGCCTCACACGATTGACCAGTGTTATAGAAAATTCCAAAGATAGAACCAGCTACTGCACCATCGATATCACAGTCATCAAAAACGATGCTTGGTGATTTACCGCCAAGTTCAAGCGTTACCCGCTTTAACGTTTCAGATGCTCTTGCCATAATGTCTTTACCTGTTTCCGTTTCTCCAGTAAATGCCACTTTATCAACACCTGGATGTTCGGTTAAATATGGTCCAATTTCAGAACCGCTTCCTGTGAGAACGTTTACAACCCCTGCAGGTACACCAGCTTCATGGCAAATATCGGCAAGCATATAAGCTGTGATTGGCGTATGTGATGCAGGCTTAAGAATGACCGGACATCCAGCAGCTAGAGCCGGAGCAATTTTCCACGCTGCCATCATGAATGGATAGTTCCAAGGAATAATCTGTGCACATACTCCAACCGGATCTTTTAACGTATAGTTGAAAAATCCATTAGGCATTGGATTTGTACGTCCACCAAACGTGGCAATGGTTCCTGCATAAAATTCAAAGTCTTCAATTGCTTGCGTAATTTGACCTTGTGCTGCAGCTACCGTTTTACCACTATTAAGTACTTCAGCTTCAACAAGTTCTTTAAAACGATCTCTCATAATGGCTGCAATGTTATTTAATAATCTCGCACGCTTCGCATGAGACGTTTTCGGCCATTTTCCAGATTCAAATGCCGTTCTAGCCGCTTCAACTGTACGATCAACATCTTCTTTTGTAGCCTTTGCTACCTTAGCTAACACTTCACCTGTAGCTGGATTGTACGTTTCAAAAAATTCATTACTGCTACTGTTGGAATACTCTCCATTAATTAATAATTGGTAAGTATCCTTGATTACTGTGCTTTTTACCGCTGTATCTTTAATCACGTTCACTCACTCCTTAAACTTTCTCAATTATCGTCGAAATTCCTTGCCCTACACCGATACACATCGTTGCAAGTCCATACCTAACGTCACGTTTTTGCATCTCATGGACAAGCGTCGTTACAATTCTTGACCCACTACATCCAAGAGGATGCCCTAAAGCAATAGCGCCACCATTCACATTTACTTTATCCATATGAAAGCCTAGCTCTTTGATACAAGCGACCGATTGTGCCGCAAAAGCCTCATTGATTTCAATTAAATCAAGGTCATCGACTGTTAGCCCAGCTCTTTGAAGCGCCTTTTCGGTGGCTGGAATTGGACCAACTCCCATATAAGCAGGATCCACTCCGCTTACAGCGGATGTAATAATGCGTGCAATAGGTTTTAAATCAAGATTTTCAGCTAATTCTCTATCCATTATTAAAACAGCACTAGCACCATCGTTAATACCTGAAGAATTCCCTGCCGTAACCGTTCCTCCCTCGCGGAACACGGGACGAAGTTTTGATAACGCTTCCAATGTAGTTCCTGAACGGGGATGCTCATCCGTATCAAAGATGATTGGGTCGCCTTTTCTTTGTGGCACAGCAATCGGAACAATTTCATCCTTAAACCTACCACTTTCAATCGCAATCGCTGCTTTTTGTTGACTTAATAAGGCAAGCTCATCTTGTTCTTCTCTTGAAACCCCATATCTTTCTGCAACATTTTCTGCGGTCTCTCCAAGACTGATCGGCGGATACACCTCAGCAAGCTCGGGATTAACAAGACGCCATCCAATAGTGGTGTCATGTAAGGTTTGATTGCCACGCGCATTGGATAACTGCGGTTTCATCATTACATACGGGGCACGCGTCATGCTTTCAGTCCCACCTGCAATGAAGACATCACCTAATCCTGATTTAATTGCAGCCGTCGCCTGATTAATGGCATCTAATCCAGAACCACAAAGTCTATTAACGGTTACACCAGGAACTGTTTCTGGAACACCTGCTAGTAACAACCCCATTCTAGCAACATTGCGATTGTCCTCTCCTGCCTGATTCGCACAACCAAAGTAGACGTCCTCTATAAGCGCAGGATCAATTTGAACCCTCGCTAATAATTGTTTAATAGCGTGGCCAGCTAAATCATCTGGCCTAACATCAGACAACGTACCGTTTACTTTGGCAATTGGTGTACGAACAGCATCAATAATGACTGCTTCCCTCATATTGAATACTCCTTCGTTTTACGTTTTTGATAGTGATAGAAACCCTTATCTGTTTCGCCACCAATCCAGCCTGCTTGAACGAGTTTTTTGATTAATGGTGCAGGCCTGTAGCGCTCTTCACCAAACTGCTTATAGAGCCCAAGTAGGACAGAATAGACGTCATCGATTCCTATTTTTTCAGCCCATTCTAAAGGACCTAAAGGATAATTCGTTCCCTTTTTCATTGCCGTATCAATTGCATCTACAGCTGCAGTTCCTTCTGTTAGAGCAAATACCGCTTCGTTAATAATTAAGGACAGAATACGCGGGAAGACTAGACCTACCTCATCTTCAACGACTTCTGTTTCCTGTTCTATTGCCAGAAACGTATTCGTTGCCACTTGCACATAATCAAAATTAGCCTGTAAAGGAGCAGCAATCTCAATCAGTTGACCTTCATGAAAGTTTGCAAACGTCCCAAACCCTATAAGTCTCTCAGGTTGACTTAACCACGACGCTGCTTCAGTTGCCGTTACTTGTAACGTTGATGTTAAAATTAATGTCTCGGCAGAAACGCGTGATTCAATGTCTTGAAGATTTTTCTTTTTAAGCTCTAGATCAAGATTCTCAGTTTCAATCACAACATCAACAGGATCATTGGTAGGGAATTCGTAAAAAAACACTGCGTTTTTTTCACTTTTTTCGAGAGCTCTGAAAAGTTCTTTAGCCAGTAAGTTTTCACCTACTACTACAATAGATTTGCTACTCATAACTAAAGAACCCTCCTTTCGTTTTCCTACCTAGATTACCTGATTGAACCATGCGTTCTTGATAATAGTGCGGTCGAAAGCGACTCTCACCATAAAAACTAGCATGAACGGACTTCGTTGTTGCAAAGTTAATATCAATCCCTATCAAATCTTGAAGCTCAAATGGGCCCATCTTAAAGTTCCCTGCTTTTTTCATAATTCGGTCAATTTGATCCACACTTGCAACCTGATCGTTCATGATTCGTAACGCTTCATTATAGAAGGGCCGAGCCACACGATTCACAATAAATCCTGGAGTATCTTTACAAACTACCGGATTTTTATTAATCTTCATTGCAAATTGAACAAGTGATTCAATCGTCTCAGGTGAAGTTTTTAAACCTTGCACGACCTCAACCAAAGGCATCACTGGTGCTGGATTAAAAAAGTGAAATCCTGCAACTCGATTTGGATGTTGAACTGTACCAGAAATCTCAGTAATGGAAAGAGAAGAAGTATTGGTCGCTAAAATCGTCTCTACAGAACAAATCTCTTCTAACTGTTGAAAAATCGATCTCTTAATTTCTAATTTCTCAGGCACCGCTTCAATGACTAGCTGACAATCTTTAAATCTAGTTAAGTCTGTAGTTGACTCTAACAGTTCTTTTGCTAAATTCATTTCTGCCGTACTAATCTTTTTCTTTTCCACTAGACGTTCCAACTTAGATTCAATTCCAACTTTTGCCTTGTCTACTGTCACTTGGTCGATATCGAACATAACTGCAGCATAGCCGTTCTGAACCATTAATTGAACAATGCCTGCTCCCATTGTTCCAGATCCGACTACTCCGATTTTCTTAATCAAATCCATTAGTTTCGACACCTTTCATTATTCGGTTTCTCTTCTTCTTGCCAACGAATATATTCGAAGACACTATGACAATCGTTGCAATAATATTGACGAACTAATTGTGCAGTACCAAATGATGACATTTTCTCGACCTTATCAGAAGAACAGAATGAACACTCAACATTTTTATCCGACATTGGTAACAGCACCATCATTTAATAACTCATCAACTTGGCTCTTATACTTAGACACAAGATTTACATTAGCCGCAATCATCTTTTCAGAGATTAATAGTTGATCATTTTCAACTTTCTTTAACCACTCTGTTGCATCATTTGTTGCTTTTTCCAATGCTTCTTTAAATCTTCTAGGAATGGAACCTTGATCATGTAATAGCTGCTTACACCAGCTCTTTGAGTAAATAAGGTGTTCATTTTGCTCTTTTAACATTTTGCTAAACGGTGGATTCATCTCTGAGTGGTCAGCATCAATAATGGCACGCATAACCAAATCTATAGCCACATTCGTTGTGTATAGTCCAGCAATTAGTTCAATCCAATTACTTGTTTCGACATTTGTTGTAAACGCTTTCCCAGTTTGGTCTTTGATTTCGACTCGACTACCATTTAATCCTTTTAAATCAAATGCCCATCTATAAATTAATCTTGAATGACCTAGTTCTTGCTGAGCCATAGCAATGGATGAAAGAGTTGATTCAAGCGTCGGTCCACTAATACCAATTTCAACTAATCTATCCCCTAAAATATATTTATTATCCGCAATTGTTTCTGCCAATTCGACTAAAGATATATGTTTAGAATTTGACATTTAGCTCACTCCTTCCTTATTGAATAATGGTTCTGGGCTTCGGACGTGAATTAAAGCATCTTTGCGCACAACGTGCATCTCTACCCAATCTTCCTCATCATAAATATGCTGAGCATATACATTTGCTAAATCGTCACTTACAGCTTTAAATGAACCTACTTGAATGAGGTCGTCTCCTCGTTTAATCCGAGTAAGAAGCAGATATTCAACAGGTTGATTACTCATGAACTTACCCCCCAATGCTTCAACTTCTTTTTTCCTTCTTCACTTAAATTATTCACTGTCCAAGGTGGATCCCAGACAACTTGAATGTCTACTTCAG
The DNA here is from genome assembly GCF_028610705.1 of Halalkalibacter alkalisediminis. Classification (GTDB taxonomy): domain Bacteria; phylum Bacillota; class Bacilli; order Bacillales; family Bacillaceae_D; genus Halalkalibacter; species Halalkalibacter alkalisediminis. Next base: position 31,366 of record NZ_JAQQWT010000003.1, read on the forward strand.
CAATTTCTTCTTCTTTTAATAATCGTTCTTTGATATCGCTTTCAATCCACTGCATGCAAGCACATCCAGTTGATGTATAAGTCATTAATACTTCTAAATTATTATCTTTCTTAGTAATCTCATAGATTAAACCCATGTCTACCACACTTATTGGAAATTCTGGGTCCATTACTTCTTTCAAAGCATCCCAATACTTCTTCGTTGGTATTTCATTCATCGTTGCTTCACTCATTGTTTATACCCCCTCTGCTCGCATTGCTTCTAACTCTCTTGCTCCCTTTTGAATTCTATCAACAAACTCTTGATTTTCAGGTCCGCGCTTTTTAAAACGCTCTATTACTCCATCCCATGTATCTGGTTGATCATATAACCACTTCTTATTTTCGATATCAAATTTACAAGGGAACGGTACATCGATCACGTACTTTTCTTGTTTTTCATCATAATGAGCTGGTACTTTAATACCGATTGACTCACAGAATGGAACTGCAGTAGATAACCATTTTTGTCTTAATTCATCATTTGATCTACCCTTTAATCTGTAATCAAGTTGTGCTGAACGACTTTTGAGACTATCTGCTACTCCAAAGAATTCCAGGGCCATTAAGAACATCCAATCCACAGCTTCTTGCACTTGTTTCGCTGTTTCTGGTTTCTTCATCCCGGCTTTCATAATAATTTCACCGTTTCGTAAATGGAACAATTCCTCTTTATCTACTTTTACTAGTGCTCTCTTCCAAGGGCCATATGATGTATGTTCATGAGCGTCACCTAGCAATGTATAACCAGCACGGTCAAACAGTCCGTTAAACACGCCTAATTCAATCCAGTTATCAAGTTTGAAATCAAAAGCATATGGATTCTTCCATCGATTTGGTAAGCGGTTGTATAAAAGTTGATCTACATCTTCTCCTAAATCTTCTAATAAACGGTAAGCGATATGTGCATGCCCAATTTCATCTTGCATAACCGCTAAAGCTGTAATTTTATAGTTTAAATTCGGCGCTTGATCGTAAACCGTTAAAAGAGGAGGGACACTTAATAACTCCGTATCTCCAACAATTGTTAAAGTTTGTTTTAGCGCTTTTAAATACTCTTCATTCATATCATCTGTGCGTTCAACCTTAAATCCGCTTTGAACTTTTTCTAATAATACTTCAGCTTGATTTACACTCACTTGTTAACACCTCTTTTTTATTATGTTTTTTAATAGATCGTCTATATTAAGTAATATAAAATATTCTCAATTATTTGTCAATACTTTCATTACGTTTTTATGACGAAAGATAAATTTAAAATAAATCACTGATCTTTCATCATTCATAATGAATTTACATTCTATAATTAGTAAGTGAAATTCTTCTGCATAACGCTTAATTGCATAAAAAAACATGTGCATTCAAAAAGAATACACATGCATTTTTTACGATCATATTTTTTTATTAAATAACCTTTTGATAAACTACAGGCTTTGTGCCTATTTTGACCACTCGATTTTCCTGCACTAAGAAATACAAATGAGCAAGTGTCTCAGCAATAGCAAAACGCCATTGGTGAGGAGATAAGTCCTTATGAGCAAATAAAACTTCAGCAATTTCATAGGCTGTTTTCGTATTAGCAAGCTGTTCCATTTTTAATAACCGTTCCTCATGATGCAAAATAAGCTCATCAACGCGGTCATTTAGATCATCTATTAGCTTACCATGAGCCGAATAAACGATCTTTGTAGGAAACTGTTTAATCTTCAACAGAGAGTCAATATACTCATGCAATGGCTCCTGACTAGACCCAGGCCACACACTTATATTAGGAGTTATTTTATCCAAGACGTGATCACCAGAAATAAGAATTTGATCCTCTTTTTGATAAAAACAGATGTGACCAGCACTATGACCAGGAGTATGAATAACATCCCATATTTTTCCGCTGAACTCTACCTGTCTACCAATAGGAGTCATCTTCGGCAAGGGAAGCACGTGCTTTGTAATCTTTTCCATATGTTCGATAATGGCTTCACTTAATGGCACAGGTACCCCGGAATCAAGAATCATCTCTTTCATACGTGTCGTTTGTACACTATCATCGCCCCACACTCTCTCCATCATTTGCATGTCTATTTCATGCATAAAAACATGGGCTCCCGTCTGTTGTTGCATCCAACCACATAACCCGGAATGGTCTGGATGAAAATGCGTTAAGTAGATCGTTTTAATTTGCAAAGGACTGATCTTTAAATAAGTGAACACTTCTTCCCACGCTTCTCTAGCGGCTTGATAATTAAAGCCAACGTCAATTAACACATAGTCATTATTTTGTGGAAAAAGATAACAGTATACATATTTCATCGGAAAAGGAACCGGAATTCCGATCCGATATCCTCCACTTTCAATTTCTTCTATGTTCATGATGCACCTCCTACGAATGCTTCCAAACTGGTTTGCGTTTTTCCAAGAATGAATCTAGCCCTTCTTGTGCATCATCTGTTTTCATTAGGTCATTTAAGTAAATTTGTTCTACTTTTCCAATCGTTTGAGCAAATGTAGTCGCCATCGCTTCACGTATCGCCTTTCTAGTAAACTCAAGTGCTACACGACTTTTCGATCTAAACGAATCTAGAAGATCTTCTAGATAGCTTTCTAATTCCTCTTCTGAAATCACTTCATTAATAAGACCATATTCCTTCGCTTGCGCTGCAGAAACTGTTTTTCCTGTAAGAAGTAGCTCCATTGTTTTATTAAAACCCATCAGCAAAGGGAATACCGCAACTGAAACAGGTGGAAACAAACCTAAATTAATTTCAGGCTGACCGAATTTCGCTTTTTCTGTCGCAACGGAAATATCACAGAAACTAGCAATCTCACAACCTCCTCCAATCGCTGCTCCTTCAACAACAGCAACTGTTGGACAGGGTATCTTTGCCAACAAATGAAACATCTTATGAAATACATGAATCATAGGTTCTGCTTTATCTCCAATATGATCTTCAATCGCTACACCAGCAGAAAAAGCCTTCCCATCAGCTCGGATCACTAATGCATGTGGTTCTTCATTTGCGATAAGATGTTCTAACGCGTCTACAATTTCCTGCATCATTTCAATGTTTAATACATTGACTGGTTCTCTTTTTAACGTTAGCCACGCAACTTGATTCTCCATTTGTAAATGAATTGTTTCGTAGTTCGACATTGACATCACCCATTATTTAATTATTTTAAAAGCTTTTCTACGTTTTGAAAAAGTGATTCTTGTGCTTGCTCCAACTCTCGTATCAGTTGATCAAACAATTCCTCTACACTGACAATCGAATCAATTAATCCTACCGATTGTCCGGCATGAACCCAACCCTCTTCAAAATTCCCTTGTAAGGCACCTAATTTATTTTTATATCCATTTATATAAGGATATAAGTCTTGAAATGAAGTCGCTTGCTTCTCTAATTGCAAAACTTGATCAACATAGATACTCTTTACGACCCGATTAACTCCACCAATGCTTCTCTCCATAATGATTGTATCTGCATCATTTGAATTTACAAGCAATTGCTTATAGCTATCGTGAGCCATACATTCTTTCGTTGCAATGAAACGTGTCCCTATCTGAACCCCATCAGCTCCTAAGGCTAGTGCGGCAAGAATTCCCTCTCCACTTGAAATCCCACCCGCAGCCACGATTGGAATGTCAATCGCTCGCCGAACTTGGGGAATTAAACTAAACAATGTCAATTCATATGGACTGTTTCGTCCCCCAGCCTCAAATCCTTCACAAATAACTAGATCAGCACCCGCTTTTTCAGCATTTAAAGCGTGCTTAACGGTACCAACGACAACCATCACCTTCAGTCCTAATTGTTTAAAAAAAGGGATATAGGAACGAGGATCGCCAGAAGATAAACTTACAGCCTTAATTTTATCTTTATTTTCTACAATAACGTCAAAGTATTCATTGGATGAAAAGTAACCACTGATTGGAATATTTACTCCAAAAGGTGAGGTTGTTTTTGAGACTGCTATTTCTATTTCTTCACGAAACTTACTTGGACTCATGCCAGAAACAGCAATTTGCCCTAGGCCACCTTCATTTGAAATAGCTGCAGCTAACGTACCATCACCGATTTGCGCCATTCCCCCCTCAATAATAGGGTACCGAATATCTAGGAGCTTCGTAACTCGGTTTTCCTTAAAAAGGTCATTCATTTTAAGCACTCCTGACGGTTGCTATTCTCCTCTAAATTGAGCAGCTCGTTTCTCTTTAAAAGCTTCTAAAGCTTCAACGCGGTCTTTTGTTGGAATAATCACTTCATATGCTTTTGATTCAATTGCGAGTCCTGTTTTCACGTCTACGTTACTGCCATAATTAATCGCATATTTTGCCTGAGTCACAGCTAACGGTCCATTTTTCATAATTTCTTCTGCAAGAGCTATCGTACTACTTTGCAACTCATCTTCATCAACAACCTTATTTAGAATGCCTAAATCATAAGCTTGTTCAGCATCGATCTTTCTAGCAGTTAATATCAATTCTTTCGCACGGGAAGTTCCAATTAAACGACTTAATCGCTGAGTCCCACCTGCTCCTGGGATAATAGCCCAACTCACTTCAGTTAATCCCACTGTTGCCTTTTTGACGGCATAACGGAAATCACAAACAAGCGCTAGTTCAAATCCACCACCAAGTGCATAGCCATTTATTGCCGCTATCGTCGGTTGAGGCAATTCCTCAATCATTGTAAATACATCACGAATTTTACTCACATTTCGACGCACTTCTTTTTCATTTAACGTTCGTCTTTCTTTTAGATCTGCACCTGCACTGAATGCTTTTTCACCTGCACCAGTAAAGATGACGGCTCTCACTTCTTTATCTAACTTAATGTCATCAACCATATTTTCTAATTCCACAAGCGTTTCAAAATCAAAGCAATTCAATTGCTCAGGTCGATTGATCGTCACAAATGCTAAATGATTGCTTTTTTCTAAAATCACTTTTTTCATTGATCATCTCTCCAATTACTTGAATTTTGCGAATTTGTTATGCGAAGCTATTCTTTTAAGCGTTTTCATAATAGAGCAAGACGCTCAATGCTTCGTCGTTTCCAAAAGGGAAGTTCACCCTTGCGCGAAAGTGGCATTGGCTCCACTCGCTGCGCGGGCTTTTTGAGAAGCCCACTCAAAATCCCTTAAAACCTTGCAGCGGTTCCGCTCAATGCTTCGTCGTTTCCAAAAGGGAAGTTCACCCTTTTGGAAACGACTCTTACATATATATCTTCCTAAATGGATTAATGGCTTTGTCGCGGTTTGCTTCTATTTCTTTGTCTGGAGCGGGTTCGTATAGTGATTCAAAGAAACGGACAGCAGGTATTGATATGAGTTGATGAATGTTCCAGAATAGTTCTCTAGCTTTTGTTCCTGACCAGTTTACTGGTAAAAGGTCGCGAGGAAAACCTGGGTCTTGGAATAGGAATTTCCGGTATTGGTGAACAAGATTTGTTCGTTCAATGAAACATTCATCGTCCTTTAATAAGTTATTTAATGCTTGCTCACGTAACTCTTCAAATTTCGGTGTGAATGTTTCAATAAAAATATCATACTCATCTGAGATACCTTGTAAATCCCATCCTTTATTTATGATGCTTTCATTATCATGTGAGACAATTGAAGATGAACTAAATAAAAAGGTATGCTCTTGCAGTTTGTATGTTTCAATCATTTCGATGACTTGTTCTTCTAATGGATTGGGACTTACCCATGTACTATTAGAAATTACTCCAAATCCAGTCCAGTTTAACTCTTTCCTAATCACATTTCGCAACTCTCGTTTTTCTTCTGGAAATGAATATGTAAGGATTCTCCACATCCCATCCCAACTTTGACTTTGGGTCGTGTAAACCCTTTTTACCCCATCTTCTATTCTTCGTCTTCCTAGTTCAGTTACAGAATAATAGCTTTTATTTCCTATTTTTCTTACTTGCAATAAATTTTTTTGAACCATCCGAAAGATAGCTCCTCTAACAGAAGACTCTGAAACTCCAAATTTATCCATTAACTGAATTAAACTTCCAACCCAGACTTCTCCTCCATAATATTGGATGTATTCTCCGTATAATGTAAACATTAATGACCTTGGCTTCAACGCTTTTCACCGTCCATTTAGTTATAGTTATGCTTTTTAGAGACACCCTTTATTATAGAGGATAGTTATCAATTATGCATTAAATGGAGTTCTGCTCTTGCTTTGATTTGAGTGCACTTCTTCCTTTAGAATCTCTATGACCTCCTGTGGGATTGGAACCGCTTTGATTTCCTCAGCTGTTTGCTTGACCCAACCTCTTAACTCATAACCATGACCTGTTCGCGTTTTCCCATTGAAAACTTCATGTTTAAGTTTAATTGTTTTATTGTTGATCTCTTCCACTACGGTGCGTACCGTTATGACGTCATCATATAACAATGTTTTTTCAAAACTACACCTTGCATCTAATAAGGGAACGATAATTTGTCTTTCTAGTTCCAATTTACTTGGTGCTAAATCACAACTACGAAAAAACTGATGGCCTGCAATATCAAACCATTTAAAATAATTCGGGTAATAGACAATGCCTGCTTTATCCGTATCTCCCCAATTAACTAAAATGTCTATTTCATTTGACCTCATATCAGGTCCCCCTTTTCTTTCCCGTCCAAAAACCATCTGGATCAATATTTCGAATAACTTCGAGTTCTTCTTTTGAAGGAGCTACCGTTTCTTTTAGATTAGAAGAGAGTTTTAAATCCCAACCTGTATGTTCTTTAACGTCATCGACGGATACACCAGGATGCACCGAAATAAGTTCTAATTCGTTATTTACAGAATCCGGTCTCATTAATCCTAAAGTTGTAATTAAAGCACCAATTCCACCACGAGGGAGTCCTTGTTCTTCACGCCAACCCCCCCCATCTCCGTATCCTGGAGAAGTAATATAATCGACTCTTTCTTTAAAGCGTCGTTTCTCGTGATTCATTATGACTAACAATCTTTTAGAGAGTGATGCAATATCAGCAGCTCCACCACTACCAGGTAATTTAAGAACAGGGTCCTCATGGTTTCCTATATAAGAAGTGTTAACGTTTCCATATTTATCAATTTCTGCTCCACCGATAAAACCAGCATCAACATTTCCCTGTTGCATCAGATACATCAAATGGTTCGTTGTTGTACACCACTGTGCACCAATAACATTAGGTGTGTCTCCCATCGTATAGAGCAACGTTTCCGATGGAAAGTCACGAACGATTCCGCATTCATAAAATCCAACTGCATTTGGCGCATGCGTTTTTTTAGCTACAGCAAATGCAAGCATCGGCAGTCTCATTCCGACAAAGACAACCTCATGATCTTGAATTTCTCTTGCGGCAGCAACAACCATTAATTCTTCTGTTGTATAACTCATTTTTTTCACTCCTTTCTATTATTCAGAGGCGTAATTGACTGGCGAAGCAAGGTATTCTCCTTTTACTTTTAGCTTTTCCATTCGTGATTGTCCCACTAAATTCAAATACTCGGCGTGGCTAGATACACCCGTCACCCATTTATTTATCCATTCTGTAAAGCCTTCTCTCGTTTTTGTATCCGTATGATATTCATGAAAAAACGCATGATCTCTTCCGTAATGGCCTTGCATTGGTGCGGGGTGACAATAAGCCGGACAATGAACAACCGATGTTACTTTGAATCCAGGCACTAACACTCTGTTAGGATCACTTTCAATCACTTCTGTATCAACAATCTCTTCTGCTAATAGAATAACTTTCTTACTAGCAAGTGCTGCATCTTGAGCAACACCAATATTTCCCCATAAATGTGCGTTTCCTTGTTTATCAGCTCTTTGAACACCTAAAACAGCTACATCAGGATTTAAAGCTGGAACATGAACAAGTTTTTCTCCCTCAAACTCATGCACTTTCAAGTTCGGATTACTTGATAGAAGTCCTGTCCCTAAAAGTGACTTCGTTGGTAGATAAGGAACTCCCATTGCCCCTCCTAGTAAAGCCAGACCTAACGAAAAGTTACTATGGTCCTCAATCTCGATTCGATGAGGCACCCCTTTTTCAATCGAACGTCGATAATTATGGCCAAGACCTGCGCTTACATTACCAGCCCAAGCAGCCGTAATTTTCTTGACACTGCCCGCACCGATTAGCATATCAAATAAAATATCAGAAATCGGTGCAACCAATGTTAAATCTTTCTTTTCTTGACGAACGATTTCATGTGCAGCTGCAAACGGAATCATTGGCTCTAAACAAGCTCCTAATACGAGAGAATCACCATGATTAATATGTGATTCGATGGCTTCAGTTAACATTTGTATTTTATCTCTCATTATCATCACTTCCACTTCTAGAGAAATTGTCATCCTGTTTAAAATGGCGATATCGGAATTCCGATATCGCCATTTAACATTTATAAATTACTGACCAGACCAATTCGCTTCACGTTTTTCAATAAATGAGCTTAGTCCTTCTTGTGCATCATTTGAACGGAATAAAAGGTTTTGTAATTCACCTTCATAACGAACGGCTACATTTAATGGCATTTCTTTTCCATTCATAATCGATAGCTTAATGTTTTGTGCTGCGTATGTAGCACTGTTTGCAATTTTCTCAGCATATTCTAGTGTTTTCGCTCTAGTTTCTTCTTGTGGGAAGACACGATCAACTAATTTGATATCCAATGCTTCTTGAGGAGAAAGCGTCTCACCAGTAAGGTTAAGGTCAAGTGCTTTAGAGTGACCAACTTGACGTAGTAGACGTTGTGTTCCACCCGTACCAGCTAGTACACCAAGTGTAATTTCTGGGAGACCGATCTTACCAGCTTCTGAACCCATGAAACGTAGGTCACAAGCAAGAGCCATTTCTAAACCGCCACCTACTGTGTGTCCTTCCAAGCAAGCGATCCAGATTTGCGGTGAACGAGCAATTTTATCAAGTGTCTCGTTACAGAATAAACAGAATTGAGTTTTGAAACGTGGCTCAGATGCTTTTAAGAAATTAATGTTCGCACCAGCCGAGAAGAACTTAGGCATGTCGCTCATTAATACAGCCACTTTAATATCAGTATCAAAGCGAATATCATCAATTGCAGCATTTAACTCTTTGTAATAATCGAGATCGTAAGAATTTGTTTTGTTCACATGAATGTGTACCTCTGCAATCCCATTAGCTTTCTTAACTGTAAGCGTTTTCGTCCCTGTTAGTGTAGTTGACATGTAAAGAACCTCCTTGGTTTTCCCTAATATGATTTTGTTTCTTTCGTAACTAATTCATAATATACATAATATTTCTCCAATTATCAAAAGGGGGAACTCCCTATTTTTAGGGGTAATACCATATATAACTCTCACTTTCTCTTTAATTCTAACTTATTCTCATTTTCTTAACGAACGTAAAAAATACACAATTCTTTTATGCTTATTTTTTTGTACATCTCCCTTCTATTAAGTGGAGTTAAAAAATAACATCTCTTATATATTGAAAACACCTTGACAGACTTTTAAGAATATTCTATATTACATATAATTAACGATAGTTAAATAAACATAATATTAATTTTATTCACAAGTCTTAGGAGGTTTTTATATGTCAGATAAGATCCATGAGATTACCATTATTGGAGGTGGGCCAACTGGTTTATTCGCTGCATTTTATGCAGGAATGCGTAATTCTTCCGTAAAAATCATTGAAAGTTTACCCCAGTTAGGCGGACAGCTATCTGCTTTGTATCCAGAAAAATACATTTATGATATAGCTGGCTTTCCTAAAGTGCGAGCACAAGAGTTAGTCGATCGTTTAACAAAGCAAGCGACTCACTTTAACCCAACCATATGTCTTGAGCAAATGGTTGAAACCTTAGAAGTATTAGAAGATGGAATGGTTCGCCTTACAACAAATAAAGAGGAACATCTTACAAAAACAGTCATTTTAACAGCTGGAAATGGTGCATTTAAACCTCGTAAAATTGAATTAGATGAAGCTGAACAATATGAAACTAGCAATCTACATTATTTTATTGATGATCTAGAGAAATTCAGAGATAAAAAGGTGCTCATATGCGGGGGAGGAGATTCCGCTGTAGATTGGTCACTCATGCTTGAACCTATTGCAAAGCAGGTCTCTCTCGTTCATCGGCGCGACAAATTCCGTGCCCATGAATCTAGTGTAACTGAGCTAATGGAAAGCAAGGTTCTTATCAGAACACCTTATGTCCCTACTCGTTTAAATGGCGACAATGACCGTATTCACTCCGTTACACTCGAGCATGCAAAAGATAAAAGTATTGAAACCTTAGAAGTTGATGACGTTATTATCAACTACGGCTTTTTGTCTTCTCTAGGTCCAATGAAAAACTGGGGTTTAAACATTGAAAAAAATTCAATTGTTGTAAATTCAAAGATGGAGACAAATATTCCAGGTGTATATGCTGCAGGTGATGTTTGTACGTATAAGGGAAAAGTAAAATTAATTGCGACTGGCTTTGGAGAAGCACCAACTGCGATTAACAATGCGAAAGCATTTATTGATCCAGCCGCTAAGGTGCAACCGTTGCATAGTACGAGTGTTTTTGCATAAAATTCAAATTCTGGAGGGCGATCAAGATGGCTAAGTATACAATGGTTGATAAAGATACATGTATTGCATGTGGAGCATGTGGAGCAGCGGCTCCTGATCTATTTGATTATGACGACGAGGGTATTGCCGAGGCAATCCTTGACAACAATCAAGGTGTTACTGAAATTGATAGTGACTTAGAAGATGATTTAATTGACGCCCAAGAAGGTTGCCCGACTGAATCGATCAAAGTATCCGAACTCCCATTTCATTCTCACGCGAATATTTAAGTAAAAGCTAACATAAGAAAGGGTGATGGATTTTGATCCATTCACCCTTTCTTATTTAAATAGAACCTTAAGCCCCCTTCGATTTAAGCTCAATATCTGCCTCTTCTTCTGAATCTTCGCCTTTTAACCTAAAATTAAAATCATTTGGCTCAACGATTAACGAAGCAATGATTCCGAACACTAATGCCCAAAATGGAGCACCGATTGAAAACAATTGAACACCTGAAGCAGCGATTAGGAAAGTAAAAATGGCTCCAATTCTATGAGTACTTCCAAAAGATGCACTTATAGCCGATATTAAAACTTTAACTAACGCCAATCCAGCAATAATCGCGATAAAATAACCTGGCATCACTTCAAATAGTTTGACAAAACCACCGTAAAATGGAGCACTTACAGCAAAGATAATACCTATAATGACTGCAGCTACCCACCTTTGCTCTCTTTTCCCTGCATCTGGAGATGAACTAATAGCTGTCATCGGACCAGCAATGCACGTACTATGTAGGTGGAAGAAAGACGAAACCATTGTAGCAAATCCATTAACTGCTGTAATACCGTTGACGGGAATACCCTTATACCCCGCTGATTTCAATAAACTTACTCCAACTGGCGTTTCCATCCCTATTAAAATAATGGCAAGAGGTAGTCCGTATGCTAGAAAGGCTTCTAAAGTAAATTCAGGCATCACAAATTGTGGATAGTTTACCGTAAATTCAATTCCCGTAAATTCAACCCCACTAATGATTAAGTAGATGATTCCAACCACTAATGAACCCAAAACAGCTGGAATTTTAGGTGCCATTTTCGATAGAATAAGAAATGTTCCTACCATAATAAGTGTTGGGACCAGTGCACTTTCTAATGCGCGTACCATGTCCAAACCAAATTTTAATAAAACACCCGCAATCATCGCCATTACAATCGGGGTTGGTGTAAAACGCATTACTTTCCCCATAATACCTGAGAACCCAACTAACAATGATATTAAACCCGCGATTAAAGTCGCCCCTAATACGGGCCCTAGACCTACCATTGGAATCACTGCAGTAAACAACAATGCACCCGGTATTGAATTGGCCATCGCTAATGGTTGGCGATAGTATGACGGGACTAATATTCCAAATAAACCGTTTATCAAATAAAAACTAGTAATCCACATCATAATTAATCCTGAACCTAAACCAGCAACGGTGCCAGCACTAATAAAAACCAATCCCACACTTAAACCAAAAATACCAGCAACTAAACCTGCGGCAAAATTTTTAGAATTTAAATCACTTTTAAAATCAGAAAACACATTTGTGAAGCCAACACCTTTTTCAATCTTCATCATATACACCTCTTGTAATTTGTTAGTAAACGAATGATGTATGTATACATTTGAAATAAAAGCAATTAAATTATGGTGTGAAAGTCACTAAAACACATCAAAGCAGACTAAAGTTTTCCAATTTCACTTGAACACTCGATGGATCATATAAAACAGCCAGGGATACAGCGAGTCTACAAAAAAAGATCTTACTCCCCTTTTTATATAGCTCGAACTTACTGGCTGTTTTTTTGTTAAACACCTTAAATTACCATGCTACGCAACGAAATACTTTAAGAACTTAAAGACAAGAATTTATTTCGGACTTCTATGTCAAAATCTTCAGATGAGCCATCAAAAACAACGGCTCCTTTATTTAAAATATACACATGGTCTGCTAAATCGGAAGCCATCGACAGGTTTTGTTCGACGAGCAACATCGACAGTCCTTCTTCTTTTAACCTCTTAATAATTTTAATCACTTCTCTTACCATTAAAGGAGAGAGTCCTTCAGATGGCTCATCGAGTAAAAGCAAATCTGGATTGGTCATTAAGGCTCTACCAATTGACAGCATTTGCTGTTCTCCGCCACTTAAGTTCCCCCCCATTGACGTTTCACGTTCTTTTAGTCTAGGGAACATTTCAAAAATCTTCGTTAAATTCCATCCATCCTTTACAGGGCGATACGTCGTTAATAAATTCTCTTTTACTGTTAGATTAGGAAAAATTCTTCTTCCTTGTGGAACTAAACCGATTCCAGCTTTAGAGATTTGATAACTTGGCTTTCCTTTCAGTTCTTGACCATTCAAGAAGATTGACCCTTTTTTTGGAGAGACCATTCCCATAATTGAATGGAGAGTCGTGGTCTTCCCCATCCCATTACGACCAAGTAAAACAGAGACTGAACCTTGATTTACACGTAAAGAAACATCGTGCAATATATGACTCTCTCCATAATATGCATGGAGATTTTGAACATCTAGCATTCGACTTCCTCCCCGCTACCAATGTAAATTTTGTTCACTCTCTCATCTTTTCTTACTGTTTCAGGTTCCCCTTCTACAAGCACACCACCATCGTACAATACAACCATGCGGTCAGCTAGACCAAAGACAACTTCAAGATCATGCTCAATGATCATCAAGGTTAAGTCTTTCGGAAGCTGATAAAGTAAATCAACGATATAATCTGTTTCTGATTGCGACATACCTGCAGTTGGTTCATCAAGTAATAGAATAGAGGGGTCTGTTGCGACTCCAAGTAATATCTCAATCTGGCGCTGTTCCCCATATGATAGGTTCTTAACGATCGCATCACGACGATGCGATAGGCCCCACGTTTCAAGTAGCTCGTTGGCTTTTAGATATAAGCTCGGATACTGCTTTGTACTTCTAGATTTAAACCATATACGACCAAATCCTTCTTTTCTTTGTAAAACTAATAATAAATTATCTAAAACCGATAATTCGTTTAATAGATTATTTTTCTGAAACGTCCGAACCATTCCATTGCGAACCCGCTTATAGTTAGGTTGTTTCGTTATGTTCGTACCATAATGAAAAATCTCTCCATGCGAAGGTTCCAAATCCCCTGTTAATAAATTAAAAAAGGTTGTTTTCCCCGCTCCATTGGGCCCAATAATTCCAATTCTCTCTCCCTTTTTTATTTCAAGGGAAATATCTTTTAAAATATGCAATCCTCCAAAGCTTTTTCCAACACCACTAATCGTTAAAATCGTTTCCTGATCCAAGCAACTCACCTCCATTTCATTTTCGCTTTAAGCTGCACGAGAGTTTTTTCTTTGAAGGGATTGGGGCTTATTGAGCTTCAACTTACGGAAAAAACTCTGACCAATTCCAACAATTCCTTTCGGGAAAAAGATAACAAAGATGATAAATACGGCTCCAACAATTAACATCCAAAGATCTGTATAAGAACTTACAATGGTTTCTAGAGTAACAATTAACGCCGCACCTAATACGGGACCAAGTATCGTTCCAGCACCACCTATTAAAACCATAATTAATACAGCACCAGACATCGTCCAATACACATCACTCGGAGCAATGAAACCATTAAAATAAGTGTATAACGACCCAGCCAATCCACCTAGTGAGCCCGCTATTACAAAAGCCATATATTTATAAAGATTTGTGTTATAGCCCATTGATTTAACTCTCGTTTCATTCTCTCTAATTCCTATTAACACTTGACCAAATGGTGAGTTCATTAATATTCGTAAACCAGCATATATCAAAAAGAATACAACTAATATGAGGTAAAAAATGTATACTGAATTCGAAAACTGAAAAGCTCCGAGCGTCACCCGTGGTATACCTGATAAACCATTAGAACCACCTGTTAGATTGGTTGATTGATAGATAAACGAATAAATCATCTGTGAGAATGCTAGGGTTAGCATTAAGAAATAAAATCCGCTCACCTTCATACAGAATGCCCCCACGATAGCTGCTACAATCGCAGACAAAACGATCGCTAAGCCTAAGGAAACAAATAAATTACTAGAAATATTTTGAGCAACAAGTCCAGCCGTATAAGCACCTACTCCAAAAAAAGCTGCATGACCTAATGAAACGAGTCCAGTAAATCCAACTAATATATTTAAACTAAGAGCAAAAACGGCAAGAATTAATATTTCAGATAATAAATTAAGGTGAAACAGTGAAAGAACAAAAGGGGCCAGTGCTAAAGCGACAATCGCTACGAGAAATTTCAACAATGCGCTTTTCATATTTAAGCCACCTTCTTTCCAAGTAACCCATTCGGTTTAAAAACGAGAACGATTGCCATTAATCCAAAGATTAAAAACATACTTAACTCAGGGAAAAGAAAACGACTAAAGGTTTCTAAAATCCCAACAAGAACACTGGCAACTAATGTCCCTGCAATAGACCCTAATCCTCCGATAACGAGTACGACTAATGCGAGAATTAACGTTTGAAATTCCATACTTGGATAAATTCCGAGCACCGGAGCTGCTACGACACCACCAAATCCTGCTAATACTCCTCCAATGACAAAAACGATGGTAAATACTAATTTAATATTTACTCCCAGAGCTCCAATCATTTCCTTGTCACTAAGACCCGCTCGAATGATAGCTCCCCAACGTGTTTTGTCTTGAATCAGCCATAGCAACACAGCAATTGTGATCCCAACAATAATGACAACTAAACGGTAAACAGGAAAGGTTTGACCAAAGATCGATGTTGAACCTGCAAAGACCTGAGGCACTGAAATGGATAGAACGTTCGAACCCCAAATAAACTTTGCAATATCGTGAAAAACATAGGCTAATCCAAACGTTAATAATACTTGTGATAAGTGCCCCAAATGGTAGGTGGGGCGGAGCAACGTCCGCTCCACCACCAACGCTAATAATGCTACGACAATCGGCGCAATAAGTAAGGCCATCCAAAAGCTTTGCGTGTATGTTACAGTGAGGGAGTAAGCAACGTATGCTCCAAACATGTATAAAGATCCATGAGCTAAGTTCAACACTCCCAATATTCCAAAAACAAGTGACAAACCACAGGTGATGATAAATAATAATAGACCATACGATATTCCATTAACCAATTGCGCTCCGATTATATCCACGTCAAATCTCACTCCCCACTTAATTATTCACCTGGATCTTGAACGGTTTCAATCGTTTCAAGCACTGTATTGTCCGTTTTTTCCCCAGCGAGAATGGTTTCTGTAATGTACATATTTTGAATAATATGATGAGTGTCTTTATCAAACTCAATTGGTCCACGAGGACTGACAAACGATACCTTTGAAATCGCATCAACAATTGCGTCCGGATTGGATACATCTCCCTCTAAAGTTGTAAGTGCTTCAGCAAGAATTCGTGCTGCATCATATCCTTCTAAAGACTCAATAGTAGGCCTGCGATCATATGCTTCTTCGTAAGCTTTTACAAACGCGACATTTTCTTCTGTATCTAAACTATAATCCCAGAAAGTCGATGCAAATGCTCCTTCAGCTGCATTCCCAATCGATTCACGTAGGTCTTCTGCAACTAACCATCCAGAACCTACTAAAGGAAGTTTTCCTTTTAATCCATATTGTTCATATTGCTGAACGAAACGAACAGCGTCACTTCCTGCAAAAAAACCATATACTCCATCAGCTTCTACTCCCCCAATTGTCGTTAGATAAGAGGCATAATCATTATTTCCAAGTGGTGGGTACACTTCACCAACTACTTCTCCACCAGCAGCCGTATAAGCTTCGATAAATGCAGCTGAAACCTCTCGACCAAATGCATAATCGGCAGCAGCAATATACATCTTCCCTCCGACATTTTCGTATGCCCACTCACCCATTGAGTGTCCAATTTGCCATGAGGAGAACGACGATCTCCAAATGTAATCACTACGTTGTGCTCTTGTTAAATCATTTCCTCCAGCATGTGACGCAAGATATGGTAGTTTATTAGAATCAACTTCATCACGGATGGCATATGCAACAGCTGTACTTACTGCCCCCGTTAAAATATCGATATTATCCTGATCCATTAACTTTCGCACACGTCTTAAAGCGACTTGTGGATCGGCTTCTGTATCTTCCTCTATTAACTCAATTTTTGTATCCCCAACTTGCCAGTCAATACTGTCAAAATAGAGTTTCATTCCATCAGATAAATCTTTTCCTAGCGATGCATATACACCTGAGAAAGGTAGAATAGAACCAATTTTCACTGTTTTATTACTCTCACTATCACCTTGCTGCTCTGCTGAACTATCTGTTTGACTTGAATCTGAATTAGAACCTGATTGTATTGCACTATTACCACAAGCAGCGAGCACAGTTAACACGAAGACGAACCCCAAAATCATCAGCCATTTTCTTTTCACATTCATACACCTCTTCGATTTTTTTGGTAACCGCTTTCAAAACAGAGAGTTCTCATTCCTCCTTCGTATGTATTCTAAATATTATAATATATCTGATAAAAGTATTTTTCAACATCTTTTTATTACTTTCGTCTATAAAACGAATAATAATTTCGTTTACTGAAATTAAATAATGCGATATAATAAAAGAAATGTAGTTTTTAACACCATAATGCTTGTTCGTTTCTCACAAAATATAAACCTTCGTTTTAAATACGTTATATAATTTTAACGATATACAGAATCATTTTTGAGAAAGAGGGTGTAGAAATGATTGAACTTAAGAAAAAAAATTACGAAGTCTTTCCTATTGTCGTACCCAATCAATCTGGGCTAAAAAGCATAAATTTTTATTTAATCAAGGCTAGTCACTCCCTTACGTTAATTGATGCAGGTTTCAATACTGATGATTGTTTTACCGCATTAATTCACACGTTGAATGAAAAGGGGTTAACCCTTAATGACTTGACTGAAATTGTCTTAACTCACCATCATATCGATCATGTTGGTTTAGTAAACCGGATCGTATCTATGCAATCAATACCTGTATACGTCCACCCTTTATCGATCCAACGTCTAAAAAGGGACAAAGATTTCCTGGAGATGAGAATTGAATTCTTCGACCAGCTATACGAAAAAATGGGCTGTGGTGAAGCTGGTCGAAGTCAAGTAGACTTCTTAAAGCAATCTATCGAAAAAAACAAGCATAATGCCATTCATTCAGACCTTCTCCCAATTGGTAATACATTTTTAAAAGAGTTTGATGTGATTCACGTTCCAGGGCATGCCCCTGATCAAATGGCTCTTTTGGATCAAAAAAGAAAGTGGTTATTCTCTGGCGATTTATTAATTAATCACATTTCAAGCAATGCCTTAGTTGAACCTGATCAAAATGGAGAGCGTATGCTCACCCTAGTCGATCATATGAATTCTTTAAAAAAATGCCAAAATCGATCTATCGATGTTGTTTTTCCTGGCCACGGTATCCTGATTGAACAACCAGATATGTTAATCCAAAAAAGGTTAGATGGCGTTGAAGAAAAAGCTAGCAAATTAAAATCCCTTATTCAGCAAGGGATTCAAACAGCAAATGACCTAGCGCTAGCCATTTATAAAAAAAACTACAACAAACAATTTTCTCTTGTAATGTCAGAAATTATTGGCCACCTAGATTATTTAGAAACCCAGAAAGGTATAGAAAAACAACTAACCTCTGGTGTATGGCACTATTCAATTAAACAGTAAAAAACAGAGGATCTCTTAACTAGAGATCCTCTGTTTTTTACTCGTAACTCCCTTATTTTCATTTAACCTCTTCTTAAAATCATCTTTTTCAAAAACAAAACTTAAACAAGTACCGAACACAAGTCCCCAAAATGGCGAGCCAATGTTAATTAAAGTAAAATCAGATAGTGTAATCATAAATGAAAAAAGAGCACCAATTTGAAACGTAGACGAAAAACTAGCAGCCAAGCAATTTTTTAAAACCATCAACAAACCCAAACCGGCTAGTAATTGAATTAATGAGATCGGAATCTCACGTACAATTCCCATGACAAAACCTGCAAATAATCCAAATAGAATCCAAAGTAGACCCATGATAACAGCTGCTTTATAGCGATGTTCTAACTTACCCGATGATTGATCTGCAATAATACCGGTCATCGGTCCTGCTATACAAGCCGAATGTGCACCAAAAAAACTGTTTAACAACGATCCAATCCCCGACCATGTCGTTAGGGAATTGACAGGCGCTTTATATCCAATACTATTTAAGATCGTAATTCCCTGAGCATTCTGAATTGCAATAACGGTTACTAGTAAAGGGATGGTTAGCTCACTAATAGTACTAAGACTAAATGTTGGAAGAAAAAATTCAGGTGAAGACAATTCGAATGAATTTGAATAAAGCGACACAGGTTGTTCTAAAGAGAGCAATATGAATCCAACGGCAATAGCTCCTAAGATGGGAGGTACAAACGTCCCTATCCTATTATAAAAAGTCAAAAGGAAAAAAACGATGAGAGTAGCGCCATTTACTAAAGGTAATTCCAGAACGGACATAAAAATGTTTATTCCAAATGGCAACAATACTCCTGACACCATTGCCATCATGATTGGTAACGGTATCGCATTCATAAATAGACTAGTTGACTTCGTAACGGCAATAATCAGTAGGAGCACACTAGTCATCACATAAGCTCCTAACACATCCGTAAAAGAGTGACTCATTAGCGTCGTCCCAACTAAAACGGCTCCCGGAATTGTAAAAGCAACAGCAATTGGTTGCTTATAATATACCGATAAACCAATGGTCGAAAGCCCTCCCACGACATAGATCGCGAATATCCAAGACGTCGTGATTGAATCACTGAGTCCCCCTACTTCAGCTGAGTTTAACACAATTAAGAGTGGACCTGTTACTCCAAATAACCACGCAATGAATCCGTTTACAATTCCTTGTATGGTCCAATTTGAAAACAAATTTTCATTACCATTTTTCATAATCCTATCCTATCTTTAGAAAATTTTTACTTTTATACCTTAATTAAAATACATCTAGTAATGATAGTCAACCGTTTTTATTACGCTTTTAAAACTTCCGTATTTTTTATACAATACCCTGTATGCTTAAATTTTTAAACTTTTAAAACACTTGGAGGCCAAGTGTTTTATGATGATTTTATTGTTTTTATGTCAATCAACGATAAATAAGTCTAGATGTCCAATCGACTATTTTTATCGTAACAATAATTCATGCATATCTTCTGGAATAGAAACGGCTTTTGGCTTCTCACCAGCAAAACTAGCAAGTGCTCTTAGTTCTATACCATGAGCGATTTCATCTTCTCCCCTAATAAATTCATGTTTTATTTTAAAAACCTTGTCATGTAACTCCAGAACAGTTGAGATAATTGCGACGTCTTCTTCAAAATAGAGAGGCTTATTGAATGAACAATTTGATTCAATCATCGGTATTCCAATATGCTCATCTCGTATTAGACTAGATAAAGGATAGCCTATCGTGGAAAACACTTGATGTGTGGCTTGATCCATCCATTTATAGTAGTTCGGTGAATAAACAATTCCCGCTGCGTCAGTGTCTCCCCATTCAACTCTAAATTGATAGTGAAATTTTTTCATAGTGGCCTCCTTCCCTTATACATCCTCTTCCAACACATTTTTTATTATATACATCGAATCCCAATCATTATTTGATAGTGTCACTAAAGCAGGAGCTTGCGGAAATAACACTTCCTTAATTTCTCTAGCCGTTAACCCATTCCAGCTCAAATCAAGAATATCGGACTTTAGATTCTCTAAGTAATGCAATTTTCTCTTCAGTGCTCGCTTACCATCTGGGATATATCCTGCGTGACTACAAAACATCTCCAAGAAATCATAAGATAAAATGGTTTGTAAAGATGAAATCATAGTAGTTATCGACTCTTCAGGAAGAATGGCTTCTGGCTTCGAGGTAACAAATAAATCACCTGAAAATAGCATTCCTGTGTTTGCATTTAATAACACGACATGATCTGAAGCATGGCCAGGTGTCGAAATGACTTTCCAAGTTTCATTTCTTGACTGGAGACGATCATGAAATGGCAGGGCGCGAAACGCTTCTCTTTCTCCCCAAAAATCTTTTCGAAATGGTGGATAATCACTGACATTCAAACATTCATCGACAGCCAGTTGATCAATATAAATAGGGAGCTTCAGATTCTTTTGAATCCAAGGAGCACAACCTGTATGATCTTCATGGTGATGAGTTAGAGCAACTAAATCAAAAACATTTTCCCTAAAAAAGGGAATGAATTGATTAAGCATTGACACGGGACCCGTATCAACCAACATAAAATCTGTTAAAAACGTATGAACCGCTAGTTGAATTCCCTTTAAATTCACTGTCCCTTTCACACATGTCACATTCGAATAAGAGGTTACTTCTAACATCGTAAACTCCTCCTGCCAACTCTTGTTTTATTTGTATCAAAAGACTTCAACTATATTAATTGTTCAGTATTAAAATTAAAAAGAGAGTAAAGTTTGTAGGCCATCATTAATTCAAATCGCACCTCCGCATCATTCAAATCAATTTGTACCAGTTCAGCTACACGTTCCAATCGATATTCTAACGTACTGCGATGAATAAAAAGCTGATTGGAAGCATCCCGAAGGTTTCCGTTATGATTTAAAAAGACCTGTAATGTTTCAAATAAATCAACATGATTATTATTTGAATACTTAATCAGAGGCCCTAAATGTTTTTTAACAAATAATTCAGCTGCTAACGGGTCACTTGTATTGTTTAGAATGGTATACGAACCAAGGTCATCATAGAAGGAAAATCCTCCTTGTGGATAGCGATATGTCACTACATTTTTCGCTTTAACGGATTGGACGTAACAGTAATAATAGTCTTCTATTTTTTCTGTTTTGCCACCTATACCTAAAAACACTTTCGTTTTCGTTCTTTCTTTACTCAGTAAGGTGATAATACGTTGATGCAAGCCTTTCCAATACTCTACATGTTCGTTATTATTTAACGTTTTCACAATGAAAATAAATTCTTTATCCTTTCGAGTGAAAATGATGGACAGATCATATAAAGCGAGCTTGGTTTTAATCTGATCCCAAAGCCAAGACTTATAACTCTCGAGTACGACGAGATTCGTTTCATCCTGCTCAGGCATCTCCAATGATAATGTAGCAATTTGATGAGATTCTAGTACATTCCAATTAATCAATGTTGCGTATTTAATAATTTTCTCTTGATCATCCATTTTTTCTGAAAAAAGTTGATTTATAAAACTTTCTTTTACTTGCTCTTTTGCATCTAACACTAACTTTTGCTTGATAAATTCAATTGCATACACATTGAGTGCATGATCAAGAGTAAGGCGTAGCATACGATTGATCTTTCTTTTTGGTAAACAAATAACTAAATACCCTAATACATCTCTCCCACCAATAATCGGCCAAACCGCACATGGTTGTTCCCCACATTCATCAAGCCAAAACTCGCGGGTTTTCATTTGCGTGATTTCCTGTTTTTGATCCATTACTTTTTGTTCAATGATTGGTTGTAAATGCATTTCCTCTTCTTTAAAGTAAGTAGAAATGGATTTCATAAATCGGTCATAAAGTAAAAGGGAACTCTCTAACATCGAACTAATCGTTTTAGATATATCATGTAAGTCTTGACCTTGAACTGTTTTTCTTACAAGCTCTTGATGATGTTCCATTAGCCGTTCCATTCTCTTTTTGCTTTCTGATTCTAATTCATACAGTCTAGCGTTTTCAATTTGCATGGAAACAAAAGCCGAAACGAATTCTAGAAATTCCAGGTCATCATCAGAGAATTGACCGTTCTCCTCCTTAGTAACATAAAGAACCCCAATGGTTTTCAAATTAACAATAAGTGGAATCGTCAGTTCATGGCTACCAGGTATTTCTACTGAGGGAAAGTAGTTATCAATCGGTAAATTGGTTTCAACCATAATTGTCTTAAAGAGGTTCGTAGTTCCAAAGTTTGGTGGATGGTATGTAAAGCAACTATTTGTTTCATCGAATAAATACACACTAGCCCCTTTTGCTTGAGTTCCTTTACCGGCTCGTTCTACTATTTTTTCAATTAAATGTTCGATCGATGACCCAGGAAAGATATTTTCTCTCATCCATTCGACACCTTTAATTTTCCGCTTCTGTTTTTCCTTTTCTTTCGCTAAATCCATGGCAACAGCTACATCATGTCCGAACTCTACGAATATTTTCTCTGCTTCAATGACAAGAGGAATAAAATCGCGAAACCCAATTACACAAAGACCGAATTGCTTATTATTGTGATTTAGGGGCACCGTAAACCATGTAGACAGTTGTTCTTTTTCCATTGCTTTTCTAAAACTACAGGCAACGCCCTCTTCTTGATCATTAGGCCACCAAAGCGCATCTTGTAAAAGATTGGATGAACAATCATCCAAATTTAACTTTAACGTTTCTTCAATCGTAAATTCTTCACCGATCCAAACTTTTGGTAACAATTGATGATCTTCTTTTAAGATAACGCCTACTAAATCACAAGTGAATTCATTATAAAAGGACTCCAACAAGTAATTCAGGGTTTCTTGTAACGTATCGAACTTAATCAGTTGACGAGTGATATTTCGAAGATGTGTGTTTATTTTCTGTTTTAATTTTTCCTGCTTCATGTTCTGATCCATTGGTATTACCCCTTTTTTCAACCATATAAATATGTACTGAAAAATCAGCTTGAAATAAACTCTCAAGCTGATTCGTTCAGATTTATCGTTCATAGTCCACTACTTATATAAGACTAACTTACTTTATCAACACTCTCTTTATTCGAAGAATTCTCCTCTTTTTTAACTAAACTAGTCTTTTGAATGACCAAGTATAAGACAAGTCCGATCACAATGGCGTATGTTGCACCATATGCAAACAAGACGATCGCCATTACTCCCGCAACTCCACGTTCCGTATTATCTTTTAGTTGTTCAATTCCAATCGAGATACATAGATAACCTGTAATGATTAAGGTTAGCGATAGGGCAATCGGTAACACAGGTTGGAAAAGGGTAACTAATGGTAACAATACGGTTGCCAAAAGCATGGCCATAATTAACGACGCTGTACCAGAATAAATGGAGTCCATTGCTTTACGTCCATATTTATATCTTTCCATGACCGAAGCTGTACCCGCTGTAAAGATCGGCCCCGCAAGCCCTGGGTGGGGAGCAAACAAAGCATGAATAAAGTTCCGAATAAATGTAAGCGTATGCATATTACTTAAACTCAAATGAGCCTTTTCATCTTTACGGAATTCACTTGCTTTTTGGAATAAAGATGCTCCGACAACAATATCTCCGTAAGCGATAATATAGGCAAGTAAAGCTGTAGGGATGGCCATTAAAATAATACTTAAACTTGGGAAACCAACTACAAAAGGTGTAAAGCTCCATAGTTCTGCAAAATTAGGGACAACAATTCCCCACTCAACTGCCGGTGCAGGATATTCTCTTGTTACCCACCCCACAATGATTGCGACAATGATCGCTGGCATAATTCCGTAATTCCCAATAAACCTAGCAATCTTATTCGACTTGTATAAATGATGGAATGATTTTGAGAACATGACATAAAAACATACAAGAGTACCTATAATTAACGAAATAGGTGTGTTGGCTAATCTTCCACCATCAATAATTTCGCCATGGATGGCGGCAATCCCTGCACCTATTAATATACCACCCTTTAAAGAGTTTGGTAACTTACTTACGATAACTTTACCTAAACCAGTAATTCCTAGAATCAAGAAAATAAAAGCAACAGATAGTTGAAGAGCAACCAGGGCTTTGACCGCATCTGGCCCAGGTTCAAAATTCCCTAGAAAGATGATAACCAACGGGATAGCTGCCGTGATAAATCCTGGAACTAACGGAACCCCCATCAACGGTCCCATGAGCATCGTTATGAGATAAATGACGGCAACAGCTAAAGCTGCATCATAGGAGAAACCAACATAATTTTGTAACAATGGAATAACGGCTAATCCGATAGAAAATAGAACAAATCCTTGAATAAGCTCCGGCGTCTCGAGCCTGAAATGAACAAACGGTAACCTTATTTGAAAAGGCCCTAATTTCCAAAATGGTTGTTCTTCTCCATCTTTACGCTTATAAAGTGCCATTTGTTTTCCCCCTCAAAATGGTATTAAATTCAATTCACATACGTAAAAGTGAAACGGCACTATGTTAAGAAAGCAGTTCCTTAGCGATGACGACTCGTTGGATTTGGTTGGTTCCTTCATAAATTTGCATGATTTTAGCATCTCTAAAATATTTCTCTACTGGATACTCACGGATAAACCCATACCCACCAAAGATTTGCACAGCGTCTGTTGTGACTTCCATCGCCGTATCAGACGCAAAACATTTTGCATACGATGCGTGTTTCATAGATGGTGTGCCTCTATGAAGTAAGTCTACGGCTTTATGAACTAAAAGCCTTGACGCTTCAATCTTCATAGCCATATCGGCTAGCATAAATTGAATGGCTTGAAGCTGAGAGATTGGTTTACCAAATTGTTTGCGCTCTTTTGCATAAGAGGTTGATGCATCAAAGGCAGCTTGAGCAATACCAAGAGCTTGAGCACCAACCATTGGTCTAGCATTCATGAGACCCTTCATAAAAATTTTAAACCCTTCTCCCTCCTCCCCTATTCGATTTGCAGCAGGAACCCGCACTTCTTCAAAAATAACAGAAGCCGTGTCTGAAGCCCGTAAGCCTAGCTTTTTTTCTTTTTCACCGATTTTTACACCAGGTAAGTCACGGTCTACAATAAAGGCTGTATATTTACTTGATGCACTTTCCTCTTTGATTCTTGCTAAGACGACAAAAAATTCAGCATGACTTGCATTCGTAATGAAGCATTTTTCCCCGTCTAGAATGTATTCATTGCCTACACGTCTAGCTACAGTAGCTAAAGAGCTTACATCACTTCCCGCTCCTGGTTCTGTCAAAGCAAAAGCGGCGTAATTCCCCTCTTTCGTCAGTTTTGTTAAATACTTCTTCTTTAGTTCTTCGCTAGCCCCCACCAATATCGGATAAGAGGAGAGTGAATTCGCTTCTAAACTCGTCGCCACACCGGCACAGGCAGTTGAGATTTCTTCTACGATTAACGCATGTGAAATTTTATCAATCCCAGGGCCACCGTATTTTTCTGGTATCGCTAAATTACTAAGACCATACTCATGTAATTTCTGCATAATTTCTAGCGGAAAAGCTTCATCTTCATCATACTTTCTGGCAAATGGAGCAATTTCATTCGTTGCAAAATCTTTTGCTAACGCCTTGATTGCTATTTGCTCTTCGTTCAATTGGAAGCTCATTGTTTCACCTCGACTGTAACAAATTTATTGTTTCAAGAATTTCAATGCTTCTGTTGTTCTAGCAAGTAAAATACATCCTTCACGAGTAAATGGCGCATGGATTGTATGTTGGCTCGTGAAGAGGTAATCTCCTTTTACTAAAGAATACTTTCCTACTCGGCACTCACCTTCAATTACATAAACTTCTTCATCAGCAGGGTGATCATGTAAGGGAAAGGAACTATTCGGTTCCATCTTAATAAGAACGGTACTTCCACCCTCCTCGAATTTATAAAGAGTTTTGATAGATACTCCCTCAAAAGGCAGTGGCTTCCACTCTTTATCCGCTGACACAAAGCGGCTTTCTTTTACATTTTGTGGATTCACATAAATCCCCCTTTCTAATCCGGGATCGGTTTACCTTAATTCTGCTTTTAATTCATTCCTTAATTGGTCTTGAAGAGCGACTTTTTTGATTTTTCCACTTGCCGTCATCGGAAGTTCATCAACAATTAATATTTTATCCGGTACCTTGTAATCCGCAACTCTAGGTCGGATGAATTCAATCAAACTTTGTTCATCCATTTCAACTGACGGTTTTAATTTAATGCAAGCACAAGAAACTTCCCCTAATACGGTATCTGGCAAGCCTACAATGGCCACCTCTAAAACATCTGGATGAGTATAAAAAACTTCTTCAATTTCACGCGGATAAATATTATATCCACCGCGAATAATCATTTCTTTCTTACGACCGACAATTCGAAGATAACCCTCATCATCAAGAGTTCCGAGATCGCCAGTGTAAAACCAGCCTGCCTCGTCTAATGCTTCCGTTGTTTTATCAGGCATATTGTAGTACCCTTTCATTACACCAAAGCTTCTACAAGCAATCTCTCCAACCTCTCCGGTAGCTACTGCTTCGCGCTCTTCGTTTACGATTTTCACTTCAGCACCTGGAAGTGCTTTTCCCACCGTTTCGGCACGGACTAAATCATTGTCGTCAAATTTCGTCATAGTTAATGTCGGTGACGTCTCACTAAGCCCATAGGCAACAACAATGTCACAACCCATGTCAGTACGAATTTTCTTGACGATCTCAACCGGGCACGGGGCTGCCGCAATAATTCCCGTTCGTAGCGTTGATAAGTCATATTTCGAAAAATCTGGTTGATTAAGCTCTAAAATAAACATAGTTGGGACACCATGCTTGACCGTTACTCCTTCAGCTTGCACAACCTCTAACGTTTCTTTCGGTTTATATTGATCCATCAAGACCATTCTTGCACAAGAAGCAATCGAACTTATGATACTTGGAACCATTCCAAACACATGAAAGACTGGCACAGCCACTAAAAAGACATCGTCAGCTGTACAGTTCATTTCCTCTGCGGAAATGACGCCTGTTTTCACGATATTTGCATGTGTTAACATAGCTCCCTTTGGTGCTCCAGTTGATCCAGAAGTATAAAGAATAGAGAGGACATCTTCGGCAGGATGAATTTGAACGGGTGTAAAAGAGGCCCAATTTCCAGATTCTAGTAACTTTTCATAGTTTAATAAACCATCTTCTTCGTAACGTACAGTGATAAGCAGCTCCAGACTTTTCACCGTTTTCTTTGCCTGAATAAACTGTTCTGAGTGAGTAATGCCACTGAACTCTTTTGTAAAAAAGGCAACTTTCGCTTCAGAATTATTTAGAATATACTCTACTTCATCCGTTCGATAACGAGTATTAAATGGAACAAGAACAGCTCCTAAATGAGCTACAGCCAAATAAATCACGACAAACTCATTCCAATTAGGTAAACAAACCGCTACTTTATCTCCTTTGTTCACTCCAAGGTTTTGTAAAGAGGAAGCGAGGCTAATCGAATGATCCCAGAGATCTTTATAGGACATTCTCGAAAATCGGTCAAAAAGAGCTTCACGCTCTGGACCGAAATTGGTAGCGTTTTCAAATAATTGTGAAACACTTAGCTGACCAAGTTCTCTATACATATCATCATCCCTTTACCTTTTTATAACACTTCCCAGATGGCAGCAATTCCTTGCCCACCACCGATGCACAATGCTGATGCTCCATACTTTTTATTTCTTCTCTTCAACTCGTATAGTAGGGATAGACTAATTCTTGCACCACTAGCGCCTAATGGGTGTCCTAGGGCAACTGCTCCACCATTTACATTTCCAATCTCAGGGTTAAATCCGAGATCTTTTTGACAAGCCAGATACTGAGCGGCAAAAGCTTCGTTGATTTCAATTAAATCCAAATCGTCTACCCTCATACTTGCTCGCTCTAAAGCTTGACGAATGGCAGGTGCGGGGCCAATTCCCATATACTTAGGTTCTACGCCAACAATCCCCCATGAGACAAGACGTGCGATCGGCCGAAGGTTCCGTTTTTCGGCATACTCACCTGACGTGACGACAAGTGAAGCAGCTCCATCGTTAATTCCACTTGCATTTCCAGGCGTAACGACTCCATTTTCTTTAAAACGGGCTGGTAATGTACTTAGTTTTTCTGTTGTCGTTTCTCTTGGATGCTCATCTTCATCTATAACTTTTTCTCCTTTTCGACTCTTTATTGTATAAGGGACAATCTCTTTAGCAAAATAGCCTTTTTCCATTGCATTTAGTGCTTTCTTGTGACTATTTGCTGCAAATTGATCGATTTCCTCACGTGTAATCTTAAATTTTCCTGCAAGATTCTCAGCAGTGATGGCCATTGAACATTTTCCATAGGGATCATATAACGCTTCCCATAAATAGTCTTCCATTGGTGCCTTACCTAGTGGCAATCCCCAACGCGCTCCTCTTACGACATGAGGTACTTGACTCATATTTTCTGCCCCACCTGCTATAGCCACTCTTCCTTCATTTAACTGAATGGATTGAGCTGCATTCACTATTGCTTGTAAACCTGATCCACATAAGCGGTTAACCGTGAGTCCTGGTACATGCTCAGGAACCCCCGCTTTTAATCCAACATGTCTGCCCATATAAATCGCATCCGTGCTCGATTGAATGACATTTCCCATTATGACTTGATCCACTTCTTCAGGTTCAATGGATGAGCGTTTCATGGCTTCTTTTGCTGTTGCTGTTGCTAAATCAATAGCTGACACATCACGAAAAGAGCCACCAAATTCCGTAAACGCCGTTCGTGCACCCTCAATGACAACAATTTCTTTATTCATTTTTAACCCCACCTTATCTGCCAGTAAATTGTGGCTTTCTTTTATCTACAAAAGATTGCATACCTTCTTTACGATCTTCACTTGCAAATGCATTTCCAAAGCAGGCTGCTTCAAGATCAAGTCCTGATTTCAAATCAACACTTGTACCTTGATTGATAGATTTCTTTAGCATTTGCATAGCAATGCTAGGTTTTCCCGCCAATTTCTCCGCCCAATTTGTCGCTTCGGTAAGCAAATCTTCTAATTCAACAGATTTATTAACAAGACCAACTTCAACAGCTCGTTCCGAATCAATCATTTCACCAAAGTATAGTAATTCTTTTGCTTTTGAATGACCAATTAAACGAGGCAATCGCTGCGTTCCACCACCACCTGGAATAATACCTAGGTTGATTTCTGGTAGTCCAAATTTAGTATTGGATGAACAAATTCGAAAATCACAGGCGAGCGCTAATTCACAGCCTCCCCCTAAAGCAAGACCATTTACAGCTGCAATGACTGGTTTGTTAATCGCTTCCACTTTGTCGTACGCCGCTCTCGATACTCTTGACATCTCTAGCATCTCTGCTCCATTCAAATTCATCATTTCATTAATGTCGGCTCCCGCAGCAAAAGCGCGGTCCCCTTTCCCTGTAATGATAATAGCTCGAACAAGAGGATCCTTCTCTAACTCTTCAAAAAGATTGGCAAGCTCTTGATACAATTGGGTATTTAGTGGATTATAAGGCGGACGATTTAAATAAACCGTCGCCACATGATTTTCATCAAGAATGTATTCTACAGTTTCCATTTTTCCATCTCCTTTTACTTGTTGTAGTCGTACCAACCTGCTCCAGACTTTTTACCAACACGCCCAGCACGTACTAGATTTCTCAGTGTAAGTGGTGCAGCAAAACGTGAATCTTTAAACTCTTCATAAAAATAATCCATTACATGAAGGCCAATATCTACACCTGCGTAATCTTGAAGTGTAAATGGTCCCATTGGATAGTTCAGCCCAAGTGTGACAGCTTTATCAATATCCTCTGGACTAGCCACTCCCTCTTCTACTAAACGAATGGCTTCAATAAATTGTGGAATCATGATTCGATTCACAATAAAGCCAGGAGTATCTTTCTTTACTTCAATTGGTTCTTTATTAAAATCAATCGATAATTTCTTTAATTCTTTTACGGTTTCATCACTAGTTTCATAACCTCTAACGACTTCTACTAACTTCATTACCTGAGGTGGATTAAAAAAGTGCATCCCCGCTACACGGTCAGGACGATTTGTCGCCGAAGCAATATCTGTGATAGACATAGAAGATGTATTCGAAGCAATAATGGCTTCTGGTCTAAGAATTTCATCTAAACTATGAAAAACAGCTTTTTTCGCTTCTAAGTCTTCAATGATCGCTTCAATGACCACTCCACAATCTTTCATATCCTCTAATTTAGTAGTGAATGTAATTCGTTCAGTAATCTCTGCTTTTTGTTCCTCCGTTAACTTTCCTTTGGCAATTTGGCGATCCATTAATTTTTGCATGCGAGCTAAAGCATTATCTAAAAAACGTTGTTCCACATCTCGTAGAATAACCTTAAATCCTGAAATCGCTGTTTGATGAGCAATGGCTCCACCCATCGTCCCTGATCCTACTACTCCTATCATCATGGTCACATTAAGCCCTCCTGTGTAATCTTGCATTTGAAATTATTTGATTAATTAAATAGTATTATTTTCCTCAGATTTTTTGTACCTTAAATCCAAGGAATTAAACGCTTTTAATTCCATAAATAGAAGGAATTACTACAGTTCACTTCTCATTTGCTTCAATGTAACCTTCAGTGCCCCTATGAAAAATGTTTATTATTTTTACGTTTTTAAATAAACAAGCCGATTATTTCCCCTTCGTATTTCTTATTAGTTTCTTAGTATATTAAATTAATAATTCTGAATACAATAAAATCTATTGTGTAAACTCAAAAGATATGTAAAATAGGAATATACATTTGTCTCTTTCAAACGGACATTACTTCAAAGGAGTTTTTAAAATGAATTTAATTGTTAAACTAATTATTGGAATTATCGCTGGGATCATATTGGGTTTATTCGGTCCTGAATTTTTCATTCGAGTATTGATCACGCTCAAAGTTTTATTTGGAAGTTTTATTGGCTTTATTATTCCTTTCATTATCTTATTTTTTATTGCTAGCGGGGTAGCAGGTCTCGGAAAAGGGTCTGGACGTCTTGTCGGAATGACCGTCGGGACTGCCTATGTTTCTACAATCATTGCTGGCCTTTTTGCCTTCATTTTGGCAACAATGATCCTACCAGCTTTAACAACAGAATCGACAAGTGTAACGGAAGGTTCCGCTCTAGAACCGTTCCTAACGATTGAAATTGCTCCCTTAATGGGCGTTGTGACCGCGCTGTTAACGGCCTTTGTTTTCGGAATTGGGATTGCCAAAACGAATGGAGAATGGTTAAAGAAGTTTTTTGATGAGGGAAAAGCGATTATTGAGTTAGTGATTGCAAAGATTATCATCCCATTTTTACCCGTTTATATTGCTGGTATCTTTGCTGGTATGGCTTCTGAAGGAACCGTTTTTGGTACGCTTAAAGTGTTTGGAGTTGTATTGCTACTTGCTATTGTAACTCACTGGGTTTGGTTGCTCATTCAATACTCTGTAGCCGGAATGATTTCTAGAAAAAATCCTTTTATGCTACTAAAAAATATGCTACCGGCTTATTTCACTGCAATTGGTACGATGAGTAGTGCTGCTACGATTCCTGTAACTCTTAAATCGGTTAAACGAAATGATGTCAAAGAGGATATAGCCAACTTTGGTGTCCCACTTTGTGCGACCATTCATTTATCAGGGAGCGTCATTACGATTGTCATGTGTGCCATGGCCGTTATCATGCTGTCACCAGAAATGACACAGCCTTCTGTTACTCAAATGTTACCTGTTATTTTTATGCTTGGTTTAATTATGGTTGCAGCTCCAGGTGTACCTGGTGGAGCGATAATGGCAGCACTAGGTGTGTTGACTTCAATGCTTGGTTTTAATGAAGCAGCTATTGGTTTGATGATTGCTCTTTATATGGCTCAGGATAGTTTTGGTACGGCCACGAATGTGACTGGCGATGGTGCCGTTAACGTGATCATTAACCATTGGGCTAAATAAAAAAAAGCTGATTTATAGTGTCCACTCTATAGATCAGCTTTTCTTAATTTAATTGGTAATAATTAAACACATATTTCTTCATTTTTAAGTAGTTTGAAATTAAAAAAATTGGTATTCTATCATTAGTATTATTATGTTAACCAACTTGCGTACAAGAATTTTTTTGAAAGTTGCATATAATTATAGAAACGTTTTTGGAAGGAGAGGGGTTTATGTTTGAAAGACTATTTTCTTCAATAGGAATTGGGTCTGCAAAAGTAAATACTGTTCTGTATCAAGGGAAAATTGAACGAGGTAAGGAAGTGCACGGCGAAGTACATGTATATGGTGGCAAGGTGGAACAGACCATTTCGGAAATTTACATTCATGTTGACACAGAATTCCATAAATTTGATGATGAGATGACTGAGTTTCGTGATGTTACAGAACCAATTATAGAGATAAAAATTACCGATCCGGTTGTCGTTAAACCTCATGAAGAAAAGATTATTCCGTTTTCATTTACGTTACCATTTTATACACCTGTTACATTTCGCGATCAAAAAGTTCATATACAAACGGAATTAGATATTAGCTACTTTAGTCATCCCATTGAAACGCATGATTTTGATGTGGTTGACCCACTTATCGATAACATCATTAGTCATCTTACTGAACGTGGATTTTTACACAGTACTAAGAGTGGATTATGTAGACATAAATTACCTACAGAAACGAATCCTACTCACTGTCTACAAGCCTTTCAACTCTCTAACTCACAAGGAATCCAAGTTGAATTTGTAGGGAATGAGAAAGACATTGATATTTATGTGCATGAAAAAAACCAAGTTCATCATTATAGTTTAAAAAGAGATACCAATTTTGAAGATCAAATATCTCTAGTCACAATAGCATCATAAACCAAAAATAGATGAGCGAACTGGAAGTTCGCTCATCTATTTTCTAGTTAATCTGTTTTCGACCCTGATTAATACGACGTTGGAAGAAAATAAATATCGGAAGTGGGATAATGATCCACCCTAAGCTCTTAATGAAACTATTTAAAGCCGATTGCCTTTGATTATCAATTTGTTGTTGAGCCATGGATTCATATTGCGCCAGCAGTTCTTCCTCAGAATACACTTTAGTTGCGTTATCATTTTCTGATTTATACTCCCTCATACTCTTATAATCTTCAAATGATTCCATATACGTATTAGGTGAAATATAATCAGCAATGGACATAAATGCAAAGACCCCTCCGCCAATTACCATGATCAACGTAATGAATGCTACAGCGTATTGATATACCTGTTTAATCATACCTTCCCTCTCCTCGTCATTTAACATAGTTGAAGCGCGTTTTGCCCCTAAAGAAAGTAAAGCAACCATTCCAATTATAAGAAACAGAGCTAATAACAGAACTATCATTCCCATCACTTCACCTCTAAACTAGGATCTACCATTCTCTCACAAGAACAAGACTGCCATTCTAGTGATAAAACGAAAAATTTGATTAGAAAGTTACAATAACTTACTAAGTTTTTCCACACAGTCTTGGTAGTGGAAATGACTTGGTTGAGATTGATTAAATCTTTTTCTAACGACTTCCATCACCCAATAAGGAATTGCCCTTCCTCGAATCATGTTATAATACTCCTGATATCCCCGTCTCAAATAATCCCATCTATAATCGTTTCCTTGTTTCAGATATTCAGAGACATCTAACAATTTGGCTCTACCCTTATAAAGAAGAATGTTCTTCAAATGAATATCTCGAGGATTTAATCCTCTGCTTTGTGCATAGTTTCGCGCATCATCCACATCTTGAATAGCTTGCTCAGGTATATGAATTCCTCGTACTAAGCATTCATACAACGTTAACCCTTCTTCATAACTAATGACAAGATAATTTGTACCATTTCCATAAAATCTTGGAAAGTAGTGTGAGTGACCTAATTTTGAGTATACTTTTTTTTCAATTTCGACTTTTTCGAGTTTCTCTGGAGTGAAAACTTTGAAAGCAAGTTTAGGTTCATCGAAAGAACGAAAGACAGCAGCATCTGTACCTATACCGATACATTCTATCTGATTTGGGATCCGTTTTACTGTAACAGGCTCGTTCTCTTGATTTGCTACTACCTCAATCTGCTTAATCGCTTCAGCCAAATGATCCCAACTCAATACAATCCCACCCTTCTTTAACGATTACGCACTTTGATTAGCCCGTTCTTCTTCAATGGTTTTTTCTTTTGATAAAAACCATCCACCTAAAGCAATAAAAATCAACACTACATAAAAGGTCGCTTTCCAACCGGTTGATTTCGCAAAAGCTTCTGGTAAGACAGCCAATTCAGGATGTGACAACGTATAGACCGCGAGTTTCACTCCTACCCAACCAACTATCATAAATGCAGCAATCTCTAACCCTGGTCTTGCATGAAGTAACTTTACAAATAATGTAGCCGCAAAGCGCATAATGACTAAACCGATGAAGCCTCCTGTGAAAATGACTAAAAATTTCCCTCCATCTAAACCACCAATATGAGGTAAGCCTGTATCAGGAAGAACTACCGCTAATGCGACAGCTGCTAAAATGGAATCGACTGCAAATGCAATATCAGCCAATTCTACTTTAAGAACAGTGACCCAAAAACTCGACTTCTTTCCTTCTTTTAAATCCTCTGTCTTTCCTTCTGCCTTTTTTATGATTACTTTTCTAAAAATATGATTACATGCAATAAATAAAAGATATAAAGTCCCTATTGCCTGAACTTGCCATACTCCGACAAGAAATGAAATCGCAAACAGTGATGCAAATCGAAAAACAAAGGCGCCTGCAAGTCCGTAAAATAAAGCTTTCTTTCTCTCCTCTTCTGGGAGATGTTTAACCATAATGGCTAACACCAGTGCATTATCGGCTGCTAAAAGTCCTTCAAGAAGAATTAATAATAACAACACCCAGCTATATTCTAATAATAGGGAGATCTCCATCTAACAAAATCCTCTCTGATCTTTATCTTAATTTGAAATGCCGGATGCAACCTTAAAAAAAGAATCTGTTGAAACTACATTTTTTTAGCTAAGTAGGTAACTGATGTTTTATTTTTAAAGACTGAGGAGCTATTTTTACTATTCTCGTTAAAATAAAAGTGGCTAGCATCACATCATCAAGAATACCAAAAAAAGAAATAAAATCTGGGATGAGATCAAAAGGAAATACGGCATAAGCAACAATAAGCGAGACTCCTAAAATTTTCTTTTGTACTTGTACTTCTTTTGACGAAAAAAAGTCTACTAAGAACGGGATAAATTTCCAAAATTTAAAGATAAACGTCAATCTTTTGAAAAACCTAAGCATTCGATCACCACCTTTAACTAAAAAAACCTTTACCATAGAATCGGTAAAGGTTTCTCAACATGCAAAAAAAGACCTTTACTTACTATTGTAAAGGTCTTGCTAACAACGTAAACGTCGCCAACAAAGCCGGGAGCAAACACTCCGTAATGACGACTTTATTGTAAAAGCTACTCCCCTTTAGGAGAAATATGAAAATATTATTTGCTTTATCATAAGCTAGTGTTATAAATTCGTCAACTTTTTTTTACCGACATCAGCCTAATCACGTTTTCAGTTGTCGATTCAATAAGATGGTCTGCTTGTTTCATCGCTGCTTGTAGATGCATAGGCGAGTTAACAATACTAAAAAAAGCACTTATCCCTTGTTCATATAGATCTTCATACCCCTGTTCTAAACTGCCCGATATACAAACAACTGGAACACCATATTTTTTTGCTCGTATCGCAACACCCATCGGTACCTTTCCAAAACTCGTTTGTCTATCCGTCTTACCTTCACCGGTTATAATCAGATCGGCATCCATCAAATAACTCTCGAAATGGATTTGCTCTAAAATAATATCAATGCCTAATTGTAGACTTCCATTCAAAAAGGCCATCAGTCCTGCCCCTAATCCACCTGCAGCTCCAGACCCAGGTACACTCATAATATCTTTAGACAAATCTGCCTTGATCTTTTCGGCATAGTGTTCTAAAGCTGAATCTAATAGATTAACCATTTCAGGAGTAGCACCTTTTTGAGGACCAAATACAACTGAAGCACCGCTATCACCGCATAAAGGGTTCGTCACATCACACGCGACGACAATTTCAACATTTCTTAGCCTGGGATCGAGGTCACTCATCGAAATCGTTTCAAGATCAATGAGCCGTTCTCCACCAAGAGGTAATTCCCTCTGCGCTACATCGAGAAATTTCACTCCTAATGCAGTTGCCATCCCGGCTCCACCATCATTTGTTGCACTACCACCAATCCCGATAATAATTTTCTCGCAACCTTGGTCAAGAGCCTTTTTTATCAACTGTCCCGTTCCATAACTCGTTGCCTTTAAAGGGTTTAATTGCTCCTTATTAATTAATGTTAACCCTGACGCTTCAGCCATTTCAATAACAGCTGTTTTTTTATCACCTAATAGTCCCCACTTTGCATGAACTAAATCGCCTAACGGGCCTTTTACTCTTTCTGAGTAAATACGTCCATTCGTATAGGCAATTAATGCATCTATTGTCCCTTCTCCGCCGTCAGCTAAAGGAACACATTCAACATCTGCATTGGGTAACACATTCAAAATACCTCTTTTCATCGAGGTTGATACATCTATAGAAGATAAACTACCTTTATATGAATCTGATGCTATGATAATTTTCAAGTTTTGCACCAACTTTTTCAAATTTTGAACAAGGGAAAACAATGTATTTTTATCTCATGTTCTAGCTTCCATTTCAAATCTACACTTGTCATAATCTTGATGCACACGAGATTAAAAAGAACTCGCCTTATAAGAAGGAAATACAACTGTAACAAGTCATAATTTTCACTTCATTTATTTTTAAAATTTCCAACCTTGAATTCTATTCATGTGATCAATATCACATAACCTACAAGAAAAATCGATTATGCTTAACTCAAATATAACATTAATTTACAGGGAGTGATCAAAATGTCTTTGAATTATCAAACGATACTTGTAGCAATCGATGGGTCAACTGAGTCTGAATTAGCTTTACAGAAAGCATTTAAATTAGCCAAAAGAGACGAAGCAAAACTTGTGATTGCTTATGTAATCGATAACAGAACTTCGGCTTCCATTGAGCATTATGACAGGACTCTTACTGAACAAACAGAAAAATTCGGTGTGGACTTGTTAAAACAATATTTACATGCGGCGGTTGAGGCGGGTATCAAAGATGTAGAAACCGTACTCGAATATGGTTCACCTAAAGTAAAAATCCCTAGAGATATTGCCAAAAGTTTTCATGCTGATTTAATCGTTGCCGGCGCAACTGGTATTAATGCTGTAGAAAGACTTTTTATTGGTAGTGTCTCTGAAAATATCACAAGAAGAGCTAAATGTGATGTATTAATTGTAAGAAAGCCTTAATTCTACCTTCTAAAGACAACAGGTATTACTGTTCACGCAGTGATACCTGTTTTTTTGCCCATAATTTTTCATGGAAATATGTAACTATGAGGTTAGAATGGCTACAAAATGTAAAACTTCTTAAGGCTCGTAACCTTTCTATCATTAGCCTGTCATGTCTGTAATCTAATTGTTACAAGCCTGTTCTTTGTCTCAAATAGAAACATGTTATAGTAAAGGCGCTAGAGTAGTTACAACATATTTTCTGGAGGTATCACATGAAGAAAAGCATTCAATCACTAGCAGCTGTTGCAGTCCTTACAGGAACATTGGGTTTTGGTTTTAGCGCTTCCGCTGAAGAAGTGACGGTCCAAAAAGGAGATACATTATGGGGAATTGCTAATAAACATCAATTATCAATAGAAGATTTAAAAGAATGGAACGACCTAACTAGCAATCTAATTTTTCCAAATGATCGTTTAAAAGTAGCTGTTTCAGAAAAGTATCAAGTTCAAGCAGGCGATACTTTATCAGGGATTGCTAGTAAATATGAAGGGGTCACATGGAAAATGATTCAACAATGGAATAAGGTGGATAATCCTAATTTAATTGTGACCGGTCAAATTTTAGACATCTACATAAATGGAAAGCCTATAGTTGAATCCGTACCAACACAAGAAAAACCGGTAGATACAAAAGAAATACAGGTTCAAACCAAGAAAGATGAAGAAGCAGTCACTCCAACTGAAGAATCAACTAAGGAAGAGCAGAATCTGAATCAACAAGAACCTGAAAAAGAAGCAGATAAACCTAGTGAAGCGGTAGCTCAAGAGCTTACAATGTCAGCAACTGCATATACTGCGTCTTGTAACGGTTGTTCAGGTATTACAGCTACTGGAATTAACTTAATCGACAATCCTAACAAAAAAGTGATTTCTGTGGATCCTTCTGTCATTCCACTTGGTACAGAAGTCTATGTTGAAGGATATGGACATGCTATTGCTGGAGACACAGGTGGAGCAATTGTTGGTAATAAAATAGACATTTTTATACCAAATAAAGAGGATGCCATCAACTGGGGTGTCCGTGACGTTAAAGTAACTGTATTTAAATAGTAGTATATGTAAGAACCAATATGCTTGTTGCTAATTGGTTCTTTCTTATTCAGGGATAGACACCTGTTTTTAAGAACGCTTATTCGCCATTATTTTTTTGATGACGGGATAGATGACAAATCCCCACTTAATGAATCGAAAGAGTCTACCCATATAATTTTAGTCCTCCTAATGAAAAGATTACTAATTAGTTTCCCATTTAACCTAAAAAATAAACCAGAGTCTATTCAATAAATCAAATAGACTCTGGTTCATGAGCTAAATGTATATTATTTTTCTCTAGGTTTAATTCGCTTGTCCATAAAAATGGTTAACTTCTTCTAGATTGATTACTCCTTCCTATCGTAACGGTCGTTCCTCATATCTAATGCTAGTGATTGTAAATATCTAGGTATGTTATTAGGCATCTCACAGTTATTACAATATACATGGCTTGCTATCCAAAAGTACTCCCTCAAGATGTGCTCTTCAATAGGTTTAGGCATTCCACAATGATCACAAAACATGAGATAGTCCATTTGTTACCTCCTTTGTTTTTTACATGTCGAACTCCCATAGGACGTACATTCGAATAATATTTAACATGACCTGAATTAGTTTTTAGCTTCTTTACTTTTTCAACAATCCTAC
This sequence comes from Halalkalibacter alkalisediminis, assembly GCF_028610705.1. Lineage (GTDB taxonomy): Bacteria > Bacillota > Bacilli > Bacillales > Bacillaceae_D > Halalkalibacter > Halalkalibacter alkalisediminis. The sequence continues at coordinate 70,903 of NZ_JAQQWT010000003.1, forward strand.
TCAAGGCTCCTGCTACCTTAATATTAAATTTATTCTAACAAATATCTTTATATTCATAATCATCTTTTTATTAATATAAGGGCAGTTATAAATAGTTGGATTATATGTAAATAAGGCAGCTGTTAAGCTGCCTTATTTACATTCGTGTCTGAGACGGGGCTCATAATTGAAATTTTCATTTTACAAGCTGCCATTTTTTTGTATTTAGCGTTGCATAGCCCAACCCATTTTTCACTCCTAAAAGAAAAGCACATTATCTTTTTAGTTCTTTACCGCTTCTCTTTCTACCATTCTCGTAGATGGCACCTGTTTTGGAATGGTTATTAATTTAGCCATAATCATGGATAAAATACAAATTAAACCAGCAAATAAGAACGCTTGTGTCAGTGGAATAGCCTTGACTATCAGTGGTCCAACAAACGCTGAAAGCCCATATGCTTGATACATAAATCCATAGTTGCTGCCCATGTTTCTTGTACCGTAAAAATCAGCTGTTACTGAAGGAAAAAGAGCTAGAAATCCTCCAAAACAAAAACCAATTAAGGAAACAGAAACTAAAAACAAAGAATAGTTCATTAAACCCGTACTCATATAAAACATGATCAGCGCTGTTAATCCGTAAATCACCATCAACGTATTTATTCGTCCCAAACGATCAGAAAGTTTCCCTAAGACGATTCGTCCAGCTGCATTAAATAATGCAATGACCATAACAGCATTTGCCGCTTTTTCAAGATCTAAACTCACTAAATCAACACCAATATCAACAGCAAAACTAATAACCATAAGTCCAGACATACTCCCAAATAAGAACATAAACCATAGTAAGTAAAATTGATACGTTCTTAGCATTTGTCTAGGTGAGAACTGAACGCTTGTTTTTAAATCAAGAAGAGAATCGGTTATCTTCCCTACTTGCGTACTCGTAGGAAGCTGTAAATCCGTAGGAGGATTTTTTAACAACTGCGCACCAGCAACGACTAACAACAAGTAAATGATTCCTAAGTATAAAAAGGCTGAAGAAACACCAGTCGATTCTATAAAAAAACCAATAATAGGTTTATAGATTAAGCCACCTAAACCAAATCCCGCAACAGCTACTCCACTAATAAAACCCCTTTTCTCTGGAAACCACTTCACACATGCAGATAAAGGACAAACATAAGTCATACCTATTCCAATTCCACCAATGATCCCATAGTAAACGTATAGTTGAAACAAGGATGTCGCTTGACTTGAAAGAATTAAGCCAATTCCAAGTAAGAACCCACCAATTGTCGCAACCCACCTAGGTCCAATATGATCTTGAAGCCTACCTGCAAAAATGGTTGCTAAGGCAAATGTCGCAATGGTAATGGAAAAGGTGACAACTACATCTTCCCTTGCCCAACCAAATTTATCAATAAGAGGCTGATTAAATAAGCTCCATGCATACACCGCCCCTAAATTAATTTGAATCATAACTGCACCTAATACAACTAACCACTTACTCATGAAATCTCTCCTAACTAAACTGCCAAAATAATTCAAAATAGTGCAAATTTATAAAAAAAGAGACCAACGTTGATGTTCTTGCATCAGCGTTGGTCTCTTTTGTACTCACTCTCGTGTTTACGTAAGCAACCATTTATTCATTTAATCTTCTTAAGAATAAATAAAATGATAAAACAAATTTCTATGTGATTTCTGTTACCCTTATCGACTGACATTGGCAAGAGCTATCTCCAATTTGATTTTTCAACTATTACATATCCATTCATTATTATAAATAGGCATTGTAGAACTGTCAAACATTCATCATTTAAAAAACCTTACTAAATAAGATCTTCAAAGTTCGTTAATTTTTTGCAAAGTCATTAGCTTTATATGTATCGAGATTAATTTAATAAACCGATCATACAACACAACTAGGGAGACAAAAAATAAAAAATGTTTTAAATCTCCTAACATTTCAAAAACAAAAAAAGCTCACTCCAACAACATTGGAATAAGCCTTCTTCCTTCTTATAGTAACGCCCATTTACGAATGGCTACTGCCACTCCATCCTCTATATTAGTTGATGTCACCCAGTCAGCTGATTCCTTCACGAAAGGCTGAGCATTTCCCATGGCAACTCCAATACCAGCTTCTTTAATCATAGCTAAATCATTAAGACTATCTCCCATTGCTAGTACATTGTCCATTGTAATACCTAGTCGCTCGCATACTTTTTCTAATGCCTTGGCTTTATTTACTCCTGCAGCATTAATTTCAAGGTTAGTTGTACTCGAATTGGTCACTTCAAGAGCTGGGTTTTCCTTTAGTTCTGCTAAAATCAACTCCCTGATGCTATCTTCCTTTACATCAAAGCCAAACTTCATCCATTCATGTGCAGAAATATCACTGGGAAATTCTTCTCTTATCACTTGATTGACCGTAGCTGCCCAACAAGTTGTTTGATGCTTTTGCGTCAGTCCCCACATTTGTTCAATATGTTTAATATCAAGTAACTGCCTTTCAACTAGCTCTCTTTTTTCATCCCAAATCTCACTTCCATTAACGGTAATCAAATGAGCATTAAGCTCTAATGAATTGACTAATTCATCGCATGTCATCCTTGTCCGGCCGGTACTAATGACCACATGAATTCCCTTTTCTTCAGCTTCTTTAATCGCTTGATGATTTTCATCAGAAATCACATGTTGATCATTTAAGAGCGTTCCATCCATATCAATCGCTATTAATTTAATCTCTTTCTTTTCTATCATATAAGCACCCCGTTCTATTATCAGTTTATTCTTATTTTAACAGATCCCTTCAATTCTTGCTTAACACTCCTAGTTTCAAGGACAGAAAAATCAACAGATACATTTGAAAGACTATCAAGTCAAAAAGATAGATTATACTCCAAAAATAACTTGTCTTCATATAGATGGACAAAGAGAAAAAAGAAGCATCAATGGATTGAAACCAGGAACTAGCTAAGAGTGAGGTATACTCAGCTAAATTGTTAAAAGTCATTTTTTCTAGTAAAAACCATATATAATGAATCATTATAAAAGCAAATGTATGAGTGAAAAACAAGGTAAACCTATACGGAAGATGTCGGTCCCAGCCTTCTTGACCTTCAAACTGGTCAAGACGTTTACTATTGATGTTAAATTTCCTTTTTATAAACTGGTCCATTCGTTGAAAATCTGAACGACCTAATGTACTTGCATAAGTAATAAACAAAACAATTACAATTTGGAAAAAGGAGATCTCTCCTGTGAAATAATAATCAATCCAACCTAAGAAAATTTGAAAAACATTAATGATAACAATGAATACAAAACACCACTGACTTACCCGCTCAAACCGCAACCAATAGCGGCAGAAGAAAAACAAACCAACTAAGACCCATGTTAGTCCTTCCGAAACAACAAAAAGCATCCAGCCATGTTCATACAAAAAAGACACATCCCCTACTCCCCTCATTCAGCTTGTCATGATTCATATGAGAAGAAACTAGAAATGATAACCTAAATTCGAGAATACACGGCAAAAAGGCCTAATTTTAAGAGGCTACTGAAAAAGATTGGTTTTACCTTTCTCAAAGATTGGTTTTACCTTTCTCAGTGGCTTTACTTTCAGTAGGCCTTACCTAGTCAACTTTTTTCATTAACTCCAATGTAATTAAAAACGTCGTACCCTTTTCAGAACTGGAAAAAAGTTCAATTGTCCCATTATGATATTCAATAATACGTTGAGCAATGGTCAACCCTAACCCTGTTCCTGTATCCTTTGACGTGGAAAAAGGATTAAAGAGGGATTCCTTTGTTTCAACTGGTATTCCAGGACCTGTATCTTGAAAGAAAAAATAGAAATGCTCATGATCCACCTTAGAATACATCGAGATCGTTCCTTTTCCTTTCATTGCTTCACTACTATTACGGATGAGATTATACAAGACCTGCTTCATTTGCTTTGGATCTATCAGTAATAGATGATTATCTAAATTCACTTCGAATTTTAGCTCGTCTGATTTATTATATAAGTAAGGCAATTCGTCAAGGACGTCCTTAAAAGTCATAACCTTTAGTACAGGAGCACCTGGTTTTGCAAGCATTAACATTTCTTCAATAATCGAATTAATACGGCTAAATTCAGTAATAATTAATGGTACTTGAAATTTATTTCTATCCTCCTCAGACAAAGACTCTTTGATCAGGCTAAAGAAGCCTTGGATAACTGTTAAAGGATTACGAATCTCGTGAGCAGCTCCAGCAGATAATTCACCAAGCAGTGCTAATTTCTCAGATTGATGAATCCTTTTTTCTAATTTTTCAGTGTTTGTTATATCGATAAAAAAGAAAATTGTCCCTATTAACTTCTCATCTATATCAAATAATTCAGATTGAGAGACTAATAGAAGATAATCATCCTTTCCTTTTGTAAAGCGCACTTTAACATTGTGGCAGATCTTTTGTGAACTTAATATATGCCAAAGTTCATCGTTAGACGCCTTGAGAGGGTCCGCAACAGTCACTTTTAAATCTTCAGCGTTCATTTCTAAAAGCCGTTCTGCAGAAGTATTCAAGGAAAGATCGGCAAATTGTTTTTCTATCGTAATGATTCCTACGGGTAAAGAGTTTAGGATTTGCTCTCTAAATTTTTGTGCTTTAAGAGATTCCTGATATAAGTAGAAGTATTTTCGAAAGACAATTGTTATCGTTACTAGAAGCAATGTAAAAACAATGATTCCCAAGATCGTGTTCGACTCAATTAGCATCGCTAACATTAAAGCTAAGCCCAGTGTTACCAAGTAATGGTATAAGGTTTCTTTCATACTTTCCTTCGTAATTCTAAATACATCTGAACCAGCGACTAAAAAATAGAGTCCAATCATCAAAATATTTATACCCGAATAGCTAGCTATTGTAAGCATATAAGAGAAAATTTGACTTAGATGGATTTCTCCTGCGGTTCCACCTGTTAATACAAATACCGAGTAAGCCCCAATGATCATTATGGCGTACATTGAAAAGTTAAAAAGCTTGCGGCGAAATATGGTTTGCCGGTTTATTAAAACATGTAACACACTACTGATGAATAACAATGTTAATGTCATGTTTAGACCGAAAATAAAGATAGAAGCGAGGTAAATAGTTGATGCCAACGTTAGCGCATTCCCTGAAGGGGGAAGGATGATTGTAAAATGGACCAACAGAAAAATAGACGTACTTAGCAGCAAAATAACTAGTAATTTATTAAAACTCAATTCTAGAGAAACTTCATAAAGTAAATAGAACAGACTACAGCCTATAATGGAGACAATCATTATGTAAATGTCAGTGCTTTTCAATGACCTCGCAAAATTCTTCATAAACTGCCCATATCTTCACTTTCTTTTAAATTGTATAAATAGAGTTTTTTGGTATTTCTTATAATACCAAACACTACACGCATGTTAAGAGGTTGTCAACAATTTCTGACAACCTCAACCACCAAACTCATTACTTTAGACTCATTAATACGACGGCCACCTAGGTCTTTTGTACTTTTTAACAGCTTATTTTAATGGCAATTTTACCAAATTGTTCTGCTTCATTTAATCGACTTAAAGCCCCCCTTGTTTCACTCAATGGAAACACTTGATCAATTACTGGTTTAATTTGATGCAGTTGAATAAATTGAAGCATCTCTCGAAATTCCTCACGACTTCCCATTGTAGTTCCGAACATTTTATATTGTCCATAAAAAAATTCGCGTAAATTCAACTGTATTTCATCTCCAGCGGACGCACCAAATGTGACCATTTTTCCGCCTTTACGAAGTTGCCTCAAGGACTTATTAAATGTTACTGCTCCAACAGTTTCAACAACAATGTCCACCTTCTCTTCTTTAAGTTCTTCACTCCACTCACTATTTGTGTAAATCGCTTTATCAGCTCCAAGTTCTAGTGCTTTCTGGAGTTTGTATTGTGAGCGTGATGTAACGATCACACGTGCGCCTATCGCCTTAGCAAATAATAATAAAAACGTGACCGCTCCCCCCCCCCGATTCCTGGTAATAATATCGTATCAGTAGGATTCACCTCTGCTTGAGTAAACAGCGCTCGATAAGCAGTTAATGCAGCTAAAGATAACACGCCGGCCTCTTCCCACGATAAATGTTCACGCTTTCGTTCGATATTATCAGAAGATATGACTACCTTTTTTGCCAAAGTTCCATCATCAGGCAATCCTAAAATTTCAAAATCAACGGGTGGAGCGTCAGTCTTTTGTAACCATCTTAAACTAGGGTTAATGATAACTTCATCACCCACCTTAAAATCTGACACCGCTGTACCAACTAGTTCAATAATACCTGCACCATCTGAGCCGATGACTAAAGGTGGATCTGTTAGAGCATGGCGATCTAACACAAATAAATCTCTGTGATTTACACCAGCATACTTCATCCTCACCCTTACTTCATTCTCCTTTGGATCTAATTCCTTATGCTCGCGTAAATAAGTTCCTGCTATCCCTTGTATTCCTTCATGTACAAATGCTTTCATCTACTTCGCCTCGATCCTCTTTTAGTCTATTTTAATCAACAAGCGAATTTTAGCCAACATAATTAAGACTAATATCGGGGAAACGAAAGATAGTAAACTAAATCCGGAGGTCACGTTCATGTTTTTTGGTAGTCATGTAAGCATTCGAAAAGGCTTTTTACAAGCAGCTAAATCTGCATTTCAAATAGGAGCAACAGCCTTTCAGTATTTTCCGAAGAACCCTAGAAAAATTGGCATAAAAGAATTGGATCGTGAGGATGCCATTTCCTGCTCTCAGTTCTGCTTAGAACATAACATCGTATCCATTGCCCATACCCCTTATCCAACCACGCTCATACCTGATAGCACGGCACTAGAGCAAAAAATGACCGAGTCTCTACTCAATGATTTACAGATTTCAGATACATGTGGATCCATCGGGGTTGTCGTTCACTTTGGGGCGACCACAAAAATGGATCCTTTAGAAGGTTATAAAAAAATGATCCATGTTTTAAATCTTGTGCTCTCCAATTGGAATGGCGAAGCAAAGATTCTTATTGAAAACAATGCGGGTTCAGGAAGCGAAATGGGCATTACCTTAGAGGAAATGGTTCAGATTCGCAATTTAACTGATTATCCTGAAAAAATTGGTTTTTGTTTTGATACTTGTCATGCCTTCGCTAGTGGAATATGGACAGGTGACAATTGGGATGAACTAGAAAAGAAAGGAGAAGAGTTACAATACTTCAAAGAGCTGAAAGCCATTCATTTTAATAATTCTAAATATCGATCTGGTATGCGGAAGGACCGACATGCAAATCTGTCAGCAGGTCATATCACTGAGGAACAACTAAAACACATATTAACCTCAGTCTCCTTACCTTCTGTCCCCTTCATACTAGAAACACCGAAAGATGAAAGCCTATCACATCGACAGGAAATTCAATTAATGAAGCAGTGGTCTAAAAGATAAGACCCACTGGTTATTTCCCTAACCCTGAACGTACTGATCGAACTTTCCCACTTTAGTTATTGGCTTCCTCAATCATTAACTATAAAACACAGAGGAAGTATTCATTCAAACATACAGATCTGAAAAAACATGTCAACGTGATGTTATTAGCAGAAGTCTTCTTCAACATGATGATCATTTGAGCAATTTGTCTAGAATAACAGATGAAGGAGAGCTGTTCGAAATAAATCCTGAGAACAAAAAGGCTACTGTTCAATATGATCAAAAACTTAGTTTACGACATTTAGTCCTTTCCCTAAAATCCCATAAAAAAGAGTGCTAAATTTGATTTAGCACTCCTCCAACTAGTATTAATTCCTTACATTCCGTTCATTTGCCTGAGAGTTCTTAGGGTTTGGGTTAGCTTTTTTCTCTGAACCTTGCCCTTGCGCTTTGCTTTCTTGTTGGTTTTTCTTATCGTCCTTTGCTTTTTCAGCTTTCGATGGTTTCTTTTCAATTCCTTTCTGGTCCTTTTGTTTTTCAGCTAGCTTGCCATTCTTTTCTGATACTGGTTTCGTTTCTGGTTTCGTTTCTTTATTCTTCTTTTGATCGTTTGATTTAGATTGCTCAGCTGCTGGAGACTGCTCTTTGTTACGGGAGTTCTTGGTTTCACTTTTTTGCTTTTCCTCTTTTCGTTCTTTGTTTTCCATACGCTTAAGTTCTGCAAGCGTCTTCCCTTTAATCTCCGCTTGGTCTTTCACAACCCCACTTGCTTCTAATACTTTGTATTCTTTATAGTAATTCAACGAAAGGTTATGCTCCTTTGCTTCTTCATACATCTCTATTTTCTCATTCGAAATAATCACTTCCGAAACAACATGATGCTCTTCTAAAGAAACATAAATCACTTCTTCTAAAAGGGAGATCATTTCTTCAGATTCCTTTTCAAGGGGAACAACCGATGTAGCAATTAGCGGTTCCTCGACCTGAACATAGCCACTATTTATCGTCTTTTCTAGAATTTGTCTCAAAACATCAGATAAATCATTTTCAAGTTGTAAATCTGCTAGAATGTTTTGACCATCTTCATTTAACCCTTCAACACGAATGACTTGATACTGGTCATCTGTCGCTACCTCAATACTAGGATTAATATCAATGGTAATGATAAATGCTTCTTCCGCACTACCACCAAAAGGAAATGTGAGTGAAGTGAAGATGAGGAACAATAACGCTACTGCCATCGCACTATATGGTAGCCAACGTTTGTTGATCATTTTGTTTTCTGTATAGGAATAGGCTTGCCCTATTAAAGGGACTTCAGTTTTTAGCTTAGGAACATTTTTAAATGATCCTTCTTCTGTTATTAAGACGATTTGAGTTTCCGTTACTTTTACTACAGTCCCATTTATGATTTCCTTCTTCATGATTTTCCCTCCTTCTTCACAAATTGTGATAACTGTTCCCATTGCCGGTTGAGTGTAAGTATGATTAATGTAATAAGATATTTTCGATGTCGTTCTAGCGTTTTTTTCTTGACGCCATATTTTTTCACAATGATTGTGATAGGTAATTTCTTTTTACGTTGCAATAATTCAGTACATTCTTGATCTTCAGCAATCAAAGAGGCCAATTCCAATAACGAAATTCGACTGTCTTTATGTTTGGGTGAATGCTGCTCTAGCTCCTCAAATGAGATTTGATACTGTCTTAGTAAAGCATCTAGTTCTAATATTTCTTCAACTAACTCAGTTGTTTGAACCTGTTTCTCGTACAGCTCCATTGCCTGATTATTTTCTTGTTCAATCGTCGATTCTTCTTCATTGGTTAAATGAAGGGACAAGTGAGCTTCCTTTTTCTCTTTTCTATAGAAATCAATTAAGTCTCTTTTAATCAATAAATAAACATAGTTTAAAAATTGACGTCCAGCTGTTGCATCAAATGTATCAATTGCCTTATTAAACGCAAGTAAGGCAATACTCGCTTCTTCATCACTCCAAGTAACAAACTTATGAGTAATATGTCCAGCAACATTGATTACATATGGTTTGTAATGTTGAATCACTCGTTCGCGCGCTACTTCATCTCCATTTTGAATCTGTTCTATTACTTGTAAATCAACTGCATTCATTTTAGACACCTACTTAGTGACCGTTATATTGATCTATCTAAGATAGCACGTTCAAGAGCTCTAGAGAATAGGTAACAACTGCTAGTAGTTGTTACCCATCTTCTATTTCTCTTAATCGAATCGCTTGCGTAATAGATATTATTTGTCTTTTCCGTTGTTTCCTTTGCTTTGTTGACCTGATGTTTGCTGTGCTTTTTCAGCTCTGTCTTTCCCTTTTTCTTGAGCTTTTGCAGCCTTTTCTTTTCCTTTTTCAGCTTGGTTGCCTACTTGATCCTGTGCCTTTTGAGCTTTTTCTGCTTTTCCATTTTGCTTTTGAACAGATGTACCCGTTATTTCTTTCTCTTCACCTGTTGTTACTACTACTTCCTCTTCATTTCCTTGCTTTGATGCTTTCTTTTCTGCTTTACGGTGCTCTTTTCGTTCCTGAGCTAATTGACGCTTTTCTTCTGCACGCTCTTGATTAGCTAGCGCCTTCTCAATTCCTGCTAATGCCGGTGCAGGGAGGTCTCCACTCTCAAGTAACTCTTTTAAGTTCACACCACGCATAGATATTTTTTCAGCCAATTGTTCTTCTGTTTTTTTGTACACGTTTAATTCCTCTGCTTCTAATTCTTCTTTATATGGTCTATCCAGAAGCTCTTGAATTTCATCAATTTCATTATTGTATTTTTGAAGCATAGCCGTAGCCTCTGCGAATCTTTCTTCCGTAATTAGAACTTGTAGTCGATTATTTTTTTGAGCTATAAATTCAACTAAAAGCATCAGTCTCTCATTCTCAGAACTTGATAATTCTAAGGCTACTTCTTGAAAAATATCGACAAATCCAATTAATTCAGAATCAACAAAAACGTCCTCCGTTTTAATTGAATCTACCTCACTTGCATTAATTTTTTGTTCATAAGCCACTGTTACTTCATTCGCATAGGCAGTTTGCCCAGTAAAAAACAAACCCACTACTAGAAGTGCTAGCATTTTTTTCATACCTAACCTTCCTCTCTAGTACAGTCGTAAAATACTTTTTCTAAATTCCTCTATTTCTTTGACATTCGTTTGATGCTCATTCTCAGGTGTAAAGAACGTCAAGACGAGTGTTTCATTTTCAGATGTCTCGACAAAAAGATCTGAACGAGTATTTTCCGTTTGATTAAGTTTAAATGAGAGACTTTCTTCCGTTTCATTAATCATTTCAACGAAATTTCCGTTTAGGTTTAGTTCTTTTTTTATTTGATCAAGCGTTTTAATACTCGGAATAATCGACACGATTACTCGAAGATCATCTTGCTTAAAAGTTGCATTAAACGGTTCAGTTGTTACTTCTGCATCTAATATCCAATTGCCTGATTCAAATATTTGAATTCCAGCTTCTTCATTCTCATAGATTACGGGCTTCTCTGTACCTTCAACCTGCACAGACTCACATGCTGCCACGACAAATAGCGTTAATGCGATACATAACGAAAATAATCGGGTTTTTAGCAATGGTGGCCACCTCACATATATGTACATAAATTTCATTTAAAAACTCGATCCCTAATCTATACGAAGGTGATTTTATTTTTAGGGGGTCTTACAGAAATTATATTTTAATTTAAGGTAAATGAAATTAAATAAGAAGACTAGCCCCAATTAATGGGTTCGGTCAGAGATAGAAAACTTAAATAACGTACCAAATAGGAATTCTATTTGATGTTAGAACTAAAAGCAGCCTTTACGTCGAACAGGGAAAAGCAATGCTCTTGTCATGAAAGCATCGCAACCGTAACCCAAATAGCAGACCTTTTAACACCCTAAATGGCAGCAATATGATGAACTAAAGACAACTGCGATTTAGTATTAGTATCCCATTTGTAATATTTTTTTTGTTTTTCTAGCTCACAACCAAACCCGTTACCCCAAAATACACCTTCTTTTTCTCTACTTAGGAATTGCCTTCTCCGCATTGATATATCCTGCACCGTAAACGTTTGGATCTTTCTCTCTCCATAAGTCCGCCCCATTCATTAACAGCTCTTTTACCTCATCAGGAGTAGCACTCGGTTTTTGCTGTAAAATAAGCGCTACAATACCTGCACAAATAGGGGTTGCCATTGAGGTACCAGATAAGACAAAATAATCTGAGCCAATCCGGTTGCTCTTCTGTAGTTTATCTAAATAGGATCTAGGTGATCGCAACGACACAATGTTTACACCAGGAGCTAAAATATCTGGCTTAACGGCTCCATAAATTGTCGGCCCCCTGCTCGAAAATGAAGCAACTTCATCATCGGATCTTGTATCAGCTGTATTTCGATCATCAAGTGCACCAACTGTAATCACTTTTTCACTTACCCCTGGACTCGCAATTGTTCTCGCTTCAGGACCTTCATTTCCCGCAGCCACGCACACAACAATTCCACTCTCCCATGCCTTTTCGACAATCTGCACCATTGGATCATCACTTGCATTTTCATATGGTTGTGCTTGCGAGCCTAAAGACATATTAATCACTTGAATTCGATTCTCTGGCTGAGTTGCATTATAATTGATGCACCATTCAACTCCTTGCATTACCGTTTCCAATGAGCCTGAACCCATCTTATTTAGAACTTTAATTCCAACGACATTAGCACTCGGTGCCGGACCTATATAAACGCCTGATGTCGATGATCCATCTCCTGCTACATCTCCTGCACAATGGGTCCCATGTCCATTATCGTCATACGGTTCTGTACGATGATTAATAAAGTCAACAAAGTCAACGATTCTTCCTCCAAGATCTCTATGCGGATAAATACCTGTATCAATAACAGCAACTGTAATACCTCGTCCTGTTAATTCCGTTTGATTTCGCACTATATTTCTTGCATTAGCTGATATAACCGCTGTGTCTAATAGAGCATGCACTTCGCGATTTAAGTAGATTTTCTTAATATGATCACAGCTAGTAAGCATCTTTTCTAATACGACTGGAGTAACCTCTGCGCTACAGCAAGATATACTCGAAAATTCATTTTTCATTTTACAACCAAAGTGATTTGTCACCATTTCATTCGCTTCCACATAGCCTTCTTCATAGTGTTCGAATTCAATAATAATAGACAGCTTTCTCGTTTTTTTAATAAAACCTTCAAACATATTATGCATAAAACAAGGTGTCCATTTAAAAGGCTTATATAAATTTACAATTCTCTCACGCAACGGTTTATCTAATCTATGAGAGTGTGTACGAGCCATTCTCACCATTGAAAACCCAAACATCTAATAACCTCCTTAGATTTATGATCTTAATAATCTATGAAGGTAGAGTGAAAGGGGTCTCCATTCTTGTCCTATGTCTATTAAAAATGTGCTTGTATCATAAAGAACTAAACAATAAAGAATAGGAGGTTGTCTCTAAGAGACAACCTCCTCACTTCTTTAAACCCCTTTATATGCTGCTCTATACACCTCTGCTAATTCTGTCACTAACGGAAGCTTAGGGTTAGCCGTGGTACATTGATCTTCAAAAGCACGTTCAGCTAAATAGTCAACCTTGCTTTCAAACACTTTTTCATCTACTCCATTGTCCTTAATGCTCATTGGAATATCCATTTCTTTTGCTAGCTTAATAATGGCTTGAACGAGACTCTCAACACCTTGTTCCGTCGTATCTGCTTTTAAGCCTAGTACTTTAGCAATTTCTGCGTAGCGTTTGTCGGCAATGAAATTCTTATATTTCGGAAATGCAGCAAATTTTGTCGGCTTCGTTGCATTATAACGAATCACGTGTGGCATTAAGATCGTATTAGAACGACCATGAGCGATATGGAACTCAGCTCCTAACTTATGCGCCAAACTGTGGTTGATACCAAGGAATGCGTTCGCAAATGCCATCCCAGCAATTGTTGATGCATTATGCATTTTTTCACGTGCTTCTTCGTCACTACCATTCCGATATGCTCGAGGTAAATATTCAAACACAAGTTGAATAGCTTTCATTGCAAGGCCATCTGTGTAATCATTGGCCATAATAGACACATAGGCTTCAATTGCATGGGTTAGAACGTCCATACCTGTATCAGCCGTTATATGTTTAGGAACAGTCATCACAAACTGTGGATCAATAATGGCCACATCAGGTGTCAATTCATAATCAGCTAACGGGTATTTAATGTTTTGTTTTTTATCAGTAATAACTGAGAATGAAGTTACCTCAGATCCTGTTCCAGATGTTGTTGGAATTGCAACAAACTGAGCAATGTTCCCAAGCTTAGGATACTTAAATACTCTTTTGCGAATATCCAAGAACTTCTGTTTTAAGCCTGTAAAATCAGTATCAGGATGCTCGTAAAATAACCACATTCCTTTAGCTGCATCCATTGCTGATCCTCCTCCAAGGGCAATAATGCAATCAGGTTGGAAGGTTCTCATCATTTCAGCGCCTTTTTCAACTGTTTCAATTGATGGATCCGGCTCTACATCAGAAAAGATCTCGCAGTGTACATAATCTGGACGCTGACGTAAATAGTGCAATACTTTATCAACATAGCCAAGCTTAACCATACCAGGATCGGTTACAATGAAGGCTTTTGTGATGTTCGGCATTTTTGCTAAATATTGCGTTGAATTTTTCTCAAAGTAGATTTTTGATGGAATTTTAAACCATTGCATATTCACATTTCTCCGCGCTATTTTTTTGACATTAGTTAGATGAACCGTTCCTACGTTGGTAGACACAGAGTTTTTCCCATAAGATCCACAACCTAGTGTTAAAGATGGAAGAAACGCATTGTAAATGTCTCCAATCGCCCCTTGAGAAGATGGAGCATTTGCAATAATTCTGCATGCTTTCATGCGAATACCAAATTGTCTAATCACTTCTTCATTTTCAGAATGAATGACAGCTGAATGACCTAAGCCGCCAAATTCAAGCATTTCCTCTGCACGTGTTAACCCTTCAGTTGTTGAACGAACACGGTAGCATGCAAGAACAGGACTTAATTTTTCCCTTGATAATGGGTGTTTTGGTCCCACTCCTTTTAACTCTGCAAGCAAGATCTTTGTATCTTCAGGAACTGTAACTCCAGCAAGATTTGCAATGAAGAAAGCTGATTTCCCAACGATGTCTGCATTAACGGCACAAGTCGTCTCGTTAATAACAAGCTTTTCTATTTTTGCTTTTTCTGCATCATTTAAGAAGTAGCATTTATTATCAATTAACTCTTTCTTTACTTCATTATAAATAGCATCATCAATGATAACCGCTTGTTCAGATGCACAAATCATTCCGTTATCAAACGTTTTAGATAAAATTAAATCATTCACCGCACGCTTGACATCAGCCGTTTTCTCAATATAGCACGGTACGTTACCAGGTCCTACACCTAATGCAGGTTTTCCAGTGCTATAAGCAGATTTAACCATCCCAGCACCACCGGTTGCTAGTACAAGAGCCACACCTTCATGGTTCATTAATGCTTTCGTTGCTTCTATTGACGGAGCTTCAATCCATTGAATGCAGTGTTCTGGTGCTCCTGCTAAAACCGCTGCATCTCTCAAGATTCTTGCTGCCTCGCTGCTGCATTTTTGAGCAGAAGGATGAAAAGCGAAGATGATCGGATTTCTCGTTTTAATGGCAATCAGTGCTTTAAACATGGTTGTAGATGTTGGATTTGTAACAGGAGTTACACCGGCTACGACTCCAACTGGCTCAGCAATTTCAATCAGACCATCAAACTCATTTTCGTTAATCACACCAACGGTTTTATCATACTTAATATTATGATACACATATTCCGTTGAGAATAAGTTCTTAATAATCTTATCTTCAAATACACCGCGCTTCGTTTCCTCAACCGCTAGTTTTGCTAACCCCATATGTTGCTCAAGACCGGCTAATGACATTTGCTTTACAATTTTATCTACTTGATCCTGATCAAACTGCAAGAACTGTTTTAGTGCCTTTTGACCATTAGTGACTAATTGATCAACTGCTTTTAATACCTCTGTTTTTTCTACTAACTGTTTTTGATCTACAACCATGTTAAAGCCTCCTATTTGTGAAGTTCTTCACAAGTGATTTTAGAAAAATTATGCACACACTGGATTTCTAGGAATCTTTGTAATAGATATATCTGCAATCATTCTTGTTCCTTTTTTAATAATACATACATAATTGACTGTCCATATATAGGCTGGAATGTCATCATCTTCAAACATCATTGCTTCAAATTCATCATTTACTACCTCTTCAAAAGCAGCTTGTGTATAGATTTCTGTATCAGTTGAAAAATCCTTCCATTCACATAACATCATCTTTCTCTCACTCCTTTATCTCTTGTTTCTAGCTTATAAGATGATTTTAAGTGCTAGCCTCTTAAAAAAATGTGATTTCTATCACAAAAGCAATTCTTTTTAATAAAATAGTTATACGCCTACTCAGTAAAGCTATACACTGCATTTTTGTGAAAACATTCACATAAAATAATAAAATAAATGAGCTGCTTTTGTTTCCATCCCCTCCTTTTATTTCTAGTTTAAATATAGCACTAACGATCAAGAAAAACATTGTGAAACATTGAACAATGTATGAATAATTTTAAAACTCATTCATCTAGAAAATGAATGAGTTTTAATTATGACTGTTACGTCGCAGGTAGAAGCATCTTGCTTCCCTTCCCGATTAGTTCATATTGCCGTAGTTTTACTTTGAATAAAGTTAAAGGATCTACGTAAATTTCAGGATTTGATTTTAATTTATTTAAAGATTCATGATGAGCAGTTATTTGTAATTCAGCTTCTTTAATGCCTTCTTCTATGTCGGTAAATGGATTTCTAAAAGACATAGAGATATCTCTTTCTAGCCCTCGTTCAAATAGTTCAAACTGCATCATAAACTGATTCACTATAGTTTCCGTCACTTGTTCATAGTTTTCATTCTCTATGAATTTTTTATACATGGTAAATAACATTGATTTATTCGATGGCAATACGCCAAATAATTTTCCCGAACTCTTTAACAGCAACTGTGATGGTGTTAAACGTAGCAAAACATTTACCTCATCTAACCGAACACCATTTGTCATTCGATCCATATCACGATACCAGTCATCAAGTATTCTAAAATCACAATTAAATTTAAAACGCTCCTCTCGATATAACCGGTTGAACCCTTCGCACATTTCCTTTAAATAAGATTGAGTTCGAATAAATTCCACATTCGAGGTTTCAAGCCATTGTTGGATCGAATTCGAATAGGAGGGGAGTAGTGAACCTTGAATGTATTGTTGAATTCGGTGATTCATTTCTTTGTTCAATTCAATATGAAGTTTTTTGAAATCACTCGCTTCTGTTACAAAATTGGAACACTCTCTTAGCAATTCTGGAATAGCTGCTTGTAAGTTGCTTTTCATTTCTTCTTTTACTGTTTGATAAGATTCTTTAATGACTTGAATTTTTTCTTTTTCCAAATCACTTAATTGATGAATCGCACCATTTAATTTCGTGACAACTTCTTCATTCCAGTGAATAGACTCAATCAATTCATTTTCCATATCCACTCGTTTTTGAAGAAGATGGGTAATCGTTTTACGAATTAAGAGTAATCGTTTTTTATTTCGTTGCTTTTCTTTGTTTCGATAAACTGCGATCGATTCTACTAATTCCGTTAGGCCTCTTAGATGTGGTTGAGTCAAAATAGAGGAATAAGCCAAAACCTTAGCATTTGGAAAATAGCTGTGAATCCTAGATTCTGTCTCTTCTAAAATTCTCAATGATTCTTGGTCATTAAAAACATCTATTTTATTTAAAATGAAATGAATCGGTAAATCAGGTGCCTGCTGATGAACGTTCAAAAGCATTTTTCTCTCATCATCTGTGAATGGTGTATTAGCACTTAGAACGAATAACAGACCATCCGCTAAATCAATCATATGTGAATCTTTGCTTTCACTATTATTCAAGTAATTCGTTGTATGAAGCAATGCAAGATGATTCTCTCTTAAATAACGTGAAGGAAGTCTCATGTCAATTAGATGAGGTTGACGGCGCAATGCACTAATGGATTGAAATTCTTCTAACGTTAGACCTATTTCTTCGCTTGAGTCTGTTAATTTATTAATTTGTAATTCTGAATGATCTTTAATAACAATCGTTGAATGAGATGATGATTCTAAAATCGGTTCACCTATGATTGAATTGATGAATGTTGATTTTCCGTTTCCTGCGCTTCCAGCAATTAAAAGATGGTTGACCTCTGTAGCAGTTAGTTCTTGCATGATCCATTTAAACTGATTGCCAACTTCAATCTCGTGATTTGCTGCCCACTGTACAATAGATTCAAATAACTCTAGACATTGTTCTAATTGATTTGTATATTTGCTAGATTGACTGAGAATTGTTTCAGCCTCTTTTAGCACAATAGATGTAAGCTTTGCTGGGAATATATCCTCCCATGCAACGACTGCCGCCGCTGTTACGACTTTAATATGTGTAATTTTCAACCAATTCGTTAGTAGGTTCGGTACAACATCTGCGATCTCATTTATGTAATAAGTTCCATCAATTAAATGAAAATACGTTTCTTCAAACTGTTTCGATAGATTAACCCATTCATCTGTTTGATACACATCAATCGTTTGGAAAAGCTGGTTAACTTGATAGATCCAATCAAAATAAAATGGACCGTTCTGATAACTTTTCCAGAACGATAGAGTTAGTCGTTCAAATCGTTTCTGGTCCTTCTCCGCTAACTTACTTAGTACTGCATGAAAGTAATCAGGCTCAATGGTTTTTGTTAACCTTTTATTCACGTACGCATCGAGTGTATCGAACCATTCAAACTCCTCCGTACGTAACGCTTCATTTACAGTTAATTCAATGACATTGCTGTAATCTCTATATTCCTCAAAAAAGGATCTCGCTATTGCTGTGACATTTGGATAATCTGGGTTCAAAGCCACTGTATCTTTGATGACTTCAGCTGCTTTCTCTAACTGTTCTTGGTCCATATAGAGTGAGAAAAGTTGTAAGGCTTTCTCTGTTTTAAGCGTTAAGTTGTCTGTTTCAACCGATAAATAGATCTCTTCAGCTTCTTGAAGCATGCCAAGTTCATAATATGAATCAGCCATATTCTTTCTAGCCCAAGGTTGTAATTCGTTGTGAATGTTTTCCCATTTGAAAATAGCCGCTTCAAAATCTTTATAAAAATAATATACTTCCCCTTGTGAATAGCGAATATATGATAGATCTGGTAATTCATTTTTTAATTCCTCTAGAGAAACTTCTGCCAACACCTTAACGAGATCTGTATTTTCTTCTTTGTTTATAAATTTTTTAAAGTACATTTTTTTGATTAATTCATTTTCTAGTATCATAGTCATTTCCTTCCCCGATATTTTAAAGATTGTTTCATTTTACCAAACAATCTCTCGTGAATGAGACAAAATTTCTTCCCAAAAATAAATATATTAAAATCGGGCTAGCTTTATCCCGATATTGTAACAAATTTTTTTTGGGTAGGAAGTTTCATTTACATTTCATTTTAACGACAATTCCCTCCTACATTTAAATAATTTTACATGTTTTTAATTTTTTTTATAGATTGTAGATCCGATCCACCCAAAAAGGTTGAATGAGCTTTCCATTCAACCCTCTCTAATATTAACTTTTGTTATTATTCCAGTGCTTTGTCAACCACAATTGACAGAGCTTTGTCCATGTATGAGCTTCTGGGTGTTCTGTAGCAAGCCCTAGTCCATGACGACCACTTTCAAATGTATGAAGCTCAAATGAAACTTGATTTCGACTTAAAGCAGTAGCGAGTAGCAGTGCATTTTCAACAGGGACACTTGCATCATCTGATGTATGCCAAATGAACGTTGGCGGTGTTTGCTTTGTCACCTGTGTCTCAATTGATAATGCTCGTTCTAAAATACGGGGAGCATCTTCACCAATTAAATGATTTCTTGATCCTTCATGCTTAAATTCACCAAAGGTTATAACGGGATAGCATAATACCATTAAGTCAGGTCGACTGCTTTGCCTTTCAATTTCTTCTTCGGCTTCTTTGTTTCCTAGATCAAATAGGGTTCCTGCTGTTGATGCAACATGTCCTCCAGCTGAAAAGCCTAAAATACCAACTTTTGTTTCATCAATTTTCCACCGACGAGCATTCGTCCGTACGTAACGAATCGCACGCTTAGCATCCGTTAACGGAGCAGGATGCTTATAAGGATACACTCGGTAATTCAACACAAAAGCAGATATTCCTATTGAGTTTAACCATAACGCAATAGGCTCGCCTTCATGTGATGCTCGTCTCACATAGCCACCACCTGGACAAATAATCATAGCAGGAGCCTGTTGCTCTGACGATACTAAATAAGGAATGAGTGTGGGGGAATCCTCTTCTTTTTCTCCTAGTGCATATGGAATTTGTTCTTCCCATAATTTGATTTCCATTGTTGACCTCCTATCATTGTACAGAGTCGTTATATTATATTTTACTATACGTAGCTGTTTACGACCTTCTTCCCTCCTAAATCACAACGTAGGCCTTCATTCTCTTCCATTTTACACGAACAGTTAAAAAGAAGCGTAACCCTAGTAGGATTACGCTTTTAAAAATATTAAGCTGCTTTATCCATATCATCATCCAACTCAAAATTAGCTACTGCGCGGTTCAGCTTAATTTTATAAGCGAAAAGCGCTAGGATGATCATTGTTCCAACAGATGCTGCAAGATAAGCTGTTGACATTGGCAACCCGAATCCAATCGGTGCACTAAAGATAAACGTTAGTGAGACCATTGTCATGAATGTAGCTGGAATCGTCGCAACCCAGTGGAATTTCTTTTGAATCGCTAGATACATCGCTCCAACAAATAAGGCAATGGCACTAAGCGCTGCATTTGTTACACCAAAATATCTCCATAATAACGTAAAATCCATTGTAGTAAGAATGAATGAAATCACAAATAGCGGCAATGCGATCCAAAGACGACTAGCAATTTTTAGCTGTGGTACTTTAATATAATCAGCAATGATCATTCGTGCTGAGCGGAATGCTGTATCTCCAGAAGTGATTGGTAAAACGATTACACCAAGTACAGCCAATGTTCCACCAATTGCACCAAGTAACGTAAATGCTACTTCACTTACAACAAGACCTGCTCCACCAGTTGAAATCAATTCGCTTAAGTCTGTTCCATAGAAAAGACTCATTGCTGCAGCTGCCCAAATCATTGCAATAATCCCTTCAACAATCATCATGCCATAAAAAACTTTACGTCCATTTTTCTCATTTTCAAGAGTACGTGAAATGATCGGTGACTGTGTAGCATGGAATCCAGAAACAGCTCCACAAGCAATTGTAATAAATAAAATTGGGAAAATAGCCGTTCCAGCAGGATGCATATTTTCAAACGTTAATTCAGGAATCGGTGCTCCTGTAACAATTAACATTCCTCCAATACCAATTGCACTAATTAATAAAAGTGCTCCCAGGATTGGATAAACCTTACCGATGATTTTATCAACAGGTAATAAAGTTGCAAAGATATAGTAAACAAAAATAGCTAATGTAATGACGCTTAATGCAACCCAACCATTCATTAAGTTAAATAATAATCCAGCAGGCGCCGTTACGAAAACGGTTCCAACAAGTAGTAACAGAAGAACAGCTACTGCATTAACAAAATGTTTCATGAATTTACCTAAGAATTTACCAGCAAGCTGTGGCAAATGAGCTCCTTTATTACGAATAGAGATCATCCCTGTTAAATAATCATGGACAGCCCCTGCAAAAATACAACCTACAACGATCCAAATGAAAGCAACCGGGCCATACAAAGCTCCCATAATTGGTCCGAAGATCGGTCCAACACCGGCAATATTTAATAGTTGAATTAACGAGTTTCGGTTGGTTCCCATTGGGATATAATCGACTCCGTCTTTCATACTATAAGCTGGAGTTGGTCTAGCCGATCTTACTTCAAACATTTTTTCAATGAATTTACCATACGTGAAATACGCTATAATTAAAAGTGCAATAGATCCTAGAAATGTAATCATTTCGAACACCTCTCCCTTTATTGAATACGCTTTCATTATAACTGCATTCGAACGTTTTTGTGTCGAAATTGTGATAACATGTTAGAAGAGGCCACCAACATGCTTATATTGAAGTACCAAATGCATTCATTAGAGCTCCAAACGTTCCCTTAAACCTTTCACATAGTTTCTACTCACTGGTATTTCCTCTTTCTGTCCCTCTACTTTTACTTGATATGCACCATTAAACCACGGGATCAATTGCTCGACCTTATCAAGATTTACTAGATAACTTTTATGTGTACGATAGAAAGAAAAGCCTCTGAGCTTTTCCTCTAACTCTTTTATAGGAGTCTTTGTATTGAACGTCCGAACCTTCGTACAAATCATCGTCTCACGGTCTTCGCGAAAAACATACGTGATATCAAGAGGAGATACATAAACAATTCGACCGTCATGTTCAACAGCCAACCTTGCACTCGATTTCGCTCTTTCGTCATTTGTTTCTTTCGTTGTTAATCTCTCTGTGATTCTAGCCATTGTTTCTGAGAGTTGATCCTCATCAAATGGTTTCACTAAATAATCTAATGCTTGAACTCGAAAAGCTTTGGCAGCATAGTCAGGATAGGCCGTTGCGAAAATGATTAGAGGCATCTTTTTTAGATTTTGTAGTACTTTTACTAATTCTAATCCAGACATTTGTGGCATTTCAATATCAACAAAAATCACATCTGGCTCTTTTGTCATCACCATCTCTAACCCTTTTTCACCTGAGTCTGCTTCAGCAACAATGTCTATGTCTTCATATTGTTCAAGTAAGAATTTTAATTCATCTCGACTATAAGGTTCATCGTCAATAATTACTGTTTTAATCACTTTAGTCATTTATTTTCCTCCTTTTTTATTGGGATATAAAAAGAAACAGTCGTTCCTTCCCCTTCTTTACTATCTACTCTTAATCTCGACTCAGCTGTATACATCATTTCCAACCGCCGATTTACATTATAAAGTCCAATCCCTGTTCCCGTTACAGATTCCAGTCCTTCTTTTCCAAGCTCTTTCAATCGTTTCTTGTTCATTCCTTTGCCGTTATCTTTAATCGATAGAAGAACTGCCCCTTTGTCTTTCTTTATTTGGATAAGAATCCGACTGTTACTGTGTAATTGTTTCACCCCATGTTTGATAGCGTTCTCCACAATTGGTTGTAACGTCATTGGAGGAATTTGGATAGGCAATGCCTCCTCATCAATTACATATTGTACCGTTAGTCTATCCGAGAACCTAGTTTCTTCTATTTCTAAATAAGATTTTACATGCTTTAACTCTTCCTCTAATGTCGTTTCTGTAGCCGTAGTTCCCGCTAGATTTTGTCTAAAAAAATGAGAGAGTGAAATTAATAATTTTCTTGCTTTCAATGGGTCTGTTCGAACAAGAGCAACAATTGTATTTAACGCATTAAATAAGAAGTGAGGACTTACTTGCGCTTGCAAGGCTTTTATTTCAGCTTGCTTCGCTAATTCTAAATGACGATCTACTTCAGATAACTCTAATTGATGACTTAGTAAGGTGGAAAGTCCTTTACTTAGCTCAATGGTCGTAGGAGATGGATCCTTTTCTGATTTAAAATAAAATTTTAAGGTCCCAATTGTTTCATCTTTAATTTTAAGAGGAGAGATAATCGCTGAATGGAGTTTGCAATTCTCTACTCCACAATGGATCTCATCTGGGCCTGCAATAACTAATTGCCCCTCTTTCAGAACACGTTTTGTGGCAATTGTTTTAATATCTTCGTTGATTAAGTGATGGTCTTCACCTATCCCAACATACGCAATAATCTTTTCTTTGTTGGTAATCGAAACTGCGTCCACGTTTACTTCTTTCAAGAGAATTTGACATGTTGGTTGTGCAGACTGAGAAGTTAATCCTTTCCGTAAATATTTCAATGTGAGATCAGCTAATTTTAGTGCTTTTTGAGCCTGCATGGACCCCATTTTTTCTTCTTCATGAATCACATTACGGATAATAAGAATGAAGATTGCTGCTCCAATTCCGTTTGCTACAATCATCGGGATACCAATGCTTTCTACTAGTCTTAATGATTGATCAAAAGGCCTAGCAACAAGTAAGATGATTCCCATTTGAACGGCTTCTGCTAACATTCCTACGATTAAAGCTGTTTGTAAGGAAATGATGCGATTGTTTTTATTTTTTTTATAAAAGTATCCAGCCATTGCCCCAGCAATAATCGTGGATAAGCCACAAGCAATACCAGTAAAGCCTCCAAGGAAATAACGATGGACACCGGCAATAAGCCCCGCACCTATCCCAACCTTCCACCCACCTAAAAGGCCTGCAACGACCACACCAATGACTCGTGAATTCGCTATGGCTTCTCCTTCTCCTAAGTCGACAGCCCAGCGGATATAAGTTGCTTGATCGGGGTTAACCGTCAATCCTGTGTATGTACCGATGATCCCGAAAAAACCAAACATCAAAATCACACTCACTTGGTTACGTGTGGAAATCTCTCTTTTTTCGATTAGATGTCTGATAAATTTAAAGCGAGTCATGACAAAAGCCACAGTAACGATGATCCCTAGGCCTTCTAGCATGACTAATATCAGTTCCCACATACTTTTCCCCCCTTGTTTATGTTGTTACAGATTTATAAGATGTTTAAGATTTACATAATCGTGACACTGGTGCTAATCATTATGAGATGATACTAGCTGAAATTCGCTGTAACAACTCCAACCATCTCTTATACTCTCCCCTTATTCGATCTTTTCATTTTACTATAGAACAGCCTGACAAGAACAACAACAAAAAAACTCTACGGTTCCTTGAGAACCGAGAGTTATATCTAATCATAGATCACTTCTCTAAGTTTGTTACTATCTTCAGTTAGAATCTGATTGGCAAATTCGTTATTTGTAGGGGCGACAATTAGCCCTTTTACTTTTGCTGACAACTGACTAATGTCATCAAGAATTTCGCGAAGACTTTATTTATGCTCATACAAATCTGGTGGTTATTGGCGAAAAGTTAGCAAGAGAAGATGGGTATAACCCGTTAATGGATGCTCTTGACCGTGATCCTGAGTTTCGAACTACGGCAACCTGATTTGTTGGCTTATTCACTAAAGGAAATTGCCGAGGAGTTTCATTTTGCGGATAGTAACTTTGAAGAGGTGCATTTAAAGTTATTTAATGTGGGGCTTAAATATAAACGATTATTATCCCAGCTCTTCTTAGAAGAAAGGGATTCATTGAGGTATATCATAAGAAACGAATTGACTATGGGTTTGAAGCAGGATATTTTGAGTGACGATATAAATCCATCCATTTCTACTTCTTCTGAAATTGGGATCGCCGCGTTTGCCGGAGCTACTCTAGGCGTTTTAAATTGGTGGATCGAAAATGGGATGACGCTTAGTGGTGAAGAAGTTTACAAGGAAATCAAGCAGGTATTGAATTGGGAGCATCTCGAAAAGATTCATGATGAGATGGCTGCTAAGGAATAAGTAACCGATTTATTTATTTTGTCCGGACAAAGACGAACAAGGTTATTTAGCTTCCTTTAAGCATTCGATAAAGTACGGTATTTTTTACGGCAATATTGAGAATGGGGAATGAAGAAGAGTCTCTAACCATAGATTATGTAATAAAGTTGAAATGTCCGTAAAATATATTTAAAGGAAAAGACGTATTTTTAAATAACTTGGATCTGCAGGGATCTCCTGCATAGGAATTTGCTCGATATGAAGGTCTTATATGGATATCAATGTCATCATATGTCGTTGTTGTAGTAAATTCCCCATCCCATAAGTCATCTTCTGTTTCATAATCAAATGTTTTTTGATGTTGCTGCATAAGAATTAGAACTATTTCCGAATAAACTAATCAGAAGGATTGTAAACACACTTAGAACTGATAGTGTCTTTTTCATCTCCTAATTTCCGCTTTTAATAATTTTAGTCTAAACAATTGACAGACAAGCTTGATACCTCATAATCACATCTATACATGTGTTAATTGATACCAACTTTTTAAGTTTCTTCATCTCTTTCACTCCCTTTTGTGTGTAATTGAATAATAAGTAACAACCAGTCGTTACTTATTATTCAATTACATAAAGGTAATATTTAGCAATCAATATAAATATACAAGTTTACTGGAGGTTACATATGATTATTGGTTATGCACGTGTTTTTACTATTGACCAAAACTTAGATCGTCAATGGTCCATACGACGTTTTTGATTAATAGAGACGATTCGTATAGCCTTCTTGTAACCTCCGACTAACTCCCTCTACGGTCGTCCCAGGAATTTTTGCAATGATCATCTAAGCAAGAAATGGTTTTGTTACGCACTAATTCACTTGCCATACCAATAAGTGCACGTAATTCTTCTTCCGTTTCTACTGTATCTTGAAACGGAAATTCTTCCACTTTATGCCCCCTCTATGTATCTGAAGCCAAGATAATTTCCTTTCGTTTCCACCAACAGAATGTTTCAAAACCAATAAACAATTTTCACCCAAGTAATTATACAACCATTATAGTACGAAATTCCATGTTAAACGTTTCTCACTACATATAAAAAAGAGACCTCTCTACTGAGTGATCTCTGCAATAATCTCTTTTTTTCGTCGTTCTCTTTCAGTCGGCGTCATTCGTGGGCACGTATAACACTTTGCCTTTGCCCCCACAGTTTGATAGTAAAGGCAACAAGTTGGCTTCATTCTCTGCATTAAACCAGGGGTTGTAGGATTCTCAATTTCAATGTAAGGGAAATCTAATCTATTTTTCAAACTATTAAAAAGAACCTGACTTGCCTCTTTCGTAATCCATTGAAAGTCTTGATTTAACCTTCTCCGTTCTTCTTCAGTCTCTGCTAGGTTCAATGCAACCTTCCACCCATATTCTAAACCATGAAGCAGTTGTCCCCAAAGTTCACGCGGTCGAATATCAACAATATCGGCTAAATGATCTAAAAGCGGGGTAATCGTTGATGTGAAAAGAGAGGAAATATGCTTCCTTTTCCACTCTACCGTTCCATCTCCTTTTTGCCAGTCCCCGCCATTAAGTGTAAAGACCATTGAATCCAACTGATATTTCTCATTTCTATATAACTGAGTACTCACAGTGCTAAGAGTTAATGGGGTTACCACTTGATGCAACGTGAGCATCGTAATAAATCCTGAACATGTAATTCCAAACATACTAAAGAAATACGTGGCTGGCACTTGAGGCTTTAGAGCTTTCATTTGTTTGCTATACAGTTCTAGGAAAAGAGTAGCTTGGTTCGTTTCAAATAAATCTATTAACTTGCTCTCATAATAAACAGATTCCTGATCTTTACTAGATAGAAAAAAATGTTTATCTACTAACTGCTTGTAGACTACCTTATCCATCATCTTCTCCCCTAGCAATACATGTATTTTGTATAGTTATCCCAATTGTCCTACTAAGTCGTACGTAACACATACCGGTTTATGAGTCCGCGGATCAGTCACAACCTCTGCATCAATATGAAACACATCCCTTAGAACATCAGATGTCATAACTTGCTTCGGTGTTCCTTCTTTTATTATCGTTCCTTTATTTAAGGCAACCATATGATCAGCAAAACGTGCTGCATGATTCAGGTCATGAATGACCATTACAATCGTACGGCCTTGCTCTTTGTTTAAGCGCTCTAATAATTGTAAAATTTCAAGTTGATGAGCCAGGTCTAAATAAGTTGTCGGTTCATCTAAAAGGAGTAAATCCGTATCTTGAGCAAGAGCCATCGCAATCCACACTCGTTGGCGTTGTCCACCTGATAAGGCGTCAATTGGGCGTTCTTGATAATCAATCATTCCTGTAACTTCTAAAGCCCACTTTACCATTTGACGATCTTCCTTCGTCAATTTCCCAAAACCTTTTTGGTGAGGAAAACGCCCGTATGAAACAAGTTCCGCTACCGTTAATCCATTTGGAGCCTCTGGAGTTTGTGGGAGAATTGCCATCTTTTTCGCAATCGTCTTTGTTGATTCCTTATGAATCGCTCTACCATCTAAATAGATAGCCCCCGATTTCGAAGCATGTATTCTAGCCATTGTTTTTAAGATCGTTGACTTTCCGCATCCGTTAGGTCCAATTACTGTTGTTACCTTTCCTTCTGGAATCTCTAAATCCAACCCTTTAACAATATCCGCACTACCATATGAAATGCTTAATTTTTCTGTTGCTAATTGAACCATGCGAATACCTCCAATTCATTTCCTTCATGAGTAAAAAAGAGAATATAGCGCTCCTAATAGAGAAATGACAATCCCCAGTTAACCACAACCAATATCGATAATCATTATCATTTACAGTATAAAGCCTCTTCATTTAAACTTCAATCATTTTTTCTAACATATATATTAAAAGGAAAGTATGGGGTTATCCTCAAAGACCCAGAAAATAGGTCATTTACTCAGGTACATACACCCTTCCATCCGGGATATTTGTGAATAGACTATTCTGAGAGGTAAAGAAAGGAGGGTTAAACGATGGCCAAGAAGAAAATTGATTTTGATTTTGACTTAGGGCTTAATTTGGATTTCGATCTTGACCTTGGAATCGATAAAGATTTTGACTTTCAAGAGAAATTCACTGAACTTTGTATGAAAAAGATCCAGAAAAAAAAGCAAAAAAACGATAAAGAAAAGGATATAGATAAACCTAAATGCTCAAAAGATAAAAAGGATATCAATAAACGATTCAAAAAAACGGCCAAGGATTTGATTAGTTTAAAACCTATTGAATTAAAAGACCTTTTCGATAACAAAAAAGAAGAATGTCTTAAGAAGCCAAACAAACTAGAACCATCAAAAGATCCTGAATGTTCTAAAAAAGAACACGCAAAAGATCTTAAATATCTAAAAAAGTTGAAACCCTTGAAAGATCTCGATAAATTAGATGACCTAGACGACCTCAAACATTTAAAGAAGCTTAAGCATCTTAAATCAAAAAAAGATTGTATTTGCGAGGTCATTAAGAAATTCGAAGGCAAAAGAGTGTCCATACGCACAAAATCCGGAGAAGGAATTACAGGTACAATAGCTAAAGTTAAGAAAAACAATTGTGTTGTCATTGACCAACGTGCAATGGTTTCTCCACCTGAACCCGCTCTCCGCACCATTATTAATTGTAAAGATATTGAGAGTATCTCTAAGTTTGTTTAAATAAAAAGTAACACAAATCACAGGGTGATTTGTGTTCTTTTCATTAAGATAAGGCATGCAATTTTTATTTAAAACTCCCAATCAGCATCCCTGACATATTACTTAATATATCTATCTTCCTTATTATCATTCTATTCTCTATTAAGATGCTAAACTTTGTCTGCGGTTAATCGTAATGCTTCATTACGAAGATTGATACTTGCGTTAATATCCCTTTGGTAATGACTTTTGCATGTTGGGCAAGTCCATTCACGTAAGGCAAGATTTTTTAACGTCTTTGTGTTTGTGACCACATAGCGTTAAGTTACGGCTAAAATTATAAAAGAAAACTTGTAACCAAATTCACGTTACAAGTTATTTTTTCTGATCTAACATTTTAGCAACCGTATCAAAGTTAACTGACTTTGAATCATTTACTAGCGTTTGTACGATTTGTTCTTCCATCTCTTTTGTAACCGTCTTATTGGCAACTTTTGATACCTCTTGAACAATTCGTCTAACCGTTTGTTCATCATTAAAATTAGCATTTTGAAATGAGTTTGCTAATTTAAGAACATCCGTCATTTTAACACCAGTTTTCTTTTCAATGTTGTGAAAAAATCCTTTTCCAAACAATATAAATCCTCCTCTTATTGGAGTAGGAAATTGCCCCATGGTCAAAGTGGAGCAATTCCTACATGTCAATAGTCATATTAGTAGCCGTAGCTACAGTATGACGCGCCAATGATGATTAACAAGATGAACAATACAACAAGTAATGCAAAGCCACCTCCGTGTGCGTATCCAGACATGTAGAACACCTCCCTTAACCAGCAAGTAAATAGCAGTTAACTACTATTCTTCGTTACTATATGCGAGTTAAAAACGACATGTTTGGGTAAATGTATAGATTTTTTTAAAAAGCTTAATTAACTTATTTTTCGTAGTAGCCATACTTGCTGCTTGGCCTTTATAATCCTTTACCTAACCTTCCTAACAGTCATTACATCCTCCAAAAATACAATCACATCTTGCACTCCTTTGTATCTCCCACTATCACGTATGTTGATCTATATACCCCTTTTCTCCATCAAGAAAAATCATTGCTATCTTTTGATAGACACCCGAATAATCAAGGGTACCGCATTATCACTGAACAGGTTTATATAAATTATCTTCAAGCCACCGCTCCAATCATGTAAAAAAGACAAAGAGAAAAGCAAAAGCTTCTCTCTTTGTCTTTTTAATTGATGCCACTACTTCAAATATTAAATCCACCAAAAGCCTGGACGTTTCTCTGTTTTATCGTCTGTCGGCTCTGTTTGTACTGGTTTCGCTGGTCTAGGTGGGCCAAATAAAAGCCTTGCCCAAGGATCGACTTTTTTCTCATCCTCTGGGGCTTTTTTATCATCTTTTACAGGTTTTTTATCTTCAACTGGCTTCTTATCCTTAACCGGCTTACAATCTGGTTTCTTATCTTCTATCGGCTTTTCAACAGGTTGTTCACATACTGGCTTTTTACTCTCCACTGGTTTACTTGGTTTCTTCCCTATAGATCCTGGAATTGTCATATCTCTCCCAATTGTTGGGTTGCGATGTTCATACATTCTGCATTCTCCTTTTCCATTAGATTTACTATATGGTTATAGTCTATGGAGAAAACAACTAGTTTGACTGGGTTTCTATGCAACCATTACAAGATCATGACACCATCTAAACTATGAAAAAAACGTTTCGATTGAAAAGGCTCGGATTCCGCTTCCTTACTCAACTGGATGAATTCATTAATGTTCATATTCACTTCTTGTTCAAGCGAATGAACTCCAAGAATGGGCTCATTCTCATATTCATTCACTAACCAAGTTGCTAAGCCACTTGGAGATTTTAGGACATTGAACGATGTAATCACGTGATCAATGGAGAAGGTCTCAAGCAGTCTTAAGGCTTGTTCTAACTTTAAAAATGTTTCTCTTTCACCCAACTCCCAACTTGACTCAAGAGTTGCTAATATTTCCTTCATCTTACCAATCGTATTTGAATCTAATTCTTCTCTCAAAGGAAGTTGATCTAAAATTTCAGAAAAGGAATCGTCACCAATCATAATTGTTTTCGGATCCATCTCTTCAATCATAAAATAGCCGATAAAGGCCGTTGGCAGGAATATATATTGCACAAATCCTGTAACCGCTTTAATATCTTCAAAAAGCAAACGAACTGATTCTTGTTGACCTGAATAAGAATTCAAAATCTGACCTATAAAGATTAAATCATTCTGTTTATAGATTTGATTGCTTGGTGAAAGCCAAGTGTCCCCTTGCCTTACTTTCTTTTTCCAATAATTAGGATATCGGTATTTACACAAATTCGCACCTACTCTCTAGTAAACACTAGGTTTCATCAAAACAGGCAGCCCTTTTTAACCACAAAGATCTGCCTGTTCAAGTTAATTAGAACAAAAGATTCATCTATTTTTCCCCTATTGCTAATCCTCTATTCATATTTACCACATCATACTAAAAATCTGTGCATCAAGCTACTCTTTTTCACCTTAAATAGTCGTATTCATCCGCTTATTAACGAGCCTAGTAGCTCCATTTGTTATAAAATAGAATAGTAATGAATGATGGAGATCATTATATATTAAAGACATTCCTACTCGGTTTCGTAACCTTTATTTCCGTAAGTGGGCTATTATTAGTAATAGGTTCAGATTGGAATATCGCCTTTTAGTTCAATTTCGTTTTTATGAAAAAACAGCATCTATTTTTGTTGCTGGAGGCTTCGTTATTCCTTTCTTGCACGTTAGTTTATTTAGTTATGTAGGTGGACACTTTTATTCTAAGAAAGTCACACTAAGCCAATTTTAGACATTCTGAACATTATAAAAGCCTGTCCTCCTTAGGAGGTTCAGGCCATTATTGTTGCTTATTCCAGTCTTCTTCGACAAATTCTTTATTCATATAGACACCTGTTTCATATCCTTCGCTTGCCGCACCCATTAACCCAGTAAAGCGTTTGGCAGCGTCACCAATAATAAACAGTCCATCTACACTTGTTTTTCCATGCTCTTTTGTTTCGAATCCATGTTGATCATTTAATTTCACTCCTAATTTTTCTGGAAGCATCGTTGCTTGCCTAGCTCCTGTATTCACAATGAATCCAGACTTACGATTTATCTTCTCCCCATCATTGAAAACGAGATGGTCTAAAAATCCATCATGTGATAGAACCTCTTTAATCGGAGTTTCAATCAAACGAACATTATGCTCGTGTAACTCGAGTTTTTCTTTTTCTGTTAGTGAAGCAGGACCATTTGTCGCTACAACTAAGTCCTTACTCCAATTATAAATTAATCTGACATAGTGAATGAGATTTTTTTTGTTACCAATCATGGCAATAGGTTGATCTCGATGTTCCCACCCATCGCAATAAGGACAAGAAAAGACCGACTTCCCATAAACTTGATCAAGTCCTGGTATATCAGGAATATCTTCTTTTAACCCTGTTGCAAAAATCAATTTCCTGCTAAACATCACTGTACC
Organism: Halalkalibacter alkalisediminis; assembly: GCF_028610705.1. Taxonomy (GTDB): domain Bacteria; phylum Bacillota; class Bacilli; order Bacillales; family Bacillaceae_D; genus Halalkalibacter; species Halalkalibacter alkalisediminis. The sequence goes on from NZ_JAQQWT010000003.1 coordinate 103,231, forward strand.
AGTTTGGGTCGTTGTTTTAAATTGACTTTGATCGTGATCGACCTCTTCGACCAAGTCGTTTAAAATCGTTACATTAGCATAGGTATTCATTTGTTCAAGCGCCAATTCTCGAAGTTCAAAAGGCTTAATCCCATCTCTTGTTAAAAAACCATGTGATTCATATGTCACCTCATTTCGCGGATGACCCGAGTCAATTAAGACTACACTTCTTCTTGAACGTCCGAGTACTAAGGCTGCACTTAAGCCTCCTGGCCCGCCCCCAACTATGACAACATCAACCGTTCTTTGATCCATTCTAAAAAACCCCTTCCCAAGCTTGGTCGTACAGGTAGCTCACTTCTATTCAAAAATAAAAAAGGCAGACTTAGTCTGCCCTTCTCTTTTACATCCTATTCTATTCTTCGTCCCAAACCTTAACTTCTTGCATTGTATCGCCTTGTTTAATGCGGTACACAGAATCAAGACCTTCAACAACTTGTCCAAATACAGTATGCACACCATCTAAATGCGGTTGTGGCTCATGCACGATAAAGAACTGACTGCCACCTGTATCTTTTCCAGCGTGTGCCATTGAAAGAGAACCTGCAACATGCTTATGTGGGTTACCAGCAGTTTCGCATTTAATTGAATAGCCAGCGCCACCTGTTCCATTACCAGTAGGGCAACCGCCTTGAGCCACAAAGCCAGGGATTACACGGTGAAACGTTAATCCATTATAGAAACCTTCATTTGCTAACTTCTCAAAATTTTCAACATGTCCAGGTGCTGCTTCTGGGAAGAACTCGATCACAAGCTTTTCACCATTTTCAAAAGAGATAGAACCTTTTTTCATATGTATAGCCTCCATTTTTGGGTAGATTCACTTTATTGTACACGATTCGCATTGTAATGTGAAATCGAAAAGGCTAACCTAGGTAAATTCGTATTTTTTTTTTGAATTGTCCCGTTGGTAAGGCTCTCATCCTAAGTAAACAGTTAATTGCATTTTTGAATTATAACTGCGAATTTGTCCACTTTCAACTAGAACAATTCTTCCTTTATTTATTTACTCAATAAAGACAAATGTCATTAATGGAAAAAAGCTCCTGAAACTTGTTCAGGAGCTTTTTTCCTGTTATTTTCTTGCTTGTTGAACGGCTTCAACGAAAAGCTTCGATTTTGCCGTAATCGCAAGTAAAGCTTCCTCATCGATTTTCGAAGGAACGAGCGTGCTTCCGACACCCAGACCAACTGCTCCTGATTTAATATAAGCCCCTGCATTATCTAAATCAATGCCACCTGTTACCATCAATGGGATGTGAGGCAACGGCCCTTTTACATTTTTAATATAAGAAGGACCTACAACTCCAGCAGGGAACACTTTAATGAGATCAGCTCCATTTTCATAAGCAGTAAGGATTTCAGTAGGTGTGAATGCTCCTGGGATACTTAATACACCGTAGCGTTTTGACATCTTGATCGTTTCAGGATTTACTGTAGGAGAGAATACAAATCGAGCCCCTGATAAAATGGCTGCACGAGCCGTTTCTGGGTCTAATACAGTTCCTGCTCCAACAATGACATCCTCATTTGCGAGTTCAGAGGCTACCTTTTCTATGATCGCCATAGCTTTTGGGGTTTCCACTGTTATTTCTAGTGCCTTTACGCCACCTTCTCTAAGTGCTTTACCTATTTTAACGATATTTTCTGGTTTTGAACCACGGATTACTGCTACAATTCCACTTTCAGTGATTTGCTTTAATAAATTCATACTTATCTCCAGTCTGACTTTTGCCCTTTATTTTGTTGCTATTTCAGTCAACCTTTTTAAGCTTTCTTTCATACCAAGTTGCAAGATGTTACTCGTATCTGTAATGAGCATTTCATTTAAACCTTCAACCTCATTTAAATTCATTCCCCAGAGTTCAACATCAGCTAATACTTCTGTTACGAGCTCCTGAATTCCTACTGCACTTCCATCAAATTCATTCCAAACATTTGTAAATGTCGTAATGGCTTCTTTATTATCACGAATCGTATATTCATCCGTTCCCCTTTTCCCAACTAGGAAATCTCCCTCAACGCGATCTGCTCGGTAATAGGTAATGAGCGCGGCAAGTGAAAAAACAATAGACCGTGGAAGTTTTTGATTCAATTCTACATAATCCAATAGCGATGGAATTAGCCTTGATTTGAATTTATAAACTGCATTCATACCAATGTCTGCTAAGTAATGCTTGTTGTAGGGGTTTAAAAATCTTTCTACAACTGAATCAAGAAATGGCTGTTTTTCCTCATCATCCATTTTTACAGTTGGGAAAATTTCTTCAGTCATTCCGTTTCTCACAAACTCAGAAAGTGTTTCATCTTCCATTGCCTCAAGTACAGTATCTACTCCTGATAAATAACAAGCAGCAAACATCATGGTATGAGGTCCATTTAAAAGTCGAACTTTTAGTTCACGATAAGGTGTGACATCTCCCCACTTTACATTCAACTCCGCCTTATGAAACGGAAGACGATTCGCAACATCATCTCCTGCGTCAATTGCGAACATATGATAAGGCTCCCCAGCGGTTAACAGGATATCTTCGTAGCCAAGTAATTGATGATAATCGTCAATTGTATCTTTCGGATAACCTGTAACAATACGGTCGACTAATGAATTACAAAATTGGTTGTGTTCCTCTAACCAATTCACATAATCAACGGGTAAATCCCAATCACGTGCATAGCGTAAAACAAGCTCCTTTAAAACATCTCCGTTTCCTTCTACTAACTCACAAGGTATTAAAACCAATCCAGCATTAGGTTTTCCCTTCATTACTTCGTATCGGTGATACAAAAAGGCAGTAACTTTACCTGGAAAAGATAATGGTGATTTGTTTGGGTCATAGTCTTCTTTTAAATATGTCAAACCTGCTTCTGTTGTATTAGAAAATAGAAATTCTAAATCCGGAGACTCTGCTAAATTTAATACTTGATTCCAATCTTTATAAGGATTGATCCCTCTTGAAATGGAAGAAATAATCTCATTGCTCTTTACAACCTCGCCATTTTCAATTCCTCTTAGAGCAAGAGTATACAAACCATCTTGAGCCTCTAATTTAGGAACCACTTTTCCATGTGGAGTCGGCTGAATCGCAACTACCTTTCCATTAAATAAACCTCGCTTATTCATTTCATGGACCATCCAATCAACAAATCCTCTAATAAAATTCCCTTCTCCGAATTGAATGATTTTTTCTGGTAAATGCTCTTGATATTCATAGGTGACATGTACTGGTAAATCTTCTGCTTTTAGTGATCGATTTAACGGTTGCATTTGTAAGCACTCCTTCGTTTTAAAAAATTTCGTCTCTATTTCTAAACACACAGTTTTTATAGAATGACGCCATCCTTGAAGATAGAAATTTCTTTGAATCCATTTCTTTCATTATTCGTACGAACATCACCAGAGGCTAATGCGAGAATGTAATCGAATAACTCATCTGTCATTTCATCCATTTCTTTACCGTGAACGAGCTCTCCAGCATTAAAATCAATCCAGTTCTTCTTTTTCTCCGCAAGTGGTGTGTTCGTAGACATTTTTACTGTTGGTACAGGTCCACCGAACGGAGTGCCTCTACCTGTAGTGAAAATAACAATATGAGCACCAGAAGCAGCTAATGCCGTAACGGAAACTAAGTCATTTCCAGGACCCTGTACTAAATTTAACCCCGGAGATGTAACACGACCTCCATATGGCAATACATCGTTAACAGGCGAGAAACCACCTTTTTGTACACAGCCTAGTGACTTTTCTTCTAACGTTGTAATTCCACCTTTTTTATTGCCTGGGGAAGGATTCTCGTAAACTACTTGATCATGCTTAATAAAGTACTCTTTAAAATCATTGACTAAATCTACAATCATATTGAAAACCTTTTCATTTTTTGCACGATTCATGAGGATCGTTTCTGCACCGAACATTTCTGGTACTTCTGTTAAAACAGATGTTCCTCCATGGGAGATCAACTTATCAGAAAACGATCCTACAAGTGGATTAGCGGTAATTCCAGAGAACCCATCCGATCCTCCGCATTTTAATCCTACTTTCAACTTAGAAACGGGAACTTCTTCTCGTTTAAATGTTTGTGCGTATAACACTAATTCTTCTAGTAACTCTAAGCCTTCGTCTAACTCATCATCGGCTTCTTGAACCCCAAGGAATTTCACTCGGTTCTCATCATAATCACCAATTACTTTTTTAAATTCAGCAATATGGTTATTCTCACAACCTAATCCTAGAACAAGAATACCAGCAGCATTAGGATGATGAACTAAGTTACTTAAAATCTTCTGCGTATTATGAAGGTCATCCCCGAGCTGCGAACAACCGAATAAATGTGGGTAATGATAAATACCATCAATACCCTGTCCGTCAAATTGTTTATCTGCCGTTTTTGCAAGTAGCTCAGCTGTTTTGTTAATACAACCCACTGTATTAATAATCCAGATTTCATTCCGAATTCCTACCTCACCATTTGCGCGTACATAGCCTTTAAATGTTCTTTCTTGCGTGGCTTTCTTTGAAATAGCCGGTTCATTTTGACCATAGGAATATTCCAATGTACCTGATAAGTTGGTTTTCGTATTATGTGTGTGTACCCATTGACCTACTTCTATGGCTTCTTTTGCATGACCAATTGGAAAACCATATTTCATAATATCCTGACCTTGATTAATTGCTTCAATTGCTACCTTGTGACCTACTGGTACATCTTCCTTTAAGATGATGTCTTTATCTTCAAATGTAAGGGCTTCCCCTTTTTCATAGTCCTTCAACGTAACAATAACATTATCAGTCTTGTTAACTAGAATATAAGTTGAGCTCATGTTGACCTCCTAAGGTTTGTTTTTTCTTAGAGTGGAATAACAACGTTGTTATTTATGATTTTATAGAAGGTTTATTAAATTGTCAATTTTTTAATTAATCATTTTCATCTCATGATTAATATTCTCTTTATTCTCTTTATTCTCTTTATTCTCTAGATAGTTTGAGAGAATACGTCCATAAACTGCAGCTAATGTTTGCTGAAACAAAGTACCCAACACAATCGGAACGGATACTTGGGGTGGGAAATATAAAATGGCTATCGTAGCTCCTACACTAATATTTCTCATTCCACTATTAAATAGCAAGCTAATGATCACTTCGTTCTCTAGCTTTAATATTTTCCCAGTCAAGGCTCCTAATACATACCCTATTGATGCAAGACAGAAAACCGCGAACGTAATCTGCATTAACTTCCATTCAAGCGTAATCACCGGTGCAGCTACTGAACTATTAATCGCAATCACAAAAAGTAGTCCAACCTTTGAAAATGGTGCAAATGTGGATTTAACATCTTTATGTTTCACATAGGGAAGATAGTTTAAAGCGATTCCAAGTAATGATGGAACCACGATCATCCAAAATAAACTACTCATTAAACTTAAGGTGTTTATTTCTACACTTGTACCAACTAATATAGCAAGCGAAAGCGGGATCAGTATTGGTGATAGCAACGTGTTCACTAAAACAATTAACAATGTTACTTATGCATTCCCTTTATAGATCGATACCCACATGAGACTAATTACACCCGTAGGAATAATAAAAGCTATAATTAACCCTACTATCGTGAGCTGATCAGTTGAAAAAAATAAATGGCCTACCCCTAAAGCTAGACATGGCATTACTACTTGGATGATGAATAACGAAAGAAAAATGGGACCTGGATGCATGATGGCATTTTTCAGTTTCTCTAATTTAATACCAACACTACTTGATAGCGTTATGAATGCAAATATCCAAGGAACCATTAAGACCCAAGAGTCTAATAAACTTGCTAGTAATAAACCGATTATGACACTTATTGGAGTCAAAAATGGCATTCGCTTTTCTAGCTGTAAATTGATTGTTTTTAACATGTTCATACTCCTTTGTTTTGGAAGAAGTGGTGTCGTTTTACGCAAGCTCCGCTCATTGCTGAGTTTGATCAAAAAGGTAAAGACCAACCTTTTTTTGATTAAGTTGCATTGGCTTCTCTCGTTGCACGCCTTTTTGAGAAGATCACT